>NZ_DASYHL010000002.1:0-760331 GCF_035998645.1 Sphingomonas sp.
TCCCCCACCCGGCCACCCAACGACAGTGTATTCTATGGGTGGCCGGGTGGGGGAGCGGGCCGGTGCCGATTCAGCGAAGCTGAAAACGACTCTAATCCAGCGGCTCGACGTCCACCGATACGTGCATGTCCTGCGCCCCCGAGCCGAGCACGATGCCGTCGATCGGGGCGATGTCGGTGTAATCGCGGCCGATCGCGATGATGACATGGTCGCTCGCCATCCAGATGCCGTTGGTGGGATCGACCCCGACCCAGCCGCGCGCATGCCCGCACCACAACAGCACCCAGGCATGGGTCGCATCGGCTCCGACGAGGCGCGGTTGGCCGGGCGGGGGGAGCGTGCGCAGATAGCCCGAGGCATAGGCGGCGGGCAGGCCGGCGGCGCGCAGGCCGGAAATCATGATCTGCGCGAAATCCTGACATACGCCGCCGCGCTTGAGGAACGCCTCACGCGGGGGCGTGTCGACCAGAGTTGCGGTGGGATCGAACGCGAATTCATCCTGGATGCGACAGGCGAGCGCGATGGCGGCTTCGAGCGCGCCGCGGCCCGGATCGAGTTCCTGCGCGCACCACTCCGCAATGTCGCGGTCGAGCGGAATCAGCGGCGAGGGGAACAGGTAGGATGCGGGGCTGGCGGGACCGGCATCGCGGCTGGCACGCGCTTCAGCTGCGACCTGCGCCAGCGTGGGATCGTCGGGCGCGGGCATCGGCACGGGGCGATCGACGGTGATCGTGCAGCGGCTCTCGATCGTCAGGCTCTGCACCGCCTGAGTCACCACCAGCCGCACGACATTGGCGAGGCCAGCTTCCGCACGCGCGGGCGCAGTGTCGCCGCCGGGCAGGATCGTCAGGCTATAGTCATGCAGTTCCTGCCCCGACCAGTGGATCGGCTTAAGGCGCAGATTGCAGCGGGCGAACCCGACCGGCTCGGCATAGTCGAACCTTGTGACGTGGCGAATGGCGTAGCGCATCAGCCGACAACAAGCCCGGCGGCGCGCAGCGGTTCCGATCCGTGGAGGAAATAGCGGCGGGCGACCGCTTCGGACAGCGCGGCGAGCTTGTTGCCGATGGCGTAGAGCTGATCGAGGTCGAAGCTGGCGGCGTGCGCCGTCGCGACCAGCGCGGCGAGTTCGCGGGCGATTGCCTGTTGCGGCTCGGCCAGGCCATCGTCGGACAGGCGCGGCAATGCTTCGAGATGGGCCGAGATCGCCGCGACCTGAAACGCGATGCCGCGCGGATTGCCGGGGTCGAGTGCGATCAGGTCGAGCACCGGCACGCGGGCGATGCCGGTCAGGTAACGCTGGCGATAGCTGATCTGGCTGTCGGCAAGGTCGAGCAGCGCGGACAGGTCGTCACTGGTGGCCTCGACATGGCCGAGGACGCGCAGTGCCGCGACGGTTGCGACGGCGCGCTCGACGCGGCGACCCAGGTCGTGGAAGCGCCAGGCGTCGGTGCGGCCCATATGTTCGGACGACAGGCCCGCGAGCGCGGAATAGCGTCGTTGCAGCGACCCGGCGCGGTCAAGCGCGCTCCCGCGCGTGGGATAGGGCGCGTCGAGCAGGCGGATCATATCGGCGGACAGCCGGTCGCGGCTGACCGCGCCGATCGCGCGCGCCTGACGGTTGATCGCGCGCACGCTGTACCAGCCATCGGTGGCGTCCATCGCCGCTTCGGCAAAGCGGGTGAGGTGCGCGCGGCCAAGGCTGTCCGGCTGTGGCCCCGCACCCGCCTCGACCACCAGGCCCACCAGCCGCCCGACAGTGTCGGCGGCGAGCGCGGCGCCGCTGTCGGCGCTGATCGAATGACCGAGCAGCGCGCGGATCACGCCGAGCCGGGCCTCGCCGCGCTCGAGATAGCGGCCGAGCCAGAACAGGTTATCGGCGACGCGGCTGGGAAGCGTGCCGGGGTTGCGGCGCAGCTGGGTGGTGTCGCTGCGCTGGAGCAGGGTGACGGGCGCGACCGGTTCGCCGCCATGGATGACGACATCGGCGGACCAGTTGCCCTCCCCCATCACCGCCGCGCGCGCATCGGGCTTTTCTCCGATTTGCGCGAAGCCGCCGGGCATCACGTGCCAGCTGCCGTCCGCACCGCGCGCCGCGAATACGCGCAGGGTGAAGGGGCGTGCCTCCAGCCGACCGTCGCTGACCACCGGCATGGTCGACAGGCGCACGACTTCCTGCCCGACATAATCCTGCGGCCGGCGTTCGAAATCGGCGCGCAGCGCGGCGCGCGTCTCGGGCGACATCGCCGATCCCAGCATCGCCCCGCCTCCGGGCAGCACATTGGTCGCCACGCCGAACGCCGGGGCGATGACCATATTGTCGAGGTCAGCGGCCACTTCAGCGCATTCGCGCGGCTGGCCGCACCACCAGGTCGCGATATTGGCGAGCTTCAGGCTCTCGCCGGTCAGCCGGGCGCAGACACGCGGCAGGAACGCGGCAAAGGCGGGTGCCTCCAGCATCCCGGCGCCGGGCGAATTGGCGATCACCACTTCCCCCTGCGCCATCGCGTCGATCAGGCCGGGCACGCCGATCGCCGAGTGCGAGTCGAACGCGAGCGGGTCGATCATGCGCGGATCGACGCGCCGCCACAGCGCATCGACGCGCTTCAATCCCGCGATGGTGCGCAGATAGACGCGGTCGTCGAGAACCGCGAGGTCGCCACCCTCGACCAGCAGGAATCCGAGATAGCGCGCGAGATGCGCCTGTTCGGCATAGCTGGGGGTAAGGCGGCCCGGGGTGAGCAGGCCGATACGCGGATCGCTGCGGCGGCAGCGCGCGGCGATGCCTTCGCGGAACGCGGCAAAGAAGGGTGCATGCCGCTCGATATTGAGCCGCCCCTGAAGTCCGCCCAGCATCCGCGCGATCGCCAGCCGATTCTCCAGCGCATAGCCCGCCCCGGCGGGCGCACGCAGATGATCGGCGAGCACGCGCCATTCGCCCGACGGTCCGCGGCACAGGTCGAATGCGACGAAGTGAAGATGGCAGCCGCCGGGCGGCTCCAGCCCCATCATCGGGCGCAGGAAATAGGGGCTGCCGGTCAGCAGGGTCGCGGGCAGGCTGCCGCCGCGCACCAGATTTTGCGGGCCGTAACTGTCGGCAAGGATCGCCTCAAGCAGATCGGCGCGCTGCGCGACGCCTTCAGCAATCCCCTGCCACTCGGCCTTTTCAATCAGCAGCGGGATCGGCGAAAGCGGCCAGGGCCGCTCCTCGCCCTCGCCGGGAATGCGAAAGCCGGTGCCGATATCCTCGGCATGGCGCTGCGCCCGCTCCCGCGCCGACGTCAGATCTTCGCCCGCGCGCTCGGCCAGTTCCTCAAGCGCTGCGTTCCAAGCCGGGTCGTCCAACCCGGCGGCGTAGAGCATATCGGTCGCGGGGGTCGCGGCGCGATAGTCCGTCAGCCAGCGCCGCGCGATCGCCGCCGTGTCATAGCCGGTGTCCGCAACAGCGCTCGCCATTCATTACCCCCTTGGACCTGATGTTCTGTGACGGGGTTACTGCGCAGGTGCAACAAGGATCAGATATCGGGCAGCACCTGATCCGCCTGACCCCAACCGGCGAGCGCGCGTCCGGTTGCGCGCTCGAGCAACAGGGCGGCGTCGCGCACGCTGAACAATTGCGCGCTGTCGGCGTCGCGCAGCTCGCTCCAGCTGACCGGCGCGGATACGGGCGCGCCGGGGCGGGCGCGGGAGACATAGGGCATCACCGCCGTGCTGCCGCGCTGGTTGCGCAGATAATCGATAAAGATCCGGCCCTTGCGATCGGCCTTTTTGAGGTTGGCGGTGAAGCGATCGGGCTCCGCCTGTGCCAGCGCGCGGGCGAAGCGATCGGCGAAGGATTTGGCGGCGGGCCATTCTGCCTGCGGGGTCAGTGGTACGACCACATGCACGCCCTTGCCCCCGGTCAGCATCGCGAAGCTGGTCAGGCCCATATCGGCGAGATGCTGTTTGAGGTCCGCCGCCGCGGTCTTCACCTTGGCGAAGTCGAGCCCTTCGTCGGGGTCGAGATCGAACACCAGCCGGTCGGGCTTTTCGACATCCTCGACCCGGCTGCCCCAGCCGTGAAACTCGATCGTTCCCATCTGGACGCAGGCGCGCACGCCATCGGCATCGTCGACCCACAGATAGGGTTCGGTCGATCCGTCCTTCTCGCGAATATCGACCTGATGGACATGCGACCCGAAGCTGCCCGCGTCATGCTTCTGGAAGAAACATTGCTTCGCGCGGCCCTGCGGACAGCGGACCAGGCTGATCGGGCGGTGGGCGAGCCAGGGCAGCATAATCGGCGCGACGGCGGCGTAATAGTCGGCGAGGTCGCCCTTGGTGATCTTCGAATCCGGAAAGATCACGCGGTCGGGGTTGGTGATCTTTACGTCGCTGTGCGGCGCGGCCGGCGGCGGGGCGGCGCGTTCGGGGACGATGTCGGCGGCGGGCTTGTCATCGCGCAGCGCGATGAAGCTGGCGTGGCGGACGACATTTTCGGCGGTGAATTCGGCGAAGGCGACTTCGGCGACCAGTTTGGGCGTCACCCACTGCGCGCCGCGTGCGGCAACCTTGGGCACCTCGGCGGGCGGCGTCTTGCGTTCGATCCGGGCGAGCTTGTCCATCAGATCGGCGGAGTTGGTCGCGTTGAACCCGGTGCCGACCTTGCCAGCGTAGCGCAGCGCGCCATCCTCATGCACGCCGAGCAGCAGCGATTTCAGCCCGCGTCCGCTTGCGCTGCTGGGCAGCCAGCCGATGATCACGAATTCCTGCCGCCGCGTGCATTTGATCTTGAGCCAGCTCTTGGTCCGCTTGCCGCGATAGGGGGCATCGGCGCGCTTCGAGATCACGCCCTCATGCCCCTCGCGGCACATCGCCTCGAACAGTTTCTCGCCCGCACCGAGGACATGTTCGGAGAAAAGCAGGCGCGGATCGGCGCCGTCGAGCAGGGTGCGCAGCCGCTCCTTGCGCTCGATCTGCGGCAGGTCGGTCAGCTCCTCGCCGTCGAGTTCGAGCAGGTCGAAGGCGAAGAAGGCGAGGTCGCCGCTGCCGTTCGAGAGCGCGTCCTGAAGCGTCGAGAAATCGGGCTTGCCGTTCTTGAACGCGACCACCTCGCCATCGATCAGCGCGGATGCGGCGGAGAGCGTCGCGGCGGCCTCAGCAATTCCGGTGAACTTGTCGGTCCAGTCGAGCCCGCTGCGGGTATAGACGTGCGGCCCGCCGTTGCCGATCGCGATCAGCGCGCGGTAGCCGTCATATTTCATCTCGTGCAGCCAGCCATTGCCGGCGGGGACGGTGTCGACCAGCGTGGCGAGTTGGGGTGGGCGGAAGGCGGGGGGTTTGGCGTCGTCCCGGCGCGGTCGGATCGCGCTAGACGATGGCGGCCCCGGCCTGCGCCGGGGCGACGGTGTTTTGCCCTCTGCAATCTCCTGCATCGTGCGGCCGGTGGCGACGCTGGTCAGGCCCGTCTCGACCAGCGCGTCGGTTGCGCCGGCATAAGCGTCGTCGATCTTGCGCAGCAGCCAGTTCTCGCGCTTTTCCTTGCCGCGCGGCTTGAGGCGGATCAGCAGCCAATCGCCCTTCATCCGCTCACCATCGAGCGTGAAGTGCAGATGGCCTTTCTCCAGATCCTTCGCGCTCTTGCCCTTGATCGGCGCCCAGCTGCCGCGATCCCACAGCATCACCGTGCCACCGCCATATTCGGCTGCCGGAATCGTCCCTTCGAACGTCGCATAGGACAAGGGATGATCCTCGGTCCGCACCGCGAGGCGCTTCTCGTCAGGGTCGAGGCTGGGGCCGCGCGTCACCGCCCAGCTTTTGAGGACGCCGTCCACTTCCAGCCGCAAATCCCAGTGCAGCCGGGTCGCGTCGTGCTTCTGCACCATGAAGGTTCGGCCCTCGCCCTTGGCGATCTCGCCGCGCGGTTCCGCCGTCTTGGCGAAATCGCGCTTCGCATTATAGCGTTCGAGCGGATCGGGCGTGGCCATGGATCAGGCGCGCTTCTTCGCCGGGGTCTTCGTCGGCGCTTTCTTCGCGGCGGGTTTCTTTGCCGGAGCCTTTTCGGCCGGCGCCTTCTTCGCCGCACCGGGCTTTTCGAGGCTCTTCTTGAGCGCCGCCATCAGGTCGACGACATTGCCGCCGCGCGGGTCTGCCCCGCCATCCTTGTCGTCGATGATCTTGCGGTTGCCCTTCTGCTTCTGCTTGCGTTCGATCAGTCCCTTGAGCGCATCGACATAGCGGTCGTGGAAGGTCGCGGGATCGAACTTCGCCGACTTCTTCTCGATCAGCGATTCGGCGAGGCCGAGCAGGTCCTCGTCCGGCTCGGCATCGGGGATGTCGCGGAAATAGCCCTGCGCCTTGTGCACCTCATCGGCATAGCGCAGCGTTTCCAGCACCATGCCGCGGCCGCACGGCTTGAGGCTCACCACATATTCGCGCCCGCGCATCGCGAGCTGGCCAAGCCCGACCTTCTTCGTGCGCTTGAGCGCCTCACGCAGCACGACGAATGCCTCTTCGGCAAGGTCGTCGGCGGGGACGACGAAATAGGGCTTTTCGTAATAGAGGACGTCGATCTCATGCGCGTCGACGAACTGGGTCAGTTCGAGCGTCTTCTTGGATTCGAGCTTCACCGCGTCGATCTCGTCCTGGTCGAGCAGGACATATTCGCCCTTTTCGACCTCAAACCCCTTCATGATCTCATCGGTGTCGATCGCGCCGAGGCCGGGCACAACCTTTTCATATTTGATCCGCTTGCCCGAGGGTTCGTGGATCTGGTGGAAGGACACCGACGCGCCCGAGCGGGTCGCGCTGTAGATTTCCACGGGGATCGAGACCAGCGCGAGACGAATCTGCCCCTGCCAATATGCGCGCGCTGCCATCGGACATCCTTGTTGTTGCGAAGCCGATTCAAAGCGCGAGCGCGGGAGTCGTTCCGTGAGCGCGCCGCAACTTGCCGCGTGACGTCGGGAACGCCTCTGCTACACCTTGGCGATGATGCTGCATTTCGCCGCGCTCGACTGGATGGTGGTCGGGCTTTACCTCGCCGTGCTGGCCGGGCTGTCCTGGCATTTCAACCGGGTCGAGACGCGCAGCACGGGGGATTATTTCCTCGCGGGAAACAGCGTGCCGGCGTGGCTGGCCGCCGTGTCGGTGCTGGCGACGCAGCAATCCGCCGCGACCTTCCTCGGCGCACCCGATTACGGATATCGCAGCGATTACAGCTATTTGGGCGCAGTGGTGGGCGCGGTGCTCGCGGCGTTCTTCGTCGCGCATGTGCTGATCCCGCGCTTCTACGCGCTGCGCGTCGCCACGGTCTATGAGCTGCTCGAGACGCGCTATGATGCGCGGGCGATGCGCTGGGCGGGCGGCATGTATCTGGCGGGGCGCATCCTGTCGGGCGGCGCGCGCGTATATCTGGCAGCAATCGCGATTGCGATGGTCGGGTTCAACGCGATCGATGCCGGGTCAATCATCCTGTCGGCGGCGGCGGTGATGCTCGCGAGCCTCGCCTTCACGCTGCGCGGGGGCCTCAAGTCGGTCATCTGGAACGATTTCGTCCAGTTCATCGTCTATGCCGGCGCCGCCATCGCGGTGCTGGTGTTCCTGCGCTCTGCGATCCCGCTCGATAACGCGGCGCTGATCGACGCGCTGCGCAACGCGCCCGATGGCACCAACAAGCTGCGGCTGTTCGACCTCTCAACCGACCTGTCCAAGCCGTTCACGTTGCTCGCCGCAGTGACCGGGCTGTTCCTGCTCAACACCGCCAGCTCCGGCCTCGATCAGGATACCACCCAGCGCCTGCTCGCCAGCCCAGATGCAAAGACCGGCGCGCGCAGCCTGATCATGTCGGCGCTGGGCAGCGTGCCCGTCATCGCGATCTTCGTGACGATCGGGCTGATGCTGCACATCTTTTACGACCGGCCCGAGCTGATGGGCGCGACCAATAATGTTTCGGCGAATTTCGCGGGCGAGAAGATCACGATCTTCGTCCATTTCATCCTGACCCAGCTACCCCCCGGCCTGCGCGGGCTGGTGACGATCGGGGTGATCGCGGCGGCGGTGTCGACCGTTACGTCGGCGCTCAATTCGATGTCGTCGGTGGTTGTCAGCGACTTCTACCGCCCGTGGCGCGAGGCGCGCGGCGGGGCGGAGGATCGCCATTATGTCCATGCCGGACGCTGGGGCATGGCGGCGGTGGCGGTGGCGATGTTCGCGACCGCAGTGCTGAGCTATTACTGGCAGAAGCATAGCGACATGCCCCTGCTCGAATTCGTGCTGTCGGTGATGGTGTTTGCCTATGCCGGCCTGCTCGGCGTCTATGCCGTCGCCTTGTTCACGACGCGCGGCACAACCGCATCGGTGATCGCCGCGCTGCTCACCGGTTTCGTGACCGTGTTCCTGCTCCAGCCCTTCGCGTTCGGGCCACAGGGGCTCGCCTTCCCCTATCTGTTGTGCATCGGCACGCTTGCCGCCGCGATTGTGGCCGCGATTCCGCAGGGCAAAAAAGCCGCTTGACTCATGTCATGCTACCCTGACATATAGTCACCTGTGGATGACATAATGTCATGGAGCAGTGACGGCCTGTGAAGAACCGCCTGAAAGTGCTGCGCGCCGAACGCGACTGGAGCCAGGCGGAGCTTGGCGGCCATCTCGGCGTGTCGCGACAGGCGGTGAACGCGATCGAGACGGGGAAATATGATCCTTCGCTCCCGCTCGCCTTCCGCATCGCCCGGCTGTTCGGATTGAGCATCGAGGAGATTTTCGATGACGCGGAGCATGATGATGGCGAATGAGGTCAAAGACGGTCTGGCGGCAGCGCGCGCCCGCACGCGGCGCCAGCGGATCATCCTGTTCACGCTGATGGGCGTAGGCGCGGTGGTCGGCTTTTTCTCGGCGATGTTCGAGGTCGAGGGCGGCGCGTTTCTCGAAGGCATTCCCGCCGCCTGGGCGATCGGCGCGTCGCTGATCACTACTGTGGCTCTCGTTTATGGTAGCTGGCGCTACCGCCGCGTCACCGATGAGCTGGAGCGGCGCGACAATCAGTGGGCTTCGGCGATCGCGCTCAACTTCTACCTCGCGTTCTACGCCAACTGGTATCTGCTGTGGCGCGGCGGACTGGTCCGCGAACCCGAGCACGAGCTACTCGCCGTCGCGACCTTTGCCGCGATGATGCTCGCCTATGGCTACAAGAAATTTCGTCCCTGAACACGCTAACCCTTTGCAAGTGGAGATGTTTATGAAGAAGTTCCTGCCCCGCGCAGCGACTGCGCTCGCCCTGTTGTTCGTCACCCCCGCAGCGCTTGCCCAGCAGGCCGCGGCCCCCGCCCCTGCGGCACAGATGAAGGACGCCGATCCCGCCCTTTGGGTGGTCAAGGACGCGGACACGACCATCTATCTGTTCGGGACGATCCACGTCCTGCCGGCTGGCCTGAGCTGGTTCGACGAAGCGGTGAAGACCGCGTTCGACGCGAGCGGCGAGCTGGTCACCGAAATCGGCGACATGCCTGATCTCGCGACCGTGCAGCCGCTGATCATCAAGCACGCAGTGACGCAGACCGGGCCGCAGCTGAGCGAGCGACTTCCGGCCGACAAGCGTGAAGCGTTTGCCAAGGCGGTCGCCGATGCCGGCATTCCAGCGCAGGCAGTCGAACGCTTCCAGCCGTGGTTTGCCGCATCGCAGCTGAGCCTGATCGCGCTGACCAAGGCGGGCTACAACCCGGCATCGGGCGCTGAGACGGCGCTGACGGCGGCGGCCAAGGCAGCCAACAAGCCGATCTCGGGTGTCGAAAGCCTCGACCAGCAGTTCGGCTTTTTCAACAGCCTGTCGGAAGCCGCGCAGGTGCAATTCCTGACCGAGACGCTCGCGCAGCTCGACAAGGTCGGGCCTGAGTTCGAGAAGATGGTCGCCGAATGGTCAGAGGGCGATGCCGAAGGTCTCGCCGCGATCATGAACGAGGCGATGCGCAGCTCGCCCGAGCTCAGCAAGATGCTGCTCGCCGACCGCAACGCGCGCTGGGCGGAGTGGATCGACACGCGGCTCGACAAGCCGGGCGTCGTGTTCATGGCGGTGGGTGCAGGCCATTTGTCCGGCCCGGACAGCGTCCAGGTCATGCTCGACAAGCGCAAAATCAAGAGCGCGCGGATCGAGTATTGATCCGTCACTCCAATTCCCCTCCCTGAAAGGGAGGGGTCAGGGGTAGGTTTAGCGGCGGCGAGGCTCGATGCCTCGTCGCCGCTCTGCGTTGCGCACCACGGGTATTTTTGAGCGCGCAGACGCGCGCACCCACCCCCAGCCCCTCCCTTTCAGGGAGGGGAGCGCGTTGGAGGTGTCTAAAACAAATCCGGCTGGCGGACCGGTTTGAATTCCGGGCCCCGGCCGCGGCGGCGTTCCAGCTCGACCTGCGCGGTGTAGCGAATGTCCTCGTCGCGGTCCTGCAGGAAGGCATCGAGCGATTCATCGTCGATCTCGCTCCATTCCTTGCCACGATCGGGGCCATAGCGGACGCGCGGGAGCAGGCCGGGCAGCTTCGACCATTCGATCAACTGCGCGACGCCCGACTCGTTGAGCATGTCGCGCAGATGGTGCGCGGTGACATAGGCGTCGGGAAAGGCGCGGTGCGCGGGCAGGCCGCGGTCATGCTCCAGCCCCTCGGGCATGCGGTAGTAGCGCAGGAACTGGTTCGAAAATCCCGGACTGTCGCGCCACAGCCGCAGCGCACATTTATAGGTGCAGATCCAGTCGGCCCCACGCGTCAGCGCGGGCGTACAGAACTGCTCCTCAAAGCTCGCGCGATGCGCGGCGAGCGCGACGCGGCGCGGCCAGGGGTCGAGCACGGGACGCGCGACATCGTGCCACCAGGATGCGTCCGCCACATCCTCGTCGCGGATATGGTGGATCGCCATCGTCAGCGGCGGGATCGGGCGGCCGGGGTTGACCAGCCGCGCGCCGCCCTCCCCTTCCAGCTCCCAGCGGCCATCTTTGCCCAGCGCGACATCCTGCCACCCGATCTCGCACACGCCATGCTGCGGCGGCGCTTGTCCGGTGGTTTCAAGGTCGATGACGCGGATGATCTGGGGGGCGGGGGGAGCCATGCCCCCATGTGGCCTGCCCCGCCGCGATTTGCCACCCCTGCGCAACCTCGCCTGTCAGAGATCGTCGCTGGCGCGCGGGCTGCGCTGCGATAAAATGGCACCATGCATCTCCTGCGCGGCCTGTTGCTGTTCCTGACACTGACGCTGGCCGGCCCAGCGCTGGCCGGGGTTTCGGCATTGCCAGCGACGGCACGGGCGCCGCGCTGCATCGAGCTGGCCGGGGGCGATGCGGCGCGGGCGCGCTATATCGCCGCGCGACGGGCGGAGCTGGCGGCGTGCGATCCGGCCAAGCCAACGCTTGAGTGCGCGGCGAGCTGGGGCAAGCTGGTGGTCGCGTCGCGCGACGGCGGCGATCCTGCGCTGGCCGAGCGCTACGCGCCGCTGTTTCACACCGATCGCCGGCCGATGGCACGCACGCCGCAGCTGGTTCGCACCTATCTGCATCTGGCGGGCGCGATGGAGCAGCAGGCGTGTTTCACCGAGGGCGAACCGCTGTACCGCCTCGCGCTCGCGCTGGTCGACGCGCACAAGCCGGACCCCGGCGAGGTCGCCGACATCTATTATGCGCTGGCGTGGAACTTGAGCTATCAGGAGCGCCGTAAGGAGGCCGAGGCGACGATGCGCGCCACGCTGGCCTTGTGGTCGCGCATCCTGCCCGCCGGGAGCCGCGATGTCCTGCAGGCGCAGCAGGACATCGCCTATATGCTCGAGGATCAGGGCCGGTTTGCCGAGGCCGAGGCGCTCTATGCGCCGCTGCTGGCGGCGCGGGAGACGCTGACCGACGATCGCGGAATGCTCGATCTGGCAGTGACCTACACCAATCTCGGCTACAACCTCGCCAGCCAGGGGCGGCTGGCCGAGGGGGAGGCGCTGTTCCGCAAGGGGCTGGATGCCGCCGCGGCGCGGGTCGGCGATTCAGACCCGATGATCGCCAAGGGGCGCAGCTATGTCGCCGCCATCATCGCGAAACAGGGTCGCACCGACGAGGCGGAAATCTGGTATCGCCGCGCGCTCGCGGTGTTGATCCGCCGCCCGGCGATGGACCCCGATCGCGCGCGGGCGATCCTGGGGCTGGCGACGCATCTCCAGGCAAGCGGGCGGGCGCCGCAGGAAGTTCGCGCGCTGCTGCGCGTGGCCGCCGATGATGCGCGGCTACGGCAACAGCTCCACACCGGCTTCTCACGCGATGCGCAGGCGGCGTTGCAGCGCAGTGCACCGATCTATGCCGCGCAGGTCCGCGCGGCATGGGATCTGGCGCAACTGCGCTAGCGCGACCGGCGGGTGCTCAATGCGCCGCCTGTGGCCCGCGCTCGAGCCCGCTCGCTTCAAGCTGCGCGTCGATCATTGCCAGCAGCCGGTCGAGCGCCGCCTGATCCTTCGCCTCGGCTCGGGCGACCAGCACGTCCTGCGTGTTCGACGCGCGCAGCAGCCACCAGCCATCGGGGGTGTTGACCCGCGCGCCATCGGTGTCGTTGACGTCCGCGCCCGATTCCTTGAGCCGCGCCAGCACCTCGTCGATCACCGCGAACTTGCGGCTTTCATCGACCTGAAAGCGCATTTCGGGCGTGTTGACGATGGCCGGCATCGCGCTGCGGATATCGCTCATCGACGTGCCGATCAGGTGAACCGCGTTGATCAGCTGGACCGCGGCATAGTGCGCGTCGTCAAAGCCGTAATAGTCCTGCGCGAAGAAGATGTGCCCGCTCATCTCGCCCGCGAGCGGTGCGCCGGTTTCCTTCATCTTGGTCTTGATCAGGCTGTGGCCGGTCTTCCACATTAGCGGCTGGCCACCCAGCTCGGCGATGCGGTCGTACAGCGCTTGGCTGGCCTTCACGTCGGCGATGATTGTCGCGCCGGGGTCCTTGCGCAGCACAGGTTCAGCGAGAATGGACAGAAGCTGATCGCCCCAGATCACGCGGCCCTGCCCATCGATCGCGCCGATCCGGTCGCCATCGCCATCGAAAGCCAGTCCGAAGTCGAGGTTCTTTTCCGCGACCAGCGCCTTGAGGTGCGCCAGGTTCTTTTCTTCGGTGGGATCGGGATGATGATTGGGGAAATTGCCGTCCACATCGGTGAACAGCGTGTGATGCTCACCGGGGAGGAGCTTCACCAGCTTTTCGATCACCGGCCCCGACGCGCCATTGCCGCAGTCCCATCCGATGCGGAATGTGCCGCCCGAATAGCCGGCGAGCAGGCGCCCGACATAATCGTCGAGAATGTCGGCGTCGGAGACGGTGCCTTCGCCCTCGTCCCAGTCGCCCTCGGCGGCCATCTTGCCCAGCGTCTGGATGTCGGCTCCAAAAAACGGACGGTGCTGAAACACCATCTTGAAGCCGTTATAGTCGCCGGGATTATGGCTGCCGGTTATCTGGATGCCGCCATCCACTTCTAGGATCGCCTCGGCATAATAGAGCATCGGCGTCGCGCCGAGCCCGATCCGCACCACGTCACAGCCCGACGCGGTCAGCCCCTCGATCAGCGCCGCCTCCAGCACCGGGGACGAGACGCGCCCGTCGCGGCTGACCGCGACGCGGTGCCCGCCGGCGCGACGCAGCAGCGTCGCAAAGCCGCGCCCGATCGCGCGCGCATCGTCCGGCCCCAGCGACTTGCCCACGATTCCGCGGATGTCATATTCGCGCAGCGAGGTCGGATCGAAACGATGGGTCATGGGGCCTCCAAGGGGAAATCGACGCGCTTTCATTTCGCGCGCGTTACGCAAAGTTCAACCGTCAAACGCAGCTGACAGGATTGCGTTTCAGTTTTTCGGTGCCGGCTTTGGTTTCAGCAGTGTGTCGCGCGCCGCGTTGACCTGTCGCGTCAGTTCAGGCGAACCGCCGCGATCGGGGTGAACGCTGGTGATCAGGCGGCGGTGCGCGGCGCGGATCTCGTCGGGCTGCGCGCCCGGCGTAACGCCCAGGATCGCATAGGCCGCTGCTTCTTCCGGATCACGGGGCTGCGGCGCAGGCGGCGGCGTGGGCGTGCCGGGAAGCGGCCGTCCCCAGCCATGCCACAAGCGAAAGCCGAGCCAGCAGACCAGCACCGCGATCAGGAATTTCGCGATCATGCGAAGAGCGGCATCGCCGACTCCAGTTCGGGCAGGGCGAGGCCAGCCATCATCTCGCGCAGCTCCTGCCGCGCGGCGACGTGCGCCAAGCCCATCTCACCGAACTCACGGCTGTCGAGCATGGTCAGGCCCTTGGGGAACAGTTCGCGATAGATCACGCGTTCCGAAAGCCCCGGGATGACGCGGAAACCGACGCGCTTGGCGAGCTGGTCGATCGCCTCCGACACGCGCCGCATGTTGCGCGCCTCGATATGCTGCATGCGGTTGCGCAGGACGACCCAGTCGATCGTCTGCCCGTCGGCCTTGGCGCGGCGCTTGCGCGAATCCCAGATCAGCTCGGAATAGAAGCTTGGCCGCGTGACCCGGAACGTGTCCGGATCGACCTGCCCGATCAGGTCGAAATCGACGAAGCTGTCGTTCATCGGCGTCACCAGCGTGTCGGCATTGGTGATCGCGATCCGCCCAAACTTGTCGTCGCGCCCCGGCGTGTCGATGATCAGGAAGTCGGTGTCCTGCCCCAGCCGCTCCAGACTTTCGGAAAAGCGGGCGATATTTTCGCCGTCATGGGTTTCGTATCGCGGCATCGGCAGCGGTCGCCCGACGCGCTTCATCGTCTGAAGCCGGTTGTCGAGATAGCGGCCCATCGTCCGCTGGCGATGGTCGAGGTCGAGGCACGACACGCGCGCACCCTTCATCGCCAGCGCGATTGCGGTGTGGACAGCGGTCGTGGATTTGCCGGTCCCGCCCTTTTCGTTGGCGAAGACGATCACGTGCAGCGAGTTCGTTGCGTCGGTCACTCAACATCCCTGATTGAACAGCGGGCCTGCCCCCCATAGAAGGCCGCCCTTCGTTCCATATCCAAGGCCTTGTGCGCGTGCAAACCATCCGTCAGCTCTCCGAACTTCGCGATACCGTTTCGGGATTCCGCGCCAATGGGGAACGGATCGCCTTCGTGCCGACGATGGGCGCGCTGCACGCCGGGCATATGGCGCTGGTGGCGCAGGCGAAGCTGGCCGGACAGCGGGTGGTGGTGTCGATCTTCGTCAACCCCAAGCAGTTCGGCCCGAACGAGGACCTTGCCCGCTATCCGCGCAAGGAGCTGGCGGATTCGCGGATGCTGACCGAAGCGGGCGTCGACCTGCTGTGGATGCCGCCGGTCGAGGTGATGTACCCTGAGGGGCATGCGACCAATATCTCGGTCGCTGGCGTCAGCGAGCCGCTCGACGGCGCGGCGCGGCCGGGTCATTTCGACGGGGTCGCGACGGTGGTCGCCAAGCTGTTCAACCAGGTGAAGCCCGATGTCGCGCTGTTCGGGGAGAAGGATTTCCAGCAGCTCGCGGTGATCCGCCGCATGGTCGCCGACCTCGATTTCGATATCGACGTGCGCGGCGTACCGACTCAGCGCGACGATGACGGGCTCGCGCTGTCCTCGCGCAACGCATATCTCGCGCCCGAGGATCGCGCCGCTGCGGTCGCCCTGCCCCGTGCGCTCGGCGTCGCGGTGCGCGCGATCGAGAAGGGCGACGATCCTGCGGCCGCGCTCGCCACCGCGCGCGCGTCGCTGGAAGCGGCTGGATTCGATATCGATTATGTCGAGCTGGTCGATGCCGACAGCCTGGGCGCACCGGTCGCGGGACTGCCCCGCCGCCTGCTCGCCGCCGCGCGGATTGCCGGCACGCGCCTGATCGACAATGTTTCCGTGGCCGCCCCGGATTGACCGGATAGCGCCGTTAACCATTTGGTTACCATGAATGCCCCACCTTCGCTTTCATGAAGAGAGCGATGAGAAGTGGGGCAATGTCATGGGCAACAGTCTTAAGAGTGCGCAGTTCCTGATCGACAGCCGGCTGGCGGATGCGGCGCGCGGTAGCGCCGACGCGGCCTATGAGCTCGGGATGGTCTATTCGAGCGGCGCGTCGGGCGTCGACATGGACCTGATCGAAGCGCACAAATGGTTCAACATCGCCGCCCTCAAGGGCAGCGCCGAGGCGCCGTACATGCGCGCCGAAGTCGCGGAAGACATGACCGCGCGCGAGATCATCGAAGCGCAGAAACAGGCGCGCGCCTGGCTGCAGATGACGAGCCTGCGCGCGGCCTGATCCGTCAGGTCTTTGCCGCTGCCTTCTTCTTCGGCGCGGCTTTCTTGGCCGGTGCCTTCTTCGCCGGAGCCTTGCGCCCGCCCTTTTTCTTGGCGGGGCCAGCGGCAGCCTTGGCGTCGATGAGCTGGACGGCTTCCTCCAGCGTCAGCGCCGCCTGATCGACCGTCTTGGGCAAGGTCGCATTGGTCGTGCCGTCGGTGAGGTACGCGCCGTAGCGCCCCTCCATCAGCTTGATCTCCGCGCCCGACACCGGGTGCGCGCCCATCACCTTCAGCGGCTCGCGCGATCCGCGCTGTGGTCGCCCGCCGCCCGCCGCCGCTTCGGCGAGCTTGACCACTGCAGCGTTCATGCCGGTTTCGAACACGTCGGTCGTCGAGGTCAGCCGCGCATATTTGCCGTCATGCGCGAGGTAAGGGCCATAACGGCCGATCGACGCGGTGATCGGGTTGCCCGTTTCGGGATGGTTGCCGATCGTGCGCGGCAGGTTGAGCAGCTTGACCGCCCAGTCCAGATCCAGCTCGGGAATATCCTTGGGGATCGACGCGCGCGCCGCTTCCTTGCCCTCGCCGCGCTGGATATACGGCCCGAACCGGCCCGAGCGGCGCGAGATATCCTCGCCGGTCTCCGGATCCTGCCCGATCACTTCCGGACCGCTATCGCCGCCATCTTCACCGCCCGGCTGGCCGAAGCGGCGGGTGAACTTGCAGTCGGGATAGTTGGAGCAGGCGACGAACGCGCCGAACTTGCCGCCACGCAGCGCCAGCTTGCCGACGCCGCAGGAGGGGCAGAGCCGCGGATCGGTGCCGTCGCCCTTGTCGGGGAAGAGATAGGGTTCGAGGAACTTGTCGAGCTCGGCGGTCACCTCGCTCGGCTTCTGCTCCATCACCTCCTGCGTGCGCGGATGGAAGTCCTTCCAGAACGCGTCGAGCACCGCCTGCCAGCCGGCGCGGCCGCCGGACACGTCGTCCAGCTCTTCCTCAAGCCCGGCGGTGAAGTCGTAATTGACGTATTTCTCGAAGAAGCGCTCGAGGAATGCGGTCAGCAGCCGGCCGGTTTCTTCGGCGAAGAAGCGGTTCTTTTCGACCCGCACATAGGCACGGTCCTTGAGCACCTGAATGATCGAGGCGTAGGTCGAGGGGCGGCCGATGCCGAGTTCCTCGAGCCGCTTGACCAGCGAGGCTTCGGAGAAGCGCGGCGGCGGCTGAGTGAAATGCTGTTCGGCGTCGACGCCCTTCTTGGCGGGCGTGTCGCCGTTGCGGATCACCGGCAGGCGGCGCGAATCCTCGTCGCCTTCATCGTCGCGGCCTTCTTCGTAGAGCGCGAGATAGCCGGGGAAGATCACCACCTGGCCGGTCGCACGCAGCGCGTCCTGACCGGTCGGCTCTTCCAGCTCGACCGTGGTGCGCTCCATCCGTGCGCTCGACATCTGGCTGGCGAGCGCGCGCTTCCAGATCAGGTCGTATAGCCGCGCATGGTCGCCCGATCCGGCCTTGTCCTTGGTGAAATCGGTCGGACGGATCGCCTCATGCGCTTCCTGCGCATTCTTGGCCTTGGTCTGATACTGGCGCGGCTTGTCCGGAATGTAGCTCGCCTGATAGCGGTTCACGATCGCCTTGCGCGCCTCGTCGATCGCGCTGCCATCCATCTGCACGCCATCGGTACGCATATAGGTGATCGCGCCATCCTCGTAGAGCGCCTGCGCGATCCGCATCGTATGGCTGGCGGAGAAGCCGAGCTTGCGCGCCGCCTCCTGCTGCAGGGTCGAGGTGGTGAAGGGCGGCGGCGGGTTGCGCATCGCCGGCTTGGTCTCGACGCTGGCGACGGTGAAGCGGCCTTGTTCGACCGCGGCCTTGGCGCGCATCGCGACGCCTTCGGTGCCGATCGACAGCCGGTCGAGCTTCTTGCCCTCGAACCGCACGAGGCGCGCGTCGAATGCGGTGCCGTCATGCTCGAGATGCGCGACGACCGACCAATATTCCTGCGCGCGGAACAGCTCGATCTCGCGCTCGCGCTCGACGATCAGGCGCAGCGCGACCGACTGGACGCGGCCCGCCGACTTGGCGCCGGGCAGCTTGCGCCACAGCACCGGCGAGAGGGTGAACCCGACCAGATAGTCGAGCGCCCGGCGAGCACGATAGGCGTCGATCAGGTCGGTATCGAGCTGGCGCGGCGCGGCCATCGCGGTCAGCACCGCCGCCTTGGTGATCGCGTTGAAGGTGACGCGCTCGACCTCCTTGGGGAGCGCCTTCTTCTTCGCCAGCACTTCCTGAACGTGCCAGCTGATCGCCTCCCCCTCGCGGTCAGGGTCGGTGGCGAGGATCAGGCGATCGGCCTTCTTGGCCTCCTCGGTGATCGCTTTCAGCTGCTTCGCTTTATCGGGATAGGTTTCCCAATCCATCGCAAAGCCGTCATCGGGCTGCACCGAGCCGTCCTTGGCGGGCAGGTCGCGGATATGGCCGTACGAGGCGAGGACGCGATAGTCCTTGCCCAGATATTTCTCGATGGTTTTCGCCTTGGCGGGCGATTCGACGATGACGAGCTGCATGGGGTTTGGCGGTCCTTACGTGTACGCGCGAGGATGGGGAGGCTGAATAGCGGGCGTCAAGCGGAACGCCACCCCCTCTTAACCTGCATCGTCTATAAGAGTCGGCAGAGGAGGGTCCGGCAATGGTTTCGGTCGAACGGCTGATTGACGAACATGCGCAGATCAGCGCGCGCGCCGACGCGCTGATGCGGGCCGTCGCCACAGCATCGCCGACGATGCTGCGCACGATGATCGTCGGGCTGGACACCGAACTCACCGCCCATCTCGCGACCGAGGATCTGGAGGTGTACCCGCATCTGCTCGCCAAGGGCGACCTGGCGCAGCGCGAGGCGGCGGAGATTGCGATGGGCGATTTCGACCAGCTTGCCGCCGAGTGGCGCGCCTATGTCAATGAATGGACCGCCGACGAGATCGAGAGCGACCGCGAGCTGTTCATCGAGGCGAGCAAGCGCGTCCTGTCCGCGCTGTCGGCGCGGGTGCGGATCGAGAATGAGATTCTCTACCCGCTCGCGCTCGCGTCCGGCACGATCACGCTGCGGGAGGCGAGCGCGCGGGTGATGGCGGGGTAAAGTGGACTAGTCGGCGACCGCTAGTCGCTACCTAAGGTCTCATCCTATCAGCCGAAGATGTCCTCAGGGTCGTGAAGCTGTGGCGCCGTGAGGCGGAAGACCGCGCCAGCCACCGCCCACCCGGCCATCGCCATGACCGCCAGCGCAAGATTTGTGAGCACCCTGAATTCGATCGATCTATATTCCACGCCATCATTGGCGTAGGTCGCCGCGATGATCGCAACGCTGAGCGCGACGAACGGAAGCAGCAAGATTCCCTGAACGATGACCAGCGGCCAGGCACAGCGCCGCGTTCGGCGCCAGCTGCCGGTCATGCTTTCGATCAGGCCCGTCCGCTCGACCGACGCCATGCCGATGGCCGCCGACAAGCGGCCCGCCAGATACAGACCCGGAAGCAGCAGCAACACATAGCCGAGGCCTGCGACGATCCAGATCAGCAGTTGAAGCGTGATCGCAATGAGCGGGGCAAGTGCGACCGAGACCCACTCCCCGCTCGCGTCACCATAGGCGCGACGGAACAGGATGTACTGCAGCAGCCCCTGGAACAGGATGGCGGCGGTCAGCAGCACCAGCTGTACCGTCCACGACCACTCCGAATCGTCGGCCCAGGTGGAGAAGGCGGCGTAAGCGACGGCTGCGATAAAGAAGCTCGGCGCGCGCGCGCCGACCAGCGACGACGCGTCCCCGATGATGTCGGCGACCGCGATTCGCGGCGATTCGGCGCTCACCGCAGACTGACCCGCCCGCCGGCATGCCGCTCCAGCCGACCGGCGAGTTCGAGTTCGAGCAGCACCAGCTGCACCGCCGCGCCGGGCAGGGCGGATTGGCGGATCAGTTCATCGACCGGGACTGGCACCGGACCGAGCAGCCCTTCGACGCGGTCGCGCCCGGCGGCATCGGGCTCTCCCGGAGGTTCCGCGCCGAAGCCGGAGATCGGCGAACGCACCGCGCGCGGGTCGATCGGGCGGATCATCTCGAGGATGTCGTCCACGCCCTGCACCAGAGTCGCACCTTCGCGGATCAGCAAATTGCAGCCCTGTGCGCGCGGGTCGATCGGGGAGCCGGGGACCGCCATCACCTCCCGCCCCGCCTCCGCCGCGATCCGTGCGGTGATCAGCGAGCCGGAGCGCGGCGCGGCCTCGACCACCACCGTCCCTTGCGCGAGGCCGGCGATGATGCGGTTGCGCGAGGGGAAATGGCGGGCGAGCGGCTCGGCGCCCGGCGGCTGTTCGGCGATCAGCAGGCCGTGCTGCGCGACGCGTTCCTGTAGCTCCGCATTTTCCGGCGGAAAGGCGATGTCGATGCCGCTGGCGATGACGCCGACCGTGCCGCTCGAAAGCGATCCGTGATGCGCGGCGGTGTCGATCCCGCGCGCCAGCCCTGAGACGACCGTGGCCCCCGCCTCGCCCAGCCCCTGCGCCAGCTGCCGCGCGAAGCGGCACGCGGCGGCCGAGGCGTTGCGCGCGCCGACCATCGCGACGCAGGGCCGGGTGAGCAGCGCCATGTCACCGCGCACGATCAGCGCGGGCGGCGCATTTTCCAGCTCCCCCAGCAGCGGTGGGTAGTCGGGATCGTCCAGAAACACATGGCGCGCGCCGAGTCGTTCGACCACTGCCAGCTCGCGCCGGGCCAGCGCGGGATCGGCCAGCGTCGGTGCCTGCCCGCCGCCGCGCAGCGCCAGCCCAGGCAGCGCATCGAGCGCCGCCTGGGCGTCGCCGAAGCGGGCGATCAGCTGGCGATAGGTGACCGGGCCGATCCGTGGCGACCGGATGAGGCGAAGGCGGGCGAGGCGCGCGGCCTCGTCAGCCATGCTTGCGGCCGATGCGCGGTTCGGTCCCGGCGAGCAGCCGTTCGATATTCTCGCGATGCTTCCACAGCACGATCAGGGCGAGCGCGACCAGCAGCATCACGATGTCGAACCGGTTCATCAGCGCCGCACTGACCGGCGCGCTGATCGCGGCCGCCATTCCGGCCACCGATGAAATCCGCAAGGCTCCGAGCAGCCCCAGCCACACCACCGCAAACACGATGCCCGACGGCCAATGGAGTGCGAGCACGATGCCCATCAGCGTCGCAACGCCCTTGCCGCCGTTGAACTTGAGCCAGACCGGATAGCAATGGCCGATGAACGCCCCCGCCGCAGCGACGACGCCAAGGCCGGGCCAGATCGCCTGCGCGATCCACACCGCCGCCGCGCCCTTGAGCAGGTCGAGCAGCAACGTCGCCGCCGCCAGCCCCTTGCGCCCGGTGCGCAGCACGTTGGTCGCGCCGATATTGCCCGATCCGATCTGGCGCAGGTCGCCCGCCCCGGCGAGCCGGGTCAGCACCACCCCGAACGGGATCGAACCGAGAAAATAGCCAAGCGCGATGGCGAGCACCGGCGCGATCGTGGTGAGTTGCGTCTGCATGATCCCCCTTGCTTGGACAAAGGCTAGGGTCTTCGGTAAGCGCACGCAACAATCTCGATCAGCGGAACCCGTCATGGCCGACACCCGGCCCCTTCTCTTCTTCGATTCGGGCGTGGGCGGGCTGTCGGTGCTGGCGCCGGCGCGGGCGCTGCTGCCCGGGGCGCCGTTGGTCTATGCCGCCGACAGCGCCGGGTTCCCCTATGGCACGCGCAGCGAAAGCGAGATTGCCGCGCGCGTCCCCGCGCTGCTCGGGCGGCTGGCGGAGCGGTACAAGCCGCGGCTGATCGTGATTGCCTGCAACACCGCATCGACCATCGCGCTGCCACATGTGCGCGCCGCGCTGGATGTGCCGATCGTCGGGACCGTGCCCGCGATCAAGCCAGCGGCGGAAGCGTCACGCACGCGGGTGATCGGGGTGCTGGGGACGCAGGCGACGGTGCGCCAGCCCTATGTCGATGACCTGACCGCGCGCTTCGCCGCCGATTGCACCGTGCTGCGCCACGGCAGCGCCGAGCTGGTCGAACTCGCCGAAACGAAGCTGCGCGGTGAGGAGGCCGATCCGGCGCGGTATCGCGCGGTGCTCGACGGGCTGTTCGAGCAAGCGGCGGGCGACCGAATCGACGTGATCGTCAACGCCTGCACCCATTTCCCGCTGGTCGAGGCCGAATTGGCCGCCGCTGCGCCGCATCCGGTGTGTTTCGTCGATGGCGGGCCGGGCATTGCGCGGCGAATCGCGCATCTGACGCAGGGGCAGGACTGGCCAGACTCCCCTTCACCCGGAATTGCCGTGTTCACCGCGCAGCCCGATCCGGCGCTCGCCCCGGCATTGGCGGGATATGGCCTCGATCGAATCGAGACGCTCTAGCCCTCCGCCGGCCGCGCCGACGCGGGTTCAGCGCAGCGGAATTGCCGGGGTTTCGGTCATTACCTTGACCCGTTCGGCATAGCCATTGGCCATAGCCAGATGCGCATAGCGCGCGCCTGAATCATGCGCCTGCGCCGCGCGATCACGCTCGGCCCGCTCGCGACGGGTGAAGTAATCGACATCGTTCTGCGACATCGTGGTTCTCCCAGATTTTTCTGAAGCGGGAGCGCGTTGGTCTCCCAGCCGCAGAAATGCCCGGAGTCCCGTTCCGCGGTGCCCGAACCATAGCAGATTTCGCCCTTCGAGTCCTGATCTGGGGCAAGTGGATGCGCAACGACCGTCCGATCACAGTGATCGATAGGATAGGCAATTTGCCCTAGTGGCGTCGCGCCGCAAAAATCGCTAACGGGACAAGATGACCAGCGAGGCTTCCCCGCGCGCGGTAGATTATTCGCGCGTGTTCAACCAGGCGATCGACCGGCTGCATGCCGAAGGGCGATATCGCGTCTTTATCGACATTCTGCGCAACAAGGGCATGTTCCCCAATGCGCGATGCTTTGCCGGGCATAACGGGCCAAAGCCGATCACCGTATGGTGCTCGAACGACTATCTCGCGATGGGCCAGCATCCCAAGGTGATCGCGGCGATGGAAGAGGCGCTGCACGATGTCGGCGCGGGATCGGGCGGCACGCGCAATATCGGCGGCAACACCCATTATCACGTGCATCTTGAGGCCGAGCTGGCCGACCTGCACGACAAGGAAGCCGCGCTGTTGTTCACCAGCGGCTATGTCTCGAACGAGGCGACGCTGTCGACGCTGGCCAAGGTGCTGCCCGGTTGCATCATCTATTCCGACGAACTCAACCACGCATCGATGATTGCGGGCATCCGCAATTCGGGGTGCGAGAAGCGGGTGTGGCGGCACAATGACCTCGTGCATCTCGAAGAGCTGCTGGCGGCGGACGATCCCTCGGCGCCCAAGCTGATCGCGTTCGAAAGCGTGTATTCGATGGACGGCGATATCGCCCCGATCCACGCGATCTGCGATCTTGCCGACAAGTATAACGCGCTGACCTATCTCGACGAAGTTCATGCGGTCGGCATGTACGGCGCGCGCGGCGGTGGCATTTCGGAACGCGACGAAGCGGCGCAGCGGCTGACCATCGTCGAAGGGACGCTGGGCAAGGCGTTCGGGGTGATGGGCGGGTACATCGCGGCCGATCGCATGATCATCGACGTGATCCGCTCCTATGCGCCAGGGTTCATCTTCACCACCTCGCTCTCGCCCGTGCTGGTTGCGGGCGCGCTCGCGTCGGTGCGCCACCTCAAGCAATCGAGCGAAGAACGCGACGGGCAGCAGGCAGCGGCTGCACGCCTCAAGACCATGTTCGCCGATGCCGGGCTGCCGGTGATGGACAGCACGACCCATATCGTCCCGCTGATGGTCGGTGACCCAGTACGGGCCAAGAAGAT
Source organism: Sphingomonas sp. (assembly GCF_035998645.1). Lineage (GTDB taxonomy): Bacteria > Pseudomonadota > Alphaproteobacteria > Sphingomonadales > Sphingomonadaceae > Sphingomonas. The sequence continues at coordinate 24,094 of NZ_DASYHL010000002.1, forward strand.
CAGCGACATCCTGCTCGCCGAATATGGCGTCTATGTTCAGCCGATCAATTATCCGACCGTCCCGCGTGGCACCGAGCGTCTTCGCTTTACGCCAGGCCCGTCGCATGACGAGGCGATGATGGCAGATCTTACCGCTGCGCTGGTCGAGATCTGGGAACGGCTGGAGTTGCGCGCCGCGGCCTGACTTTATTGTTTTTGTACGGCGTTGACCCGTTATTAATTGGTAACTTGTCAGCATTAGCCAGCAGGGTTAGGTAAGCATGTGCGCAGTCTTCCGGCATGCGGGTGCGGGAACTCCCGGCCGCCGCGTCCGGATTGCGCAAGATTTGAAGAGGGGAAAACATGACGGATCGTATTGGAACCGAACAGCCAGCGTCGGAACTGCGTAGCTGGATTGAACCCGAAATCTCGGTGTTGGCAATCGAGGAAACTGCGGGCGTCAATGGCGTTGGCGGTGATGGCAACCCCACGTTCCCAGATTCCACACGCTCCTAAGAGCGATGGACGTGATCGCGCGGGGCGAGTTTCACCAGCATTTTCGCTGACTCGCCCCGTCCGTTCATAGATTGATTGCCATCAAGTCCGTTGGAGCACCGTCTACCAGGACCTCCTCGATCACCCGATAACGATCGTCTAGATACAGCACGCTGCCAGCCAGCAGGGTTCGCTGCTCCCGCGGTCGAAATTCCGAAACACCAACAATCAGACCCTCAGGCCCCAATGCGAGGCCTCGAGTCATATTGGTGCTGACCCGGATCGGAACACCGTTGCTGCGAAGCAATTCGCCATCCCAAGATCCGCAATGCCAGATCACGCCTGCAGCGTCCTCAAGGATATCGTGACAGCCATATCCGGCGAGTGTCTCAATTCGCGCGATGCGCCATTCCGCGTCAAGCCAGGCGAGTTCGCTCGGCCGACGCTCGGGTCCGGCGCCGTTGTGCAGCATGACAGCGATCTCGCCAGCGACACGTGCAATGGAATTCATGTGTCGGTAAATGGCGCCTTTCTCACCCCAGCGCACCGGAGGAAGCGGCGTACGGACATCAACTTCCGCGCCATCCAACGTGTAGCGCCGAATGACCTGATTTGCGGTGTCCACGACACAAATCAGATTATCGATCACCGCAAGTTGATGGCATTGGTTATCGAGCCCCCGCGCGATCACCCGCGCGTTGGCAATCTGTCCCTCCACAAGCGTAATCGCAACGATACGCCCCCGCGCACTGGGGCTATGCGGCTCTGCGCACGATTCGAATGCAAATATCGTGTCACCATGCTGACGCAGGCCGAAGAAGAAACCATGGGCAACCTGCAGCGACCCAGCGCGATTCACTGCATAGAGACCATTCCGGCTCGAAACCAAACAATCAAATCCCTGCAGATTTGCCGTGGAAAGTCGAACCCGGTTTGCATCATAGGCCTCGCTCGCCAGCGCTGCACGTATCGCGCGGAGCCTTCCTCTTTCAACGTCCATCGCGGCGGTGATAAGTTGTGGCGACGACCAGTCAAGCACCGTGGGAGCAATTGAACAATGGACCGTACTGGTCTTTACGGACTGTTCGATCTGAGCGGCGCACCGGTCGATCCTGGGGCAGCGGGCGTCCTTGGACTCACCCCGCTGGCGTCAGGCATCGATGCGCTGGTCGATGCCGTTGACCTTGCCGATCCCGGTGCTGTGCAGGTTGATCGGGCGACTGAATCGATCACGATGCTCTTGGGCCGGCTGGATGAACCTGAACCTATTGCTGCGCGGCTCGGCTTAGCGCGCAATTCGTCCGAACTCGCCATCGCGCGTGCAGCGCTGCTCCGATTTGGCCCGGACATTCGGACGCTGCTCCATGGCGAATGGACGCTCGCGCATTGGAACGGTCGCGCGCTGGTGCTGGTCACCTCCTTCGCGCTGCGAGACCCGCTATATTATGCGATCCGCGGCAATCGCATCGCAATCAGCCCCGATCTGCGCCAGCTCAGCCGGATCGAGTGGATTGGTGATCGGTTCGACCCAATCGGTCTTTTAGCTGCCATGGGGGTCGAACGGCTGCGCGCGACGGTCAGGCAATCGAGTCCGATCGCCGGTGTGCAGTCATTGGGAGCTGGCAGCTTTGTCACACTTGATCGCGAAGGGGTTCGCGACGCCCCTCCGCCGACTATCGATGTCTCCGATCGGTGGCGCGGAAGCTTCGAGGACGCAATGGCAGAGGCCGAGGCGCTTATGCTCCGCATCGTCCGCCAGCGGATGGTCGGCGGTGCCTATGCCTGCCTCGTCAGCGGAGGCCTCGATTCATCGACGCTTGGCTGGCTGCTGGCAAAAAATCTGGAAGCCGAGGAGCGATTGCACTTTCTGACCAGCGCAGCCACCCCTGGGTCCCACCAGATCGATGAGTTCCGCCATGCGGCGATCGTCGCAGCGCATCTGGGTATCCCCCACGAAGCGGTGATCCCCCGCCCCACTCCAGGAATATATCGCCCGAGCTCGCCGCATTTTCGTGAGCGAAATGGTCCCAGCCTGAGCGTTCGTCATTATCTTTACGATGGCTTCGCCAAGGCGACCCGTGGCGCGAATGCGACACTATTGTTCGACGGCGTGTTTGGCGAGATGACGTTCACCAACCCGGTGCCCCTGCACGGCGAGCCGGGCGGTTTGCGAAACGCGGCGCGCCGGTTGCGCACGTGGTGGCATCAACCCGGGAAGACGGATGTAGCCAGTCTGTTCCATGTTGATCTCGCTCGTCATCGAATTGTGACCCCCCCGCCAAAAATCGCGGAGGCCAGCCTGTTGCGGCACCGACCCGACCCGATGCCATCCCGTCACGCGCTTTGGGGGATCAACCCAAGCCTCACCAGAGCAGCGCGGACCACCGCGCAGCTCGATCTGGGTCGGGTGCGTATGGCAATGCCATTTCGCGATCCGCGGCTATCAGCCCTGTTCGCCAGTTTTCCTGCGGGAATGCTGTACGCGGAGAGCGGCGCTCGACGTCCGGCCCGCCAGTTGTTGATCGGCAAATTGCCCGATGCGATCCGTTTGCGCGGCAAAGGTCCCGGAATCGCACCCGACTATTCCGAGCGCCTCAAGGCCGAAGCAGGCGCAGCGCGCGAGCGGATTCCATTGTTCCGTCGCGCCGGCGCGGACGAATGGATCGATCTTGAAGCGCTTGATCGGGGACTCGAGCGCAATGGCGCAGGAGTCAGCGCATTTCGCGAAGCGACCCGGACACAGCTTACGGCACTTGCGGGCGAGTTCTTCGTCTGGTGGCGCGGAATTTCATAAGGTCGTGACGCCCTGCGCAAGCGCGAGCGCATCGCGAGCGCGTCGCTCATGCGCCTCCCGGCCCCCGCCCGCCACCGCCGGGAAGCCAATAACCGGCAAGAAGGCAGCCAGGTTCAACAGCGCCCGCTGGCGCTCGAGGTGATTTGGCAGCGCCGCAAGCCAGACCGGCCGGAAAAGATGGCGTGCAAGGAACCGCGCCCCGTTGACTGGGGAAAGGGTGCCGGGCGGCAGGCCGAGTGCGATGACGCCAGCCAGCGGAAGCGCCGCTAGAGATCGCGCCGCAGGTCGCAGCACAACTTTGCCGCGCGTTTCCTCCGGCGGCAGATCGATCCTGTCGCCATCGCTCCATGCGGCAACGACAGGGTCCAGCCGAATGGTGGTCCGTCCCGGCAGAATGACAGGATCCGGTGTGTTGACTGGATCGAACGAGAGCGCGGACAGGTCGTCGCTGAGCAATTCTGCTCCCGCCGCAATCACACCGGCCGTGAGGCTCGATTTGCCCGCACCGGCCGTTCCCGCGATCAACACTGCGCGCCCATCAATCGCGACCGCACATGCATGCATGGGTATAACACCGCGCCAGGCGAGCAGATGCGCGACCACCGTGCCATAAAATGCATGCGGCAGGGCTCCGTCCCAAGCCGATCCAGGCAGATAATCGATCCGGTTTCCGTCGATCATGTCGAAAACCGCTTGCTGCCGCCAAGGAAAGCGCGTGCCATCCGCGAACACGGCTCCAACGCGCACCGGCGCGATCAGTGCGCGAGGCGGGAGCTGGGCAATCCTGCTTATCCGAACATCGCTCGGCTTTGCCGCGTCTGACTGGTCGAACTGGAGAAGCGGGACATCACTGTCCCACACCAGCCCGTAAGCGGAGCTGCGGTAGTGGCTCTCAGACTGCACGAGCGAGCTGCTGGATCTCCATTTCAGCGAGCGTTCGGGCAACCGCTGCCGAGCATGTATCGGCAGCGACATCGAATTGCCCGGCCAAGGTCGCGGCAATCTCGCTTGAAGTCCGCGGGTTCTCGATCACATCCCAGATGGCATGGGCCGTGGAATTGAGCGCGACGTAAGCGCCGGTATCGATATTCACCATCACGAAACTGTCCTCAATGGGCGACCCCACCCAGGAGTCATCGCGCATCCACTTGGTTTCCGTCATCGCCTTGCTCACTCCGTACCGGCCTGTTCAAGCATCGCTCGCTCCGCAGCAACCAGCGCCGTCTGGCCGCTACCACGTCGCCATTTATAGATTGGGATCGTCGCGGCGAGTAGTGTCACGTCGCGTAGCACTCTTTCTGCTTGTCCCAACAGCATCGGCACGCGCGAACGATGGCGATGCACAAGAAGCGTGGCCGTAGCGGCAACCGGGTCGAAGCGCTCAACTGCGTGCCCACCCTCCGTGAAGCCATCGAGCACAAAAATGGCGCCGATCGGGGCGCTGTTCAGCGAGCGGTTCGCCGCAACAGGAATGAACTGTCGTTCGCAGTCCGCGCCGACGGCAAACCAACCACCAGGCAAGCCGCTTGCGATCGCCCCCGCCTGCTGGGGAGCAAATGTGATGCTGTCGTCGCCCACCACGTCAGCGCCCAATCCGGCCAATTGAGCGAGAATCGTCGACTTGCCGCTGCCCGATCTACCGGTGATCGCTATGGCGGCATCCGCCCCAGGCATCCGCGCCGCCGCGGCATGAAGAACAAGGCCTCCGCGCAACCACAACAGCGCGGGAAGCGCTGTCGCGACCAGCATGATCGACACAGTCTCCAACGCCACGCCAGGCTCCGGCGTCACCTCGACCAAATCAGACCGGATCGCGAAACGCGCGACGCCAAAACAGGAAAAGACCAGGCCTGTAGTCGTCAGCCTGAACCCGCGTTCCCCACTCCCGGCTTCGGAGGCGGAGCAAAGGATGACGACATCGGGCGAGGCGGTCGACGGATCTGGATCTGTCACCGCGCCTGGAATGGCAAGTTGCGAGTCCAATCGCAGCCCATAGCCGCGCAATCGCTGCATATCGTTCAGGCCGGCAGGACGTCAAAGGCAACGCAGATCCGTCGGTCGACATCGCCATGGGGGTAGGTGCGATGGTGACAGTGCGAAGGGAACAACAGCACCATTCCCGGCTGTGGTCGAACCCGTTTTGAGCCGAAGGATCGAGCACAATCGGTACCGGCCAGATCCTCTGGAAGTCCAAATTCGATGCAACCCCGCTCATCCGTTCCGTTCAGGACCGGTGCCGGCACATGCACATAATAGACTCCGCTGAGCCAGCCAGCCTGATGCATATGCCAGTCCTCATATCCGGCATGCTCGGTAACAACGCACCCGCTGTGCAGAGTCGCCGAGCCCGGGCGCGCACGCAACCATGGGTGACTTTCTTCGCTGGGGAACTCGGCAACATGCCGATCGATCACACCAATTATATGGGTGAAAAGCTCGCGAATGCGCGGTCCCCGTCCGGTCATCGGATCATCAACCCGCCAGCTATCGCGAGAAGCCGTCCCGTAACGCTCATACCGCAGGCCGCGATGGTTCAGTAGCTCTGCGGCCAATGCGGCGTTGAATGCGTCCAGCCTGTCCCAGCCCGCGGGTGGTGCAAGCGTGCCGCGATAGGCGAACCGGTTCCAGCCATCCTGTTCGCGCGCGGCGTCGATCCGGCCAAGCTGCGCCAGCGCCAGCGTCTGCGCCGCGAACAGGCGCGAATGGCCCACCCCCTGCGCATCAAGCTGCGCCATCTCGTCGAGCACGCGTTCAGGAGCGCCGGTGTCGAAATGCAGGCTCGCCAGCCGTTTGCATGCATCCTTGTTGTGCGGATCATATGCCAGCGCCTCTTTCAGGCTCTGTTCGGCAGCGTCGGTCGCGCCCAAGCGCCGCTGCGCCTTGCCGCGCGCGGCCAGCGCGGCGGCGCGCTGAAGGCCGTGATCGGCGCGCTCGAATGCCACCGTCGCAAGCGCAGCGGCGCGCGCAGTATCGTCCGGCCGCTCCACCGACATATGCGCATTGGCAAGGACCAGCACTTCGGCGAAGTCGAGGCTGGAGGGGTCGATGTCGGCGTAGAGCGCGATGACATCGTCGAACCGGTCGTTGCGCGTGAACAGCACCGCCAGCCGGGCGCGCAACAGCGTGGACGCGGGATTGCGGGCATAGGCGGCGATCACCAGCGCACATTCGTCGGCCGCAGTGATCCGCTTGCCCACTTCATGGTCGATCTTCATGTGATCGGTCATGCGCGCCCCGCCTCGCCCATTGGCCCGCGCCGCGGGCGATGCTAGTGCATGCCGTGGAACCCCCGGCGTCACAAGTTGAAATACAGTGACCGAAATGCTGGGGCCGAAATGCAGTGGATGGAGACTGTTACGTGTCGCGCACCGCGATGATCACGCGCAAATTGGCGGTGGCGCGACGCCAGCCGGCGTTTGTGCTGCTGTGGCTGCTACCCGCGTGGCTGCTGATCGGAATGTCATCCGCGCTGATCGCGGTCGTACCGTTCCGCCGCGTCGCACCGCTGTTGGGCGTCAATCTCGGCGCGACGGCGCATCGCCCCGCCGCGACACCGCAACAAGCGGCACGCGCACGGTTGATCGGGAGGACCGTGTCGATCGCCGCCTCCTATGCTCCGTTCCGATCGAACTGCCTGCCGCAGGCGATGGCGGCGAAGGCGCTGTGCGTCCTTTGGAGCGTGCCGTGCGCAGTGCTTTTAGGAATCGAGCGCGCGCGCCCCGAGGGCGAATTGCGCGCGCACGCCTGGACCAGTTGCGGCGACGCGGTCCCGACCGGCGGCGGGCATTGCTTTACGACGCACGTGCCACTGTCCTGCTTCGTGCCCGCGCGGGTGGCGGCGTCGCTTCAAGGCTGAACCGGAGCGCGGTGCATATCGGCGAACGCGGCCCAGGGATCGGGTTCGGTCTCGACGAACCCCAGTCTCTCGTAGATCTGACGCGCCGGATTACCGGCCTGCACCTCCAGCGTCGCGGTCAAGCCATGTGCGTCAGCGACGGCGAGCCAGGCGGCCAGCAGATGTCCGCCGGCGCCGATACCGCGGTGCTCGGGAAGCACGGCAATATCGACGAGATGCGTGCCAGCGACGGTCCATGCGACCAGAATATGGCCGATCGGCGCGCCATCGCGGGTGACGGTCCGGTGCATCGCGTCCGGATGCGCCCCGTCATGCGCTGCGCGCTGCAACTCGGCCTGCTGCGCGAGCATCGCATCGGGAAGAAGGCCCTTCATCGGCGAGCAGGCAATCGCGCAGTCGATCAGGAATTCCGCGTCGCCCGGGTCCCGCGGTCGGCACTGAAGGTCGCCGGCGCGCGCACCAAAGGCGGCATCGAAGGCGGCGGCAGGGTCGGTCTCCAACTGGCTCAACGATCAACCCTCTTTATCGCGCGATCCGCCAGTTGATTGCGCCGAATTTCCATTTAGGGTGCGCGGCATGACCACTGAACTCATCCCCCGCCCGATGGTGATCGAGGAATTCCAGCCGCACGTCGGCAAGCTGTTCCGCCTCGATTGCGAACCGCGCAATGTCGATATCACGTTGTTGAGTGCGACGCCGCTGACCAACCATCGCCCGTCGATGCGGCCGCCATTCCGGCTGATGTTCCATTCGGATCCGATGGTTCAGCTGGGCACCGGCATCTACACGATGCGCAGCGGGTCGTTCGGGCCGGATATGGTCTATATCGAGCAGACGATGCCCCCGCCCGACGCGGTTCCGGGCCATTATTATCAGGCCGTCTTCAACTGAGGCCCGCCGGGATTTCTCCCGGCGGGAAACGCTTTAGTTGCGCGACGGAAAGATACCGAAGAGGCAGATGATCGGGCTCATCACCAGATAAGGCTGCATCGTCGAGTGCGGCTGGCTTCCGCCGGCGATCTGGGTGTTGCCTGCGACATTGACGCCAGCCAGCGGCACCTTCGTCGCAGGGTCCCCGGTCGCGGCGGGGACATAGAATCGGGGAACCATGTCAGGCGATGGCGCCGTGTCCACCCCACGCGCGAGATAAGCGCCCGCCTGAGGCGACTGTTCGGTCGCCTTCAGATTAACCGCGTTCAGCGTACCGGTCGCTCCAGCGAGCGAGTGCACGTGCTGCGGCATCTGGGTGCTGAGCAACGTGACGTTCTCGGTACCGGCCACTTCACCCATGGAGTATGTGCTCAGCCCTGGCCCCGTTCCCTGGCCAATCGGTGTCCGACCTTGCAGGTCGGGGAGCGCAAAGGTCGTCTGACCATTGCCACCATAGGTCGTGCCGATCAGCGCAAACAGAGCAGTATTCTGCGAAATTGCCTGAAGTTGTCCCGCACAAAACGCCCAGTCCCGCGGCGCGAAATTGTAGGGAACAGTCATGATTGTAGCAATGAACGGCGATGCCATGGCAACCCCCAATATTCAGCGGACCGTTAAGAGCCCATATCCTGCGTAGATCCGTATCGCGCCGGCACATTACCGGCCCGATGCAAATCAGTTACGCGACGGAAAAATACCCGTCAGCGCGATACACTGGTTGAGCACCAGATATGGCTGCATCGTCGAGAAGGGCTGGCTGCCGCCTGCAATCTGGGTGTTTCCGGCAACATTCACGCCGGCCAGCGGCACCTTCGTCGCAGGATCGCCCACCGAAGCAGGCAGGTAAATTTCGGGGATCGAGTCCGGCTGTGGCGCCGTATCGACACCGCGTGCCAGATAGCCACCGGCCGGAGGTGACTGTTCAGTCGCCTTGGCGTTGATTGCGCTGAGCGTACCCGTCGCGCCCGAGAGCGAGTGGACGTGCTGCGGCATCTGGGTGCTCAGCAGGGTCGTCGTTTCGGTACCCGCCACTTCGCCAAGGCTGCGGGGCGAAAGGCCCGGACCTTGCCCCTGACCCAACACCACGCGACCTTGCAGATCGGGAAGCGCGAAGGTCGTCTGACCGTTCCCGCCATAGGTCGTACCGAGCAGCGAAAACAGCGCAGTGTTCTGCGCGATCGACAAGATCTGGCCCTGCGCCAACGCCCAGTTGCGCGGCGGAAAACTAAACCCGTAGGTCGAAATCTGGCCAATGAACGGCGACGCCATAGTGATCCCCCCAGAAATGAAGGCCGATCCCCGTGATCCGACCTTTGTTCAAATACTTAATCTGCATGACCTGCAAAGGGTTCCGCCAACATAACGCGCGAAGGCCCATCGACGCGGGACCTTAGCGGGGACGCCAATCAAGTCAATAACATCGAAACCATCTAACCACCTGCGCCAATACCGACACGAAGCGCCTCAATCCTGTTATAGGGAGCCTCCAGATGCCGCTTTACCGCTGCAGCAACTGCAGACGTGACCGCAGCACGCTTCTGCTCGGTATCGTCCGCATATGCCTGATCCGGCACCTTGGAATTGTGGCGCGCGGCGGCGGCCATAGCGGCCAGTTCATCCGCGTCGGGATCGAATCCGAAATGCTGCGGGATGACTGACTTCATCGCCGATCGCAGATCGGCATAATTGACCAGCAACCCGCCCCCGACAGAGGCATGCTCGATCGCGCACTCGAGATACTTGGCCAGCACAGCAGCACCCTGATCCTCGATCGATAACACATTGCCGGTATCGACCACCCCGAGCTCCGGGACGACGCCTGCGGCAAAATGTAACCCAGGCATCCCGATGTGGGACACCATGACCTCCTCCGGCTTGCGATACAGGAAGATCCATGGGGTCGACGGGAACGCCGCGCGGAATAGTGGCAGCGCCAGAACATTCCACGCGTCGAGCTTCAGGAAAAAGCGCCGCGCGTTACCCGATCGATCGCGACCCAACGCTGCGACCAGCGCGCGAAGCGCCGCGACTTGCTGATCGAGCGGCGCGCCCGATGTCACTGCCCACTGGACGAGCGCATCAATCGGCGCAGCTTCCGACGCAACGATATGATGCGGCACTGCGGCCAACATCTGTGCGACCAGCGTCGAGCCGCAGCGTGACATGTGGAAGACGATCCCGTCGGGCTCCAGCGTCTCTTCTTGGGCAGCGCCAGCAATCAGCGCGGCAAGATCGGTGCGCGTGCGGAACATGCGGCTGAGCGGGCGCGACGCGACCCGGTTGACACTGTCTTCGAACAACGGCTCGCTCAGCGCACGATCGCCGAACCAGGCCCAGTCGAATGCGGGAGCCCCATGCCCCGGCACCGCCCGCACCGGCAGCCAACCGATCTGCGGCCAGGTGCCGAGCGTGACCGGCGCACCTTGAAATCGCGAAATGCCCAGCGGATCGGGTGCCGGCACTTCGATCGCCGCCGAAGCGAGATCAAGGCCCAGTTCCTCGGCAATCACCCGCAGTTCCGCAGCGAAATCGGCAGCGTCGCAATGGTCGCCCAACCGGGCCTGAAGCGCCGGACTGGCAAGGATCGCGTCCCAGAGCTGCTGCGCGTCGCCGTCGTCGCTCGAATGCCCCGTCACGCTTTGTGCCCCCATCGCGCCGCCGCTGTTCACGACGTTTCCAAAATACTGCGATCTATCGTTGTTTCCGATCGCGCAAGTGGTTACGCTGCATTAGTTACGTCTGATCAGGGCGAGGGGGCATGTCGAACATGAACAACAATGAACAGGGCCAGGTGAGCCGCCGGTCGTTTCTTGGGCGTGCGGGCGCAGTCTCGGCAGCGGGCGTCGTTGCCGCAGGCGCGATCAACCCCGCCATGGCCTTCGCCGGCAACAGCGTGCGCACCTATAAGGGCAAATATGCGGTCGATTCGCACCGCGTGATCGACGGCTTCATGGCGATCCCCAAGGGCAAGTCCGATCTGGACGTGGTCGTTGTCGTTTCGGAAACCGGCAAGCTCGACTCGACCGCGGAAGCAACCGCGCGTCGCTACGCAGCGTCCGGCTGGATCGCGTTCGCGCCGGATCTTGCGTCGACGTACAAGAGCACCGACAAACAGGCGATGGTCGCCGCGCTGACGCGCGACCTGCCCCGGCTCAAGCGCCTGACGCTCAGCAGCGGCAAGGTCGCGGTCGTCGCGGCCTGATTTTGCCGTTGCCCGCGCGATGCGTGGGTGACGGCCTAGTGCGTGAGGCGTTGGATTAGTGATCGCAACCTTGTGTCATCGGGCCGCAGCGATGTTCGCGGCCGCAACTGCGTTGGTCTGGTCGAGCGCCGCGGCCGCGCAGGAACTGGCCGATCCGCAGGGGTCGGGCGCGATTGTTGGTGCGGTGCGCTGGCTTCAGGGGACGTTGCTCGGCACCGTCGCCACGGTGGTCGCGGTGATCGCGGTCGCCGCCGTCGGCCTGCTAATGCTCACCGGCCGGATCAACTGGCGCTATGGCGCCACCGTCATCCTGGGCTGCTTCATCCTGTTTGGCGCCGCCAGCATCGTTGCGGGCATCCAGGCGACGGCCGGCGCGGGCTAGGCTCTGAATGACCGGTCTTGACCGCGACACCGTGTTCGTCGCGCTGACGCGGCCGCAGATGTTTGCGGGCGTTACCTATACCTGGTTCATCGCCAATGCGGTACTGGCGACCGAGCTGTTCCTGATCTTTCGGTCGGTGTGGGTGCTGATCGCCGCCGTGGCGATCCATGGCACGGGCATGCTGGCGTGCCTGCGCGAGCCGCGTTTCTTCGACCTGTGGATCACCCGGGCAAGCCGCTGTCCGCGCGTCCCCAATTACCGGATCTGGCGGTGCAACTCCTACCGGCCCTGACCCGCGACCGGCGGGTGATCGATCGCGAGGCGAGCGCGGGGCGGCATTTGCCCTATGCGCGCCATGTCGACGACGTCACCATCGCGACGCGCGACGGCATGCTGATGCAGGTCATCCAGATCGGCGGGCTGTTGTTCGAAACGGCGGACAGCGAGGAGATCAATTACCGCAAACGACTGCGCGATGCGACGTTGCAGGCGATCGGATCGTCACGCTTTGCGGTCTATCACCATATCGTGCGCCAGCGGGTCGAGCCGGGTCTGGCGGGGGACTTCCCCGACGATTTCTCCGAGCGGCTGGACGCGGCGTGGCGCAGCCGGCTGGCGCGCAAGCAGCTCTACACCAATGACCTGTTCCTGACATTGGTGCGCCGCCCGCTGCAGGGACGGATCGGCCTGCTCGACCGGCTGCGCGGCGGGCTGAGCGGGGTCGAGGCGGAGGCGGCGCGCGCGCAGGATCTGCGCGAGTTGAACGAGGCGCGCGAGGCGCTGTTCGCGGCGCTTTCGGCCTATGGGCCGCGCCTCCTGTCGGTCTATGAAACGCCGCAGGGTCCGGCGTCCGAGCCGCTCGAATTCCTCTCGACGCTCTACAATGGCGAGCTGCGCCCGGTGCTGCTGCCAATGCAGGATCTGGGCGAATATCTCCCCTATCGCCGGGTGAGCTTTGGCCAGAATGCGATCGAGCTGTCCCCGGCGGCGGGGAGCGGGACCGATTTCGTCGGCATGGTGTCGATCAAGGATTATCCGGGGCAGACCGCGCCGGGAATGCTCGACGATCTGCTGCGTCTGCCGCTGGAGCTGACCGTCACCCACAGCTTCGGCTTTGTCGATCGTCAGGCGGCGCTGTCGAAGATGAACCTTGCGCTGCGGCGGATGCGCTCGGCGGAGGACGAGGCGGTGAGCCTGCGCGCCGAACTGGGCGAGGCGAAGGACGAGGTTGCGGCGGGGCGCGCCGGGCTTGGCGAGCATCACATGACCGTCGCGGTGCGCGGCGCATCGCCCGAGGCGGTCGATCAGGGTGTCGCCGAAGTGCAGGCCGCCCTGTCCGACCTCGGCATCATTGCGGTGCGCGAGGAGATCGCGCTCGAACCTGCTTTCTGGGCGCAATTTCCCGGCAACTTCAAATATATCGCCCGGCGCGGGCTGATCTCGACCGGCAACTTCGCGGGGCTGGCGAGCGGGCATAACTTCCCGGTCGGCAGCGCGAGCGGCAATCACTGGGGTGATGCCGTGACGCTGCTCGAGACGACCGCCGCCGGTCCCTATTATTTCAACTTCCACCATGGCGATCTCGGCAATTTCACGGTCATCGGCCCGTCCGGATCGGGCAAGACCGTGGTGCTCAACTTCCTGCTCGCCCAGGCGCGCAAGTTCCGTCCGCGCATCGTGTTCTTCGACAAGGATCGTGGCGCGGAATTGTTCATCCGCGCGATCGGCGGGCAGTATGACGTGCTGCGTCCCGGCGTGCCATCGGGGCTCAACCCGTTGCAGCTCGACGACACCGCCGAGCATCGCCAGTTTCTCGCCGACTGGCTCGCCCAGCTGGCGGGCGGGGTCGATATCGACGAGGCAGCGCGGCTGAAGGACGCGCTCGACGCCAATTTCGACCAGCCGCGCGCGAACCGCCGCCTGCGCCATCTGGTCGAGCTGTTGCGCGGGGGTGAGCGGCCGCATGGCGCGGACCTGTGGTCGCGGCTGCGCCCGTGGTGGGATGACGGTGAGCGCGCCTGGCTGTTCGACAATGAAACCGACACCACCGACCTGACTGCCGAGGCGGTCGGGTTCGACATGACGCAAATCCTGGACGATCCCGCCGTGCGCACCCCGGCGATGATGTATCTGTTCCAGCGGGTCGAGGAGCGGCTGGACGGGTCCGCCGCGATCATCGTGGTGGATGAGGGGTGGAAGGCGCTCGACGACGACGTGTTCGTGCGGCGCATCAAGGATTGGGAAAAGACGATCCGCAAACGCAACGGGATCGTCGGCTTCGCCACCCAAAGCGCGCAGGACGCGCTGGAAAGCCGCATCGCCAGCGCGATCATCGAGCAGGCCGCGACCCAGATCTTCATGGCAAACCCCAAGGCGCGCGCGGCGGATTATGTCGACGGCTTCGGCCTGACGCCGCACGAGTTCGAACTGATCCGCGCCCTGCCCGACAATGCCCGCTGCTTCCTGATCAAGCATGGCGCCGAGAGTGTCGTCGCGCGGCTCGATTTGTCGGGCGAGCAGGAAATCCTGACCGTGCTGTCCGGGCGCGAGCGTACCGTGCGCCTGCTCGACACGATCCGCGCCGAACATGGCGACGATCCCGCCGACTGGCTGCCGCGCCTGATGGAGGTTGCATGACCTGCCCCGGCATCGTTGAGGGCGAGGCATTCGTCGTGAGCATGCTGGGCGCGGCCGACTGCCACGCCCGCGCGGTCGCGACGTTGGGCTATCAGGCGCTGGCCACGCCGGGGTCGAGCGCGTCGCTGTTGCTGACCGGCATGCTGACGCTGTTCGTCGCGGTCTGGGGCTATCGCATGCTGCTGGGCGAAACGCCCGGCATGCGCGACGGCGTGGTTGCGCTGGCCAAGGTCGGGATCGTTCTGGCGCTGGCGACGAGCTGGGCGACCTATCGCCCGCTCGCGCATGATCTGGTGTTCGGCGCGCCGGGTGAGTTGGTTGCCGAGGTCGGCGGTGCGGCAGGGCTGCCCGGCACGCTGGGCGATCGCGCCGCGCGGATCGGCTATGTCGATCGCGGGCTCGCGCAGCTCGGTGAAGCGGGTGTCGGCAAGCGCGAGGGCCAGCAACAGGTGATGCGCCAGCGCAACATCAACGGCCGCAACGAATTGGTGGTTGAGAATAGCCAGGATCCGGTCGGGGTGATCGAACCGATCGCGCTCGCCGCGTCGCGCATCCTGTTCCTGATTTCGACATTGGGCGGCATCGTGATGCTGCGCTTTGCCGCAGCGATCCTGCTGGCGCTGGGGCCGATCTTCGTCGCCTTTCTGTTGTTCGACGCGACGCGCGGCTGGTTTGCCGGGTGGCTGCGCGGGCTGATGGGAACGATGATCGCGAGCTTTGGCGTCGCGATTCTGCTCGGCATCGAACTGGCGCTGCTCGAACCCTGGGTGGCGAGCCTGGTGGCCCGTCGCGCGGGTGAGCAGACCATCGCGGGCGCGCCGGTCGAGCTGATGGCAGTGACCGCGATCTTCGCACTGGCGATGTTCGGCACGATCCTGTTGGCGCTGAAGGTCGCCACCGGGCTGCGCCTGCCCGAAACCTGGCGCGCGGCACCCGAGCGGCTCAACCGAGAGGTCGAGCGGCTGTTTCAGGGGCGCGGCGCCGGCAATGCACCAGCCGGTGAGCCCGCCGTCGAGCGGTCGCGCGCGGCGGCGGTCGCCGACGCGGTAATCGCGACGCAGCGGCGCGAATCGGGCGGGGCGGCTCCGATCACTGCTGCGGCGGTCCAGGCGATGGCGGCACCGGCGCGGACCAACCCCGGTGCGCGGCTCGTTCAGGGGCAGGCGCCCAACGCGCCGCCGCCATTGGGCCAGCGGGCCGCGCGCCGGTCGCGCAATCGTGTTACAGCCAGCGCCGGGCGCCGGGATGAGACGAAATGAAGCAAAAGACACGCGCGGCGCTCGACGCCTATTACCGGGAGGGCGGAAGCTGGGCCGCGGACCGCGAGGCGCGGCTCGACCGGTCGCAGCGGCTCGCGTGGATCATCGCCGCCGTCGCCGTTGCGGTCGCGCTGGTCGTGGCAATCGCGTTGGTGGTGATGCTGCCGCTCAAGACGGTCGAGACGCGGACGCTGCTGGTCGATCGCCAGACCGGGTATGTCCAGCAACTCAGCCCGATCAATCCGGACAAGATCGCGCCCGACACGGCGCTGACCCAGGCGTTTCTGGTGCAATATGTGATCGCGCGCGAGAGCTTCGACATCGACGCGCTCCAGCACAACTACCGCCACGTCGTGCTGTGGTCGGAGGGTCGCGCACGCAGCCGCTACATCGCGTCGGTGCAGGCATCGAACCCCGAAAGCCCGCTCGCCAGCCTGCCGCGCAGCACATTGGTGGAAACCCGCGTGAAGAGCGTCTCGCCGCTCGGCACCGGATCGGCGCTGGTGCGCTTCGAGACGCAACGGCGCGACGCGGGCGGCCAGACCGCCCCGGCGCAGCATTGGGTCGCGGTAATCCGCTACCGCTACGCCGGCGAGCCGATGAAGCTCGAAGATCGCTTCATCAACCCGCTCGGCTTCACCGTGTCGCACTATGCCCGCAACGCCGAGGCGCTGCCCGCACCCGCTCCGGTGACGGCAGCGCCGGTCGGGGCAGCGCAGGCGGCCGCACCGTCGCCGCTCGCCGCAACGCCCGCCCCCTCTCCCACCGCTCAGGTGACACGATGAAGTGGGTCGCCGCACTGCTGCTGCTCGCCGCGCCGCCGGCTATGGCACAGGTGCGCCCGCAGCCGGGGCCGGGCGATCCGCGCGTGCAGACGGTGGTGTTCGCGCCCGATCAGGTGGTCCAGCTTCAGGCGGCGCCCGGATATCAGATCACCGTGGCGCTCAACCCCGATGAACGGATCGAAAGCATCGCGCTGGGCGATGGCGGGGCGTGGCAGGCGAGCGCGAACAAGCGCGGCGATTATCTGTTCATCAAGCCGCTGAGCGCCGGGGTCACCACCAACATGGTCGTGATCACCGATGTGCGCATGTACGCGTTCGAACTGGTCCCCGCATACGGCCCGATGGAGACGCTGCCCTTTGCGGTGCGCTTCACCTATCCCGACAGCGCACCGCTGGCCGCAACCGGCGCGGCGGAGGCAGCCGAGGCGGTGACCGCCGGACGCTACCGGCTGAGCGGCGACAAGCTGCTCCGCCCGAGCGCGATGGCCGATAACGGCGTACAGACCGAGATCGAATGGCCGGCGAGCGCAACGCTGCCGGCGATCTACGCGGTCGGAGACGATGGCGCCGAAGTGCTCGCCACCGGACAGGTGCGGGACGGGCGCATCGTGGTCGATCGCATCGCGCGCAAGTTCATCTTCCGTCAGGACCGACGCGTTGCGACGGCGCTGCGCATGCCCGCTGCATCCGGAGACCGCCGGTGAGCGCGGTTGGCGATCCGCGCCGTGATCCTGCAGTACGCACGGCGGGCGACGTCCGCCCGCTGGTCGGTGCCGCGCCGCGCGGGCCGTCGACGCTGATACTGGGCGGTGGGCTGGGACTCGCCGCCATCCTGCTGTTCGTCGCGCTGGAATCGCGCCGCACCGCGTTGCAGGCGCCCGCCGTCACCCGCAGTGCCGACGCGCCGACCGCACTGCGCGAGCCGCCGCCGCTTTATATTCCGCCCGCGCCTGTCGCAGAGGCGTCCGCGCCGCCGGTCGCGGTCGCCGCAGCGCCGCAGACCGTTCCATTTGTGCTGCCCCAGCCGCCGATGCGTCAGCAGCGCCCCGAGTTCATTCCCCAGCCGCCGCCGCCGGTCTATCAGCAACCCTTGCCCCCGCCGCCGATGCCAGAGCCGAGCGCTACTGCGCCCGGTGCTTTGGTGCTCGACCGGTCGGGGCCGCAGGATGACGGTCGGTCGGTCGCATCCGCCGATACGCCAGCCGGCGCGCAGGCGCCCGGGACACGTGTGACCGCTGGGTCGCTCGCCAACCGATCGACCACCATCGCGCAGGGGACGCTGATCCCCGCCGTGCTCGAAACCGGCTTCGATTCAACCAAGGCCGGCTTCGCCCGCGCGATCGTGTCGCGCGACGTGCGCAGTTTCGACGGAACTCGCGTCCTGATCCCGCGCGGCAGCCGCCTGACCGGCGACTATGCCGGCGGGGCCGAGGCTGGGCAGAAGCGCGCGATCATCAACTGGAGCCGCCTGGTGCGACCGGACGGCGTGACTATCGCGATTGGGTCCCCTGCCACCGATGCGGTTGGGCGCAATGGCGTGCGCGCCAAGGTCAATTCGCATTTGCTCCAGCGGATTTTCCCGGCCTTGCTCCAGTCGGCGCTCGACATCGGCGTCAACCTCGCCACGCGCCCCGCAAACGGGTCGGTGTTGCTGGCGCTACCAAACTCGGCGTCGAGCGCGACCAGCGGGCAGAATGGCCCCGCCCCGACGCTGAGCGTGCGGCCGGGCACGACGATCGCGGTGTTCGTGACGCGCGACCTCGACTTTACCGGGGTCGGGAACCCGCGATGACCGCCGAGCCGCCGGCGGCGGGCGTCTATCTGCGCGCCTATCTGGCGCCGCTTGCGCCGTTTCTCGACCGCGCCGACGTCACCGACATCTATGTCAACCAGCCGGGTGAAATCTGGGTCGAGACGCTGGGTGGAGCGAGCGAGCGGCACGATGCGCCGGACCTCACCGAAACCGCGCTCGAACGGCTGGCGCGGCAGGTTGCGGCGCTGACGCATCAGGGGATCAGCCGCGCGCACCCGCTGCTGTCTGCCGCCCTGCCCGACGGCGCACGCGTTCAGGTGATCGCGCCACCCGCGACGCGTGGCGGGATGGCGATCGCGATCCGCAAGCATGTCTCGGCCGATCTGGGGCTCGACGATTACGCTGCTGCGGGTGCGTTCGACGGAACGCGGCGTGGCAGCGCGTTGCATGGGGATGAGGGGATTGCCGAGTTGGCCGCACTGCTCGAGGCGGGAGACCTCGCTGCGATGCTGCGGCAGGCGGTGCGGTCGCGGCGCAATATCCTGGTTTCCGGCGGCACCTCGACCGGGAAGACGACGTTCCTGAATGCCCTGCTGCGTGAGGTTGCTCCCGTCGAGCGGCTGATCGTGATCGAGGATACGCCGGAGCTGCATCTGCGCCATGCCAATGCGATCGGCTTGCTGGCGACGCGTGGCGATTTGGGGGAGGCGCGGGTTACCGCCGATGACCTGCTCGGGGCGTCGCTGCGGATGCGGCCGGACCGGATCATCCTGGGCGAGTTGCGCGGCGAGGAGGCCTATGCCTTTTTGCGTGCGATCAACACCGGCCATCCCGGATCGCTGAGTTCGGTCCATGCCAACAGCGCCGAGGCGGCGGTCGAGCAGATCGCCTTGCTGATCCTCCAGCGCGGCACGCGGCTGAGCCGGGAGGACGTGACGCATTATGTGCGCTCGACCATCGATGTATTCGTGCAGCTCGAACGCGTCGGCGGGCGGCGGCGGGTTGCCGAAGTGCTGCTACCCGGCGCTGGCCGCTAACATTTCGCCCAGCCAGTCATCGACGAGCGCGTCGATCACCAGATGCACCCGGTCGCTGGTGCCGCGATTGACGACCGAATGCGTGTCCATGAGGCGCAGATACCACGCCTCCCCCGGCGCCATCGTCACCGGCGTGCCGTTGAGCAGAAATTCGACATCGGGGTTGGTGGTGATCGGGATGTGCAGCCGCGCCACGCCATGTTCGGCGGCGAGGTCGTGGTCGTAATGCGGCTTGATCACCGATCCCGGGGTCAGCCGCATCAGCCGCACTACGGTCAGCGGGCATTGGAAGGCCGCCAGCACCTCGCGGAAATAGGGGGTCGCGCCAAGCAGCGGGCCATCGACGAACTCGGTCGCGGTGGGATCGGAATAGATCATCATCACCGGATGCGTCGCACCGGCAGTGTGGCGCAGCGGCAGGACCGACCAATTGCCCTCGTAATTCTGCTTCACCAGATGGTCGATCCAGTCGCGATCGACCGCGTCGAGATCGGCGCGCAGCCGATCGACGTCGAACCCCATGGGCAGCCGCAGCCGGTCGGGCAGCTGCCCTTCGGGGGGCGCGGATCGGATGACCTGATCGAGCATCACGCGAGGTTAGCGCCGCCCGGCGCGGGTGCAAGCCGGATCAGCGCGCGGTGCGCGGCGGGACACGCGGAACCTGAGGGTCGCGCCTGACACCTTCCGGCGAAGCTGACGAAAACACGCGGGTTGCGGGCCAACAGGACGGAATGACACCCACGAAGCGCCCGGGACGCGACAGCTTCGCGACACAGGCGCAACGGACGCGCGACGTTCATGCGACGGGTGCGCGACCGCGCCACGACGGGATTTGGCCGCCAGAGGACCGGTGGGCGACTGATCGTCGACAGGAGGCGACGGCGGGGCATCAGCGACGCGGCTGCGATGCGACGGGGGCGGACGCTGGCGCGCGGGGCGCGGCGGGGTCGCGCGGGGCGAGCGGATCGGGGCCGAAGGGATCGGCGAGCCGCGCCGCATGCAGTTCGAGCGCACGGCTCCACGCATAGTCAAACGGCGTGCCGGTCAGGCGATTGCGCAGCGCATGCGCGCTGGACCGCGACATGCCGGCGGCACGCGCAGACCGAGCGATGCTGCCGGTTTCGACAAGCGCGGCGAGGAAGACG
Organism: Sphingomonas sp.; assembly: GCF_035998645.1. Classification (GTDB taxonomy): domain Bacteria; phylum Pseudomonadota; class Alphaproteobacteria; order Sphingomonadales; family Sphingomonadaceae; genus Sphingomonas. The sequence goes on from NZ_DASYHL010000002.1 coordinate 44,348, forward strand.
CGCTGCCTGGCCGGGGTCCAGTGCGCGCGGACGGGTGGGGTTTGCTGGGTCATCCGACAGGATGAAGCGGATTGCGCGCGTGTAGGACAGAGGTGGCGGGGTGTGTTGGATGGATTTTGGGCGGGGTGTGGCGCGGGGGCATCCGTCAGGGGGGGGCGCCGCGCTGCTTGGCAAGATTAGCGCAAAACTCTATACTGGTCGTATGGCGCAGATGAACATCTCGATCCCCGACACGCTCAAGGGTTGGGCGGAATCGCGCGTGGCCGAGGGGCGGTACAGCAGCACCAGCGACTATGTCCGCGACCTGATCCGGCGCGACGAGGAGCGCGAGACGGCCAGGGCGCACGAGATCGCCCGGCTGCGCGCCGCCTGGGACGAGGGGCTGGCGAGCGGCCGGGCGGTCGATGCACCGGACGACTGGGCCGATCGCGTGATCGCACGCGGCGAGGCACGGCGGCGGGGCAGACCGGACGCCGCCTGATGCGCGTCGCGATCCTGCCGAGCGCGGATCGCGACCTCGATGCCATTTACGACTGGATCGCGGAGGACGACGGCGAGGCGGCCGCTCGCCATGTGCGGCGGCTGACGGCGGCGGCGCTGAGCCTGCGCGACTTTCCGATGCGCGGGATGGCGCGGCCGGAGATTGGCGCAGGGGCGGAGCTTGGTCGTGGGGCGGTATCTGGTGCTGTATCGTGTGAGCGGCGAGCGGGTGGAGATTGTGCGCTTTGTGCACGGGGCGCGGGAGGTTGGCGGGTTGTGGGGGGAGTAGGACATCGGGCCGAAAGACGGTAGCCCGAGACTATCGATTACCCCCTGTGGATCACCGTGGGTGACGAGCAGATCGCTGCGCACCTCGCCGCACAACTGTTACCCGCAACGCGGCACATCGATAGCTCTATAGTCAGCCGGCCTAGCCCCCGATTTATCGACAATCTCGATATTACAGCTGTTCGGCGCATTGAAAATTTGACGGATAGAGTAGGCCTCACCGGCAATCGGCGTGAACGAAGCGCCTGAAACGCATGTACCGACGGTTGAGCTTACCGCACCGCTTGCCAGTGTTTCGCTTATCTCACCATAAACGGTAATGCGCTCACCCGCCCGTATTGGCCTAGTTTTGCTTGCACCGTCCGACCACCCAAACAGGGCAAATTTCGTCAGGGATTTGCAGGAATCACCCTCGATCGAAAGATAGGATTGGCTTGCACCGGCAATCTGACCGAATCGATTGTCGTATGACTTCAAAAAGGTCATTGATGCCACCGGCTCACCTGCACTCGGCAGCGAATGTTGAGAATAGCAACCAGCAAGTGCCACACACAGCACCGAGACGCCAAAGCGCTTCATCATCCACATCCCCCGTTCCATCAAAACACACAAAATACGCGTATTGAAATTTCGAGCCGAGAGCCACCCGCCGCTCGCTGAGTAAGCGCCGCCAACGGGTGCGCGCCCGCCCGTGCCCAGTGACAGATCGCTATCGATCTGTGGGAAAGTAGCGCCTGTGGCCGCCATTCCGATTATCCCCGATTCGCCGGCGCGTGCCCATAGAAGCGCAATATCTCCCACAGACGCTCAACGCTGATCCCCTGCTCCTGATCGATTGCCAGGCGGTGGTCCGGGTTCGCAACACGTAACGTGGGGCGCTGGCGGTCTGGCTGGGGGTGGACGTGGACACCCTCGGGGTCGGTGCCGATATAGGTTTCAAGCTGGTTGCACAGCCAGCCGGTCCAGGGACCCCAGTCAGCAAAATTGGCGTTGTCGAAGCCGTCGAGATATTTCTCGAAGTTCGCGCGCGATAGCGTGGACCAGCAGCCGAAGCCGAACTTCTCTGCCTGTCCGTGAACCGGAATTTCCAGCACGGCGCGGACGAAGAAATGACGGCCGGACATCACGCAGAAATCTTCGGACAGGAAGTCGCCGTCCAACCGCACGGCGCTGTTCGGTTCCTGTATCCGCTCATGCGACCACGGATCCGGCGCGAGGGCTGCGAGGTCCATCATTCCCTGATGGACCTCGCCGCACCCTGCGCAGGCCCAGCTTCCTGCGAATGGATTGGCGGGCTTTGCACGGCGGAACCAGCTCATGCGCTAAGCTATGCCGATGCGTCGGTCCGGATCAATCGTGCTCTCGTCCGCCCGCACCCAAATACAACTCCCGGCCCATTTCGTCATAGACGCGGCTCATCTGAGCCATGCCCTCCTCCGCTTCGGCAGCATCTACCGGCTGCGCCGCGATGAAGGCATCCGCACCCTGATTCTGCTTCGCCGCGAAGTCGCGCACTTCCTGCGTGATCTTCATCGAGCAGAATTTCGGGCCGCACATCGAGCAGAAGTGCGCGGTCTTGGCGCCTTCCGCCGGTAGCGTCTGGTCGTGATACTGCTCGGCCGTATCCGGGTCCAACGACAGGTTGAACTGGTCGCGCCAGCGGAATTCGAAGCGGGCGCGGCTTAGCGCGTCGTCGCGGACCTTGGCGGCGGGGTGGCCCTTGGCGAGGTCGGCGGCGTGGGCGGCTAGCTTGTAGGTCACCACGCCGACCTTGACGTCGTCGCGGTCGGGGAGGCCCAGATGCTCCTTGGGCGTGACGTAGCAGAGCATCGCGGTGCCGTACCAGCCGATCATCGCGGCACCGATGCCGCTGGTGATATGGTCATAGCCCGGCGCGATATCGGTGGTCAGCGGCCCGAGCGTGTAGAAGGGGGCTTCGCCGCATGCCTGCAGCTGCTTGTCCATATTCTCCTTGATCTTGTGCATCGGCACATGGCCGGGGCCTTCGATCATCACCTGAACATCCTGTTCCCACGCGCGCTTGGTCAGTTCACCCAGCGTGTAGAGTTCGGCGAACTGCGCCTCGTCATTGGCGTCGGCGATGGAGCCGGGGCGCAGGCCGTCGCCGAGCGAATAGGCGATGTCATAGGCTTTGCAGATCTCCGTGATCTCGTCGAAATGCTCGTAAAGGAAGCTTTCGCGGTGGTGGCTGAGGCACCATTTCGCCATGATGGATCCGCCGCGCGAGACGATGCCGGTGACGCGCTTGGCGGTCAGCGGGATATAGGGCAGGCGCACGCCGGCGTGGATGGTGAAATAATCGACGCCCTGCTCCGCCTGTTCGATCAGCGTGTCGCGGAAGATTTCCCAGGTGAGCTCTTCGGCGATGCCGCCGACTTTCTCCAGCGCCTGATAGATCGGGACGGTGCCGACGGGCACGGGGCTGTTGCGCAGGATCCATTCGCGGGTGTCGTGGATGTTGCGGCCGGTCGACAGGTCCATGATCGTGTCGGCGCCCCAGCGGATCGCCCACACCATCTTGTCGACCTCAGCCGCGACGTCGCTGGCGACGGCGGAGTTGCCGATATTGGCGTTGATCTTGACCAGGAAGTTGCGGCCGATCGCCATCGGTTCGGATTCGGGGTGGTTGATGTTGTTGGGGATGATCGCGCGGCCACGGGCGACCTCGTCCCGGACGAATTCGGGGGTCACATAATCGGGGATTTCCGCGCCCCAGCTTTCGCCGTCGCGGACATATTCGGCGAGCATCTGGCGGCCGAGATTTTCGCGGGTGGCGACATATTCCATTTCGGGCGTGATGATGCCGCGGCGGGCATAGTGCATCTGGCTGACGTTCATGCCGGGCTTGGCGCGCAGCACGGTCTTGCGGACATTGGGGAAGGGCTGGACGCCGCCGCTGCGGTCGGGGCCGAGCTGGCCGTTATCCTCGGGCTTTACCTCGCGCTGGGCGACCTCTTCGACGTCACCGCGCTGGCGGATCCAGTCGCGGCGGAGCTCCTGCAGCCCGGCCATGATGTCGATGCGGGCGTTGGCGTCGGTGTAGGGGCCGCTGGTGTCGTAGACGCGGACGGGCGGTTCGCCGCTGGATGGTTCGAGATGGATTTCGCGCATCGCCACCTTGCGCGGGCCGACATGGATTTTGGTCGAACCGCGGATGGCGCCGGTGGTGACCTTGAGTTCAGGGTGCTGCGGATTGTCGGCCATGATGTTCCTCTCCAAGCGGAGGAAACGGACCATGGATGCGGGCCGCTCCCTCCCTACGCCGGTGTCAACCGGATCAGGTTCAGCGGGTCGAAGGCTCCTGCCCTCCTCTCAAGCGCGGATCGGCGCTCCCCCGGGGATGGCGGAGTCCTACGCGGTTCTTGAGCGCGGGGAAAGGGGCGGGTTTGACCGGCCGGGCGGGACGCGCCATGAACCGCGCGATGGAGCGCGACCGCCCACCGACCCCGCTGGCACCCCGCGCATTGTGGCTGAAGCTCCGCGCCGGGCGGGTGCGTAGCCTGCTGCTGAGCGGGCGGGCGCGGTCGGAGCTGTGGACGCGGTGGCGCTATGGCGGGGCGGTGCATCAGGATGTGAGCCTGAGCTTTCCCGATCGCTATGCCGCATTGTTCCGGTTGACGCAGCAGTTGCTGGCGGGACGGAGCGCGCCGCGCATCCTGTCCTATGGCTGTGCGGCGGGCGAGGAAGTGGTGTCGCTACGCGGATATTTCCCCGATGCGGTGCTGGTCGGGGCGGAGATCAACCCGGTGCTGTTGCGGGCCTGCCGGAAACTGCCCGCCGATGCGCAGCGGCACTTCGTGGAATCGACGCCGGAGCGGATCGCGGCGCACGGCCCCTATGACGCGATCTTTGCCATGGCGGTGTTCACGCGGCGGCCACACGAGATTGACGCGCGGGGGATGACCAATATCGCCGCGCACTACCCGTTCGCGCCGTTCGCGGACGCCATCCGCATGCTGGCGGGGCAGCTGGCGCCGGGCGGACTGCTGATCGTCGAACATGCGCTGTACCGGGTCGAGGACGCGATCGGCGATCTGCCGCTGGAGCCGGTGGCGGTCGAAGGCAATGCGCGGTCCAAACATCCGCGGTTCGATCGCGACGGCAATCGCATCGAACCGCGGCCCAGCATCGCGCGCATCTTCCGACGCTGCTGACCCAGGCTGTCCGCCTCAGAAGGTCAGCGCCAGCCCTGCGCCGGCGGTCCACTGATGCCGCGTTCCGGCGATGCTGACGAGTGGGCTGTCCGCGAAGTCGCCGACCAGCTTCTTGTAGGTGCCGCCCGCGACCAGCGCGAGGCCCTTGGTCAGGTTTCCGGTGATCGCATGGGTGAACATGCCGCCGACGGTGATGTCCTTCTGTCCGCCCTCAGGGCGAAAGGCGGGGAGGCCGCTGGCGATGCTGCCGGCCGGGGTGACGCCGAAATAGGTGCGGGCGTAGCGGTCCTCGACGATTTCCGCCGAAGCGAACAGCGAGACCAGCGCCTTGGTGCTGAGCGGGGTGGTGTAGTTGACCGACGGGGTGAAGACGCCGCTGCGGTGGATCTTGGTCACGTCGTGGCGGTAGCTGAGGCTGACCGACAGCGTGTCGAAGTCGTGGATGATCCCGGTCTTGCCGAGGCCGACATAGCCGCCGACCTCGACCGCCGTATCGATCTCACCCAATGCGGCGACGCGGGGATCCTTGATCGCGTCGCGGTTGGTGCGGTTCAAGTTGATGACCGCGACCGGGCCGAGCTGGAAGTTCCAGTCCTTGCCCGCGACATCGGGGATCACGTCGAGGCTGGCGCGGTTGCCAAGCACGGTGAAGCTCATCCCTGCGACGGTGCCGTTGGCAGCGGGCGCCGGGATCCAGCGATTGTCGTCCGAGCCCTCATAGTCCGGCAGCCACACGCCGCCGACAGCGACGGTGAGGCGCGCGCGGCCCTCTTGTGCGGCTTCCGCCTGTTCGGGAGTCGGGGCATCATCCTGCGCCAGCGCAGGCGTGGCGAGGGTGGCAGCGAGGAAGGCGGAAAGAACGCGGATACGCATGAAGGTGATTCCCTGAACCTGTTTCAGGGGCGCAACGCTGCACTGCGGAAATGGATGCATGGCCCCATAAACGGGCTGGGCGATGGCCCTAAAGCATATACTTCATCTTCACCTGCTGCTTCGCGCCATCCAGCGGGAAGCAGGCCGCCTTGAACTTGGGCGGGCCGAAGGTGATGACGGGGTTGCGGCTGAAGCCGAAGCCTTCCTTGGGGATGCCCATCATCGTGTCCAGTTTCTTGTTGCTGTTCGCGTCGTGGATCACCGCGACGGCATAGGTCGCGGTCGCCAGCCCCTCGAATCGGGTTGCGGGATGCCCAGCGGAGATCGTCCGCGAGATCGCGCGGGGATCGTCCTTGCAGTCGGGGAAGCTGTCGGGCCGCGCGGTCAGGCAGATCTGCAGCACGCCCTTGGCATTGCGAAGGCCAGTGACCTCAAGGTCGAAGCTGCCCACCGGCGAGGCCGCCGGGAGGAGCAGAAGGGCTGCGGGCAGCAGCGCGAGCATGTGCTTTCTGGAAATCGCCAATCCCCCGGTCGGTGCCGCACAGCCGGTCCCAGAAGCGGAAATAGAGACCATAGTTGCACCCATATTGCTCATGATGCCGCTGATGATGGCTCGCGGTGATCAGCCACGCCCCCAGTGGCCCCCGCCACATCACCCGCGGAAATACTTCCCACCCCATGTGATTGGTCACACCCATAACGGTCATGATTCCAAGCACCAAGCCCAATGCGCCAACATGAATCGGAATTGCGAAGACCAGTGACGGAATCACCACGGCGCCGGTCAGCGCCTCGATCGGGTGAAAGCTCATTGCCGCCCATGCGGTGGGCGGGCGGCTGTCGTGATGGACGGCATGCGCGATGCGGAACAGCCGCGGGCGGTGCATCCAGCGATGCGTCCAGTAGAACCACGTGTCGTGCCCGAACAGGTAGAGGAACACCGACAGCGGCAGATACCAGAGCGGATAGGCCGAGACATCGGTGTAGATCCGCGTCCAGCCGTGATTCTGCCAGCCCCAGGCGACGATGCCGGCGGGGCTGCCGTAAATGGCGGCGCTGGCGAGGCTCCACAGCAGTTCGCGGCGCATCTGGCGGTCGAGCCCGGCATAAAGGCCGGGATGCCGCACGCGCGTTGCCCAGGCGAAGGCGCCCGAGACGATCAGATAGCGCACCCCGACGATCAGCGTCATCGCGAGTGCCGACAAGAGGATGGCGAGCCACATGCACCCGCTCTACATGAAACTGGTGCGTCGCAACAAACGGAGAAACCCGTAATTTCACCTGTCGTCACCCGTTTCGCGCCGAGCCCCACCGGGCGGCTGCATATCGGCCACGCGTTTTCGGCGATTACGGCGCATGATTTCGCGCGGTCGCGGGGTGGCGCGTTCCTGGTGCGGATCGAGGATATCGACGGGACGCGCAGCCGGGCGGAGCATGTCGATGCGATTCTGGCGGATCTGAACTGGCTGGGGCTGGAATGGGATGGCGAGGTGCTGTTCCAGTCTTCGCGGCTGGATGCGTATCAGGCGGCGCTGGACGATCTGCGCGCACGGGGGCTGATCTATCCGTGTTTCTGCACGCGTGCCGATATCGCCGCGAGCGCGAGTGCGCCGCATGGGCCGGAGGGGGTGGTGTATCCGGGGACGTGCCGGAGGCTTGCTGCGCCGGATTGGAGTGTGCCGCATTGTTGGCGGTTGGATGTGGGGGCGGCGCTGGCGTCGATTCCTCCCCTGAGCTCGCTCAGGGGAGGGGGACCGCCGCGAAGCGGGGGTGGAGGGGCGGCGGTCAAAGACCGCCGGGAACAGCTCGGCAAAATTCCGCCCTCTGCGGGGCGGCCCCTCCACCAGCCTGCGGCTGGTCCCTCTCCCCCAGCAAGCTGGGGGAGGAATGGGTTGTGGTTCGAGGATAGCCGTTTCGGCACCATCCTCGCCGACCCGGCCGCGCATGGCGATGTCGTGCTGGCGCGCAAGGATGCGCCGGCGTCCTACCATCTTGCCGTGACCATCGACGACGCGGCGCAGGGGGTCACCGATGTCGTGCGGGGCGAGGATTTGTTGGCGGCAACCCATGTCCACCGGCTGTTGCAGGCGCTGCTCGACCTGCCGGTCCCGCACTATCATCACCACGCGCTGCTGACCGGACCCGATGGCGCGCGGCTGGCGAAGCGCCATGGCGCACCGACGCTCGCCGCCTTGCGCGAAGCGGGAGCGGATGGGCGGGCGCTGGCGGCAGCGTTGCGGCGGGGCGAAGTCCGCAGTTGAGGCAAGCGCGGCGGGCATGGACTGCACCCAAGTACAGGGCTTCAATCCGGACACGATAAGGACTAGGTTACTGTCATGCAGCTGTTCCTTGTCCTTTTGCTCGTCGCCGCGATGCTGGCCACCCTCTTCGCCCTGATCAAGGGGATCGTCGCGTTTCTGCGCGTCACCGAGGCGGAGCTGAAATCGGGCGAAGGGCCGAGCCAGTCGGCGCTCAAGTCGAACAAGGCGATGCAGCAGCGCATCCTGTTTCAGGGCATCGCGATTGCGATCGTCGCGCTGCTGCTGCTGATGGCGAGCGGGAAGTAAGGGGGAGACCCCCGCCCGATGGTCAAGCTCAACAAGATTTATACGCGCACTGGCGATGACGGGACGACGGGACTGGTCGATGGATCGCGCGTCGCCAAGCATGATGCGCGGCTGGCGGCGATGGGGGATGTCGATGAGGCGAACAGCGCCATCGGGGTCGCGATTGCGGCGATCGGGACGGACTATCCCGCGCCGCTGCTGACCACCGTGCAGAATGACCTGTTCGATCTGGGCGCGGACCTTGCCACGCCGGGCGAGGACTTCACGCCGGGCGAGATGACCTTGCGCATCGTGCCGGCGCAGGTCGCGCGGCTGGAGGCGGCGATCGACTCGGCCAATGGCGCGTTGCCGCCGCTGACCAGCTTCATCCTGCCGGGCGGATCGGCGGCGTCTGCAGCGATCCATCTGGCGCGCGCGATCGTGCGCCGGGCCGAGCGCAGCGCGACCGCCGCAGCGATGGCGATGTCGATCAATCCGCAGGCGGTTATCTACCTCAACCGCCTGTCCGACCTGTTGTTTGTCCTTGCGCGCGAAATGAACCAATCGGCGGGTGGCGACGTTCTGTGGACGCCGGGGGCGCATCGCTGAGCTGAGGATTTGACCCTCGTCGCGTTTCGGGTTAGGAGAACGAAATGCGAACGAAGGCGATGCCCGCCGCGTGCTGCACAACGCTTGAAGCGCGGTTTCGCGCGGTTCGGACGTTATCTGCCGATCTGGTTGCGCCGCTGTCCGATGCCGACGCGAGCGTTCAGTCGATGGACGATGCCTCGCCCGCGAAATGGCATCTGGCGCATACCAGCTGGTTCTTTGAGACATTCGTCTTGCGCGATTTCGTGGACGGCTATCAGCTGCACGACGCGCGCTTTCCGTTTCTGTTCAACAGCTATTACGAGGCCGAGGGGCAGCGCCATGCGCGGTCGCGGCGGGGCATGGTGACGCGGCCGTCGCTGGCGGAGGTGCTGGACTATCGCGCGGCGGTGGATGCGGCGCTGGTCGCCGCGCTGCCGGATTTGCCCGAGGCGGCGTTAGCGCTGGTGGCGCTCGGGTGTCACCACGAGGAGCAGCATCAGGAATTGTTGCTGACCGACATTCTGCACCTGTTTTCGTGCAACCCGGTCGAGCCGGCGATGTGGCCGGGTGAGCGCAAGATTCCGGTCGAAATGCCGGGGCCGCTGCGCTGGATCGAAGGTCCCAAAGGCGTTGCCGAGATCGGCGCGCAGGGCGATGGCTTTGCGTTCGATTGCGAGGGGCCGCGGCATCGCGTGCTGCTGCACCGCCACGCGATTGCCGACCGCACGGTGACCAATGGTGAATGGGCGGCGTTCATCGCCGATGGCGGCTATCGCGATCCGCGCCACTGGCTGTCCGATGGCTGGGCGTGGGTAAAGGCGGAAGGGGTCGATGCGCCGCTCTATTGGGAGCAGCGCGACGGTGGCTGGACCCGCTTCGGGCTCGACGGGCGGCGCGCGATCGATCCCGCCGCGCCGGTAACGCATGTGAGTTTCTTTGAGGCTGATGCCTATGCCAGTTGGGCCGGCGCAAGGCTGCCGACCGAGGCGGAATGGGAGGTTGCGGCGAGCGGGCATGACCCGGCGGGCGGCAACCAGCTCGATCACGCCGGGCCGGTCGAACCGAGGCCCGCTGCGTCGGGTCCGGCGTTCTTTGGCGATGTGTGGGAATGGACCGGCAGCGCGTACCGCCCCTATCCCGGTTTCACCGCCGCGCCGGGCGCGGTCGGTGAATATAATGGCAAGTTCATGAGCGGGCAGTTCATTCTGCGCGGCGGAAGCTGCGCGACGCCGCGCGGCCATGCGCGGGCGAGCTACCGCAACTTCTTTTATCCGCACCAGCGCTGGCAGTTCACCGGCGTGCGGCTGGCGAAGGATCTGTAATGCTCAAGCAGGAAATCGAGGATGGCCAGGCGGGCTTGGCCGATCCGGCGTTTCGCGCCGATGTGCTGAACGGCCTGGCGGCGCGGCCACGCGCGATTCCGGCGCGCTGGTTCTATGACCGGCGCGGGTCGGAGTTGTTCGAGGACATCACGCGGCTGCCCGAATATTATCCGACGCGGACCGAGACGGCGTTGCTGGAGCGGGTGTGCCCGGAGGTGGCGCGCGAGACCGGCACCGGCGGCGCGGTGATCGAATTCGGGTCGGGATCGTCGGTCAAGACCCCGGTGCTGCTGCGCGCGGTGCGACCGGCGGCTTATGTGCCGATCGATATTTCGGGCGACTTTTTGCGCGATTCGGCGCGGGAGATTGCGGCGCAGTTTCCGGTCATGGCGGTCGAGCCGGTGGAGGGGGATTTCCTCAAACCACTCAAGCTGCCCGCAGGAATCGGTGGGCTGGCGCGGCTGGGGTTCTTCCCCGGATCGACGATCGGCAATATGGCGCCGGTGGCGGCGGTGGATTTGCTGCGGACGATGCGGACGTCGCTGGGCGAGGGATCGTCGCTGCTGATCGGAATCGACCGGATCAAGGACCCGGCGGTGCTGGTCCCGGCCTATGACGATGCGCAGGGTGTGACGGCGGCGTTCAATTTGAACCTGCTCGAGCGGATCAATGCCGAGCTTTCGGGCACGATCCCGGTCGAGAGCTTTGCCCATGTCGCGCGGTGGAATGACGATCGCGCGCGGATCGAGATGCATCTTGAGGCACAGCGCGCGGTGGCGTTCGAGGTTGACGGGCGCGGCTTTGCGATGGCGGCGGGCGAGACGATTCACACCGAGAACAGCCATAAATATGGCGACCGCGACGCGCGGTTGCTGCTGGCTGCGGGTGGGTGGACCGTGACGCGGGCGTGGACCGACGAGGATGGATTGTTCGGGCTGTATCTCGCGGAAGCACGCGCGGTGGAGACGGCGCCCTGATTCCCCCTCCCTGGAAGGGAGGGGTTAGGGGTGAGTGCGCGCGTCTGCGCGCTCAAAAGACTCAACCGACCGAGCGGCACAACAGCAGCAATCGAGGCATCGAGCCTCGCTTGCTGCTAAACCCACCCCCTGCCCCTCCCTTTCAGGGAGGGGAGTTTGACGGAGCAGCATTCCCGCTCGCCCGCCAGCGTCCGCGCAGCATCTTGGCGGCGAGGCCCGGCACGCCCGGACGGACGAACAGCCAGTCGCGAATCGCGGGGCCGGCGTCCGCGCCGATCACCCGCTTGTAGCCGCTGTCGCCCGCGCCCCAATCGACGGTGGTGATACCGTCCTCGAGCGCGCGGACGAGGTTGCGGTAGTAGAGCAGCTTCCCCGGCGAGTGCTTGGCGACGCGCGGGTCATAGCTGTTGGCAATGGCGTATTTGAGCGACCCGGCGTTGAGGTCGAACGAGAAGGCGGTGGGCTCGCCATCGATGCGGAGTACTGCGGCCCACAGCATGTCCGCGATCACCGGGTCCTGCGCCGCCGCGCGCCAGAACGCACCATGGCCGGATTCGGTGAACTTGGCGTCGCGGCCGTCGGTGCGGTCGGCGATCCAACTCTTGCGCTCGATATCGGCGAGGGCGTCGAAGGCCGGCGCGGTCCAGTCCGTGCCGGACACGAAGCTCCAATCGGGTTCGCCATGTTCGGCGAGATGCTTTTCGTGGAAGCGATTCTTGCGCAGCGTCGAGTTGCGCGGCCAGGTTCCCTCGGCCTGTAGTGCGGCCATGTCGAGCAGGAAACTTTCGGCGACGAAGCGGTCGAGCGCGACCCAGCCGCGCGTGGCGGCGGCGGCGCGCAGCCCCTCCAGCGCGGGGTCGCCGTCGTAGACCGGGCCGATGCGCAGCGCATTGGCGTGGCGGGCGAGCAGGTCGAGCGCGACCTCGAACGCCTCGGTCCCGACGTCCTGCGCGACCGGAAAACTGCGGAACGGCCAGTAGCAGCCGGGGATTTGCGCAAAACGCAGCGGCGCTGGTCCCATCGCAGCCATCGGCAGCGCGAGCACCGGATCGCCCTCACGCGCGACGGTCAGCGTGCGTGCTTCCCCGCCATAAGCGTGGAGTGCGGCGGCGAACCAGCCATAGCGCAGGAAGCGATGCGTCGGCGCGGCGGATGTGGCGACGGCGTCGATCGCGCTCGCGAGGCCATCGCCGATGCTGGCGGTCAGCAACGGCGGCAGGCGCGTGAAATCGGCGAGCGGCATCGGCTTCGTCATGGGCGCGGGTCTATCGCGAAGTCGTTACCATAGCGTGGAAGTCGCTTGGCGGAAGCGGGTGCGCACCATAAGCTCGCCCCGATGCAGGCACCCATGATCTCCACCGTCGCCGCGACGATCCAGATATCGATCGCCCCCGTGTTCCTGCTGGCGGGTATCGCCGGTATTCTGAACGTGCTGGTCGGGCGGATGGCGCGGGTCGTGGATCGCGCGCGCAAGCTCGAGCAACTGCACCCGGTTTCGACCGGCGCGGAACATGAGCGGCAGGTGTGGGAGCTGCGGCTGATCGACCGGCGGCTGTCGATCATCAACACGTCGATCTGGCTGTGCGTGGCGAGTGCGATTGCGATCTGCCTGGTCGTCGCATTGCTGTTTGGGGCGGAGATCGTGCATCTCGACATCGGCGTCGTCGTCGCGGCGGCGTTCATCGCGTCGATGCTGTTGCTGACGGCCGGGCTGGTCGCGTTTCTGTTCGAAGTGCGACTGTCGGTGCAGGCAGTGCATGTCCGCGAGGAATTGCTGGAGCGCGACCGCGAGGGTTGAGAATTACGATCCTCCCCCGCCAGGGGGAGGTGGCGCCGAAGGCGTCGGAGGGGGCGGGCGGCTGTGCCCTTGAGCCACTTGCCGATCCCCTTCCTCCCCTCCGTCAGCTGCGCTGACACCTCCCCCTGGCGGGGGAGGATTATGGAGTCAGCGCCGCTCGCGCGCTTGGGCGACCGCGCGCTTGAGCGTGGGGAGATCGACCAGGCCGGGGACGAGATAGGGGCCGACCATCATGCCCGGCGTGCCCGACAGGCCGAGCGTGCGGGCATGATCGTTGGTGCGCGCGAGCAAGGCGTCGATCGCCGCCCTGTGCTTCACCTGATCGCGCTGCAGCCGCGTCCAGTCGACACCGGCGGCATCGGCGGCGGCGCGGATCTTGGTCGTGTCGATGCGCCCCGACTGGGCGATCAGCGCGCGGTGGAAGGCGAGATGCTTTTTCTGAAAGCTGGCGGCGATGGCGGCGCGCGCGGCGGGGCCGGAGCCGCCGCCAAGAATCGGCCAGTCACGATAGACGACGCGGACCTTCGCATCGCTGGCCATCAATGCGTCGAGCGTTGGACTGAAGCGGCGGCAATAGCCGCATTGGTAGTCCGAAAAGACCACGATGGTGACGTCGTAGCCGCGCGGCGCGACGGTCGGCGCGAGCACGTCGTTGCGGATCTTTTCGCGAACCGCTTCCGCTGCATCGCGACGGCGGGTGTCGCCTGATTCGGACACGCCCTCATCCTGGGCGGGGAGGATCAGAGGCGCGGCGAGCGCGAGTATGGCGGCGGCGAGAAAACGGATCATGCCAGCGCCTTAGCGCAAGCGCGCGGTCATCAGGAAGCGTTCACGGCTTTCGGCGGATTTGCGGCGCAATTCGCTGATCTCGCGCTCTTCGGTCGCGTCCAGCATCGCTTCGAGCAGGCGGTTGAAATGCTGGCGCATCGCGATGCGCGCGGCGCCCGAATCGCCGACACGCAGCGCATCGACGATCGCAGCATGCTCACGCTGACGAGTGCGGCCGTCATGCTGGCAGACGCTGGCATAGGTGGTGCGCACCTCCGGCATCTCGGTGCGCATGCGCCACAGCTGCTTGATGACATGGATCACCGCCTGATTGCCCGAAGCGGAGGCGATCAGCAGGTGAAACTCCTGATCCGCCGCGGTCGAGGCGGCATCATCGCTGTCGTCGCGGCCCATGATTTCGAGCAGTTCGTCGAGCCGGGCGAGCATTTCCGGGGTCACCGTCGATGCGGCAAGCGCCGCCGCTTCGCTTTCGAACAGCGAGCGTGCCTCGGTCAGTTCGAACGCGCTGACTACCGGCGGCGCGTCGGAAAGCGTGACCTTGCCGTCAGTCACATAGACACCGGACCCGGTCTTGATGGCTAGCAGTCCTTGCGCCTGCAGTGCGATCTCCGCCTCCCGGATCGTCACGCGGCTGACGCCGAGTTGCTCGGCAAGCTCGCGCTCGCCCGGAAGCCGCGATCCCGGGGGGTAGGTTCCCCCCGCGATCATCGCGGCAATCCGCTCGGCAACTTCCTGAAACAGGCGGCGCTCTGCCATGCAATCCCTCGGTTCGATCCGGTCCAGCGCTTCGAATGCCCCACCCGCCTAAATTTTGGAATAGGCTATTGGTCCGAAGCGCTGGTTACGGAACGGTCAGCGCAGCCGCACGCGTACGCTCATGAAATATTGCGGCCCGTAAAATTCGACGTTCCGGGTGCTCCCGACCACCGGCATATATTCGATGCGCGGTTCGTTGAAGAGATTGAGCGCTTGCAGCCGGAAATCGACCTGACGGTTCAGGCGGAATGACGCGGTCATGTCGAACGTGTCGGTCCCCTCGACATAGCGCAGCTGCGTGTTGTTCGAGGTGAACGCCTGATAATAGCGCGAGCGGTAGCGGTAGATGCCCTGCAGCGAGAAGCTGCCAACCTCATAGAAGCCCTGAAACGACAATGTGTGCTTCGAATAGCCGCTGAGCCCGGCCGTGGGAATCAGCCCAGGCGTAACGCTGCCGTCGGATTCGATGACATCGCCATAGCGGATGTCCTGCGTCTTGAAATCCGACCAGGCGTAATTGTAGCTGAGCTTCGCGCCGAAATTCTTGAGCGGACCGGGCAGCCAGGTGAAGCGGTTGGTCGCCGTGACCTCGATCCCGTACAGGTCGCTCTGTTCATCGCTGTTGGTCGTCTGAGTGACCGGAACCTGATAGTCTGTGCCGCCGATGTTGAAGGTTTCATCGGTGATAAACGGCATCAGTCCGCCGCTGAAGCGCTTGTAGTACAGCGTCGCCGCAAGCAGCGTTTCCTTGTTCGCATAATATTCGAACGCGAGGTCACCGTTCCACGACATGGTCGGCTTGAGCCGCGGGCTGCCGGTCGCGGAGATGTTGTCGATTGCCTCGGTCACCGAGGTGAAGCCGGTGCCGGGGTCGACCTCAAGCGCGATGCGGCGGCCCGCACCGAGCGCGCTGGGCGCCGGACGCGACATCGCGCGATAGAAGCCGGTGCGCACGCGCATCTTTTCGCTCAGGTCGAAGATCGCATTGAAACTGGGCAGCCAGCGCGTCGAGCTCGACTTGATCTGAACCGGGGTAAGGTCGTTGCTCGCCACCAGCAGGATCGTGCCATCGGTGCGGGTAATCACGTCGAGATCCGCCCGGAACCCGTCCGAGGTCACTTCGGTGCGCACGCTGCGCACGCCGAAATTACCGCGCACCGGGATATTGCCAAGCTCGCCAGAATAGGTCGCCATGGCATAGCCGGCCCAGGTCTGTTCGGTGACCTGAGAATTGTCGACCGAGTCGAGATTGCCGCTGTTGCCCGGGTCCTCAGTGCCCAGATACTCCCTGAACTGGCACAGCACGTCGAAGGTCGCATAGCTGCCGATCGACGGGCTCGAGGCGTCGGCGAGGAAGCCGGTCTGCGGGAAGGGCGTGCGACAAGCGAGGTTGACGCGGCGATCCACCGCCAGGTCGGTCTGGTCGATGTTGACGTCGTTGCTGTAGCCGAAGAATTTGCGGTTGGCCCAGCGACCGCCGATGTCGATCCGCTCGATGAACCCATCCATCTTGTAGCTGGCGTCGCCGCGCAGCGACCAGATTTCGTCGGTGCGCCCGTCCTGCGATCGCGTCAGGCGCGCATCGTCGCTGAACAGGTCGTGATTGGTCGGATCGAACCGCGCATCATAGGTAAAAACCGGCAGATAGCCCTGGGTCATGTCGACCGAATACGGAATGCGCTGATTGTTGATCGCGGTGCGCACGCCATAGATGTTGAACGGATCGGTGCGCAGCCGCACCTGCCGCGTGATATCGAGCCGCTTGGTCCGCGAATAGCCGCCGTCGATGCTGACCGTCAGGCGATCAGACGGGGTCCATTCGATATTGCCGCCCAGACCCAGATAGCGCTCGTCGCGCTCGAACATGCCAGAGATCGTCTGGAGCGTGGCCGAACCTGTGGCCGACAGCATCTGATTATTGTCGCCGATCACGACGTTGCGCAGATTGTAGCGCCCCTCCGCCGTGCCGAAATCGTTGCGGCGCTCGCTATAGTCGCGGCGCGAATATTGCGCATCGAGATTGATGTCGATCGTCGGGCTTGGCTGCCACTGGAGCGCGCCGAAGATCGCATCACGACGATCGGTCGTCGTCATCTGGCGATTGAGATACGAGTTAGACGCATGGAAGAACGGCGTGCCGGCATTGCCCTGTTGCCGCGTCACCTCGGTGCAGTTGGTGCTGGAAACGACCGCCGCATTGCAGGTGAACCAGGTCGAACTGGTATAGAAGCGCTCGACCGGATCGTTGACGTCGTTGCGCTGCACGCCGATCGAGATGCCGACTTCGCCCAGCCCGCCCAGCTTGAACTGGTCGATATAGCTGGCGGTGCCGCGCCAGCCCCACGCGCCCTCTCCGGTGATCTTGTCCTGATAGGGATTGAAGTTCGCCTTGGCCTCAAGCTGGATCTGGCGGCGGCCATAGTCGAGCGGGCGACGCGTCTCCATTTCGATCAGGCCGGCGACGCCGCCCTCGATCAGATTGGCCTGTTG
Organism: Sphingomonas sp.; assembly: GCF_035998645.1. GTDB lineage: Bacteria > Pseudomonadota > Alphaproteobacteria > Sphingomonadales > Sphingomonadaceae > Sphingomonas. The sequence continues at coordinate 61,433 of NZ_DASYHL010000002.1, forward strand.
CGTCTTGTAGATCTTGATCGCGTTGAACAGCTCCGACGGGAACTGGCCAAAATTGACCGCGCGGTCGCCCGAGCCGTTGGTCGCCTCGCGCCCGTTGAACGTGGTCAGGCTGAGGCCCGAGCCGAGGCCGCGGATCGACACTTCGGTCGGGCCGTAATTGGCACGGTCGATGGTCGCACCGGTAATCGTCGCGATCACCTCGCCCACCGATTGGCCGGGAAGCTCGCCGATTTCCTTGGACGAGACGGTATCGACGATCGTGTCGGAGTCGCGCTTGGCCTGGATCGAGGTCTGGATGGTCTCACGGATGCCGGTGACGATCACCTCTTCCGCGGCGGCATCCGCGTCGCCAGCCTGTGCTGGCGGCGTGGCTTCCTGCGCGATGGCCGACGGTGCGCCGAGCAGCGCGGCCAGCGAGCCACCGACGAGCAGCGAACGGCGCAACGATGCCGAACGTGAGCCTACAACCATCGCAGAATCCTCCCCTATCATTTATTTATACCAATCATTAAGATTGGCCGAGCCGCGTTGTCAATCCAATTCACGAACCAATTGGTATAGACATTGAGTCAGGGCATCAGGTGCGACCGCAGCTCCGGGACCGCGACCGCGAAATCATGCGCGACCAACTTGGCGAACACCTTCGCACCGGTCTCACCGACATGGGTGTAGTCGAACTTGGGACGCAGCTGTCCGCGTGGGCCGGTCTTGGGTAGGTCGGCGGCGGCTTCGCGCGCTTCCTCCGCCGGACGCGCTTTCAGCGTCGTGCCCTTCTTCGCAGCCTCCAGCTCTTCGGGGAGCGGCGGGGATTGGGCGAGCGCGGTCGAATCCACCGCGCCGAGCCGCTGAACCACTGCCGCGCTGCGCGTGTTGAGGTCGATCACCGGCACCTGTAGCGCCGCGCCGACCTTCTTCGCCTCCGCGCCCCAGGCGGCGAGGTTGTTGTAGATCTTGCCGTCGCGGAACTCGCGGCGGGTGAGCGGGGTGACCAGCACCGGATGCGCGCCCGCCGCGCGGACATCGGCGATCATCTGGCGCAGATTCGCACCAAATTCGCCGTTGAGGTCGGTCCAGCGTTCGGCACGGGTCGACTGGTCGTTATGGCCGAACTGGATCAGCACCCAGGTCTTGTCATAGCCCGCGACCTTCGCCTCGTTGAGCGCGATGCTCCACGACCCTTCCGAGCGATAGCTGCGCGTCGAGCGACCGCCACGGCCGAGATTGACGCAATTCACCGTCGATTTGACATGCAGCGCGCAGAACATCGACGCCCAGCCGCTGCCCGGCGCCATCGTCGAATCACCGACCAGGATGACCTTGAACGCGCGGATCGGCTGAGAGTCGATCCGCTTTTCACGCTTTTCGAGCGCGGGCTGTGCGTCCTTCGGAAGCTCTGCCTGCGCCTGCGGGGCGAACGGCAGCGCGAGCGCCGTCAGCGCAGTGGTGATCCTGATCATCCCGTCTCTCCCCTGTCGGGGCGGTGCGGCCTTAGGAAAAGGCCAGCCCGCCATTGATGTCCATGTTGAGCCCAGTGAGGAACGCGGCGTCCTCCGACGCGAGGAACGCGACGGCAGCGGCGACCTCGTCCGGATGGCCTTCGCGGCGCAGCGGGGTGTTGCCGGCGGTGGCGGCGCGGCCCTCGGGCTTGGAGAAGGTGTCGTGGAAGCTGGTGCCGATCAGGCCCGGGCACAGCGCGTTGACGCGGATGCCCTGCGGACCCAGTTCCTTCGCCCAGCTGCGCGTCAGCGTGGTCAGCGCGCCCTTTGATGCGGCATAGATGCTCGCGCCCGGCCCGCCGCCGTCGCGCGCGGCCTGCGACGACAAGTTCACGATCGCCGACCCCTTGGCGAGGTGCGGGAGCGCAGCCTTGGTGACGAGGAAGGCGGACTTGAAATTGAGGTCCATGACCGTGTCGAAGAACGCTTCGTCCATGTCGGCCAGCGTCTTGCGCGCGACCATGCCGCCGGCGCAGTTGACCAGCACGTCGATCGTGCCGCCGCCGAAGTCTGCCGCTGCGGCGATCAGGCCGGCGACTGCATCGGACTTGGTCACATCGGCGCGGTGGAGCAACGCAGTGCCGCCTGCGGCCTCGACCGCCGCCAGCGTATCCAGCGCCGCTGCTTCGTCGCTGCGATAGTTGATGACGACCTTTGCGCCCTCTGCTGCGAAGCGCAGCGAGATCGAGCGGCCGATGTCGCGTCCACCGCCAGTGACGATGACGAGCTTATCCTTGAAACGCATTTATGCCCCTTGGTCTTGAGTGTCAGATTGGACGGGCTCGATGCGCCCGCCGATGAAGATGCAGATCAGCGACAGCGGCACGAGCGCGGCGCCGAGGATGAAGATCGGTGCGAAGCTGACCTTGGTCATCGCCGGGACCAGCCAGGTGGTGATCAGCGTGCCGGCGACTGCCGCAGTGCCGCTGATCCCCGCAAGCGAGCCGACCGCACCGCCGCCGAACCAGTCGCTGGGAAGCGTCTGGATATTGTTGATCGCGACCTGGAAGCCGAACAGGATCGCGGCGATCAGCAGCACCGCATAGAGCGGCGTCGCGGCGGTGGCGGTGAGCAGCAATGCGGGGAGCATGATGATGCAGCCCAATGCGATCACGCTCTTGCGCGCCCTGTCGGTGCTCCAGCCGCGCTGGATCAGCTTTCCCGACAGCCAGCCGCCCGACAGCGAGCCCGCCATCGCGCCGACGAACGGCACCCAGGCGAACATGCCGATCTGCTTGACGTCGAAGCCGAAGCTCTCGTTGAGGTAGATCGGCAGCCACGAGACGAACAGCCACCAGATCGGATCGAGGAAGAAGCGGCCCGACATCACCGCCCATGCCTGACGATGGCGCAGCAGCTGGCCCATTGAGGGGGCGTAGCCGGTGGGGTGGGTCCCGCCATCCTTCTCGTTCGCGCCGAGGATGTGTTCGCGCTCTGCCTTGCTGAGCCAGGGGTGGGCGTCGGGATCGGACTTGTAGACCCATATCCACGGGAGCAGCCACAGGAAGCCGAACACGCCGACGATGACGAAGGTGGTGCGCCAGCCGACAAACCCGAACAGGATCGCGATCAAGGGCGCGGAAATGATCGCGCCGAGCGAGGCGCCGGCGTTGAAAATCCCCTGCGCAAAGGCGCGTTCGGAGCGCGGGAACCAGGTGGCGTTGGCCTTGGCCGCGCCGGGCCAGTTGCCTGCCTCACTGATCCCGAGCGATGCGCGCAGCATTCCAAGCACCAGCATCGAGCGGACGAGGCTGTGCGCGGCGATCGAGATCGACCAGACCACGATCGAGATGGCAAAGCCCATGCGGGTGCCGACCACGTCGAAAATCTTGCCGAAGATCGATTGGCCGAGCGCGTAGAAGACCATGAAGATGGTCACCAGCAGCGCATAATCTTCCTTGTCGGCGCCGATGTCCTTGGCGACTTCGGGCCACATCACCGCGAGCGCGTTGCGGTCGATATAGTTGATGACCGTCGCGATCGCGATCAGGCCGATGATCCACCAGCGGAAGCCCGATTTCATGTGCTGCTCCATCCGTAAAGAAGCCCCTCCCCTTCAGGGGAGGGGTTGGGGTGGGGCCTATCCTCTTGGCGAGCGGTCTCGGTGAGACTGAGAGGCCCCACCCCCAACCCCTCCCCTGAAGGGGAGGGGCTTGCTGGCCTCGACGAAGCTGTGTGGATCGGCGACATCACTTATCCGCCCCCGCACCATCGAAGCGGCCGACCGGGCCGCTCCAGTCGAGCTTGCGCCCGTTCACAGTGACGCTGTTCGCCTTGCCCGCAGTCGTATCGGTGGCGATGGCGATCAGGATCGTCTTGCCCCCGGTCAGGGTGATCGTCGCGACGCGCGCGCCGGCGGTTTCGGTGAGGATCAGGCCGGCCACGCCGCTGCGGCTGCCGGTCGTGGTCTCGGTCGCGGCGTCGTAGCGGCCATGCGGTTCGAGCAGGCTGAGGAACGCGGCGCCCCCTGCCCCGCTCAGCCGCTGGATCAGCACCGGTTCGCGGCGCAGGTTGAAGCGCGGATCGTTCGCGCCGCTTTCCGCGACGATCAGCTGCGCGCCCGGCGTCGCCATGCGGTAGCTGTAAAAGCGGCCCTGATTGATCCAGGTGACGTGGCCTTGCCCGTTCGCGAACGGCCCGGTCGCATCGACCCACAGGTGCTGATAGCCATTGGCCGTGCCCAGCACCGGGCGTGTCGCGACGTTCGAGGCGAGCTTGACGTCGGTGTCGATGATGTGCCCGGCGAAGTGCAGCGGCAGGTCGTAAGTGGCCTTGCCCGCATTCTTCACCGTCATCAGGTCGAGGACGAGCGGCGCGTTCCTGCCCAGATCGACCTGCACCAGCGCGCGGCGGAAGGTCACGCCGGGATAGGCGCCCGCCATCTCGCCGATGCTGAAGCGCAGCGGGCCTTCGCCGACGAACGCCAGCTGGGTCGGTGCGGCGGCTTCGGCTGGTTTCAGCTTGGCGTCGAAATGGCTGGTTTCGTTGACCACCAGCGTGTTGTGGGCGACGGTCTGCTTCGCCCAGCTTTCATTTTCAGGAAGGTAGCGGCCACCCTCCTTCGCCTCGATATTGAGGAAGCGGGCGGCGCCGTAATCGGTCACCACCGCCTGGCCATTGTCGTAGAGCAGCCAGCCCAGCTTGTCGAAATGGCCATGGCCCATGCCCTGGGCGGTGTTCTTGGCGACGATGACCTGCGCGGTTTCCTGCGGGCCGGAGCGCAGGATGGCGAGCGCGCCGTCCTTGCCTTGGGGGCCGTCGCGGAGCAGGGTCGAGGCGAAGGCGAAGGGCTTGGCTTTACCGCTGGCGATGTCGCGCGCGACCGCGAACCCCTCCGGCGACAGCGCGACCTTGCCCTGCCACTTTGCGATGCCGAGGAGACCGGGATCCTGGGTCGCGGCATAACCGATGGCGACGCCCTGATAGAGTTCCTCGGTCCTGAGGCTCTTGTCCGGCATCGCGTCGTTAATCGGGAAGAAATAGCCGCCGTAGCTGGTCTGGATCGCGGTGCGGATCGCCTTCAAGACGATGCCGTCGCGATAGGCGAAGATCTTGCGGCCCGGCTCGTTCGCTTCGATCGCCTGTGCGAACACGACGAACGGCTGGAGGGCGTAGCGCTGATAGTAAGGCCCCTCGGCATAATAGCCGTCGGGGGAGAAGAGCAGGTCGAGCTGGCGCAGGAAGCCGACCCTGCCCGAGCGGTCGCTGCCCTTCAGCGCCTGTTCGACCAGCACGGGATCGCGCAGGACATAGCCGGCCATGCCGACCCCGGCATTGGCCCAGGTCGAGTGGTTGTGGATGCGATCGAACGTCCGCGACTCGCTGGTCAGGAACGCGGCCATGTGGCGGAATACGGACTCGTCGATCGTCTTGCGCTCGGCGGGCGTCAGGTCGGCGCGGACGGCGTCGTAACCCTGGATCGCATGGACCAGCCAGACGCTGTCGTTCAGGCTCTGCCAGAACAGGCGGCCGGGGACCTGATCCGACGCGGCGGGGTGGTTGGCAAGCGTGGGATAGAGCTTGGCATAGGCGAGCAGCAGGTCGCGGACATAGTCGGCATATTTCCGCTCACCGGTCAGGCGGTAGAGCGCGCCGGCCTGCTGGATCAGCTTGTAGTTCGCCTTGTGCCGCTCATGCGTCGGCCCGCCGCCGCGATCCTTGGGCACTGGCACGTCGATCCCGGCACGGATGCCGGCATCGACCGATTTGCGCGCGGCGGCGAGTTCGCGGGCGAACAGCGGGGCGCTCTGCGCTCCGTCGGCCATGGTGCGCCAGGCGTCGAGGCTGGTGAGGACCGGCGCGGTCGCGGTGTCCTGCGCGAAAGCGGGCGCGGCGCTGGCGAGGAGCAGTGCGGCGAGGGTCGTGCGGATCATCGCAGCGCGTCCATCTGATTGTCGGCAAGGACGATGTCGGGCGTCCCCTGCGGGTAAAGGCGTGTGATCGCCGGTTCGGGCGTCGCGGCGAAGACATTGGCGGTGATGCGGACCACCGGCGCGCCGACGCTGTTGGCGATCGCGATGCCGCCTGCCCGATCGAAGCGGTTGCCGGTGATCGCGACATTCTGGACGCCCGAGAGACGCACCGCGCCACCACCGACGACGCGGTTGCCGGTCATCGCAAACCACGGGCCGAAGGTGCTTTCATCGGTGCCGAGCCGCGCGACATCGGCGATGGTCGCGACATCGGTAAAGTCGCTGTCGGCGATCGTGATCCGCTCGGCGCTGTACAGCCCCTTGCTGCCGGTTTCGGCGGCGGCGGCGATGACTGCGCCGGAGACGTTGGCGAAGGTCGAACGGCGGATTGCGATATCCTCGGCAAAGGTGCCGGGGGTGGTGGCGATCACGTCGGCGGCGTCGCGCACGGCAACGTCGCTGAGCGTCACGCGATAGTTCAAAATGCTCACCGACTGCGGCGCACGAATGAGGGCGGCGCGCGCCGCAGTCGGTGAGGCAGCGGCGCCGGAGAGGGTGACGCCGCTGAGGTGGAGATTGCCGCCTGGAAGCAGCTGGAACAGGGTCGGCGATGCGCTTTCGATGATCGCGGCGCGCGGGCCGGTGAGCGTCAGGCTGTGGCCGATTGCGATCGGCGCGGTGACGCGGTGCGTGCCGGGCGCGACGCGGATCGTGTCGCCGGGGCCGGACTGTGCCACCGCCTGTGCGAGTGCGCCGGGAGCGGCGTCGAGCGTGCGGCCGGTGCTGGCGGGCGCATCCTTGGGGTACCAGGACGGGCCGGCATCCTCGCGCTTGAGCATGACGAGGTCGCGCGGGGCGCCGGTGGCGGCGAGCGCGGGATCGGCGGGATAGAGCAGGCCGTTGGCGGCGCGGACCAGTTTGAGGTCGGCCTGTGCGAAGCCGGTCAGCCCCTTGGGCGGCGGACCCGACTGGACGTTGCCGGCCATGGCGATGCCAGCCGCATCGCCCTCGACCCGGACAATGTCCTTGGCCGATGCGGTGTAGATCAGGTTGCTGGTGAAGCGGCTCGACACCGGCGGCGCACTGCGTTCGGCATCGGCGCCCGCGCCGAAGGTGATGCGCGCGGCATCGATGATCGTATTGCGCTCGATCACCGCATTGGCGACCTGATGATAGCGATTGACCGCCGAGTCCGGCACGCCGTTCATCACCGCGATCGCGCTGAGGAATGAGGTGCCGGTGACGTTTTCGAGGTAATTGTGCCGCACGATCTGGTCGCGGTTGATCACGCGGATCCCCCCGGTCGACGCCTTGCCGCGGCCCAGGAAGATATTGCGCTCGACCAGATTGCCGTTGCCGTGACGCAGCACGATCGCGCCCTGCGATTCGACCACCATGTTGCCGCGGATGACGTTGCCGCCCGATTTGACCGAGACGATCTCGACCTCGCCATCGCAGCCTTCGAACCAGTTATTCTCGACGATCGATCTGGAGTCGCTGAGCGATTCGTCGCTGGTGCCGATGCGGATCGTCTCGCCGCCGTTCGAGCCGAGCGGCGGGCGGGGGCCGAAGAAGTTGTGGTCGATGCGCGCGCGATTCTCGCCCGGCTGGCCCTTGGGACGGATCACCGCGAGGGTGACGCCGCCGTTGCCCTTGCCCGCGAACCAGCTGTGGTCGACGCGGTTGTCGGTGCCATAGATCGCGACCCAGTGATCCTCGGCGCGGCGATCGGGGTTGGTAAAGCGGTCGACGACGATGCCGGTGAGGCGGGTGTGCGATGCGGGCGTCTTCGAATCGCGGCGGAGCGCAATCAGCTCCTTGGTCGGGGACCAGCCATCGCGGAAGACGAGGTTGGAGACGACCAGATGTTCGCCGCCGATGCGCAGGTTCGACTGGCCCGACAGGATCACGCCGCCCGGCGTCTGCGCGGTCAGCGTGATCGGCTTGTCGGCGGTGCCGCGTCCGGTGAAGATGATCTGGAAATCTCGCCACACCCCGTCGCGCAGGATGATGCGGTCGCCGGGCTTCGCCTTCTTGACCGCAGCGGCATAGGCGGCGGGGTCGGCGACCAGATGGTCGGCGGCGAAAGCGGGTGCAGGCGCGGCCAGCACCGCACAGGCAATGAGCGCCGCAATCCGCATCCCGATCCCCTCAATCTGTTCTCTATACCCATTGGACTAACCAATTGGTCGGAACACTTCAAGGGGCCTTCATACCATTTTGCCGCAAAGCTGGTCCGGCAGGGCTCAGCCGCGCTCGACAATGCCCAGCGTCAGCCGTTCCCCCGCCGCCACGCGTTCGTAGCGTTCGGCCATCGCCTGATGCGCGCGGCGCACCGCCGGGTCGCTGGCTGCGGCCGCGCGGGCGCGCTCCTCGCTGGCGCGGGTGCGGTAATAGTCGAGATCGGGGTCCATCTGATATCCTCCTGTGTCGCAGGAGGCGGTAGCGCGTCGCGCGCGATCACCGGCTAACCGGTGTTAAAGCGGATCGGGGTTGAGATAGAGATAGTCCGGGTCGAACTCGGCGATCGCGCGCAATGCCGCCGGATCGGTGATCTCGACCCGGCCGGAGCGGAAGGTCAGCACCCCCATCTCGCGCAACCGGCGGAGCGAGCGGTTGACATGCACCGGGGTCAGGCCGTGGCATTCGGCAAGGTCGGTCTGGCTGAGGTCGAGCGCATAGCCGCGCGCATCGCCGAGCCCGACAATGTCGAGCCGCACCTGCAGCTCGCAGAACAGATGCGCGATCCGCGCCAGTGCATTGCGTGCGCCCATCGACAGCACCCATTCGCGATGTATCGACGCGTCGAGATTGGTCGAGAACCAGTAGATCCGCCCGATGCGCGGGAAACGTTCGATGAGGTCGGCAATGCGCGCGTGCGGAACCGGCGCGATGCGGCAACGGGTCAGCGCCATCAGCGAATGGTCGAGACGCTTCAGGGTGAAGCTGTGCAAATCGGCGAAATCGCCGGGGACGTGGAGCGCGGTGATCTGACGCTGGCCGTCGCGCAGATCCTTGTAGCGCGCGGCGATGCCGTCGAGGATCAGGATGCTGTGGTCGAGCCGCGCCCCCGCCTCGATAAAGGTCTGATGCGCGCCGACGCCCTGCGACGCGGTGAAGAGGGCGCGGATCGCCGCCACCTCCTCATTGCTGAGGGGGTGGCGCGCGTTGATCCGGGCGAGATGGCGGTCGATCATTTCGGTCACGACGCGACAACGCGCAAAATCGAAAATGGCACCAACAGGCAAAACGGCCCGGACATCGCGCGATGCCCGGGCCGGTGTGCGCCGCTTGGGAGGCGCGTGATCAGAACTTCATGCGCGCGCCGAGCGAGAAATAGGTGCCGACCGCGTCATAGAAGACCGGGCCGACCGGGCTGAGCGGCGGCTTTTGATCCAGCACGTTGTTGACGTTGAGCGACAGGGTCAGGCGATCCATCACCTTCGCCCGCGCGCCCAGGTCGAGATAGGCATAGGCGCCGATATCGTTGTTCACGAGATAGCCGGTCGGGTTGACCGACTGGTCGAGCTGGCTGTTGAACTTGCCCGCGCCGACATAGCGGACCCGCGCATCGAGCCCGAGCGTGTCGTTCTGATAGACGAAGCTGAGCGTCCCGCGCCAGCTGGGGATCGCGTTGCCGGTGCCTGCGCCGACATCGCCCGCCGTGTCGACTCGCGACACGCCGGTGTCGATCACGAAGTCGCGGACATGCGTTGCCAGCGCCCGGACCCGCAAGGTCCCGGGGATGTTGGCAATCCCCGACATCGGGAAGACATAGGATGCCTCGATATCGAACCCGCTGGTTTCGAACACCGCGATGTTTTGCGAGTTCGAGCGGACTTCGGTCACCGTGCCTGTCGCATCTCGGGTGATGCGCCCACAGGCGGCCGCGTTGCCGTTGCGACAGGCCAGCGTCAGGTTCGACCCCGACAGGGTGCTGATCGCCCCGTCGATCTTGATGTCATAGAAGTCGACCGACAGATTGAAGCCGGGCAGGAATTTCGGCGAGAAGGTCGCGCCCAAAGTCGTCGTATGGCTGATTTCAGGCACTAGATCGGGATTGCCGCCACTGAACGTGGTCACCGTCGCCGGGGTGGGGTTATACGCCGGGTTCGCCGCAGCACGCCCATTGGTATCGCGATCAACCAACGGGCCGACATTGATCGCCCGGCTCGAGAACAGCTCGGTAATGGTGGGCGCCCGGATGTCGCGCGAGCGCGTGCCCCGCAGCAGCAGCGAGTCGAACAGGTTCGCCGTCGCGCCGCCCTTCCACGACCAGATGCCACCGCTGCGGCTATAGTCGGAATAGCGCGCCGCGCCGTTGAGATCGACCTTGGCCGTGCCTTCCGCGTTGAACAGCGGGAAGGCGATTTCGCCGAACCCTTCCTGCACGTCATAGCCGCCGCTGACCGGCGAGCCGTACAGGTTGAGCGGACCGAACGCACCGGCGAGGTCGAGCGCGCCGCTGACCGAGCGCTGCTCCTCCCAACGCCCTTCCGCGCCGAGCACTACCGTCACCGGGCCGGCCCACAGCGAGAACAGGTCGCCCTGCACCTCGACCGCGGCGGCATCCAGCTTGGTGGTCGTGTCGTTCTGCTGCGTGCCGCGGATATAGGCGAGCGCCTCGGGCGAGGCGGCGTTGAGGCCGAACAGGTTGAGCGGACGGCATGCCGCATCGTCATTGCCGGCGTTGGCATCGGCGTTGATGCCGCAGACGATCTGGCCACCGCTCGACACCGCATTGATCGCATTGTTGAAGCGCGACACGATGCGCGCGTTGCGGATGCGCTGCGCCTGATCGACCTCACCATGGCTGAAATGCGCGCTGGCCTTCCACGTGCCGCCGAGATCGATGTTGACCCCGACCGCGCCCTCCTTCTGCGTGCGCGTGCCGTCATAGATCAGGCTGTACGGGCCGGTATAAAGGCGGCCGAGCGTGAAGCTGGTCTCGCCGGCATTGGCCAGCGTCGTGCGGATCGATTGCGACAGGAACGGATTGCTCGCCGAGATCGTCTGCGCGCCAAGGCCGATATCGGGCAGAAAGGCATAGGTCGATCTGGACCGGCCATAAGTGACATCGGCCCACAGCTTTACCGCACCGAAATCATAGGTCGCGCGGCCATAGGTGCTGATCCGTTCGACCGGCGTGGTCACGGCGATGACGTCGTACAGGCCGACGGCGTTGGCCCCGCCCAGCACCTGCGCCGGAAAGCGGATCGCGGGGTTGGCGTTGAGCGAGGTGCCCGCGCCATAGGTGCTCAAACTGCCGTCGCTGTTGAACATCTGTCCCGCGAGCACACCGGTGGTAATCAGGCCGCCCGGCGTCTGGTTGCCGTAATTGACGTCGGGGACAAGGACCTGGCGCAGGTCGGTGGTCGAGGTCGGGTTGAGGCGAACGATCCCCGCGCTGCCCAGCCGATCGCGCGAATTGCGATCGGGAATCGATTCGTCCTTCACATATTCGGCGCTGAACATGATCTGCCCGCGGCCATCGGCGAAGGAGGTGCCGGCGGTAATGTCGCCGCCATAGCGCGCGCCGTCACCGCGCGACGAAATGCCGCTGACCCCGCCGACGGTGATGCCCGAGACGCGGTCCTTGAGGATGATGTTGGCGACGCCCGCGACGGCATCGGAGCCCCAGGCGGCGGATGCGCCGCCGGTCACGACCTCGACCCGTTCGACAATCCCCATCGGGACATAGTTGAGGTTGTTGTTGCCGACGAAGCGGCGCTTGTTGACTAGGGTGAGCGTGCGGTTGGGACCCAGGCCACGCAGATCGACCGGCGCGGTGCCGCTGCCGGTATTGCCGACCAGCACCTGCGGCGTCGCGGTGGGGCGGAAAGACGGCGAGTCGTTGAGCACCTGCGCCAGGTTCTGACGCTGTCCGAGGCGCAGCTCGTCTTCGCCGATCACGGTGGTCGGCGTCGGCTGTTCGAACCCGTCGCGGACGATGCGCGATCCGGTGATCACGATGGAGTCGTCTTGTGACGCGGCATCATCCTCCGCTTCCGGAGCGGTTTGGGCAGTGGCCGGTGCGGCGGCCAGCAATGCGGCCGTCAATGCTGCGGCACTGCTCCCCCGAGCGAGTCCGCGTCCCAGATTCGATACGATCTTGCGCATGTCTTCCCCCTGTTTGTTGGCCTGCCTCTCGGGCGACCATCCACTCCCAGCGCAAGAAAAGTGACATATTGTCCGGATCAGGACAATATGTTTCTCAATAGCGATATTTATCGCAATTATTCCGCTGATTATCCCGCAGACCGATGCGGAAATTGCCGCAGAGCACATGCGTGGTCGGCTGAAACTGCCGTACCCACCGCGCACGCCGGTTGACCTTCTCCATTTGGGACTATAGCGTCCTTATTAGAAAATTCGGGGAGTGGGCAATGCGGGTTTCTCGTCGTCAGGCCATCGGTGCGCTGGGCACCGCAGCGATCGCCGCACCCTATGTCGCGCGCGCCGCCTTTCAGGTCGATCCGGTCAGCGGGCGCAGCTATTCGAAGCGCGCGATCGAGCTGGTCCGCCAGTCGGTGGTCGTGGACATGCTGGCCCCGATCAAGATCGACTTCAGCCCCGAATTCTATGCCAAGCCGATGAGCGACCAGATGGTCGGTGATTTCCGCGCGAGCGGGATCACCGCGATCCACCACGCGGTTGGCTTGGGCGGTCCGGACGCGAAGGAAGCGGCGTTCAACTTCTTTGCGATCTGGGGCAATTATGTCGCGCGCAACAGCCATGTGCTGACCGGCATCGGCAATTTCGCGGACATCCTGCGCGCCAAGCGTGACGGCAAGGTCGCGGTGATCATGGGGCTGCAGAACGCCGATCACTTCCTGCGCCCGGCCGACGTCAAGACCTTCTACGACCTCGGCCAGCGCTGTGCACAGCTGACCTATAATTCGCAGAACCGCATCGGGTCGGGCGCGACCGACCGCGTCGATGGCGGGGTGAGCGATTTTGGCGCCGAGATCATCAAAGCGATGAACGCGGTCGGGATGCTGGTCGATGTGTCGCATTGCGGCGACCGCACCACGCTCGACGCCATCGACATTTCCGCCAAGCCGCTATCGATCACGCACAGCAATTGCCGCGCGCTGATCGAGCATCCGCGCGTCAAGACCGATGCGGCGATCAAGGCGATGGCGGCGAAGGGTGGGGTGATGGGCATCACCGGCGTGCGCAACTTCGTCAGCAAGACCGACCCCACCACCATCCGCAACTATGCCGACCATATCGACCATGTCGTGAAGCTGGTCGGCATCGAGCATGTCGGGATCGGCACCGATTCCGACCTGTACGGCTATGACGACACGTCTCCGGAGATGAACAAGATGCTGCGCGGCGCCTACAAGGACAGTTACGCCTTTCGTGAGAAGATCGACGTGGACGGGTTCGACCACCCGCTCAAAATGTACGCGCTGGCCGATGAGCTGATCCGCCGCAGCTATTCCGACGCGAACATCAAGGCGGTGCTGGGCGGCAATTTCCAGCGGCTGCTGACCGCGACCTGGGGCGGCTGATCATGGGCACGATCACCACCCTCGCCGTCCCCGCCGATGCATCCGATTACGACGCGCTGGCGCTGCCGCAACCCTATCTGCTGTTCCTGGGCGATACGACCGAGCCAGGCTTTGCCAAGACCGCGTTCGGCCTGCGCGACTGGGCGCCCGAGCGGTGCATCGGCGAATATGCGCTGCCTGAAGCGGACGTCACCACCGGCCTCGCTGCGATGACCCCGGCGGAAGCGCAGGCGCGCGGGGCACGGGCGATGGTGATCGGCGTTGCCAATCCCGGCGGCGTGATCCCCGAGAGCTGGCGCGCGGCACTGCTCGACGCACTCGAGGCCGGGCTCGACATCGTCAGCGGGATGCACGCGCGGCTGTCCGACATTCCGGGTCTTGCCCATGTCGCCGAGCGGCTGAACCGTCGCCTGATCGACGTGCGGGTGCCCCCGGCGAGCATCCCGGTCGGCACCGGGCGCAAGCGCAGCGGCAAGCGGCTGCTGACCGTCGGCACCGATTGCGCTTTGGGCAAGAAATACACCGCGCTGGCGCTGTGGCGGGCGTTCGAGGCGCGCGGCGTCGCGACCGATTTCCGCGCGACCGGCCAGACCGGGATCATGATCGCAGGCGGCGGCGTGCCGATGGACGCGGTCGTCTCCGACTTCGAGGCAGGCGCGGCGGAGATGCTGTCGCCCGACGCCGCGCCCGACCATTGGGACGTGATCGAGGGCCAGGGCGCGCTGAGCCACCCCGCCTATGCCGCAGTCTCGCTGGGGCTGCTCCATGGCAGCCAGCCGGACGTGTTCGTGGTGTGCCATGAGCCGGGGCGGCGCGAGATGCTGGGGACCGCCGGCTTTGCGCTGACATCGATCGAGGAGATCATCGATCTGACCATGCGTCTCGGCAGCCGCACCAATCCCGCGATCCGCTGCGGCGGATTTGCCTTCAACACATCGGCATTCAGCGCCGAGGAAGCCGCCGAACTGATGGCGCGCGAGAGCGAGCGGCTGGGCCTGCCGGTCGCCGATCCGATCCGCGGCGGACCCGCGTTCGACGCGCTCGTTTCGAGCTGCCTCGCATGATCGGGGCGCGGCGCACCGGGAACCATCCGGGCGCCGCGCCGCCCGTGCCGCACAATTCAAGGGGAGAGAGAGTGATGCCGCGACCTTCGTCCTGGCTGCGCGCCACCGCCGCGCTCGCGCTGATCGGCACGGCGCTGCCCGCCGCCGCCAACAGCCGCGAACCCGCGCCCGCCGCAGCCTATAGCATCCCCCCTGCCCGCATCGCCGGGCTCGCCGATTTCGTCGATGGCGTGATGGCGCAGCAGATCGCAACGCGCGAAATGGCGGGCGCGGTGGTTACCGTGGTCTATCAGGGCAAGATCCTGTTCTCGCGCGGCTATGGCTTTGCCGATGTCGACAAGGGCGTTCCGGTCGACGGGATGCGGACGCTGTTCCGCCCCGGATCGACCGGGAAGATGTTCACCTGGTCGGCGTTGCTGCAACAGGTCGAGGCGGGGAAGGTCGATCTTGACGCGGACGTGAACACCTATCTCGACTTCAAGATTCCCGAGTTCGAGGGCAAGCCGATCCGCGTGCGCGACCTGTTGTCACATGCGCTGGGGATGGGCGATGTCGGCAACCTCACCGCGCCGTCGGTGGACAAGCTGATCCCCTATCAGACCTGGCTCAAGCAGCGCGTGCCCGAGCGGCTCTGGCCTGCGGATGGCGAAATTTCCTATTCCAACTATGGCTCGGCGATCGCCGGCTATATTGTCGAACGGGTGTCGGGCATGCCCTTCCCCGACTATGTCGAACAGCACATCTTCGCGCCGCTCGGCATGAGCTCCACTACCTTCCGCGAGCCGTTGCCCGCCGCGCTCGAACCGCGCATGGCGAGCGGCTATGTCGTCAAGGACGGGAAGCTGGTCGCAGAACCGTTCGAGCTGTTCAGCCAGGTGATGCCGGCGGGATCGGCGAGCAGCAGCGGCGCGGACATGAGCCGCTTCATGCTCGCGATGCTGAGCGGCGGCGCGCTGAACGGCAAGCGCATCCTGAAACCTGAATCGGTCGCGCTGCTGATGCGCGACTCCGGCGCCAATGCACCCGGCCTTCAGGGCATGGCGCATGGCTTTTTCGTGGTGCGCAAGGCCGGGCCGCGGATGGTGGGGCATGGCGGCAATACCGGCGATTTTCATTCGAACATGATCCTCGCGCCCGAAGCGGGGCTTGGCTTCTTCGTGTCCGAGACCGGCGGTCAGGGCAGCTATGGCGGACGCACCGAGCTGGTCGAGGCGCTGATCGGGCGGCTGTTCCCGGTCGATCCCGCGCCGCGCGTGGCGGCTCCGGCGGGGGAGAGCGTGCCCGTCGGCGCCTATCGCATGAACCGCCGCGACTATGCCCGCCCGGCCGATCCGGCCCGCGACTGGCAGGTCGTGGCCGCCGGGCCGGACGCGATCACCTTGGTGGTCGAGGGCGCGAAGACGCATTGGGAGCGGATCGGGCCGCAGCTGTACGAGCGGCGCACCGGCGCACGCGCGGGCGGACCGTTCGAGCGGCTGCAATTCTATGGCGGTGAAGGCAAATGGCGGCTGGGGTTCAGCTCGCTTCCGCATGTCGCATTCCACCAGGTCAAACCCTGAAACCCCAAAGGAGAGGTCGCATGAAGTTCCTCACCGCACTCGCCCTGATGACCCTGCCCGCCGCCGCGCTGGCGCAGACAGTCGCCGCCGACACGCCGGGCAAGACCGGCAGCGGCGTGCAGTTCGTCCAGCCCAAGGACTGGAGCGCCGCGCGGACCGGGCAGGCGGTGACCTTCACTGCGCCCGAGGGTGACCTGCGCATCTCCGTGGTCGACATCGGCACGGCGAGCGACGGCAAGGATGCAGCGGCAAAGGCCTGGGCGGTCGTGCGCGGTGCCGCAGGGCCGGAGGCACGGCTCGCGACACCGGTTCCGGCGGGCGATGGCTGGGACGAGCGGCTGGCGCTGTCGTACGAGGTCGCGCCGACCGAGCGTGCGGTGCGGTCCGCCCTCGCCTTGCGCAAGGGGACGGCGTGGACGGTGCTGATCGCCGATGGCGCTGCGGGCACGGCCGCCAAGCGTTCGGCGGCGCTGTCGGTGGTGCAGGCGGGACTCAAGCCCGCCGGTTATCAGGCGGAGAGTTTTGCGGGCAAGACCGCGCACGAGCTGACGCCCGCGCGGATCAAACTGCTCACCGAGTTCGTCGAACAGGCGCGCCAGACGCTGGAGGTGCCGGGGATCGGCTTTGCGCTGATCGATGACGGGAAAGTGCTGTGGCAGGGCGGCTTTGGCGTGCGCGCGCTGGGATCGCCCGACAAGGTTGATCAGAACACCAAGTTCATGATTGCGTCGAACACCAAGGGGATGACGACGCTGCTGCTCTCGGTGCTGTCGGATGAGGGCAAGCTCGACTGGAACCAGAAGGTCGTCGATCTCTATCCGCAATTCCGGCTGGGCAATGACGACGTGACGCAGTCGGTGCTGGTCAAGCATCTGGTGTGTGCCTGCACCGGGCTGCCGCGCAAGGACTACGCCTTCATCCTCGCCGACAAGGGTCAGCCGGCATCGGCGACCTTCACCCAGCTGGCGGCGACGATGCCGACCAGCAAGTTCGGCGACCTGTTCCAGTATAATAACCAGCTGGCATCGGCGGCGGGCTATGTCGCGGGCTATGTCCTCCACCCCAAGATGGAGTTCGGCGCGGCCTATGACCTCGCGATGGAAGAGAAGATCTTCAAGCCGCTGGGCATGAAGGACGCGACGTTCGATTATGCCGAGGGGATGGCGGGGAACTGGGCGGCGCCGCATGGCCTCGACATCGACGGCAAGGTGACGTTGATGTCGAACGACTTCAACTATTCGCCCTATCCCTATCGTCCCGCGGGCGCGGCGTTCGCCACCACCGCCGACATGATCCGCTATGTCCAGCTTGAGCTCGGCAAGGGCGTGCTCGACGGCAAGCGCGTGGTGAGCGAGGCGAACCTGACCGAGCGCCGCAAGAAGGGCGTGCAGGTCGGTCCCGACAGCTGGTACGGCATGGGGCTGTTCCAGACCAATGCGAAGGGCGTCAACGTCGTCACCCATGGCGGGACGCTGCTCGGCTATCATAGCAACTGGTACGCGCTGCCCGAGAGTGGTGTCGGCATGGTGATCCTGACCAACAGCGATCCGGGCGCGTCTTTGCTCGCCCCGACGCTGCGCCGCCTGCTCGAAATCCTCTATGACGGCCAGCCCGAGGCGGAGCGCGATGTCGCGGCGGCGGCGGCGCGGATCAAGGCGGGGGTGACCGCGCGGCGCGGACGGCTGACCTATCCGGGCGACCCGGCGGTGCTGAGCAACCTTGCCGGGCACTATGACGATCCGGCGGTGGGGCAGATCACGATCAGCGAGAAGAAGGGCGCGAAGTGGATCAAGGCCGGCTTTGTCGAAGGGCCGATCGCGACGCGCACGAATGCCGATGGTACCGTGTCGATCGTGTCGGGCGGGCCGGGCAGCATCGGTGTCGATGCGCTGGTTGGGGTGAAGGACGGCAAGCGCACGCTGACCATCAATGACGGCCAGCAGAACCAATATGTCTATGTCGAGGATTGAGGGATGAAACTGACCGTCGCGCGCGAGAGCCTGCCGCTCAACGCCCCCTTCCGGATTTCGGGGCATGTGTTCGAGACTTCCGACATCGTCGTGGTGACGCTGGAGGACGGCGAGGCGCGGGGACGCGGCGAGGCGGCGGGCGTCTATTATCTGGGCGATGATGTCGATCACATGCTTGCCGCGATCGAGGCCGCACGCGGCGCGATTGAGGCGGGGATCGACCGCATGGGCCTGCGCGCGCTGATGCCTGCAGGCGGCGCGCGCAATGCGGTCGATGCGGCCTTGTGGGAGCTGGAGGCGGATCGCGCGGGGGTGCCGGTGTGGCAGATCGCCGGGATCGATGCGCCGCATCCGGTGATCACCACCTTCACGCTCGGCGCCGACGACCCGGCGAAGATGGCGGAGGCCGCGCGCGGCTGGGCCGATGCGCGCGCGATCAAGGTCAAGCTGACCGGCGACGATGCGATCGATGCCGAGCGCGTCCGCGCGATCCGCGCGGCGCGGCCCGATGTCTGGCTCGGCGTCGATGCCAATCAGGGCTACACGATCGACCGACTGGACGCGCTGGTCGCGGTGCTGGTCGAGGCCAAGGTCGACCTGCTCGAACAGCCATTGCAGCGCGGAGCCGAAGCCGATCTGGACGGCTATACCTCGCCGATCCCGCTCGCAGGCGACGAGAGCATCCTGACGCTGGCCGATGTCGAGAGCGCCAAGGGGCGGTTCGACGTCATCAACATCAAGCTCGACAAATGCGGCGGGCTGACCGAAGCGCTGATGATGGCCGACAAGGCCGCTGAGCTGGGCCTTGGGGTGATGGTCGGCAACATGGTCGGCACCAGCCTGTCGATGGCCCCCGCTTTCGTGCTGGCGCAGCGTTGCTCGATCGTCGATCTCGACGGCCCGACCTTTCTGAAGACCGACCGCACCCCGTCGATCGTCTATCACGACGGCAAAGTCTCGTGCGACGACAGCGTATGGGGGCCGCAGGCATGATCCGGCCGCTCGCCCTGCTCGCCGCGCCGTTGCTGCTGGGGGCCACCGCTCCCGCCGACCCGGCGTACGACATCGTCATCCGCGGCGGGCGCGTGCTCGACGGGGCGGGCAATCCGTGGGTCAGCGGCGATGTCGCGATCAAGGACGGGCGGATCGTCGCGATCGGCACCGTCACGGGCACGGCGCGCGAGGAGATCGATGCGCGCGGCCGCTATGTCGCGCCGGGATTCATCGACATGCTCGACCACTCCCAGAACGCGCTGCTCAAGGACGGATCGGCGGCGAACAAGCTGCGCATGGGGGTGACCACATTGATCGCGGGCGAGGGCGGCACTGCGGTGCCAGCCGACGAGATTGCCGGCTATTTCACCAGACTGGAGAGCCAGGGCATCGCGGTCAATTTCGGCACTTACTATGGCGCGGTACAGGCGCGGGTGAAGGTAATGGGCGACGCCGCTGGCACGCCGAGCGAGGACCAGCTCAAGGCGATGGAGGGCGAGGTCCGCACCGCGATGCGCGCGGGTGTGTTCGGCATCTCGACCGCGCTGATCTATCACCCCGCATCCTTCCAGTCGGAAAGCGATCTGGCGCGGCTGGCGGCGATCCCGGGCAAGTGCGGCGGATTTTATGCCAGCCATATGCGCGACGAGAGCGACAAGCTGCTGACCGCGATCGACGAGGCGGTGAGCATCGGTGAGCGCAGCGGGGCGAAGGTCGAGATCTTCCACATCAAGGCCGCCTATGCGCCTTTATGGGGCAAGCTGATGCCGCAGGCGATCGCGCGGATCGAGGCGGCACGCAGCCGCGGGGTCGATGTCGGCGCCAATATCTATCCGTACCGCGCGGGCGGCACGGGCCTCGACGTCACGATCCCGACCCATGTCTTCGCCAAGGGGCGCGAGGCGGCGCATGCCGCGCTGCGCGACCCGGCGGTGCGCGCGACGCTCAAGAGGGACCTGGCCGCGGGGCCGCAACCCGACTGGTCGAACCTGGTCCATGCGTCGGGCGGGTGGACGAACGTCGTGCTCGCCAATGCGCAGAACCCCAAATATGCGCAGTTCCACGGCAGGAATTTTGCCGAGATCGGCAAGGCGCTGGGTAAGGACCCTGCTGATGCGGCGTGGGACATCTGGCTCGACGCGCTGCCCGCGCGCGCCGGTGCGCTCTATTTCATGATGGACGAGGCCGATATCGCGCTGGCGATGAAGCAGCCCTGGGTCAGCGTCGGCACCGATGCGTCGGCGACGGATTCGACGGTCAGTCCGGAACAGCAGGGCCGCCCGCATCCGCGCGCCAACGGCACCTTCCCGCGCATGATCGCCGAATATGTGAAAGCGCGGAAGGTGCTGACCCTGCCCGACGCGATCCGCAAGATGAGCGGATGGCCGGCGCATCGGCTGGGCCTGTCCGACCGCGGGCTGCTGCGCCCCGGAATGCGTGCGGACGTGGTCGTGTTCGACCTGGACACGATCAAGGACGGCGCGACGTTCGAGGCACCGACGACACCGCCGACGGGCATCGACACGGTGATTGTCAACGGCGCGCTGGCGCTGTCAAAGGGACAGCCGACCGCCGCGCGCGCCGGGCGCGTGCTGCGCCATCCCTGCCCCGGGGTTTAGGTCACAATATGGCTCCCCTCCCTGAAAGGGAGGGGTTGGGGGAGGGTGCGCGCGTCTGCGCGCCGCAAAGACTCAAACAGACCGCGCGGCAAAACAGCGGCGCTCGAGGCATCGAGCCTCGCTTGCCGCTACACCCTCCCCTAGCCCCTCCCTTTCAGGGAGGGGAATTGAAGTCGAGGCGGCCACCGGCGTGTAAGAGATAGGTCCGCAACGGGATTGTCTGGCGGCGCGGGGCTGCTATCACCAAAGGGTGCCGATCGGGACGGACTGTCCTGATCGGAAACTTGAGGTGATCGCCGTCTATGTCTGATGCCCCCACTCTTGGCAGTTTCCTGCGCCGCCTGCGCGGTCAGGAGGGCTGGACGCTCAAGCAGATGAGCGAGCGCACCGGCATCCCGGTGTCGACCCTGTCCAAGATCGAACATAACCGGCTGACGCTGAGCTATGACAAGCTGCTCCAGCTCGCGCAAAGGCTTGGGCTGCGCATGTCGGAGCTGTTCGCCGAAAGCAGCGAGCCCGCCGATCCGCAGCAGCAGCCGGTGACCGCGCGCCGCAGCGTCGGCAAGCTCGACCGCGCGGTGCGGGTCGAGACCGCCAATTACGACTATTTCTACATGAATACCGAGCTGCGCCGGAAGCGGATGATCCCGATCGTCACCCGGATTCGCGCGCGCACGGTCGAGGAATTCGGCGAGCTGGTCCGCCATTCGGGCGAAGAATTCATCTACGTCCTGCAGGGCGCGGTCGAGGTGCATACCGAATTCTACGACCCCGTGGTGCTGCACGAGGGGGAGTCGATCTACATCGATTCAAACATGGGCCACGCCTATATCGCCGCCGAAGGCTGTACCGAGGCGACGGTGCTGGGCGTGTGTTCAAGCGCCGAGGAAAAGCTGATGGAATCGCTGATGACCCTGCAGGGGCAGGAAGTGGTCGAGGAAAACGGCAAGCGGCGGTCGAAGTCGGCGTTGTAGAGGCGAGGGCGCAGGTGCGGGGACGGCCGCTATCGGTGTGACGGCTGGATGACTGATAGTGGGCGGTGAGCTGCCGAAGTTAAGCGGCCTAGCTGGCTTCAAGATCCTCAACGTTCATCCACGACATCAACGTCCCTTGGTGCTCATGCGCGACGCGAAGTGCGCTTGTCAAAAGGCTAGTAATATCTTGCGGGAGAACCGCCGTGGTCTTTCTCCAGAAAAGTCTCTCTAAAGCATCTGTGTGCTCATCAGGCCGAGAGGCCAATTGCCAACCTGCGGCAATCATGTCCTTGTCAGCCGCTGCGACTGAGCCTTTTGGAATGTCCAATCGAATTTCTACTAGCCTCGCGCGACTGCTATCGCCCTGATCGTCTGTGATCATTGACCAAAGGTAGTGCTCTGGGTCGAGGACACGCGCCAGCGATTGCTCAAAGCTGTTCAGGTCAACAAGCCCCAAATTTGTAGGTGTCGCAGCGCGACCAATATTTCTTTGTATCGGCGCTCACGCCGGACAGCAACGGCGTCGGATGCCGACCGCCAGCTTTTTGAAAGCGCTCCCAAACCACTCTGGTCACCCCGGCCTTGTGCCGGGGTCCACCGGGAGGCGGGCGCGGCGCGAGAGGCTTGAGCGCGGGACGCGAGGCGGAGTGGACCCGGGCGCAGGGCCGGGGTGCCGATCGGATGGAGTCGGGCGGCTGCGCGCGCGTCAGCCCCCCGCCTTCTGCGCCGCCTCGACGATGCGCAGGATATTCCCGCCCCACATCTTCGCCAGATCCTCGTCCGAATAGCCCGCCGCCTTCAGCCGCGCGGTGACCAGGGGCAGCGCCGAGATATCCTCGAACCCCTTGACCCCGCCGCCGCCGTCCCAGTCGCCGCTGAAGCAGACATGGTCGGGTCCGGCGACCTTCACGACGTGCAGCACCATCGCGATGTACTTCTCGAAATCGGCGTCCCACAGCGGCTGGGCCTTGTCGAGTTCGCGCCAGCGCTTGGCCAGCGCGACCTGTTCCTCGGGGGGCAGGGTCGCGATCTGCTCATATTTCGCGAACAATGCGCCGCGCTCGCCGGCGAGGTTGAGTTCGGACAGGAAGATCGTGCTGATGCACATCGCCCCGCCCTTTGCCGCGAGCGCGCGGATGCGGGCGTCGTCGAGGTTGCGGGGGTGGTCATAGGCGTGGCGGCCGGTGGTGTGCGACAGGATGATCGGCGCGCGCGACAGGTCCAGCAGCTGGTCGAACACCGCGTCCGAGGAGTGGCTGGCGTCGATCACCATGCCGAGCCGGTTCATCTCCGCCACCCATTGCCGACCGAGCGGGCTGAGGCCGTTCCAGCGCGGTTTGTCGGTCGATGAATCGGCGAACTGGTTGTTCTTGCCGTGCACCGGCCCGGCCATGCGCACGCCGCGCTTGTGGAATTCGGCGAGCAGCGACAGGTCTTCGCCCAGCGGATAGCTGTTCTCGATCGACTTGAACGCGATCAGCCTGTTTTCGCCAGTCAGGCGACGGGCGTTCTGCGCGGTCAGTGCCGGGGCGATGCGCTTGGGAAATTGCGCGATGGTGGTGTCGATCGCGTCGGAGCGCCCACGCGCAAAGGCGAGCGCGTCGGCATAGCCCTTGGCGGTCAGCGGCCCCTGATCGGTGTAGATGACGAAGAAGCCGCCATCGAGCGCGCCCTCCTCCATCCGGCCCATATCGACCTGCGCGATGTCGGTCGCGGGGTCGTGCTTGTCGCCGAAACTCCACCCCGGACGCCCGAAATGGAGCGGCGTGTCGAGATGGGTGTCGAGCACGAGCAGGCGCTTGTGCAGCCCCGCGGTGTCTTCGACAGGCGGCTGGGGCGCGGTCGCACAGGCACCTAGCAGCAGCAGGGCGAGGGTCGACAAGCGCTTCACTTGGTCGCTCCCACCGGACGCAGGTCCAGATCCTGATAATTGTAGCTGAAGTCGGCGATCGGGCTTTCCGGCTTCATCGACACGCGCGCGACCTTGCCGTCGGCATCGAGCGCGAAGGTCACGTAAGCGGGCTCCAAGGACTTGTCGTCGAAGCGGGTGACGAACGAGTCATATTGCCAGTGAACCAGCTTGCCCTTCATCGCCGGGGTGGTGGTGAAGTCGATGGTCAGGCCGCCATCCTTGCCCTTGGCCACCACGACATCGCCATACCAGGCGTCGCGATAGGTGCCGACATAGCGGTCGAGGCTGAGCGACGGGCCGATCTTGGCGGGTGCGGCGCGGGTGGTCGACAGCGCCGCCTTGGCCCCGGTGATGCGCGCTTCGATGAAGCTGTTGAAGCGCGCCGGCCAATCCTGATCGGGGGCGCCGAGGTAGTGATCGACCAAAGTGTGGATCACGCCACGCAGCAGCGCGGTCTCCTCGGCATTGACCACGCCAGCGATGCCGACATCCTGATCGGGGAGCAGGATGACATAGGCGATCGCGCCGAACACCGCGCCGCCATGCGCGATCACGCGGACGCCGCGATAGTCGGTCACGCTCCAGCCGAGCGCGTAGGAGTTGAAGTTCGGGGTCAGCGGCGCAAGCTGGCCGGGCATCGGCGAGATCGGCTGGAGCGTCACGCCTTTCCACATCTCCGCCGACTGCGCCGCGCTGAACAGCCGCCCGCCGCCGGGCAGCGCGCCCTTGCCGAGTTGAATCTGGAGCCAGCGGGCGAGGTCGTTGGCGCTGAGCGCAAGGCCGCCCGCGGGTAGCGCCGCGCGGCCGAGTTCCGCCGCGCGCTCATCCAGCATCGAGACCGGGCCGTCGCCGCGTACTGCTCCGGCGATGCGGGCGTGGGGATGCGCGCGGTTGGGGTTGGCGAGGCGGGTTTCGTAGTTCGCCGTCGCGCTGGTCATGCCGCCCGCGGCGAACACGTCCTGCGCCATGAAGTCTTCCCAAGTCTTGCCGCTGACCTCCTCGATCAACTGCCCGGCGACCGAATAGAGGATGTTGTCATAGGCATAGCCCGAGCGGAAGCTGCGCGCCGGCTGGATATAAGCGAGGCGCTTGACCGTCTCCTTGCGCGACAGGCTGCCGCGCGGGACGTAGAGCAGGTCGCCCGCGCCAAGGCCGAGGCCGCTGCGATGCACCAGCAGGTCGCGGATCGTGATCTCGCGCGTGACCCAGGGGTCGTACATGCGGAACCACGGCATATGGTCGATGACGCGGTCGTCCCACTTGATCTTGCCGCGATCGACCAGGATGGCGAGCGCGGCGGCGGTAAACGCCTTGCCGGTCGATCCGGTCTGGAAGATCGTGTCGGCGTCGACCTTTTGCGCGCCGCCGTGCTTGGTCGTGCCCCAGCCCTGCGCGAGTTCGACCTTGCCCTTGTGCACCACCGCAATGGCGATGCCGGGTGCACCGCTTTGCTGGCGCAACGTCTCGACGCGTTCGGCAAACCCCTTGGGCAGGTCGGCGGCGGCGGGGAGCGCGGTGGCGAGCAGCAGCGCGGGGAGCGCGATCAGCGTGCGGATCATGCGGGGGTCTCCACTTCGGGCTGCGCACGCAGGATGCGCGCGACGCCCAGGGTCATCACGGGAAGCACGAACACCGCCAGGATCGCATAAGCGAGCAGCCGGTACCCGCTGCCGATCAGCGCGACGAGGCCGATGCTGGTGGCGACGAAGACACAGCCGAGCAGCAGCGCCAGCGCGATCACCGCGCGGGCGCGGGCGCCGAGCGCGACGCCGCGCTTTGCCTGCCACACCCCCGACACGCGCTCGTTCACGGCGTGGACGATGCCGGTCCCGGTTTCGAGCAATGCGGCGAAGATCATCGCCTGGAACGCGATGGTGAACACGGGAATGTTCATCTGTCCGAGCAGGAATGCCGAGGGCAAGGTCTCGTCCGCGACTGCGGGGTAGAAAGCGAGCATGCACAGGAAGAAGCCGAGCGCGGGCAACATCGCCAGCGGCCCGGCGATCGTCCCGGCGATCAGCGCATCGCGGCGGCTGGTGAGGTGCTTGGTCAGCGGCAGTACGACTGCCGCGGCGACGAGATTGTATCCGGCATAGGCGACCCCGCCCATCACCCACCCCGTCGTCGGTGCGGGGGTCGCGATATTGGTCGCGATCGCATCGCCGAACAGCGCGAGGCCGATCACCACGAACAGCGCATACACGAAGTAGAGCAGCATCGAGGCGTATTTGAACAAGCGCTCGACCGACGCGGTGCCAAGGCTGGTGACGACCGCGATCGTGCCGGCGAGGATCAGCGTGCCGAGGATCGCAGGCGCGCCAAAGCTCGCCCCGATCTCCCCCGCCGCCGCACCGACCACGGCAAGGATCAGGACGAGCAGCAGGACATAGACGATCTCGAACACGATCCAGCCCGGCCCGAGCAGCTTCTGGAAAAAGCTGCGATAGTCATAGCTGCGGGTCAGATGCGCGAGGGCGAAGGTCGCGGCGCACACCGCGCTCCAGATCAGCATCGCGAGCACCATGCCCCACAGCCCGCCCTGTGGCCCGCTGGGCAGGAAGAACTCCGCCAGCTCGCGCCCCGTGGCATAACCGCCGCCGATCACCACGCCCTTGAAAGCGAGGCCGGGGAGCAGGAAGCGCTGGAACCAGCTCGGTTGGGTCATCGTCATGCGCCCTTCAGGCAAGTGTCGACGAGCGCATCGAACGCCGCGCCGCCGCGGATCGGATCGGCCACGGGCAGGCCCAGCCGCGCGCTTTCGGCGGCCATCAATGCGGTGGCTTCATCGGCGTCGAGCGCGGCGGTGTTGTACGAAAAACCGCCACATCGGATCGCGGGATTAGTGCGGCGACCGAGCCGGATCGCAAGGTCGGCAATCTCCTCGACGCTGACCACGCCATAGCCGGCGGTGCCGAGCATCTCGCGCCGCCCCGGCTCATGACACACAACGAACACATCGGGCTGGCTGCCATGGAGCAGGCCGAGCGACACTGCCGCATAGGCCGGATGCGCCAGCGACCCCTGCCCCTCGATCACGTCCCAATGATCGGGCGCAGCGTCGGGCGAGAGGATCTCCGCTGCCCCCGCCTCAAAGTCCGAGACGACCGCATCCATCGGGATGCCGCTGCCTGCGATCATGATGCCGGTCTGGCCGGTCGCACGAAAATCGCTCGGCACGCCGCGTGCGGCAAAGGCGCGGGCGAGCGCGAACGCAGTGTATTTCTTGCCCAGCGCACAATCGGTGCCGACGGTCAGCAGCCGCTTGCCACTGCGCTTGCGCCCGGTCGCGACCGGGATGTCGGCGGGCGGCACGCGCACGTCGAACAATCGCCGCCCCAGCCGCTGCGCCGTCGCCGCAACCTCGGGCAAATCAGCGAGGCGCATGTGCATCCCCGCGATCAGGTCCAGCCCGGCCTCCAGCGCCTCGACCAGCGCGCCGCGCCACGACAGCGGGATGATCCCGCCCTGATTGGCGACGCCGATCACCATCGCCCGCGCGCCCTGTGCCCGCGCCTGCGCCGGCGTCAGCGCGGGGAGGCCGGTGGAAACGGTCGCGTCGGTCAGCCGCAGCTCGCCCACGCATTTGTCCGCCGCCCAGTCGCGCAGCCCCAGCGCCGTCTTGGCAAAGCCGCGCTCAGTCGTATCGCCCAGAAACAGGAGATACGGCTGGGGCAGCGTTGCATCCGATCCCGGCGCGTTGAACGGAGCGTTCATCCTGCGCGCGATCAGAAGGACAGATCGATGGCGAGACCCAGCGTGCGGGGTTGCAGCGGCACCGTCGCGAGGAAGCCGGGATTGGTGGTCGCGACGCTGCTGGTAATCCGCCCCTCGGCATCGGTGACGTTGCGGGCATAGGCGCGCAGCGTCCACTTGTCGTTGAACGTGACCGCCGCGTTGAGGTCGAGCGCGGCATAGCCGTCGATCGGCACCGACAACCCCGAGCTTTCCAAAGCGGAAATGCGGTCGCCGACGATGCGCACCGTGCCGCCCAGCCGGCCCTGTGCCGAGCCACCGACGGCAAAGCTGTAGTCCGCGGTCATCGCCGCCGAAATCTTCGGCACGCTCGGCAACTGGTCGCCGTCGGTGCACGACGCGGTGGTTTCGGTGCACTTCGCGTCGGTATAGGCGAAGTTCGCCCCGACATTGAACCCGGCGGTCGGCGTGATCGACAGCGATGCCTCGACGCCCTTGCTCCGCGCCGTGCCCGCATTGACGAGGCCGCTGATCCCCGCAGCAAAGGAAGCGGCGGTCTGGAGGTTGTTCCAGTCGAGCATGAACACCGCGGCATCCACGCTGACCGCGCGGTCGAGGAAGCTGGCCTTCACGCCGGCCTCATAGCTCGTCACCCGCTCCGCACCGACGGTGGCGGGGAAGCCCGGCAGCGCGACGTTCGGCCCGCCCGGTTTGTAGCCGCTGGCGACGCGGGCATAGATCATCGCGTCGCGGCTGAGATTGAATTGCGGGCTGACGCTATAGGTGACGATCTCTTCCGATGACGCACCATCGCCGCTGGCGTTGAGGCCGAGCAGCGGGATCGCGGTCGATTGGGTAAAGGTCTGGTCGTTGCGCGCCCAGCGCAGCCCGCCGGTGAGGTGGAACTTCTCGCTGATCTTCCAGGTCGCGTTTCCGAAGACGGCATATTCTTTGTACGTGTTTGGCAGGCCGACGACCGCGAACGGGTCGAACCCGGCGAGCGGCGCGCCGCTCGCATCGAGCGCACGCACCACCTGGCTGTGGGTGTTGTCCTCATCGGTGTAGAAAAAGCCGACCATCCATTCAAAGCTGGTGCTCGGCGCCGAGGTCAGGCGCAGTTCCTGCGTCCACTTCTTCTGCTCCAGCGTCGCCGGATAGGGCGCAAAGCCGCCGAAAATCCCGCCGAACACGCGCGTCGCGTCGGTCACTTCGAGAATTTCGAGCTTGCTGTACGAGGTCGTCGAGCTCAGCTCGGCAAAGCCGAAATCATAGCCGATCGAGGCCGAGTAGAATTGAAAGTCGCTGGTGAACGGTTCGGCCAGCGCGGTGTTGGTGTTGAGGAACCCGGCCCCCGGCGCGATCGGGGTGTTGCCCATGCCTTCATAGACGAGGCTGACATTGTCCGAATCGATCGACTGCCACACGCCGCTCAGCTTGATCGTGAGCGCGGGATCGGGCTGCCACAACAGCGCCACCCGGCCACCCTGCTGGACCGCGTCGTTGACGTCTTCCTCGCCGGTTTGGATGTTGTCGACATAGCCCGGCGTTTCGCGCCGCGCATAGCTGGCGCTGACCGCGAGCTGATCGGTGATCAGCGGGACATTGACCATGGCGTTCGCCGCCCAGCCCACGCCATCGCCATGCGCCACGGTGAACACTTCCGCGCCGCCGCGGATCTTGAGATCGTTCAGATCGGGCTGAACCGTGACATATTTGAGCAGGCCGCCGATCGAGCTCGCGCCATAGAGCGTGCCCTGCGGACCGCGCAGGACTTCCAGCCGCTCGATATCATAGGGCATCAGGTCGAGCGTGAAGGTCTGCGAGCGGTTGTAGATGCCGCTCGACCCGATCGGGGCATCATCCAGATACATGCCGACGGTCGCGCTCGGCCCGATCGGCGCGACACCGCGCAGCGTCAGCGTCGAGCGGCCGGGCGATCCGGCATTGTCGACCTGAAGCCCCGGGATCGCTGCGGCATAGTCGGACAGCTGCGACGCACCGCTCTGCTGCATGGCTTCGCCACTGACCACGGTAATCGAAATCGGCACGTCCTGGATCCGCTCGGTCCGCTTCTGCGCGGTGACGACGATCTCGTCGCGCTCCATAGTGACGCCGGTGGCACTATCCTGCGCGAAGGCCGATGCCGGCAGCATCAGCGCGGTGGCCGCGGTCGAGAGGGACAGGACGATACGCGTCGGAATGGCATGCCGTGTCATGTGAAATCTCCCTGAGCCTGCCTGTCACGCGGGCAATCCGGCGCGCGGCTATTTTCTGATTGAGATAGTGTTGTCCCATCTGGACAATTGTCAATCTTGATTCGGTACGGGCCGGATGCAGGTCATGCGACCCGCACCCGACCCGCGGGGAACCTCAGTAACCCGTGCCGAAACTCACCAGCTTGAACACCAGCGCCACCCACAGGAGGAAGAAGGCGCCGAGCACGAGCAGGACCGACCATAGTTTCGAGAACCAGCCGCGCCGGCCCTTGAACGCCAGCAGCAGGTTCCACACCGACGCGGCGAGCAGGCCGAAATAGGCGAGCGTACCGACCACCTGCAGCGTCAGGATCAGCCAGTCATTCTTGCCATGGCCGTCGAAATTCTCGATCCCGATGACCACGATCAGCCAGCCGACCAGCACCGCGATCACCAGCCAGCACAGGCCACGCACCACGCGATAGGCGGTGCGCGCCGAGCCGGTCAGCGCGAACTGCGCACCATAGCGTTTGCGCGCGACCCACCCGATCGGCCAGCCGAGCGCGGTGATCAGGATCACGGCGAGTGCGAATAGCAATGCCGGGGTCAGCCATGCTCCGGTCGCGTACCAAGGGGTACGGTCCCACACCATGAACGGCGAGACCATGCCGAACGTCCAGCGGACCACCTGTCCGTCGCGCACTTCGGCAACGAGACGCTCCTTGCCATAGGCGTCCTGCCACACGAACGGTTCGACCTCGATCCACTTGCGCGGCGCGCCGCCGAGCGAGGGGATGCCGCTGACCAGCGGGCGACCATCTTCGTCGAGGCCGATCTTCTCTTCGCCGAGCAGATAGACGAACGACGCGAAGCTCGATGCGACGCGGCGGCTGTTGGTCCAGCTGCCGACCAGCAGCTTGGCATGTTCCTTCGCCGTCGCGAGTTCGACCGGCGCCGTGTCCGCGGTGGGGAGGTAACGGTCGGCGAACCCCTCAACCAGCGCAGTGCGTACCGCGCCCGGCGCGCCGCCCGCACCCTGGCTGTTGACCGAGATATAGATGCCGACCTTTTCCGCCGGGAAGATCTTGAGATCGGTGTGGAAATAGACGGTGTCGCCGCCATGGCCGACGGCACGGCGGCCGTTGATCCACTCCTCGTAAAAGCCCAGCGCCATCTGGTTGCTGCCCTTGACGCTCAGATTCTGCGCGGTGAGCATCTGGGCCGTGGTCGCGGGCTTAAGCAGCGGGCCGCCCTCGTTGAGGAACGCCAGCATGAACTTGGCCATGTCCGCGCCACTCGCCGACAGCGCGCCGGCCGGCGCCATGCCGATGATCTCGAACCGCTGCGCCTTGCCCGATCCGGCTTCATAGCCCTGCGACATGAACGGCTTGAGCTTGGCGGGCAGCGGCTGACGGAAGCTGGCATATTGCATGCCGAGGCGACCGAAGATGTTGCGCTCGACATAGGCGTCGAACGACTGGCCAGACACGCGCTCGACGATATAGCCGGCCAACGCGGTGGCGTAGTTGGAATAAGCGGGCGTCGTACCGGGCTGGTAGATCCGCTCGGGAATACGCTCTTTCAGGATATCGCCCAGCGGCTTGAGTTCGATGTCGAACGCCAGCAGGCCCTTGATGATCTCCTCGAACCCCGCCGTGTGCGTCATCAGGTGACGCATCGTGATCGGCTTGTCGCCATAGGGGGCAATCTTGAAGTCGAGATAGGTGTTGATGTCCGCGTCGAGGTCGATCTTGCCCGCCTCGACCTGTTGCATCACCGCAGTCCAGGTGAACAGTTTCGAGGTCGAACCGGGGCGGAACAACGTCGTCGCCGGATCGACCGGCTTGCGGTTGGCGACATCGGAATAGCCAAAGCCGCGCTGCGTCAGCACCGCGCCGTCCTTGACCACGACGACCACCGCGCCCGCAATGTCGCCGCGACCCAGCGCATAGGGCATGTAGCCGTCGAGCCAGGTGTCGACATCGCTCTTGGTCAGCCGGTCGAGCCCGGCGGGCGTTGCGGGCGGCGTCGCCGGAGCCGCAGCGGGCTGAGGCGTCAGCGGCGCCTGTTGGGTTGAAGCCGGTATCGCGACGGTGAGCGCGAGCATCGCCGCAACCGCCAATTTGATCTTGTGCGTCCACAGGCGCATCATGTTTCCCTTCCCCGTGACCTGGCGATCCTGCCTGCGCGACCAGTGGCGCGACGCGGGTGAATCGTCCTGATCAGACGAACATGATCCTATTTGGAGAATTGTCAAATAGAGAGGGAGGGCGGGTGCTGTCCCCCCTAATCCTCCCCCGCCAGGGGGAGGTGGCATGCGAAGCATGACGGAGGGGGCGGAAGGGAAACGGCTTGAGCCGAGAGGACACAGCCATCCGCCCCCTCCGACGCCTTCGGCGCCAGCTCCCCCTAGCGGGTTAGGATTTTTCGGTCAGCCGAAGCGCAAGCGGACAGTGCGCACACTGACGATCGCGCGCATCTTGTGTTCGATGATCTCCGCCCGCTGCGCGTCGATCCCGGCAATGGTGATCGCCGCGCGATAGCCACGCGGGCGCGCCTCGACCGACAGCGCCTCGACCACCCGGTCCTGTTGCGCGAACAGGCCGAGCAGGCGGCACAGCAATTGCGGGCAGCGCGCCGCGGTCACGACGAAGGTCGCGGTGCCGGTAGCCGAACTGGCCTCCATGTCAGGCGGCAAGGACGCGCTGGCGGTGCGCGCGGGCGATTGCCGCGCGTGCCAGCCGGTCGGCGGCGCGGTGCGGCGCGATGCGCTCCGCCGCCGCATGGTCGAGCACCGCCGCCAGCCGCGCGCCGGTCGCCTCGACCCGCGCGCGCGCCTCGTCCACGCTCCAGCCGAGATGCTCGGCGGCGACGTTGATGATCCCGCCGGCATTCACGACATAATCGGGTGCATAGAGGATGCCGCGCGCCAGCAGCGCATCGCCCTCCGCCGGGGTCGCGAGCTGGTTGTTCGCCGCGCCGCAGACAACAGACGCGCCCAGCCGCCGCACCGATGCCGCATTGATCACCCCGCCGAGTGCGCACGGGGCAAACACTTCTGCGCTGGCTTCAAGCAGTTCGTCCGACTCCATCACGCGCGCGCCGAACCGCCGCGCCGCCTCCGCCGCAACCTCGATCCGCGGTTCGGCGACGAACAGCCGCGCTCCGGCGTCATGGAGCAATTCGCACAGCGCAAAGCCGACATGGCCGAGGCCCTGTACCGCCACCGTGACATCGGCGAGTGAGGCGCCGAGATGCCGCTCCACCGCCACCTCCATCGACCGCAGCACGCCGAGCGCAGTCCATGGCGAGGGATCGCCGCCCGGCGCACCGGGCGCTGCGGGCAGGCCAGCGACGTGGCGCGTGCTGTCGGCGACGCATTGCATATCGGCGACGCTGGTCCCGACATCCTCGGCGGTGACATAGCGTCCACCCAGCGACGCAACCGCACGCCCGAACGCGCGGAACAGCGCGGCGCGGTCGAACGGCGCATCGGGCATCCGGATCACCGCCTTGCCGCCGCCAAGCGGAAGCCCGGCCAACGCATTCTTGTAACTCATCCCCTCCGCCAGCCGCAGCGCGTCCGCCACGGCATCGGCGTCGCTGGCGTAGCGGTGGAAGCGACACCCGCCCGCTGCCGGGCCAAGCGCGGTCGAATGGATGACGATCACCCCCGACAGCCCCGATTGCGGGTCGTCAAGGCACAGCACCTCTTCGGGCGGGACGGGAGCGGGGAAATCGAACATGCAGGGTCACCTTGATCGCAAGGCCGCGATAGTAACGGCTGACACTGGCAATTTCTGACCTATTAGTTCGCCATATCGTGATAACCGGCTAAACTCTGACCGCATATCGCAGAAATTGAGGTCAATTCATGCCAGAACCGCTCGACTCGCACGATCGCCGCATCCTCCGCGTGCTGCAGGAGGATGCTTCGCTCTCGACCGCAGCGGTGGCCGAGGCGGTCGGCTTGTCCGCCTCGCCCTGCTGGCGGCGGATCGACCGGCTGGAGCGCGAAGGCTATATCAAGCGCCGCGTCGCGTTGCTCGACCGGCGCAAGATCGGGCTGCGTGCGCAGGTGTTCGCGCTGGTCAAACTCAACGCCCATGGCCGCGCCAATCTCGATGAATTCGCCGCATCGATCCACGAAATGCCCGAAGTGCTCGAATGCTATGTCCTGATGGGCACGGTCGATTTCATGCTGCGTGTGGTCGCGGCGGATATCGAGGCGTATGAGCAATTCTTCTTCGAAAAGCTCTCACGCCTGCCCGGCGTTCAGGAAATCAACTCAACCGTCGCGCTGTCGGAGATCAAGTCCACCACCGCGCTGCCGGTGTAAATCCTTACCGCTGCTTCTTGGTGATCGTCGCGGTAAAGTCCGGATCCTTGTTCGCCACCCAATCGACGAACTTGCGCACATTGGGATTGTCGAGCAGGCCCGCGACTTCCATCCCGTGGCGTTGCAGCTCGGAATTGGTGAAGTTGGCGATCACGGTCTGCTGACAGATCGAATGCATCGGCACGACATCGCGGCCACCACGGCTCTTGGGCACGGGATGGTGCCACACGATCGTCTTGCCGGTCGGTCGCCCGCATAGCCAGCACAGCACCGGTGGCGGCGGTGCCTCGTCCTCTTGAGGAAGATGATCATAGGGATCGTTTTTTGCGCGCCTGCGGGCCATAGGCGATGCCGCTACCATGAAGTCGCCGCGAAACGAACAGGACAATGCAATGACGACCGCAGCAAAGCCATGGGACGCGGCGCTGGTCCGCATCTGGCTCGACCGGCGGATCGCGGCGGCGCGGCTGGATCAGGCGGCGGCGGATCGGCGCGGCTATGACTGTCGCGACGACTATGATCAGGCCGCAGCCGAGGAATGGGCGTGCCGCGCTCTGAATGACGCGGCATGGACCGACGAGCAGGCGGCGTTTGCCGGGCGCATCAAGGAGCTGATCGGGCGCGACAGCTATCAGGCGACAGGTCTGTATGACGACATCCGGTTCGAACGGCATGTCCGGGCCTATCTCCGGAAGCTCGCCAAGATGACCAAGGCGAACGAGGGGTTCGACAAGACCCTGCGCCACCAGTGAGGCGGTGAAGTTCCACCATGGCTATGCTAGGGGCCGGGCATGCTTCGTACACGCGGCCCTGGCGGCACAGTCGAGATCGACGGATTCAACTATGACTGGGACCTTCTGAGCGAGCCCCAGCTTTCCTCGGGCGATGGCTGGAAGGGGAGCCCCGTGTCATTGCGCCAGCACGCCCTGCCGCGTGAGGCCGTGCTCGAATTTCCCACACCCAAGCGCCTGTTGCGGGGCCTGCCAAAAGGGCGCTCGCATATCAACGACGCGGTCGCCGCGCGCGGCGTGCGGGCGGCATTGGCGGCGGGCTGGGATCCCGGATCGCGCGGCACGACGTTGACCTTCATGGTCGACGTCAACGGCGACTGAGCGGATGGAAGCCCCAGAGTCCTTCCTGTTCCAGCTCGGCTGGAGGCCCTTTTTCAGCGCGCAGCTATCGCCGGACGACGCACTTTACTGTCAGCCGGTTCGCGTCATGTCCGTCCATCGCGGGACCGTGACCATCCTGGGCGAGGGCATTGACGAGACGATCGCGTCGAGCCTGCCCGTGCCCGGCGGCCCCGAAGACCGGCCAACGGTCGGCGACTGGCTGCTGATCGATCCGGTGAATCGCACGATCGTGCGCATCCTCGACCGGGCAAGCCTGTTCAAACGCCCCTCCCCCGGTGACGAGCGCAGGGTCCAGCTGATCGCGGCCAATGTCGACACGCTGTTCATCGTCAGTTCGTGCGACCAGGATTTCAACCTCGCGCGCATCGAACGCTACCTCGTCCTCGCGCGCGATGTCGGGGTGCGCCCGGTGATCGTGCTGACCAAAGCCGATCTGGCGCCCTCGCCATCCGACTTTGTCGAAGCCGCCCGTTCGCTACAGCCGACACTCCAGGTCGAGCTGATCAATGGCCGCGACCGCGACAGTGCCGCCCATCTTTCCGCTTATTGCGGTGCCGGAGAAACGGTGGCGCTGGTCGGATCATCGGGCGTCGGCAAGTCGACGCTGGTCAACACGATGACGGGGTCCGACAGCATCGCGACGCAGCCCGTCCGCGAAAGCGACGGCAAAGGCATGCACACCACGACGGTCCGCCAGATGCACCGCATGCGCCGCGGCACGGAGCCGGGCGGATGGCTCGTCGATACGCCGGGAATGCGCGAGCTTCAGATGTCGGAAGTCGCCGCCGGCGTGGCCGAGGTCTTCGATGACGTCGTTGCGATCACGCGCACATGCAAGTTCAGCGACTGCGCCCATGCCGACGAACCCGGTTGCGCAATCCGCGCCGCCATCGCGCACGGAACGCTGACACCCGAGCGAGTCGAACGGTGGCGCAAGCTCGACACTGAGGATGCGGCAAACACCGGCGCCGCACAGGTCCGGCGCGCGCGCGCAGCCAAGGGCCGGAAGCGGAAATAACCGCAAGCCGCCCGCGCGCGCTTCCGCACGGCCTAAATCTTCAAGGGAAGGAAAGTGGTGCCCGGAGACGGATTCGAACCGCCGACACTGCGATTTTCAGTCGCATGCTCTACCAACTGAGCTATCCGGGCACGGGATGAAGGCGCGCTCTTAATCGCGGGGTTGGCCGCTGTCCAGCCCGCTTTGCAATTCTTCCGGATCAACCGCGCGACCGGGGATGCGATAGCCCTCGCCCAGCCATTGCAGCAGGTCGCGATCCTTGCAGCCACGGCTGCAAAAAGGCTTGAACTCAGGGACAGGGCGGTTGCCGCAGATCGGGCAGTCGGTCTTCATGGTGCTTCCACAAAACGGGTTCGGCCGCCGGTGCGGCGGTGGAGCTGCGCGATCCAGTCGGGCTCACGCTCGATCCGGCGCAGCAGCGGCGCGGGCAATATATAGGTGTCGGGCGCGGGCGGCGGTAGGCGCTCGAGCCGGCGCAGCTCGGCCCGCAGCGCCGCGCCCACCGAGTCAGCGGCGATCAGCTCGGGCAGCGACATGCGCGTCTTGCGCCGAACGATCTGGATTAAGCCGAAGCCGTTCATCGCGGTGCGCTCGAACGGCTGGGGCAGTGCCGCGTCGATCGCCTCCCCCACCGCATTGCGTTCATTCTTGTTGGCGAGCGTCGGGAAATCGACCCCGACCGACCCGGTTATGTCGAGCCGCTCCATCGCCGCCGCGACGGCGTGGGCGGCGTCGATCGACAGTGGCCCCAGCGGCGGCCCGCCATCGACATCGAACAGGTTCATCGCCGGGGTCAGCGACAGCAACAGCGCGCCGCTGGCAAAGCGGATCTCGCCGGTACGCGCTTCCTCAAGCACTTCGGACCAGCCCGCTTCCTCGAACGAATCGGGTTCGTGGGACAGGCAGTGGCGGACGGGCAAGCCGCTCGCTGTAATCTGCGCGAGCAAATCGGGGCCAGCGACGAGCGCGGCATCAGGGGCGGGCACCGCCTTGGGCAGCTTGATCCGCCCGCGCTCGGCGACCGATTCGCGGACGATGCGGACGGGGAAGGACGCGCCCTGCGTCACCCCCTTGGGCAGCGGATCGCACAGCGCCTCGCCGCCGCCGGGCAGCGCGACCTTGCCGGTGCTGCGGTCGATCAGCTTGGCGATTGCGATCGTGTCGGCGCGAAGCCCCGGCAGTTCGATCCGCGCCTTGCGGATCGTGCCGCGCGCGACCAGCGCGGCGCGGTTCTCACCGATCCCGGCTTCGTACAGCCACTCAGCCAAGCGGGTAGCCTGCAGACTCCAGCAGCGCGCGCGTATCGTAGAGCGGCAATCCGACCACGCCCGAATAGGTGCCGGAGATGAAGCGGACAAACGCCTCCGCCCGGCCCTGGATTGCATAGCCGCCGGCTTTGCCCAGCCCCTCGCCGCACGCGATGTAGCGGTCGATCTCGGCATCGCTCAGCCGCTTGAACGCGACCACCGTGTCGGACAGGCGCACGCGGGCGCGGCCGTCGAGGCCGATCAGGCACACCGCCGACAGGCAATGGTGCCGCCGCCCCGACAACGCGGTCAACAAGTCGCGCTGCACCGCTTCGGTTTCGGCAGGCGGCAGGATGCGACGGCCGAGCGCGATGGTGGTGTCGCCCGCCAGCACGATTTCATCCTCGACCCGCGCCACGGCGCGCGCCTTCGCCTCGGCCAGCCGCAGCGCATAGACGCGCGGCAGCTCGGCCTTGAGCGGGGTCTCATCGATATCGGGAGCCGCCACGCGGTCCGGCACAATGCCGATCCGTGCCAGCAAATCGCGTCGGCGCGGCGAGGTGGAGGCGAGGACGAGCCGCACAGGCCCGGCTTTATTTGAAGCGATAGGTGATGCGGCCCTTGGTCAGGTCATAGGGCGTCAGTTCGACGAGCACCTCGTCGCCCACCAGCACGCGGATGCGGTTCTTGCGCATCTTGCCGGCGGTATGGCCGAGAATCTCGTGATCATTCTCAAGCTTCACACGGAACATCGCGTTGGGGAGGAGCTCCACAACGCGGCCGCGCATTTCAAGCAGTTCTTCCTTGGCCAAACAAACCTCTTGGTACGGATCAGAAAAAGTCGCGGAGCCTTACTCTCCCTGCGCAGAAAAGGAAAGCATCTCGCTAGAGTCGCTTGAGGTAGACGGCACCAGCCCGCTCCCCCACCCGGCCACCCATCAAAGATACCCTGAAGTGGGTGGCCGGGTGGGGGAGCGGGCTGGTGCCGATTCAGCGAAGCTGAAGCCGACCACAAAAGCCCGCGCAACCGATGGTTTCGCTTTCCTTGCTTGATGCGCCGCACCCTTGCCCCCAAATGGGCGCCATGCTGATCGAAACCGAACTGACGCCGAACCCGGCGACACTCAAATTCCTGCCCGGCCGCACCGTGATGGACAGCGGCACGCGCGATTTCGCCACCCCCGAAGAAGCAGAGGCGTCGCCACTCGCCGACGCCCTGTTCCGGCTGGGCGATGTCACCGGCGTATTCTTTGGCCGCGACTTCATTTCGGTCACCGCCGCACCCGGCGTCGATTGGCCCAATCTCAAGCCAGACGTGCTCGGCATCCTGCTAGACCATTTCAGCGCGGACATGCCGCTGTTCCGTCAGGGCAGCGCGGGTTTCAGCGTCCCGCCGCCCGAGTCCGACTTCGCAGACAATCCCGAGGACGCCGATATCGTCGCGCAGATCAAGGAGCTGATCGAGACGCGCGTGCGCCCGGCCGTCGCCAATGATGGCGGCGACATCGTCTATCGCGGCTTCGACAAGGGGAAGGTGTACCTTCAGATGCAGGGCGCATGCGCCGGCTGCCCCTCTTCATCCGCGACGCTCAAGAACGGGATCGAACAGTTGCTCAAACATTATGTCCCCGAAGTCACCGAAGTGCGAGCCGTCTGATGGGCAACCCGATCGACGACGCCGCGCTCGACACGCTGTTCCGCACCGCGCGTACCTTTAACGGCTATCTGCCCGACGAAGTAACGCAGGCCGATATCGAGGCGATCTATGATCTGCTGAAGATGGGGCCGACCTCGGCCAATCAGCAGCCGGCGCGCTTCGTCTGGTGCCTGTCGCAGGAGGCCAAGGACAAGCTCGCCGAGTGCGCCACGGGCACCAATCCCGACAAGATCCGCGCCGCCCCCGCTGCGGTGGTGATCGGCATGGACCTCGATTTCCACGAAGAGCTGCCCTGGCTGTTCCCGCACACCGATGCGAAGAGCTGGTTCGAAGGGCCGCAGGAAAAGCGCCGCGACAGCGCATTCCGCAACGGCACGCTGCAGGGCGGCTATCTGATCATGGCCGCGCGCGCATTGGGCTGGGACACCGGGCCGATGTCGGGATTCGACGCGGGCAAGGTCGAGGCAGCGTTCTTCGCCGATCAGCCTTCGGTGCGGGTCAACTTCATTTCAACGCTGGGCAAGGGCGATCCCGCGACCATCTTCGGCCGCTCGCCGCGTCCGGACTTCGGGAAGTTCAACAAGATTGGCTAGACTTCTCGTCATCGAGACTGCCACCGCCGCCTGCTCGATCGCGTTGATCGAGGGCGGCGCGCTGATCGCCGAAACCCATGTCGAAGTCGGGCGCGGCCATGCCGAACGGCTCGTGCCCATGATCGCGGAGCTGCCCGATGGCGGGCGCGCCGACGCAATCCTGGTCGATTGCGGCCCGGGCAGCTTTACCGGCATCCGGGTCGGCATCGCCGCCGCGCGCGGGCTGGCATTTGGCTGGGGCGTGCCGGTGCACGGCTTTTCCTCGCTCCCGGTCGTCGCCGCGGGGGCCTTTGCGGTCAATCCGGGTATCGACGCGCTGGCGGTGGTACTCGAAGGCGGGCATGGTGAAGTGTTCATGGCCACCTATGACCGCCAGTTCGCGCAGCTTGCGCCCTTTGCGTCGCTCACGCCCGATGCGGCATTGGCGCAGCTTGGCGGGCGGGTCGCGATCGGCAATGGCGTTCGCCATCTGGCCGCAGTGGACGACAGCCTCGACCTGCGCGAGGCGCTGCCACGGGCCGCCGATGCGCGGCTGCTTCCTGCCGCCCTTACCGCGCTGCCGCCGCGACCGATCTATGGCCGCGCGCCGGACGCCAAACCGATCGCGGCATGAGCACCGCGCCCTGGCCGATCGAGATCGTTCACGGACAGCCGTCCGATCTGCGCGCGGTGAATGCGATCATGGCCGAGGCGTTCGATCCCCGCTTTGGCGAGGCATGGACGCCCAGCCAGTGCATGGGGATGCTGGCGCTGCCCGGCGTGTGGTTCACGCTGGCGTGCATCGACGGGCGGCCGGTCGGTTTTGCGCTCGCGCGCACGGTGCTGAACGAGGGTGAGTTGCTGTTGCTCGCGATCCTGCCGGCGATGCGACGGCGTGGAATTGGTGGCGCATTGTTGCGGTCGGTGATCGCCGATGCGCGCGATCGCGGCGCCGAAATGCTGCATCTGGAAGTGCGCGCGAACAACGATGCGGTGCAACTTTATCGTTCCGCCGGCTTCAGCAAGATTGGTGAACGTCGCGATTACTATCGAGGACATGACGGCAACGTGTTCGACGCACACACATTTTCAAAAACTATCGACTGATCTTACTAAAAATCGGACAGAACGACTTGCCAATCCCTGTGCGCGGCGTGATAGCACCTGTGACGGCCCGTAAATCTTATCGCCGCCGCGTTACGTGAAAGGACGAAAATGGACACTCAGAACGACATGCATGAGACGCTGATTACATTGACCGCGGATATTGTTGCGGCGCATGTCAGCAACAACAGCGTGGCAGTGTCTGATCTTCCCGTGCTCATCGCCAACGTTCATGGCGCGCTGACCAACCTGGGCAGCGCGAAGCCGGAACCCGAAGTGAAGAAGCAGGAACCGGCAGTTTCGATCCGCTCGTCGATCAAGCCGGACTTCATTGTCTGCCTGGAAGACGGCAAGAAGCTCAAGATGCTCAAGCGTCATCTGATGACCCATTATCAGATGACCCCCGACGATTATCGCGCGAAGTGGAACCTGCCCGCCGATTATCCGATGGTCGCACCGAATTATGCCGAACAGCGCCGCACGCTGGCGAAGAAGATCGGCCTGGGCACCAAGCGCCGCAAGCGCTGAGCCGAATTTCGCGATTGCATCACGCCGGATCGGGCCATCGTCCGGTCCGGCGTGATGCGTTCTCGTTGAGCGGCACCGGCCCGCGCATCAAACACCCTTCCTCCCCTTTTCCCGCGCGGCGGTTGACGCTACATCATCCCAATGACCCGCAAGATCGATCTCGAAGCGCTGTGCCACGAAAAGGGCCTGCGCATTACCGAACAGCGCAAGGTGATCGCGCGCGTCCTGTCCGAAGCGGACGACCATCCCGATGTCGAGAAGGTCTATGCCCGTGCATCGGCGATCGATCCGGGCATCTCGATCGCGACTGTCTATCGCACGGTCCGCCTGTTCGAAGAGGCGGGGATCCTCGATCGCCACGATTTCGGCGACGGCCGCGCGCGCTATGAACCGTCGCCCGAGGCGCATCATGACCATCTGATCGATGTCGAGACCGGCAAGGTGATCGAATTCGTCGATCCCGAACTCGAACTTCTGCAAAAGCAGATCGCCGAACGGCTGGGCTTCCGTCTGGTCGATCACCGCATGGAGCTGTACGGCGTCGCGCTCGACCGCAAGAGCTGAGGCGATGGATGACGGCGTCGATCCGCGGCGCCGCGACGCCGCCCTTGGGCTGCCCACGAAGCTGACCCCGGCGGAGAGCTTTCGCTTCTGGCGCAGGGTCGGATTGCTGCTGCTCGCGGTGCTGACGCATGTGCCGATGCACTATCTGTGGCGGCTGTTTCGCCTGTCTTCCCCCTGGCCGCGCTGGTTCCTGCGCCGCGCGGGACGCATTGCCGGGGCGCGGGTCGAGGTGATCGGGACACCGCTGCGCCGCGACGTGTTCTACGTTTCCAATCACCTGTCGTGGATCGACATTCTCGCGTCAGGCGGGGCGAGCGGCACTGCCTTCGTCGCCAAGGCGGAGATCGGCGCGGCGCCGGTGGTGGGCTGGCTCGCCGGGCTCAACCGCACCGTCTATGTGAAACGCGAGAACCGCATGGGCGTTGCCGAACAAATCAACGCGCTACGCGACGCACTCACCGAAAACTGGGCGATCACCGTGTTTCCGGAGGGGACGACCACCGACGGCAAGTCGCTGCTCCCATTCAAGACGCCGATGCTGCGCGTGCTCGAACCGCCGCCGCCCGGCGTGATGGTGCAGCCAGTGCTGCTCGATTACGGCATGGTGGGCGAGGAAATCGGCTGGGTCGGCGAAGAGGGCGGGATCAACAACGCCCGCCGCGTCCTGTCGCGCAAGGGCAGCTTTCCGCTACGCATCCAGTATCTCGACCCATTCGACCCGCATGACTTTCCCGGTCGCAAGGCGATCGCGGCGGAAAGCCGGCGGCGGATCGAGGACGCGCTGGTCGAAGCCCTCGGCGGACC
Organism: Sphingomonas sp.; assembly: GCF_035998645.1. Taxonomy (GTDB): domain Bacteria; phylum Pseudomonadota; class Alphaproteobacteria; order Sphingomonadales; family Sphingomonadaceae; genus Sphingomonas. The sequence goes on from NZ_DASYHL010000002.1 coordinate 103,806, forward strand.
GCTGCGGCCGTTTGCGTGGACCGTGGCGCCGGTCAATTATGCCGGACCCGCTGAGTCCGCATAATCCGTCACCGCCGCTGCCGGCCTGTCTTCTGCACCACCGCTTCCATCGGCGCGAACACCAGAGCTTCGGGCGAAACCGACCGAGCGCCGGTCGAAGCCGGGATGATCACGTCATTGCTCGACGTCACCACATCATAGTCACCCGTGCGGAACGCGGCGAGATCGGCGCGCAGGAACGGCGGATCGACGCGCTTCGCCATCTGTTGCGGCGGCAGGCGCGGTGCGCCGCGGCGGACGCGCGGATCGACGATCTCGTAATTCACCACCGACACCGCCGTGCCGAGCGCGGTAATCCCGAACAACCGCCGTGCGAACTCGCGCGGAAAGCGGATGCAGCCATGCGATGCGGGATAACCCGGCAGCTGCCCGGCGTGGAGGGCGATGCCGTCCCAGGTCAGCCGCTGCATGAACGGCATCGGCGCATTGCTGTAGAGGTTCGAGCGGTGATGCACCCGCTTTTGCAGGATCGTGAAGTCGCCCGCAGGCGTGGTCTTGCCCGGCTTGCCGGTCGATACAGTCGATGCCGCGATCAGCACGCCGTCGCGATAGACATAGGCGACCTGCCCCGGAATGCTGATGAGGATCGTGACCCCCGACGCGCCGCCCGCAGGCTGAAGCGCCGCGTCCTCGATCCAGGTCCACTGGCCGTTGCGAAGCAGGATTTCGTCGGCACCATCCGCCGCGACCTGCTGCGCCACGGCGGGAACCGCCAGCGCCATCGCCAGCCCGATCGCCACCGCCCGCATCGTCCGCGCTACCGCAGACCTCATTCCTATACTCCATCGTTACGCGGGCGACCGCACGCATGATCTATGGTTAACGCGAGTTGGCACAAGGTGGTGCCATGCCATTTCCCCGGGCGCAAAGCGAAAACGCAAAGTCACCCGATTCGGGACGGGTCTCGACAGGGCGGTTCACCATTGCGGCGAACCGACGCGGAACTGTGGACTCCCTTAGGACGAATCAGCCGCAACCTTTGCTATAGTCGCTGTCCGATGGGCGGAGTTTGTGGGGGCACAGAGGACGCATGACCAAGATGATCGACGCTGCGGCTTCGCGCCGTGCTTTTCTGAAGACCGCCGGCATGATCGCCGGCACGGGGCTGCTCGCCGGTTGCGCCGCGCGCAGCGTGACCACGGCGGCACTGCCCGCCGCACCGCTGCCGGTCCCGCCGCCACCGGTCGCCACGCCGCTTCCCGCCGCACCGCGCAGCGTCGCCAGCGCCCCGCGCGGCATCCGCCCGGAGCTGTTCGAACGCGCGGTCGCCGCGCTCCAGCGCCATTCGAGCCGAATCCGCCAGCAGGACCGGATCGCGATCGCCGATTTCTCGCTCCCATCGTCGCGGCTGCGCTTCCACTTCGTCGATCTGCAGGGCGGCGCGACGCGGCAGATGCTGGTGTCGCACGGCATCGGCTCCGACCCGGACCATACCGGCATGCTCCAGCGCTTCTCCAACGAAGTGAATTCCGAAGCGACTAGCGAAGGCGCGTTCCTCGCCGCCAACTATTATGTCGGCAAGCACCAGCTGTCACAGCGGCTGATCGGGCTCGACCCGACCAACTATAATGCACTCGACCGCGCGATCGTGATCCATGGCGCCTGGTATTCGAACCCCGACATGATCGCCAAGCACGGCAAGCTCGGCCGCAGCCAGGGCTGTTTCGCGGTGGGCGAGCGCGACCTCGACACGCTGTTCGCGATGCTCGGCGAAGGCCGGATGATCTACGCCACCAAGGTGTAAGTGGCGCGGAGCGCTGGGCTGCGCTACCAGCGATCCATGAAGGACAAACAGCGGTTCCTCTCGATCCACGCGCATGGGTTCGTGCGCGTCGGTGCCTGTACCCCGAGCGCGAGCGCAGGCGATATCGCCGCCAACACCGCGTCGCATATCGCAATGGCGAAACAGGGCGATGCGGCGGGCGCGGACCTGCTGGTTTTTCCCGAACTCGGCATCACCGGCTATGCGATCGACGACCTGCATCTGCAGGATGCGGTGCTGCGCGCGACGGCGCAGGGGCTGACCGATCTGGTCGCGGCAAGCGCGAAGCTCAAGCCCGTGCTGCTCGTCGGTGCGGCGCTGGAGCGCAACGGGCGGTTGTATAATTGCGCGGTGGTGATCGCGCGCGGGCGGGTGCTGGGCGTCGTGCCCAAAAGCTATTTCCCAAATTACCGCGAATATTATGAGAAGCGCTGGTTTGCCTCCGGCATCGGCCTGTCGGGGACGATGCAGGTCGCCGGGCAGGATGCCCCGTTCGGCACCGACCTGATCTTCGCCGCCAGCGACCTGCCCGATTTCGTGTTCCATGCCGAGATTTGCGAGGATTTCTGGGGGCCGCTGCCCCCGTCCACCTTCGGTGCGCTCGCCGGGGCGACGATCCTGTGCAACCTGTCGGCCAGCAACATCGTTATCGGCAAGGCGCGCGAGCGGGCGATGCTGTGCGCGGCGCAATCCAGCCGCACGGCATCGGCCTATATCTTCTCTGCATCGGGGCCGGGAGAAAGCACCACCGACCTCGCCTGGGACGGGCAGAGCCTGATCCATGAGCTGGGCGAGTTGCTCGTGCAGTCGGGCCGGTTCGACCTTGAGGACGAACTGATCACCGCCGACATCGACGTCGCGCGGTTGCGGCAGGAGCGGATGCGCTTTGGCACGTTCAACGACACTGCCGCCGCCGCCGGCCACCCCGAACAGCGCTTTCGCCGCATCGCGTTCGACCACCAGCCAGCCATGGCCGATATCGGACTGCACCGCGCCGTCGCGCGCTTCCCGTTCGTCCCCGACACGCCCGAAAAGCTCGACGAGGATTGCTACGAAGCCTTCAACATCCAGGTCGAGGGGCTGCGCAAGCGGATCACCTCCACCGGCCTGACCAAGCTGGTCATCGGCATTTCGGGCGGGCTCGATTCGACCCATGCGCTGATCGTCGCGGCCAAGGCGATGGACCGGCTCGGGCGGCCGCGCAGCGACATTCTCGGCTTCACCATGCCGGGTTTCGCCACCGGTGAGGGGAGCAAGGCCAATGCCTGGGCGCTGATGAAGGCGCTGGGCATCACCGCCGAAGAACTCGATATCCGACCCACCGCGCGCCAGATGCTGACCGACATGGGCCACCCCTATGCCGATGGCGAGCCGGTCTATGACGTGACGTTCGAGAATGTTCAGGCGGGGCTGCGCACCGACTATCTGTTCCGCCTGGCCAACCAGCGCGGCGGGTTCGTCGTCGGGACCGGCGATCTGAGCGAACTGGCGCTCGGCTGGTGCACCTATGGCGTTGGCGACCATATGTCGCATTATGCCGTCAACGCCGGCGTGCCCAAGACGCTGATCCAGTTCCTGATCCGCTGGTGCGTCGCCACCAACCAGTTCGATGGCGACACCGATGCGGTGCTCGAGGCGATCCTGGCGCAGGAAATCTCGCCCGAACTGGTCCCCGCCGATGCCAGCGGCGCGATGCAGAGCACCGAGGCGAAGATCGGGCCGTATGCGCTGAACGATTTCTTCGTGCACTATGTCGTGCGCCACGGGCTTGCGCCGTCGAAGATCGCGTTTCTGGCGTGGCATGCGTGGCGCGATGCCGAAGCGGGCGAATGGCCGCTGGGCGTGCCGCCGCATCAGCGCGTCGCCTATGACCTCGCCACGATCCGCCACTGGCTGGAGAAATTCCTGATCCGCTTCTTCGCGCAGAGCCAGTTCAAGCGCAGCGCGATCCCCAATGGCCCGAAAGTGTCGGCGGGCGGCGCGCTGTCCCCGCGCGGCGACTGGCGCGCGCCGTCGGACGGCGTGGCGGGGCCGTGGCTGGACGAGCTTGAGGCGAACGTGCCGAAGGGATAAACTTTCCTCGTCGCCCCGGGCCTGACCCGGGGCCGGGCTGCCTTCGCGACGTTTCAGAAAAAGCCCTGTCCCGGGTCATGCCCGGGACGACGAAGGGTTAGGTCGCCAGCCGCTCCAGCCCGGCGATCGTATCCGCCTCGTGCGCAGGCTTGTCGGTCCGTATCCGCGAAATCCGCGGGAAGCGCATCGCGAGGCCGGATTTGTGCCGCTTGGACGCATGGATCGAATCGAACGCGACCTCCAGCACCAGCGTCTTCTCGACCTCGCGCACCGGCCCGAACCGCGCGGTGGTATGGTTGCGCACAAAGCGGTCGAGCCATTTCAGCTCTTCGTCCGTAAACCCGAAATAGGCCTTGCCCACCGGCAGCAGCTCGCCCGCCTCGGTCCACGCGCCGAAGGTGAAATCGGAATAGAAGGATGAGCGCTTCCCGCTCCCGCGCTGCGCGTACATCAGCACGCAATCGGCGTTCAGCGGGTCGCGCTTCCATTTATACCACAGCCCGACGCGTCGCCCAGCGACATAGGGTGCGTCGCGCCGCTTGAGCATCACCCCCTCGATCGCCGCGTCACGCGCACCCGCGCGCAGTTCCTCCAGCGCGGCGAAATCCTCCGCCGCGATCAGCGCGGAGACATCGAACCGCTCCGGGTCGAGCGGCGCGGCGAACGCCTCCAGCCGGGTGCGGCGCACATGCCAGGGCAGTTCGCGCAGATCCTCAAGGCCATCGAACAACAGGTCGTAGAGCCGCACGAACGCCGGAAACTCCGCCAGCGTCTTGGCCGACACGACCTTGCGCCCCAGCCGCTGTTGCAAGGCGTTGAAGCTCCCCGCCTCGCCCCCTTGCGCTTCGCCACGCACGAGCAATTCGCCATCAAGCACGCCCGGCGTGGCGAACGCCGATGCGACGTCGGGAAAGCTCGCGGTAATGTCGTCCCCGGCCCGGCTGTAGAGCCGCGTCTCGCCCGCGACATGGACGATCTGGACGCGGATGCCGTCCCATTTCCACTCGGCGGCATAGTCCTTCAGGTCGACCTGCGTTTCCTCCAGCGGGTGGGCGAGCATGAACGGGCGGAACACCGGCACATCCGTCGTGGTCGGCTGCGGGCCGCGCCCCTCGCCCCAATCGAACAGCGGCGCATAGGGCGGCATCAGCCCGTGCCACACTTCCTCCACCGCATCGACATCGACCCCGAACGCTTCGGCGAACGCAGTCTTGGCCAGCCGCGCCGACACCCCGACGCGCAGGCCGCCGGTGGCGAGCTTGAGCAGCGCATAGCGCTCGTCCGCCGCCAGCCGGTCGAGCATCGCGCCCAACGCAGCAGGCGCATCGGAGCGCGTCAGGCTGGCCAGCCGATCGACCACCGCGCCCAGCGTCAGCGGCGCGGACTCGGGCGGCGGCACGGCTGGCTCGGGCCAGATCAGCGCCACCGTTTCGGCGGTATCGCCCACGAAATCACGGCTCAGCTGAAACAGCACCGGATCGACCCGCTCGCCCACCAGCGCGCGGATCGTCGCCGGCTTGACCGCAGGCAGGTCGAGCGTGCCGGTGAGTGCCGCCAACCCCCAGCCGCGATCGGGATCGGGCGTCTCACGCAGCCACGCGCCGATCAGCCGCAGCTTCGCATTGCGCGACCGCGTGTAGATCAGCCGGTCGAGAAGGTCGGCGAAGGCGCGCATGGCACGCTCAACATGGCGTCGCGCCAACGGTTCCGCCAGCCCGTTCCCTCTCGCGGCGTTCTTGACTGGTGCGCGGCACCGGCCCGCTCCCCCACCCGGCCACCCACAAAGTATCGTAAATGGGTGGCCGGGTGGGGGAGCGGGCCGGTGCCGCTTCAGCGAAGCTGAAAACACGTATAACAAGACGTCGGCCCGCGATTCGCGCGCGCCGTGGGAGGGAATGTTTCGATGAAGACCCTGTTGCTTGCCGTCGCCGTGTCGGCCCTGCCGCTCGCGCCCGCTTCGTTCGCGCAGACGGCCCCGGCGACCGCGCCAGCTGCCGCTGCTGCCAAGTTCAACCTCGACACGCCGATTCAGGACATCGTCGCCGATCCGGCGGCAAAGGCGGCGTTCGACACCGCGCTGCCCGGCGTTTCGACGCATGAGAGCTATGAGATGTTCAAGACGATGAGCCTCAACCAGCTCAAGACCTATGCCGCCGACAAGCTGACCCCCGAAGTCCTCGCCAAGGTCGAGAAGGACCTCGCCGAGGTGAAGTGATCGTTTGACCCTCCCCCGCAAGGGGGAGGATTTTCCCGATCCTCAATCCTCCCGCGTGATGTTGAGCGACCGCGTCACGCGATAGTCGAGCACGCCGACCACAAAATAGACCGCAGCCTGCATCATCCGCGTCCAGAACCCGGTGCGCTCGCGATGCAGCGCCCGCGTCACCTCCAGCGACCGCGCGACCTCCGCATCGACATAGGTGCGGACATGCGCCGCGAACGCCGCGTCATCGATCCGCAGCATCACTTCCAGGTTCAGGAACAGGCTGCGCATGTCGAAATTGGCCGACCCGATCTGCACCTTGTCGTCGATCACGAACAGCTTCGTGTGCAGCTTGGTCGGCAGATATTCGAACACCCGCACGCCACGCCGCAGCAGCCCGCGATAGGTGAAACGCGCGGCGTGTAGCGTCAGGTGGTTGTCGGTGATCGACGGCACCACCACCCGCACCTTCCCCCCGCGCCGCGCCGCCCGGCCAAGGCGCAGCAGCATTGCGGGGCTCGGGAAGAAATAGGCGGCAAGAATATCGATCGTGCGCGCACCCTTCAGGTCGCGGCGCACCGCGCGCGCCCAGGGCGACAGCCGCCGCGTCGGCCCGCCGAGCAGCCAGCGCAGCTCCCCCTCCGGCTCGCTCCATTGCGCCAGCGCGCGGCGCAGCGTGCGCATCGGCGCGCGCGGCCGCTTCGCCCAGCGCCATAGCGCGTCGAAATAGCCGGTCATCCGCGCCGCCGCCGGCCCCTCAAGCACCAGCCCCAGATCGCGCCACGCGTCGCTGCCCGGCGCGCCGAAATAATCGTCCTGGATGTTGAAGCCGCCGATGATGATCCGCGCGTCGTCGCCCTCGCCATCGGCCAGTGCGATCTTCTGATGGTTGCGCAACAGATAGCGCCGACCCAGCCGCGGCTCGAAGAAACAGATGCGCCCGCCCGCCTCACGCAGCGGCGCAAAGAAGTCGCCATCATAGGCCGGGTCGCTGCCCAGGCCATCGACGATCAGCGTCACCTCGACCCCGCGCTCGACCGCCGCGATCATCGCGTCGCGCACCCGCGCGCCCACCGCATCATCGGTGTAGATATAGTAGAGCAGCCGCAGCGAGCGGCGCGCGCCGGCGATCAATCCCAGCAGCGCGTCGAGCCGACGCGGGCCGGTATCGAGCAATCGCAGGCGATTGCCCGCGATGGCGAAGACCGGCTGCGGCGGCGGTTCGGGGGGCAGGCCCGCGGCGAACCGGGGCGGTGGATCGGTGGCCAGCTCCATCGCGCCGGGATTGCACGCTTTGTCCCCGCCGCGCCAGTCCCGCGCGCGATGGGCGATTTCCTTGACTCGCCGCCACGCTTGGCCTAGTTGGCCCCCTTTCCTGTATCCCTGCCCAAAGGAAGCGTTCCATGGCGCGCGTCACTGTCGAGGATTGCGTCGACAAGGTCTCCAACCGTTTCGATCTCGTGTTGCTCGCGGCTCAGCGCGCGCGCCAGATTTCCGGCGGTGCGGAGCTGACCATCGATCGCGACCGCGACAAGAATCCGGTCGTCGCCCTGCGCGAGATCGCAGAAGAAACCGTCCGTCCGGACAATCTCGAAGAATCGCTGGTCGGCAGCCTGCAGCGCGTGCAGATCGACGACGAGGAAGCGCCCGATGACGTCGGCAGCCTCGCCGCATCGGCCGAGGCGCTGCGCCTCACCGCCGCTGCGCCGCCGCGCAACCAGAATCTGGGCGCCGATTACGACGGCTAAAGCCGGCGTTATTGCTGTCTGACAAAAGGCCGCTGCCCCACCGGGCGGCGGCCTTTTCGCGTTTCAGCGCGCGTCATTGCTCCACTTTGGCTCAAGCATCTGAGTTTACGCTTGATTGGCGATGATCCGAATCGGACAGTGTCGTGTCCGAATCGGGGGGAGTCGGGTTGGAAGCGAGCGCGACGATCCTGTTCGTCATCGACGGTATTGCGCGTGAAGCGATGCTGTTCGCGGCGATCGGCTTCCTGATCGGCGGCATCGACGACCTGCTGGTCGATCTGGCTTATGGCATCGCACGCCTCCGCAGCTGGTTGTGCCGCGACCTTCCGCGCAGCCTCACCGCCTCGCCCATGCCGATGGCGCTGTTCATTCCGGCATGGGACGAGGCCGCGGTGATCGCGCCGATGCTGCGCGCGACTCTCGCCCGCTATGGCGACGCCGATTACCGCATCTATGTCGGCACCTACCCCAATGATCCGGCGACGATCACGGCGGTGGCAGCGGTGGCAGCGACCGACCCGCGCGTGCGGCTGGTGGTCGGGCCGGTGCCGGGGCCGACGACCAAGGCCGATTGCCTCAATGCCTTGTGGCGCGCACTGCTGCGCGATGAAGCGGCGGGTGAGCCGTGCGCGGCGGTGGTGCTGCACGATGCCGAGGATCTGGTCCACCCACTCGAACTCGCGGTGTTCGCGGCCTGGCTCAGCGACCATGATGCGGTGCAATTGCCGGTCCAGCCGCTGGCCGACGCGCGCTCGCCGCTGGTCGCCGGGCATTATCTCGATGAGTTCGCCGAAAGCCACGGCAAGAACCTGATCGTGCGCGAAGCGCTCGGTGCGGCGATTCCGTTTGCCGGAGTCGGCTGCGCGATCCGCCGCGAGATGCTCGGCCGCATCGCCGACAGCCGTGGCGGTCAACCGTTCGACGCCGCCAGCCTGACCGAGGATTATGAGCTGGGCCTCACCGTCGCCGCGCTGGGGGGGCGCACCCGCTTCGTCCGCGCGCGCGATGCTTCCGGGGCGTTGGTCGCGGTCCGCGCCTATTTCCCGGCCAGCCTGCCCGCAGCGGTACGGCAAAAGGCGCGCTGGCTGACCGGTATCGCGCTCGCCGGATGGGACCGGGTCGGGTGGCAGCGCGGCGGATCGATCGGCGAACATTGGATGCGGATGCGCGACCGACGCGCGACGCTGGCGATTCCCGTGCTCGCCATCGCCTATCTCGGTTTGCTCGCCTGGGGCGCGTCGCTGGTCGGCCACCGGCTGACCGGTGCGCCGATGCCAGCGATCGAAGGGCCGATGGCGCAGCTGCTCGGCTGCAACGCGCTGCTGCTCGGCTGGCGGGTGGCGATGCGGGTGGCGTTCACCGGTGCGGCACACGGCCCGGTTCAGGCCGCGCTCGCCGTGCCGCGGGTTCTGGTTGCGAACTATGTCGCGCTGTTCGCCGCGCGGCGCGCGATCGTCATCTACTGGCCCACGCTCCGCGGCGCCGCAGCGCGTTGGGACAAGACCGCCCATCATTTCCCCGAATCGCGTGAGGACGCCGCGTGACCGACGCGACCCACCCGCGCGGGCGCCCGCTCCGCTTTGTCGCGACCGTCGCGGTCGGGTGGGCGGCGATGCGGGTCGTGCTGCTGTGGCCCGAAGGCGCCACCCTGCCCGAAGCGATCGAGGCCGCGATGCCGCTCCGCGCCGCCGAGGCTGCGCCGGCGCCCCGGCGGGCGGTCTTGCCTATAGCGCAGGTCGAACCACGCGGCGCGGCGCGGTCGGCGGTTGCAGTCCCCATCGCGTCCCTCCCTGTCGCCGACGGTTTGCAGCCGCAGGCGAGCCTCGCGCTGCTCAACCTCGTCACCTTCGGCCCCGAACAGGCCAGCGTGGGCAGCGTCGAGCAGCTGCCGCGCATCCCCGCCCCGCCCGCCATGCTCGCGCCCCGCGCCGCGCCCGACCGCTGGCAGGCAAGCGCATGGTTCGCCACCCGCCGGGGCGCGGGCACGGGCGGGACGATGCTGGGCGGCGATCAGGCCGGGCTGCGCGTCGCGCGCACGCTCGACCGGCGCGGGCGGCTGGCCCTCTATGCGCGGGCGAGCGCGCCACTGACCGGCACCGGACGCGAGTTGGCGCTAGGGATCGAATGGCGTCCGTGGCGCGCGCCGATGCGCTTCCTCGCCGAACAGCGCATTGCGCTCGACGGCGGCAAGTCCGGTCCTGCGGTCGCGGTCGTCGGTGGGGTTACCGGCATCGACCTGCCCTTCGCCTTCGAACTTGAAGGCTATGGCCAGGCCGGCGCGGTCAAACGCGCACGGATCGAGCCGTTCGCCGACGGCGCATTGCGGGTCACGCGTCCCGTCGCCGCGATGGGTGAGGCGCGGCTGGCACTCGGCGCGGGCGCGTGGGGCGCAGCGCAGCGCGAGGCGGCGCGTGTCGATCTCGGCCCGACCGCCGTGACCACCTTGCCCGTGTCGGGGCAATCGTTGCGCATCGCCATCGACTGGCGCGAGCGGGTCGCGGGCGACGCGCGCCCCGGATCGGGGCCGGCGCTGACGCTCGGCGCGGATTTCTGACCCGCTTCGCCTTCCGCCTGAACGCGCGAGCGGCTAGGCAGGAACCCGCATGGACCTTTACCTCCCCATCGCCAGTCTTTCGGTCAACGCGCTCGTCATCGTGTTGCTGGGGCTGGGCGTCGGGCTGTTGTCGGGGATGTTCGGGGTCGGCGGCGGCTTCCTGACCACGCCGCTGCTGATCGTCTATGGCATCCCGCCCACCGTCGCGGCGGCATCGGCGGCGAGCCAGGTGACCGGTGCGAGCGTATCGGGCGTGTTCGCGCATTTCCGCCGCAACGGCGTCGATGTGCACATGGCCTATGTGCTGATCGCCGGCGGCGTGCTCGGATCGGGCGCGGGGGCGTTGCTGTTCCGCCTGCTCCAGGCGAGCGGGCAGATCGATACGGTAATCGCTTTGCTCTATGTCGTGATGCTCGGATCGATCGGCTGGCTGATGCTGTCCGAATCGCTCGGCGCGATCCGGTCGGCGCGGACCGGTGCGACGACGCGGGCGCGGCGGCGGCGGCATCATCCGATGGTCGCCGCACTGCCGCTGCGCTGGCGCTTCTACCGCTCGGGCCTCTACATCTCGCCGCTCGCACCGCTGCTGCTCGGCTTTGCCACCGGCATTCTGACGATGCTGCTCGGCGTCGGCGGCGGCTTCATCCTGATCCCCGCCATGCTCTATTTGCTCGGCATGCCGGCGCAGGTCGTGGTCGGCACGTCGCTATTCCAGATCCTGTTCGTCAGCGCGGCGGCAACGATGGTGCATTCGGTGACGACCAAGGCGGTCGATATCGTGCTCGCCGCGCTGCTGTTGCTGGGATCGGTGGTGGGCGCACAGCTCGGCGCGCGCTTCGCCGCCCGCGCGCGGCCTGAATATCTGCGCCTCGCGCTTGGCGTGATGGTGCTGCTCGTCGCGCTGCGCATGGTGCTCGGCCTCGCCTGGCAGCCCGATGAAATCTATTCGGTCGAGCTGGGATGAGGTTTTCCGCGCTCCTCCTCGCGCTCGCTGCGCCGCTGCTGCTGGGTCAGGCCAAGCCGATCCTGGTCCCCGACGTGTCGCAGCGCGAGATCGAGATCATCTATTCCTTCACCGGCGCCGAACTACTGCTGTTCGGCGCGATCGTTCAGCCGGGCAACACCGCGCCGCGCCCCGGCGATCCGCCCACCGACATCGTGGTGGTGGTCAAGGGGCCGACCGAATCGGTGCTGGTGCGCGAAAAGCAGCGCGTCGCCGGCATCTGGGTCAATGCCGACCGCACCCGCTACCGCTCGGCCCCGTCGTTCTACGCGATCGCCTCGTCGCGCCCGATCAAGCGCATCGTCGACGCGCGCACCCGCGCCATCTACGAACTCGGGCTCGACAGCCTCCAGCTCTCCCCCGCATCGGGCGACACGCCCGCGGTCCAGTCGCGCTTCGACGCGGGCCTGGTCGACCTCAAGCGCCGCGCAGGCCTGTATTATGAGGCACCCGGCACGGTCGAGATCACCGACAATGTCCTCTATCGCGGCCGCATCCAGATTCCCGCACGCGTGCCGGTCGGGCGCTTCACAGCCGAAACCTTTCTGATCCGCGACGGCCGCGTGCTGGCGGCGGCGGTGCGGGAGATCGACATCCGCAAATCGGGGTTCGAACGCTGGGTCGCACGTGCCGCCGAACATCACGCGATTCTCTACGGCATCGCCGCGGTGCTGCTCTCGATCGGCTTTGGCTGGGCCGCTGGCGCAATCTGGCGAAGATTCTGAGCTTTTGATTGGTGCGGCACCGGCCCGCTCCCCCACCCGGCCACCCATAGAATACACTGTCGTTGGGTGGCCGGGTGGGGGAGCGGGCCGGTGCCGATTCAGCGCAGCTGAACACAAAACTGGCGCACCAACCACTTCTTTACCCACACTCAGTAGAAACACCCTGTTTTGCAGGGGGAGCAACACCGCGTGATGAGTGAAGACATGGGCGGCCAGCGATTCGACCGTATCCGTCCGGCCTCCGAGGCCAGCGATCTCTCCGGCGCGGCAACCGCGCACGGCATCGGCGCGGTGTCGGCGATCGGCGGCGCATCGAGTGAGGTCGTGTTCGACATGGCCGCGCTCGAAACGCTCGCCACCAGCGCCGATCCGGCGGTCGCGGGCGCAGGCACGGTGGGCAGCCAGATCAAGCTGCGTTCGGGCAACAGCTGGCTGATCGCCAATGTCCGCGCACTGCGTCTCGACCAGCGCAGCAGTGCCGTGATCGCGCAGGTCGACTTCCTGGGCGAGGGTGATGAGGAAAAGCTCACCGGCAAGCTCTACAGCTTCCGGCGCGGCGTCACCCGCTACCCGGTCCCCGGCACCCCGGTGTTCCCGGTCTCGACCGCCGACTTGAAGCAGATCTACGCCGCCGACGACCGCGCGCATATCGAGGTCGGCAACGTCTATCCGACCAAGGACATCCGCGCCGCGCTCTATATCGATGCGATGCTGGGCAAGCATTTCGCGCTGCTCGGATCGACCGGTACCGGCAAGTCGACCGCCGCCGCGCTGATCCTGCACCGCATCTGCGAGCTTGCGCCGCAGGGCCATATCGTGATGATCGACCCGCACGGCGAATATTCGGCGGCGTTCAAGACCAATGGCGCGCTGTTCGACGTGTCGAACCTCGCCATGCCGTACTGGCTGATGAACTTCGAGGAACATTGCGAGGTGTTCCTGACCACCGAGGGGTCGGACCGTCAGGTCGACGCCGATATCCTCGCGCGCTGCATCCTGATGGCGAAGCAGAAGAACCGGCTCGCCGCCGAATTCGGCAAGCTGACCGTCGATGCGCCGATCCCGTACCTCCTCTCGGACCTCACGCAGATCCTCCAGCTCGAAATGGGCAAGATGGACAAGGCGACCGACACCGCCCCCTATCTGCGCCTCAAGGGCAAGATCGACGAGATCAAGGCCGACCCGCGCTACACCTTCATGTTCAGCGGTATGCTGGTGTCGGACACGATGGCGAGCTTCATTTCGCGCATCTTCCGCCTGCCCGGCGACGGCAAGCCAATCTCGATCATCGACGTGTCGGGCGTACCGAGCGAGATCACCAGCGTCGTCGTCGCGGTGCTCAGCCGCATGGTGTTCGATTACGCGATCTGGTCGCGCGGCGAAGCACAGCGCCCGATCCTGCTGGTGTGCGAAGAGGCGCACCGCTACGTCCCCAACGAGCGCAATGCCGATGGATCGTCGGTCGGCCGCATCCTCAGTCGCATCGCCAAGGAAGGCCGCAAGTACGGCGTCTCGCTCGGTCTGATCACCCAGCGCCCGTCGGACCTCGCCGAGGGCGTGCTGTCGCAATGCGGCACGATCATTTCGATGCGCCTCAACAACGACCGCGATCAGGCGTTCGTGCGCGCGGCGATGCCCGAAGGTGCACGCGGCTTCCTCGACGCCATCCCCGCGCTGCGCAACCGCGAATGCATCATGGTCGGCGAAGGCGTCGCCACCCCGGTCCGCGTCGCGTTCGACGCGCTGGAGGAGAACAAGCGTCCCGCCTCGGGCGACCCGCTCTTCTCCGAACTGTGGCGGCACATCGGCGGCGAGGACCAGATCCTCGACCGCACCATCCGCCGCTGGCGCGCGCAGGGGCGGTAATCCAACCTCCGTTTGTGCTGAGCTTGTCGAAGCACGAAGCGTAGCGCTTCGGCCCTTCGACAGGCTCAGGGCAAACGGAGGTTAGGAGAGCTTGAGGACGTAGTCGCGCGGCTCCAGCGCCACCCCGCGCGTAAACGCCGCCGCGCGCACCGCACCGTTGAACGGGTTCACCGCATTCATCCGCATCCCCACCGACGCCCCACCCGGCGCCTGGGGAACAAAGGCGAGCTCGGCCCGCGCCTGTTCCACCCCGTTGACGAAGGCGCGATAGACCCGCCCGTCATAGCTTTGCGCAACATGGTGCCAGCGCCCGACCGGCCAGCGCTTGGCGGCGTCAATCAGCGGCGCGCGATAACCGGGGCCGAGCAGGAAGGTGTCGAGCCACCATTCAACCCCCTCGGTACGGATTTCGAACAGCATCCGCTGCCCGTCCTTCGCGGTCGATGCGGAACCGTCGCCGCTTTCAAGGTGGAACCAGCGCTGTTCGAACGCCCCGCCATCGGGCCGGAACAGCGCCTCGAACGTAAAGCGCGGCGTGCCCGCAAGCGGATGGCGCGGGATCAACAGCCGGTCGCGCACCCCGTCGAACAGCACCGCCTTGCCCAATGGGCTGTCGATCAGCTTGGGCGCCCCCTCGATGCGCGGCGTCAGCCCGCCGATGCGCTTGAGCGAGTCGAATTTCCAGATCTCGGCACGCGGTTTCGCAAGTGCAGGCGCAACCCCGGCGATGGCCGCCGCCGCGATCAGCGTACGGCGCGCAATCACTCCGCGTCGTCGGTCTTGGCGGGCTTGCCCCGCGTGCCGCCGACCGGCACAGCGAGCAGCTGCGACAGCTTCGACTTGAACGCGCGCAGGTCGTTGCCGCCCAATTGCTGGACGACCGAGAAGGACACCGAACGCGGGTTGATCGCGACGCCGTTGCGATAGAGTTCGTAATGCAGGTGCGGCCCGGTCGAGATGCCGGTCGATCCAACATAGCCGATCACCTGACCCCGGCTGACCCGCTGGCCGCCGCGCACCGCGATCCGGCTCATATGGCCATAGCCGGTGCCCATGCCGCCGCTATGGTTCAGCCGCACGAAATTGCCATAGCCGCCATTGCGCCCGGCGAACGCAACCACGCCGTCATTGGCGGCGCGGATCGGCGCGCCATGGCCCGCCGCAATGTCGAGCCCCTTGTGCATCCGGGTAAAGCGCAGCACCGGATGGCGGCGCAGGCCAAAGCCCGAGCTGATCCGACCCGAAGCCGGCATCGCCATCGTGCCCTTGCGCTCGCCCTTGCCGGCGCCGTCATACCAGCTGACCTTGCCGTCCTCTTCCCAGCGCAGCAGCTGCACCTTGCCCGACCCGCCGCCATTGAGGCCCGCGTACAGCAAATTGCCCAGCTGCACTTCACCGGTCGCGGCGCGGGCCTGTTCAACGATGATATCAAACTCCGCATCCGACCCGACCCGGCCGATCGGCATGCGGGTGGCGATCGAACGGATATACGCCTCGACCGCGCGCGACGGCGCACCGGCGGCGCGTGCCGAGCGGTACAGGCTCTCCCCCACCCGTCCGCGAATACGCAGCGGGGTGTGATCGACCGCGATCGGAATTTCGTTGAGCGCAAGGCCGGTGGGCGTGCGGACCAGCTCGAGGCTGAGGTCGAAGCGCGCGCGAAACGCCAGCTTCTCCAGCGGGCGGGGTGCCGATTTGTCGACCCGGCGACCGAGCGTCAGGTCAAGCTGGGTGCCCGACTTCAGATCGCCCAGCGCCATCGCGCCGCCGATCAGGTCGGCGGCGGTCGCGGCCTCGTTCCGGGCGACACCCGCACGCGCCAGCGCCGCCTGCAGCCCGCTACCCGAACCCAGCGTCACGCTGTGCTGAATGATCGGGCGTTCAGGCGTATCGGACAGGCTGGACACCAGCCGGTTGGCGGCAAGCCGCGTGCCGGTGACGCCGCCCTTGTCGAGCGGCGCGATCGACTGGGCGCGCATCAGATCGGCGCTCGCCGCCTGCGCCGACGGGACGCTACCGAAAATAGGACGCTCAAACCCCGGCGACAGCAGATAGACGAACGCGCACAGCCCGGCACAGGTCGCCGCGCCGCGAAACCATTCGCGGCTGCCGATGCGCGACCCCAGATCCGGGATCAGCTCGAAATCAGGGTATTTTTCGCGGAAACGCTCGATCATGCCCGGCGTGCGCACATCGACGCCACGCCCGAACGACAGCGCCGCCGCGCCGCCCGCTTGTTCCAATCCATGATCGCTGCGCAGAAACAAGGCGCGCTGCCCCCACCACAATCGTTTGAACGAACCGCCGTTCCCCCGGCCTCGGCCCGAACGGTTGTGGACAGTATATGCTAAAGTCAAATTAAGCAGGTCGCGGGCGCACTGTTCTTGCGGCGAATCGTGCCGGGGTGAGGACGGGGCGTGTTATTAACCGAAAACGCGAGGGGAACCCGCGCGCTGCGCCTTGCGCAGCGGTCGCGTCGGGGCAATCTTGTCAGGCGATGACGCGTTCCTCGAACAGCCCGGTCACTGCGGTGCTCGGCCCCACCAACACCGGCAAGACGCATCTCGCGATCGAGCGGATGGCGGCGCATTCGAGCGGCATCATCGGCTTCCCGCTGCGGCTGCTGGCGCGCGAAGTCTATGACCGGCTCGTCGCGATCAAGGGGCCGAAGGAAGTGGCTTTGGTCACTGGCGAGGAGCGCATCGTTCCCCCCGGCGCACGCTGGTTCCTGTGCACAGCGGAGAGCATGCCGCTCGACCGCGAGGTGTCGTTCGTCGCGCTCGACGAAGGGCAACTTGGTGCCGACCCCGAGCGCGGCCATGTCTTCACCGACCGCATCCTGCGTGCGCGCGGCCGCGACGAAACGATGATCCTGGGGTCGGACAGCCTGCGCCCAGTACTGCGCAAGCTCGTCCCCGAAGCCGAGATCGTCACCCGCCCGCGCTTCTCCACGCTCAGCTATGCCGGCGCGAAGAAGCTCTCGCGCCTGCCCAAACGCTCCGCCATCGTCGCGTTCAGCGCCGAGGAGGTGTACGCGGTAGCCGAAGCGCTGCGGCGCCTGCGCGGTGGCGCCGCGGTCGTGATGGGCGCGCTGTCCCCCCGCACCCGCAACGCCCAGGTCGCGATGTTCCAGGCGGGCGAGGTCGATTATCTGGTCGCCACCGACGCGATCGGCATGGGCCTCAACCTCGACGTGCATCACGTCGCCTTTGCCAGCCTCAACAAATTCGACGGCCGCCGCCAGCGCCGCCTGACCGTCGCCGAAATGGCGCAGATCGCCGGACGCGCCGGGCGCCACCAGCGCGACGGCACCTTCGGCGCATTGGTCGAGGAAGGCCCCGGAGCATTCACGCCCGAAGAGATCGCCGCGATCGAGGGGCACCGCGTCCCCCCGCTCGAGCATCTCTACTGGCGCGAGGGCGAACCCGACCTCACCAGCATCGACGCGCTGATCGCCAGCCTCGAGCGCAAGCCCGACCATATGATGCTGCGCGCCGCGCCCGAAGCGACCGACCTGATGGTGCTCAAGCGGCTCGCGGCCGAGGATTGGGTGCGCGACCGCGTCCGCTCGCCCCGCGCGGTCGCGCGGCTCTGGGCGGCGTGCGGCCTGCCCGATTTCCGCAAGCTCGGGCTCGATCCGCACACCCGCTTCGTGTCGCGCGTGTTCCGGCATCTGAGCGAAGCGCGCGGCCACATCCCGCACATTTGGTTCGCCGACGAGATCGCCCGGCTCGACCGCATCGATGGCGATGTCGAAAGCATCGCCGGGCGCATCGCCGCCGCGCGCAGCTGGGCCTATATCGCGCACCGCGCCGACTGGCTCGACGATCCCGCGCACTGGGCCGACCGCACCCGCGCGCTCGAGGAGAAATTGTCCGACGCGCTCCACGCCAGCCTGACCCAGCGCTTCGTCGACAAGCGCACCACGGTGCTGCTGCGCCAGATCGGCGCCGATGCCTCGCACCTTCCGGTCGTGATCGGGGCCGAAGGCGAGGTGACGGTCGAGGACCATCCGCTCGGCCAATTGCGCGGCTTTCATTTCGAAGTGTCCCCCGATGCGCGCGCCGCCGACAAGCGCATGCTGCTCGCCGCCGCCGAAAAGGGCCTCGCCCCCGAACTGCGCCGCCGCGCCGCCGCCCTCGCCGCTGCGCCCGATGACGCGCTGTCGCGGGTCGGCGCGGAGGTGCACTGGCAGGGGTCACGCGTCGCGCATCTCGACGTCACCGCCAATCCGCTGCGCCCCGCAATCCGGCTCTGCCGCACGCTCGACGTGCTCAACCCGCGCGAGCGCAATGCAGCGCTGGCACGCATCGCCGCCTGGCTCGACGCGCGCATCGTCGCCGACCTGCCCGACCTCGCCACGCTCGACGCGCTCAGCCGCGATGCCGCCGCGGGCAGCCGTGTGCGCGCGCTCGCCGGGCTGCTCGTCCAGGCCGGCGGGCTGATGCCGCGCCGCGCCGCCGGGGCGCTGGTCGAGGCGCTCGATCCCGATGACCGCAAGCGGCTGCGCAAAGCCGGGATCGTCATCGGCACGCTCGACCTGTTCATGCCGGGCCTGCTCAAACCGCGCGCCGCCGCCGCGCGCCGCGCGCTGCTGAACCTTGGCGATGGCGCGACCGAGGGAGCGAGCGTCCTCCATCGCACCGCGCCCGGCGCCTCGCTCGAGCACGGCTATCGCCCGCTCGGGCAACAGGCGGTGCGCATCGACCTTGCCGAACGCATCGCCCGCGCCGCGCATGATTCGCGAAAGGGCCGCACCCCCTTCACCCCCGATCCCGCGCTCGCCACCTCGATGGGCCTCACCCCCGACACGCTCGCCCGGCTGATGGCGCAGCTTGGCTTTCAGGGGCTGCGCGGGCGTGATGGCCAGCCGCAGCGCTGGGTGTGGAAGGGGCTGACCCCGCTCGCCAAGCCCAAGCCGCCGCCGCGCGATACCTCGATGGGCCATGCCTTTGCCAAGCTGGTCGCGCTGACCGATGACTGACCCCGCCGCCATGCGGCTCGACCGCTTCCTGTGGTGGTCGCGCCTGTCCGCCTCGCGCAACTTCGCCCGCGCGCTCGCCGAATCCGGCCATTTGCGGATCGATGGCCGTCGGGTCGAGCGCGCGCATCTCCCGGTGCGCCCCGGCAACATCCTCGCCTTTGTGGCGCATGGTGGAAAGGTGCGCGTGGTGCGCATCGATGCACTGCCCCATCGCCGCGGCCCGCCCGCCGAGGCACAGGGCTGCTACACCGAGCTGACTCCCGGCGCCCCATCCGACAAAGATTGAGAATGTCTCGCAGAAAGCGCGTCTAGATTGACGTTGCAAACCGCCGGGCATAGCAGAAGGCGATAGATCACCGCCCGCCTGGGGCGCATGAGGGGCCGAACCTGCCATGACCTATGTCGTCACCGACGCCTGCATCCGCTGCAAATATATGGACTGCGTCGAGGTGTGCCCGGTCGACTGCTTCTATGAGGGCGAGAATATGCTCGTCATCAACCCGAGCGAATGCATCGATTGCGGCGTGTGCGAACCCGAATGCCCGGCCGAGGCGATTTTGCCCGACACCGAGAGCGGGCTGGAGCAGTGGCTCGAGCTCAACAACACCTTCTCCGCGCAATGGCCCAACGTCACGCGCAATGCCGGACAGACCCCGGAAGACGCCGACGCGCACAAGGGCGAAGAGGGCAAGTACGAGAAGTATTTCTCGCCCGAGCCCGGCGCGGGAGACTGAGGATAGCCGCTTCGGCCGGTTGCCTGACCGGCTGAAACACTAGCGTTGCATTCCACGCGGCATCACGTCGCGCGCCCACTCCGGACGCGCGCGATTCCAGTGTGGTAATTTTATTGCATCTGTGTTAAATACCGCATCGGACGCGAGGAATCGCGTTTCGGTACTGGAGACCGTGTTTGATTTGCCCCGACCCGGCTTCACCCGCCCGGTAACTGCACCGGGCCTGTGACGCAATCCCTTAGGGGCGCGAGTTCATAAGAAAGGCTTCCCGCACATGGCTGCCAAGGCGCTGTCCTTCGATGTCGGCGATTATGTCGTATACCCCAAGCACGGCGTGGGCCGTGTGATTGAGCTCCAGAAACAGGAAATCGCGGGCATGCAGCTTGAGCTGTACGTGCTCCGCTTCGAAAAAGAGAAAATGACCCTGCGCGTTCCGACCAACAAGGCGGAAAGCGTCGGCATGCGCAAGCTGTCGAGCGACAAGACGCTGCGTGAGGCGCTCGACACGCTCAAGGGCAAGCCCAAGGTCAAGCGCACCATGTGGTCGCGCCGCGCCCAGGAATATGAAGCGAAGATCAATTCGGGCGACCTGGTGTCGATCGCCGAAGTGGTCCGCGACCTGTTCCGCGCCGACGACCAGCCCGAGCAGAGCTATTCCGAACGCCAGATCTTCGAAGCCGCCGCCTCGCGCCTCGCGCGTGAGCTCGCCGCGATGGAACAGATCGACGAAAAGGCTGCGCTGGAAAAGCTGCTTGAGATCCTGCGCGCCTCGGCCGCGATCTACAACAAGGAGAAGGCGAGCGCCTGATCGCGCAACGCCGATTCCATGACGACAAGGGCGGTCCTGCGGGGCCGCCCTTTTTCGTTGCACTCGCAGCGCATAACGTGTATTATACCAGCAATACACATAGGAGAGAGCCGATGACCCGCTTCCGCATCGCCCTTGTCGCCACCGCCGCGCTTTCGCTGACCGCCTGCAACTTCGCCGGCGGCATGAGCGGCGATGTCGTCCAGCCGAGCGGACAGGGCGCCACGCGCAGCTTCCAGGTCGCGGACTTCACCGGCGTGTCGCTGCGCGGTGCCGACGATGTCGAGGTCCGCACCGGCGCCTTCTCGGTGACAGCAGAGGGCGACAGCGCGCTGCTCGACCGGCTCGAAATCCGCAAGGACGGCGACACGCTGCGCATCGGGCGCAAGGATGGTGAGTGGAGCTGGGGCGGCGACAAGGGTGCGAAGATCATCGTCACCCTCCCCGCGCTCGCCGGCGCCGATATCGCCGGGTCGGGCGACATGACGATCGACGCGGCGAAGGGCGATTTCTCGGGCGCGGTTGCGGGCTCGGGCAATATGACCCTCGCCAGCCTCGCCGGCGGCAAGGCTGATCTGTCGATCGCCGGATCGGGCGACATCACGGTCGGCGGCGGCACCGCGAGCATGCTCGACGTGTCGATCGCCGGATCGGGCAATGTCGGGGCTGCGGGGCTCAAGGCGAGCACCGCCGACATCTCGATCGCTGGCTCCGGCAATGTCCGCGCGCAGGTCAGCGGCGCGGCCGACATCTCGCTGGTCGGATCGGGCGATGTCGAGCTGACCGGCGGCGCGAAATGCTCGGTCAGCAAGATGGGCTCGGGCGACGCGCGCTGTAGCTGAGGGACGTCACTTGCGCGGGGCGGGCAATCGGTGCGATGCCCGTCGCATGCGCAGCCTTCTGATCCTCGCCCCGCTTCTCGCTGTTGGCGCGGCACCCGTTCCGCAGGCGGCGGAGAGCAACACCGTCATGCTCACTGGCTTTGAACGGCTGCGTATCGACGGCCCGTTCCTGGTCAAGGTGATCGATGGCCAGCCGCCCAAGGCAGTGATCACCGGCGACCGCCGCGCGCTCGACCGGGTCAGCGTCCGCAACATGGGTGGCCAGCTGGTCATCGGCCCGCGCAACCAGACGTTCGAGGGGTGGAGCGAGCAGAGCAGCCCGCTGACGATCACGGTCGGCGCACGCGGCCTGCGCGGCGTCAACATCAATGGCGGCGGATCGGTAGAGGTCGACCGGATCGCGGGGCAGCGGATCGATCTGGGCGTCAACGGCGCGGGGTCGCTCAACATCGCCCGGCTCGAAACCGACCAGCTCGCGGTCACGCTGACCGGCACCGGCGCGGTACGGATCAAGGGCGGCACGACCCGCACCGCGCGCTTCGGCAGCTATGGTGCCGGGTCGATCGATGCGACGGGAATGACCGTCAACGACCTCATTGTTCAGGCACAGAGCGCCGGGGACAGCCGCTTCACCGCCCGCTACACCGCGCAGATCGCGTCGCTTGGCACCGGATCGGTGCGCGTCACCGGCAACGCGGCTTGCATCATCTCCGGCCCCGGCCCGGCCAGCTGCACCGGCAAAACCGAACGGCGGAAGTAAAACTCTCCCCCCCCTGAAAGGGAGGGGTCGGGGGTGGGTGCGCGCGTCTGCGCGCTCCAAAGACTTTCACCCATCTCGCAAAACAGCGGCAATCGAGGCATCGAGCCTCGCTTGCCGCTAAACCCACCCCTTGCCTCTCCCTTTCAGGGAGGGGAACCAATAGGCACTACGCCGCAATCGGAAAGCGCAGCAACCGGTCCTCCAGCGCCACCAGCGCCTGCGCACCGCGCCCGACCGCGCGCACGATCTCGGGATGATCGACATCCAGCCCGCCGGTCAGCGCCCCGAATGCGGGCAGGATCAGCTTGGTCTGCGTCGCGACAAAGCACCGCCGCGCCACCTGTCGCCCGCGCGTCCGCACCCGCAGCTTGGGGTGAAAATGCCCCGACAGCTCGGGCCTCGCCTCGCCCGGCTCGGCTTCGTGGCGCAGCAACAGGCCATCGACCTCGGCCTCGACCATGACGCGCCCGCCGCAATGGTCGATCGCCGCCTGCTCCGCCAGCGCCGCATCGTGATTGCCGGTGATCCAATTCCACTCCAGCGCCCCGGTCAGCGCCCGTAACCGCACCCGCGCCGCCTCCGGCAAGCGCTCGCACCCGGCCGAATCATGGAAGCTGTCGCCCAGGCACCAAAGCTCCCGCGCCTGCGTGCGCGCGACCAGCGCCGCCAGCGCGTCCAGCGTCGCCAGGCTGTCATAGGGCGGCAGCAACTGCCCCCAGCGCGCGAACCAGCTCGCTTTCTCGAAATGCAGGTCGGCGACGATCAGCGCCCGCCGCGCCGGCCAGTACAGCGCCGCCTCGGGCAGCGCGCACAGATCATGACCAGCGAACGAAAAGGGAACCATAGCCCGCTATCGCGCCCCCGGCGCGGCGCGTCAACCGATCCGCGATCCGGTCGGCGGCGTGCTGCTGCGCGTCATCATAAAGCGCACCCGGCGCGCCGGAAAATCGATCTCGACCCGGCGAAAGGCCCGCAGCGCGTCCATCCCCAGCATCAGCGCCGGTTCCTTCGTCAGTCCGAAATGGTCGAAGGGCGGAACATCGGCAAAGGCGACCGGCAGGCCGCGCATCACCACGCCGCCGATCTGCACCTGCCCGGCGATGTGATAATTCACCGTCAGCTTCTCGCCGGTGACGCTGGTCAGCTCGATCGGCCCCTTCAGCGCGATCCGCTTGAGCCGGCGTTGCAGCGCCAGATTGCCCATGCTGATCTGCGACCCGGTATCGAGCACCACGGTCACACGATGCCCTTCGAACTGCGCCTCGGTGACGATCAGCTGGCCCAGGCGGTTGCGCGCGATGACCACGATCTCCTCTGCGTCGCGCGCGACCGTGCGGCTGCGCGCCGTACCCCGCGACGGCCGCACCGCCATCTCCCGCCGGTCAAAGTCGATCGCCACCATATGGCCGCGCAATTGCTCGATCCCCAGCAGCCCGTGTCCACCCAGATGCGCCGCCTCCAGCGCCGGGGCGTTGAACGCGCGCGCGTCGCGCACAGGGCCGACCGACAGCGACGGGACCACCACGGTCTGCACCTGCGCGCTTCCGGTCATCGTCGTCAGCCGCACCTGCGGCCCGGCGCTCAGCCCCAACTGCCCCGCCAGCTGGCGCGACACGACCGATCGCTCGGCCCCGGTATCGATGATGAACGGCCGCGGTGCTGCACCGCCGATCGACACCGGAACCGTCATCCGCGTCTCAAGCGCGCCCAGCGCGACCGTCTCGCTGGCCGCCTCGGCTGCGGGACGCGGCGGCAACGTCTCTTCGGGCGCGGGTTGGGCGCCGAACGCTGCAAAGAGCGGCATGAGAAAGAGCGACCGCATCGCGCGATCCTATACCTGTCGATGCTGCGCAGCAATTGCACTTAAGGGAAGCGAAACCGCGCTCAATCCACCCGCATCGCCTCGACCGCCAGCGCCTCGGCCTCGATCAGCATCGCATCCTCCGCCGCACCCTGTGCCACCGTCTCGCGCCCGATCATGATCAGCACCGGCACCGCCATCGGGCTGACGCGGTCGAGGTCGACATGCACCATCTGCTCCGCCGCGGTGTCGAGCAGGTGGGCGAGCCGCCCGACATCGGTCATCCGCGCCCGCGCATCGGCCCACGCCGCCTTGAGCAGCAGGTGATCGGGCTCATATTTGCGCAGCACGTCATAGATCAGGTCGGTCGAAAACGTGACCTGCCGCCCGGTCTTCTTCTTCCCCGGCTGCTGCCGCTCGACCAGCCCGCCGATGATCGCCACCTCGCGGAACGCGCGCTTGAGCAACGCCGACCCCTGCACCCAGTCGACGAACTCATCCTCAAGAATATCGGGCGAGAACAGCGCCGCCGGATCGGTGATCGGCTCCAACCCGTACACCGCCAGCGCATAGTCGTTCGCGACGAACCCGATCGGTTTCAGCCCCAGCGCTTCCATCCGCCGCGTCACCAGCATGCCGAGCGACTGGTGCGCGTTCCACCCTTCGAAGCTGTACACCACCATATGGTGCCGCCCCTCATGCGGGAAGGTCTCGACCAGCAGCCGCCCGGGCGCGGGCAGTTGCGAGCGGCGCTGCTGCACCTCGAGCCATTCGCGCACATCGTCGGGGAAGCGCGCCCACTCCGCCGGGTCGGCCAGAAACCGCCGCACCCGCTCCGCCAGTGTCGAGCTGATCGACAGGCGCAGGCCCATGTATGACACGATCCGCGCCGGTTTCGCGGTCGCGCGCACGATCACATCGGTCAGCTCGACCCGCTCGACCTCAACCGCCATCCCCGCGAAGAAGAAACTGTCCCCGGGCGACAGCTGCGACCCGAAATTCTCCTCGACCTTGCCCAGCCGCCGCCCATTCTTGAACCGCACATCCAGCATCGGCGATTCGACGATGATCCCGGCGTTCAACCGATGCTGCGCAACAAAGGCCGGCTTGGTCACCCGCCACAGCCCATCAGGCGTGCGCGTCAGCCGCTTGAACTTGTCGTACGCCCGCAGCGCATAGCCGCCATCGGCGATGAAGTTCAGCACCCGATCGAACGTCTCGGCATCCAGCGCCGAATAGGGCAATGCCCCCTGCACCTCGCGCAGCAACGCCCCGGCATCGAACGGCGCGGCGCACGCCACCCCCATCACATGCTGCGCCAGCACGTCGAGCGCACCGGGGCGGAACACGTCGTTGTCCAGTTCGCCCGCCTCGACCGCGTCGAGCGCCGCGCGCGCCTCCAGATACTCAAAACGATTGCCCGGCACGAGCACCGCCTCGCTCGATTCGTCCAGCCGGTGATTGGCGCGCCCGATCCGCTGCAACAGGCGCGAGCTGCCCTTCGGCGCGCCCATCTGGATCACGCAATCGACATCGCCCCAATCGACGCCGAGATCGAGGCTGGCGGTCGCGACCAGCGCGCGCAGCTTGCCATCCGCCATCGCCTGCTCGGCCTTGCGCCGCGCTTCCAGACTCAAACTGCCATGATGCACCCCGATCGGCAGTTGCAGGTCGTTGGCCTTCCACAGATTCTGGAACACCAGCTCGCACAGCCCGCGCGTGTTGCAGAACACGATCGTCGTCTTGTGCGTCTCGATCTCGGCCATCACCTGCGGGATCGCATAGATGCCGCTATGCCCCGACCATGGCACGCGCCCCTCGGGCAACAGGATCGCGATATCGGGGTCCGCGCCCTTCTCGCCCACCACCAGCTCGACGCTGTCGATATCACCGTGCGGCGCCAGCCAGGCGCGATAGCCATCGGGGTCCGCCACCGTCGCCGACAGCGCCACGCGCCGCATGTCCGGCGCAATCGTCTGCAACCGCGCCAGTGCCAGCGCCAGCAAATCGCCGCGCTTGCCGGTGGCAAACGCATGGACCTCGTCCACCACCAGCGTCTTCAGCCCCGCGAACATCAGCAAACTGTCCTCATAGGACAGCAACAGGCTGAGCGATTCGGGCGTGGTCAGCAGGATCTGCGGCGGCCGCGCGCGCTGGCGCACTTTCTTCTCATGCGACGTATCGCCGGTGCGCGTCTCGACGCGGATGTTGAGGCCCATCTCGTCGATCGGGGTCAGCAGATTGCGCTGCACATCCACCGCCAGCGCCTTCAACGGCGAGATGTACAGCGTGTGCAGCCCCTCGCCCGGCGCCTCGATCAGTTCGGTCAGCGTCGGCAGAAACCCCGCCAACGTCTTCCCCGCCCCGGTCGCCGCGACCAGCAACGCGTGCTTCCCGGCCCGCCCGGCCTCGAGCATCTCCAGCTGATGCCGCCGCGGCGTCCACCCACGCGCGGCGAACCAGTCGGACAGGACGGGGGGCAGGCTCAAACCCAGCCCTCACCGTGAGAATAACTGGGCGCCAAACAGAAGTGGGAACAATGCCGCATCCCACCCATATAGGCATGATGGCAAAGCTCGGCGACTGGCTCGAACCGCATCCGGAGGGGATTTACGTCCCCGCCGCCGATCTCTGGATCGATCCGTCACAGCCCAAGCCGCGCGCCTTCGTGACGCACGGCCATGCCGACCATGCGCGCGGCGGGCATGGTGCGGTGTGGGCGACCCCCGAAACGCTGGCGATCATGGACGCGCGCTACGGCCCCCAGACCGCACACCCGGTCGCCTATGGCGAAACCGTCAAGGCGGGGGATGTCGAGATCGGCTTCGTCCCCGCCGGCCATGTCCTCGGCTCCGCGCAGATCGTGCTCGACCATCGCGGCGAGCGCATCGTCGTCTCGGGCGATTACAAACGCCGACCCGACCCGACCTGCGCACCCTTCCGCCCGGTCAAATGCGACGTGTTCGTGACCGAAGCGACGTTCGGCCTCCCGGTTTTCCGCCATCCCGAAACCACCGACGAGATCGACAAGCTCCTCGCCGCATTGCGCGCCGAGCCCGAACGCTGCGTCCTCGTCGGCGCCTATGCGCTGGGCAAGGCGCAGCGGGTGATCGCCGAACTGCGCGGCATGGGGTTCGACGACCCGATCTATATCCATGGCGCGCTGCAACGCCTGTGCGACCTGTACATCGACCACGGCGTCGCGCTCGGCGAGCTGCGCCCCGCCACTGGCGTCGCAAAAAAGGAGCTGCAGGGCCGCATTATCCTCGCTCCGCCCGGCGCGCTCAACGACCGCTGGTCACGCCGCCTGCCCGACCCCGTCACCGCGATGGCCAGCGGCTGGATGACCGTCCGCCAGCGCGCGCGCCAACGCAATGTCGAGCTCCCCCTGATCCTGTCAGACCATGCTGACTGGGACGAACTGACCACGACCCTGCGCGAGATCGCGCCCAAGGAAGTCTGGGTCACCCACGGCCGCGAAGACGCGCTGGTCCACTGGTGCCGCCAGCATCAGATCAAGGCGAGGGCGCTGGAACTGGCGGGGTATGAGGATGAAGACGACTAGCTCGTCGCCCCGGCGCAGGCCGGGGCCGCCACGTTACGCGCGAACCCCTTTCCACATGGCGGCCCCGGCCTGCGCCGGGGCGACGAATCATGTAGAGCGATCCCCATGACCCACCCCCGCAACATCGTCATCCTCACCGGCGCAGGCATCTCCGCCGAATCCGGCGTCGCCACCTTTCGCGGTCCCGGCGGACTGTGGGAGGGGCATCGCGTCGAGGATGTTTGCACGCCCCAAGCGCTCGCGCACGACCCCGACCTGGTCCACCGCTTCTACGACGAACGCCGCGCCAATCTGGCCAGGGTCGAGCCCAACGCCGCGCACCACGCGCTCGCCCGGCTCGACGCGGAGTGGCCCGGCGAGTTGCTGCTGGTCACCCAGAATGTCGACGATCTGCACGAGCGCGCCGGATCGAAACGCATGCTCCACATGCATGGCGAGCTGAAATCCGCGCTCTGCGCGCTGTGCGGCATCCAGAGCGAATGGGCCGACCCGCTCCCGCCCGGCACGTCCTGCCCCTCATGCGACGCGCCCGCACTGCGCCCCGACATCGTGTTCTTCGGGGAGATGCCCTATCACATGGAGGCGATCGACGCCGCGATCGCCCGCGCCGACCTGTTCGTGTCGATCGGCACCTCCGGCGCAGTCTATCCCGCCGCTGGCTTCGTCCGCACCGCGCGCCACCACGGCGCCGATGCGCTCGAACTCAACCTTGAGCGATCGGAAGGCAGTGCCTGGTTCGCGCAGTCCCGCCTCGGTCCGGCAGGAACGCTGGTGCCGGAATGGGTGGAATCGTTGCTAGGGTAGGAAAAACCCGTTTGGGCTGAGCCTGTCGAAGCCCCGGCCCCCACCCACCGACGTCACGCATGGCCCTTCGACAGGCTCAGGGCAAACGGGCGTTAGTCGACCCAATCCAACCCAATCTCACGGTACAGGCTGCGATCCTCTTCCCAGCCCGGCCGCACCTTCACATGCAGGAACAGCTGGACCTTGACCCCCAGCAGCTCCATCAACTCGGCCCGCGCACGCGACCCGATCTGCTTGATCATCGCCCCGCCCTGCCCCAGAACGATCGCGCGCTGGGTCGGCCGTTCGACCAGAATCTGCTGGTAGATCTCGACCGACCCGTCGGGCTTTTCGGTATAGCGCTCGGTCTCGATCGCCGTCGCATAGGGCAGTTCGGCGTGGAGCAGATGATACAGCTGCTCGCGCGTGATCTCCGACGCCAGCATGCGGTCGGTCGCGTCCGACACCTGATCCGCCGGGAAGTGCCACGGGCCCTCGGGCATGCGCTTGGCGAGCTCGGCCTTCAGCTCCGCCACACCGTCCCCGGTCGTCGCCGACACGAAGAACGTATCCTCGAACTCGGCCAGCTCATTCAGGCTCGCGGCATGGCCCAGCAGGCGCGGCTTGTCGGCGATATCGACCTTGTTGAGGATCAGGATCTTGCGCTCGCGCCGGTCCTTCAGCCCCGCGACGACGCTGCGCACCTTCGGCCCGATCCCGCCCTTGCCATCGACCACCAGCGCGATCAGGTCCGCGCCCTGCGACCCTTCCCAGGCGGCGGCGACCATCGCGCGGTCCAGCCGCCGCGCCGGATCGAAAATCCCCGGCGTATCGACCAGCAACAGCTGGGTATCATCGGCAATCGCGATGCCCATCAGCCGCGCGCGCGTCGTCTGCGCCTTGGGGCTGACGATCGCCACCTTCTGCCCGACCAGTGCGTTCACCAACGTAGACTTGCCCGCATTGGGCGCGCCGACCACGGCGATCAGGCCGCATTTCTGTGCTTCGATATCCAAAACCACTCCGTCCAAAAACCATCGTCACCCCGGCCTTGTGCCGGGGTCCACCCATCCGCGGGCGCATCCATTGACGTTATAGCACAGGCGGCGGACCCCGGAACCAGTCCGCAATGACCACCCTATTTCTGCAGCACCGCCAGCAACGCCGCCGCCGCTGCGGTCTCGGCTTCCTGCTTGCTCGAACCCTCGCCTTGCGCCTCCGCCAGCTTGCCGATCTCCGCCTTCACGCGAAAGCGCGGCGCATGGCCCGGCCCCGATCGGTCGACCAGCACATAGTCCGGCGCGCGCCGGTTGTTCGCCGCCGCCCATTCCTGCAGCGCGGACTTGGGATGCTTGGGCGCCGATTCCTGCGCGTCGATCCGGCTGTCCCACAGCCGCCGCACCAGCGCGCGCGCCGCGTCGAACCCCTGATCGAGGAACGTCGCGCCGATCAGCGCCTCCATCACATCGCCCAGCACATTGTCGCTGTCCGACGCGCCATCGTCGCGCGCCTGCTTGCCCAGCTTCAGATGCCGCGACACGCCGATCTCGCGCGCCACCTGCGCGCACATCTGCCCGGTCACCAGCGCGTTGAAGCGCCGCGACAATTTCCCCTCGGGCTCGCCCGGAAACCGCTCATACAGCCACGCCGCCAGCGTCAGCCCCAGCACGCGGTCGCCCAGAAACTCCAGCCGCTCGTAATTGTCCGCGCCCTGGCTGCCATGCGTCAGCGCGCGGCGATACACCGCCAGATCGTCCGGCGCATGGCCCAGCACCCCGGCCAGCCAGCCGGGCAGGTCCTCGTTCAAAAGCCTTCCCCGATCCGCTCGAACCGCGCCGCGCTGAACCAGGTCCAGGGCAGCACCCATTGCGCGCTGCCATCGGTCGACCAGAAGCTGACCACCGCCTTGCCCTGGATATTCTCCATCGGGACAAAGCGGATGCCGCCGCGGTTGGTCCCGGTCGAATCCATCACCGGCTCGAACCGGCTGTCGCTCGAATTGTCGCGATTGTCCCCCATCAGGAAGACATGGCCCGCGGGCACGGTGAAGACCTCGGTATTGTCGCCCGCGCTCGTCCCGGCGTCGAGCACGTCATAGCTTTTCCCGCCGGGCAGCGTCTCGCGATAGCGGGCGATCCGGCACACCGGCGTGCCATCCGCCGTCGCCTCGATCGCCGCATCGCAATCGGCATTGGGCGTCATCGGCAGCACGAAGTCTGCGACGCGCTGCTTGGGGATCGCCTTGCCGTTCAGGATCAGCTGCCCGCCGCGCATCTGCACCGTGTCGCCCGGAACGCCGATCACGCGCTTGATCCAGTCGGTCTTCGCGTCCGGCGGCGCCTTGAACACCACCACATCGCCGCGCGCCGGATCCTTGGCGAACACGCGCCCCGGAATCAGCGGCACGCTCCACGGCAGCGAATGCTTCGAATAGCCGTAATTCCATTTGGTAATGAACAGATAGTCGCCGACCAGCAGCCGCGGCAGCATCGACCCCGACGGGATGCTGAACGGCGCGAACACGAAACTGCGCACGATGAACACCAGGATCGCGAGCTTCAAAAGAAAGCTCAGCGTATCCCGCAGCTCGGAGCGCGGCTTGAGGGTCTCGGCGGGGGCGGCGGTCTGCGCCGTGGCGGAATCGTCCATGGTGCTGCTGTGAATTGGGTGTGTGGCATCGTCAAGGCAGTCTGTTCCCCATTCCTCCCCTGAGCTTGCTCAGGGGAGGGGGACCGCCCGCGCAGCGGGTGGTGGAGGGGCTGCCCCGAAGAGGGCAGAATTTTGCCGAGCTGCCCACGGCCGTCTGCGCGGCCGCCCCTCCGTCAGCGCTGCGCGCTGCCACCTCCCCTGCGGTGCAGGGGAGGAATTGCGCGCCGCCCGCTTTCACTCCCCCACCCATCACGCTACACGCGCCGCGACCCAAAAGGAGACAGGCACATGGCGACCCCCGACTGGAGCGCGATCGAATCGCTGCCGCGCACCCCGCTCAACGACCTGTTCGCCGCCGACGCGAACCGGCTCGCATCGCTCACCACCGATGTCGCCGGCATCCATTTCGACTTTTCCAAGACGCATCTCGACGCCGCCGCGCTCGACGCCTTCGCCGCGCTCGCCAAGGCGGCCGACTTTGCCGCCAAGCGCGACGCGCTGTTCGCGGGCGAAGCGGTCAACGTGACCGAGGGCCGCGCCGCCGAGCACACTGCCGAACGCGGTGAGGGCAGCGAGGACAGCGTCGCCCGCGCCGCCGCCTATCACGCCCGCATGCGCGGCCTGATCGACGCGATCGAGGCCGAAGCGCTTGGGCCGATCCGCCATGTCCTGCACATCGGCATCGGCGGCTCCGCGCTCGGCCCGGAGCTGCTGATCGACGCGCTCGGCCGCGACATGGACCGCTATGACGTCGCCATCGTGTCGAACATCGACGGCTGCGCGCTGGAAGAGGCGATCGACAGCTTCGACCCACACGCCACGCTGATCGCGGTCGCGTCGAAAACCTTCACCACCACCGAAACCCTGCTCAACGCGACCAGCGCGCTCGACTGGATGCGCGAACATGGGGTCGAGGATCCCTATGGCCGCGTGATCGCGCTCACCGCCGCACCGGACAAGGCGGTCGAATGGGGCGTCGACGAAACCCGCATTCTCCCGTTCGGCGAGAGCGTCGGCGGGCGCTATTCGCTGTGGTCGTCGATCGGCTTCCCCGCCGCGATCGCCTTGGGTTGGGACGCGTTCGAGGAACTGCTCGACGGCGCGGCCGAAATGGACCGCCATTTCCGCCTGACCGATCTGCGCAGCAACGCCCCCGTCCTCGCCGCCTTCGCCGACCTCTATTACACCCAGAATCGCGGGTGCGAGACGCGCGGCGTGTTCGCCTATGACGAGCGCCTGCGCCTCCTCCCCAGCTATCTGCAACAGCTCGAGATGGAATCGAACGGCAAGTCGGTCACCGCCGACGGTCAGCCCGTCGGCCGCGCGACCGCACCGATCACCTGGGGCGGCGTCGGCACCGACGCACAGCACGCGGTGTTTCAGCTGCTGCATCAGGGCACCCACCTGATCCCGCTCGAATTCCTCGCCGTGATCGAGGGTGGCGACACGCTGGCCGAGGATCACCACCGCGCGCTGCTGCTCAACTGCTTCGCCCAGGGTGCCGCGCTGATGGCCGGCCGCGCCAATGACGACCCCGCCCGCGCCTATGCCGGCGACCGCCCGTCGATGACGCTCCTGCTCGACGAACTCGACCCGCGCACGCTCGGTGCGCTGATCGCCTTCTACGAACACCGCACGTTCGTCAGCGCCGCGTTGCTCGGCATCAACCCGTTCGACCAGTTCGGCGTCGAGCTTGGCAAGGAAATGGCCAAGGCCGCCGAGCGCGGCGGCCAGGATTTCGACCCCTCCACCGACGATTTGATCCGGAGAGCCTTCGCATGAGCGACGACGAATACGTCTATGACGAGGCGAGCGGCGAATGGGTCCCCGCATCGCAAGTGGCCGCGGTCTCCACTGAGGAGAGCGTCGAAGTCCGCGACTCGGTCGGCAACCTGCTCGCCGATGGCGATCAGGTCACGCTGATCAAGGACCTGACCGTCAAAGGCGCAGGGCAAACCCTCAAGCGCGGCACCCTGATCAAATCGATCCGCCTCACCGGCGACCCGCAGGAGATCGACTGCAAGTTCGACGGCATCAAGGGCCTGGTCCTGCGCGCGGAGTTTGTGCGGAAGCGCTAACCCCCACCCCCATCGTCACCCCGGCCTTGTGCCGGGGTCCACCGGGAGGCGGAGCGCGAAGCAAGAGGCTTGAGCGCCGGAAGTGCGGCACGGTGGACCCCGGCACAAGGCCGGGGTGACTAACTATTGTTCGACTTGGACCCTATCAGCGTCGCGTCAGAAACCTCTCTCCGCATCATTCTCGCAAGCTGACGCTGAAACTCGGCCACCGAAGGATAGTCGGTCTCCAACCTGCTTTGAACGAAATTCGCCGGCTCGTAATAGTTGGCGAGAAATACATCGGCGATCAAACCGCCCCTCACCCCAGCGGCGCTGAGACTGAGCTTCGTCACCGGCGTAAACTTCCCCTCTTCACCAAAGCCCCATTCACAAACCGCTGGGGCGTTGAACGGATATTGAGACAAGGACGCGGCAAAATCCGTCAGATCCTGCCACTGCACCCACATTCCATTGCGCCCGCTGAAATCAGGCGTTTGCAGCCGCGCGAGTAGCCACCCGAAATCGTCGTCGTCGCGGCTGAACTCATACTCAAAGGTCAGGGTGCAATTCATCGCCAGGGAATGGCACGCCGATCGTGCCTCCGCAATTGCCCCCCCTCCGTTGGCAATCCCACCCCTTGCCCCTATCTCCCGCTCCGACGACCCAACAGGAGCCCGACATGGCCGATTACGACTACGACCTCTTCGTCATCGGTGCCGGCTCCGGCGGCGTCCGCGCCAGCCGCGTCGCCGCCGCGCATGGCGCAAAGGTCGCGATTGCCGAGGAATATCGCGTCGGCGGCACCTGCGTCATCCGCGGCTGCGTGCCCAAGAAACTGCTCGTCTATGGCGCGCATTTCGCCGAGGATCTGAAGGACGCGCGCCGCTTTGGCTGGAATGTCCCCGATTGCGATTTCGACTGGGCGGTGCTGCGCGACAATGTCCTGTCGGAGGTCGACCGGCTCAACGGCGCGTACACCAACACGCTCGACAGCCATGGGGTCGAGATCGTCCACGAACGCGCCACCGTCTCCGGCCCCAACGAAGTGACGCTGGCGAGCGGCCGCACGATCACCGCCGACAAGATCCTGATCGCGGTCGGCGCGCGCCCGCTGGTGCCCGCCTGCCCCGGCCACGAACATGGCATCACCTCGAACGAGGTGTTCCACCTCGACGCACTGCCCAAGCGCGTGCTGATCGCGGGCGCGGGCTATATCGCCAATGAATTCGCCGGCATCTTCAACGAATTCGGCAGCAAGGTGACACTGATCAACCGCTCGGACGTCATCCTGCGCGGCTATGACGAACAGATCCGCGACCGGCTGCTGCAGATTTCGATGACCAAGGGGATCGATTTCCGCTTCCACGCCGAATTCCGCGGGATCGAGAAGCAGGCCGACGGCACCCTCAAGGTCAGCATGACCAACCATGACGATATGGAGGTCGACTGCGTCCTCTTCGCCACCGGCCGCGTCCCCAACACCGATGGCCTGGGCCTCGCCGAAGCCGGGGTCGAGCTGGACGCCAAGGGCGCGGTCGTGGTCGGCGCGGACAACAAGTCGAGCGTCGATTCGATCTACGCCGTCGGCGACGTCACCAACCGCGTCCAGCTCACCCCAGTCGCGATCCGCGAGGGACAGGCATTCGCGGACACCGTGTTCGGCAACAAGCCGACCACCGTCGACTATGGCTGCATCCCCTCGGCCGTGTTCAGCCATCCGCCCATCGCCGGCGTCGGCATGACCGAGAGCGAGGCCAAGCAGAAATTCGGCGCGGTAAAGGTCTACACCTCAGACTTCCGCGCGATGAAGAATGTGCTGGCGGGCCGCAACGAACGCGCGCTGTACAAGATGATCTGCGAGCCGAACTCGGGCAAAGTCCTCGGCCTCCACATGATCGGCCCCGACGCCCCGGAAATCCTTCAGGCGGCGGCAGTGGCGGTGAAAGCGGGCCTGACCAAGGACGATTTCGACCAGACCGTGGCGCTGCACCCGTCGATGGCGGAAGAGCTTGTCTTGATGAAGTGATCGGGCGAGCTGCGCCTACCTAGAATTTTCTCGCACAAAGACACGAAGCCACGAAGGGGGTGCACCTTCTTCGTGGCTTCGTGTCTTTGTGCGCTATCTTGATCGACGCGTCAGCTGCAGCTGGAGTGAAGGATCACAAGCCCCTCCGGCTCATCAGGCAGATCGTCGAGTAATGGGACGTATTGCGGTTCGGCCATGAAATCGCACTGCGCGCCCAGCGCTGGGTAGCCCTCGGCACCGTGATGGACAAAGTACAGCGCCTGCTCTGCGCCATCGGAGTGAGCAACATGAACGCGCCTGAACACCTTAAGAACGCCCGAAGTCACTGATGGCATCGGTCCATAGGCAGTGATCCGCACGGATCGGACGGCGACAGGTCCAGCCTTCGCCGCCGCGGGCGGACTGAGGACCAAGGCCGCGAGCAGGGCGATCAGCACTCAAGCCCCCTCGCGCAACAACGCATCCGCCTCGCTGTCCGCCTCGCCCTCGCCGGCAATCGCCCGCGTCGCGCCCACGTCCATCGCGACATTGCCCAAAGTGCGGAAGATATCCGGAATCGTCTCGACCGCGACCAGCAGCCCCAGTGGCGCGATCGGCACGCCCATCGCGATCGCGATCGGCGCGATCGACGAGACGAAGCTGATCGTCCCCGGCAGCCCCACCGCGCCCATCGTCGTGATCGCCGCCGCCGCCCAGCCCGCCGCGATCTGCCCCGCGGTCAGCTCGATCCCGAACCAGTGCGCGACATAGATCGCGACCGCAAAGTTCATCGCCGGCCCGGTCCAGCGGAACAGCGCCACTGCCAGCGGCAGCACCACGCCCGCGCGCGCCACCGGCACGCCAAGCGCTTCGGTCGAGCGCAGCATCGCCGGCAGGCTGGCGAGCGAGCTTTGCGTCGATGCCGCGACCACCTGGCTCGGCACGATCGCGCGGATGAACCGCCCCGGCGCCACCTTCGCCACGCCCCATGCGAACGGCACGGCGAGCAGCCACAGCACCACGCCGACGGTGCACAGGATCGCGACATAATGGAGCAGCGCCCCGAACGCCGCCGTCCCCGCCCGCGCGCCGACGACATAGGCCAGCGCCCCGACGCCGATCGGCCCCAGCCACAACACCCAGTTGATCACGACCAGCATCGCATTGCCGATCGCCTGGAAAAACCCGGTCAGCCGCTCGCGCTCCTCGACCGGCAACCGCGTGATCGCAAAGGCGAACACGGTGGTGAACAGGATCATCGGCAGGAACGCGTCATTGACCGCCGACGCGATCGGGTTCGACGGCACCAAAGCGACAAGGAAGGCGGAGAAGGGCGGAATCTCGCCGGTCGGCGGCGCGGTACCCAGGGCCTCGCTCAACGCCGTGCCGAGATCGGCCCCCAGCGGAAAGACCGACAACAGCCCCAGCGCAATCGCTCCGCCCAGCGCCGATGAAATCCACAACAGCACGATGAAGGTAATGAACGCCCGCGTCGCCAGCGTGCTCGCCCGCGCCGCCTCCGCCGTCGCGGCAATGCCGGTGATCAGCAGCGACACGACCAGCGGCACGATCGTCATCTGCAACGCGTGCAGCCACATCGTGCCGATCGGCTGGACCCACTCGGCGGCGACCAGCGCGCGCTCGGGCGCCAGCGCGGCAGCGACGACCCCGATGGCCAGCGCCAGAATGAGTGCAACGAAGATACGGGTTGCTTGCGACATGCTCGCCCTTGCGAAAAAGGGGCGCTATCACGCCTCCGAGAAACCAGTACAACCTTGCAAAGCGGACGAATATGGCAAGAAAATATTTCGGAACGGACGGAATCCGCGGCGCGACCAATGCGGGCCACATGACGGCGGCGATGGCGATGAAGGTCGGCATGGCGGCTGGCAAGCATTTCGTGCGCGGCGATCACCGCCACCGCGTGGTGATCGGCAAGGACACCCGCCTGTCGGGCTATATGATCGAAAGCGCGCTGGTCGCGGGCTTCACCAGCGTCGGCATGGACGTGACGCTCGTCGGCCCGATGCCCACGCCCGCCGTCGCCATGCTCACCCATTCGATGCGCGCCGACCTCGGCGTGATGATCTCCGCCAGCCATAACCCGTACGCCGACAATGGCATCAAGCTGTTCGGACCCGACGGCTTCAAGCTGTCGGACGAGGATGAAGCCGCGATCGAGGCGCTGATCGACGCCGACATCCCGCTCGCACCTTCCTCCGACATCGGCCGCGCCCGCCGCGTCGATGACGTCAAGGGCCGCTACATCCACTTCGCCAAGGCAACCTTCCCCGCCGATCTCAGCCTCGACGGGCTCAAGATCGTGGTCGATTGCGCGAACGGCGCCGCCTATCAGGTCGCACCCTCGGCGCTGTGGGAGCTCGGCGCCGAAGTCGTCGCGATCGGCGTCTCACCCAATGGCAAGAATATCAACGATCAGGTCGGCTCGACCGCGCCGCTTACCCTGTGTGAGACGGTGGTCGCATCGGGCGCGCATATCGGCATCGCATTGGACGGCGACGCCGACCGGCTGATCGTCGCGGACGAACAGGGTCAGGTGGTCGACGGCGATCAGCTGATGGCGGCGATCGCCGGCGGCTGGGCGCGGCAGGGGCGGCTCGCGGGCGGCGGTCTCGTCGCCACGGTCATGTCCAATCTCGGCCTCGAACGCCATCTCTCCGCACAAGGCCTTGGCCTCGTCCGCACCAAGGTCGGCGACCGCCACGTCCTCGAAAAGATGCGCGCTTCGGGCTATAATGTCGGCGGCGAACAGTCGGGCCACATCATCCTGTCCGACTATGCCACCACCGGCGACGGCCTGATCGCCGCGCTGCAGATCCTCGCCGAGATCGTCCGTGCCGGCGCCCCCGCCAGCGAAGTGCTGCACCGCTTCGATCCCTTGCCGCAATTGCTCAAAAATGTCCGCTTCTCGGGCGGCAAGCCGCTCGAACACGGCGCGGTGCAGGACGTGATCGCCGCCGCCGAAGCCGAACTAGAGGGCGTCGGCCGCCTCGTCATCCGCCCCTCCGGCACCGAACCGGTGATCCGCGTGATGGCAGAAGGCGAAGACATGGCGCAGGTCGAGGCGGTGGTGGACCGCATCTGCGACGCGGTGCGCAAGGCGGCGGCGTAAGCGTGGAGCCGGACTGGCAACCGTTCCACACGCTCGACCTCACGGCACAGGGCCTGCTGCCCGATGGCTGGGCGGCACAGGTCGCGGCGCTCGCCGATGCGCCTGAGCGGATCGCGATCATCGACACGCCCGGCTGGAGCTTCGCCATCGTCGAGGGTGACATGGTGCGCGCCCGGCTCGACTGGTTCTGGACGCTCTACCACGGCGTGCTGCGCGACTTCGCCAGCACCAGCCTGGGCCAGCCGGTGTTCGCCAGCAACCGGCTGAGTTCGGCGACCACGCTCAACGTCCTGCGCGGCGGCGGCGCAACCAATGACTGGCACCGCGACGCCAACATCGTCACCGGCGTCTTCTACGCTGCGATCCCCGAAGGCGCGGGAACGCTGTCCTTCCGCGACGGCGAGGACCGCAGCGCGCGCCTCACCCCCCGCCCCGGCCTGTTCACCTGCTTCCCCGGCGCGATCGAACACCGCGTCGATCCGCTGCCCGAAGGCGGCGAGCGCCTCGCCATCGCGATGGTCTACCACCCCAGCCCCACCGACCAGCCGCCAGCCTTCGGCCGGGACGTGTATACCCTCTAAATCCCCCGCCCGCTTGCGGGAGGGCGCCAATAACTCCCCTCCCGCTTGCGGGAGGGGCTGGGGGAGGGCATGTCAAACTCCCGACATCCGGGAGGACAGCCCCTCCCCCGACCCCTCCCGCACGCGGGAGGGGAGAAGGAGCCCAAAATGCTCGAAATGCGCCCCGACTGCGAACGCTGCGGCACCGATCTTCCCGCCGATCAGGGTGGTGCGTTCATCTGCTCGTTCGAATGCAGCTTCTGCGCCGATTGCGCCGATCAGCTGGACGAGACCTGCCCCAATTGCGGCGGCGAACTGCTCGACCGCCCGGCCCGCGTCGGCGACGCGCTCAAGAAATATCCAGCCAGCACCGCGCGGCGCTTCAGCGGGAACGACAATTGACTCGCATCGCCGTCGTCGGCACCGGCGCGGTCGGCGCCAGCATCGCCGCCTGGCTGATCGCCACGCCGGGCCATGACGTCACCCTGTGCGCGCGCACCCCGTTCGCCACGCTGCGGGTCGAAACCCCCGACGGCGTGCTCGAAAGCACCCCCCGCCTCCTCACCGACCCCGCTACCGTCCAGCCCGCCGACTGGGTGTTGGTGGTGACCAAGACCTATGACGCCCCCGGCGCGCAGGCCTGGCTCGACCATCTGGTCGGCCCCACCGCCCACGTCGCGATCCTCCAGAACGGGGTCGAGCATTACAGCCGCTTCCTCACCCTCGACCCGGCGCGCATCGCGCCCGTCATCGTCGACATCCCCGCCGAACGCCGCGCCCCCGGCAATATCGTTCAGCGCCGCAACGGCAGCCTCACCGTCCCCAACGACGCCGCCGGCCACGCCTTCGCCGCTTTGTTCGCACACAGCCCGATCGAAACGATCCTGACCGACGACTGGCTGACCGCCGCGTGGCGCAAGCTCGCGGTCAACTGCGCCGGCGCCGTCAACGCCCTCACCCTCCAGCCCGCCGGCATCGCCCGCGACGATGAAGCCGCCGAGCTAATGCGCGCGCTGATCCGCGAATGCATCGCCGTCGGCCGCGCCGAGGGCGCGAGCCTCCCCGACGACCTGCCCGATCAGGTGGTCGAGGGCTATCGCAGCGGCCCGGCGGACTCGATCAACTCGATCCACGCCGACCGCCTCGCGGCCCGCCCGACCGAGGCCGACGCCCGCAATGGCGTGATTGCGCGACTGGGTGCGAAACACGGCATCGACGCCCCGCTCAACCGCATGGCCGATGTGGTGCTGAGGAAGAGTGGACGC
This sequence comes from Sphingomonas sp., assembly GCF_035998645.1. Taxonomy (GTDB): domain Bacteria; phylum Pseudomonadota; class Alphaproteobacteria; order Sphingomonadales; family Sphingomonadaceae; genus Sphingomonas. Next base: position 143,746 of record NZ_DASYHL010000002.1, read on the forward strand.
GACAACTAGGAGGCTCGGAGCAATTCCTCCCCTGCCCCGCAGGGGAGGTGGCATCGCGAAGCGATGACGGAGGGGCCGCCGCTGCAAGCGGCGGAATTTTGCCGAGCTGTTCACGGCCGTCTGCGCGGCCGCCCCTCCACCACCGCCTCCCGCGGCGGTGCCCCTCCCCTGAGACAAGCTCAGGGGAGGAATAGCCACCCACCCTTTCCTACAGCCCCCCGCCTGTGTCATGGCTTGACGACAATGTCCGCGACCATCCAACCTCGACCCCATCGGCCTGACGCCCGCGTCGCGCTTCGGTCGCGCTACTGCCCAGCAACCGTCGCTTCCCCGTCGCCAACCGGTCGCCCGCCCGTTGTCAGCCTGTCGCGTCGCCGTTGCGCATCTGTCGCCCGGATGTCGCCCCGGTGTCGCGTCGGTGTCGCGTCGCGGTCCGGAACCCGACGCGAACCCGTCCTGTCGCCCCGACACACCCCCTTTTTCGTCAGCATCGTCCGGACAGTCGCGCCATGAGCATCCCCCGCATCCTGATCATCGCCGGCTCCGACTCCGGCGGCGGGGCCGGGATCCAGGCCGATATCCGCACCGTCACCATGCTCGGCGGCCATGCGACGACCGCGATCACCGCGATCACCGCGCAGAACACGCTCGGCGTCACCGCCATCCACCCGGTGCCGGTCGATATCGTGCTGGCCCAGATCGACGCCGTGACCTCCGACATCGGCTGCGACGCGGTAAAGATCGGGATGATCGGATCGGCGGAGATCGCGAACGCCGTCGCCGACCGGCTGGAAGCGCTCGACTGCCCGATCGTGTTCGATCCGGTGATGATCGCCACCAGCGGATCGGTGCTCGCCGACCCGGATACGATTGTCGCATTCGAACGGCTGATGACGATCGCGTCGGTCGTCACCCCCAATTTTCCCGAGCTCACCGCGCTCGGCGGGCGCCAGACGGTGCTCGGCTATGGCTGCCACCTCGCCGAAAAGGGCGGGCACAAGGAGGGGCCAACGGTCATCGACCAACTCTACGCCCCCAAGGACCGGCTGGTGATGGAGATCGAGGCCGAGCGGATCGACACCCCCGACACCCATGGCACCGGCTGCACCTTCGCCGCTGCGCTTGCCACCGGCCTCGGCTCGGGCCTGTCGATCGGCGATGCGTTCATTCAGGCCGTGCGCTTCGTCCGTCTCGCGATCCTCAACGCCCCGGGATTGGGCGAAGGCCACGGTCCGATCGGCCATGCGCTCGGCATGGTGCCGTTCGACGTGGTCGATGGCGCGGACGACGACGATGCCTGACCTGACCTTCGAGCTGCGCCACGCCGTTCGCGGCCCGGTGGCCGGCGTGGACGAGGCCGGCCGCGGCCCGCTCGCCGGCCCGGTGGTCGCTGCCGCCGTGATCCTCGACCCGGCCTGCATCCCCGACGGCATCGACGATTCCAAGGCGCTGACCGCCGCCAAGCGCGCCGCTTTGTGCGAAGCGATCCTCGGCTGTGCCCGCGTCGGCATCGGCATCGCCAGTGTTGAGGAAATCGACCGGCTCAACATCCTGTGGGCAACGATGCTGGCGATGACCCGCGCGGTCGCCGCGCTCGACCTGCCCCCTGCCTATGTCCTGGTCGACGGCAACCGCTGCCCCGACTGGCCCCATGCCAGCGAGCCGGTCATCGGCGGCGACGCCCGCTGCCTGTCGATCGCCGCCGCCTCGATCGTGGCCAAGCACCGCCGCGACTGCATCATGGCCGAACTCGATGCGCTCCACCCCGGCTATGGCTGGGCCAGCAACAAGGGCTACGCCGCCCGCGTCCATCAGGAAGCGCTGCGCAATCTAGGCCCCACCCCCCACCACCGCCGCAGCTTCGCGCCGGTGGCGCAGGCGGAACTGGATTTTGGACCCCCAGCCGAACAGCTGGTCGTCCACGCTCTTTGACATGACGGAAAAGGCCCGCCGCCGCACCTGAGTGCAACGACGGGCCTCCTTTCCTCCCCAGGAAATGGTGACGGCGTTTACGCCGCGAACTGATTCATCGTGTTGTGCGCCCCGCCGGCCTTCAGCGCGGCCTCACCGGCGAAATACTCCTTGTGATCATCGCCAATGTCGCTGCCCGACATATTCTGGTGCTTCACACAAGCGATGCCCTGCCGGATCTCCTGCCGCTGCACGCCCTTGACGTAGCCGAGCATCCCCATCTCGCCGAAATATTCCCTGGCGAGATTGTCGGTCGACAGCGCCGCGGTGTGGTACGTCGGCAGGGTGATGAGGTGATGGAAGATACCAGCCCGCGCCGCCGCATCCCGTTGGAAGGTGCGGATCTTCTCATCCGCCTCATCCGCCAGCGGCGTGCCGTCATAGTCGACGCTCATCAGCTTGGCCCGGTCATAGGCCGAAACGTCCCGACCCGCTTCCGCCCAGGCATCGAACACCTGCTGACGGAAATTCAGCGTCCAGTTGAAGCTCGGCGAATTGTTATAGACCAGCTTGGCGTTCGGAACGACCTCGCGGATCCGGTCCACCATCGACGCGATCTGCTCGATATGGGGCTTTTCGGTCTCGATCCACAGCAGGTCGGCGCCATGCTGCAGGCTGGTGATGCAATCGAGCACACAGCGATCCGCCCCGGTCCCCTCGCGGAACTGGAACAAGTTGCTGGGCAGCCGCTTTGGCTTCATCAGCTTGCCGCCACGGTTGATGACGACATCGCCATTGACGCCCGACAGGTCGGTGACCTCCTCGCAATCGAGGAAGGCGTTATACTGGTCGCCCAGATCGCCGGGCTCCTTGGAGTAAGCGATCTGCTTGGTCAGCCCGGCGCCGAGCGAATCGGTCCGCGTGACGATGATCCCGTCATCGACCCCCAGCTCCATGAAGGCGTAGCGACAGGCGCGGACCTTCGCGAGGAAGTCCTCATGCGGCACTGTGACCTTGCCGTCCTGATGCCCGCATTGCTTCTCATCTGACACCTGATTCTCGATCTGGAGCGCACAGGCCCCGGCCTCGATCATCTTCTTGGCGAGCAGATACGTCGCCTCGGCATTGCCAAAGCCCGCGTCGATATCGCCGATGATCGGCACAACATGCGTCTCGTAGTTATCGATCGCATTCTGGATCCGCGCCGCCTCGACTTCATTGCCGGCATCCCGCGCCGCATCGAGATCGCGGAACATCATCCCCAGTTCCCGAGCATCGGCCTGCTTGAGGAAGGTGTAGAGCTCCTCGATCAGCGCCGGGACGCTGGTCTTTTCATGCATCGACTGGTCGGGCAGCGGCCCGAAATCGCTGCGCAGCGCCGCGACCATCCAGCCGGAGAGATAGAGGTAGCGCCGCTTGGTGCTGCCGAAATGCTTCTTGATCGCGATCATCTTCTGCTGCGCGATGAAGCCGTGCCAGCAGCCGAGCGACTGGGTGTAGGCCGCCGGATCGGCGTCATAGGCCGCCATGTCGCGGCGCATGATCCCGGCGGTGTACTTCGCAATGTCGAGGCCGGTGCGGAACCGGTTCTGCAACCGCATCCGCGCAACTGATTCGGCATCGATGCCGTCCCAGCGGCCCTGCTGTGCGTCGATGGGCTTGGCGGCCCGGGCGATCTCGTCGTGGTAGGTCATTGCGGCACCTCGCTTGGATTGCGAGTGTGACTATTCACTTGGCCCGGCAATTACCGATGAAATCACCGCGCAACTCGGTCTCCAGGTCGTCGGACAGTGAGCAAGGGCGTGTCGTTTTGTAAATTTGTGACCGATCGCAGATCGCCGGAATCGGTCCCGGCGAGTCTTTTTCGCCACACCCCAAACCTAGTGCCTGTGGATAACTTCCGGACTCAACATGTGGATAAGTGCCGAAATGTTCCACCAAGTTAACGGAATCCCAAGCCTTTTCGTTAACCAATGTTCGCTTGACGGAGTCCTGAGTTCGTGGCGTTTCACCGGTTCAACGGGGTTTGGAGTGGTTAATGGGGGTCATCGAAAAGGTCGCTGAGGCGACGCAGGCAGCGGTCGAGGTGCGCACCCGCAGCTGGGTCGACGTGCTCCCGCTCGATTCGATCATTCAGCAGGATTGTATCGAAGCGATGCGCGCCCTTCCGGCCGCGTCCGTTGACATGATCTTCGCCGATCCGCCCTACAACCTCCAGCTCGGCGGCGACCTCAACCGCCCCGACGGCAGCCATGTCGACGCCGTCACCGACGATTGGGACAAGTTCGATTCGCTGTCCGCCTATGACGCGTTCACCCGCGCCTGGCTGGCCGAGGCACGCCGCGTGCTCAAGCCCAACGGCACGATCTGGGTGATCGGCAGCTATCACAACATCTTCAAGGTCGGCTCGGCGATCCAGGATCTGGGCTTCTGGATCCTCAACGACATCATCTGGCGCAAGGCCAACCCGATGCCCAATTTCAAGGGCACCCGCTTCACCAACGCGCACGAAACGCTGATCTGGGCGTCGATGGGCGAGAAGTCGAAATACACCTTCAACTACCGCAGCATGAAGACGCTCAACGACGAGCTTCAGATGCGCAGCGACTGGGAATTCCCGATCTGCGGCGGGCAGGAGCGGCTCAAGAAGAACGGCACCAAGGTCCACCCGACCCAGAAGCCCGAGGCGTTGCTCTACCGGGTCATGCTCGCCTGCACCAAGCCGGGCGACATCATCCTCGACCCGTTCTTCGGCACCGGCACCACCGGCGCGGTGGCCAAGCGCCTGCGCCGGCACTGGATCGGGATCGAGCGCGAGGGCAATTATGTCGAGGCGGCGCAGGAGCGCATCGCCGCTGCGCTGCCGCTCGACGAGAGCGCCGTCACCACGATGATGGCGCCGCGTCAGGCGCCGCGCGTGGCGTTCGGCACGCTGATCGAAACCGGCTATCTCAAGCCCGGCACGGTGCTGAGCGACGCCAAGCGCCGCTGGCGTGCGGTGGTGAAGGCCGATGGATCGCTGCTAACCGATTGCGGCGTTGCCGGGTCGATCCACAAGGTCGGCGCGACGCTGCAGGGCGCACCGTCGTGCAATGGCTGGACCTTCTGGCACCATGAGGGCGGCGAGCGGCTCCAGCCGATCGACAGCCTGCGCCAGACCTATCTGCTCGCGACGCAGCCCTGATCCGCGCTAGAGGGGGAGCATGAACTTCCCCCCCTCAGCCCGCCTCTATCTCCGCCCCGTCGCGCCGGTCGATAGCCCGATCGGCTATGACGGACAGGTCGCGCGGCTTGCCGGAGGCCTGAGCTGGTTCGCTGCCTATGAGCTGATCGCGACCGAGGGCGGGCGCCGCGTCGCGCAGCAACTGGTACCGGTCGAACGCTTGCCCGGTCTGCTCACCCAGCTGCCCGACGCGCAAGCCGAACGGCTGCGCACCCTCGCCGCCGCCATCTCCGCACCGCGCCCGGTGATCCGCGCGGGCGAGCGTACGCTGCGGCTCGACCAGCCGCTCGTCGCGGGCATCCTCAACGTCACCCCCGACAGCTTCTCCGATGGCGGCAAACATGGCGCCGACCCGGAAGCAATCGCACAGGCCGGATTCGACATGGGGGTGGCGGGCGCATCGCTGGTCGATGTCGGCGGCGAATCGACGCGTCCGGGTGCCGAGGCTGTGTGGGAAGGCGACGAGATTCAGCGCGTCGTTCCGGTCATTGAGCGGCTGGCAAAATCCGGCGTCCCCGTGTCGATCGACACCCGCAAGGCGGCGGTGATGGAGGCCGCGCTCGCCGCGGGCGCGCATATCGTCAACGACGTCGCCGCGCTTGCCTATGATCCGCGCGCGATCGAGGTCGTGGCCCGCGCCGGATGCCCGGTGATCCTGATGCACTCACCCGACCCGGCCCAGTCGCCCCATGGCGGCAGCGGCTATCGCGATCCGCTGATCGAAGTCTTCGATTGGCTGGAGGCGCGGGTCGCGGCGGTCGTTGCAGGCGGCGTCCAGCGCAGCAATATCCTGATCGATCCCGGCATCGGCTTTGGCAAATCGCTCGCCGACAATCTCGCGCTGATGAACGGGCTCACGCTGTTCCACGGGCTTGGCCTGCCAATCATGCTTGGCGCGAGCCGCAAGCGCATGATCGGCGCGCTGGATCACGAAGCGCCGGTCGAACGCCGGCTCGGCGGCTCGGTCGCGCTCGCGATCAAGGGCGCGGAAGCGGGCTGTCAGCTGCTGCGCGTCCATGATGTGCCTGAGACGGTGCAGGCGGTGCGGGTATGGCGCGGCATGAAGGACCACGGGCTGGTCGGCCAACCGCGCTGAAGCGGATCAGATCCAGCCTGCCTCCCGCAGTGCTGCCACCCGTTCACGCGAGACCGGCGCGCGCAGACCGTTCGCCAGCTCCAGCCTGACATTCCGCCCGTCGCGCTCGACTGCGGCGACCGCCGCCTGCGCGACCCACCAGCTGCGATGCACCTGCATCCCCGGCACCCCGGCAAGCTCGGCGATCGCATCGCGCATCCGCATCAGGATCAGATCGCTGCCCAGCATGGTGTGGGCGCGGACATAATGATCCTCCATCTCGAGCGCGATCAGCGTCGTCCCCAGATGCGGCGGAAGCCGATCCATGAATGGTGAACGTGGCACCACGATATCGACCGCTGGCTCGCCAGCAGGGTTCGACGCACCCCCATGCCCCGGCGACGGCGCGCCCGCACCGCGCGGGCTGCGCAGGTACAGGAGCAACGTCACCGCTCCGCCGATCACCAGCACCTGCCCGTACCACATCAATGCGCGGTCGATAGTCTCGGGGGCCTTGCAGGTGCCGGAGCAGCTCGCCGCCCAGACCAGCACCGTCATCGGCACCGTCGCGACCAGCGTCGCCGCCACCCACATCGGCCCGATCGGAAGCTGTAGCCGGTGTCCGAGCCAGCTCGCAGCCGCCCCGATCGGGCGATAGATCAGATAGCCGGCCACGATCAGCGGGACCCAATAGAGCAGCCGCCACCCGAAACTCGCCGCGAAGCTGCCGAACGGGCCGATCAGCGCAAGCACGATTCCGATCGCGACCATCACCGCAAGCTCGATCAGGATCTGGCGCACCGTCGACATCTTTTCCCCTTGGCTCACCCGACGCCTCTTATCGCCCGTTCGCGATGCGTGAACAGGCATTTGCGTCACCGTCCACGAAAGGCGCGCCCCGCTCACGCAACCGCGATTGCGATGCCAGCCCGGTCGGGCGAGGCCCTGTCGCGACAACCAGACGGAGCCATTCATGCACGCCGCCATGACCAACGCCACCATCCATCGCCGCCCCCCGCATGCCGGGGGATTCGACCTGTCCCCAACCTGGCGTGCCTTGGTGGCGCTCAGCGGTGGCGCGATGACGCTGGCGATCGTGGTCGCACTGTCTCGGTGGGCGCTGGGCCTGACCATCGACCATAGTTCAGCCCGCCAGCTCGCCGTGATCGTCCATGTCGCGACGGTGATCCCGGCAGTGCCGCTGGGCCTATACCTGATGCTGACCCGCAAGGGCGGCGCACGGCACAAGCTGCTTGGCCGCATCTGGATCGCGCTGATGGTAACGACCGCGCTGGCCGCGATCTTCATCCGTCACATCAATGACGGGCAGTTCAGCTTCATCCACCTGTTCGTGCCGCTGACGCTGATTGGAGCATGGCAGACGGTTGCCAGCGCGCGCCGTGGCCAGATGCGCAAGCACCGCAACCACCTGCTCGGCCTCTATCTCGGCGCGCTGATCATTCCGGGCATCTTCGCCTTTTCCGGAAACCGCCTGATGGGGGCGTGGCTGTTCAGCTAGTTCAGCGGTCCGGGGCGCGTGCGCTGATCGACATAGGTGCGCTGGACCGTGAACGGGCTCACCCGCCCGTCGCGAAAGCGGTCGCGGCGACGCTCGGCCTCGGCGCCGATCTTTTCGAGGCTATCGATCAGATCGTCGAGGTTGCGACGGCGCTCGATCGGTGTCGCGTCGCGGCTCTCGTCCATGCACGCAGCAACCAGGTCGGGGACGCGACGGCGTATGACGTTCGCCCAGTCGACCGCGTCGGTCGCGAGCGGATCGGCATCGGCGATGGCGAGCAGCCGCGTACAGCTGGTCCGCGCCGCCGCTACCCGGCTCACCGCCCAATCGGCTTCAGCGGCGGCCAGCGTCCACGCCGCCTCCAGCGGATCGCCCGGATCCGCCGCCTGCCCGCGCCGCAGCCGATAGCGGTCGAGCTTCGTGCGCAACCGGCGGATGCCGAACCATGCACCGAGCGCTGCCGCGCCTGCGGTGACAAGCAGCACGGCGGTCGCCGCAAGGGCGAGGAAGGCGGCGACAAAGGCGATAAAGCGCAGCATGCCCGATTATATGGGATGCACTGCCCGCTTCGCCAGCCTCACAGCGTGTAACCACCGTCAGCGAGCAACGTCGTACCGGTGATCAACGCTGACTGGTCGCTCAGCAGAAACGCGATCTGCTCCGCGATCTCCTCCGCCTTGGCATAGCGACCCAGCGGCGTTGCCATTGCGGCGAGTTCGGCGAAGGCGGCATCCCGACCGATCTGCGCGACGCGCTCCGCAAACATCGGCACCGCGTCCCACACCGGAGTTTCCACCCCGGCGGGCGCAATCGCGTTGACGCGGATGCCGTCGCCCGCCCCCTCCTTCGCCGCGACCTTGGCGAGGTGGATCAGTGCCGCCTTGGAACAGCCATAGGCGGCCACGCCCGGCTCGGCCTTGATCCCCGCCGCCGACGCGGTCAGCACGATGCTGCCCCCACGCCCCGCCATCGCCCGCATCGCCGCGCGCAGCGTCAGGAATGCGCCATCGAGATTGACCGACAGAATGCGCCGCCACTCGGCGAAATCGAGCGTCGCGATCGGCCCGGCGCCAGCGATCCCGGCATTGACCACCGCATGATCAAGCCCAGACAGGTCGACATCATCCCACATCCGCTCGTCCGCGACATCGCCCAAGACGCGTTGCGTCTCTACCCCCAGATCCAGCGCCCCCAGCGCCGCCGCATCGCGATCAACCAGGATGAGTCGCCCGGCGCCCTCCGCCGCCAGCAACCGCGCCACGGCCAGGCCGATGCCGGACGCAGCGCCGGTTATAAGTATATTACGCGCTTCAAACCGCTCTGCCATCACGGTAGCATAACGACGTTGGGCCCCGACGCGAAGCGGGCGCGACCTGGAGGACTCTATGCGCGAACCCGCTGATCGTTACTCGTCCGTCGCAATCCTGCTCCACTGGCTGATCGCCGGATTGCTGATCGGCAACATCGTCATCGCCCTGACGATGGACAGCGCCGTCCTGTTTCAGACGCACAAGTCGATCGGCATCCTCGTCCTGCTGCTGACCGGGGTGCGCCTCGTCTGGCGGCTGACCCACCCCTGGCCTGCCCTTGCGACGAGCCTCGGCGCATGGGAGCGCATGGCGGCACGGGTCACCCATTTCGCCTTCTATGTGCTGTTGCTGGTCGTGCCGCTGCTCGGCTGGGCGGCGGCGTCGACCGGACGGCGCGGGACTGGCGACCTGTTCGGGGTCATCCCGTGGTTCGACCTGCCGCTCGGCAAATCGGGTGAACTCCACGATTTGACCGGCGAGGCGCATGAGCTAGCCGTCTATCTGACGATCGCGCTGATCGTCCTGCACGTCGCTGGCGCGCTCAAGCACCAGTTCGTCGATCGCGACGGCACGCTCCGCCGGATGCTGCCAGGGCGCTAATGCGCATTTTGATGTAGGCGGCACCGGCCCGCTCCCCCACCCGGCCACCCAACGACAGTGTATTCGATGGGTGGCCGGGTGGGGGAGCGGGCCGGTGCCGTCCCTAGAGATTACGCCGCGTTCTGGTCGATCCCCAGTTCGCCGAGCTTGCGGTAGAGCGTCGAGCGGCCAATACCGAGCCGGCGGGCGACCTCGGTCATCCGCCCGCGATAATGGCCGATCGCCAGGCGAATGACATCGGCCTCGATCTCTTCGAGCGCGCGCAAGTTTCCATCCGGCTTGAACAGCGTCACCCCCGCCCCCTGCGCAGCGCCGCCATGCGATTGCGCACTGCCCGCCGGACGTCCGCCCGCAAGCTGCGCGATCTGCGGGAAATCGGCGCGGGTCAGCGCGTCGCCGTCGCACAGCACCGCGGCGCGGAACAGCGCGTTCTGCAGCTGGCGGACATTGCCCGGCCAGTCATAGCCGCCAAGCAGCGCCAGCGCGTCGTCGGTAATACCAAGCGGCCGCAGCCCCGGCTGTTCCGCGATCCGGGCAAGCAGGTGGCGCGCCAGCGGTGGCACATCACCGGCGCGGTCGCGCAGCGGCGGGATCGTCACCTGGACGACGTTGAGGCGGTAATAAAGATCCTCGCGGAACCGGCCTTCCTCGACCTCGGTCAGCAGCGTCTTGTTGGTCGCCGCGATCACGCGGACATCGACCTGCGATGCATGGCGCGCGCCGATCGGCTGAACCTCGCCCGACTGCACCACGCGCAGCAGCTTGACCTGCGCCTCGAGCGGCATCTCGCCGATCTCGTCGAGGAAGATGGTGCCGCCATCGGCCTCCTGAAAGCGGCCGATCTTGCGTTCGAACGCGCCGGTGAACGCGCCCTTTTCATGCCCGAACAGCTCGGATTCGACGAGGTTGGCGGGGATTGCGCCGCAATTGACGCGCACCACCGCCTTGTTGTGGCGCGGGCTCGCGGCATGGATGGCCTCAGCCACCACTTCCTTGCCGACGCCGCTTTCACCTTCGATCAGCACCGGCACGCGCGCCCGCGCCGCCTTCGCTGCAATCGCCAGCGCGGCGCGGAATTGCGGCGCGGACCCGACGATCTCGTCGAATGCGAGGTGCGCGGACATCTTCTCGGTCAGCGGGCGCAGTTCACCCGCGACCTTCGCCCCCACCGCGCAATCGAGCGCGGCGAGCAGCCGTTCGGCGGCGAGCGGCTTGACCAGGAAGTCGGTCGCCCCCGCGCGCATCGCGCTGACCGCTGCCGCGACCGATCCATTGGCGGTCAGCAGCAGGATCGGGAGCATCGGCCGGTTGGCGCGCAGCTCGGCGATCAGCGACGCCGCGTCGAAATCGGGCGCCCAGCTGTCGAGGATGATCGCATCGAGCGCCATCCCGTCGGGCGTGCCCAGCGTCGCCACCGCCGTTTCATGGTCGCTGGCAAAGATCGTACGCCATCCGCGCCGCGCGGCAATCGCGGCGATCAACCGGCGCTGCGCCGGTTCCTCGTCGATCAGCATCAGCTGGCGCTGTCCGTTGCGCGTCATCTCAAAGTCCCCCAACCTGTCTCGGTTGTCCCTAATTCGGTCACTTGCATAAGACGGTCGGGTAAAGACGGGCTTAAGCCTGACTAAAGCGCAGAGGGGTTGAGGGGCGCGCGACCGCTAGCTAAGACAGGGACAATTACAGCGTTATTAGGGGAAGACGCATGGCCCAGAGCGGCGACATGAAGGCACATGAAGCGACCTATGGCGGATTCATGCGCCTGTTGAAGGTCGGGACGATCCTCAGCGTGGTGCTCGCCGCGATCGTCATCTGGCTGATCGCCTGACGTGAAGATCGCGGTCCTCAAGGAGACCGCCGCTGGAGAGCGGCGCGTCTCCGCGACGCCGGAAACCGTCAAGAAGTTCGTTTCGCTGGGCGCTGTTGTCGCCGTCGAAAGCGGAGCGGGTGACACCGGTTTCCTAAACGATTCCTCCTTCGAAGCGGCGGGTGCGACCATCGGCTCGCGCGCCGACGTGCTGGCCGATGCCGACATCGTGCTGGGCGTGCAAGGTGCCGACCCCGCAACGCTCGCCGGGATCAAGCCCGGTGCCTGGCTGGTCGCGGGACTGAACCCGTTCGGTGAGCGCGCCCGCGTCGATGCCTATGCGGAGCTTGGGATCGAGGCGCTGGCGATGGAGTTCATGCCGCGCATCACCCGTGCGCAGTCGATGGACATCCTGTCGTCCCAGTCGAACTTGGCGGGATACAAGGCAGTGCTCGACGCCGCGTCCGAATATGGCCGCGTCTTCCCGATGATGATGACCGCAGCGGGCACCGTGTCCGCCGCCAAGGTGTTCGTCATGGGCGTCGGCGTCGCCGGGCTTCAGGCGATCGCGACCGCCCGCCGTCTCGGCGCGCAGGTATCGGCGACCGACGTGCGCAGCGCGACCAAGGAGCAGATCCAGTCGCTCGGCGCCAAACCGATCTTCGTGGAGAATGTCGCCGGAATTGAAGGCGAAGGCTCGGGCGGCTATGCCACCGAGATGAGCGACGAATACAAGGCCGCACAGGCCGAACTGGTGTCGTCGCACATCGCCAAGCAGGACATCGTCATCACCACCGCACTGATCCCGGGCCGCCCCGCGCCCCGGCTGATCAGCGACGCACAGATTGCGTCGATGCGTCCGGGCAGCGTCATCGTCGACCTCGCGGTTGAAGCCGGCGGCAATGTCGAAGGCGCGGTCGCGGGTGAGGTGGTCGAGAAGCACGGCGTCAAGATCGTCGGCCACCGCAACGTCTCGTCGCGGCTGGCGAGCGACGCCTCGGCCCTGTTCGCGCGCAACCTCTACAACTTCCTCTCGGCCTTCTGGAACAAGGAAGCGGGGAAGCCGGTGCTGGACGAAGAGATCGGCGACGCGATCCGGCTGACGCGGGGCGGCAAGGTGGTGAATCCGAGGTTGCTCGGGTGAGAATGCAGGTAAGCACGCACCTGATGCCGCACATCTCAAGTACGGCCTATCGCCAGATTGCCGCGTTTTTTGTAGCGTTTGCAGCGTTAGTTAGCGGCGGCGCGACTGCGGCGGACTTTGGACGCTCGGCAACTTGGATTGCAGAGCCCCTGCAAAGTGATGGTGCGCCATACGAGATCCACCTGAACCGCGTGCACAAGCTTGAGACTCGACTCCTGCCAGTCCGCCTTGCAAGCGCGTCGGCTGACATCTCGGATGATCAAGGGAATGTCGTCGTGCGAGCAGGTGCCCAGTTGGTTTGGGTACCAAAAATGGGCGGCCTTAAGAATGACCGCGACTTGTACTGCACGTTCCGAAGCTTGAAGAATCAAAGCGAACCGTATTGGCGATATAGCACGGCCAGCAATAAGCTAATCTGTCTGCTCGACCAAAACAGCGATCAGATTTTTGTTGGCTATCAAAATTGCTACTCTTTCTATCCTGCATTCTTGATAGACGGAAAATGCCATGCTGAAACATTCATCGTACAGTCGGCAGGCTATACGAATATCGACCCAAAGGAATTTAAATCAGACCTAATTGCCGGCCTTCGCTTTTTTGACGGCGGCGGTGCGGGTACTATCTACGAATGCGCAGGGAGCAAATCCTCCTGCGACCCGATTACACGCCGTTCAAGCCTCGAGAAGCTGCCTTCCCCGTTTTCTTGGCTTGGCTCCGACATTAAGTTCAAACGTGTCTCCGAAAGCCGAGGCATGCTGGAAGTGGTGCCGATACAAACGCCACGCGAGATGAACCTGAATGCGCCATGGGTCGCGTTTAGCATCTGGCTTTAGGCAGGGAATTTATCATGGACTTCATCTCGATCCTGTCGATCTTCGTGCTGGCGTGTTTCGTCGGCTATTATGTCGTGTGGTCGGTGACCCCGGCGCTGCACACGCCGCTGATGGCGGTCACCAATGCGATTTCGTCGGTGATCATCGTGGGCGCGCTGATCGCGTCCGCCGCTGCCGGTAGCCCGACTGCGAAATGGCTGGGGCTGATCGCGGTGGCGCTGGCCAGCGTCAACATCTTTGGCGGGTTCGCCGTGACCGAGCGGATGCTCGCCATGTACAAGAAGAAGGGCTGAGCTGATGCACGAGGCCACACCGCTCAACCCCTGGGTTGCGCTCGCCTATCTGATCGCGGGCGTGTGTTTCATCGTCGCGCTGCGCGGCCTGTCATCGCCCGCGACCAGCCGTCGCGGCAACCGCTTTGGCATGGCAGGCATGTTGATCGCCGTCGTGACGACGCTCGTCACGCACGAGATCGCATCGTTGCCCGAGATCGTCGGCGCGATCGCCATCGGCGGCGGGTTCGGCTGGATCGTCGCGCGCAAGATCAAGATGACCGACATGCCGCAGCTGGTGGCGGGCTTCCACTCGCTCGTGGGCCTTGCCGCGGTGTTGGTCGGCGTCGCCGCCTATCTCAACCCCGAGGCGTTCGGTATCGTCTTTCCCGCTGGGTCGCCCGACGCCGGGCTGATCCTGCCGGTCAGCCGGATCGAGCTGGGCCTGGGCGTTGCGATCGGTGCAATCACCTTCTCCGGATCGGTCATCGCGTTTCTCAAGCTCAACGGAAACATGGGCGGCGCGCCGATCATGCTGCCGGGACGGCACGTCATCAACCTTGGCACGCTGGCCGCGATCCTCGGCCTGATCGCGTTCATGACGGTCGAGCTGCGCGCACCCGACTGGGTGTTTTGGACCGTGCTCGTCCTGTCCTTCGTCATCGGCTTCCTGCTGATCATCCCGATCGGCGGCGCGGACATGCCGGTGGTGGTGTCGATGCTCAACAGCTATTCGGGCTGGGCAGCGGCGGCGATGGGCTTCACGCTCGGCAACACCGCGATGATCATCACCGGAGCATTGGTCGGCAGCTCCGGCGCGATCCTGTCCTACATCATGTGCAAGGCGATGAACCGCAGCTTCATCAGCGTGATCGCGGGCGGCTTTGGTGGCGACAGCGGCGGCCCGGCAGGCGCGGCGGCGACCGATCGCCCGTGGAAGCGCGGCTCCGCCGAGGACGCGGCGTTCCTGATGAGCCAGGCCGAACAGATCATCATCGTGCCCGGATACGGCATGGCGGTCGCGCAGGCGCAGCACGCGCTGCGCGAAATGGGCGACAAGCTGAAAGAGCATGGCGTCCGCGTGAAATACGCGATCCACCCGGTCGCGGGGCGCATGCCGGGCCATATGAACGTGCTGCTGGCCGAAGCGAACGTCCCCTATGACGAGGTGTTCGAGCTGGAGGACATCAACAGCGAGTTCGCCCAGACCGACGTCGCCTTCATCATCGGCGCGAACGACGTGGTGAACCCGGCGGCGAAGACCGACAAGTCCTCGCCGATCTATGGCATGCCGGTGTTCGACGTGAACAAGGCCAAGACGGTGCTGTTCATCAAGCGCAGCATGGGCGGGGTCGGCTATGCCGGCGTCGACAATGACGTGTTCTATCAGGACAACACGATGATGCTGCTCGCCGACGCCAAGAAGATGGTCGAGGAAATCGTCAAGTCGCTCGATTGAGCATGACTTGTCCCGGTCGCTGATAATCGCTTGATATCGCGACGCGACCGGGACAGCATTGCCCCTGCAATCTTGGGGGGATGAGCAATGCTGAGTGTCGGGCGGATTTTGGAGGGCGCATTCGGGCTATTGCGCGAACGCTATGTGGCGGTCGCGGTGTGGACCGGTATCTATCTCGCCGGCAACATCGCGCTGATGCTGTCATTCGGCTCGATGTTCGGGATCGCGACCAATACCGCCGTCGCCACCGATCCGAGCGCGGTGATCGGCGCGATGATCCCGGTCTATCTGATCAGCTTCGTCATGGGTCTGGTCGGCATCGTCCTCTACGCCGCCGCAATGCGCGCCGTGCTCCGGCCAGAAGCCGGCGGCCTTGCCTATCTGCGGCTGGGGATGGACGAATTGCGGCTGCTGGGCCTGGTGATCTTGTTCGGCATCGTCGGCTTCGTGCTGATGGTGGGCTTCATGATCCTGCTCGGCCTGCTCGGCGTTGGTGCGGCGATGGGCAGCCAGTCGAGCGGCGGCACGGTGATCGTGATGATCGTCGGCATGATCGCGCTGTTCGCGGTCATGCTCTACTTCATCGTCCGCTTCTCCCTCGCCTTCCCCCTGACGCTCCATCGCGGACGGATCACGCTGGGCGAAGCGTGGCGGCTGAGCCGGGGGCGCTTCTGGACGCTGTTCGGCGCGGCATTCATCATCTCGCTTCTGATGTTTGTGCTGAATATGGCGGTCTCGCTCGTCACCATGGGTAGCTATATGTTCGACATGATGGCCGCCGCCGGCAATCCCGAAGCAGCCGCCCAAGCCATGGAGGCGCAGAGCCAGTCCTTCGGACAGCTCGGGCCGATGATGATCCTGTCTTCGCTGGGCGGCGCCGTCGTCGCAGGGCTGTGGGTAGCGCTGAGCGGCGGGAGCATCGCCACTGCGGCGAAGCTGTTGCTCGACGACGAGATGGACGATGCCGAGGACGTATTCGGCTAACGCGCTTGCTTTATCGCATCCGTTCTGGAGATAACGGGCGGCAGACCGGTTGAATTCGGAGCCGCCTTGTGCTGACGCGCCGCCCCATCCCGCGATTACATCCGCATTGCAGCGCAAAGCGGAGGGATTGCGATGAGTGACGCCATGCCGGTTGCCGAGCTTGCCGCTGATGCTGCCCGCGTTCTGATCGTGGCACCGGCCGCGGCGCAGGAGCGGCATGGCGCAGCGGTTACCGCGAGCGGCGCGCGCTTGCTGGGCGCGGTGGCTCCGGATGCGGTCGATGCGGCGCTCGACAGCCTGATCGCCGCCGAGCTGATCGTGATCGACGGCACCGGAATTGATCCGGATCGGGTAGCGGCAAGCACCGGACGGATTGCCGACTGGACCCGCGGCGGCGACTGCCGGATCGTCGCCTTGCTCGACGCTGCGGCGCTTGATCTGGCCGCACCGATGCTGATGGACGCTGGCGCCACCCTGCTCTGCGATCCGAGTGCGTCCGACTATGCCGCAGCGCTGGCCCAGGCCACCGCTCCGCCCGGTGCGCGACTGCACGATGCGACGCGGGAGCGGGAGAGCGAGCGGCTGCGGCTGCTCAACGAAGAGGTCGCGCGGCTCGCGGCCGTCCTCTCCGACTTCGCCGCCGATCCGGTGCGGCGCGAGCTGCGCGAACCCGGTCGCGGCTATCGTCCCGAACCGAGCGGCGAGCCCGATCCGGCGCCGCGCGCCGTCCGTGCCACGATCCGCGCCCGGCGGCTGCGCGACCAGCATTTTCACGCCGAGCTGTTTGCCGACCCCGCCTGGGACATGCTGCTCGACCTGTATGCCGCCAAGCTCGAGCGTGCCCGCGTTTCGGTGTCGAGCCTGTGCATCGCAGCCTCCGTTCCGCCAACCACTGCGCTGCGCTGGATCGGGACGATGCACGACGCCGGACTGTTCGAGCGCGAGGCCGATCCCGGTGACCGGCGGCGCGCGCATATCACGCTGTCAGAGCGGGGGGCGGAAGCGATGCGGGGGTATTTCGCGGCGGTCGCGCGGCTGGGACTGATGCCGGCCTGAGGTGGTGAGCCCTGATGGATTCGAACCATCGACCTACTGATTAAAAGTCAGTTGCTCTACCGACTGAGCTAAGGGCCCCCATGCTGGGTCAGGCGCTGCACCTAGGCGGCGATCCGCTGCGGGTCAACCGGGGAGGCGGGCCGCGAGTTGACGGATCGTGCGGCCGGTGAGCGGATCGCGCCAGTGCGGGACGATGGCCAGCAGCGGGCGCAGGACGAAGTCGCGCTGGCGGAACAGCGGGTGCGGGATGGTGAGGCCGGGGCTGCTCCATGGTCCGCGCGACCACAGGATCAGGTCGAGATCGATCACCCGCGCGTCCCAGCGGCGACCACGACGACGGCCAAAGCTGCGTTCGATCTGTTTGAGGCGCGCCAGCAGTTCGGTGGGCGTTTCGGCGCTCTCCACCAGAATCGCGGCATTGACGAAGCGGCGGCGCGAGGGGCCGAGCGGGGCGGTTTCGATTGCCCGCGAGTGCGCGACTACACCGCCGACCGCCGCGACCGCCGCCGCCAGCTCCTGACGCGGCGAGCCATGGCGGCCGCGCCGGTTCGATCCCAGCGCGATGACGTAATGGTGGGTTGAGGCGCTCACCTGCCCCGCCTATCCCGGCGGGATGATCCCGCCAAGCCCGTTGCCCGATACCGAGCCACCGCTCGACTGCCCGCGCTGCCCGCGCCTCGTCGCGTTGCGGCAGGAGCTGCGGGTCGAATATCCCGACTGGTGGAATGCGCCGGTGCCGGCGTTCGGCGACCCGGAGGGCTGGCTGGGCATCATCGGGCTGGCGCCGGGCAAGCATGGCGCGAACCGGACCGGGCGTCCCTTTACCGGCGATTTTGCGGGCGATCTGATGTTCGCAACGTTGGCCAAGTTCGGCTTCACCAGTGGGACTTACGAGAGCCGCGCCGATGACGGGTTGCAGCTGAGCGGCGCGATCATCGTCAATTCGGTCAAGTGCCTGCCGCCGGAGAACAAGCCGACGCCGGAGGAGGCACGAACCTGTCGCCCCTTTGCGGAGGCACAGGTCGATGCGCTGCCCAATGCGCGCATCTTCATCGCTTTGGGCCAGATCGCGCATCAGAGCGCGGTCAAGATTCTGGGCGGCAAGCTGCCCAAATGCCGGTTTGGGCACCTGGCGGAGCATCGCATGCCGGATGGGCGGGTGCTGATCGATAGCTATCACTGTTCGCGCTACAACCAGAATACCGGGCGGCTGACGGCGGCGATGTTCGAGGCGGTGTTTGCCCGGGCGCTGGAGCTGCGCGGGACGGTGTGAGTGTCCGACGAAGCTGACGTTTTTGATGGGGTTTCCGGGTGAAGCGACCGCGAAGCGACCGGTTTGCGCCTGCGACGCGACACAGACGCGACAGTTGCGCGACGCCGGGTGGCGGGGGTCAGGCTGTTCGCGAAGGGCATGATGGCTGTCCCCGAATTGTCGAAGGGACAGATGAGATATGCCTGATCGGGGTCTGTAGGAAAGCGGATTCGGCCATTGAGCCTCCCCCCGCAAGGGGGAGGTGGCGCCGAAGGCGACGGAGGGGGAGGAAGCACTCCGGCGAGAGGCGATAGGACATCGCCGTCCTCCCCCTCCGTCAGGCTGCGCCTGCCACCTCCCCCTGGCGGGGGAGGATTATTGGCTCAGACGTCCTCGACCATGCGCCGGTACAGCTCTGGCCTGCGGTCGCGGAAGAAGCCCATGCCGGCGCGGTGCTTGCGGGCGCGGTCGAGGTCGAGGGTGGCGGTGAGGACGCCGGTTTCCTCTGCGCCGAATTCGGCGAGGATGTCGCCCCATTCGTCGCAGATGAAGCTGTGGCCGTAGAAGCGCTGATCGCCCTCGGTGCCGATACGGTTCGAGGCGATGACGGGGACGACGTTGGATACGGCATGGCCGATCATCGCGCGGCGCCACATGCGGCTGGTGTCGAGATCGGCGTCATACGGCTCCGACCCGATCGCGGTCGGGTAGAACAGCAGTTGCGCGCCCATCAGCATCATCGTGCGCGCGGTTTCGGGATACCATTGGTCCCAGCAGATGCCGACGCCGAGCGCCGCGTCGTCGGCGGGGCCGTCCCACACCTTGAACCCGGTATTGCCGGGGCGGAAATAGTATTTCTCTTCATAGCCGGGGCCGTCGGGGATGTGGCTCTTGCGATAGACGCCCGCGACCTTGCCGTCCGGGCCGATCATCGCGAGGCTGTTGTAGAAATGCGGGCCGTCGGCCTCGAAGAAGCTGGTCGGGATGTAGATCTGAAGCTCGGCCGCGAGCTTCTGCATCGCGGTGACGGCAGGGTGGCTGGCGAGCGGCCTGGCGGTCGCGAACAGCGCCTCATCCTCGACCCGGCAGAAATATTCGCCTTCGAACAATTCGGGGGGGAGGACGACCTGCGCGCCCTTCCCCGCCGCCTCGCGCACGAGGTCGGTGACGTTGGCGATGTTCTGCGCCGTGTCGGTGGTGAAGGCGAGCTGGAGCGCGGCGACGGTAATCTGGGTCATGTGGGGTATTTAGGGGGTGTGGGGCGGGAGTGCACGGGGTTTTGCCGTAGCACTGGACAGCCGTGGCGGCGTGGCTGACTATGGCGCGTGCGCCTTATTCCTTGCCTCGCCCTCATTCCGATCCTTGCGAGTTGTGCTGAGCAAGACACTCCCGCCCCGCAATGCGCCACACCGTTTGCACACTGGCGAAAGCCAGCCGACGGTATGGACCATCATGCTCTGCCCAACCGGATCCAGGTTCGGGGGGATGGAAGTATCCGTTGGAACCGACAACGCATATCCGAGCAGACCTTGATCGATCGAATCAAGCTGGGTGGTGAAATGTTACCACGCCCGTTCCTGATTCTTGAGACTGACCCGGATGCTAGTTGTAGTGACATCGTCCGCGTCAGGGCGCTGATGAATGCCGGGTACTGCCGGGACAACTGGGCTTGCGGTGAGGGCGGGGGGCCTTGGCAGTCCGTCATGTTTAGCCCCGGGGCCAATACCTCTTCGGAGTTAGAAGACGTAGCGGACAATTTGGAAGAAGCTGCGGATAATGCTGCAATGGATGCGTCCACATATCAGCCAGACTAGATTCCCGCGTGTATCCCCGAACTTGTTCCGGGGTCCACCGGGCGGCAGGCGCATCGGTTCGACGATGAGCGGTGCGCTGGCGGCGGGGTGGACCCCGGCACGGGGCCGGGCTGACGTTGGGGGGCGAGGTGTGCTGATGGCTCACGGCCACGAAGAACAAGAAGAAGACCCTCCCCAACCCCTCCCGCGAGCGGGAGGGGCTTAAGAAGAAGGGATCGGGTGGTCACTTCGGAATCTGCTGCGAGATGCAGTGGAAGCTGCCGCCGCCCGTCAGGATATGGTCCGCGCGCAACCCCACAGCCTCGCGGCCCGGGAACAGCGCACCGATCGTTTCCACGGCCTTGCGGTCATTGGGCTGGCCGTAGACCGGGACCACCACCGCGGCGTTGCCGATGTAGAAGTTCATGTAGCTCGCCGGCACGACCGCATCGCCATGGATCACGCGACCGGGTGAGGGGATGGGGACGACTTCGACGCCAAGCGCCTCGGCGCGGCGTTTGGCGTCGGCGTAGACCAGCCAGTTGGGGTCGTTTTCCTCCGGCACGGGAATCGCCAGCCGGTTTTCGCCGACGAAGCGGGCGAGGTTGTCGACATGGCCATCGGTGTGGTCGTGGGCGAGGCCGTTGCCGAGCCATAGCACGCGGTCGAAGCCGAGATCGTCGCGCAGCCGCCGTTCCGCCTCACCCTGTGACAGGCCCGGGTTGCGGTTGCGGTTGAGCAGGCATTGTTCGGTGGTGACGACGAGGCCGGTGCCGTCCCAGTCGATCGATCCGCCCTCAAGCACCCAATCATGCTCGACCGTGTCGATTCGCTTCTTTGCGGCGAGGCGGCGGCCGATATCCTCGTCGCCGTCATATTCGTACTTCCCACCCCAGCCGTTGAAGCCGAAGGCGTGGCCGATTCCGGCGCTGTCGACGATCACGCCGGTGTCGCGCAGCCAGATGTCGCCGAACGGGGCGACCACCACCTTGGCCGTATCGCCGACCAGCAGCGATGCGGCGGCGGCGGCTTCGTCATCGGCGGCGACCAGCAGCACCTGTTCGCCAGCGCCCCCGGCATGGACCGCGCGCGCGAAGGCGGCGACCTCGGCCCGGGCAGCGCCGAGCGAGTCCCACAGATCGGGATGGCTGGGGAAACCGATCCAGACGGCCTTGTGCGGCGCCCATTCGGGGGGAAGGTGCGGCGTGGTCACGGTGTTACTTGGCTCCTGCGCGGGATTTATCGCGGGCGGCGCGGAATTCGTCGCCCTCGACCCAGTTGGGCCAGTCGGTGGTCATCGCGAGCATGCGACCGACGGCGTAATAGACCTGAAGATCCTTTTCCGCGCCCGCCCAGTTCCAGTTGGGATCGAACTCGTCCTTCGGGCCGTGATATTTGTTCTTTTCATAGTCCGCAGCGGCGGCGCGGCCGGCATCGCGGCCACCCTCGACCAGATCGTCGCCGGCGTCGAAATACAGCATCGGCACGCCATGCTTTGCCAGCATGAAATGGTCGGAGCGGTAGTAGAAGCCCTTTTCCGGGGTCGGTTCGGCATTGGCCATGCGGCCCTGCTTGGCGAGCGCGGCCTTGAGATAGGTGTCGAGCGCCGACTTGCCCATGCCCATGACGACGACGTTCTTGGCCGGGGGCGTCAGGTTCATCGCGTCGATGTTCACGCCGCCGACGGTCTTGGCGAGCGGATAGACCGGGTTGTCGCCATAATATTTGGAGCCGAGCAGGCCCGATTCCTCGGCGGTGACGGCGAGGAAGACGAGGCTGCGGTCGGGTGCGCCCGCGTCCTTGTTCGCCTTGGCGATCGCAACCAACGCGGCGGTGCCGGTGGCGTTATCGACCGCGCCGTTGCATATGTCATCGCCATCGGGGGCGGCTTCGCAGCGGCCGAGATGGTCCCAGTGCGCGGTGTAGAGGACGACCTCGTCGGGGCGCTTGGCACCGGGGAGGATGCCGATGACATTCTTCGACGCGTGCTTGCGGATTGTGTTGTCGAAGCTGACCGATGCCTTGACCTGCCCAAGCGGCACGGCCTTGAAGCCCTTTACCTTGGCCGCGGCGGAGAGCTTGTCGAAATCCTGTCCCGCGCTGGCGAACAAAGCCTTGGCCTTGTCGAGCTGGATCCAGCCATTGGCGGCGGTCTGGTCGGAATGGCCGTTGGCGGCGTCGGCGACCTGCTGTTCGCCGGTCCAGCTCGACTGGACGACGTTCCAGCCATAGGCGGCGGGTTGGGTGTCGTGGACGATCAGCGCGGCGGCGGCACCCTGACGTGCGGCCTCCTCATATTTGTAGGTCCAGCGGCCATAATAGGTCATCGCCTGACCGCCGAACTCGCCCTGCAGCCCGGCGGTTTCCCAGTCGGGATCGTTGACGAGGATGACGACGGTCTTCCCCTTCACGTCCACGCCGGCATAGTCGTTCCAGCCCTTTTCAGGCGCGTTGATGCCGTAGCCGACGAACACCACCGGGCTGTCCTTGACCGCGATGTTCGGGGTCACGCGATAGGTGCTGGCGACGAATTCGGGGCCGTAGTTGAGGCGCATCGCCTCCGTGCCGCCGGTGAAGGTCAGCGGCGAGACATTCTGCGCGGTGATCGCGACCAGCGGGACGTCCTGGAACCAGCTGCCGTTATTGCCGGGCTGGAGCCCCGCCTTCTGGAACTGGTCGACGAGGTAGGCCAGCGTCTTGGCCTCACCCGGCGTGCCCGGCGCGCGGCCCTCAAATGCGTCGGAGGAGAGCGTCTTGGTCGCTTCCTTCATCACGTCCATCGGCATGGCGGGGAGCGCGACGTCCGGCACCGCGGCGGTGTCGGAAGCGGTCGAGCAGGCGGCAAGGCCCAGCAGGGCGAGCAGCGCAAGGCGCATGGGGCATCGTCTCCACGGATACGAGTGATGCGGAGACTATTGGCAGGGGGCAGCGGTGGGGGCAAGCCGGGCGCACACGTCCCGGGGCTTGCCCGCGCCACGGAACACGCGATACTATTCCCGATAGGGGGAAGATATATGCTGCGATTATCGTTGGTTACCGCGCTTACCTGTTGTGGCGCGCCGGTGTCCGCGCAGCAATTTGACGCCGCTGCCGCATTTGGCGCGCGCGAATATGTCGAGCAGGCCAGCCTCTCACCGGACGGTCAGCGGCTTGCCTATGTGAGCCCCACCCGCGGTCAGGCATCGGCGGTCTATGTCGTACCGATCGACGGGTCGGCGCCACCAAAGGCGATCGCTGCCGTCGACGGCAAGCCCGAGCGGGTGGCGGGGTGCAATTGGGCGAGCAACACCCGATTGCTGTGCACGGTCTTTGGCGTGATCAGCATTGACGGGACGCTGACAGTTTCGACGCGCATCGCGGCGATCGACCATGACGGCGCGAATATGAAGGTGCTCAGCCACACGCGCGGGACCGGCGACCTACTGGGCTATGACACTTTTGGCGGATCGGTGATCGACTGGAATCCGGGCGTCGATGGCAAAGTGATGATGATGCGCCAATATGTGCCGGAATCGAGCACCGGTACCCGGCTGGCCCAGACCGCACAGGGGATCGGCGTTGATCTGGTCGATGTGTCGACGCTGCAGATCCGCGCCGTCGAGCAGCCAAGCCGCGATGCCGCTGAATTTATTACCGACGGCAAGGGCAACGTGCGCCTGATCGGGCGCAGCGCGTCCAAGGACTATTATACGACAGGCGTGCGCCATTACTCCTATCGCCGCGCGGGCAGCACCGCATGGCAGCCGCTGAGCAGCATCGGGCCCGATCGCACCGGGTTCGACCCCTATGGCGTCGATCCCACGCTCGATATCGCGTACGGCCTCAAGCGGGTCGACGGCAAGATTGCGGCGTTCTCCCTCGCGCTGGACGGCACGCTGGGCGAAAAGCTGGTGTTCGCGCACCCGGCTGTCGACGTCAGCGGGTTTGCGCGGATCGGGCGCAACCAGCGGATCGTCGGCGTCACCTATTCCACCGACGTGCCGTCGGTCGAATATATCGATCCGGGCATCGCACGGCTGATCCAGTCGCTGCAGAAAGCGATGCCGCATCTGCCGCTGGTGCGCGTAGTCGATTCGAGCGAGGACGAAAGCCGATTGCTGATCTGGGCGGGAAGCGATGTCGATCCCGGGCGCTTCTTCCTGTTCGATCGCACTGCCAAGTCGCTTCAGGAACTGGCGCTGTCGCGGCCGCAGCTGGAGAAGGTCAAGCTCGCGCCGATGCGGCATATCACCTATCGCGCCGCAGACGGGACGATGATCCCGGCCTATCTGACGCTTCCGACCGACGGTGGCACCAAGAATGTCCGCGCCATCGTCCTGCCCCATGGCGGCCCGGGCGCGCGCGACGATTGGGGGTTCGACTGGCTGACCCAGTTCTACGCCAGCCAGGGCTTTGCGGTGCTGCAACCGAACTTTCGCGGATCGGCGGGCTATGGCGACGCCTGGTTCCAGAAGAACGGGTTCCAGAGCTGGCGGACCGCGATCGGAGACGTGAACGATGCCGGTCGTTGGCTGATCAAGGAAGGCATCGCCGACCCGTCAAAGCTGGCCATTCTGGGCTGGTCCTATGGCGGCTATGCCGCGTTGCAGTCGGCCGTGTCCGAGCCCGGGCTGTTCAAGCGCGTCGTCGCGATTGCGCCGGTTACCGATCTCGATCGGCTGAAATCGGAGAACCAGAACTACTCCAACTATCAGGAGATCGTGCGGTTCGTAGGGAGTGGCCCGCATATCGACGAGGGCTCACCGGCGCGACACGCCGACAGCATCAAGGCGCCGGTGCTGATGTTCCACGGCACCCTGGATCGCAATGTCTCGGTCTATCATGCCGAATTGATGCAAACCCGCCTGAAAGCGGCCGGCGTGCAGAGCGAGCTGGTCGTGTTTCAAGGCCTCGACCATTATCTCGAAGACAGTAACGCGCGTACTCAGATGCTGCGCAAGAGCGCCGAGTTCCTGAAAACACCCTAACACGGTCGGCGTCCGCGGCGCCGCGCCGGTCATTCACCCAACGAAAAAGGGCGGCCCCGATGGGACCGCCCTTTTCTGTTTCGTCGCGAAGACCGGATCAGCGCGAGTAGAACTCGACCACCAGATTCGGTTCCATCTTCACCGGGTAAGGCACCTCGTCGAGGGCCGGCACGCGGGTGAAGGTGATCTTCGACGCGCCATCGGGTGCGATGTAATCGGGGATGTCGCGCTCTGCCAGGCTCTGCGCTTCCATCACCAGCGCCATCTCGCGGGCCTTGCTGCCCAGCTCGACGGTTTCACCGACCTTGATGCGGCGCGAACCGATGTTGCACTTCTCGCCATTCACCTTGACGTGGCCATGGTTGACCAGCTGGCGCGCGGCGAAGATCGTCGGAGCGAACTTGGCGCGATAGACGATCATGTCGAGACGCATTTCGAGCAGGCCGATCAGGTTCTGACCGGTATCGCCCTTCATCTTCGACGCGTCTTCATAGGCGCGCTTGAACTGCTTCTCGGTCACGTCGCCATAATAGCCCTTGAGCTTCTGCTTGGCGCGCAGCTGGATGCCGAAGTCCGACATCTTGCCCTTACGGCGCTGGCCGTGCTGACCGGGGCCATATTCACGCTTGTTGACGGGCGACTTGGGACGACCCCAAATATTCTCGCCCATCCGGCGATCGAGCTTGTACTTGGCGCTGGAGCGCTTCGACATGTAAAATTCCTACCAATTGCTACGACATTGACCCGGCCAGAACTGACCTGATCGCATTTCCGGTATCGCCTGTGCATGCGCACAGGGCCGCTGCTTCACCGGAGTGCAGGGCCGATTGCGAAGGCGCGCGCCTAGACCTGTGGCGCGCGCGAGTCAAGTTGGACAGCGTCAGCCGCCGGGCTGACCGTCACCACTGACGCGCTCGACATTGTCCATCGCCCGCGGAGCCGCGGGCGATCGTTCGCCCTGCTGACGCCATTGCTCCGCCGTCAAGCAGGTGCGCGGGGCGAGGCGGGTTCCGACCGCCTGCACGTCGCGGCGGCAGATCTTCTTTTCCTCGGCCGGCTTCTTCGCGGCAGGCGCGGCGTCCTGCGCCAGTGCTGGCACCGAGATCACCGGCGTGACGACGAGCAACAGCGCGCCAGGAAGAGACTTGAGTTTCATGGGATTCCTTTGGGCAGTATTCAGCGAAGATGCCGCAGCAACCCAATATGAACAAGGGATATATTCGCCGTCAGCTGCGGCTGCGCTTCTTGCCCTCAAGCGCCGAGAGCACGCCGCGCATCGTGCGCAGTTCCTGTTCGGTCCAGCCCGGTTTGGTCAGCAGGTTGCGCAGCGTGAGGCGCGTCACCCCGACGCGCTCGGGCGGATAATAATAGCCGCTGTCGCCGAGCAGCCGCTCGAAATGGCCGATCAGCCCCTCAAGCTCGGCCTGCGGGGCCGGCACGTCCAGCTCGGTACGCGGCGGCTGGACGAGGCCCTGCGCCTTTGACCATTCATAGGCGACGAGGATCACCGCCTGAGCAAGGTTGAGCGAGCCGAATTGCGGGTTGATCGGCACGGTCAGGATCGTGCGGGCGAGGTTGACGTCTTCGGTCGCAAGGCCCGAGCGTTCGGCACCGAACAGGATTGCGCACCGACCCGGCGCGGCATGGATTTCGGCCGCAGCCTCAGCCGGGTTCACGACCGGTTTGGTTACGCCGCGCTTGCGCACCGTGGTGGCATAGACATGCGGGCAATCGGCGACCGCGTCGGCGACGCTTTCAAACACCTGCGCGCGTTCGAGCACGACGTCCGCGCCGCTCGCCGCCGGCCCCGCCGACGGGTTGGGCCAGCCGTCGCGCGGCGTCACCAGCCGCATTTCGGTCAGCCCGAAATTGAGCATCGCGCGCGCCGCCTTGCCGATATTCTCGCCGAGCTGCGGGCGGACCAGAACGATGACCGGGTTCACTGCTTCCCGACCTCGCTCACATTGCTCGCAAATTCCTCGAAATCGCGCGCTTCGCGGAAGTCGCGATAGACGCTGGCGAAGCGGATATAGGCGACCGAATCGAGGTGCTTGAGCCCCTCCATCACCATCTCACCGATCCGTTGCGACGGGATTTCGGGGTCGCCCAGCGTTTCGAGCTGGCGTTGAATGCCCGAGACGAGCTTTTCGACCTGGTTGGCATCGATCGGCCGCTTGCGGCAGGCGAGCGAGACCGAGCGGATCAGCTTGTCGCGGTCGAACGGCTCGCGCTTGTCCTCGGACTTGAGGACGAACAGCTCGCGCAGCTGGATCCGCTCGAACGTGGTGAAGCGCGCGGCGCACGCCTCGCACTGGCGGCGGCGACGGATTGCGGCGCCGTCCTCGGTGGGGCGGCTATCCTTTACCTGACTCGCCTCGTGGCCGCAGAACGGGCAGCGCATTAACCCCTCTCCCCTTCAGGGCAGGGGGTGGCCGAGCGAAGCAAGGCCGGGAGAGGGGGCTGAAGGAGAGCGCATCGTGCATGCCCCTCTCCCCGGCCCTCTCCCCTGAAGGGGAGAGGGAGAAGGTACATCATGCCTCCGGGTAGATCGGGAAGCGTTCGCACAGCGCGCGGACGCGCAGCTTGACCGCTGCTTCGACCGCCGGGTCGCCCGCTTCGCCCTTGGTACGCAGCCCTTCGAGGACATCGGCGATCATGTTGCCGATCTCGCGGAATTCGGCGACGCCGAAGCCGCGCGTGGTGCCGGCGGGCGAGCCGACACGGATGCCGCTGGTCTTGGTCGGGGGCAGCGGATCGTTGGGGATGCCGTTCTTGTTGCAGGTGATGCCAGCGCGCTCCAGCGCCTCATCGGCATCCTTGCCGGTGACGCCGAGCGGGGTCAGGTCGATCAGCGCGAGATGGGTGTCGGTGCCGCCCGAAACGACCGCCGCGCCGCGCTCCTTGAGCGTCGCGGCCAGCACCTTGGCATTTTCGACCACCGCCGAGATATAGCCCTTGTAATCCGGGCGCAGCGCTTCGCCGAACGCCACCGCCTTGGCCGCGATCACGTGCATCAGCGGGCCGCCCTGCATGCCGGGGAACACCGCCGAGTTGAACTTCTTGGCCAGCGCCTCGTCATTGGTGAGGATCATGCCGCCGCGCGGGCCGCGCAGCGTCTTGTGCGTGGTGGTCGTCGCGACATGCGCGTGCGGGAAGGGCGAGGGATGCTGGCCGGCAGCGACGATGCCGCTGAAATGCGCCATATCGACCATGAACAGCGCGTCGACCTTGTCCGCGATCGCGCGGAAACGGGCGAAATCGATCACGCGCGGATAGGCCGAGCCGCCCGCGATGATCAGGCGCGGCTTATGCTCCAGCGCCAGCGCCTCGACCGCGTCATAGTCGATCAGGTGCGTGACCGGATCGACGCCATATTGGACCGCGTTGAACCACTTGCCGCTCATCGCCGCCTTGGCGCCGTGCGTCAGGTGGCCGCCGGCATCGAGGCTCATGCCGAGGATCGTGTCGCCCGGCTTGACCAGCGCCAGCATCACCGCGCCATTGGCCTGTGCGCCCGAGTGCGGCTGAACATTGGCGAAGCCACAGCCGAACAGCTGCTTGGCGCGCTCGATCGCCAGCGTCTCGACCGCGTCGGACGGGTGGCAGCCCTGATAGTAACGCTTGCCGGGATAGCCCTCGGCGTACTTATTGGTGAACACGCTGCCCTGCGCTTCGAGCACCGCTTTCGACACGATGTTTTCCGACGCGATCAGTTCGATCTGATATTGTTCGCGCTCCAGCTCTTCGGCGACGCCGGCGAAGACTGCCGGGTCGGCATCGGCGAGATTGCGGGTGAAAAAGCCGTCTGGCTGAACCTGAGCGAGCGTCTGGGGATTGGTGCTCATCGCGCGGATCCTTTGTCTGGTGGCCGCCGACGGGCAGGTGCGGGCGACCTGTCGCGCACGCCCTTATGCGCTTGGCCGCGATTAGGCCAGATGCGATTGTTGCATGCCGCCCCAAGAAGCTGTTGAAAGCGGACATGGCCGATCCCGACTCCCCCACCCGACCGCCCGCCGCCCGTTTGCTGGGGCTGGCCGGGCTGCTGCCGCAGCTTGCCGCGCTGGGGGCGGTGCTGGTCGGGCCGGAGGCGTGGTTCTTTCCGGCGCTGGCGAGTGGCTATCTCTATGCGGTGCTGATCTTCAGCTTTCTGGGTGGGACCTGGTGGGGGCTGGCGGCGCGGACTGCGCAACCGCCGGGCTGGTGCTATGTCGTGGCGGTGCTGCCCTCGCTGATCGCACTGGCGAGCGCGGTGCCGTGGATGACGGGCGATCCCTGGCCACAGCCGTCGCTGATGCTGATCGGCATGCTGATCCTGCTCTCACCGCTGGTCGACCGTGCGCTGACGCGGGCGGGGATGGCGCCGGAGTGGTGGCTGGGTCTTAGAGTGCAGCTGTCGGTGGGGCTGGGCCTGACGACGCTCGCGCTGGGGATCGTGCCAGCGCCCTATTAAATCTGCGGCGCGGTCAGCTTGTCGACGCGGCGCTGATGGCGGTCGCCGCCGAACTCGGTGGCGAGGAAGGCAGTGACGCACGCTTTCGCCATTTCGATCCCGATCAGGCGGGCGCCCATCGCGATGACATTGGCGTCATTATGCTCGCGCGCGAGCGTGGCGGAGAGTGGTTCGGAGACCAGAGCACAACGCGCGGCGGGGTTGCGGTTGACCGCGATCGAAATGCCGATGCCGCTGCCACACAGTGCGATGCCGCGCTCCGCGCTGCCATCCGCAATCGCGGCGGCGAGCTTGTAGCCATAATCGGGATAATCGACGCTGGCGCCGCTGTCGGGCCCCAGATAGGCGACATCATGGCCGGCATCGCGCAGCCAGTCGGCGAGCGCCGCCTTGAGGTCGATCGCGGCGTGATCCGAGGCGATGGCAATGCGCATGGGGAGCGGTTCCGGCGTTGAGGCGAAGTGATGGCGCTCTCTATTGCAGCCGCGACCGAATGGCTACACCATAGGCCGAACCTGGCTTGTGTGGAGTGAACAGCGTGCGCGTGATGGTTGTTGTGGGCGTGGCGGCATTGCTGTCCGGATGCGGCGCGAAACTCGATAACGCGCAGGAGGCGGCGCTGGTCGAGAACGCGATCGCCAATGCCGAAGCGGTGGCCGAAAATGTGACGCGCGAGGCGCGACGCGACCGGCTGGCCGAGCGCGCGCCGGTGCGTGACGCATGGGTCGGCAAATGGATCGGGGTCGAGGGCTTGGTGCTGGAGATCGCCAAGGGCGATGCGCCGGGACGCTATCGCATCACCAACACCTGGAGCGTCGATGCGGGCGACAGCGGGACGTTCAACGGACGCGCGAGCGAGGATGGCATCGTGTTCCGCCGCGGCGAATCGCGGGTCGAACTGGTCGCGGGCAATGGCGATGCCACGGGCCTCAAATGGCTGGCGGGCAAGAAGGACTGCCTGATCGCCACCCCGGGCGAGGGATATTGCCGGGATTGATCGATGACGGTTGCGTGACGCTGATGGTCATGCAGGTGACACGCAGCCGCCATAAGCGCGCGCCGAGGGAAGCACCTTTCCCCGGGGAGCCAGTCCGATGGGTTCGAACGCAAGCCAGCCGCGCAACGGGGCCGTGCGCAATGCCGTCCACCGCCATGAGCATCTGAGCAAGGAAGGGCTGCTCGAACGCGCCTTTACCTTCGCGTTCCGAGGGCTGGTCTATGCCCAGATCTGGGAAGACCCCGAGGTCGATATGGAGGCGCTGGCGATCACGCCCGATTGCCACATCGTGACGATCGCGAGCGGTGGGTGCAACGTGCTGTCGTACCTGACCGCCAACCCGGCGAAGATCACCGCGGTTGACCTCAATACCGCGCATATCGCGCTGAACAAATTGAAGCGCGCGGCGGCGGTGCATCTGCCCGACCATGCCGCATTCCATCGCTTCTTCGCCCAGGCCAACCGGCCGGAGAATGTCGCGGCCTACAAGCAATGGCTGCGCCCGCATCTCGATGACGCGACGCGGCGTTACTGGGAGGGCCGCGATCTGGCAGGGCGGCGGCGGATCAGGGGCTTTGCCGGAGGGTTCTACAAGCGCGGGCTGCTCGGCGGATTTATCGGCGCGGCGCATCTGCTGGCCAAGCTCTACCGCATCGACCCGCGCGAGCTGCTCGCCGCGAAGAGCGTGGAGGAGCAGCGCGCGATCTTTGAGAGCCGCCTTGCCCCGGTGTTCGACAAGAAGTTCGTGCGCTGGTTGATCGACCAGCCGGCGTCGTTGTTCGGCCTTGGCATCCCCCCCGCGCAATATGAGGCGCTGGCGGGCGATGATCCGCGCGGGATCGGCGCGGTGCTGCGCGGGCGGCTGGAGAAGCTCGCCTGTGATTTCGACCTGTCGGACAATTATTTCGCATGGCAGGCCTTCGGGCGCGGCTATGGCGAGGGCGCCGACGCGCCGCTGCCGCCCTATCTGCGCGCGACCAATTACGCGCTGGTCCGCGACCGCGCCGAGCGGGTCGAGGTGCGGCACCAGAATTTCGTCGAGTATCTGGACTCGATGCCCGACGCGTCGCTCGACCGCTATATCCTGCTCGACGCGCAGGACTGGATGACCGATGCGCAGCTCACGCGGCTGTGGACCGCGATTACGCGAACCGCGAAGCCGGGTTCGCGGGTGCTGTTCCGCACCGCTGCGGCGCCGACGCTGTTGCCGGGGCGCGTGCCCGACGCGATCCTCGATCGCTGGGACTATGCCGAGGCGGAATCGCTTGGCTTTACCGCACGCGACCGTTCGGCCATTTATGGCGGCGTGCACCTTTATCGCCTCAAGCCGTGACCGCGGAATCCGGTCATGCCGGGCGCATGGACGCGGTCTATGCGATGCAGCGGCACATCTATGACGCGACGCGCAAATATTACCTGCTCGGGCGCGACCGGCTGATCGAGCAGCTCGCGCCGCCGCCGGGTGGGACGGTGCTGGAGGTCGGGTGCGGGACTGCGCGCAACCTGATCCTCGCTGCGCGCCGCTGGCCGCAGGCGCGCTTCTATGGCGTCGATATTTCCGAAGCGATGCTGGAGACGGCGCGTGCCAAGGTCGCCAAGGCCGGGCTGTCGGATCGGATCACGCTGGCACAGGGCGATGCCACGGCGTTCGACCCGCAGACCCTGTTCGGGGTCGCCGCGTTCGACCGCGTGTTTGCGAGCTACACGCTGTCGATGATCCCCGACTGGGTCGGCGCGATCACGCAGGGGGCACGCGTGCTGGCGCCGGGCGGGGTGCTGCACATCGTCGATTTCGGGCAGCAGGAGCGGATGCCGCATTGGTGGCGGCGGATGCTGTTCGGGTGGCTCGCGCGGTTCCATGTTACCCCGCGCCGCGAACTGCCGGTGGCGCTACGCCATGTCAGCCGCGAGCAGGGGCGCGATTTCGGGTTCGAGACGCTGCTGCGCGGCTATGCCTGGGCCGGGACGATCCGCGCTTAGTCCTTCCAGCCCCATGGCATCGGCGGAGTCGCGATCGGCTTGGTCAGGTCGAACTCGACCCGGAAATGGCGGCCGGGGCGGCGTAGTTCATAGGCGAAGCGCGTCGGCGTCACCTCCATCGCCCAGACATTGGTGACCGATACGGCGCGATCATTGGCGCGGAACAGTGCGATCGACTCGGCGTCGACCGGAAAGTCCTGCCGCTCCGGCGTGCCCGGGGTCGTGGTGTCGCCGCCATACATGGTCAGCACGTCGCTGGTGCCGTCCTGATGCCGGTGGTCGTGCTTGAGCCGGACGCCGGTCGCGGCGCGGGTGAGCACCCAGGTGCGCGAACGATCCTCCCCGACATGGAAGGGGATGCGGACGCGGTCGGTCTCGCACGCGGCAACGTGCATCACCAAAGGCTTGCCCGCGAAGCTCGCATCGGCCGCGTCGGTGGTGACGACGCGCCCGGCATAGGCCTTGCCGCAATGCGCGGCGAGCGCACGCATGAAGCGGTCCTGCGGCTCGGGCGCACGCCCCTGCCCCGCGCATCCGGTCAGCGCGAGCGCGGCGGTGGCGAACAGCGCGGCCCTCATTTCCCACCCCGCGCCTGCTTGCGCATCGACCCGCGCATGAAGCGCGCGGCGAACCACATGCGGCGCGCGGTCTTGCCGACCAATGTGTGCAGCTGGTCGCCATGCACGGCTTCCCAGGCGAGGCGTGCCGCCTCTTCGACCGGGGTGAACTCCAGCCGCGCCGCCTTGACCCGTTCGCGCATCGTCGAATTGCTGCCCACCGGCAGGCCATCGAGGATCGCGGTGTCGATGAAGCTGGGCATCAGCGCGCGGACGCGGATGCCGTCGGAGACCCATTCGCCGTCGAGCGATTCGGTAAAGCCGCGCACTGCAAACTTGGTCGCCGAATAGATCGCGACCCCGCCAGTGCCATAGATGCCCGCCGCCGACGCGGTGTTGAGCAGGCAGCCGCCGCTGGCTTTCAGATATTTATGCCCGGCATGCGCGCCCCACACCACGCCCATCAGGTTGATGTCGACGCAGCGCTGAAGCTCATCCACCGGCGTCGCGGCGAACACCCCGCCGACGCCGATCCCGGCATTGTTGAACAGCACATCGAGCCGCCCGCCGCTCGCCGCAGTAAACTCCGCCAGCGCGCCGTCCCACGCCGCGCGGTCGCGCACGTCGAGCATGTGGCAGGTCACCGGCGCGTCGCCGAGCAGCGCCGCGGTTTCCGCCATCCCCGCCTCGCTGATATCGGCAAGCCCGACGCGCCAGCCGCGCGCGGAAAAGTAGCGAGCGACCGCACGTCCGATTCCCGAGCCGCCCCCGGTGATGAAAATCGCCTGCATGGCGCCCTCCCCTATGTTTTTGACCTTGGGTGGATCATTCCCCATCATGCGCCCCGATGCCAGCGCAAACCGGCCCGTCGATCGCCCTGCAGGGTGTGTCCAAGTCGTTCGGGGCGATCCGCGCGCTCGATTCGGTGTCGTTGGAAATCGCAGCGGGCAGCTTTGTCGCGCTGGTCGGTCAGTCCGGATCGGGAAAATCGACGCTTCTCAAAGCGATCAACCGGCTGATCGAGCCCGATAGCGGCGCAGTGGCGATTGACGGCGCGGATGTGCGGGCGGGGCCGGCGCATCTGGTGCGTCGCCATATCGGATATGTCTTTCAGTCGATCGGGCTGTTTCCGCACATGACTGTCGCCGAGAATATCGCGATCGGCCTGCGCATCGCGGGAGAGCGCGATACGGCCGGGCGAGTCGTGGAGTTGCTGGCGCTGGTCGATCTGCCGGGCGATGTCGCCACGCGCATGCCGGATCAGCTGTCGGGCGGACAACGTCAGCGCGTCGGCGTGGCGCGGGCGCTGGCGACGCAGCCGGGATGCCTGTTGATGGACGAACCGTTCGGTGCGCTCGATCCGGTGACTCGCGACGAACTGGGCCGCGCGGTGCGGGCGCTGCACGACCGGCTGAGGCTGACCACGCTGATGGTCACGCATGACATGGCCGAGGCGCTGCTGATCGCCGACCGGGTGCTGGTGATGCAGGGCGGGCGGATCGTCGCCGATGCGACCCCGGCGGCATTGGCGCGCGGCGAAGGCGGGGCGGAGGCGCAGGCGCTGATCGCGGTGCCGATGCGCCAGGCCGACGCGCTGGAGGCGCTGAAGGTATGAGCACCGCCTTTGCCCGCGTGCCCGAATTGATGGCGAGCCATTTGCTGCTGGCGATGGCGGCGCTGGCGCTGGGGATCGCGATCAGCCTGCCGCTGGCGGTCGCGGCGGCGCGGCACCCGCGATTGGGGCGCGTCGTGCTGGGCGCGGCGAGTCTGATCCAGACGATCCCGTCGCTGGCGCTGCTTGCCTTATTCTATCCGGTGCTGCTGGCGTTGCGCGGAGTGGTCGGCGAGTGGGTGCCGGCGCTTGGCTTTCTCCCTGCCCTGCTCGCGCTTACGCTCTATGCGATCCTGCCGGTGTTGCGGAATGCGACGACGGCGCTGGTGACGCTCGATCCGGCGCTGCGTGAGGCAGCCGACGGCGTGGGCATGACTGCGCGGCAGAAACTATGGCTGGTCGAGGCACCGCTGGCCGCGCCGGTGGTGATGGCGGGCATCCGCACGGCGGCGGTGTGGACGATCGGCGCGGCGACTTTGTCCACCACCGTGGGGCAGCCGAGCCTGGGCGATCTGATCTTTGCCGGATTGCAGACGCAGAATTGGGCGCTGGTGCTGGCCGGGTGCGTCGGCGCGGCGGCGCTGGCGATGGGGGTCGATTTGATCCTGAGCGTGGCCGAGGGCGGCATCCGCAACCGCATGCCGATGCTGGTGCGGATGAGCGCGGGGACGCTGCTCGCCGCGATTTGCGCCGCCGCTTTTGCGCTCGCGCCGGCGGCGGGCGGGCAGACGGTGGTGGTGGGCGCAAAGGGCTTTTCGGAGCAGTTCATCCTTGCCCGGCTGATCGGCCAGCGGCTGGAGGCGGCGGGCTATCGCGTGGAGTATCGCGAGGGGCTGGGGTCGGCGGTGGCGTTCGGTGCGCTCGCGGGGGGCGATGTCGATGTCTATGTCGATTATTCGGGGACGATCTGGACCAACCAGATGCAGCGCAGCGATGTGCCGCCGCGTGAGGCGATCGTCGCGGGCGTCGGCGACTGGGCAAAGGCCGAACATGGCGTCGGCATGCTCGGGTCGCTGGGATTCGAAAATGCCTATGCCTTTGCGATGCGCGGCGAGGATGCTCGGCGGCGCGAGATTGTGACGCTGGCCGATCTGGCGGCGCAGGCACCGGGGCTGGACCTGGCCACCGATGTCGAATTTCTGGAGCGGCCCGAATGGCGCGCGGTGCGCGATGCCTATGGGCTGCGCTTCAAGTCGGCGCGGCCGTACCAGCCGACCTTCATGTACCGTGCGCTGGCGAGCGGGCGGGCGGACGTGATTCCGGCTTTCTCCTCCGACGGGCGGATCGCGGCGGACCGGCTGGTCGTGCTGGACGATCCCAAGGGCGCGATCCCCGGCTATGACGCGATCCTGCTGGTCGCGCCGGAGCGGGCGGAGGATGCGCGGTTCGTGGCGGCGCTGCGTCCGCTGGTCGGCAAGATTCCGGTCGCCGCGATGCGCGAGGCGAATTTGATGGTGGACCGGGACGCGGACAAGCGCACGCCGGACGAAGCGGCGCGGTGGCTGGCGGCGAAGCTGGGGCTTTGACCAAACCCCGTTTGTGCTGAGCTTGTCGAAGCACGGTCCCCGGCCCTTCGACAAGCTCAGGGCAAACGGAGGGTCAGCTAATCCACCAGCGCGTCGATCGCGCGGGCCATGTCGATGTCGCGGCCCGACAGGCCGCCGGCGTCGTGCGTCGTCAGCAGGATGTCGACGCGGTTCCACACATTCGACCATTCGGGGTGGTGGTCGGCCTTTTCAGCGAGCAGCGCGACTTGCGTCATGAACGCGAACGCCTGGCTGAAATCGTCGAACGTGAAGCTGCGCGTGATCGCGTCGCGGCCCGTGTCGTGATCCCATTCGGGCAGCCCTTCGAGCGCGTCGTCGCGTTCCGCCTGGCTCAGTTGTTCGACCATTCTTCCCCTCCGCAGCTGCGTGCGGCATAGCCGGGGCCATGACCGCTGTGACCGAGACCTTTGCACCGAGCGCCGCGCAGATGGAAGCGCTCGCGCGCGCGGCGCTGGCGCGGATTCCCGAACCGTTCGCCAGCCATCTGCCCGACATCGTGCTGATCGTCGAAGACTTTGCCGATGACGACACGCTGCGCGAGATGGGGATGGAGGGTCCCTTCGAGCTGACCGGCCTCTATTCCGGGCGGCCGGTGGGCGAGAAAGAGGGGTTCGCGATCGGCGAGATTCCGCAGCCTGACACGATCCACCTCTACCGCGTCCCGCTGCTCGCCGAATGGGTCGAGACCGGGGTGAGCCTGGAGGCGCTGGTTACGCATGTCGTGGTGCATGAGGTGGGGCATCATTTCGGGCTGTCGGACGACGATATGCATGCGCTGGAAGACAGCGTCGCGTGAGTGACGCGGGCATCCGTCTGGAGGGCGTGGCGTGTGCGCGCGGCGGGCGGATGCTGTTCGAGGGACTCGATCTGAACCTTGAGCCGGGTGGCGGGGTGCTGGTGACCGGGCCGAATGGCGCGGGCAAGTCGAGCTTGATCCGGATTGTCGCGGGGCTGTTGCGGGCGAGCGCCGGGCGAGTTTCGGTTTCCGGCGATCGCGCGTTGCTGGCCGAGGCGGCGGGGCTGGACCCGGAATTGCCGGTGGGCGAGGCGCTTGGCTTCTGGGCCCGGCTGGATGGGCGGCGTGACGCGGCCGAAGGGGCGCTGGAGGCGGTCGGGCTGCTGCATCTCTATCCGGTGCCGGTGCGGATGCTGTCGACCGGGCAGCGCAGGCGCGTCGGGATTGCGCGGGTAGTGGCGAGCGGGGTGCCGATCTGGCTGCTCGACGAGCCGGCCAATGGCCTCGACCATGGCGCGATCGGGGTGCTGGGCGGTCTGATCGCGGCGCACCGCGCGGCGGGCGGGATCGCGGTGGTGGCGACGCATCTGCCGATCCGGATGCAGGGCGCGGGCGAGATTGTGATGGGGGGTGGGGCGTGAGCGGGTTCGGCGCACTGGTCGCGCGCGAACTGCGCCGGGCCTGGGCCGCGGGCGGGCTGACGCTGCCGATCGCCTTCTTCTTGCTGGTCGCGATCCTGTTTCCGTTTGCGGTGGGGCCGGAGCCGAAATTGCTGGCGCGGATCGGCGGCGGGGTGATCTGGGCGGCGGCGTTGCTGGCGGCGCTGTTGCCGGTCGAGCGGCTGGTTGCGCCCGATCTGGAGAGCGGCGTGCTCGATCAACTGGCGGTGCGCGGCTGGAACGACGCGAGCGTCGCGGCGGCCAAGATCGTCGGGCATTGGCTGGGCTTTGCGCCGGCCCTGCTGCTGGCGTGCGCGGTGGCGAGCGGGTTGCTGGGCCTCTCGCTGGAACAGGCGCTGGCGGCGGGGTTGAGTTTGCTCATCGGCACGCCGGGACTGGCGGCTTTGGGCGTCGCGACCGCAGCGCTGACGGCGGGGCTGCGCGGCGCGGGCGCGGTGGCGGGGCTGGTGATGCTCCCCTTCGCGGTGCCACTGCTGATCTTTGGCGCAGGCGCGATGGGGGGTGATCCGAGCGCGATGAAGCTGCTGGGCGCGATGAGCTTACTGCTCGTGGCGGGGTGTCCGTTCGTGGCGGGTGCGGCGATGCGGATGGGGCGGGGTTAGTCGGGTCCGTCAGCGATCGTCTGACTGTGATGAAAAGTTTGAAGTATTTCAGCCTCCCTGCTTTCGGCAGACACATGCACGATCCGCGTTTCCTCAAGATCAATGTGCGAATGAAATGCGCAGTGCCCCGCGAACCAGAAAGCTTCAGAAAGCGGTTCGTCGTCATGCCACGTAGTCATCACATGGCTTTCGTCTGGCACCTCCTTGAAGTTGAAGGCCTCCAAGTTCGCCCAATCCACGCTATCGTGCCATTCGCTGCACTCAACGCCCCACGCAACGGCATATAGGCATCCGTGGCCAACCAGCCATTCAGCGATCCGGCTCCGCCACGCTTCACTGACGACCACCTCCGCGACAATCACTGCTCGAAATGGAAATCGAGCGAGCGCGGGCGGCTCGTCCTCTGGACGAAGGTGAAGATATGTCACGGCTACCACGCTACCGGCTCCACCGCGCAAAGATCGCCGTCGGCAGCACCAGCCCCCTCGCCTCCTCCCTCACGCCGAGTTCGCCGCATTCCACCTTGCCGCCGAGATCGCCGAAATGCTGGTTGAGCAGTTCGCCGATCGCCAGCGCCGACATGCGGATCGCGTAGACGGTGAGGAACAGGAAGCGCGAATCGGCGTCCAATAGCTGGCGGCAATCGGCGATCAGGCCGGGGAGGTCGCGTTCGAGTTGCCACACTTCGCCGGTCGGGCCGCGGCCATATTTGGGCGGGTCGAGCAGGATGCCGTCATAGCGACGGCCCCGGCGCACCTCGCGCGCGACGAACTTGGCGGCGTCGTCGATGATCCAGCGCACCGGCTTGTCGGTCATGTTCGACAGCGCGGCGTTGCCCTTGGCCGCCTCGACCGATTTCTTCGACGCATCGACATGGACGAGTCGAGCGCCCGTTGCCGCCATCGCCAGTGTGCCGACGCCGGTATAGCCGAACAGGTTCATGACCTCGGGCGCATCGACCCCGGCGGTCTGGTCGCGCATCCAGTTCCACACCGGCGCCATGTCGGGGAAGAAGCCGAGATGGCGGAACGGAGTCGTCTGCGCAGTGAACTTCGCGTCGTTCCAGGCGAGCGGCCAGCCTTCGCGCGGAACCGGTTTGGTGAACACCCAGCGGCCGCCGCCTTCGTCATCGGGGGCAGGCATGAATTCGCCATGCGCGTCCCAGTCGGGTGACGCGGGCGCCCACATCGCCTGCGGCTCGGGGCGGATGAAGCGGTAATCGCCATAGCGTTCGAGCTTGCGGCCATGGCCGGAGTCGACGAGGCCGTAATCGGCCCAGGGCTCGCCGGTGAGGGTGATGAGGTTCATGGGGTGCCCCATAACCCGTTTGCCCTGAGCTTGTCGAAGGGCCTGTCCTGAGCCTCACAAAGTGCTGGCTGCGGCCCTTCGACAGGCTCAGGGCGAACGGGGGTTAGTCGCGCTTCGGCGTCGCCCGCTCCGCCACATAACCCGTGATCGCCTCGAACGTCGCGGGGAGGACGTCGTAGCGCTCCTCACGGTCGAACAGGTCGCCGACTCGCGCGGGCAGGGTCGGGCGGATGCCGGTGGCGCGTTCGACCGCGTCGTCGAACTTGGCCGGGTGCGCCGTCGCGAGCGTGACGATCGGCACGTGCGGCGGGAGTCCGACCCGCTGCGCGGCGGCGAGGCCGATCGCGGTGTGGGGGTCGAGGATCTCGTTCGCGCGGGCATGCGCCCAAGCCATGGCGCGCGACATGTCGTCCGCCTCGATCCGGTCGCTGGCGAACAGCGATGCCGCGCCCTGTTGCTGGGCGTTGGTCAGGCGCATCGCCTTGCTCGATTCGAATCCGGCCATTTGCGCCGCGAGCGCGGGGCCGTCGCGCCCGGCCAGGTCGAACAACAGGCGTTCGAAGTTCGAGCTGACCTGAATGTCCATGCTCGGCGCGGCGGTGGGTGTGACGGTGCCGGCGGAATAGTCGCCGCTCGACAATGCGCGGTGGAGGATGTCGTTGACGTTGGTCGCGACGATCAGCTTGGCGACCGGGAGGCCCATCTTCGCCGCGACATAGCCTGCGAATACATCGCCGAAATTGCCGGTGGGGACGCTGAACGCGACTTCGCGTTGCGGAGCGCCAAGGCGGACCGCGGCGTAGAAATAATAGACCACCTGCGCCATCAGCCGCGCCCAGTTGATCGAATTGACCGCGGTGACGTGGAAGCGGCCCGAGAAACCGGGGTCGTTGAACATCGCCTTCACAAGGCGCTGGCCGTCGTCGAAGCTGCCCTCGATCGCGATATTGTGGACGTTCGGCGCGAGCACCGTGGTCATCTGGCGCCGCTGAACGTCGCTCACCCGCCCCTTGGGGTGGAGCATGAAGATGTCGATCCCCTCACGCCCGGCCACGGCGTCGATCGCCGCCGATCCGGTGTCGCCGCTGGTCGCGCCGACGATGGTGAGGTGGCGGTTGGTGCCGGTCAGAAACTTCTCGAACAGCAGCCCGAGCAGCTGGAGCGCAACATCCTTGAACGCCAGCGTCGGACCGTGAAACAGTTCGAGCAGGAAATGGCGGTGGTCGAGCTGAACCAGCGGGGTCACCGCGTCATGGCTGAACCGGCCATAAGCGCGGGTGCAGAGGTCGCGCAGTTCCTCTTCCGTCAGGCTGCCCGCGACGAACGGGGCCATGACGCGCACGGCTGTCTCGACGTACGACAGACCGGCCATGTCGGCGATCTGGTCGGTGGTGAAACGCGGCCATTCGACGGGAATGTAGAGGCCGCCGTCGCTCGCAAGACCAGCGAGGGTGACTTCACGGAAATCGAGTTCGGGCGCGGTGCCGCGGGTGCTCTGGTAGCGCATGGCGGCGGACTAGCGGCCACACCGGCACGCGGCAAGAAAGACTAGCTTTGCGGGGGCGCGGGTGGCGATGCGGTGCGACGCGCGCGGACGCGCAGCGCCAGCATGTAGATCACCACCGCGATTCCCGCGAACAGGAACCACTGCACCGCATAGGCAAGGTGGTTGTTCGGCACGCTCGACGGGTCGGGCGGGGCGCTTGCCGACAGGCCCGGGGCGGGGGTGTCGGCGACGAGCATCAGGTTGCGGGGTGGGCGCTTGCCGAACAGCGAGGCGAGCAGCGGCGTCGAATCGGGGGCGTGGGTGATGGTGCCGGTGACCGCCCCGCCCTTCCACGCCGGAGTGACACCCGGCGCGCTGCTGACGCCCATGTCGACCTTGACGCTCATCCCCTCTGCTCCGGTGCGGCAGTCGGCGAGGTGGCGCCAGCCGCTCTTGCCGCTGGCGTCGCGCCCAGCCTGTTCGGTCCAGCCGGCGACTTCGAGGCACATGAGCCCGGCGCGGCGGAACAGGTGTTCGTCGCCGACCGGCGGGTTGGGGAAGGTCATCGCAGGGAGGTCGCGGTTGGTGGCGAGGCGGGCGATCAGCGCCCCCTTCTCGCCGCGCCGGTCGAGCTGCCAGATGCCAAGGCCGACCATCGCCGCGACGGCAAGGCCGACCAATATCGTGGGAAACAGGGGGAGCTTCACGCCTCGGGATCCTTCAGCCGCCCCTCACGTGCGGCGTTGCGATATTCGAGCGCGAGCAGTGCGCCCTTGGCCCAGCGCAGGCTGAAGATCACCAGCAACAGCGTGAGTGGTGGCCAGATCAGCAGGTGCAGCCAGAGCGGCGGCGATGCGGCGAGTTCGAGCCAGACCGACAGGACGACGATGAGCGTTCCGACGATGAGGGTCAGGAACGCCGCCGGGCCATCGCCGACGTTGAACGCGGCATAATCGAGCCCGCACTTCGGGCAGCGGTTCGCGAACTTGACCCAGCCCGCAAACAGAGAGGGCGCGCCGCACTGCGGACACGCCCCCCTGAATGCCGACTCGATGACCGCAGGTGCGGTGTGGTTCATGGTCAGCCGTGGACCGGCGCGCCCCAGCCGCCCCATACATAGACGGTGACGAAGAGGAACAGCCACACCACGTCGACGAAGTGCCAGTACCAAGCGGCAGCTTCGAAGCCGAAATGCTGACGCGGGGTGAAATCGCCCTGATAGGTGCGCAGCAGGCAGACCATCAGGAAGATGGTGCCGACGATCACGTGGAAGCCGTGGAACCCGGTCGCCATGTAAAAGGCCGAGGAATAGTTCGACTTGCCGAACACGAACGGCGCGTGGGCATATTCGTACGCCTGGACGCCCGAGAAGACGAGGCCGAGGATGATGGTCAGCCACAGGCCCTTCTTGACCACGTCATTCTCACCCACGCCGATCGCACCCCACAGGCCGCGCATCGCACCGCCACGCTGGTTGTGGATCAGGCCGTGATGCGCCCAGGTGATCGTGGTGCCCGAGAGCAGCAGGATGAAGGTGTTGAGCAAGGGCAGCTGGAACGCGTCGAGCACTTCCATGCCCACCGGCGGGAATTGCGCCGCGATGTTCTGTGCCACTTCGACCACGCTGGCATGTTCACCGCTGACCGCGACCGCGGCGGGGAACAGCGCATAGTTGAACCATGCCCAAAACCAGCCGACGAAGAACATCACTTCCGACGCGATAAACAGGATCATGCCATAGCGCAGGTGCAGCTGGACGACCGGGGTATGGTCGCCGGCATTGGCTTCCTTGATCACGTCGACCCACCACGACGCCATGCAGAACAGCACGGCGGCAAGGCCCGACATCATCACCCAGAAGCCGGCGGGATGCTCCTTCATGTACATGAGGCCGCCGACCGCCAGCCACAGGG
This sequence comes from Sphingomonas sp., assembly GCF_035998645.1. Lineage (GTDB taxonomy): Bacteria > Pseudomonadota > Alphaproteobacteria > Sphingomonadales > Sphingomonadaceae > Sphingomonas. The sequence goes on from NZ_DASYHL010000002.1 coordinate 186,816, forward strand.
CGGCGAGCGAGCTGAGCATCGGCCACGGGCTGGGCGGGAGAATGTGGAAATCGTGGTTCTTGGCGCCTGCCATCGTCCGTCCCTGTTCGTTTCTGGCGTTGTTCGTCGGCTTCCCTAGCCCTTGGGCTTGGCGGAATCCACTGGGTAAAATGTGTAGGAGAGCGTGATCTTCGCAATGTCCTTCGTATCCGGATCAGTCATGATCTTCGGATCGACGAAATAGATCACCGGCATGCGCACCGTCTCACCGGGCTGGAGCGTCTGTTCGGTGAAGCAGAAGCACTGGATCTTGCTGAAATACTTCCCCGCCGCCTCGGGCGTGACATTGTAGGTCGCGGTGCCGGTGATCGGCACGGTGCCGGTGTTGGTCGCGGTGTAGAAGGCCATGTCGCGCGCGCCGATGGCGATTTTGTCCGATGCGAGTTCGGGCTTGAACTTCCAGGTGAGCGCTGGGCTGACGTTGGAATCGAACGCGACGGTGATCTTGCCATCGACCGCGCCGGGGGCCGCCTCCGCGCGCATCGTCGTGCCCCCGAAACCGGTGACCTGACAGAACAGGCGGTAAAGCGGCACGCTGGCGAAGGCGATGCCGGTCATGACGAGCACGCCCAGCACCGCGAGCATCGCAGTGCGCAGCTTGCGATCCTGTGGCAGCGCGGCGATCATGTCGCCCTCAGCGGCATGCCGGCCTGGATCTTCACGATGCTGATCGCGAAGACGAGGATCACGAAGGCGAACAACAGAATGGCGAGGATGCGCGCGCGCGACTTCTGGCGGGCTTGGATCAGCTCTTGGTCTTCGGGGGTCATGCCATCATCCTATCGGCGGCAACCGCGCCGAACAATATGAACAGATAGGAGATCGAATAGGCGAAGAGGCGCTTTTCGGGCTTCATCGCGTCGCCCTCACCAGCCATTCGAGTCGCGACGTGCAGCGCGAGCAGGCCGAACAAAGCGGTCGTGGCGATCGAGACGATGCCATAGAGGCTGCCGGTCAGGCCGAGCGGCCAGGGCGCGATCGCCGCGACCGCCATCGGGATGGTGTAGAGGCCGATCTGGACTCGCGTCGCCTTCTCCCCCGCCACCACGGGCAGCATCGGCACGCCGGCATTGGCGTAATCGGTCTTCACGAACAGCGCGAGCGCCCAGAAATGCGGCGGAGTCCACAGAAAGACGAGGCCGAACAGCAGCACGGGCAACAGCGCGACATCGCCGGTCGCCGCGGCCCAGCCGATCAGCGGCGGAAACGCCCCGGCCGCGCCACCGATCACGATATTTTGCGGCGTGCGGCGCTTGAGCCAGACGGTGTAGACCAGCACGTAGAACAGGATCGACAGCAGCAGGATGCCGGCCGCAACATAATTGACCGCAAGGCCCATCAGGATAACTGACAGCGCCGCGACGCCGACGCCGAAGTGCAGTGCCGACTGGCGATCCATGCGTCCGGCGGGGAGCGGGCGGCCCTGGGTCCGCTTCATCTTGCCGTCGAGGTCGGCCTCATACCATTGGTTGAGCGCCCCGGCCGCGCCTGCCCCCAATGCAATGCACAGGATCGCGGTGAAGCCGATCACCGGATGGATCGACTCGGGCGCCGCAAGCATGCCGCACAGGCCGGTGAACACGACCAGACTCATCACGCGCGGCTTGGTCAGCGCAAGGAAATCGCGCCAGTCGGCGGGGATGGTCAGGGCGTGGTTGGCAACGGACATTTGTTGGGGGCTATAGGCGCGGTTGGGGCGCGGGGGAAGAGCGGTGCGACCCACAGCAAAACGCCCCGGGAGTCTCCTCCCGGGGCGTTTCGCATTTCAGCCGTTGCCGAACTTAGTGATGCTTGTCGTCATCGATGATCGGCAGGGTTTCGAACTGGTGGAACGGCGGCGGGCTGGACAGGGTCCATTCCAGCGTCGTTGCGCCCTCGCCCCAGGGATTGTCCGGAGCCTTCTTGCCGGCGGCCAGCGACCAGAACAGGTTGACGAAGAAGATCGCCATACCCGCCAGCATGATCACATAGCCCCAGCTCGAAATCTCGTTCCAGTACGCATAGGCGTCCGGGTAGTCGGGATAGCGGCGCGGCATGCCCTGAAGGCCCAGGAAGTGCTGCGGGAAGAACAGCACGTTCACGCCGACGAAGAACACCCAGAAGTGCAACTGGCCGAGGAACTCGCTGTACATCTTCCCGAACATCTTCGGGAACCAGTAGTAGAAGCCCGCGAACAGGCCGAACACTGCGCCCAGCGAGAGCACATAGTGGAAGTGCGCGACCACATAATAGGTGTCGTGCATATAGTCGTCGACGCCGCCATTCGCCAGCACGACACCGGTGACGCCGCCCACGGTGAACAGGAAGATGAAGCCGATCGCCCAGACCATCGGGGTCTTGAAGCTCATCGACCCGCCCCACATCGTCGCGATCCACGAGAAGATCTTGATGCCGGTCGGCACCGCGATGATCATCGTCGCGGCGGTAAAGTACATCTTCACGTTCACGCTCATGCCGGTCGTGAACATGTGGTGCGCCCACACAACGAAGCCGACCACGCCGATCGCGACCATGGCGTATGCCATGCCGAGATAGCCGAACACCGGCTTGCGGCTGAAGGTCGAGACGATCTGGCTGACGATGCCGAAGCCCGGCAGAATCATGATGTACACTTCGGGGTGGCCGAAGAACCAGAACAGATGCTGGTACAGCACCGGATCGCCGCCGCCGGCGGGATCGTAGAAGGTGGTGCCGAAGTTGCGGTCGGTCAGCAGCATGGTGATCGCCGCGGCCAGCACCGGCAGCGCGAGCAGCAGCAGGAAGGCGGTGATCAGCACCGACCACACAAACAGCGGCATCTTGTGCAGGGTCATGCCCGGCGCGCGCATGTTGAAGATGGTGGTGATGAAGTTGATCGCGCCCAGGATCGAGCTGGCACCGGCAAGGTGCAGCGACAGGATCGCCATGTCCACCGCCGGCCCCGGCTCGCCATAGGTCGAGAGCGGGGCATAGACCGTCCAGCCGGTGCCTGCGCCGCCGCCGAAGAAGGGCGAGGCGAGCAGCAGCACGAATGCCGGGACGAGCAGCCAGAACGACAGGTTGTTCATGCGCGGGAACGCCATGTCCGGCGCACCGATCATGATGGGCACGAACCAGTTGCCAAAGCCGCCGATCATGGCGGGCATGACCATGAAGAAGACCATGATCAGGCCGTGCGCGGTGATCAGCACGTTCCAGAAGTGGAGCGATTCGTCGAAGGTCTGCGGACCGCCATGAACGATTTCCGCGATCCAGCCGAGATGCTGGATGCCGGGTTCAGCCAGTTCGAGGCGCATCACGCCCGAAATAGCGCCGCCGATGATCCCCGCGATGATCGCGAAGATCAGGTACAGCGTGCCGATGTCCTTGTGGTTGGTCGACAGGAACCAGCGCGCAAAGAAACCGATCTGGTGATCGGCATCATGGGCGTGGTCGTCATGTGCCTTGAAGGCGTGCGCGTCGCGTGCTGCGTCGGTCATGGCTTACTGGTCCGTGTTGCCGGTGGCGGCTTGATTGGTGGTCGCGCCCGCTGCGGTCGCGTCGACGGTGTCGTTGCCAGCGGGGACGGTGCCGTTCGCCGGAGTCGCGGTGTCGTCGGCGGCGTCGCTGCCCGGCTGGGCCGGGGCTGCGGACGACGGCTTGTTGGCCGCCGGCATGGTCCCGCCCTTGGCCGCGATCCACTGCGCGAACACGGCGGGCTCAACCGCCTCGACCACGATCGGCATGTACGCGTGGCGCGCGCCGCACAGTTCGCTGCACTGGCCGAAATAGACGCCGGGCTTGTCGACGGTGAAGCTGGTTTCGTTGAGGCGACCCGGGATCGCATCCATCTTGATCCAGAACGCCGGGACCGCCCAGCTGTGGATCACGTCGTTGGCGGTGGCGATCAGGCGGACCGGAACGCCAACCGGCACGACGATGCGATTGTCGACCGCGAGCAGGCGAGGACCATCGGCGTCGGTGCGGAAGCGCTGTCCGGCCTGAACCTCGCTCTTTTCCTTGAGCATGTTGGCGGTGATCGAAATGCCGCCATGGTCGGGATATTCGTACGACCAGTACCACTGGTTGCCGATCGCCTTGATCGTGATGGCATTCTCGGGCGCTGGCTTGAACTGCTTGGCGAGCAGCGCGATCGACGGCCAGGCGATGAAGGCGAGGATCAGCACGGGGACCGCGGTCCACACGATTTCGATCATCGTGTTGTGGCTGGTCTTCGACGGCACCGGGTTCGCCTTGCGGCGATAGCGGACGATCGTCCAACCCAGCAGGATCAGCACGAAGATCGAGATCGCGGTGATGATCGGCAGCAGGATGTAGTCGTGGAAGCGCGCGGCGCTGGCGCCAAGCGCCGTAACCTGGGGCTGGACGCCCAGCTTCTTGTCCACCGGCATGCCGATGCCGGGAACCGGCGCGGTCTTGGGCGTGCCGTCGGCGTTGAGCGTCGGATCGGCGACTGTCGCTGCAGCCGGAGCTGCGGCAGGCGCCGCCGCATCGGCGGGCGCCGTTGCAGCGGGTGCATCCGCCGGAGTCGCGGCCACTGCCTCTGGCGCGGCGGGCGCGGTCTGTGCTTGGGCCATGCCCCCGGCGAGCGCGAGGCCCGCAGCCAGCACGATCGCCTTCAATCCATGCATGCGCATCGTCTCAATCAACCCCTGTCCTTCTTGCCCCTGTCCGGGGGCGCCGGCTGTTCCGGTCGCGCGGACGCAATCCGCCCTTCGAGGCTGGCCTATAGCACCTCGCGCGTCGGCCTCAAGCGTGTCGACTGCTCTTTTTACCCGTAGTGTTGCGGGGGGACCGCCCGAACCCTAGATGCTCGGCCAACGACAAGAGCGGGGTGGACGCGTGACCGAAGACGAGGTGCTGGGCGAATTCCGGGCGGCAGAGGCGCTGCTGGAAGGGCATTTCATCCTGTCATCGGGGCTGCGCAGCCCACGGTATCTGCAATGCGCGCGCGTTTTGATGAGCCCGGCGCGCGCCGCGCGGCTGGCGCAGGCGGTGGCGGCGAAGATCCCGGCCGAGGTGCGCGCGCGGATCACTGCGGTTGTTTCCCCCGCAATGGGCGGGGTGATCGCCGGGCAGGAGGTCGCCCGCGCGCTCGATGTCGACGCGATGTTCGTCGAGCGCCCGACCGGCACGTTCGAATTGCGCCGCGGATTTCGGCTCGAACCGGGACAACAAGTGCTGATGATGGAAGACGTCGTCACCACCGGGCTGTCATCGCGCGAGGCGATGAAGGCGATTGCGGAGGCCGGCGGCGAGGTGATCGCCGCCGCGTCGCTGATCGACCGCTCGAACGGCACCGCGGACCTCGGGGTCCCGTTCTTCCCGCTGATCCGACTCGACGTGCCGAGCTATTCCGCCGACGCACTCCCGCCCGAGTTGGCGGCGATCCCGGCGATCAAGCCGGGCAGCCGGGCGGTCGCATGATGAACCATCTGCGCCTAGGCGTGAATATCGACCATGTCGCGACCGTGCGGAATGCGCGCGGGAGCGGCTATCCCGATCCGGTGCGCGCAGCGCTGGTCGTAGAGAAGGCAGGGGCGGACGGGATCACCGCGCATCTGCGCGAGGACCGGCGGCACATCACCGATGAGGATATCGCCCGGCTCGCGGCGGAACTGACCGTCCCGCTCAACCTGGAGATGGCGGCGACCGACGAGATGCTCGCGATCGCACTGCGCCACCGCCCGCACGCCGCGTGCATCGTGCCCGAGCGGCGCGAGGAACGCACGACCGAGGGCGGGCTGGACGCGGCGGGGCTGCATAACTTGCTCGCGCCGATGGTGAGCGAGCTCAAGGGCGCGAATATCCGCGTCTCGCTGTTCGTCGAGCCCGATCCGGCGCAGATCGAAGCGGCGATCCGGCTGGGCGCACCGGTGATCGAGCTGCACACCGGGCGCTATTGCGAGCTGGAGGGTGAGGCGCAGACCGCCGAGCTGCGCCGCATTGCCGACGCTGCGGCGCTGGCGGCGAAGAACGGGATCGAGGTGCATGCCGGGCATGGCCTGACCTTCGACAATGTCGTGCCGATCGCCGCCATTCCGCAGCTGGCGGAGCTGAATATCGGGCATTTTCTGATCGGCGAGGCGATTTTCGAGGGACTCGCGCCGGTGGTGAAGCGGATGCGCGCGCTGATGGATGCGGCGCGGTGAGGGGGTCGTTCGTCGCCCCGGCGGAGGCCGGGGCCGCTCGCAGCACCCGAAACGCCCGTAACATGGCGGCCCCGGCCTTCGCCGGGGCGACGATCTTATGATCATCGGCATCGGCTCTGACCTGTGCAACATCGAGCGGATCCAGTCGTCGCTCGACCGGTTCGGCATGCGGTTCGAGCAGCGCGTGTTCACCGATGTCGAGCTGCGCAAGGCGGCGCGGCGGCCGATGGGTTATGCCGCAACGCTCGCGAAACGTTTTGCTGCCAAAGAGGCTTTTTCGAAGGCGGTCGGGACCGGTTTCAAAGCTGGCGTGTTCATGCGCGATATCGGCGTGGTCAACGCGCCGTCGGGCGCGCCGACGCTGGCGCTGACCGGGGGTGCCAAGGCGCGGCTTGACGCGATGACCCCCGCCGGTCACGTCGCGAAGGTGCACCTGACGCTGACCGACGACCATCCCTGGGCACAGGCGCTGGTGGTGATCGAGGCGCTGCCCGTAACGGGCGAGTAAGAGAGACGGGATGGCCAAGGCGTTGACGGGCGAGCAGGAGCAGGAGCGCAGCGGCACCGATTGGTGGGGCGAGGCGCGCGGTATCTTCTGGCTGGTGCTCGCGGTGCTCGGATTCCACAGCCTGATCGCCAAGCCATTCTATATCCCGTCCGAATCGATGATGCCGACCCTGCTGGTCGGGGACCGGCTGGTGGTGACCAAATATCCCTATGGATACAGCTATGTCACCCCAACCTTCCACGTCCTGCCGTTCATGCAGGGACGGTTGTTCGGCAGCCTGCCCGAGCGCGGCGACATCGTCATCGTCACCCCGACCGATCAGCGCACCGATTACATCAAGCGGGTGATCGGCCTGCCCGGTGAGACGATCGAAATGCATGGCGGCATCGTCTATCTGAACGGCCGCGCGGTGCAGCGCGAGCGGCTGGGCAATCGTGCGCTGAAGGTCGATGGCAATCTGACTTGCGACAAGAACCATTATCCCGGCGCGCTGGGACGCAATGCGGCGGGTGAGCTGGTGTGCAATGTCGAGATCATCCGCGAGACTTTGCCCAATGGCAAAAGCTATGACACGATCGATATCGGGTCGATGCGTGCCGACAATTTCCCCCCGCTGCGCATCCCGGCCGGCCATGTCTTCCTGATGGGCGACAATCGCGACAACAGCGCCGACAGCCGCATGACGCAGGAACAGCAGGGGCTGGGCGGGCCGGTGCCGATCGAGAATATCGGCGGGCGCGCGGAGTTCATCACCTTCAGCCTCGATGGCAGCGCCAGCTGGAACCCGCTGAGCTGGGCGGGATCGTTCCGGTCGGGACGCGCGGGCGATTCGCTGCATCCCGACCGCGCCGGGGAATAGGCGATGGCCAGCCCCGCCGACGAATCCGTCTCCGTCACCCAGGCTCCCGGCCCCAATGAGATGCGCGATCCGGTGATGCGCGCCGAATTGCGCCGGGCATCGGTGTGGTTCGGGCTCGCCGCCGCCGCGGCCTTGGTGGTGCTGCTGATCCAGCCGTTGCTGCTGATCTTTGCCGGGCTGGTCGTCGCATCGATGCTGGATGGCGGGGTGCGGCTGATCCGACGAGCCGTCCCGATCCCACGCGGCCTCGCACTGACCATCGTGGTGATCGGCGTGGTCGCGTTCATCGGCGGCGTCATCTACCTGACCGGGGTCGAGATTGCCGCACAGGCCGAACAGCTGCGCGCCACGCTGGAGGCACAGGCGGTGCGGATCAGCGCGTGGCTGAGCGAGCTTGGCATCGTCCCCGCCGCGTCCGACCTGACCGGTCTTGCCCAGCAGGCTTTGGGGTCGGTCGGGCGCCTCACCTCGTTCATTGGCGGCGCGATCGGAGCGATCGCCAGCTTCGTCCTGGTCCTCGTCATCGGGCTGTTCGTAGCGATGGAGCCGCGGCTCTATGAGCGCGGACTGCAGTGGATGGTGCCGATGGCATCGCGCGACCAGTTCGCGATCACGCTGGCACGGATGGCGCGGACGATGCGCATTCTGCTCGCCGGGCGACTGCTCGGCATGGTGTTCGAGGGGGTCGTCACCTGGATCTTGCTGTCGATCGCCGGCGTGCCGATGGCGCTGCTGCTCGGCATCCTGACCGGGATGCTCGCCTTCATCCCCAATGTCGGCGCGTTCATCTCGGGCGTGCTGATGGTCGCCGTGGGGTTCAGCGCCGGGCCGAGCGAGGGGCTGTGGGCGATTGCGATCTATTTCGGGGTCCAGACCTTCGATGGCTATGTCCTGTTGCCGCTGGTCGCGAAGCGGACGGTGGACATGCCGCCGGCGCTAACGGTGTCGTCGCAGATCCTGATGAGCACCCTGTTCGGCTTTCTCGGCCTTGCGCTCGCTGATCCGATCGTGGCGATGATCAAGGTGGCGCTGGAGCGGCGCTCGGAACAGGCAATCGAAGCGGGCTATAGTGCGGACGATGCGACCGGGACTCAGGGTGAATTGACGTGATTCTGTACGATTATTTCCGGTCCAGTGCCGCCTATCGGGTGCGGATCGCGCTCAACCTGAAAGCGGTGCCGCATGAGCGGTGCGAGGTGCATCTGGTCGAGGGCGCGCAGCGCAGCGACGCGCATCTGGCGCGCAATCCGCAGGGATTCGTGCCCGCGCTCGATATCGGCGATGGGCGCATCCTGACGCAGAGTCTGGCGATTATCGAATGGCTCGATGCGACCTATCCCGAACCGCGGCTGATCCCCACCGATCCGATCGCGCGCGCCGATGCGATGGCGCAGGCGCTGGTGATCGCCGCCGACATCCACCCGCTCAACAATCTGCGCGTCCTGCGCGCGCTCGAGTCGCGCTTCGGTGTGGATGAGGCGGTGAAGGGCGACTGGTATCGCCACTGGATCGTCGAGGGGTTCACCGCGCTGGAGGCGATGGCCGTGGCAAAGGTGGGCGCCGGACCGTTCCTCGGTGGGGCCGCACCGGGGATCGCCGACGTGATGCTGGTACCCCAGATGTATAATGCGCGGCGGTTCGACACGCCGCTCGATGCCTTTCCGACTTTGCTCGCCGCCGATGCCGCCGCCTGCGCGCTGGAGGCCTTTGCGGCCGCCAGCCCCGAGCGGGCGAAGCCGGTATGAGGGGCGTGGCCCCGCTGCTCCTCCTTGCCCTGCCCGTTCCGGCCGCCGCGCAGGAGATCGTGATCACCGGCACCGGGCTCGATTCGCCCCCGGGTGAGGCGGCGCTGGCGACGGTCGAGATCGATCGCGACCGGCTGACTGACAGTGCAAGCGGGCGGCTGGAGGACGTGCTGCGCGATGTCGCCGGGGTGGCGCAGTTCCGCCGTGCCGATTCGCGCTCGTCGCATCCGACCGCGCAGGGGATCACCCTGCGTGGCCTCGGCGGCAATGCGTCGAGCCGCGCGCTGCTGCTGCTCGACGGCGTGCCGCAGGCTGATCCGTTCGGAGGCTGGGTCCCCTTTCCCGCCACGCTGCCGCAGCGGCTGGCGCGGGTGCGCGTCACGCGCGGTGGGGGTAGCGGCTATCATGGCGCGGGCGCGCTCGCCGGAACGGTCGAGCTGTTCAGCGCCGATGCGCGCACGCTGGGGCCGGTGGCGCTGACCGGCTTTTATGGCAGCCGCGAGTCGGTCGATCTGGTTGCCACCGGCGGTGCGACGCTGGGCGCGGGCGAGGTGACGGCAGCGGTGCAGTTCGCGCGCGGCGACGGGTTCGTGCCGATCGTCGAAGGCCAGCGCGGCGTCGCGGATCGCGCCGCCCCCTATGAACAGGCGGGGATCGCCCTGCGCGGGGTCGCGCCGCTGGCGGCGGGGATCGAGCTGCAGGCGAACCTGTCGGCCTTTTCCGACCATCGCGATCGTGGGACCGATTTCACGCCGGTGAACAGTCGCGGGGCGGACGCCAGCCTGCGCCTTGTCGGCACGGGCACGTGGCGCTGGGCGGCGACCGGGTGGCTCCAGCATCGCGACTTTGCGAGCGGTTTCGCCAGCGTCAATGCGACGCGCAGCGCGGCCAGCCCGACGCTCGACCAGCACGTGCCGGCCACCGGGAGCGGGCTGCGGATCGAGATCGAGCCACCGCTGGGCAGCGGATGGACGCTGCGCGCGGGCGGCGACCTGCGCATGGTCAGCGGGCGGACCAATGAGCTGTACAGCTTCGTCGCGGGCGCCCCGACACGCCGCCGCATCGCGGGTGGCGAGAGCAGCACGGCCGGGCTGTTCGCGGATCTGAGCCTTGAGCGCGGACCCCTCACGCTCACCGCTGGCGGACGTGCCGATCGCTGGACGATCCGCAACGGCGCGTTGTTCGAGGTGCCAGTGGCAGGCGGCGCGGCGCTCAGCGACGTGCGCTACGCCGACCGTTCCGGCTGGGAGGGCAGCGCCCGCATCGGTGCGGCGGTGCGTGCGGTCGACGGCGTCACGCTGCGCGCCGCGGCCTATAGCGGGTGGCGGCTGCCGACGCTGAACGAGCTGTACCGCCCGTTCCGCGCGGGCGCCGATGCGACGGCGGCCAACCCGCTGCTGTCGCCCGAACGGCTGCGCGGTGCGGAGATCGGGATCGATCTGACCCCCGCCTCCCGCTTCAGCCTGCGCGCGACCGGGTTTCTCAACCGACTCGACGATGCGATCGGCAATGTCACGCTGGGCAGCGGGCCGGGGACGTTTCCCGGCGTAGGCTTCGTCGCGGCGGGCGGTGCCTATCGCGCGCGGCAGAATTTCGACGCGATCGACTCGCGCGGGGTGGAAGTGGACCTTGTCTGGCAGAGCGGGCCGTGGCGCGCCGGAGCCTCCTGGGCCTATACCGATGCGCGGGTGAAGGCATCGGGCGCGGCCGCACCGCTGGACGGTCTGCGCCCGGCACAGACCGCGCCGCACCAGGTTTCCGCGCATCTTGGCTATAGCGGCGAGCGGCTGAGCCTTGCCGGGACCGCGCGCTACGTCGCGGCACAGTTCGAGGATGACCTCAACGCGCGTGCGCTGGCCGATGCGCTGACCTTCGATGCGGTACTGCGCGTGCCGGTCACGAGGGGATTCGCGATCGAGGCGCGCGGCGAGAATCTGACCGATGCGCGAATCGAAACGGGGGTCAGCGGAGCCGGCGTGGTCGAACGCGCCAGCCCCCGCACCCTGTGGATCGGCTTCAGCTACCGTCCGCGCTGAGCCACCAGCCGGTCGAACAGCTCGAGATATGCTCCGATCGGCTCGGGCCCGTCCTCGACCAGCGGCTCGGGCCGTGTCCGGCCGGGCATCAGCCAATGGTTGAGCGCGCCGACCAGCCGTGCGCGATCACCCGGCGGGACCACCGATCCGCGCGAGGCGCAGTCGATCAGCTCATGGATCGCGACGCTCGAATCGGTCGCCACCACCGGTGTTCCGGCGGCCAGCGCCTCCCGCACCACGCCGGGCACGCCTTCGAATTCGGAGGTCAGCGCAACGACATCGGCGCGCGCGATCACCGGTAGCGGATCGGGGGCATGGCCGGGCATCGACACACGGTCCGCCAGGCCGAGATGCGCGACCAGCCGTTCGAGCTGCCCCCGCTCTTCGCCTTCACCCAGAATCAGCAGCTTGACGTCCGGGTCGGACAGACGCGGCATCGCGGCGATCAGCCGTTCCCACTTTTTCTGCGGGGCAAGCCGCCCGACGCCAAGGATGAAGCGTCCTTCAGGAAGTGGCGGCAGCGGTGCGCCGGGGATCGGCACGGCCGGCGGGTTGGGGATGACGACGACGCGCTGAGGGTCGATCCGCATCTCACGCACCGCCTCTGCCCCCGTCGCCGGGGTCATTGCGACCACCGCGTCGAGGAAGGACGGGTGCATCCGCAACCACAGCGCATAGCCAAACCCCACCGCACGCGGCAGATCGGGGCGGATCAGCGTATTGGACACCTGCGCCGCCATCGGCGGGCACGCCTTGCCCAGCCGCCGCTTCAGCCAATAGGCCGCCGCCGTATAGTGATTGCCGGGGCAGAAGATCGCGTCGGGCCGCACCTCGCGCACGATATCGGCGATCCCGAACATCGCCCGGTAGCGCGCATCGCCCAGTTCGCGCACCGCGACATTGGGCGGGATTTCATGCGCCAGCGCGCCGCGTGCATCGCCGATCACCAGCGTGACGCGCCGCCCCGCATCGGCCCAGCCATGCGCCATGCGCATCAGCGCACGCTCCACACCACCCCCCTTGAGGGTCTGGGCAAAACTCAGGATATGGGCTGCGGATCGCTGGGGGTCTGGCATGGGCTTGTAGCTTGCCTTGTTAAAGCCCAAATCACCCCCCGTTGAAACCACAATCTGAGGCCATCGCGCCCGGACTTGTATCGTAGCCGCCTTTTCGAAATCATGTGCGTGCTGGTACTGGCTGCTGATAGGGGTTGCCTGATTGGCTGATGTCGAACCGCCGGGAGCGCATTCCTTGAGTACCAACACGCTGGCGGGTGCGGCACCCAAACCGGGAATCGCCGAGCTTTCCGAACTGGAACCGATCGCGAAGATCCGGCGCCGCTGGCCGACCTGGCTGGGGGCGATCCTGTCGATCCTGATGGTCGCCGGGATCGGGCATGAGCTGTTCGACAAGGGGCTGGAGGGCCTGACCCGCACCGCGCCGGCGAGCTGGATCTTCTATCTGGTATTCGTCCTCAAATATATGGTCGGGCCGACCTTCGACTTCATCATCTATCGCCGGCTGTGGAACATCCCCTGGTCCGGCATGATCGCGCTGCACCGCAAGCGGATCGCGAACGACGTGATCCTCGGCTATTCGGGCGAAGCCTATTTCTATGCCTGGGCACGGCAGCGGACCAAGATGATCGCGGCCCCGTTCGGGGCGATCAAGGATGTGTCGATCCTGTCTGCACTGGCGGGTAACGCGATCACTCTGCTGCTGCTCGCCATGGCACTGCCGCTCGCGACCGAGATGCTGACGCCGGCGCAGTTCAAGACCGGGCTGATCTCCGCCGCAGTCATCCTGGGCATGTCGCTCCCCTTCCTGTTGCTTTCGCGCCGCGTCTTCTCGCTGAGCCGCAAGGAGCTGTGGGCGGTGTTCGGCATCCATATCGGGCGCCTGTTCTCCGATTCGCTGCTGGTCGCCTTTGCCTGGGCGTTCGCGCTGCCGGGCGTCGGGTTCGGCACCTGGATCCTGCTCGCCGCCGCGCGGATGCTGGTCTCGCGCCTGCCGTTCGTACCGAGCAAGGACCTGTTGTTTGCCGGCTTCGCGATCATCCTGATCGGTCAGGGCGAGGCGCTGAGCGAGATGCTGTCGTTCATGGCAGCGCTCACTTTGCTGCTCCATGCTATCCTGATCGCGGGCTTCAGCCTGCTTGGCATCTTTAGGAAGGACCTATGACGATTCCAGCCATTGCCCGTCTCGCCGCGCCGGTCGCGCTCGCCCTGCTGGCAGTGCCTTCGTCCGCATCGGCACAGGCCGCAATCGGCGAGGATGCGGCGGCCTGCGCGGCCGGCAACGTCCCCGCGCTGCGCGTCAACGTCGCAGGGATCAAGGATCGCATCGGGCGGCTCAAGCTCGAACTCTACCCAGCGGTCGAGGGCGATTTCCTGCGCGACGACCATGCTCTGGTGAAGGAAGGCAAGCTGTTCCACCGCAGCTTTGCCCCAACGCCGCGGTCGGGAAACATCGTGCTGTGCATCAAGGCGCCCCGCCCGGGCCGCTATGCGCTGTTCCTGACCCATGACCGCGATGGCGCGAACAAGTTCAATTTCTGGAAGGACGGCGCGGGCGTCCCCAGCAATCGCAAGCTCGGGCGCAGCCGGCCGAAGCTGAGTGACGGGATCGTCACGGTCGGGCCGAACGCGACGACGATCACCATCCAGATGCAGTATCTGCGCGGTCTGTCCGGCTTTTCGCCACAGGGTAGCTGACCCGCCATGCGCATCGTCGACGTCAACGAGTATTACTCGCCGACCGGCGGTGGCGTGCGCACCTATCTCGACCGCAAGATGCGGATCATGGCGGAACTCGGCCATGAGCTGATCGTCATCGCCCCGTTTCACGAAGATCGGGTCGAGGACCGCCCCGATGGCGGGCGGGTGCATTGGGTCAAGTCGCCGCCGCTGATCCTCGACCGCAACTACTGGCTGTTCAACGATCCCGGCGCAGTCACGCGGCTGCTCGACGAGATCAGGCCCGATGTGGTCGAGAACAGCTCGCCCTGGCGGCCAGCCTGGTTCATCGGCGACTGGCAGGGCGACGCGCTCAAGGTGTTCTTCGCGCATAACGACAATATGGGCGCCTATCCGCATCGCTGGCTGGAGGGCGTAGCCAGCCCCGCGCGGATCGAGCGGATCTTTGGCTGGTACACCCGCTATATGGACAAGTTCCTGGGCAAGTACGACGCGTTCGTGACCAACGGACCGGCGCTGGCCAAGCGGTACCGCGCGCGCGGGCTGCGCGTCGATGCGGCGACGCCGCTGGGCATCGACCGCAACCATTTCTCGCCCGATCTGCGCGATGAAGAGCTGCGCGCGTCGATGCTGGCGCAGCTCGACCTGCCGCCTGAGGGGCATTTGCTGATCGGGCTTGGCCGCCATCACAAGGAAAAGCGCTGGCCGCTGGTGATCGACGCGGTGCAGGCGGCGGGCGCGGATGTTCCGGTGGGGCTGATGCTGCTGGGTCAGGGGCCGCAGAGCGAAGCGCTGGAACGACAGATCGGGGGCAACCGCCACATCCGCCTGTTCCGCCCGGTCTATGACCGCGAGCGGTTCAGTCGCATCCTCGCCAGCGCTGATGCGCTAATCCACGGATCGGATCAGGAGCCGTTCGGGCTGGTCGCGTGCGAGGCGCTGGCGAGCGGCCTGCCGCTGATCGTGCCGGACGAGGGGGGATGCGCCGAGGTGGCCAACCCGCTTTATGCCGAGACCTATGCCGCGCGCGACACCCGGTCCTGCGCCGACGCGATCCGGCGGATGTTTGCACGTGATCCGGCGGCGCTGCGTGCCGCCGCGCGACGGGCGGCGGGCGGGGTGTTGTCTGACCGCGACCATGCGATCGCGCTGGTCGAACTCTATTCCCGCTGGCTGGCGGAGCCGCCGCGCGGCGTCATGGCCTGACCGGCGCAAACACCTCGGGTCGACACGCGCTCAGATCGACGGGCCAGGGTTCGCGCTTCAGGCGATAGATCACGCGCGTCCGATCGCGCGTCGCCACGCACAGGACCGGGCGATAGCGCTCCGCCACGACGCGATGCAGCAGGGCGCGGGTTTCACGATTGCCGAGCGAGTAGGGTGGGAAGGTGTCGATGATCGCGTCGGGGCTGGCGTCAAGAATCCGCTGCGTTTCGGCAAGCGGATCGACGCCCAACGCGCGCGGATTATTCTCATCCTGCGCGTTGAAATGCCCCGGAAAGGGCCAGCGCGACGGCATCGGCGATCCGGTCATCATATAGAGGCCGGGATAGCCGTTATAGACGAAGATGAAGCTGCCCTTCGGCTTGGCCGCCGCAGCGACCGCACGCATCGCGTCGTTGCCGCCCTTGATCGCGATCAGGTGGAGCTGAACAATCTGTCCGGCGAGCAGCACGATCACCGCAATCGCGGCGCCCAGCCGGCGGCGCGCATCGAGCGCCGGAGCGAGCAGCAGGCAGAAGGGCAACAGTAGCGGAAGCGCATAGTGCGGGCTGTTGAAGCGCCAGTAGATCAGGACGCCGAACGCCGCGGTCACCACCCATAGCCGGAGCATCCGCGAATCCGCCCGGCGCATATCTGCCTGCAGCGCCGCCCGCCCGAACCAGGCAATCACGCCGAGCGGCAGGAACAGCGCGCTGACCTCTGCCAGCTTGGGCAGCTGCACCGCCATCGACCCCTTGCCCTGGCCGAAGATCGACAGGAAATTGGCGAAGATAAACGCCTCGGCCTCCCCCACCGCCCAGAAATAGAGGAGAACGAGCGTCGTCGGGAGCAGCGCCAGCGCGACCATGGCGGCGGCAAAGGCGATGAGCCGGCTCCACGCCATGCGCTGCTGCCAGGCGAGCCAAAGAAACGCGAGGCCGAAGAACATCCCTTCGAACACGACGGTATATTTGATCTGGAGCGCCATGCCGATCAGCAGCAGCGCGAGCGTGCCGGGCGGGACCAGCCGATCGGGCGACCGCATCGCCGCGAACAGCTGCCACGCCGCGCCGACCACCAGCAGATTGTAGAAGACCGGGGTCTGCCCGCCCTCACCCTCCATCAGGTTGAGCCAGAGGATGTAAAGCGCGGCGGCAAGCCCGGCGCCCCAGCGCTCGGCGCGCTGGCGCCCGAGCAGATAGATCAGCCACGCCGTCGCGATCACGAACAGCGTCGCGACCAGCTTGTATTGGAGGAACCCCTCCCCGCCGAGCAGGCGGGCGCCGGCATAGATCAGAAAGATGCCGATCGGCTTGCGGTCGAATACATCGACATAGGGCAGCTCGCCCTGGAGCATGCGGTCGCCGACCAGCAGATAGAATTGCTCGTCAAAGCCCAGCGCGGGATTGCCATAGGTGACGAAGCGCACCGCGACCGCGAGGATCGCGAGCAGCGCCAGCACCATCCGGTCCGATGCGATGAACCCCTGAATCCCACCCGGCGCGGTCGCCGCGCGCGAAACCTGGCTGACCGCCACTGAACCCCTTTCCCGACTATGCCCTGCGGCAAGCGCGCCGCCCTGCCCCGATTGGCTCCCGCCTGGCAAGCGCAGCGCGGCGCAGCGTTATACCCTGTCCGGATAGACCGGACGGATATCGACCGGGATCGCGGACATCGACGCGATCACGCGCTTCGCCGGATCATCGAGCACCGCCCATTTCGCCATGAACGCCTTGGTCCCGGCATAATCGCCATTGTGCTGAAGCACGATCATCTCGCGCAGCAGGTCGCGCAACGCCAATTCGAACCTGGCATTGTCGATGCGATAGCGGCCGGCGCTCTCGTCCCAGACGAACGCGCCCTTCGCTTTCATATAGCCATATTGCATCGCCGCGCCGCGCCCGTGCGCCTCTTCGATCCCAAAGCGCATCGATCGGAAGGTACCGGCGAGATAGGTGGCGAACAGCTGGGACTTCTCGGCGGCAGGAATCTCGCCCTTGTCCATCATGAACAAGATGTTCCACGCGCCCATGACATCGGCCTTGGCTTCTTCGATCGCCGAAGCCTGATCCTTGAGCGCTTCGCTGACCGTGGTCTTCTTGCCCGTGACGGTGATCGTCCCCGGCCCCAGGCTGTGCGACAGTTCGTGGAACAGTGTGCCGAGCTGCATATACTTCTTCACCACCAGCTTCGACTGGTCGGGGACCAGCACCAGCGGCGCCATGGGCGCGAGGATGCGGTCATATTTCGCGCCGAGCACGTTCGACAGGATCACCTTCTTCGCGCCCTTCGCCTCGCGCACCCGCTCGTCATTGGGGAGGTTGAAGGCGATGGTCTGGACGCCGGGGACATTGTCACCGCCGCCGCGAATCTGCTCGGCCACCGCGATCGGCGATTCAAAGCCGCGCTGGAAGTTCTTCAGCCCCTCCTCGACCGGAAGGTTCGCCTCCATGTCGCGCAGATAGCGCTTATACTTGTCGAGCGCGGCGGACTCCTTCGGGTCCTTGAGCGTCACGAAGCTCTCGAATGCGGTCTTCTGGCCGTGGAGCCGGTCGGTATAGACTTCATACGGACCGATCGCGACCTCGATCGGGGTATCCTTGAGGTCCATCCACGCCAGTTCCGACTCGTAATAATCGTCGGTCAGGAACGCCTTGGCGCGCAGCGACAGGAATTTCTTGAGGCTGGGGTTGGTGGTGATTGCCGCAGCTTCGTTGAGCAGTCTTGCCGCCTTGGTCAGCTCGGGCTTGTAGGCGACCGAATAGGGAATCGCCTTGAGCTTCGCGCCGTCGCGCACCACGACGGTATAGGGGCTGGTCAGTGCCGCCTTTTCCCCCGGATTGGCGGCGAGATAGGCGTCGAACGCCTCCCGCGTCAGGTCGGTCGGGTAGAAGCCTGCGCCTTCGGGCATCGAGCCCTTTCCCCAAAAGGCGCGCTTGTCGGCGAGTTCGTCCCACGGCCCGAAATAACGATCGACCATCTCCAGCTTCAGCGCATCGCCCTCCTTGGCGACTGCGGCGCGGGTTTCGCGCCAGTTGGCGTCGCGCTGGGCGCGGTAGATGTCGGACATGACGTTCGACGCCCGGATCAGCAAATTGACCACCTGCCGCTCTTCAGCGGTGAGGAAGCTGGTGTCGGTCTGCATCTGGATGACCGCGAGCTTGGCCTTTTGCGCGGCGAGGTCATAGCCTTCGTCCTGCGCGACACTCTGATTGCCCTCAGGCGTGCCGCCACAGGCGGTGGTGGCGAGAAGCAGGGCGGCAAGCGCGAGTCTGCGCATAGGGTCACTCCAGATGCGATCGGGGTGCTCAGGTCTAGACCGGCGAAGATGAACTGTCACGAACCGGACATGCGCGCGCGCCAAGGGGCGAACATCCTAGGGAGACCGCCATGACGTTTCGCATCGACCGCCGCTCACTCATCCTCACCGGCACGCTGGGCCTTGGTGCCTATGCGATCCCCGGTTTCGCCGCGCAGGGGCCGAACTGGATCGTCGATGGCTTCACCCATAATGTCGCGAGCGGCGAGCCGTCGGCGACGTCGATGCTGCTCTGGACCCGCTACGTCGCCAAGGGCGATTCCGCGAAGCTGCGGGTCGAGGTGTCGGCCAGCGCGGACTTCGCCAAGGTCGTTGCGGGCGGCGAGGCGATCACCGGCCCGTGGC
This sequence comes from Sphingomonas sp., assembly GCF_035998645.1. Lineage (GTDB taxonomy): Bacteria > Pseudomonadota > Alphaproteobacteria > Sphingomonadales > Sphingomonadaceae > Sphingomonas. The sequence continues at coordinate 205,697 of NZ_DASYHL010000002.1, forward strand.
GCGACTGGACGAGCAAGATCACCGTGACCGGCCTCCAGCCCGGCACGCGCTATTTCTACCGCTTCGTCGCGCCCGATGGCACATTCTCGCCGGTCGGGCGGACCAAGACGCTCCCGCTGGGCAATGCCGCGCGCTTCGGCATCGCGGTCTTCTCCTGCTCCAACCTGCCCTATGGCTATTTCAACGCCTATGGCCATGCCGCGGCGCGCGAGGACATCGATCTCGCCGTCCATCTCGGCGACTATATCTATGAATATCAGAAGGGTGGTTACGCGCCCGCGTCCGGCGCAGTCGACGGGCGCTGGCCGTTGCCCGATGGCGAGATCATCCACCTCGCCGATTATCGCCTGCGCTATGCCAGCTATCGCGCCGATCCCGACCTTGCCGCGCTGCATGCCGCCAAGCCGATGATCGTGCAGTGGGACGACCATGAATCGACCAATGACAGCTGGGAAGGCGGCGCGCAGAACCATCAGCCGAACGAGGGCGACTGGAGCATCCGCAAGGCAGCGGCATTCCAGGCATGGCGCGAATGGATGCCGGTGTCGGACGAGCCGTGGAAAGCCTATGCGATCGGTGCGCTCGCGACCCTGTTCCGCACCGAAACCCGGATCATCGGCCGCACCAAGCCGCGCGAAGCCGCCGCGCTGATCGCCGCCCCCGACTCCGCCGCCGCCATCGCCGCGTTCCGCGATGGCCCGTGGCAGGACAAGGCGATGACGATGATGGGCTGGGAGCAAGAAGCCTGGCTCGCCGCCGAAATGGCGCGATCGGTCAAGGCGGGGACGCGCTGGCAGATGGTCGGCTTTGGCACGATCATGGGCAAGACGGTGACCCCGCGTCAGGCGACCGAGTGGATCTCCCCCGACGCGCCCGAGCGGGCGCAGCGCTACGTCAAGGCGGGGGTCGCGATGGCCGCCGCCGGGCTGCCGATGAACTTCGACAATTGGGGCGGCTATCCTGCGGCGCGCGCGCGGTTTCTGTCATCGGCACAGGCGATGGACGCGAACCTCGTCGTACTCGCCGGGGACAGCCATAATGCCTGGGCCTATGACCTGGCGCAGGACGGCAACCCCGCCGGGGTCGAATTCGCCGGCCAGTCGGTCAGCTCGCCCGGCTATGAAGGATCGATCAAGGTCGATCCCAAGATCGTCGCGCGGTCGTTGGTCGAAACCAATGCCGAGCTGAAATGGTGCGACACGTCGAACCGCGGCTACATGGCGGTGACGGTCACGCCCGACAGCGTGCGCAACGACTGGCTGTTCGTCGATACCGTGCTCAAGCCCAGCAAGACCGCGCGGATCGGGCATAGCGCGACGGTCGCGCGGGGACGGAATGTGATGGCCTGAAGCCTGTCTTCCCTCTCCCCTTGATAGGGGAGAGGGTTACCACAGCTTGGCAGCTTGCTGCCTAGCGGAGGTTGGGAGAGGGGTAGCGCGGAGCAAAGCTCCGCGCGGCTACTGCGTAGCCGCCCACCCCTCTCCCAGCTCCGACTAAGGGCCTTGCTTCGCAAGACCCAAGTCTGCGCATCCCTCTCCCCTCCTGCGGAGGGGCGAGGAAGAAACTGCTACCCCTCCAGGCTCTTGCTCACCTGTTCGGTCATATCCTTGCTCAGCCCCGGCTGGGCGAGGATGCGTTCCAGCTCGGCGCGCATCTTTGCCGCGCGCACGGCGTCGAACCGGCGCCAGCGGCCGAGCGGGGGGACGAGCTTTGCCGCGGTTTGCGGGTTGAGCTTGTCGAGCGCGATCAGCTGGTCGGCGACGAAGCGATAGCCGCCCCCATCGGCGCCATGGAACGCACGCTGGTTGACCGCGAATGCGCCCACCAAAGCGCGCGCGCGGTTGGGGTTAGACAGGCTGAAATCGGGGTGCCGCGCCAGTTCCTGCACCGCCGCCAGCGTGTCCGGGCGGCTCGACAGCGCCTGGGTCTGGAACCATTTGTCGAGGACGAGCGCATTGTCGCTGTAGCGGTGATAGAAGATGTCGAGCGCCGCGACGCGCTGCGCATCGGCGGTGTCCGACGCGATGTTGGCGAGTGCCATCAGCCCGCCCTGCCGGTCGGTCATGTTGTCGGCGCTCTCGAACTGCGCGAACGCCAGCTCCGGCCCGTCCGCCGCGCCGCTGGCGTTGATATAGCCGAGCGCGACCGACTTGATCCGCCGCGCACCCTTGCCCGCCGGGGAATATTCGAAGCGGTTGGCGCGGACGCCCTCATAGAGCTTGCGCCATTGCGGCTCGAGCGCGCGGCCAAGGTCGCGACGCAGCGCCTCGCGCTTCTGGAAGATCAGCTCGGGATCGACCACGGCAAGCTGATCGCCGATAAAGCTGTCCGAAGGCAGCAGCACTGCTTCGGCGACAAAAGCGGGGTCGAGCGCGGGATCGGCGAGCGTATTCGCCACCGCCGCGATCACCGGGCCGTGATCGACATGCCCCTGCCCCACCGCCGCAACCAGCGTGTCGAGCATCAGCTGCTGCATCGCCTCATAGCGGGCGAAGGGATCGTCATCATGCGCCGACAGGAAAGCGAGGTCGGCGGCGCTGCGGTTGGTGTCGACGATCACCGGCGCCGAAAAGCCGCGATTGACCGACAGCACCGGGCGTTCGGGGACGCCGTCGAACACGATCGTCGCCTCGGGATCGCCGAGCATCACCAGCCGCTCATCGGCGAGTGGCGCGGTGGTATCGCTGCCGAACAGCTTGATCCGCAGCGGGAGCAGCATCGGCTGCTTGCGCGGCTGGCCCGGGGTGGGCGGCACGGTCTGGCGCAGCGTCAGCGTGGCGCGCGCGCCGTCCGCGTCGTGCTCCAGCGTTGCCGAAACGCGCGGAGTACCCGCCTGCGAATGCCACAGGCGGAACTGGGTGAGATCGGCTCCGCTCGCCTCCTCCATGCACGCGACGAAATCCTCGCACGTCGCGGCGGTGCCATCGAACCGGTCGAAATACAGGTCGCTGCCGGCGCGAAACTTCTGCGGCCCCAGGATCGTGGCGATCATGCGGATCACCTCGGCCCCCTTGTTGTAGATGGTCGCGGTGTAGAAGTTGCTGATCTCGATATAGTCGTCCGGGCGGACGGGGTGCGCGAGCGGCCCGGCGTCCTCCGGGAATTGCGCGGCGCGCAGGCCGCGGACATCCTCGATCCGCTTGACCGCGGCCGAGCCCTGATCGGCCGAGAAACACTGGTCGCGATAGACGGTGAAGCCTTCCTTCAAGGAAAGCTGGAACCAGTCGCGACAGGTGACGCGGTTGCCCGACCAGTTGTGGAAATATTCGTGCGCGACCACGGCGGCGACGGCGTCATAGTCGTAATCGGTCGCGGTATCGGGGTCGGCGAGGATGTAGCGGCTGTTGAAGATGTTCAGCCCCTTATTCTCCATCGCGCCGAAGTTGAAATCGTCCACGGCGACGATGTTGAACACGTCGAGGTCATATTCGCGGCCATAGACGCGCTCGTCCCACGCCATGCTGAGCTTCAGCGCGTGGAGCGCGTGATCGGTCTTCGCCAGATCCTTTTCGCGCACCCAGATACCGAGCTGAACGTCGCGTCCGCTCGCCGTGGTGAAGGTCGCGCGGTTGGCGGCGAGGTCGCCCGCGACCAAAGCGAAGAGATAGCAGGGCTTGGGGAAGGGGTCGTGCCATTCGGCCCAATGCTTGCCATCCGCGCCATCGCCCTGTGCCACCGGATCGCCATTGGCAAGCAGCACTGGGTAGCGTGCCTTATCGGCGGTCATCTTCACCCGGTAGCGCGTCAGCACATCGGGGCGATCGGGGAAGAAGGTGATGCGGCGGAACCCTTCCGCCTCGCATTGCGTGCAGAGATTGCCGCCCGAGGCGTAGAGTCCCATCAGCTGGCTGTTGCGGTCGGGGACGATCTCGACCTCCGTCTCGATCACATGCGCATCGCCGGACAGATCGACCACCAGCACAGGACCGTCCATCCGCCACACCGCTTCACCGCCATCGACCCGCACGGCCAGTGCGGTCAGCGCATCACCGTCGAGCCGCAGCGGGCGATCATGCGCGCCGTTGCGCGTGACCGACAGGGTTGCGCGAACGCGGGTGCCGCCCGGCGCCAGGTCGAAATCGAGCGCGATGTCGGGCACCAGCCAGTCGGGCTGGGCATAATCCGCACGGCGGATCACGCGGGGTTGCAGGGCGGGCGTGGCGTCGAGTGCGTCGATCATGTGCGGGCCTTTACGCGCGAGCGGAGGGTGCCGCACGCGAAGAAATTCGATTGCGGTGTATCGCCGGAATGCTACGCCTCACCGCATCTTTGGTTCAACCGGAAGTTCTCAGCCTTGTTCAAATCCCGCTTGCTGCGTTCGACGATCGCGTTTTCACTGGTCACTTTGTCCCCCGCCGTACTGGCGCAGGATGCCAAGGCACCCGCCGACACCACGGCTGAGGACAATGCCCGCGTCAACGCGCCGCTTCCGCCCGCCGAGGCGGCGATGAAGGCGCATGTCATGTTCCTCGCCTCCAACGCGATGAAAGGGCGCGACGCGGGTTCGCCCGAATACGACATCGCCGCAGAGTATGTCGCGTCGCAATATTATGCCGCTGGACTGCGTCCGGCGGGCGACAAGGGCAGCTACCTCCAGTCCGTCCCGCTGCTGAGCTATCGCCCGGCTGACAAGGGCACGCTGACCGTGACGCGTGGCGGCACGCCAGTGACGCTGGAGTTCGGCAAGGATTACATCCCCGGTGGCGACCCCGAAAAGCTGAGCACGCTGATCGACGCCGGCGTGGTGTTCGCCGGATACGGGATCGTCGCGCCGCAGTATAAGCGCGACGATTACAAGGGCGTCGATGTGAAGGGGAAGATCGTCGCCATTTTTGGCGGCGCGCCTGGCAGTTTTGACGGCGAGGAACGCGCGCATTTCGGCAGCAATGCCAACAAGGCGGCGATCGCGGCGAGCAAGGGTGCGGCGGGTGTGATCCTGCTCGAAACGCCCGGTTCGCGTCGCCCGTTCGCGCAGATGGTGGATTTCTGGGACGAATGGCGGATGACCTGGGCCAATGCGCAGGGCAACGGCCATCTGCCCGCCAAGGGCACCCCGACGCTGGCATCGCTGAGCACCGCCGGCGCGGCCAAGCTGTTCGGCGATGACAAGGGCTGGGCCGCGGCGACCAAGGCGGTTGCGGACGGCAAGCCCGTGCTCAAGTCCTTCGCGACGCGCGCAACGCTCGCCGCCGCGCTCAAGACCGAGCGCAAGATGGTGATGAGCAGCAACGTCGCCGGGATCATTCCGGGCAGCGACCCCGCGCTGAAGGACGAAGTGGTCGTGCTGACCGCGCATCTCGACCATGTCGGCGTCGGCCGCGCGGATGCGAAGGGCGACACCATCTATAACGGTGCGATGGACAATGCGATGGGCATCGCCTCACTGATCGAGGAGGCCAAGCGCTTCCGCGATTCTGGCAAGGCACCGCGCCGTTCGGTGATGTTCCTGGCCGTGACGGCGGAGGAAAAGGGCCTGATCGGCGCCGATTACTTCGCGCACAACCCGACCGTGCCGAAGGACAAGATCGTCGCGAACGTCAATCTCGACATGCCGGTGATCACATACAAGTTCGAGGACATGATCGCGTTCGGCGCGGCGCGTTCGACGCTGGGTGACATCGTCGCCCGCGCGACCGCCACGGTCGGCGTCGGCGTCGGCACCGATCCGATGCCGGAGCAGGGCTTCTTCGTCCGCTCCGACCACTACCGCTTCGTCCAGCAGGGCATTCCGTCGGTGTTCCTGTGGCCGGGCATGGCGGGCGTGGGCCGCGAGGCATTCGACCGCTTCCTGACGACCCGTTATCACCGCGCATCGGACGAAATCACCAACCCCGAAATCCTGTGGGATCAGGGCGTCCGCTTCATCGAGGCGAACTACGTGATCGCACGCGAGATCGCCGATGCTGATGCGCGTCCGGCGTGGAAGAAGGGCGATTTCTTCGGAACATTGTACAACGGATATGGCGCGAAGTGAGTTGACCCGGATCGCGGAGGCGTGATGCGCCTCCTCATCTTTGGCCTAGGGTACAGCGCGCGGCATATCGCCGCGGCGCTGCCCGTCGCGCGCGTCATGGCGACCGGGAGCGCGGGCAACCTCGCCTTTGACGATCGCGACCGGGTGCGGTTCGAGATCGCACAGGCGACGCATATCCTCTCTTCCGTCCCGCCGGGCGAGGCTGATCCGGTGCTGGCGACCTATGGCGCAGCGCTGGCGGAGAGCGGGGCATGGCTCGGGTACCTGTCCTCGACCGGGGTCTATGGCGACGCGCAGGGTGGCTGGGTGGATGAGAGCGCACCGACCGGGACCGGACGCCGCACCGCGCGCGCGGCGGCGGACGCAGCGTGGCTGGAACTGGGCGCGCGGGTGTTCCGCCTGCCCGGCATCTACGGTCCGGGCCGCTCGCCGCTCGACCGCATCCGTGCCGGTGAGGCGCGGCGGATCGACGTTCCGGGACAGGTGTTCAGCCGCATCCATGTGACCGACCTAGCCGCCGGGGTCATCGCGGCGTTCGACGCGCCGCCGGGGGCCTATAACCTCGCCGATGGCACGCCCGCGCCGCAGTCGGACGTGATCGCATTCGGGTGCCGTGTGCTTGGGCTACCCGTCCCGCCGCTCGTCCCGCTGGCGGAGGCGCAGCTGTCACCGCAGGCGCGCGCCTTTTATGCAGAGAATCGCCGGGTCGCGAACGGCAAGGCGAAGCGCGTGTTGAACTGGTCGCCGCGCTTTCCCGATTATCGCGCCGGCCTGCGTGCCTTGAGCGCCACCACCAGCCCGACCCCGGCCAGCGCTGCACCCGCCCCGGCGAGCAGCGACCAGCGATAACCCTCGAACAGCGTCGAAAGCAGCATCGCGATCACCGGGATCAGCACGCTGGAATAGGCGGCCTTGGCCGGGCCGATCACGCGGATGATCCCGAAATAGAGCGGGAAGGCCACCGCCGACGCGACGATGCCAAGGTACAGGACTCCGGCGATATAAGTCGCGGTCCATTCGAACACCGGCGGGCCGGTCGTGAGCCAGGCGAAGGCGCCGTCCATCGTTGCGCCCGCCAGCATCGCCCAGGCGATCATCGTCGCCATCGGATAGCGCTTCGACGTCTCGGTCGCCTGCATGACATTGGCGACCGACGCGCACATGACGCCGAGCAGGGTGATGCCGATACCGTAATAGACTTCGTCGGCAGCCGACGGATCGCGGCGGATCTCATGGGTGAACAACAACGCCACGCCCGCCATTGCCACTGCCGATCCCACCAGCAATTGCCGCCCCATACGCTGCCCGAGGAAGATGCGCGACAGGATTGCATTGGGCACCAGCAGCAGCGCGAACACCACCGCCACCAGCCCCGAAGTGACATGCATCTCCGCGCGGTAGACGAAGTTGAAGTTGAGCGCGAACTGCATCAGCCCGAGCAACACCGCGAACGCCATGCCGCGCGCGTCGAGCCACAAGGTCTGGCGCGACCATGCCGCCCAGGCGAGCATCGCGATCCCGCCGACGAGGAAGCGATAGGTGACTGACCAGGTCGGCGGCACCACGCCAAGCTGGCCGGTGATGACCAGCCAGGTCGATCCCCAGATCAGCGTGACGATGCCGAACGGGATCAGCACCGCGAGCTTGGTCGAATTGGGCCGTGGACCCGTTGGCGCGGGGTCGCTCATAGCGCGGCGAGCGCTGCGGCGAGCGGGGCCACCGCCGCCGCGTCCTGATCCCAGGCGACGACGAAGCGCGCCTCGCCCTCGTTCCAGTCGTAAAAGTCGAAACCCTGCGCGCGCAGCGAGGCCGCTTCGGCGGGGGTCAGGCGGACGAACACGGCGTTGGACTCGACCGGATAGACGAGCCGGTGCGGCGCGGCCTGACCCAGCAGTGCGGCACCCGTGTTGGCGGCGCGCGCGTTGCGCAGCCAGACATCGTCGTTGAGCATCGCGATCAGCTGCGCGGCGAGATAGCGGCCCTTGGACTGGAGATGCCCCGCGCGCTTGCGGCGCATCTTGCACGTTTCGGCAAGGTCGGGGCGGAAGAACACCAAAGCCTCCGCACCCATCCCGCCATTCTTGATGAAACCGAAGCTCAGCGCATCGACGCCCGCACGCCAGGTCAGATCGGCCGGGGCGCAGCCATGATGCACCAGCGCATTGGCGAAGCGCGCGCCGTCCATGTGCAAGGCCAGATTGCGGCTGCGCGCCAGCTCGCCGATCGCCGCGACCTCGGCCGGGCTATACGCCAGTCCATATTCGGTGGCGTTGGTGATCGAAATCGCGTGCGGCTGCACCCAGTGCACGCCCGGCTTCACCGCATCGAGGATCGCGCGGATCGCGTCAGGGGTCAGCTTCGCGCCCGGCCCCTCGGCCAGCATGAGCTTGGCGCCATGGGTATAGAATTCGGGCGCCCCGCCCTCGTCCATCTGGATATGCGCCTCGCGGTGGCACACCACGCCGCCATAAGCCGGGCACAGCGAGGCGAGCGCGAGGCAGTTCGCGGCCGTGCCGGTCGGCACCCACAGCACTGCGACCTCAGTCCCGAACAGCTCCGAAAAGCGCGCATCCAGCGCGGCGCTCCAGCGGTCGCCGTCATAGGCGGTGTCCTGCACATTGGCGTCGGTCAGCGCCGCCAGGACTTCAGGGCAGGCGGGGGCGGCGTTGTCGGAGAAGAAGCGCATGGCGGCCCAGATGCGCCGCCATGCGATCCCGGTCAATCAGCCCCGTGTGTCATCCGTTGACGATGATCCCGCCATTGGGGTGGAGGACTTGTCCCGACATATAGCTCGCGTCGGCGCAGGCGAGGAACAGGAAGGCCGGGGCGACCTCATTGGGCTGGCCCGGACGACCCATCGGGGTATCCTCGCCAAAGGTTTCGAGCTTTTCGGGCGATGCGCCGCCACACGGGTTGAGCGGGGTCCAGATCGGCCCGGGCGCGACTGCGTTGACGCGAATGCCCTGCCCGACCAGATTTTCCGACAGCGAGCGGGTGAATGCGGTAATCGCGCCCTTGGTGCTCGAATAGTCGAGCAGCTCCGCCGACCCCTGATACATGGTGACCGAGGTGCAGTTCACGATCGCAGCGCCCTCGCCAAGGTGCGGAAGCGCGGCCTGGACCATGTAGAACATCCCGAAGATGTTGGTCTGGAAGGTGCGGAGCAACTGCTCTTCGGTAATGTCGCGAATGTCCTTGTCGGGATGCTGTTCGCCGGCATTGTTGATGAGGACATCGAGCCGGCCGAATGCGTCGATCACCTGCGCCACCGCGCGGTCGCACATCTTCTTCGACCCGATATCGGCCTTGATCAGGATCGCGCGCCGCCCTTCGGCCTCGACAATCCGCTTGGTCTCCTCAGCGTCGGCGTCTTCGAGGAGATAGAGGATGCCGATATCAGCACCTTCACGCGCGAACAGCGCGGCGACGGCGCGGCCGATGCCGCTGTCCGCACCAGTGATCAGCGCGACCTTGCCATCGAGACGCCCCGAGCCGGGGTAGCGCGGCTGCCATTGCGGTTGGGGATCGAGCGTCCGCTCTTCGCCGGGCAGCGCGTCTTCGTGAATCATCTCGGCGGTGTCGGTCATGTTCTGCTCCAGTTGCGCCCCCGCTGCGACAAGAACAGGACGCGCGCGTTGCGGTTCCGGCGCAACCAGTGGCGATGCCGCTCGTTTCACCGCCGCGATGACCGCACCTGCTCTCACCCCCTTCCCCGACGGGATCGATCCGGCCCATGTGGCGCCGCGTGGCGGGCAGTGGCGACGCTGGATCGCGATTACGCTGCTCGCGACGGTGATGCTCGCCGCGCTGTTCGGCGTATTCGGTGGCGGCAAGGTGCGGCCGATCGTGGCTGACGCGCCCGCAGCGCGGCTGGAGGTCGCGACACCGCGGGTGATCCGCAACGGCATGTTTTTCGAAACGCGCGTTCAGATCACGGCCCGCGCGCCGATCGACAAGGCGGTGGTCACCGTCAGCCGCTCGCTGTGGCGCGACATGACGATCAACACGATGATCCCGGCGGCCAGCGAGGAGGCGGCGAGCGATGACGCCTTTACCTTCGACTATGGCCCGCTCGCCGCCGGGGAGACGCTCGCCATCAAGATCGACGGCCAGATCAATCCGCCGCTGTTCGCGGGGACCAAAGGGCGGATCGCGCTGCTGGACGGGGAGCGCGCGCTGGTGGCGGCGCCGATCAGCATCACGGTACTGCCCTGATGGATATCGTGATCCGCGCCAGCGTGATGTTCGCCTTGCTGTTCGGGCTGTTGCGCCTGATGGGCAAGCGCGAGCTGGGGCAGATGACCCCGTTCGAACTGGTGATGCTGGTGGTGCTGGGCGACCTGATCCAGCAGGGCATCACGCATAATGATTTCAGCCTGACCGGCGCGACGCTGGCGATCGCCACCTTTGCGTTCTGGGCGACCGTGCTCGGCTGGGTCAGCTATCGCTGGCCGCGCGCGGAGCGGGCGATCGAGGGCGAGCCACGCGTGCTGATCCGCGATGGAGCCTGGATCGAAGCCAATATGAAACGCGATCGCCTGACGCGGCGCGAACTGGAATCGGAAATGCGGCTGGCGGGGATTGCGTGTGTCCGCGATGTCGCCTGGGCGATCCTGGAGCCCGAGGGGCGGATCAGCTTCATCAAGCGCGGGGACGGTGAGCCCGCAAAAGCAGAGGATGCGCGTCCCGCATAAGACGGGGGCGCACCCCGCCGGTCAGGCAATAAAGCCTGCCGACTGGGGTGCGATGGTGCTGGCGACCATGGCGGCGGTGAGGCCGAGCGACACGAGCGCGACGAAAAGCTGGCGGATCATAATCTATCTCCCTGTTGGATGCGGCTGGATCAGGCGATCGGGCCGAGGCTGACGGTGTTGGCGATCATCACCAGGGTGAAAGCAGCAGCGCCGACCAGCGCGACGGCGGAACGGGCGAGCGATTCGAAACGGATAGCCATGAAAATTCTCCCTCTTTTGACCTCCCGTCGGACCGTTCCGCCGGGGATGCCAAATAGATTGCAGGGAGCGTGCCAACTTCACTAAATCATTGATTTAGAGGGATTTGTAATTTTGTTGTCGAGGATTGTGGGAAAATTCACCAGGCAATCTGGCATATTTTACCAACGTTCAGCCGCCGATAACCCGGTTACGGCCGGCATTCTTCGCCTCATAGAGCTTCGTATCCGCACGGTCGAAGCTGTCGACGAGCGATTCGCCGATATGGACGCGGGTCAGGCCAGCAGAGAAGGTGATCTCGCCGATCGGCATGTCGGATTCACGCAGCCGGTAGCGTTTCGACGCGACCATCGACCGCGCATTTTCCATGATGTCGCGCGCCTTGGCGATACCGATGCCGGAAAACAGGATTGCGAACTCTTCGCCGCCATGACGGGCGACGAGATGGCCGACACAGACTTCGCTCAGCGCCTGCGCAATGGTGCGCAGCACGCGATCGCCAACGGCATGGCCAAAGCGGTCGTTGACCGATTTGAAGTGATCGACATCGCACACCGCGATGCACAGCCGCGCGCCCGATGCCTGTTGCGCGCTGAACGCTTCTTCGAATGCGCGCCGGTTGGGCAATTGGGTCAGCGCGTCGCGCCGGGCATTGTCGCGCGCTTCTTCAAGCGCGCTGCGCAATTCGGTCGCCTCACGCGTCGCGCTTTCAAGTTGCGACTCGGCGCGATGGACGCGCTCGATCATCGCGCCGGTAATCCGCGACACCTCTTCGAGCACGCCGCCATGCGGCCCTTCGCTCGACCGGCGGATCGCATCGGCGCTGGCGGCAAGGTCGCGGCCAAAGCCGGCGGTCTCGGCGCGCATCGCCTGGACCATGTCCTGAAAGCCCTCGACCTGCATCTGCGTCTTGGCAACGAGCCCATCGACCTTTTCGCGCGCCTTGGTCGCGTTGGCCGGGGGTTCGCAGCCGAGCGATTCGATGTCGCGCTGAGTCAGCCGGACGCCACCCTCGGTCAGGTTTTCCACCGCGCGGGCGAGCGCGCCGTTCGGATCGTGCAGCAGGTGCCAGGCAAAAGCGAAGTTGGCGGGGCTGGGGTCAAGCCGCTGGTCGAACAGGAATGTGCCGATGCGTTCGTACAGCTGACGCGCCGGATCAGCGGCCTCGTCCGTACGTGACGCCCTCGCCAGCCTCACCAATTCGTCCTCCGATTCCACAGGGTGCCCACCCAATGCGCGCCGACCCGTTCGGGACCGGACCTAAACCCGAAACTGCTAATATCCGGTGAAACGGGTTACGCCCGAACCGAGTCAGCGCTTCTTGGCGGCGTGCCAGCTGCGCACGGCGGCGAGCGTGTTGCGCACATGATCGGCCGGGCTGAGATTGCTGTGCGCGTAGATGATCTTGCCATCGGGCGCGATCACATAGCTGGTGCGGTTGGTGACCTCACGGCCCTGCACCTGGCGGCCCAGCGCGACATCATAGCCGCGCACCACTTCGGGGCTGGCGCTCGCCACCGCAAACTTGCCGGCGCAATCCTTCGCCGAAAAATCCCGCAGCTTGTCCACCGGGTCCGCCGACATGCCGATCACCGTCGCGCCCGCCGCCTTGAAATCATCGACCGCCGCAGCGAATGCCGCCGCCTCTGCGCTGCAGCCGGGGGTGAAGGCCGCCGGGAAGAAATAGAGCACGACCGGCCCCTTTTTCAGCTGAGTGGCCAGATTCACGGTGAAGTCGCGCCCGGCGATCGCACCCTTTGCCGTGAAATCGGGTGCCTTCGCCCCCGGCGCAAGCGCGGCGGTGGCCGGCATGGTTAGCGGCAGCATCAGGGCGGCAAGAGCGAGCTTCAGGCGCATGGGTCTCTCCTCGGCATCGTTTAGCGGGTCAGGGCGATCCCGATCCGCGCATGGGTAGCGCGGCGGCGATGATCGTCGAGTGCTTCGCCATATCCTGTAAAGCCTTGGGCGAAGAGATAGAAGCCGAGATCGTCGTCGATCCGCGCGAGCGGCCAGGACGCGAACAGCTCGGCCGCGCCGCGCCCGCTATCGGGACTGCCGCGCAGCGTGAGCGCGAGCTTGAGGCTGTCGGGCTTGACCAGCGCGAGGCCAAGCGATCCATTGCCCCAATAGCGGTCGAGATCGGGCGCGACCCCCTGCTTGCCGACATAGACCCAGGCCTGTGGCGTCACCTCCGCGCGCCAGCCGTCACCAAGGTCAAAGGCCTTGGTCGCGCGCAGGAAGATGCGGTTCGAATCGATCGAGGTCGCGTCCCCCTCCCCATTCGAATCATGCCGCCAGCCGAGCCCGATCGTCGCGCTCGGATCGATCGCGCGCTCAACATAGACTTCGGGCGAATAGGTGGTGTGGGTGAACGGGCCGGACGGCAGGTCGAGCCGCCAGAACATCGTCTGGGTATAGGCAAAACGCAAATGGCTGAACGCGCTTTCCCCGCCGATCGGCTGGAACGCGAAGCTGACCTGCAGCTTGCCGCCCGAGTCGCCGAGGCCAAATGCGCCATAGACCGGCTCATGCGGGGTGAAGCGGTCGAGGAAGCCCGATCGGGTACCGGACGCGGTCGGTGTTTCGCGCTCGCCCGTATCGGGGGTGCGCGGCGCGGTGGCGGGTGAGTCGCCAGTCCATGCTGTTCCCACGCCCTCAGGCAGCGGCGCTCCGGGCAGCGGCTTGTACGCGGGCCGCGCGGCATAGCCGGTGGGAACGTAGCGCGCCTTGGCAAAGCTGCCCGGCTGAATGGTCGCGGCGGGGGCCGGCAAGCGCTCAAGGATCAGGCGCGTCCCATCGGCGGCGGTCACCTCGATCGTGCGCGGCCCTTCTGCGGCGACCGCGGCGGACCCTTCGTTGATCAGGATCACCTCAACCCCGCGTAGCGCCCCGGCCTCCGAGTCGGGCTGGGTCGGCACGGCGCGGACCTGCGCCGCAGCGGGAAGCGCCAGCGTGGCGGCGGCGATCGGGATCAGACTTCGCATGGTCTCCGGATGCCAGCGCGTGATGACGTTTGCGAGTCGGAAGATTCGGCGGCGCCAGTGCGCCCAAGCGCGTGGAGCTACTCGGTGGCAGCCTCTCCTATCGCAATCGTGTCGAGCTTCTCGAGAACCGTCTTGAGGTACGCAGCGAAGAGATCGCGGGGCGCTACCGCCAAGGTCCGAAGCCGGATTTGAACCGTCGCTCGCCCCTTGTGCCAGCTGAGATATCGGCGACGCGCCCCAAATCCTTTCATTCGGTGCGCAAGCGGGCGAGTCCCAAAACGGAAGTTCGAATGAAGACTCAGTTGGTTTGGATGCTGGCCCAATCCAGCCCGAACCGTGCCAGGTATTTTCGCAGCCGGTCGGCGTCGTTCGCCGAACTGCGCCGGGCACGCGACGCGGCAAAGAGTGCGCGGCCAGCTTCGGAGAGAGAGCGGCTGCGCCGACAGACCCGCACTGTCTCCGCCAGCTGCACGCGATCGAATGGGTCGATCGCGTCCAGCGCTTCCGGGTCGAGCAGATCCGTTAACGCGTCGGCATTGCCGCCGCCCTGCCCGGACCACAGGCGCTTCAGCCGCTCTATTTCCGCATCCACGCATTCGCTGTCGATGCGTCCCTTGGGGCTCAGCGTCGCCATTCGGGTAACGCTCGCGGCAAGGTCGCGGAAATTGCCGGGCCATTGCGCATCGGGTCCGGTCGCGAAGGCAAGATAGCGCTGCCGCGCCTCGCGGTTGAAGCTGGCACGGTCGCCTTCACGCTCGGCAAAACGGTCGAGCTCATAGTCGAGATTGGGTTCGATATCCTCACGCCGATCGGCAAGTCCGGGCAGGCGAAAGGTCCACAGGTTGAGCCGCGCATAGAGGTCGTCGCGAAAGGCACCGGCGCCCACCGCTTCGCCCAGGTCGCGATTGGTGCCCGCGATCAGCTGAAACTCCGACGCCGCCTCTTTGTCGGCACCGACGGGCAGGAAGCGCTTGTCCTCAATCGCGCGCAGAATCATCGCCTGCTCGTCCAGACCCAGTTCGCCGATCTCGTCGAGGAACAACATGCCCTTGTCGGCCGATCGCAACAGTCCCGGGCGATCGGCGACCGCGCCGGTGAAGGCGCCCTTGCGGTGGCCGAACAGCGCCGACATCGCGCCGTCGCCTTTGAGCGTGGCGCAGTTCACTTCGACAAACGGTCCGGCAACCTGATGCTTGAGCCGCTTGAGTTCGTAGATGCGCCGCGCCAGCTGGCTCTTGCCCGCCCCGGTCGGTCCCATCAGCAGGATCGGCGCCTTTGATCGCAGTGCGACGCGCTCAATCTCGTCGATCATCCGGTTGAAGGCGGCGTTGCGCGTCTCGATCCCGGATTTGAGGAACGAGGCGCTTTCCGCGCTGACCGCTGCAAAGCGGGTCGCGATGCTGTCATAGCGCGACAGATCGAGGTCGATCACCGTCCAGCGCCCCGGCGCACTCCCGCTCTCCAGCTTGGCCGCAGGCTGGGTCTGCAGCAATCGGCCCGGGAGATAGCGCGCCTCGGTCAGCAGGAAGAGACAGATCTGCGCGACGTGCGTACCGGTGGTGATGTGGATCAGATAATCCTCGGCCTCCGGATCGAATGGATAGCCGCGCACGAAGTCGAGCAGCTTGCCGTACACCTCCTCGAAATCCCACGGGTCGCTAAACTCGATCCGCTGCGGCTCGACCCGCGTTTCGGGAGAAACCGACGCGATATCCTCCGCGACATAGTCGGCGAGGCGGCCATGCTTGCTGCCGTGGAGCAGCACGAAGCGATCGACGCGCAGATCCTCATGCATCGTCAGCGCGACGGAGGGGCGCCACTTGCCCCAACGCGATGGCCCGAACTTGCTGGCATCGAGCGTGGAGCCGAGAAAGCCGATCACTACCAATGGTTTCATGCTTATCCTGTAGGATAAGATACGATCCATTGCGATATGAAATTTCAGCATATGTGAATGCGGCTTTTCGCCGATGATTATCGGCTGTCAATTTTAATCATTGCATATCAGTATTTTAATCAATCCGGCGGCGCTATCTCACAAAACTGGCACGGCTCCTGCAGCGCTATCCGTGTCGAATGGAAGCGGTCGAACCTTCCACCCGATACGCGGAACGCGGGGCGACCGGAATGGGCTGGTCGCCCCCGAGGAATTTCAATCGGGTGCAGAATGGTGCTCGAAGCAAGGGAGTTGGACGATGGCCAACAAGGGATTGTTCGCTTCGGCGATCGCAAAGCTGCTTCCGGCACCGGACACGGTGAATCGGGAGGACGCGCCGGCCTATGCCTATGGGCCGGAAGCGCTGCTGGCGCAGCTTGCGGCGACGGGGACGATGGGTGACGCCTACTACGCATCCGCCGAAGCGCAGCTGAAGCAGATGCTCGACGCGCTTGCCGCGGTCGATCCATTCTATGCGGCGCAGGTCGCGGTCTATGCCCGCAAGTCGGGGGCAATGAAGGACATGCCGGCGCTGATCGCCGCATGGCTGACGGTCGCCGATCCCGATCTGTCGGTCCGCGTCTTTGGCCGCGTGATCGACAATGGCCGGATGCTGCGCAACTTCGTGCAGATCCTGCGCTCGGGTCAGGTCGGGCGCACCTCGCTCGGGTCGCGTCCGAAGCGGCTAGTCCAGCGCTGGCTGGAGCAGGCGTCGATGCGCGACCTGATGGCGGCCGCGACGGGCAATGCGCCCTCGCTCGCCGACATCGTGCGGATGGTGCACCCCAAGCCTGCGGATGCAGAGCGGCGCGCATTCTATGGCTGGCTGATCGGCAAGCCCTATGATGTCGCCGCGCTGCCGGCCGAGATCGCCGCGTTCGAGACGTGGAAGCGCAACCCGCGCGGGATCGCCCTGCCGCCGGTGCCGTTCGAATGGCTCACCGCCTTTCCGCTGCGCGATGTGCAGTGGGGCGAGCTGGCCGGACGGATGGGGTGGCAGGCGCTGCGGATCAACCTCAACACGCTGGCGCGCAATGGCGCGTTCGGGGTGAAGGGGGTGACCGAAGCGGTTGCAACGCGGCTGGCCGATCCGGAGGCGCTGACCAGGGCGCGCGTGCTGCCCTATCAGTTGCTGATGGCGCTGAACGCGGTCGGGGAAGGCGTGCCGCTGAAGGTTCAGGGTGCGCTCGAGGATGCGCTGGAAGCGTCGTTGCGCAATGTGCCCGCGATCCGCGGCAACGTGGTCGTGTGCCCCGATGTATCGGGGTCGATGAGCTCGCCGGTCACCGGGGTCCGCAAGGGTGCCACGACCGCCGTGCGTTGCATCGACATTGCCGCTCTGGTCGCTTCGGCGATGCTGCGGACCAATGCGAAGGCCCGCGTGCTGCCGTTCGAGCAGCGCGTGGTTCGCGTGAACCTTGATCCGCGTGCGCGGCTTGCCGTCAACGCGGCAAAGCTGGCGGCGGTTGGCGGCGGCGGCACGAGCGTGTCGGCACCGCTGGCCCAGCTGGTGTCTGAAAACGCGGCGGTCGACCTGGTGGTGATCGTGTCGGACAATGAGTCGTGGGTGGACCAGAACCGCCGCGGCGCGACCGAGACGATGCGCCAGTGGGACAAGATCAAGCGGCGCAACCCGGGCGCAAAGCTCGTGTGCATCGACATCCAGCCCTACGGAACCACTCAGGCTTCCGGTCGGGCGGACATTCTCAATGTCGGGGGCTTCTCCGACGCGGTGTTCGACACCGTCGCACGCTTCGCCCGTGGCGAGACGCGCGATTGGGTCAGCATCGTCAAGCAGACGGAGGTTTGAACAAGGCCGTGGCGAATGCCGGTGGGACTACATCCACCACAGAGAGTCCCTATGGGCAAAGCGCCCCGACTGCTGCGAGGCACCGGGGAGATGCGGGTTCGAATCCCGCCCGCTGGAGGTAGCTTAAGGACGCGCTGTCTCACCGACTCTTGTCGCCACGGCCCAACCTATTCTCCGGCGAATGCCGGCGGGACTACATTTTCATCTCAAGGTCGCCGGTTCGAATCCGGCCGGGCTTCGGCCCGTAGCTCAGCGGTTAGAGCATGGGAAATGTCTCGCCACCCCCTCGTCGCCGGAACCAGACCATCACGGCGAATGCCGATCGGACTACATGGACTTGCTAATCCCGAGGTCGCGGGTTCGAATCCCGCCGGGTCCACCATTGGGGGCCCGTAGCTCAGCGGCAGAGCGCGTAACCGTCCGGTCACCCTTCGTCGCCGTGACCATCAATGAAGCTGGCGAATGCCGGCGGGACTACATCGGTAACGCCGAAAGGCTCAGGTGGTTCGATTCCACCCCGGGTTCGCCCGGAATGTCTCGCCAACCCTCGTCGCCGGCACCATGATTGAACACAGGAGGTCACGATGACCCAGAGTTTCGAATACAGCCACGTCGAAGGCGGCGTGCCGATCAAGAGCTGGACGCGCGGTGTGCCGGTCGATGACAAGGCGCGCGAGCAACTGGCGCGCGCGGCGAAGATGCCGTTCATCTTCAAGCATGTCGCGGTGATGCCCGACGTGCATGTCGGCATCGGCGCGACCGTGGGATCGGTGATCCCGACCAAGGGCGCGGTGATCCCGGCGGCGGTCGGCGTCGATATCGGCTGTGGCATGATGGCGGCGCGCACCGCGCTGATGGCGCATGACTTGCCCGACAATCTGGAGGGCATCCGCTCGGCAATCGAGCGCGCGGTTCCGCACGGGCGCACGTCCGGGCGGGGCGAGCGCGGCGACAAGGGCGCGTGGGGCGATCCCCAAGCGCATATCGTCGAAGCCTGGTCCACGCTCGCGGCGCGGTTCAAGCGGATCACCGACAAATACCCGAAGCTCGCGAAGACGAACAACCTCGTCCATCTCGGCACGCTCGGCACCGGCAATCACTTTATCGAGCTGTGTCTCGACGAAGAGGCGCGGGTGTGGGTGATGCTGCATTCGGGGTCGCGTGGGGTGGGCAATGCCATCGGCACCTTCTTCATCGAGCTGGCGAAGCAGGACATGCGCAAATGGCACATCAACCTGCCCGACGAGGACCTCGCCTATTTCCCGGAAGGGACCGACCATTTCGACGACTATGTCGAAGCGGTGGGCTGGGCGCAGGACTTTGCGGCGCTGAACCGGCGCGTGATGATGGCGAACGTGATCGCGGCGCTGCGGCTCCAGATCGCCAAGCCGTTCGACGCGGAGATGGAGGCGGTGAACTGCCACCATAACTATGTCCAGCGCGAGAACCACTTCGGTGAGAATGTGCTCGTGACCCGCAAGGGTGCGGTGCGTGCCGCGAAGGGCGTGATGGGGATCATCCCGGGGTCGATGGGCGCGAAATCGTTCATCGTCCGCGGCCTTGGCAATGCCGAGAGCTTCGACAGCTGTTCGCACGGTGCGGGGCGCGTGATGTCACGCACCGAGGCGAAGAAGCTGGTGAGCCTCGACGAGCATATCGCCGACACGATGGGCGTGGAGTGCCGCAAGGACGAAGGCGTGATCGACGAGACGCCGCGCGCCTACAAGCCGATCGAAGCCGTGATGGCCGCCCAGGCCGATCTGGTGGAGATCGTCCACACGCTGAAACAGGTGGTGTGCGTGAAGGGGTGACCCTTCACGCACCCCCCCCTTTTCGAGAGCTATGATGACTACCGTTTCCCCGGATTCGATTGCGCCTGACGTGCGCCGCGAGATCGAGCGCCGCCTGTCCGCGATCGCGGCGGAGGAGGGCGTGCGCGTGCTGATGGCGGTCGAATCCGGGTCGCGCGCGTGGGGCTTTCCCTCGCCCGACAGCGATTACGACATCCGCTTTATCTATGTCCGGCCGCGCGATTGGTATCTGTCGCTGGTGCCGGGCCGCGACGTGATCGAGCGGCCGATCGTCGATGAAATCGACCTCAATGGCTGGGACATCCGCAAGGCGTTCGGTCTGCTGCTCAAGTCGAATGCGGTGGTTAGCGAATGGATCGAATCCCCGATCCGCTACCGCCCCGACGATCCCTTCATGGCGCGGTTTGCGGCGCTTGCGGACGCGATGCTCGATGCGCGTGCGCTGGCGCATCATTATGCGCGGCTGGGGCGGACGGCGGCGGATCGCTGGCTCGACGATGGCGGTGATGTGCCGGTGAAGAAGTATTTCTACGCGCTGCGCCCGGCGCTCGCGATCCGCGTGCTGCGTCGGCATCCCGACCGGCGTCCGCCGATGAACCTGCAGGCGCTGGTCGCGCTGGCGGATCTGTCGGGCGAGGCCAAGGGGGCGATAGCGGAGCTGGTCGCGGCCAAGGCGCGGACCAACGAGCGCAGCAACGGTACCCGTGTTCCACCGCTCGACGCGCTGATCGCCGACGAACTCGGCCGCGCCGCCGAACTCGCAGCGCGTGCGCCCTCTGCGCAATGGGCGGCGCACGCCAATGACCTTTTTCTGGAACTGGTAAATCAATGATCATCATCGACGGATCGGAGGGCGAAGGCGGGGGGCAGGTGGTGCGCAATGCGTGCGCGCTGTCGCTGATCACCGGCCAGCCTTTCCGCATCATCAAGGCGCGCGGCAAGCGCTCCAAACCGGGGCTGATGCGCCAGCATGTCACTGCGGTCGAGGCCGCGTGCGCGCTGGGCAATGCGACGTGCGATGGCCTCGCGGTCGGCGCGTCCGAGATCGCCTTCACGCCGGGCAAGGTGGTGCCGGGCGAATATCGCTTCGCGGTCGGCACTGCGGGCAGCACCGGTCTCGTCCTCCAGACGTTGCTGATGCCGCTCGTGCTCGCCGATGCGCCGTCGCGCCTGATCCTTGAAGGGGGCACGCACAACATGCTCGCCCCACCGTTCGAGTTCATCGCGAAGACGTTTCTGCCGATCATCAACCGCATGGGACCGCGCGTCGAGGCGCGGCTGATCCGCCACGGCTTCTATCCGCGCGGCGGGGGGCGGATCGAGGTGGACATCACCCCGGCGCCGCTGACTCCGATCGATTGCGTCGATCGCGGGGCGCTGCGCGAACGCTGCGTCACTGCATTGTTCGCCGGACTGCCGTTCGAGATCGCCGATCGCGAAATCGCCGCGGCGCGCAAGGCGCTCGACTGGCCGGAGGAGAGCTTTGCCGTGCGGGAGCTTCCCGAGGAACAGGGGCCGGGCAACATCGTGCTGTTCGAGGCAGCGTTCGAGCATGTGACCGAGATCGTCAGCGGCTTTGGCCAGCTCGGCGTCCCGGCCGAGCGCGTGGCGAAGATGGCGGCAGGGCGCATGGCCGGATATCTGGCGTCCAACGCCTTTGCCGGACCGTATCTGCAGGACCAGCTCCTGCTGCCGTTCGCGCTTGCGGGCGGGGGCGCCTTCACCACCGTCAAGCCAAGCCAGCACAGCCTGACCGCGCGCGACGTGATCGAACGCTTCATCGGCCGGCGCGGCGTGTTTCGCGACCAGCCGGACGGAACACATCACGTGGAGTGGCGCTAAGTCAGAATGGTCTTCGCGTGGGCGTCGTGGCGGATTAAGCCAGCACCGCGCAAGACCATTGATTGCCGAATAAGGGCGGTTCGACATGCGCGCTGACATGTTCACCGCTGATTCCGAGGCTTTTTTGGCGATTTTTAGGAGGGCGGCGACCTGAACAGGTCAAAATGGCGGAGACGGAGGGATTCGAACCCTCGGTACGGTTCCCCGTACGACGCTTTAGCAAAGCGTTGGTTTCAGCCACTCACCCACGTCTCCGGATGCCTGCGGCGAGCGGGCGCTATAGCGAGCGTCGCGCCGGCGATCAATGGGCGGATTTGCGGCGACTGGGCGCGAAATCGACTCGGGTCATCGCCGGTTCATTGCCGACGGCCCATCGCCGGGCATAAATGCGATGCTGCGGGAGGCTTTACTATGCGACGGTTGATGCTCTGGATCGGGATGGCGCTCGCGCTGCCATCGCTCGCGGCCACCCCCGCGCTGGCGCAGAGCATCCAGAAGGTCGATCCCGATACCGCGATCGATGCCGATCTCGATCGGCCCCAGACAGCGATTCCGGCCGCGCCCGTGCCGCAGGACGAGCCGGTCGATCCCGGCGCCCCCTATGAAGCGCCGCCCGTTGATGGACAGCAGCCAGCGACTCCCGCTGGCCCGGCTCCGACCCAGGGCGCCCCGCCGGCCGGTGGGCTGACCAAGCCCGAAGCACCAACAACCTTCGATCAGGTACGGCTGGTCTCGGCAGCCGAAGGCGTGTTCGGCAAGGGCGCGACCGGCCTTGCCGCACTGATCGAGGATATCCTGAAGGATCAGGGCGAGCCCAACGCCTATATCGCCGGATCGGAAGGGTCGGGCGCGGTCGTCGTCGGGCTGCGCTATGGTTCGGGTACGATGATCCATGCGGTCGAGGGCGAGCGCGACGTGTACTGGACCGGCCCGTCGGTCGGGTTCGACATTGGTGGCGACGCCAACAAGGTGTTCGTGCTGGTCTACAACCTCTATGACAGCCAGGAACTCTACAAGCGCTTCCCGGCGGGCGAGGGGCGGCTCTATTTCGTCGGCGGGTTCTCCGCCAGTTACCTGCGTCGCGGCGATGTGGTGCTGATCCCGGTGCGGCTGGGCGTCGGATGGCGCGCGGGGGCCAATGTCGGATATATGAAGTTCAGCGAAAAGCGCCGCTGGCTGCCCTTTTGATTGCGGTTCAGCTGGGCTGAACCGCTTGCGGTGCCAGCCCGCTCCCCCACGGGTCCCAGCAAAGTAGTACTTTGCTGGGTAACCCGCACCCGGCCACCCATAGATTACTGGCGTTGGATGGCCGGGTGGAGGAACGGGCCGCCACCGCAATGTACGCTTGAAGCCTGCACCCTTCCCCAGCTAGGCGGAGCAGATGCCAGTCAGCCAAGCCGATATCGATCTCGCCCAGCGCCTCGCCGACGCGGCGGGCGCGGCGATCCGCCCCTATTTCCGTGGTCAGTTCGGGCTCGAGTCCAAGGACGACGCGTCCCCCGTCACACTCGCAGACAAGGCCGCCGAAGCAGCGATGCGCCGCCTGATCATCGCCGAACGGCCGATGGATGCGATCATCGGCGAGGAAGAGGCCGCGCGTGATGGAACAAGCGGGCGGACCTGGGTGCTCGATCCGATCGACGGGACGCGCAGCTTCATTGTCGGGCGGCCGATCTTTGGCACGTTGATCGCGTTGCTCGAGGATGGCTGGCCGGTGCTGGGGATCATCGACCAGCCGATCATCGCCGAACGCTGGCTTGGCGTCACTGGACGCACCACCCTGTTCAACGGCCAGCCCGCGCAGGCGCGCACGTGCCGCGAGCTGTCGAAGGCGCTGCTCGCCACCACCTCCCCCGCCCTGTTCACCGACGACCAGCTCCACGCATTCGAGCATGTCGACGCCGCGGTGCTGAGCACGGTGCTGGGCGGCGATTGCTATAATTACGGCCTGGTCGCGTCGGGGCATCTCGACCTGGTGATCGAGGCGGGGCTGAAGCTGCACGATTTCGCCGCTTTGGTGCCGGTGGTCGAGGGAGCTGGCGGGCGCATGTGCGACTGGCAGGGCGACCCGCTGCACGCGGGCAGCAATGGCGAGGTGATCGCGGCGGGCGATCCCGCGCGAATCGAGGAACTGGTCGAAGCGCTGGCCTGTCGCGGGCATTGATGTGATTCGCCTGCACCGTGGATATGCACTCGCCGCGCTGGCGCTGTTCGTGATTGAGGTGGTGATCGCACTCTATGTCCGTGATCGATTCGTGCGCCCCTATCTGGGCGACACGCTTGCGGTGCTGCTGGTCTATTGCGGGCTGAGGGCTGTGACGCGGTTGGAGGTCGTGTCCGCAGCGGTGGCGGCGTTCGCGGTCGCGGCGCTGGTCGAGTTGGGGCAGCTGATCGGGATACTCGACCTGCTCGGCTGGCGTGACAGCGCGCTCGCGCGAACATTGCTCGGCACCGGGTTCGAGTGGAAGGACTTCCTGGCCTATGCAGCCGGTGCGTGCATCGCGGTGCTGGCGGAGCGTCTCAAGCCCCGCTGAACGCTCAGAAAATCCCCAGGAACTTCTTGCGCTGTTCCTTGCGCTCGCCCTTTGAGCGGCTGCCATCCTCTGACTTGGCGGTCGTGCCCTTGCCGACATCGTCGCGCCGCTCGCCCTCAGTGGTGCGCTGGCCTTTCGCCGACGCCGCGCTGAGCACCGGGCCGCAGTCTGCAGCCTTGGCGTCACCGACATCGACAAAGGCGAGGACACCGGCGAGCGGCGTCGCCACCAGCGCGAGGCCCAGTCCGGCGCCGGCGCGCGCCAGCAGCTGGTCGCTGACCACGTCATAGCCGGGGCTCGCGAACGTCCCGTTAATCCCGACTGGCGACTGGCCGGCAAACACGCTGAACTTCTTCGAGTCGGCGCGGAAGGCCATGTCGAGCGTTTCGTTGCGGAAGGAGAAGCCGCCGCGGCCGATCATCACGCTCTTTTGCGTATCGATCAGGATCGGGTCGGCTGCGGCGATCCCGCGACGCACGCTGAACGCGACCAGCCCGCAATTGATCTGGACCGGCTCCTTGAGCTTCCCCTCGAACATCTTCTGCGCGAAGGTGCCGATATCGAGTTCGGCGAGCTGGATATTGCGCGTCCAGAAGCTGCCCTTGGGCAGGACGAACGCGATTCGCCCGCCCGAATTGGCCAGCGAATCATGCAGCGTGTCGCCGCGCCCCTTCAGCTCGATCCGGCCCCTGATCGTGCCGGTGGTGCCCGATTCGACGACGCCCCACCCTTTCAGCAACGTACCGAGCGGGGTCGGCGCGAGGCGCACGTCATAGGATACGGCACTGGGCCGCTGGCGCGTGTCGAAGATCAGGTCGGACGCGACATTGCCGCGCGCCATTGCGAAGGTGAAGGGCGACAGCGCGAGTCGGCCGCGATCGAGATCGACCGTGACCGCGACGTTCGAGATTGGCACGCTTTTCGACCGCACCGTGGCGATTCGCCATTTCGCCTGGGCATCGAACGGCTGCATTGATTCGACCGGAAAACGCGCATCGGGCAGCAGGCGGGCGGGTCCCGCGCCGGTCGCCGCCGCCGCAGCCACCGCACCGCGCGCCGCGACGATATCGGGGTTGAAGCCGATGAACGGCGCGGCATCGACGATATCGAGCGATTTCGTGGCGAGGTCGGCGGTCATCAGCAGCCGCTCGCCACGCCCATCTGCAGCGAACTGGCCCGAAAGATCGCTGTTGCCGAATCGGCCCCGCAACCCGGTGAAGCTGTAGAGATCGCCCGATTTCACCAGCGTTGCGTGCGCACGATAGCTGCGCGTGTCGGGGAGCACGACGCCGATGATGCCCAGCAGGCTAGCAAGGTTGCCACCCCGTGCGCTGGTGCGCAGCGGGACATTCTCGATATCGGCAAGGCTCGGCAATGTGCCGGTGACCGTAATGTCATTGCCCGCCGCGCGCGCCTGCAATTCCAGCTGATTTCTGCCGCGACCGGCGGTCTCATTGGGACTAAGCAGAGCGCCGCTGACGGTGAACGGCGTCTTGCGCGCGACCCCATCACCCGAAAAGCGCACCGAATCACCGATTCGCGTGCCGGTCGAGCGGACGGTTTCGAACTTGAGGTCAGTGAGCAATTGCAGCCGGGGATCGCGATAACGCAGCGTGGTTCCCGCCAGCGTTGCGCGGTCGATCGTCGGAAACTCGACCGGATCGCCCTCGCCATCGCCAAAGGTCCAGGTGTTGGCGCGCGCCGCGTTCCACTCCAGATCGATGGCGGCGTTACGCAGGTCGAGGAAGCGCGCGTGATAGCGGCCAAAGATCAGTGACAGCGGCGCGATTCGCGTGTGGATCGAATCGGCCGCGAACAGATGCGGCTTCGACGCCCAGTCGGGGTTGGCGATCGTCATCTTCTGCGCGACGAACTTCAGATCGAACGGATCGAAATAGAGCTGGAAGTCGCCGCCGACCGCGACCGCGCGCCCCGTCGAACTACTGGCAACGCGCTCGAACGTGCCTTTCAGGAAGCGCCCCTTGGTGACGTAGAGAATCGCCCAGGCGAGGAAGATCGCCAGCAGCACGCCACCGACGATGCGCAGCGCGATGACCAGCGGACGCGGCAAGCGCTTGCGCTCGCTATCGGCGTGAGCTTCGGTCACCGGCGGATCGACTGACGTCCCGTCCTGCGTGACAATCGCGGAATCCCGGTCGGTCATCACGGCATAAGACTTGGCGGGCGATACAAGTTCCGGCGAACCCGCCTTCGCGGTTGCAAAATCGGAGTTCACCCGGTACAGGCCCGCCTTTCCGCGATTCAGGAACCGCCCGGCTAACAAGGGCTGCCGGGGCTGTTCGAGAATTCGTCGCGCGTAAAAGGAGACGAAAATGCCCAAGATGAAGACCAAGAGCGGTGTGAAGAAGCGCTTCAAATTCACCGCAACGGGCAAGGTGAAGCACGGCGTCGCCGGCAAGCGTCACCGCCTGAGCAGCCATAACGCGAAGTATATTCGCACCAACCGCGGCACGTCGGTCCTGTCCGAAGCTGATGCCGGTCACGTGCGCCTCTGGGCGCCGTACGGCCTGTAAGGAGAGATAGACCATGGCACGTGTCAAACGTGGTGTAACCACCAAGGCGAAGCATAAGCGGATTTTGGATCAGGCGAAGGGCTATTACGGCCGTCGCAAGAACACCATCCGCATCGCACGTCAGGCCGTCGAAAAGGCCGGACAATACGCCTATCGCGACCGCAAGGTTAAGAAGCGCAGCTTCCGCGCCCTGTGGATCCAGCGCATCAACGCCGGCGTCCGCGCCGAAGGCCTGACCTATTCGCAGTTCATGCACGGGCTGAAGCTCGCCGGCATCGAACTGGACCGGAAGGTTCTGGCCGACATCGCAATGCACGAGGGTGATGCGTTTACCGCCATCATCGCGCAGGCGAAGGCGGCGCTGCCCCAGGCCGCCTGAGGCAGCCTGTAGCGACCGAAATTGGGGCGCCGGTGGACCATCCACCGGCGCCCTTTTTCTTGGCTGAGCAAGGACCGCGTATGACGCTCCAGACCTGGTGGCTCTATGTCACCGCCGTGTTCCTGATCTCCGCGACGCCGGGGCCGAACATGCTCCACGTCATGGTGCAGAGCATCCATCACGGCGCGCGCCGGTCGGTCGCGTCGATGCTGGGGCTGATGACCGCGAATCTGGTCTGCCTGCTTGCGTCGGCGGCGGGCCTTGGGGCGTTGCTCAAGGCCTCGCCGATGCTGTTCGATGCGCTGCGCTATGCCGGGGTCGGCTATCTCGTCTGGCTGGGGATCAAGGCGTGGCGGGCGCCGGTCGCGAGCAGCGATCCGGACGCAGAGAAGCCCGCCCCGCCCTCACTGATCGCGATGTTCGGCGCGGGGCTTGGCACCGGCTTCTCCAATCCCAAGCTGATCATCTTCGCCGCCGCGCTGTTCCCGCAGTTCATCAATACCAGCGCGCCGTTCGCGCCCCAGCTCGCCATCCTGATCGCCAGCTTCGCGGTGATCGAGGCGTTCTGGTTCAGCATGTACGCGCTGGGCGGCCGCTCGCTCGCCGCATGGCTTGCGCCGGCCAACCGCCAGCGCCTGTTCAACCGCGTGACCGGCGGCGTGTTCATCGCGTTCGGCGTCGCTTTGCTCGGCAGCCGGGCTTGACCTTCGCGCCTGACTGCGGTTCGGGCCACTAGACCAATGAACGGAACTGTGATGACCGATCTCGACCAACTCAAGGCCGACCTTCTCGCCGCGATCGACGCGGCCACCGGCGTCGATGCGCTGGAGGCGGTACGCGTCCAGGCGCTGGGCAAGCAGGGCAATGTCACCGGCCTGCTCAAGACGCTGGGCGGGATGAGCCCCGAGGAGCGGCAGGAGACCGGCCCGCGCATCCACGGCCTGCGCGAGGCGGTGACCGAAGCGATTGCGGCGCGCAAGGCGGCGCTGGAAGGCGCAGCGCTCGAAGCCAAGCTGGCGAGCGAGACGCTCGACATGACCCTGCCGGTCGATGGCGTGCCCGCGGGCACCGTCCACCCGATCAGCCAGGTGATGGATGAGCTCGCCGAAATTTTCGCCGATATGGGCTTTGCCGTCGCGACCGGGCCAGAGATCGAGGACGACTGGCACAATTTCACCGCGCTCAACATCCCGGAGACGCATCCGGCGCGCGCGATGCACGACACCTTCTACCTCGCCGGTGAGCATGAGCGGCCGATGGTACTGCGCACGCATACCAGCCCCGTGCAGATCCGCACGATGACGTCCACGCCCCCGCCGATCCGCATCATCGCGCCGGGCCGCGTCTATCGCAGCGACAGCGACGCGACCCACACGCCGATGTTCCACCAGATCGAAGGGCTGGTGATCGACAAGGGCATCACCCTCGGCCACCTCAAATGGACGCTGGAGACCTTCCTCAAGGCCTATTTCGAGCGCGACGACATCGTGCTGCGCCTGCGCCCGAGCTATTTCCCGTTCACCGAACCGAGCGCGGAAGTGGACGTCGGCTTCACCTGGATCAACGGCAAGCGCGTGATCGGCGGCAGCGGCGATGCCGAGGGCGGCGGATGGATGGAGGTGCTGGGCAGCGGCATGGTCCATCGCCGCGTGATCGAGGCTTGCGGCCTCGACCCGGATGAGTGGCAGGGCTTTGCCTTTGGCACCGGGGTCGACCGGCTCGCGATGCTCAAATATGGGATGGATGATTTGCGCGCATTCTTCGACGGCGACCTGCGCTGGCTGAAGCATTATGGCTTCTCGGCGCTCGACGTGCCCACGCTGTCCGGGGGAGTCGGCGCATGAAGTTCACGCTGAACTGGCTCAAGGAGCATCTTGACACCGATGCCGACCTGACCGCGATCCTCGATGCCCTGAACCGCATCGGGCATGAGGTCGAGGGCGTGGAGAATCCCGGTGCCGCGCTGGCGGCGTTCAAGGTCGCGCGCGTGCTGACTGCCGAGCGCCATCCGCAGGCCGATAAGCTGCAGGTGCTGACCGTCGATGCCGGTGACGGCGAGCCGCTGCAGATCGTGTGCGGTGCGCCCAATGCCCGCGCCGGCCTCGTTGGCGTGCTCGGACTGCCCGGCGCGACCGTCCCCGCCAACGGCATGGTGCTGAAGGTCGCGGCGGTGCGCGGCGTCGAATCGAACGGCATGATGTGCTCCAGCCGCGAGCTGGAGCTGGGCGACGATCATGACGGCATCATCGAACTGCCCGAAGACGCGCCGGTTGGCACGCCCTTCCCCGATTATGCGGGGCTGGACGATCCGGTGATCGACGTGTCGATCACGCCGAACCGTCAGGATTGCATGGGCGTGCGCGGTATCGCGCGTGATCTGGCTGCAGCGGGTCTCGGCACGCTGAAGCCGCTCGACGCGGTGGTGTCGGGGCTGCCCGCAATCGTGGCGGAGGGTGCCGCGCCGGACGTGCGGACCGACGATAGCGAGGGCTGCCCGGCCTTTTACGGCCAGATCGTGCGCGGCGTGAAGAACGGGCCGTCGCCCGAGTGGTTGCAGCGTCGCCTGAAGGCAGTGGGGCAGAAGCCGATCTCGGCGCTGGTCGACATCACCAACTTCGTGATGTTCGGGCTGGGGCGCCCGCTCCATGTCTATGATCTCGCGACGCTCAACGGCGGTCTGGTCGCGCGCAAGGCGCAGGCAGGCGAACAGGTGCTCGCGCTCAACGGCAAGAGCTACACGCTCGACACGACGATGACGGTGATCGCCGACGATGCGGCGGTGCACGACATCGGCGGGATCATGGGCGGCGAACATTCGGGGTGCAGCGACACCACGACCGACGTGCTGATCGAATGCGCCTATTTCGATCCCGAGCATATCGCCCGCACCGGGCAGGAGCTGCTGTTGACCAGCGACGCGCGCACCCGCTTCGAGCGCGGAGTCGATCCCGAGTTTCTCGATGACGGGCTGGCGATCGCGACGCGTCTGGTACTCGCGCTGTGCGGCGGCAGCCCGAGCGAAGTGACCCGCGCGGGCAGCATTCCGCGCGTCGGCATCACCACCGGCTATGACCCGACGCTCGCCGAGACGCTCGGCGGCCTCGCGATCCCGGCGGAACGCCAGAAGGACATCCTCGAATCGCTGGGCTTCACCGTCCAGCCGCTCGACGCCAATGGCGACCCGTGCGAGCTGACCGATGCGTGCGACGGCTTCCGCGTCACCGCACCGAGCTGGCGGCGCGACGTCGATGGTCCCGCCGATCTGGTCGAGGAAGTGATCCGGATCGAGGGGATCGACAAGGTCCCCTCCACCCCCCTGCCCCGCGCACCCGGCGTCGCCAAGCCGACCGCGACGCCCGAACAGAAGCTGGAGCGCCGCATCCGCCGCACCGCCGCCGCGCGCGGCCTCAACGAAGCGGTGACGTGGAGCTTCATCTCCGAGGGCGAGGCGCAAGCGGTCGGCGGCGGTGCGTGGACGCTCGCCAACCCGATCAGCGAAGACCTCAAGGTCATGCGCCCCTCGCTGCTGCCGGGCCTGATGATGGCGGCGGCGCGCAATGTGAAGCGTGGCGCGACGAGCGTGCGGCTGTTCGAACTGGGTCGCCGCTATCTGGCCGGGGGCGAGAAGCTGACCCTCACCGTGCTGCTCGCGGGCGACCGCAGCCCGCGTGGCTGGGCGAACGGCAAGGCGCAGCCCTTCGGCGCGTTCGACGCCAAAAGTGAGGCGCTGGCTTTGCTCGAAGCCGCCGGTGCGCCGGTCGCCAACCTTCAGGTCATGGGCGAAGCGGGCGCGGCCTGGCATCCCGGCCAGTCGGCGACGCTGCGGCTGGGGCCGAAGACGGTGCTCGCCGCATTCGGCATGCTCCACCCGAGCCTGACCAAGCGCTTCGACCTCGACGGCCCGGTCGCCGCGGTGGAGCTGTTCCTCGACGCGATCCCGGCCAAGCGCGCGACGGGCTTTGCCCGGCCCGCCTACACGCCCCCGGCGCTGCAGGCGGTGACGCGCGACTTCGCCTTCATCGTGCCAGCGAACCTCGCGGCAGGCGATCTCGTCCGCGCGGTCAAGGGCGCGGACAAGGCCACGATCACCGATGCGCGGCTGTTCGACCTGTTCACGGGCGCGGGCGTCGAGGAGGGCAAGAAGAGCCTTGCGGTAGAAGTCACGCTGCAACCCGGCGACAAGAGCTTCACCGATGCCGAGATCAAGGCGGTCGCGGACAAGGTCGTCGCAGCGGCGGCCAAGCTGGGCGCGGTGCTGCGGGGCTGAACCTCTTTTTGGTCACCCCGGCCTTGTGCCGGGGTCCACTCCGCCGCTAGCGCAGCGCTGGAACCGATAGGGTCGCGCGCGTGCGGCCCGGTGGACCCCGGCACAAGGCCGGGGTGACAAGCAAGGAAGTAAACCCATGCCCACCGTACTCATTACCGGCGCGACTGCAGGGATCGGCGAAGCGGCGGTGCATGCCTTTGCCGAGTCGGGCTGGCATGTCGTCGCCACCGGACGGCGTGCAGACCGGCTGGCGGCGCTCAAAAGCGACACCGTCCACACGCTGGAATTCGACATTCGCGACGAGGCCGCGCGCGATGCGGCGCTCGCGTCGTTGCCCGAACCCTTCGCCAGCATCGACCTGCTGATCAACAATGCCGGGCTCGCGCGCGGGCTGGAGAAGGCGCAGGACGCGAATCTCGATAGCTGGAAGACGATGGTCGACACCAACGTCACCGCGATGATGTCGATCACGCACAAGCTGCTGCCGATGCTGATCGAACGGAAGGGCGCGATCATCAATCTCGGCTCGGTCGCTGGCAGCTATGTCTACCCCGCAGGCAATGTCTATGCGGGCACCAAGGCGTTCGTGAACCATTTCAGCCTCGCCCTGCGCGCCGATCTCCACGGCACCGGGGTGCGCGTCACCTCGATCGAGCCAGGGATGGTCGAGACCGAGTTCATGACCGTGCGCACCGGCGGCGACAAGGATGCATCGGACCGCCTGTACGCCGGGGTGAACCCGATGACGCCGGACGACATCGCCGAAACGCTGCTGTGGGTCGCGACGCTGCCGCCGCATCTCAACATCAACCGGCTGGAGCTGATGCCGGTCAATCAGGATTTCGCCGGTTTCGCCGTTCACCGCGAGCGCTGAGATGATCGCGATCGGCAACGGCACGCTCACCGCGCGGATCGACCCGCTCGGTGCCGAGCTCGTCAGCCTGTGCGATCCGCACGGCCGCCAGCTGATGACCGATGCCGACCCGGCCTATTGGACCGGGCATGCGCCGCTGTTGTTCCCGATCGTCGGGCGACTGAACGACGACACGCTGCGCGTCGATGGGCGCGACTATGCGATGACGCAGCATGGCTTTGCGCGGCGGCGGATGTTCGCCGTGACCGACTCGAGCGAGACCCACGCGACCTTCGCCCTGCGCGACGATGTGCAGAGCCGCGCGGCCTATCCCTTCGCGTTCGAATTGCGCGCGACCTATCGCCTTGAGGGCGCGACGCTGGTTACCGAGATCGAGGTCACCAACCCCGACGCCGCAACCGTGCTTCCCGCGAGCTTCGGCTTCCACCCCGCCTTTGCCTGGCCACTGCCCGGCGGCGGCGCGCGGGAGGATCACCGCATCGTCTTCGCGCAGGATGAGCGGGGCACGATGGCCGCGCTCGACGGCGGTCTGATCGGCACCGGCGAACGCGCCAGCCCGCTTGACGGGCGGACGCTGCACCTCGCCGACGATCTGTTCGCGGACGACGCGCTGATCTGGATGGCGCCTGCAAGCCGTTCGGTCCGCTACGGCGGAATCACCGGGCCGCAGCTCGACATCGCGTTCGACGGCCTGCCGACACTCGCCATCTGGACCAAGCCGGGCGCGGCGTTCGTGTGCGTCGAGCCATGGCAGGGGCATGCCGACCCCGCCGGCTTCACCGGCGACTTCCGCGACAAGCCCGGCGTCATCGCGATCCCGCCCGGCCAATCGCGCCGCTTTGCCATGCGCGTCAGCTGGATCGCGGGGTAGAGTTGGATTCGCCGCGCACTTGCCGCTAGAGGGCCGCGATGCCCGAAAATTCGACTCCGGATCGCCGTACCTTCGCGATCATCTCCCACCCCGACGCCGGCAAGACCACGCTGACCGAAAAGCTGCTGCTGTTCGGCGGCGCGATCCATTTGGCGGGCGAGGTCAAGGCACGTGGCCAGGCGCGGCGCGCGCGATCGGACTGGATGAAGATCGAGCAGCAGCGCGGCATCTCCGTCACCAGCTCGGTGATGACGTTCGAGCGTGACGGCATCACCTTCAACCTGCTCGACACGCCGGGCCACGAAGACTTTTCGGAAGACACCTATCGCACGCTGACCGCGGTCGATTCCGCCGTGATGGTGATCGACGCCGCCAAGGGCATCGAAAGCCAGACGCGCAAGCTGTTTGAAGTGTGCCGGTTGCGCAACGTGCCGATCATCACCTTCGTCAACAAGGTCGATCGCGAAGGCCGCGAGATGTTCGAGATTCTCGACGAGATCGCCGACCTGCTCGCGCTCGACGTCGCGCCGATGACGTGGCCGGTCGGGATGGGCGGGCAGTTTGAGGGGATTTACGACCTGGTCGACCATCGCCTGCTGCTGCCCGAGGGCGACAGCCGTGAATTCCAGGGCAAGGTCGTCCAGACCAGCGGCCTCGATGATCCGCAGCTCGATTCGCTGATCTCGGCGCAGACGCTGGCCAAGGTCCGCGAAGAGGCGGAGCTCGGCCTCGCCGGCTATGCGACCTTCGACGGCGACGCCTATCGCAATGGCGACCTGACCCCGGTCTATTTCGGGTCGGCGCTCAAGGAATTCGGGGTCGATTCGCTGATCGACGCGCTCGCCCTGCACGCGCCGCCGCCGCATGCCCTGCCCGCTGAACCTGCGGCGGTGGCACCCGACTATCCCGAAGTCACCGGATTCGTGTTCAAGGTGCAGGCGAACATGGACCCCAACCATCGCGATCGCATCGCGTTCATGCGGCTGGTGTCCGGCACGTTCAAACGCGGCATGAAGCTGACGCCCAGCGGCCATGGCAAACCGATCGCGATCCATTCGCCGATCATGTTCTTCGCCCAGCAGCGCGAGCTGGCCGACGAGGCGTTTCCGGGCGACATCATCGGCATCCCCAACCACGGCACGTTGCGCGTCGGCGACACGCTGAGTGAAAAGGCCGGGGTGCGCTTTACCGGCCTGCCCAATTTCGCGCCTGAAATCCTGCGCCGCGTGGTGCTCAAGGATCCGACCAAGACCAAGCAGCTGCGCAAGGCGCTGGACGACCTGTCCGAGGAGGGCGTGATCCAGGTGTTCTATCCCGAAATCGGGTCGAACTGGATCATCGGCGTGGTCGGGCAGCTTCAGCTTGAGGTGCTGCTCAGCCGCCTCGATGCCGAGTACAAGGTCGGCGCGGTGCTCGAACCCGCGCCGTTTGACACCGCGCGCTGGGTCGGTGGCGAGGCGGGCGATGTGAAGGAGTTCATGGACCTCAACCGCACCGCGATGGCCAAGGACCGCGACGGCAATCCGGTCTTCCTCGCCAAATCGGCGTGGGAAGTCAGCTATATCGCCGACCGCTACTCCAAGGTGAAGTTCATGGCGACTCGCGAGCGGTAATCACTCCGGTCGCGCGCGCGCCTGAGGATAGGTGCCGAGCACCCGCATCGATTTGGTGTGGAACTTGAGTTCCTCCAGCGCGCGGTCGACCGGCGCATCGCCCGGGCGACCGACGATATCACAGTAAAACTCCGTCGCCGCAAAGCTGCCGCCGCGCTGGTAGCTTTCGAGCTTGGTCATATTGACGCCATTGGTCGCAAAGCCGCCCAGCGCCTTGTACAGCGCCGCGGGGATGTTCTTCACCTCGAATACGAAGGTGGTCATGTACGGCCCATGGTCGCGCAACGGCGGCGCGCTGCGCGCAAGCATCACGAATCGGGTCATGTTATGGTCCGCGTCGGCAACGTCGCTGTCGAACACCGTCAGGCCATAGAGCGGCGCAGCCCCCGGCGGGGCGAGCGCGGCGACCTGCGGATCGCCGGCCTCCGCCACGACTGCCGCAGCACCGGCAGTGTCGGGGTATGAGAGCGGCGCGATCCCCTGAGCCTTGAGCCAGTGGCGGCACTGGCCCAGCGCCTGCGGATGGCTCATCGCCTGACGTACCCCGGCACGCGCGCCCAGCCCCATCAGCGCATAACGGATCGGCAGGAAATGCTCGCCGATGATCACCAGCCCCGATTCGGGCAGCAGGAAATGAATGTCGGCGACGCGGCCGTGCAGCGAATTTTCGATCGGGATCATCGCGCAATCGGCGCGCCCGTCGCGCACCGCGTCGATCGCATCCTCAAAGCTGAAACAGGGCAAGGGCAGCCCGGTCGGGAAGGCTTCGAGCGCCGCCATATGCGAATTTGCGCCCGGCGCGCCCTGAAACGCGACCGCGCGCTTGGGCTCGGCCAGAGCGGCCTGAGTCATCCGTTCGACGATCGGGCGGGCGGGGGCTGCGAAATTGTCCATCGGCGCGTGCGCGTAACCGGCGGAGCAACTTGCGGCAAGCCCGGGTTGCGGCAAACAAAAGGCCCGACTAAAGAACCCGGCCAAGATCAACACGGGGCAGAACGGGCGCACATGGACAATCGCATGAACACGATCGCAGGCTGGGTCCTGTTCGGCTGTGCCTCGGCGCTCGGCCTGTCGATCGCCAGCGGCATGATCTATCATGGCGGAAAGCCCGAAAAGGAAGGCTATCCGGTCGAGAGCGCCGACGGCGCCGAGGGTGACGGCGGTGCCGCAGCGGTCGAGCCGATCGCGAACCGTCTGGCCAAGGCCGATGTCGCCAAGGGGCAGGCATCGTTCGCCAAATGCTCGGCATGCCATTCGATCACGCAGGGCGGCGGAAACGGCGTCGGCCCGAATCTGTGGGACTCGCTGGGCAAGCCGCATGGCCATGTCGCCGGATTCGCCTATTCGGATGCGCTGAAGGCGGTTCCGGGCAATTGGGACTTTGCGGGGATGGACGCATGGCTCGCGAGCCCGCGTAAATATGCCGCAGGCACCAAGATGACCTTTGCCGGCCTGTCGGACCCGCAGGAGCGCGCCAACGTCATCGCCTATATGAACGCGCAGGGCTCGAACCTGCCGCTCCCCGCACCCGAAGCGGCTCCGGCCGAGGGTGAGGAAGCGGCGACCGACAATGCGATTACCTCGACCGAGATGGGCAATGCCGGTACCCCGGCATCGGGCGCGCCGTCGGTCGATCCGGCCGCCGCTGCGGAAGCCGCGAAGAAGGAATAACTCCGGTCCTGCAATCGCAGATCGGAATGCAAAAAGGGCGGCCGCGACGGGCCGCCCTTTTCGTTTCAGCGGAGGGCTGTCCGCCTTGCCCAATCCTCCCCCGCCAGGGGGAGGATAATGCTCAGCGCTCGCGCTCTTCCCAGAATTTCTGGACGATCGCCCAGCCCTCTTCGGCCGTCTCGCAGAAGTGGAACAGGCCAAGGTCGCGCGGGCTGATCACGCCCTCCTCCACCAGCGCCTCGAAATTGACGACGCGGGTCCAGAAGTCCTTGCCGTAGAACAGCACCGGGATCGGCGCGATCTTGCCGGTCTGGATCAGCGTCAGCAGCTCGAACGATTCGTCGAACGTGCCGAACCCGCCCGGGAACACCGCCACCGCGCGCGCGCGGAGCAGGAAGTGCATCTTGCGCAGCGCGAAATAGTGAAACTGGAAGCTGAGCGACGGGGTCACATATTCGTTCGGCGCCTGCTCATGCGGCAGCACGATGTTGAGGCCGACCGATTCGCAGCCCTTTTCGGTGGCGCCGCGATTCGCCGCCTCCATGATCGACGGCCCGCCGCCCGAGGTGACGACGAAATGCCGGTCGCCATTCTCGTCAACCGGGTAACAGCTGGCGAGCCCAGCCAGCTCGCGCGCCACGTCATAATATTTCGATTTCTCGATCAGCCGCTCGGCAATCCGGCGCGACTGGTCGTCGGTGGCAAGGTCGAGCAACGCCTGCGCCTTGACCGGTTCGGGGATCCGCGCCGAGCCATAGATGACGAACAGCGACGCGATCTTCGCCTCGTCCATCAACACGCTGGGCTTGAGCAGCTCCAGCTGGAAACGCACCGGGCGCAAATCCTCGCGCAACAGGAACTCCATGTCCTGAAAGGCGAGGCGGTAGGCCGGGTGTTCGGTCTGGGGGGTGGAGACGGCGGTCCGCGCGGTCTCCGCATCCTGGCTCGCGCGGGCAAAGACGCGCGACGGCACTTTCTTGTCTGTCATTGGCGCGGGAGTAGCGGGTTTCGGTGCCGAGGCAAAGTGGCGAGCGTCACCGGCAGAACGACTTGCCGCCCATGTCGAAATGGAAGTGGTTGGCGTGGGCGCTGTTATACTCCGGTCCGAGCACCGTGGTGAAGCGGCGACAGGCCGATTTGTGGACCACCCGCAGGAATTCGCGCTCCTCCGCCGTCCCGCCGCTCCAGTCGCCCAGCACGCTGATCTTGCGGCCGTCGCGCAGGACAAAGGCCGCGACATCCACCGCATTACCCAGACCATGTTCGGACACCCGCCCCGCCGAAGCCGCGCTGCCGCCGACAATGCCGCGACAGGCATAGGTGCCATAGGTCTCGACCCGCACCAGCTCACCGCCCAGGATTTCGCGTGCGGCGGGGACTGCGGCGTGGCGCATCCATGCGATGAAATTGCGCGCAAGCGGGCAGCGCATCGCCTTGAGGCCCGACACCGGAATCCCAACATCGATCAGCTGCACCGCGCCGATTACCTGACACCCGCCGCCATAATCGCGATCGGGCAACGGACTGAACCGCACCTGCGCACGCGACAAATCGGCATAGCATTGCTGCGTGTCACGGCTGGTCGGCAGGTCGAGCGTCACCGGCCCGCGCGGATCGGGCCGCACAGGTGCGCGCGGCGGTGCACGGTCATTGTCCCCGCCGAACAGACATCCGGCGAGCAAGAGCGGCAAGGACAGGGTCAGGAGGGTACGCATGACCATGCGACCCCTCTAACTCATTGCGGTTAACCTGTGCTTATCTGACCCATCCCGACTCGGTGAACCGACGCGTTCGCGGGTCCGCCGTCATGTTTCTGCCGGGACTACGCGGACAATGCGCAGCGTGCGCGGCTGGCCCTCGCGATCCGGCCACAGGATTGCGGCACCCTCGGACATGCCGATCAATCCCGCACCGACCGGCGTCAGGATCGAAACCTTGCCCGCCACCACGTCTGCCTCGGCAGGGAGTACCAACCGCACCGATCGGCGCGATCCGCTGCCTTCGTCGACGAAATCGACCTGTGCGTTCAATGTGACCACTCCCGGGGGCAAATCGCCCGCCGCGTGCACGTCGGCGCGGTCGAGTTCTTCCATCAGGCGCTGGGCCAGCACCGGCTCGGATGCGCTGACACGCATCGCCAGATCGGCGATCCGGTCATATTCGGTGTCGATGACATGAAGGGGTGGCTGCGCGGTTGCGACGAGAGGGGAATCGGGACTCATGTCGGGCCTTTCGGTCTCGGAACAGGCGCGCGCGCAATCGAATCGCTGCACGCACCATTGAATTGAACTGGGTGGAAATCCCGGACCTGACAGGCGTTCGCCGGATGAAAGGCCCGGGCTAGACGCGCGCCGCCGATTGGCCCGCGTGAACGCGGCATCGCTGAAAGAGGACCGGCCTGAACATCCGGCGATGATGGATCCCTCGCCCTTTCGTGTCAAACGCTCCGGCCGGCATGCGTCGCAGATCGATTGACAGCGCCCGCCAAATCGTTAGGGCCGCCGACGGGCCACGCGGTCCCAACGCCGCGCGTGCTCTCTGCGAGGAGAGACTGACATGACTGATTTGACGACCCCCGACGCCACAACTGCGTCCACTGCCAAGCCCGCCACCCGGCCGGCACGCCCCCATTTCTCTTCGGGTCCCTGCGCCAAGCCTCCGGGCTGGGACGCATCGAAGCTCGCGACCGAGGTCCTTGGACGCTCGCACCGCTCGAAGCTCGGCAAGACCCGCCTTCAGTACTGCATCGACCTGATGCGGGAGATGCTGCGCCTGCCCGACACGCACCGTATCGGCATCGTCCCCGGTTCCGACACCGGCGCGTTCGAAATGGCGATGTGGACCATGCTCGGCGCGCGCGGCGTCACCACGCTCGCCTGGGAGAGCTTCGGTGAAGGTTGGGTCACCGATGCCGTCAAGCAGCTCAAGCTCGATCCGACGATCGTCCGCGCTGACTATGGCCAGCTGCCCGACCTGACCGCGATCGACTGGTCGACCGACGTGCTGTTCACCTGGAACGGCACCACCAGCGGCGTGCGCGTGCCGAATGGCGACTGGATCCCCGACGACCGCGAAGGCCTGACCTTCGCCGATTCGACCAGCGCGGTGTTCGCCTACGACCTGCCGTGGGACAAGATCGATGTCGCGACCTTCAGCTGGCAGAAGGTTCTGGGCGGTGAAGGCGGCCATGGCGTCCTGATCCTCGGCCCGCGCGCCGTCGAACGGCTCGAAAGCCACACCCCCGCCTGGCCGCTGCCCAAGGTGTTCCGCCTGATGGCCAAGGGCAAGCTGGCCGAGGGCGTGTTCAAGGGCGAGACGATCAACACGCCGAGCATGCTGGCGGTCGAGGACGCGATCTTCGCGCTCGAATGGGCCAAGGGTCTGGGCGGGCTGGACGGGCTGATCGCGCGCAGCAACGCCAATGCCGCCGCGCTGCAAAAGCTGGTCGCGGAACGCGACTGGCTGGGCAATCTGGCTGCGGACGAAGCGATCCGCTCGACCACCAGCGTGTGCCTGACGGTCGATGGCGCCGACGAAGCCTTCATCAAGAAGTTTGCGTCGCTGCTCGAGGCCGAGGACGCCGCCTATGACATCGCCGGATACCGCGACGCCCCCGCCGGGCTGCGCATCTGGTGCGGCGCGACGGTGGACACCGCCGATATCGAAGCGCTCGGCCCGTGGCTCGACTGGGCCTACGCGACCGCAAAGGCAGGCTGACCACCAAAGCCCTCTCCCCTCCGGGGAGAGGGTTGGGAGAGGGGCCTTAACGCGAGGCTCCCGCTCCGACGTTCCCGATCAGGACACACTGCCCCTCTCCCCAGCCCTCTCCCCGGAGGGGAGAGGGGGCTAAGAAGGACATCCCAATGCCCAAGGTACTCATCAGCGACAAAATGGACCCCAAGGCCGCCCAGATCTTTCGCGAGCGCGGGGTCGAGGTGGACGAGATTACCGGCAAGACGCCGGAAGAGCTGAAGGCGATCATCGGTCAGTATGACGGCCTCGCCATCCGCAGCTCGACCAAGGCGACCAAGGAAATCATCGACGCCGCGACCAATCTGAAGGTCATCGGCCGCGCCGGCATCGGCGTCGACAATGTCGACATCCCCTATGCGTCCTCGAAGGGCGTAGTGGTGATGAACACCCCGTTCGGCAATTCGATCACCACCGCCGAACATGCCATCGCACTGATGTTCGCACTCGCGCGCCAGCTGCCCGAAGCCAATGCCCAGACCCAGGCGGGCCTGTGGCCGAAGAACGGCTTCATGGGCGTCGAAGTGACCGGCAAGACGCTCGGCCTGATCGGCGCGGGGAATATCGGGTCGATCGTCGCGGACCGCGCGCTGGGCCTGAAGATGAAGGTGATCGCGTTCGACCCGTTCCTCTCGCCCGAACGCGCGGTCGAGCTGGGCGTCGAAAAGGTCGAGCTAGATGGCCTGCTCGCCCGCGCCGATTTTATCACGCTGCACACGCCGCTGACCGACCAGACGCGCAACATCCTGAGCCGCGACAATCTGCTCAAGACCAAGAAGGGCGTGCGCATCATCAACTGCGCGCGCGGTGGGCTGGTCGATGAAGCGGCGGTCAAGGAACTGCTCGACAGCGGCCATATCGCGGGCGCAGCACTCGACGTATTCGTGACCGAACCGGCCAAGGAACATGACCTGTTCGGCACCCCGAACTTCGTCGCCACCCCGCATCTGGGCGCATCGACCAGCGAAGCGCAGGTCAATGTCGCGATCCAGGTCGCCGAGCAGATGGCCGATTACCTCGTCAATGGGGGCGTCACCAACGCGCTCAACGTCCCCAGCCTGACCGCCGAGGAAGCGCCGCGCGTGAAGCCGTACATGGCGCTCGCCGAAAAGCTGGGCAGCCTGGTCGGCCAGCTCACCACCGGCACCATCCCGCGCGTATCGGTGCACAGCGAGGGCGCGGCGACCGAGGTCAATCAGAAGCCGATCGTCAGCGCGGTGCTGGCCGGGTTCCTGCGCACCCAGACCGACACGGTCAACATGGTCAACGCCCCCTTCCTCGCCAAGGAGCGCGGGATCGAGGTGCGTGAGGTCAAGACCGAGAAGGAAGGCGATTACCACACGCTGATCCGCGTCGCGGTCAAGACCGACTCGGGCGAGCGCTCGGTTGCGGGCACGCTGTTCAACAACCGCGAGCCGCGGCTGGTCGAGCTGTTCGGGATCAAGATCGAGGCCGACCTCGCCGGTAACATGCTCTACGTCGTCAACGAAGACGCGCCGGGCTTTATCGGCCGCATCGGTACCGCGCTGGGCGATGCTGGCGTCAACATCGGCACCTTCCACCTTGGCCGCCGCGATGCCGGTGGCGAAGCGGTGCTGCTGCTGTCGGTCGACGAAGCGGTGACGCCGGAACTGATCGCCCGCGTCCGCGCGCTGCCGGGCGTCAAGACTGCCATGGCGCTCAAGTTCTGACTTCTATAGCCCTCTCCCCTCCGGGGAGAGGGTTGGGAGAGGGGCAGGCGGGAAAGGCGAGAGGGGCAGTCAGGCAATGCCCAAGGTCGATGAAACGCTGCTCGCGCGTGCCAAGGCAATGCGCCAGAATCCCACGCCGACCGAGGCCGCCATGTGGTCCATCCTGCGTGCCAAACGGTTCGAGAGCGTCAAATTCGCTCGCCAAGTCGTGATCGCGCCCTATATCGCCGATTTCGTCGCGCGATCTCGAAAACTGATCGTCGAGATTGACGGCGACACCCACGCTTTGTGCGAGCGCAAGGACGCACGTCGCACAGCGTGGCTTGAACATCAGGGGTATCGCGTGATCCGGTTCACGAATTTCGAGGTGGGCAGCAATCTGGACGGGGTGGCGCACGCCATTGCGGCGGCACTTGCCGCACTGCCCCTCTCCCAACCCTCTCCCCAGAGGGGAGAGGGCTAAGAAAATGAACGGACTACTTCCCGAAGGATTCCACGACCGCCTGCCCCCGCTTGCCGATGCGGCGGCCACGCTCGAATCGCGCGTGCTCGATGTCGCGCGGTTGCATGGCTATGAGCGTGTCGATCCCCCGCTTGCCGAGTTCGAGGAGTCGCTCGGCCAGCGATTGAAGGCCGCGAGCGGCAAGGATGCGGTGCGCTTCACCGATCCTGTGTCACGCCGCACGCTGGCGATTCGTCCCGACATTACCGCCCAGGTCGGTCGCATTGCCGCGACGCGCATGGCGCACCACCCGCGTCCCGTCCGCCTGTCCTATGCCGGCCACGTGCTCAAGCTGCGCGCGAGCGAGCTGCGGCCCGAGCGCGCGATGCGCCAGATCGGCTGCGAACTGATCGGGCGCGACAGTATCGAAGCGGTGCGCGAGATCGTGACCGTGGCGGTCGCGGCGCTTGAAGCAGCGGGCGTTCCTGGCCTCGCGATCGACTTCACCTTGCCCGATCTGGTCGAGCAGCTCGCACCGACCATGGCCGCCGAGCAGCTGACCGCGCTGCGCGCGGCGCTCGACGCCAAGGACGCAGCGGCGGTGGCTGCAATCGACCCGGCCTTTCTCCCCCTGATCGAGGCGGCGGGGCCGTTCGAGGCGGCGATCGCCCGGCTGCGCGCACACGATACCGGCGGTGCGCTGACCAGCCGGCTCGACGGGCTCGAGGCGGTCGCACAGGCTGTGGCGGGCAAGGCCGCACTGACGCTTGACCCGACCGAGCGGCATGGGTTCGAGTATCAAAGCTGGATCGGCTTCTCGCTGTTCGCGCGCGGCGTGCGCGGTGAGATCGGGCGTGGCGGCAGCTATTCGGTGCTCGGCGCTCAGGGTGAGGAACCGGCGGTCGGCTTCTCGCTCTATGCCGATCCGCTGCTCGACGCGGGGCTGGCCCCGGCGGAGCGGCGGCGGCTGTTCCTGCCGTTCGGCACCGACGCGAACACCGCGGCGCATTGGCGCAGCGAGGGCTGGGTCGCGGTCGCCGCGCTCGATGCGGATGACAGCGCGCAGGCGCAATTGTGCTCCCACGTCCTGAACCGTGGCGAGCCCTGCCCGGTTTAGTCCAGCGGTTCGACCAGCAGGTCCGCCCATTCGGGATGCTTGCGGATATAGGCGGCGACGAACGGGCATTGCGGCACGACGCTGAGGCTCCGCGCCCGTGCTTCGGACAGGCCATGGCGGATCAGTCGGCTGGCGATCCCACGCCCTTCGAGCGCAGGCGGGACGATCGTGTGGGTGAAGGTGATGACGTCGCCAGCGATCTCATATTCGGCGCGCGCGAGATGGCCGTCCACCGTCAGTTCGAACTGGTGCCGCTCCACATTGTCGTGAATCGCGTCAGAATCCATCACCCGCCTCCTGATTGCCGTGCATCCGGGTGAATGGTAGCGATCCGGGGACGGAGGACAATCGCTTGACGCTACGCCTGTTCAGCCTGATCGCGGCGGCCCTGATGCTTGGTGCTGCCGCCTGTCCCGGAAAGCCGGTGCGCGATGGCCAGCGTATCGAATGGACGATGGGCGAGGGTCGAAAGGTCTATCGCCTGGGCGACCTCACCGCCGTGTTCGACCGCGTCCAGTGCGCGCCGCTGGGCGAGGAGTGCGAGGACGGCGATGTCGAACCGGTGCTGACGATTACCCGCGCGGACGGGTCGAGCGTCAAGCTCGATGGATCGCCGATGCAGAACATCCTGATGCTCGGGCGCCTCAGCAAGGACGGCCCGGTCGTCGCATTCTTCCAGGACTATACCGGTGGGATGCACTGCTGCCAGCGGATGCGTGTCGCCACCCCGGCGGGCGATACGCTCAAGGTTGCCGAGTTGGGCGGCTATGACGGGGCCGAGATCGGCTGGCCGCGGGACGTGGACGGCGACGGGACGCGCGATTTCGTGGTGAGCGACGATCGCTTTCTCTATGCCTTTGAAAGCTATGCCGCGAGCGTCGCGCCGCCCAAGGTACTGAACGTCGTCGACGGCACCGTCCGCGATGTGTCGGCGAACCCCGGCTACGCGAAAATCTTCGGGAAGGCCGCCGCGAGTGCGCGCAGGGCGTGCATCGGCGAGGACTATCCCAATGGTGCCTGCGCCGCCTGGGCCGCCGCCGCCGCGCGGCTCGGCACGCTCGACGCGGTCTGGCCGGTGATCCTTGCCGAATATCGCAAGGACCCTGCCGCCTGGCCCGACCGCTGCAAGGTCGATCGCGACGAGGACGGCATCTGCCCCGAGGGTCAGTTGATCGAATATCCCGATTATCCCGCCGGACTGCGCGCATTCCTTGTGGAGACTGGCTATATCCCCGCCGCATGAGTGACCCGCGCGACGTTTTACACACGACCTTCGGCTTTCCAGACTTTCGCGGCGTCCAGCGGCAAGTGGTCGATCGCGTGCTCGCGGGACAGCGCACGCTTGCGGTGATGCCGACCGGCGCGGGCAAGTCGCTGACCTATCAGCTGCCCGCGACGATGATGGACGGCACCTGCGTCGTGATCTCGCCGCTAATCGCGCTGATGCACGACCAGCTGCGTGCAGCCGAGGCGGTAGGCATCCGTGCCGCGACGCTGACCAGCGTCGACGAGAACCGCGCCGAAACGATCGAGCGCTTCCGCAACGGCGACCT
Organism: Sphingomonas sp.; assembly: GCF_035998645.1. GTDB lineage: Bacteria > Pseudomonadota > Alphaproteobacteria > Sphingomonadales > Sphingomonadaceae > Sphingomonas. The sequence goes on from NZ_DASYHL010000002.1 coordinate 250,302, forward strand.
CGACCTGCTTTATGTCGCGCCGGAGCGTGCGTCGAACAGCAGCTTCCGCGACCTGCTCCGCTCCGCCCCGCTCGCCTTGTTCGCGATCGACGAGGCGCATTGCGTCAGCGAATGGGGCCACGATTTCCGCCCCGATTATCGCCTGCTGCGCCCGTTGATGGACGCGTTTCCCGACGTCCCCCGGCTCGCGCTGACCGCCACCGCTGACGAGCACACCCGCGCCGACATCCTCAACCAGCTCGGCATCGCCGAGGACGGGTTGATCGTCGCCGGGTTCGACCGGCCCAATATCCGTTACCAGATCGCCCCGCGCGACAATGTGCCGCGCCAGGTCGCCGACTTCATCGCCGCCCAGTCCGGCCCCGGCATCGTCTATGCCCAGACGCGCAAGGCGGTGGAGCAGCTGGCGGAAAAACTCGCCGCGACCGGGCGCCCGACCCTGCCCTATCACGCCGGGCTCGACCCGGCAGTGCGCCGCCGCAACCAGGCCGCGTTCGTGTCGAGCGAGGATATGGTGATCGTCGCCACGGTCGCGTTCGGCATGGGGATCGACAAGCCCGATGTCCGCTTCGTCGTCCATGCCGGCCTGCCCAAATCGATCGAGGCCTATTATCAGGAGACCGGTCGCGCGGGCCGCGATGGCGACCCCGCGCTCGCCCAGCTGTATTGGGGCGCCGATGATTTCGCCCGCGCGCGCCAGCGGATGGCCGAGGTCGAGCCCGAGCGCCAACCGGGCGAGCGCGCGCGGCTCAATGCTTTGGGCGCGCTGGTCGAGACCGCCGGATGCCGCCGCGCGATCCTGCTGCGCCATTTCGGCGAGGAGCCGCCCGCGACCTGCGGCAATTGCGACAATTGCCTCGAAGCGCCCAAGGCGATCGACGCCAGCGTGACCGCGCAGAAATACCTCTCCGCCGTGTTCCGCACCGGCCAGAGCTTTGGCGCGACCTATATCGAGCAGGTGCTGACCGGCCAGTCGAGCGAACGCAGCCTGATGAACGGGCATGAGGCGCTGTCGGTCTGGGGGATCATCGAAGGGGATGAGGCGGCGCTGATCAAGCCGGTCGGGCGCGCGCTGCAGCTGCGCGACGCGCTGCGCACCAATCCGCATGGCGGGCTGGAGTTCGGCCCCGGCGCACGCCCGATCCTGAAGGGTGAGGCGACGCTCGACCTCGTCCTCCAGCCCAAGCGCGAACGGCGGCGCAAGGGCGGAGGCAGCGGCGGCGTGCCCAACCCGGTCGGCGATCCGCTGTTCGAGGCCCTGCGCGACAAGCGCCGGACGCTGGCGCAGGCCGGCGCGGTACCGCCCTATGTCATCTTCCATGATTCGGTGCTGCGCGAGATGGCGGCGGCGCGTCCTGCCACCCTCGCCGACCTCTCGCGCATTCCGGGCATTGGCGCGCGCAAGCTGGCGGATTATGGCGATGCCTTCCTGAACGTGATCCGCGAGGCCGACTGAATGCGCACGATCGACGAGACCATCTCCGTCTCCGCCCAGATTACGCCGGCCGACGTGACCGAACTGGCGCGCGCGGGCTTCAAGGCAATCGTCAACAACCGCCCGGACGAGGAAGAGCCCGGCCAGCCCGAAGGCGATGCGATCCGCGCAGTCGCGCAGACGCTGGGCCTGTCCTATCACGCCATCCCCGTCACCCATGCCGGCTTCTCGATGCCGCAGGTCGAGGCGATGCGCGCCGCGATCGAGGGGGCCGATGGCCCGGTCTTCGCCTATTGCCGGTCGGGCACGCGCTCGACCAACCTCTGGGCGCTGGCCGAGGCGAGCCGCGGCGGCGATCCCGAAACGCTGATCGGCAAGGCGGCACAGGCCGGCTACGACATCAGCGGCCTGCGCCCGATGCTCGACGCCTTGTCGGGCAAGGCGTGACGTCATGAACTGGTGGCTCGCCGCCGGGTCGCTCGCCGCAGTGCTGGCGCTGGGTGGTATCGCACGGCTGCTCGGTCTGGGTGGCGCACAGCGGCTTGAGACCGGGGACGACGCGATCAAACTCGCCGAAGCGCTGGTGTCCGGGTTCGAGGGCAAGGTCGGCATCATCGCAACCGATGGCGAACGCGCTGCGGTTGTGGGCGGGCCAAGCGATCTGGTGGTGATCGAACCGCTCGGCGCGCGTCACCGGGCGACGCGGTACAAGCACGCGCGCGTCGTGATGGCGCACCCCGCGGCGGACGGCACAAAGATCACGCTGGAGCTTCAGCCCGCGATGATGTTCCGCATCACCGTCGCCGATGCCGACGCTGCGCGGGCTTTTACCGAAACGCTCACCTGACCAACCCATTGCCAAGCCCTCTCCGACGCGCTTATTTACACGCGTGTAAGGAGAGTAGATGCCCAACCTGCCGGACCCGGTCGATCTAGCCGTCCCGGCCTTCGTCGTGCTGGTGCTGGCGGAGATGGTCGTCGCGCGACTCAAGGATAGCAGCCGCTATTGCCCACGCGACACGCTGACCTCGCTGATGCTCGGGTTTGGTAGCACCATTGCCGGAGTACTGGCCGCCGGGCTGGTATTCGGCATGGCGGTGTGGGTGCACCAGTTCCGCCTCTTCGACATCGGCTATGCGTGGTACTGGTTCGTCCTCGCCTTCGTGCTCGATGATCTGGCCTATTATGTCTTCCACCGCTCCGCACACCGCGTCCGCTGGTTCTGGGCGAGCCATGTCATCCATCACAGCAGCCAGCATTATAACCTGTCGACCGCGCTGCGGCAGACCTGGACCGGGTTCTTCAGCCTTGGCTTCCTCTTCCGCCTGCCGCTGTTCCTGATCGGCTTTCCGCCGGCGATGATCTTCTTCGTCGCGGGGCTGAACCTCGTCTATCAATTCTGGATTCATACCGAGGTGATCGGGCGGATGCCGCGCTGGTTCGAGGCGGTAATGAACACGCCGTCGCATCACCGCGTCCATCACGCGACCAACCCGCGCTATCTCGACACCAATTATGCCGGGGTGTTCATCATCTGGGACCGCATGTTCGGGACGTTCGAGGCGGAGCGCGATGACGACCGCCCGCGCTATGGCATCGTCAAGAACCTGCCCGACTATAATCTGGTCCGCGCCGCCTTCCACGAATGGTGGGGGATCGCACAGGACGTGTGGGCTGCCCCGAACTGGCACGCGCGCCTCATGTACATGATCGCGCCGCCCGGCTGGAGCCATGACGGCAGTCGCGATACATCCGAGACGATCAAGGCGCGCTGGGAGGCGCGGGAAAAGGCGGGGAAAGCGTGGACGAAGCAGATATCGTCGTCATCGGAGCCGGATCCGGGGGGAGCGCCGCAGCAGGTCGGCTGAGCGAGGACGGCAAATACACCGTCGCCGTGCTCGAGGCCGGGGGGCGCAACACCAGCTTCCGCACATTGATGCCCGGCGGCATCGCGATGCAGACGCCCGCGACCAACTATGCCTACGAAACGGTGCCGCAGCCCGGCCTTGACGGCCGTCGCGGATACCAGCCGCGCGGGCGCGGGCTTGGCGGGTCGAGCGCGATCAACGCGATGCTCTACCTTCGCGGGGTGCCGTGGGACTATGACAATTGGACGCGGCTCGGTTGCCCGGGCTGGGGCTGGGACGATGTCCTGCCCGTGTTCAAGCGCAGCGAGACCAACGAACACGGCGCGGACGATTTCCACGGCGGCGACGGCCCGCTTCATGTCAGCGACCAGAGCTTCGTTCACCCCGGCACCCGCGCCTTCGTCGAGGCGGGAGCAGCGCTGCAGATCCCGCGCAATGCCGATTTCAACGGCGCGCGACAGGAGGGGATTGGCGTCTATCAGGTGACGCAGAAGGATGGCGAGCGCTGGACCGCCGCGCGCGGCTATCTGAGGGAACGCGCCAACCTCAACATCATCTGCGACGCGACGGTCGAGCGCGTGCTGTTCGAGGAGGGCCGCGTGTGGGGCGTCGCCTATTCGCGCGGCGGACAGACGAAAATGATCCGCGCCCGCCGCGCCGTCGTGATGGCGGGCGGCGTATTCGGCACGCCACAGACGCTGATGCTATCGGGCATCGGCCCGGCCGCGCATCTCAAGGAAATGGGGCTTCAGGTCCGCATCGACCGACCGGAAGTGGGCGGCAACCTTCAGGACCATCTCGATTATGTCGCGGCATTCGAGGCGCCGGGGACGCAGTTCCTGGGCCGTTCGCTGCGCGGATCGCTGGACGGGCTGGGCGGCATGTGGCGCTGGTTCCGCAGCCGGACGGGCATGATGACGTCGCCCTATGCCGAAGGCGGCGCGTTCCTGAAGAGCGATCCGGCGCTGGAGGTGCCCGATATCCAGCTCCATTTCCTGATCGCGATCGTCGAGGATCATGGGCGGGCGAAGGTGAAGGCGCATGGCTTTAGCTGCCACGCGTGTGTCCTGCGCCCCGAAAGCCGGGGGACGGTGCGGCTGAAGTCCGCCGATCCGCGCGCCGCGCCGCTGATCGATCCGCAATTCCTGTCCGACCCGCGCGATCTTGAGCTGCTTATGAAGGGCACGCACATGATGTACCGCATTCTTGAGCAGGAGCCGCTCGCCGCGTTCGGGGGCAAGGACCGCTACCCGTTTGACGATGATGCGACGCTGGAGCGGCTGATCCGCGCGCGTGCCGACACCATCTACCACCCGGTCGGTACGGCGCGGATGGGATCGGATGCGGACGCAGTGTGCGATCCGCAGCTGCGCGTGCGCGGGGTCGAGGGTCTGTACGTCGCGGATGCCTCGATCATGCCGCGCCTGATCGGCGGCAACACCAATGCGCCGAGCATTATGATCGGCGAGCGCTGCGCCGATTTCGTGAAGGCGGACCTGGCATAAAAAAAGGGCCGGTGCTTTCGCACCAGCCCAGTCGTCCGCAGGAGGAACATCGTGAGGGGCCGCACCGCATGGGCGCGGCCCCAATTTCGTCAGTAGTTGTAGGCGCGCTCGCCATGCTCGCCGAGGTCGAGGCCTTCCTGCTCGACTTCGGGGCTGACGCGCAGGCCGGTGAGTGCCTTGGCGATGGTGAAGGCGATGGCCGAACCGATCGCTGCCCATGCAACTGCGACACCGACCGACTTGATCTGGATCCACAGCTGCGCACCCAGTTCATAGTCGTCGGCACCGGGGCCGCCGAGCACTGGAAGCATCGTCACGGCGGTCAGGATCGAGCCGATGATGCCGCCCAGCGCGTGGATGCCGAAGGCGTCGAGCGATTCGTCGATCTTCAGCTTCGGCTTGATCGCGATCACGAAGATCGCGCAGACCACGCCGGCAATCGCGCCGAGCAGGATCGCACCGAACGGACCCGAGTTACCGGCCGCCGGCGTAACCGCGACCAGACCGGCAATCGCACCCGAGCAAGCGCCCAGCAGCGAAGCCTTGTGGCCCAGCACCCGCTCGGTCAGCATCCAGAACAGGATGCCTGCGGCGGTCGCGACAAAGGTGTTGATGAGTGCAAGACCCGCCGAGCCATTGGCTTCGAGCGCCGAGCCGGCGTTGAAGCCGAACCAGCCCACCCACAGCAGACCGGTGCCGATCAGCGTCATGGTCAGCGAGTGCGGCGCCATGCGCTCGGTCGGATAGCCCTTACGCTTGCCGAGGATGACCGCACCGACCAGCGCCGAAACGCCCGCGTTGATGTGAACCACCGTGCCGCCCGCGAAATCGAGCGCGCCCCAGCCGAAGATCAGGCCGGTCGCTTCGTCCGTCCCGCCCAGATACCAGACCATGTGCGCGATCGGGTAGTAGACGATCGTCAGCCAGATGGCGGCGAACACCATCAGCGCGCTGAACTTCATACGCTCGACCAAACCGCCGATAACCAGCGCGACCGTGATCGCGGAGAAGGTCATCTGGAAGGCGATGAACACGAATTCGGGGATGACCACGCCATCGGTAAACGTGGCGACGGTCGAGTCGGCGGTCACCCCGGCGAGCAGGAACTTGCCGGTCGAGATGAACTGGTTGGCGTCACCGCCGAACGACAGCGCATAGCCGTACATCACCCAGAGCAGCATCGCGAACGCCGCGACCGCGAGGACCTGCGTCAACACGGAGGCCATGTTCTTGGTGCGGACCAGACCGCCATAGAACAGCGCGAGGCCGGGGACGATCATCGCCATGACCAGCACGGTCGACATCATCATCCATGCAGTGTCGCCCTTGTCAGGCGTCGGCGCCGCGGCAGCGGCCGCGTCCTGTGCCCAGGCGGGCATCGCCGCGAACAACGCGGTCCCCGCGCCTGCGGCGAGTTTGAGTGCAGTTTTCATCGATACCCCCTTCATCACAGCGCGGTCTGGTCGGTTTCGCCGGTGCGGATGCGCACGGCCTGACCGACGTCGAGCACGAAGATCTTGCCATCACCGATCGCGCCGGTGTTCGCCGCGGCCTGAACCGCCTCGACCACCCGGCCCGCCAGATCGCTGGCACAGACCACTTCGATTTTGAGCTTGGGCACCATGTTGGTGCTGTATTCCGCGCCGCGGTAGATTTCGGTCTGGCCCTTTTGCCGCCCGAACCCCTTAACCTCGGTCACGGTCATCCCGGCAACGCCCAACTCGGTGAGCGCCTCCCGGACGTCATCGAGCTTGAACGGCTTGATGATGGCGATGACGAGTTTCATTCCGCCCCCTTTCGCGTTTGTCCCGAGGAGCATTCAGCAAAGGGCGTGCCAGAGTCGGAAAAGGCAGGATTCCCGGGATTCCGCGCGATCGAAACGTTACCGAAAGGTAAAAAATTGTGCAGGCGCGAACAACTGCCTAATTTTTAGGCGGAGAAATCCGCTGCCCGCACAATAAGCAGATTACGCAAACCGCCTTTTGACGTGAGCACGATGATCGTCCGCTCCCGACCATGGCGGGAACGGTGCCTCGACACCCTCAGCGTTTACGGTGGGACCTAAAGCTGGTGCCCGGTGCGGTCGCGCTTGGTCGCGAGATAGGCGGCGTTGTGCGGGTTGGCGGGCAGCTGGTGCGCAACCCGCTCGGCCACCGCGACCCCGGCGGCTTCGAGCCCGGCGACCTTCGCCGGGTTGTTGGTCAGCAGCCGCACATTGGTCTGCCCCAATTGCGTCAGCATCCGGGCCGCTACCCCGAAATCGCGCGCATCGACCGCGAAGCCCAACCGGGTGTTCGCATCGACCGTGTCGAACCCCTGATCCTGCAACGCATAGGCGCGCAGCTTGTTGATCAGGCCGATCCCGCGTCCCTCCTGCCGCAGATAGAGCAAAATGCCCCAGCCATTGGCGGCGATCGCGCGGATCGCGGCGTGGAGCTGGGGCCCGCAATCGCATTTCAGGCTGCCGAGTACGTCGCCGGTCAAGCATTCGCTGTGCAGCCTCACCAGCGGCGGATTGCCGTTGGGCTGGCCGATCATCAACGCGATATGTTCGTCCGGCGACTCGGGCGTACGAAACGCGACGATCTCGGCATCCTCGGCCCCGACGACCGGCAGCCGCGCGCGCGTGACCAGCCGCAAGCGCGCGGGATCCTCATGCGCCTGGATGTCCGCCGGGGTGATCGCATCGTCGACCCGGTGCCCCGGCCCCTCGCCGCGCACGAAGAATGCGGGGAGCAGCCCGGCGATCCGCGCCAGCCGCAGCGCCGCTGCCGCCGCATCGGGCGCCATCGCCGGCACCGCGCGATACGGGCCCTTGAGCGGGACGCGCAGATCGAGCTGCGGATCGGACAGCGCAACCGCTGCGTCGAAATCCAGCCACGGGCGGCGCGCGATCATCACCGGTGAATCCGGAACGGCGGCGGCGGCCTGATTGGCGAGCTTGAGCGTCACCGCGCGGCCCGATGTGATCAGCAACGGCGCGGCAATCCCCGGATCGAACTCGGCGAGCCTGCCGGCATCCGCCGTTTCGACTGCCAGCAGCGACAAGGCGCCGGTGCTTCCGCGGATCGCGAGCGGCCAGCCGCGCCGCATCGCGTCGATCGCGCGCGCGGCGGCGCGGGGATCGGGAGCAGTGCCGCTCAAAAGTCGAACTCGGTGACGATCGGGACATGGTCCGACGGCTTGAGCCAGCCGCGACACGGCTCGCACACGCGGTGCGCAGTCGCCTGCGCCGCGACATCGCCGCTCGCCCACATATGGTCGAGCCGCCGGCCACGATCCGACGCCGCCCAGTCCTTCGCGCGATAGCTCCACCAGGTGAAGCAGCGCTCAGGCGCTGGAATAAAGTGGCGGCCAAGATCGACCCAGTCGTTCGCGGCCTGCATCCGCCCCAGCGCCTCGACCTCGATCGGCGTGTGGCTGACCACGTCGAGCAACTGCTTGTGACTCCACACATCGCATTCGAGCGGGGCGATGTTGAAGTCGCCAGTGACGATCACCGGCAGGCTGCCCAGGCCTTCCGACCAGCGCGTCATCCGCTCGACGAAATCGAGCTTCTGACCGAATTTCGGGTTTTTCTCACGGTCGGGAATGTCGCCGCCCGCCGGGACATAGACATTCTCGAGCCGCACGCCATTGGGCAGCCGCACGCCGACATGCCGCGCCTCGCCATTGGCCTGCCAGTCGAGCCGGTCGTCCTCGACCAACGGCACCTTGCTGACGATCGCCACGCCGTGGTGCATCCGCTGGCCGTGGATGACGATATGGTCGTACCCCAACGCGCGCAGGGGGCCATGCGGGAAGTCGCCGTCGATCACCTTGGTTTCCTGAAGACACAGCACATCCGGCGCTTCTTCACGCAAAAACTGCTCGACGATCTCCATGCGAAAGCGGACGGAGTTGATGTTCCAGGAGGCGATCTTCATCGCGCGTGATCTAGGGGCGATCCCGCGCCGATGCCAGCCCAAGGTTGAGCGTGCGGTGTCACCCGCTCCGCCAGCCGGACACCCTACGCCAGTATTCTATGGGTGGCCGGGTGGGGGAGCGGGCTGGCACCGCACCGCCGCGAGAGCGGCGCACATTAACGCCAAAAGGCCCCCGCTCCGGGGGCATGGAGCGAGGGCCGACCTGGCGTTCGTCACGCAGGCGGGACGGGATGTGCCTCGGGCAACAGGGGGAAAAAATCCCGAAGCCCCGTCCGCAAAATCCGGTTTAGCGACTCAAAGCTGTCACCAACATGAACGCAAATGTCAGCGACGACCGCCCTTTTGCCGCGGGTCGTTCCAGCGGAACGCTCCGTCGCTGACCGGCGCATTGAAGCGCTGGTTCGACAGGCGGACGGTGGTGCGGTTGTTCTGCGAATCCAGCGCGACCCAACCCTGGAGCATCAGCCCGCCGGGGGCCGAGGCATTGCGCGCAAACACCATGGTGATGCGGCCATATTCGGGCCGCTTGGGATCATGCGCCTCGACGCTCACCACGTTCGGATTGCCGGTCGGAACCACCTTAGCATAGCGCGCGACATTGCCGTCCGGGTTCATCAGGATGCCGAGCGGCGAATCCTTGACCGGCCAGCGCTGCACCTGCCGCACCGAATAATCGATGAACCACAGCGCGCTGCCATCGGCGACGATCAGCAGCGGCACGCCCTTTTCATACTGAAACCGGATCTTGCCCGGCTTCTTGAGCGTCATCGTGCCATTCAACGTCTTTCCGACCCGATCGGTCTGGCTGAACGCCGCGGTCATCGTCTGGGTGGCGCGCAGATGCTGTTGCACCTGCGCGAGCGTGCCCTGCTGCGCGGCGGCAGGCAGGGCGAGCGGGAGGGTGAGCGCGGCCACAGCCGCGAAGGGGCGAAACATCATGTTAGTGCCAAACATGCTCCGCCCCTGCCGGTTCCGCGTTGAACTTGGGCTGAACCGGGAGCGGGTCGGAGCCGCTCCCGCCTCAACCGAACAGATCACGCTTCGCTGCGTGCCTTGACGATCTTGCCCGGCTCGCGCGGCGGCTCGCCCTTGGGCAGCGCGTCGACATGCTCCATGCCTTCGGTCACCATGCCCCACACGGTGTACTGGCCGTCGAGGAAGGTCGCATCGTCGAGGCAGATGAAGAACTGCGAATTGGCGCTGTTTGGATCATTGGTGCGCGCCATCGAGCAGGCACCACGGACATGCGCTTCGCGGCTGAACTCGGCGGGCAGGTTGGGTTCTTTCGACCCGCTCATGCCGGTGCCGGTCGGATCGCCGCCCTGCGCCATGAACCCGTCGATCACGCGGTGGAACACGACGCCGTCATAGAAGCCGCTATCGGCCAGCTTGACGATCCGCTCGACATGCTTGGGCGCGAGGTCGGGGCGCAGCTGGATATGAACGTCGCCGGCGTCGAGCGTCATGATGAGGCGCGTCGGAAGATCGGACATCGAAACGGATACTCCAGAAGGGAAACACTCTGGCACCCCCACTAGGGCGCAGCGGGGCGGGTTGCAAATCGCATCGCGGCTGCGGCGGATTGGCAGCACGATTCGAGCGCGTTAGAGGGGGGCAGGCAGCGCAGTCGGAGGAGGCTCGATGAACGACGAGACCGAAACCGCGACCGGCACCGCCGAGTCGGCGTCGCACGACGCACAGGACAGCCTGTCGCCCGACTTCGTCCGGACGATCCTCGAGCTGGTGGAAGCGGGCGATGTTGAGGCTGTGCGCGAGCGGGTCGAACCGCTGCACCCCGCCGACATCGCCGATCTGGTCGAGCTGACGCCGACCGACCAGCGCCAGGCACTTGCCGCGGCGATCGCCGGCCTGATCGACGGCGACGTGCTCGCCGAGATGAACGACTGGGTGCGCGAGGCGCTGATCGAGGCGCTCGAGCCGCACGAAGTCGCCGACATCGCCGCCGAACTCGATACCGACGACGCCGTCGCGATCATCGAGGATATGGAGGAGGAGGACCAGCGCGCCGTCCTCCGCGCGCTCGACCCCGATGATCGCGCCGCGATTGAAGAGGCGCTGTCCTACCCCGAGGAATCCGCCGGCCGCCTGATGCAGCGCGAGCTGATCGCCGTGCCCGAGCATTGGACCGTCGGCGACGTGCTCGATTATCTGCGCGGAGAAGAGCAACTCGCGACCGATTTTTGGGAAATCTTCGTCGTCGATCCGGCGCATCATCCGGTCGGCACCTGCGCCCTGTCATGGATCCTGCGTACCCCGCGATCGGTGTCGATGGCCGATGTGATGAAGCGCGAACAGACGCTGATTCCGGTCGACATGGACCAGGAGGAAGTCGCGCTGATCTTCCAGAAATACGCGCTGATCTCCGCCGCCGTGACCGACGATTCCGGGCGACTGGTCGGCGTGATCACCGTGGACGACATCGTCCACATCATTTCCGAGGAAGCCGGCGAGGACGCGCTGCTGCTGTCGGGCGCAGGCGATGGCGACATCAACGAACCGATCCGCGACACCTATATCGCGCGCGTCCGCTGGCTGATCGCCAATTTGTTCACCGCATTGGTGGCGTCATCGATCATCGCGGTGTTCGGCGGCGCGATCGAACAGATGGTGGCGCTTGCGGTGCTGATGCCGATCGTCGCCTCGATCGGCGGCAATGCCGGGACGCAGACGATGGCGGTCATCGTGCGCGCGATCGCCACCAATCAGCTGACCCAGTCGAACACAGTGCGAATGGTCAAGCGCGAGATCAGGGTCGCCCTCCTCAACGGCGGGACGATCGCGGTGCTGCTGGGGCTGGGTGCGGGGCTGGTCTTCTCCAACCCCGCGCTGGGAGGCGTGATCGCGGCGGCGATCGTCATCAACATCCTCGTCGCGGGCCTGGCCGGAGTGCTGGTCCCGGTCGCATTCGACCGCATGGATCAGGATCCGGCGGTCGCGTCATCGGTGTTCGTGACGATGGTGACCGATTCGATGGGGTTCCTCGCCTTTCTCGGCCTTGCCGTCGCGTCGGGACTGGTCGGCTGGTAGCTTGACCGGCGGGCGCGCGGCCCCCAGATCGCCGCGATGGCCCTCCATCTGACCAAAGTCGCATTCGGCGCCGCGAGTTTTGAGCATCTGCGCGAACGCCTCACGCTGCGTGGCGTGACCGGCCCGGTCGCGCTGACCACCCGCTATCTGCCCAAGCGGCATGAGGAGATTGCGGGAGAGGGATCGCTGTTCTGGATCCTCAAGCATCAGCTCATCGCCCGCTCGCCGATCCTGGGCTTTGCCGAAGCGGAGGGCGGGCGCTGCGCGATCCTGCTCGATCCGACATTGGTACAGGTCGTGCCGCAGCCCAAGCGCGCTCATCAGGGCTGGCGCTATCTGGAGGGCAACGACGCCCCGGTTGATCTGGGCAGCGGCGAGATGGCGTCACTTCCGCCGGAACTGGCGGGAAAGCTGGCGGAGCTGGGCTTCTAGATCGCCAGGCTGGGGAACGCCGCCCGGAATGCCGCCACCTTGGGCTTGTCCCAGCGGACGATATAGCCGTGGTTGGGGTTGCGGCGGGCAAAGTCCTGATGCTCCGCCTCCGCCTCGAAGAACGCACCGCTCTCGATCTTCGTCACGATCGGCGCGCGATAGGCACCGGTTTTGCCAAGCTGGTCGATATAGGCACGTGCAACGCGGGCCTGCCCCGGATTTTGCGGAAAGATCGCCGAGCGATAGCTGGGGCCGGTGTCCGGACCCTGACGATTGAGCTGGGTCGGATCGTGCGCGACCGAAAAATAGATGCGCAGCAGCGTCGCATAGCTGACCACGCGCGGGTCATAGACGATCCGGATCACCTCGGCATGGCCGGTGCGCTCGGTCGAGACCTGGGCATAGGTCGCCGTGGCGCGGGTGCCGCCGGCATAGCCGCTGACGACCGACTTGACGCCCTTTACCCCCTCGAACACCGCTTCCATGCCCCAGAAACAGCCCCCCGCGAGCACCGCGACCTGATCGCCCTGCGCCGGCGCGACATCGCTCGCCGATGCAGGGATCGCGACCGCCTTCTCTCCGCCACCCGCAAGCACCGGCGGCACCAGCCCCGCGAGGTTGGCAAAGGCAATTGCGCCGAGGCCTGCAACGCCAAGAGCGGCCGCGCGCAGCATCAGAACAACGGTGCCGCCATCACCTGCTCCGCATGCAACGCGATCATCCCGATCGCGCCGAGCGAAAAGCCGGTGAGGAAACGGCGGAGGAACGGCGATTTGAGAGCCGCGATCATGAGTCTGGTCCTTGTTGATTGGCGCGAAGATGGGGATGCCAGCTCCGATTCCAAGCAAAGAGTAACTTGGCCACGCTGAACCTGCGCTGGCCTTCCCGTTCATATTCGGGAAGGCCGCGCAAAAGGTTTCAGAAATGGTCGAAAAAAAGTCGCGGCTTAGTTCAGGCCGCACCGGCCCGCTCCCCCACCCGGCCACCCAGCGCCAGTGTATTCTATGGGTGGCCGGGTGGGGGAGCGGGCCGGCGCCGCTTCAGCGCAGCTGAACTCTAACGCAGCGCGGCGCAAGCTTCCTGGATACGTGTGCATGCCTGCGTCAGCAGCGCCTCGCTGGTGGCGTAGCTGATGCGCAGCGCCGGCGAGAGGCCGAACGCGCCGCCATGCACCGCCGCGACGCCGGCATCGTCGAGCAGATAGCCGACCATTGCTTCGTCGGTGTCGATCTTCAGCCCCTTTGGCGTCGTCTTGCCGATCAGCGCGCTGAATTCGGGATAGACGTAGAAGGCGCCTTCGGGCGTCGGGCAGGTCATGCCATCGATCTGGTTGAGCATCGACACCACCAGGTCGCGGCGCGTCTGGAACGCGGCGTTGCGCTCGGTCAGGAACGACTGGTCGCCGTTGAGCGCCGCCACCGACGCCGCCTGGCTGATGCTGCACGGGTTGCTGGTCGATTGCGACTGGAGCTTGCCCATCGCCTTGATCAGCCATTGCGGCCCACCGGCATAACCGATGCGCCAGCCGGTCATCGCATAAGCCTTAGACACGCCGTTGGCGGTCAGGGTGCGGTCGAAAAGCGACGGGCACACCTGCGCGATCGTCGCGAATTCGAAGCCGTCATACAGGATATGCTCGTACATATCGTCGGCGTAGATCAGGACATGCGGGTGCCGCTCCAGAACCTCGCCCAGCGCGCGCAGCTCGGCCGCGCTATACGCTGCGCCGGTCGGGTTGGACGGCGAGTTGAGCACCACCCATTTGGTCTTCGCGGTGATCGCCGCATCGAGCTGTGCCGGGGTGATCTTGTAATTCTGGTCGGCACCGGCAGCGACGAACACCGGCTTGCCGCCCGCGAACTCGACCACATCGGGATAGCTGACCCAATAAGGCGCGGGGATCACCACCTCATCGCCCGCGTCGATCGTCGCGCAGAATGCGTTGAACAGCGTGTGCTTGCCGCCCGAATTCACGCTGATCTGGGTCTCGGCATAGGTCAGGCCGTTGTCGCGCGCGTACTTCTTGACGATCGCGGCCTTGAGCTCGGGCGCGCCATCGACATTGGTGTACTTCGTCGCGCCGCGGCGGATCGCCTCGATCGCAGCCTCTTTGACGAAATCGGGCGTGTCGAAATCGGGTTCGCCCGCGCCAAGGCCAATGACATCGACCCCTGCGCGCTTCAGCTCGAATACGCGGCTCGTCATCGCGAGAGTCGCGGAGGGCTGGATGCGGTTGAGCGCGGCGGAGGTCTGCATGGAAAACGCCTCTCTGAATGGAAACCGCGCGCCCTATAGGGTCGTGATGCCCCCATCCGCAACCGTAACAGCCGAAACCAGCCCGCGCAGGGCATTGCCGAGGAAGAATCCGTCAGAAAGGTCTTCGGGCCGCAATTCGGCCTCGACCGCGCGTCCGCTGGCGATCAGCTCGGCGCGCAGCACGCCGGGCAGGATGCCACAGGTGAGCGGCGGGGTGCGCAGCACGCCATCCGCGCCGGGGACGAAGATCGATGTGAAGCTGCCCTCGGTCAGATAACCATCGGCATCGATATAGACCGTCTCCCACGCCCCGGCGACACGCGGCCAGGGGCGACGGTCGGTCGTCTTGTGCGCCAAGCGAAAGTCGCGCGGCGCAACTTGGCGGGTGGCCAGCGCCACCGTCACCGGATCGAGCGCAACCTCAGGCATCGGTGCGGTGCCGATCGCGATCCGCCCGTCAGGCGACAGCAGCAGCCGCACCTTGGCCGGATGGCGCAGGCGGAAGGTCGCCGCCTGCAGCTCGTTGCGCACGCCGTGGCGGTCGAAGCGGATCCCGAATGCCTCAGCGCTCGCGCGCATGCGTTCAAGATGGCGCTCCAATAGCGCGATTCCGCCGACCGGATCGAACGCCATCGTCTCGATCAGGTCGAACCGCCGCTGGCCGCGCGTGAGGAACGCGCCCTTGGCCAGACACTCGTCCCATTCCTCGCCTGCGCGCGAATCAGCGACCACGCCCGAGCCCAGCCCGATGCTCGCCTCGCTGGCCCTGTCGCGCAGATGGAGCGTGCGAATCGCGACGTTGAACGCGGCATCGCCATCCGGGTCGATCCGCCCGATCGAGCCGGTATAGGCGCCGCGCGCGTCGGGCTCGACCGCCGCGATCACTTCCATCGCCCGGATCTTCGGCGCGCCCGTCACCGATCCGCACGGAAAGATCGCCGCCAGCGCCTGACCCGGCCCGATGTCGGGCGCGAGCTTTGCCGCGATGGTCGACACCATTGTGTGCAGCGTGGGATAGGTTTCGACCTTGAACAGCTCGGGCACCGACACGCTGCCCGGCGCGGCGATGCGAGTCAGGTCGTTGCGCATCAGATCGACGATCATCAGATTTTCGGCGCGCTGCTTTTCGTCCTGCGCCAGTTCCCCGCGCGCCGCTTCGTCCGCTTCGGGAGTCGCGCCGCGCGGGGTCGTCCCCTTCATCGGCCGCGCGATCAGCTCGCCCTGGCGGAGCGCGAAGAACAGCTCGGGCGAGAAGGACAGCAGCCAGTCGCTACCGGTCCACACGATTCCGCCATAGCCGGCCGCCGCGCGCGAGCGGATCGCGGCATAAGCGGCGAGCGGATCGCCGATCACGCGCACTGCCGCGCGGAACGTCAGATTCGCCTGATAGATATCCCCCGCCTCGATCCAGTCATGCACGCGGGCAAAAGCGGCGTCATAGTCGCTGCGGCTGATCCGCGGCGCTGGCCGCCCGACCCATGCGCCCGCCGGATCGGGAAGCCGTGCGGCAATCGCGTCGGGCGCGAGCTGCTCGACCGACTCGAACAAGCCGAACCACAACAGCGGCGTGTCGCTTTCCCGGCTCAGCCCGCCCAAGCGCGGCTCCAGCGCATGCCCCGCTTCGTAAGCGATGTACCCCGCCACATGCAGCCCCTCCGCCCGTGCGGCGTCGAGCGCGGCCAGCGCCGGGGAAACCTCGTCCGGTCGGTGCGCAGCGATCACCCGCACCGGCGCGGTGTAGAGGCGCGCTTCCGCCCCCCCCGGTCGGGCGTCGTCGAGCAGCACAAACGGTGTCTGGACAAGCATCGCATCGGCCATGAAGCGCTAAACGTCCGCCCGCAAGCCTCTGTTGCCGCTTGGCCGCGCGCCGCCTATCTCACCGCCCATGTCCACGCCCCCGCTGCGCGCCGCCATCGTGCCCATCACCCCGCTTCAGCAGAATTCGACCCTGCTGTGGTGCACCCGCACCATGCGCGGCGTCTTCACCGATCCGGGTGGAGACCTCCATTTGCTGAAGGCCGCAGCGCAGCAGCATGGCGTCACCATCGAAAAATTGCTGATCACCCATGGCCATATCGACCATTGCGGACAGGCGGGGAAGCTCGCCGCCGAACTCGGCGTGCCGATCGAGGGGCCGCATGAGGCCGACCGCTTCTGGATCAGCCGACTCGACGATGATGGTCGCAATTACGGCATCGACGGCAAGCCGTTCGAGCCCGATCGCTGGCTGGTCGATGGCGACACCGTCACGGTCGGCGAGCTGACACTCGACGTCTATCACTGCCCCGGCCACACGCCGGGCCATGTCGTGTTCCACCATGCGCCATCGAAGCTGGCGATCGTCGGCGACGTGATCTTTCAGGGCTCGATCGGCCGCACCGATTTTCCGATGGGCAATCATCAGGATTTGCTCGACGCGATCACTAGCAAGCTGTGGCCGCTCGGCGACGATACCGTGTTCGTCCCCGGCCATGGCCAGCCGAGCAGCTTCGGTCAGGAGCGCAAGACCAACCCGTTCGTCTCGGATCGGGCGCTCGCGAGAAACTAAACCGATCGGTTGACAGTTATCGGGACGGCGGGTAATTCAACCAAATGGTTGAACGACTCGACATGACCTTCCACGCGCTCGCCGATCCCACCCGGCGCGCGATGCTCGCCACACTCTCCAGCGGGGAGAAGAGCATCGGCGAGCTGGCCCAGCCCTATGCGATGACCCTCGCCGGCGCATCGAAGCACGTCCAGGTGCTCGAACGCGCCGGCCTCGTCACGCGTCGCCGCGACGGGCGCACCCACCGCTGCGCGCTCAACCCCGCCCCGCTCGCCGAAGCGAACCAGTGGCTCCAGCAATGGGCGGGATTCTGGACCGCGCGGCTGGACACTCTCGAAACGATGCTCGCCGACCTTCCCAAGGGAGACACGCCATGACCGATATGATTGCCGATCTCGCCATCCTCGCCCCCGATACGCTGCGCATCGTCCGCGTCCTCGACGCGCCGCCCGCGACCGTGTGGCGCTATCTGGTCGAGGCCGATCTGCGTCGGAAATGGTTCGCAGGCGGCACCGATGCCCGCGCGGATGCGCCGGTGGATTTGGTGTTCGACCACGACAATCTGTCGGCGGACGCGGTCCCCTATCCCGAGCGCTACGCGAAATGGAAAGGCGCAGTCGGGCGCGAGCGCGTGGTGGAATATGACCCGCCGCACGTCTTCGCGATCAGCTGGGACGAAGGCGCCGAAGGGACTGCGCGGTTCGAGCTGTTCGCCGAGGGCGACGACAAGACCCGCCTCGTCCTGACGCACAGCGGCATCACCGGACCCGCGCCGATGGCCAATTTCGGCGGCGGCTGGCATTCGCATCTGGCGGTGCTCCAAGGACTGCTCGCCGGACAGCCGGTACGCGACTTCTGGGCGCTCCACGCGGAGTCGGAGGCAAAGGTTGCGACCACACTCGCAGAGGCTTCGACAAGAGGAGGATGAATCCCTAGATCGGCGCGATGTTGATCCTCGGCCTCGAATCGAGTTGTGACGAAACCGCCGCCGCGCTGGTGACGGGTGACCGCCGCATCCTGTCCCACCGCCTCGCGCGACAGGATGAGGCGCATCGACCGTTCGGCGGCGTCGTCCCCGAAATCGCCGCGCGCGCGCATGTCGAGGCGCTCGAGCCGCTGATCGCCGCCGCGTTCGAAGAAGCGGGCGTAACCCTCGCGGATGTCGACGCGGTCGCCGCCACCGCCGGACCGGGGCTGATTGGCGGGGTGATGGTCGGCCTGGTCACCGGGAAGGCGCTGGCGCACGCCGCGGGCAAGCCGCTGGTGGCGGTCAACCATCTCGAGGGGCATGCGCTGTCACCGCGCCTCTCCGACCCCGATCTGGCTTTCCCTTACCTCCTCCTCCTTGTCTCCGGCGGGCATTGTCAGTTGCTGCTGGTCGAAGGCGTCGGTGCCTATCGCCGCCTCGCCACCACGATCGACGATGCGGCGGGCGAGGCGTTCGACAAGACCGCCAAACTGCTCGGCCTCGGCTTCCCCGGCGGCCCGGCGGTCGAAGAAGCGGCCAAGCGCGGCGACCCACGCGCAGTCCCGCTGCCGCGCCCGCTGGTCGGATCGGGCGAGCCGCATTTCTCCTTCGCGGGCCTCAAGAGCGACGTCGCGCGCAAGGTCGGCAAGTTCGCACCCGAAGATCTCGCCGCCTCGTTCCAGCAGGCGGTGGTCGACTGTCTGGTCGATCGCACCCGCATTGCGCTGGCCAAGGCGCCCGAGGCCACCGCGCTCGTCGTCGCGGGCGGGGTCGCCGCCAACACCGCCGTCCGCGCCGCGCTGACGACACTGGCAGCGGACCATGGCCTGCGCTTCGTCGCGCCGCCGCTCTGGCTCTGCACTGACAATGCCGCCATGATCGCCTGGGCCGGGGTCGAGCGGTTTGCGCTCGGCCTGACCGATCCGCTCGACATGCCCGCGCGCCCGCGCTGGCCGCTCGACCCGGATGCGGAAAAGGTGCGTGGTGCGGGGGTGAAGGCATGAAGATCGGGGTTCTCGGCGGCGGCGCATGGGGCACGGCGCTTGCCCAAGTCGCAGCGCGTAACGACCAGCCGGTGACGCTGTGGGCGCGCGAGGATGACGTCGTGGCGTCGATCAACGCGGCGCATGAGAACGCGCTGTTCCTGCCCGGCATCCCGCTCGCCCCGTCGATCCGCGCGACCAGCGACCTCGCGGCGCTGTCGTATTGCGACGCGCTGCTCGTCGTCGTCCCCGCGCAGTTCCTGCGTTCGGTGCTGTCCCAGCTTCCTGCCGACAATCGCCCGCTGGTGCTGTGCGCCAAGGGGATCGAGGCGGGGTCGCGGAAACTCGTCGCCGAGATCGCCCGCGAGCTGCATCCCGACGCGCCAGTCGCGGTCCTGTCCGGCCCGACCTTCGCGCATGAAGTGGCCAAGGGGTTGCCCACCGCCGTTACGCTGGCGTGCGAGGACGATGCCCTGCGCGATGCGCTGGCCGATCGGCTCGGCGGCGCGACCTTCCGCACCTATGGCTCGGCCGACGTCACCGGCGCGGAGATTGGCGGGGCGGTGAAGAATGTCCTCGCGATCGCCTGCGGCGTGGTCGAGGGCGCGGGGCTCGGCCTCAACGCCCGCGCGGCCCTGATCGCACGCGGCTTTGCCGAGATGACGCGCTTCGGCGTCGCGCGCGGCGGGCGGCCGGAGACGCTGGCGGGGTTGTCGGGGCTAGGCGACCTCGTCCTCACCTGTTCCTCGACCAACTCGCGCAACTTCTCGCTCGGCGTCGGCCTCGGTCAGGGCAAAGCCGCCGCCGACCTGCTCGCCGACCGCCGCACCGTGGCCGAGGGTGCGGCAACCGCGCCGGTGCTGCGCGAAGCCGCGCGCGCCGCCGGGGTCGAGATGCCGGTGACCGAAGCCGTCTGCGCGCTGCTCGAAGGAACGCCGGTCCGCACCGTCGTTGATGCGCTGCTCGCCCGCCCGCCGCGCGGGGAAACCGCATGAGATGGGCGGCGATGCTGCGGGGGATCAACCTCGGCAAGCGTCAGCTCAAATCGGCGGAACTCAAGGCGGTGATCGAGGGATTGGGCTTTACCGAGGTGAAGACCCTGCTCGCCTCGGGCAATGTCGTGTTTACCGCGCCCGGCGCGGCCCGCGAAGTGCTCGAAACGCAGATCCACGCCGCGCTGGCAGAGGCGACCGGGCTCAAGTCCGAGATTTTCGTCCGCACGCCCGAGGAGATGCCGGCGGTCGTGGCAGCCAACCCGTTCCCCGACGGCGCGAAGGACCGCCCGAGTTTTCTCGTCGTGACCTTCCATCGCAAGCCGGTCGATTCGGCAGCCGTCGAAGCGCTAATGGCCACCCATGATGGCCCCGAACGCGCACAGGCGATCGACCGGGAACTGTATATCGACTTCCCGGAGGGTCAGGCGCGGTCGATCCTGCATGCTCCGTTGGGCAAGGCGACGCGCGACCCGGTCACCACCGCGCGCAACTGGAATACCGTCCTGAAGATCCGCGACGCACTCTAGCGCAACGCGGTCGCCGCCAGCGCGCTGCAATTCGCATCCTCCGCCAGCGGCGGACGGTCACCGCCAATCGCATCACCCAGCAGCTTCAGCACGCCGCCGACATTGGGCTTCGCGCCATCGGGCAGGCGCATCACCGGCGACTTGATCGTGCCCGACACCGGCACCGGCTTGGTCAGCCGCAACAGGCTTTCCTTCTTCGGCGATCCGGTCATCGCCAGCGACAGCCGCTCGTTCGACAGGTCCACCGTGCCGGCAAAACGCGACTGGCTGCGCGACGTGTCGATCAGAAACGGCGCCATCGTCCCGGTACCGCCCTTCACATCGAGCCGCAGGATCATGCAGCGCAACGCCGCCAGCTTGTCGCCATCGACCAGCGCGCCGCGCCCGACATCCAGCCCCAGATACGACGCGATGTTCGCCGGAATCCGCCCCGCGCTACCGACCAGCGCAATGCTGCCACTCGACCGACCGACGGCAGCGCGGATCGTGCGCCCCTCCCCGGTCAAACGGACATGCCCCTGTAGCGGCGCGTCCAGCACCCCGTCCCCGGCTAGTGCGGCGATGCGGCTGCCACGCAGCGACAGATCGAGGGTCAGGGTCGGCGCGGACTTCCCGCCACGCTGGTCGATCACCACGCGCCCGCTCATCCGCCCGGGCGTCATCCCCATCGCGAACGGAGCGACGGTCAGCCGCGCATCGTCGAGCGTCAGCGTCGCCTCCGCCGAACCGAAGCCCATCGTGCCGAGAATGCGGTCCACCCGCACGCGCAGCACGCCATCGACATCGCTCACGCTCTTGAGGTCGATCTGCGTCGCCGGCACCAGCCGGTCGCCCAGCCGTGCGCGGCGCGCAGCAGCGATCGCCAGCCCGCGATCACTGGCAAGGTCGTCAAAGGCGAGCGTGGCGAGCACGACATCCCCCTCGATGCGCGTCCGTCCTGGCTGGCTCTTGTCCACGGTCGCGGTGGCGTTCGACAGGCGCGATTGCCCGATCGTCCCGGCGAGCCGCTCGATCCGCCACTGGTCGCCCTTGCGCGACACCTGTCCGGTCAGCGCCACCGGCTGGGTACCGAACAGCCCCGCCTCGATCACCCGGTCGATATCGAGCAGGTCGTTGCCCTGCGCCTTGAGTGCAAAGGCCATGTCGCGGGTGTTGAACGGCGCCGCCATCGCGCCATCGGCCTCGATCCGGGTGCGCGGTCCCGCCACGGTCGCGCGAAAGCCCCAGCGTTTGCGCCCCGCCACCGGGTCGCCAGCGATCTGGATGCGTACCGGTTCATCGCCCAGCGCGCCGTCGCCACCCGCACGAAAGCCCGATCCATCCGAATCGATCCGCAGCGTCGCGCGCCGGTCCTTCTTCGCATCGCGATAGTCGAGGATCAGATTGTGCACCGCCAGTCGGTCAAGCCCGCTGCCCCCGCCGCTGCTGCGCTCGCGTTCACGCTCCCAACTCTTGCGGCCATCCTTCGCACGAATCAGCACAATGCGCCCATTCTCCGCCTCGACCGGCTCCGGCGCGAACCGTCCGGTCAGGATCGGCAGCACCGGCAGCCGCACGGTCACACGCTCGACCCGCACCATTTCGCCTGCACCGGCCCAGTCGGGCTGGGCGATGCGCAGGTCGCGAATGTCGAGCAGCGGCGCAAAGGAAAACAGCCCGCGCCGCTCGATCGCCCCGATCGTCACCGGCGCACCGATCTGCGCCGTCAGGGCGCGTTCGGCCCGCCCCTTGAACGCCCCCCACGGCATCATCGCGAGCGCGAGCAGCAGCAGAAAGAGCGCCGCGGCAATGCCGATGGCGATCCGGATCATCAGGGTACGGGACGGTGCAGTCATCGCCGCAGGACGCGCCGCCCCCGGATTTCGTTCCGGGAGCGGTTCAGAAATCGATCGCGATGCCCTTCAGCTCCCAGTCGCCATAGCGCGTGGGATCGTTGCCGAGCGGGTCACTTTCCGCCTTCTTGCCCGCTTCCGGTCGCGGCAGCGGCGGGCTCTTGGACAGATAGGCGGGCGGCTTCACATGTGGGGGGCGCTTGCCCATGATGGTTCCTCGATTGAAGCGGGACGTGGCATTTCCCACATTGGGGTCTGAAAGGATCGAATCCAAGTGAACGGCTTCAAGACGACGATGTTGCTGGCGGCATTGACCGCTTTGTTCATGGCTTTGGGCTTCACCATCGGCGGGCGCGGGGGCATGATCATCGCGCTGCTGGTCGCGGTGGGAATGAACCTGTTCACCTACTGGAACGCCGACAAGATCGTGCTGAAAATGCACGGCGCGCGCCAGGTCGACGCCGCCTCGGCACCCGAATTCTATGGCCTCGTCGCGGGCTTGGCCCAGCGCGCGCAGCTGCCCATGCCCAAGGTCTATGTCATCGATTCGCCCCACCCCAACGCCTTTGCCACCGGACGCAATCCCGAGAATGCGGCGGTCGCGGCGACGACGGGTCTGCTCAGCATCCTCAACCGCGACGAGATCGCCGGGGTGATGGCGCACGAGCTGGCACATGTGCGCAACCGTGACACGCTGATCATGACGATGGTTGCGACGATTGCGGGTGCGATCTCGATGCTCGCCAATTTCGGCCTGTTCTTTCGCGGCGGCGCCGGAGACAATCGCGGCGCGATGCTGGCGACGATCCTCGCCGTGATCGTCGCGCCGTTCGCCGCAATGATCGTGCAGATGGCGATCAGCCGGACGCGCGAATATGGCGCGGACAAGGGTGGCGCCGAGATTTCCGGCAACCCCCGCGCGCTCGCCTCGGCGCTGGCCAAACTAGCCCAAGGCGCAGCGGCAGTGCCGAACCCGGTTGCGCAGCGCAATCCGGCGGCGTCGCAGCTGTACATCGTCCCCGGCCTGGCGCGCGGCGGCGACAGCCTGTTTTCGACCCATCCCGACACCGGCAACCGCATCGCGGCGCTGGAGGAACTCGCGGTCACGATGGGCCAGAGCGCGCCGCTCGACGTCTTCGCTGCCCCTGCAAACCGCCCGTCCGCGCTCGGTGTCCGCGCGGCACCGCGTCGCGGCAGCGCGCTCGATCCCAACCGGCGCGGATGACGCTTTGGGGGTGAACGCGCAGCCGTTTCGGCGTAGGGGGCGGTGATGCCCCGCCCTACTGGTCATCGCCCCCCGCCCCGTCCCGCCAATCCTCCTGGCGTTCCAGCACGCCTCGCCGCGCTGCGCCTGCTTGATGCAGTCCTGCGTCGCGGCCTCGCGATCGAGCAAGCGCTCGACGCCTCGACCCAAGGGCTCGCTCCGTCCGATCGCGGGCTAGCGCACGCAATCGCGGCTGAGGCGCTGCGCCGGCTCGTCGATCTCGACGACCTGATCGACAGCGCAACGCGCAACCGCCTGCCCGATGACGCCAAGGCGCGCTTCGTCCTGCGCATCGCGCTGGTTCAGGCGTTGCGGCTCGGTACCCCGCCGCATGCGGCGATCTCGACCGCGCTGCCGTTGGTCGATGGCGGCCCGCGCAAGCTGGTCCATGGCGTGTTCGGCACGCTGATGCGCCAGAATGCCGTGCTGACCGATCCGCCGGCGCTGCCGGGCGACGTCTATGCCCGGATCGCCGGCAATTGGGGCGAGCGCGTCGCCGACGCCGCGTGCGCCGCGATCGCTGCCCCGCCCCCGCTCGACCTGACCTTGCGCGGCGAATCCGCGGTCGAGGGCGAAAGTCTGCTCCCCGGCCATGTCCGGGTCGCGGCGGGCACCAGCATTCCCGAGCATGAAGGCTTTGCCGAGGGTGAGTGGTGGGTGCAGGACATCGCCGCCTCGCTCCCCGCCCGCCTGATCGGCAGCGGATCGGGCCGCGTGCTCGACCTGTGCGCCGCGCCGGGCGGCAAGACGCTTCAGCTCGCCGCCGCCGGATGGGCCGTGACTGCGGTCGACGCCTCGGAAAGTCGTCTGGCGCGACTTCACGAGAATCTGGAGCGCACCGGCCTGTCGGCGACCGTCATCGCCGCCGATCTGCTCAAATGGGAGCCTGGATTCGAAGCCGACGCCGTGCTGCTCGACGCGCCGTGCAGCGCGACCGGCATCTTCCGCCGCCACCCCGATGTGCTCCACCGCGTCCGCCCGCGCCTGATCGCGGAGATGGCGGAGCTTCAGGCGCAACTCCTGCCGCGCGCGGCGCGCTGGGTCCGCCCCGGCGGGTTGATGGTCTATGCCACCTGCTCGCTCGAGCCCGAGGAGGGCGAACAGCAGATCGAACGCTTCCTGGCCGACCATCCCGGTTTCGCGATCGACCCAATCCTGCCCGACGAACTGCCCGAGGGGATTCCCGCCCATGCGCGCGGCTGGCTGCGCACCCTGCCCGGCATGCTCGCGGACCATGGCGGGCTGGACGGGTTTTTCATGGTGCGGCTCATGCGAGTTGCCGCCTAGAGTTGAGGTGATAAAGGGAAGGCCATGAACCCGGTCCGCATCGCCCCGTCCATCCTGTCCGCCGATTTCGCCAAATTGGGCGAGGAAGTACGCGCGATCGACGCGGCCGGGGCCGACTGGATCCATATCGACGTGATGGACGGGCACTTCGTCCCCAACATCACGATCGGTCCGGCCGTGATCAAGGCGCTGCGCCCGCACAGCGCCAAGCCGTTCGACGTCCATCTGATGATCGCCCCGGTCGATCCGATGCTGGAGGCGTTCGCCGAGGCGGGCGCCGACTGCCTGTCGGTCCATCCCGAAAGCGGCCCGCACCTCCACCGCACGCTTCAGACGATCAAGGGCTTGGGCAAGCGCGCCGGGATCGTGCTCAATCCCGCGACGCCGGTCGATGTCGTCGATCATGTCATGGACCTGGTCGACCTGATCCTCGTGATGAGCGTGAACCCCGGCTTTGGTGGGCAGAAGTTCATCGAGAGCCAACTCACCAAGATCTCCGCCCTGCGCGCACGCATCGACACCAGCGGTCGCGCGATCGACCTGGAAGTCGATGGCGGGGTCGATCGCACCAACGCCGCGCGAGTCATCGCCGCCGGCGCCGACGCGCTCGTCGCGGGCACGGCAGCGTTCAAGGGCGGGCCCATGGCCTATGCCGACAATATCGCGGCGTTGCGGGCGGGGTGAGTATTGGCGGGGACAAGCCTGCCGACGGGGCAGCCGGCGACGGGATCGAGCAGGGCAAGCGGCTCATCCGGATCGGCGGCGACCGTGGGCTTTCGCTTGCTGACCGCATTTCCGAAAAGCTGTTCCGCTTAAGCTGGCGCACCCCGATCCATACGCTGCGGCTGAAGGGGCGGCATCCGCTCAAGCTGATCGCAGTGACCGACGATCCGTTCATGGGCGATCCGGCGCGCGGCAATGCGCTGCTCGACGGCAAGCTGATGTTTCGCGGCGAAAGCCATGACGTCACCACGCTCGACTTTGCCCGCCCCGGCTGGTCCGCCGCCTTTGGCGAGCATCTGCACAGCTTTGCCTGGCTGCGCGACCTGTCCACCGTCGCCACCCGGCAACAGGCCGCGCCAATTGCCGAAGCGCTGATGCGCGGCTGGCTGGCGGCGCACGCCGGCAAGGTCGCCGATCCCGCGTGGCGCGCCGACCTATGGGGTCGCCGCCTGCAATATTGGACCGCGCATGCGCCCCTGATCCTGTCGAGCACCGACCTCGTTTATCGCTCACAGGTGCTCCACGCGCTTGCCCGTGGTGCACGCCACCTCGACCGCGCCGCCGATCGTGCGCCGACCGGGGCGCCGCGCATTGCCGCCTGGTGCGGCGTCCTGACCGCCGGGCTGATGATTCCCGGAGGCGACCCGCGCCGTTCCTTCGGTGAGGCGGGGCTGTTCCGTGCGATCACCGGCGCGGTCAGCCGGGACGGCGGAGTCACTGGCCGCTCGCCCGCCGCGTTGCTCGACGCGATCCAGGTGCTGACTCTGCTGCGCGAAACCTATGCCGCCCGCCGCCTCGATGCGCCGCCCTTTGTCGGCGATGCCGTGAACCGAATGGTCGCTGCCTTGCTCGGCGTCAGCCATGGCGATCGCGGCCTTGCCAGCTGGCAGGGAGGGCTGCCCATCCCCGGCGACGTCATCGACCAGACGATCGAAGCGACCGGCGCGCGCGTCCGCCCGCTACGTCAGGCGCATGAATGGGGCTATCAGCGCCTCGCCCAGCAGGGAACGGTGCTGATCATGGACGCCGCCCCGCCGCCGATCGCGCGGGTGATGGCGGGCGGCTGCGCCTCGACGCTCGCGTTCGAATTTTCCGACGGGGCCGAACGGATCGTGGTCAGCTGTGGCGGCGCGCGCGGTGCGGACCTGCGCCTGCCGGCCGCATTGACCGAGGGGCTGCGCACCACTGCCGCCCATTCCACGCTGGTCGTGCGCGACAGCAACTCCACCGCAATCCATCCCGACGGCACGCTCGGCCGCGGCGTGGTGGAGATGGAGCTGAGCCGCAACGAGACCGAAACCGCCAGCCGGATTGAGGCGAGCCATGACGGCTATGCCCGCCGCCACGGCGTGATCCACCGCCGCACCATCGCGCTTGGCACCGACGGCCGCGACGTGCGCGGCGAGGACAGCCTGCTCCCCGCCGCCAAGCGCGGGGGCAAGGGCGGCGCGGTGCCCTTCACCGTCCGCTTCCATCTCCACCCCGCCGTCGAAGCGACCCCCACGGCCGATGGCTCGGGCGCGCTGCTGCGCACCCGCTCCGGCTCGGTCTGGCAGTTTCGTGCGCGTGGCGGCGCGCTCGCGATCGAGGAAAGCGTGTGGATCGACGCCAAGGGCATTCCACGTGAAACGCAGCAGCTGGTCCTGACCGGCGAAGCATTGACTGGCGGCTCCAGCATCTCATGGCTGTTCCATCGCGCGCGCAAGGGCAACTGACGCGTCGCTACGGCATTGCGATAATCCGGCCCGCATCCTAGAGGCCCCCGCCATGACCAGCATCACCATCCGCCGCGCCCTCCTCTCGGTTTCCGACAAGACCGGGATCGTCGAACTCGGTCAGGCGCTTGCCGCCAAGGGAGTCGAACTCGTCTCGACCGGCGGGACATCAAAGGTGCTGCGAGAGGCAGGGCTGGAGGTCCGCGACATCTCCGACCTCACCGGCTTTCCCGAGATGATGAACGGCCGCGTCAAGACGCTGCACCCGGTGGTCCATGGCGGCCTGCTCGCCGTGCGCGACGATGCCGGGCACATGGCCTCGGCCAGCGAACACGCGATCGGCATGATCGATCTGGTCGTCGTCAACCTCTACCCCTTCGCGCAGACAGTGGCGAAGGGCGCAAGCCGCGACGAGATTATCGAGAATATCGATATCGGCGGCCCGTCGATGGTCCGCTCCGCCGCCAAGAACCACGCCTTTGTTGCGATCGTCACCGATCCTGCCGACTATGCCGTGGTCGCAGCTGGCGAAACCACGCTGGAAGATCGCAAACGCTTCGCCGCCAAGGCCTATGCCCTGACCGCGCAATATGATTCGACCATCGCCAGCTGGTTCGCCTTCGCCGATCAGGGCGAGCGCTTCCCCGAAACGCTGCCACTGGTGTTCAAGCGCGGCGAGGAACTGCGCTATGGCGAGAACCCGCATCAGTCCGCCGCCCTCTACCTCCCCGCCGGCCCCGCGACGCCGGGCATCGCCCAGGCCGAGCAGCTGCAGGGCAAGGAGCTGAGCTACAATAATTATAACGATGCAGACGCCGCGCTCGAGCTGGTCAGCGAATTCCGCGACGGCCCGCCGACAGTCGTGATCGTCAAGCACGCCAACCCGTGCGGAGTCGCCACCGCCGACACGCTGGTCGACGCGTACAAGGCTGCGCTCGCCTGTGACTCGGTGTCGGCATTCGGCGGCATCATCGCATTGAACCGCCGGCTGGACGCGGACACCGCCCGCGCGATCACCGACATCTTCACCGAAGTCGTCGTCGCCCCCGGCGCGAGCGATGAGGCCAAGGCGATCTTCGCCGCCAAGAAGAACCTGCGCCTGCTGATCTGCGGCGATCTGCCCGACCCGACACGCCCGGGCCTGATGCTCAAGACCATCGCCGGCGGCGCGCTGGTCCAGTCGCGCGACAGCGGGCGGGTGACGCAGGACGCGTTGAAAGTCGTGACGCAGCGCGCGCCGACCGAGCAGGAGCTGGCGGACTGCCTGTTCGCCTGGACCGTCGCCAAGCACGTCAAGTCAAACGCGATCGTCTATGCCAGCGGCGGAAGCACTGCGGGTATCGGCGCCGGCCAGATGAACCGCCTCGAATCCGCGCGTATTGCCGCGTGGAAGGCCAAGGACGCCGCCGAAAAGGCCGGGTGGAGCGCACCGCGCACGATCGGCAGCGCCGTCGCCTCCGACGCCTTCTTCCCGTTCGCCGACGGCCTGCTCGCAGCGGTCGAGGCGGGCGCCACCGCAGTGATCCAGCCCGGCGGATCGATCCGCGACGATGAGGTGATTGCGGCGGCGGACGAAGCGGGCCTCGCCATGGTCTTCACCGGAATGCGCCACTTCCGCCACTGAGACTCCCCTCCAACCTCCGTTTGCGCTGAGCTTGTCGAAGCGCGGCTCCCGGATTTTCGGGTTCAGGATCGGCCCTTCGACAAGCTCAGGGCAAACGGGGGGGGTGGCCCTCAAACCTTCTCGTCGGGCAGCGTCGGTTCGCTCTTCGGCATCTTCTTGAACAGCTGGCGGTCCTCCGGCCCGAACGCCCATTTCCCGATCACCGCGAAATAGGCGATGCAGATCGCCGGAACGCCGACCGACAGCTCCAGCCATTCGAGGCGGTGCGGCAGCAGGGTGAACGCCCAACCAACCGCTCCGGCGACCAGAATCGCCGCGATGAAACCCGGGCGCAGGCTGAATACCGACTCACCGGTCAGCCGCGACAGCATCCAGCATTTGATCGTCGACCCCAGCGCCAGCGTCAGCACCAGCGCCATCGCCGGCCCCAAGGCCTGGATATGGATGTCGAGTCCCATCGCCCGCATCTGGAACACCAGCGCAAAGCTCAGCGCCGCCTGGAACGCGAGCAACAGCATCGACACCACCAGATTGCGGTGCCGCGCCATATAGACCAGCCCGGCTTCGGCCACCGCGCCGGGCGTAGCGGCGACCTCGGCCGCGAGCAGGAAGCACAGGGCCGCGGCGCCGACCACGAATTGCGGGCCGACCACGCCCATCACCCCTTCCGCCGGGATGCCGCCCATCAGCAGCAATGCCGCCTGTAACGTGATGATCCAGAACCCGACCTGCCGCACCTGCGCCGCGATCGCCCCGCGATTCCCCGCCGCCAGATTGCGCGCAATCACCGGTCCCAGCACCGGATCGAAGCTGGTCTTGAGCTTTTGCGGAATCGAGGAGACCTGCTGCGCCATATAGTAAATGCCGACGATCGCCGGCGGGAAGAACAGGCCCAGGATGAACCGGTCGATGTTGCGCGACCCCCATTCGAGCGCGTCAGCCCCGGCCAGCGGCATGTTGCGGCGGGCGAGCTGAAGCAACGGCGTCACCCGCGGCGACCAGCCATGCGGCAGGCCATAGCTGCGGATGAACGGGATCAGGCTCGCCACCAGCGCCGCCGCCATCGACAGCACATAGGCGATGATCAGGCCATCGCGCGCCGAGACATAGTACAGCACCCACGCCGCGATGCTGATCGTCCATGGCTCGACGATCGCCCGTGCCGTCACGGTCGCCTTCACATTGTTGCGATAGGCGAGCGCGGCGAGGCTGACATCGGACCAGGCAATCGCGAACACGATCACCGCCAGATAGCGGTCGAGCCCGGTGGTCCCGCTATTGGGGAACATCAGGTCGGGAAAGGCGAACAGCAACGCGCTCGCGAGCACCGAGACGACGAAGGCGACGACCATTCCGTCCCACACGACATGCGCATGCGGTCGGTCGGTCGATGCCAGCGCCTGCGCCAGCCCGCGCTTGAGCCCGAGCGTCGCGAGCAACGCCGCCAGCTCGACCACCACCACAGCGAGCGCAAACCGCCCGACCGTCTCCGCGCCATAGAGCCGCCCTGCGATGAACAGGAACGGGAGGCGCGCAAGGAGGCGCAGGAAAAAGCCGAAAATATTGGTCCGCCCGCCCTTGGCGAGCGCATTCAGATCTTCATTCTGCTTCACGCCGCGCGCATCCGACCGCGCTCGACCAGTCGCATCGCCGGGGTCGCAGTCGTCCCGTGCAACAGGATCGAGATCAGGATCACCACGCCGAGCGCGCCCCACAGACGCACTGGCTCCTCAAACTGGCCATGGTTGATCCCGTAGGCGAAATAAAACACCGATCCCAGCCCGCGAATGCCGAAGAAGGCGATCACCGGCCGTTCGAACGGCGCAAGGCGGCACCCGGCCAGCGCGATCCAGCCTGCCAGCGGCCGCACGATGAAGATCGCGACCAGCGCAAAGCCGACCTCGGCCCAGCCAATCATCGCGAACAAGCCGCCAGCGGTCAGCATCCCGCCGAACATCACCAGCAACGCCATCATCAGCAGGCGTTCGGTTTCATCGGCAAAGTCATGCATGCGCGCATTGAAATCGCTGCCCCGCGCCGCGCGCCGCAACATCAGCCCGGCGACGAACACCGCCAGGAAGCCATAACCATGCGCCAGCTCGGTGACGGCATAGATCGCCAGCGTCGCACCCAGCGCGACAAAGCCGTCACCGGTCCGCGACAATTTGGTGTCGGCAGGCAGGCGATAGATGATCTTTCCCAAGGCCCAGCCCCCGGCCCAGCCCAACGCTAGCCCGACGGCAAGGCGAATGACCACCGCGTCCAGCGCCCAAGACCCCAGGTTGGAGACGGCCCAGCCGCCCGCCGCGACGGCAATTGCGAGGTGCACGAACGGAAAGGCAAGCGCATCATTGAGCCCGGCTTCCGAGGTCAGGGCGAACCGCGCCTCATCGTCGCTCGCCGATCCCGGCTCCTCGATCTGCACATCCGATGCGAGGACCGGATCGGTTGGCGCGAGCGACGCGGCGAGCAGCAGCGCCGTTGCCGCGCCGACGCCGAGAAGCGCCTGTCCGGCAAAGGTCAACGCGAGGATAGTCAGCGGCATCGCGACCGCGAGCAGGCGCACGCACAAGCGCCAATCGGCCCAGTTCAGCGCGCGATCGATCTTCAGCCCCGCCCCCATCAGCGAGACGATGACGATCAGTTCGGCCGCCTTCTCGACCAGAAACGGCCCATTGATCGGATGCAGTGCAAAGGGCGCGAAGCGATCGAAGGAAAAGAGCAGTGCGCCGACCCCGACGCAGATGATTGGCAGCGATAGTGGCGCCTTTTTCAGCAGCAGCGGCAGCCAGGCGACCATCAGGATCAGGACGCCCGCACCCAGCAACAGAGGGATATAGAGGTCCATCAGCGGAGCGAAGCTGGCCCCGACATCGGTCAATGCGCCGCGCCCCAGCTCGCACCCGTGCCGATCTCGACGCCGAGCGGCACGGTCAGCGTGATCGCCGGTTCGGCAGCCGTCTCCATCACCCGGCGGATCACCGCCGATGCCGCTTCGACCTCGCCTTCGGGCAGTTCGAACACCAGTTCGTCATGCACCTGCAGCAGCATGCGGACATTGGGCAGGCCCGCCGCGATCAGCGCCGGCCCCATCCGCGCCATTGCGCGCTTGATGATATCGGCGCTGGTCCCCTGAATCGGCGCGTTGATCGCGGCGCGCTCGCTGCCCGCGCGCTCATTCTGGTTGGGCGCGTTGATCCGGCTGAAGTGCGTTTTCCGCCCGAACAGCGTCGTGGTGTAACCGCGCGCCTTCGCCTCGGTCAGCGTGTCGGCGATGTAGCGGCTGATCCCGGGGAAGCTCTGGAAATAGCGGTCGATCATCCCCTGCGCCTCGTCGGGCGTGACGTCGAGCCGCCCGGCCAGCCCCCAGCGGCTGATGCCATAAAGGATCGCGAAGTTGATCGTCTTTGCCCGCCCGCGCGTGTCGCGGTTGACCTCGCCGAACAGCTCCATCGCGGTGCGGTTGTGGATGTCCTCGCCCTGTTCGAACGCCTCACGCAGCGCGGGCACGTCGGCGATATGCGCCGCCAGCCTCAATTCGATCTGCGAATAGTCGGCCGACAGGATGACATTGCCCGGCTCGGCGACGAACGCGTCGCGGATCTGGCGCCCCACCTCGGTGCGGATCGGGATATTCTGCAAATTGGGGTCGGTCGACGACAGCCGTCCGGTCTGCGCGCCGGTCAGCGAGTAGCTGGTATGCACGCGCCCGGTCGCCGGGTTGATCTGTGCCTGCAGCGCGTCGGTATAGGTAGATTTGAGCTTCGACAGCTGGCGCCAGTCGAGCACTTTCACCACCATCTCGCGCCCCGGCGAATCCTTGTCCGCCGCGATCCGCTCCAGCTCGTTGACGTCGGTCGAATAGACGCCCGACTTGCCCTTGCGCCCGCCCTTGATCCCCATCTTGTCGAACAGCACGTCGCCCAATTGCTTGGGGCTGCCGATGGTGAACTTGAACCCGGCGATGGCGTGGATTTCCGCCTCCAGCGCAGCGATTTGGGTCGTGAACTCGCCGGATAGCCGCGCCAACACCCCGGCATCGACCTTGATCCCCGCGCGCTCCATGTCAGCGATCACCCGCACAAGCGGCCGGTCAACCATCTCATAGACCCGCGTCGCGCCCTCATAAGCGAGGCGCGGCTTCAACCGCCGCCACAGCCGCAGCGTGACATCGGCGTCCTCGGCGGCGTAGCGGGTCGCGGCCTTCAGATCGACTTCGGCGAACCCGATCTGTTTCTTCCCGCTCCCGGTCACATCCTTGTACGCGATGCAGCTATGCGCGAGATGCGTGGCCGCCAGCTCGTCCATGCCATGCCCGTGCAGCCCGGCATCGAGGTCAAAGCTCATCACGATCGTGTCGTCGAACGGCGCGATGTCGATCCCCAGCCGGCCCAGGATGATCAGGTCATATTTGAGGTTGTGCCCGATCTTGAGCACCGCCGGATCCTCCAGCAGCTGCTTGAGCTTGGCCAGCACCGTTGCCCGGTCGAGCTGCACCGGCTTTTCGGCGAACATGTCGGTCCCGCCATGGCCGATCGGGATATAACAGGCGAGATTGGGGTGCAGCGCCAGGCTGACCCCGACCAGCTCGGCGCGGGTCGCGTCCGTGCCGGTCGTCTCGGTATCCACCGCGACCCAGCCCTGATGCCGCGCCACCGTGATCCAGCGGTCCAGCGCCGCCTCATCGACCACCGTCTCATAGCCATCATGGTCGCAGGGCGGATCCGGCTCGAGGCCGGGGACCTCATGCGTTTCGACCGGCGCGTCGGCAACCGAACTCGCCTCGCTCCCCAGCCGCGTCAGGAGAGTCTTGAATCCGTGATGCTCCAGAAATGCACGCAGCGGCGCATCGGGAATCCCGTCGAGCGCGAAATCGTCGAGTGGCTCGGGCAGCGGCACATCGTCGGCCAGCGCGACCAGCTTGCGCGACAGCCGCGCCATATCGGCATGTTCGATGAGATTGTCGCGCAGCTTGCCCTTCTTCATGTCGGGCGCGGCGGCCAGCACCGCCTCGACATCGCCATGCTCCAGGATCAGCTTGGCCGCCGTCTTGGGGCCGACGCCGGGCACGCCGGGAACGTTGTCGACGCTGTCGCCCATGAGCGCCAGCACCTCACCCAATTTGTCCGGCCCGACCCCGAACTTCTCGACCACTGCCTCCGGCCCCATGCGCCGGTCCTTCATCGTGTCGAGCATGTCGATGCCCGGCTCGGTCAGCAGCTGCATCAAATCCTTGTCGGAACTGACGATCGTCACTTGCCACCCCTGCGCCAGCGCCGCCTTGGCATAGGATGCGATCAGGTCGTCCGCTTCCCAGCCCAATTCCTCGATGCACGGCAGGCTGAACGCGCGCGTCGCGTCGCGGATCATCGGGAATTGCGGGCGCAGATCCTCGGGCGCGGGCGGGCGGTGCGCCTTATACTGGTCGTACAGCTCGTTGCGGAAGGTATGCTCGCTCTTGTCAAGGATCACCGCCAGATGGCTCGGCCCCTCCGCCTTGTGCAGCTCGCTCGCCAGCTTCCACAGCATCGAGACATAGCCATAGACCGCGCCCGCAGGCTCGCCATGCTTGTTGGTGAGCTTGGGCAGCACATGATAGGCGCGAAAGATAAAGCTCGAGCCGTCGACGAGGTAGAGATGAGGCATCGGGGAGGCTTAGCAGCGACGCGCGGCGCGGGCGAGAGCTAAGCGGTTCGCGTTGCCGGGACTTTACCGGTGGTTTGCAACCACGCTAGCCACCACCGCCTGCATCAGCTGCTGGCGTTCGCGCACCGGGCGCGGGGTGTCCCCGATCATCACGGCGATCGAATAGGCCTTGCCATCCGGCGCGGTGAGGATGCCGATATCGTTGAAGCCCGCCGTACGCGCGCCCAAATCCTGTCCGGTGCCGGTCTTGTGTGCCAGGGTCCAGCCCGCCGGCACGGCCGCGCGCAGCCGGGCCTTGCCGGTGCGCGTGCCCGACATGACGTTGGTCAGGAAACTGGTCGAGGACGCCGACAGCAGCTCCCCGGCTTTCAGTCGCGCCAGCGCCAGCGCGATCGCCGAAGGTGCAGCGCCATCGACCGGATCGGCGACATAGGAATCGAATGCCGCGCGCCGAACCGTCGGCGGCAATGCCGCGCGCGCACGCTGGAACTCGCCCGCCATCGAATAGCGCTGGTTCCAGGCGAGTCCCGCGGTCCCGGCCTGCAGCAACCGCTCGCCCGGCCCGAAACGGATTTCGCCAAGCGCGCGATCGGCAATGAACGCGCGCACCGCCTGCGGCCCGCCGACCAGGGTCAGCAACCGATCATTGGCGGTATTGTCGCTCGACTGCATCGCACGCAGCAACAGCTCGCGCACCGTGGTGCGATAGACGCCGTCGCGTACCACCAGCGACGCGATCGGCTGGTGGAACAGCGTCAGATGCTCGCGCCGCAACTCGACCGGATCGTCGAGCGTCAGCCGCCCTTTGTCGCGTGCGTCGAGCACGGTCATCGCGACCCACAGTTTGCTCACGCTTTGCTGGGGCATGCGGCGATTGCCATTGGCATCGACCTGCCACCCCCATTCGAGGCTGCGCACCGAGATGCCGACGACCCCGCCGAAATCGCGCGCAAGGGCGTCGATCGTCGCGGTTAGCCCTGCAGGAGCGGGAAAGACGGGGAGCGGCTTGGGCGTCGCCGGAATCGGCATCGACACGCGATAGCTCGCCGGTGTCAGATCCTTGGGCAGATCGTCGCGATGTACGCCCGCGCCGATCAGCAATACCGGCGCCAGCCCAGCCAAAGTCATTGCCCGCTGAAGAATCGTAAACTCCTGCATCCCCAACACGATACCACGCCCCTTGCCCAAAGCGATCATGCGTTCGCACCGCGCTCTGGCTCAAGAGGCAGCGGCGGCTTCTGCGACGAACACGGGGAATATGACGCCAAAGCGTGAAGATTCGGCCAAAATCCTAGGGAACTAACACGGTATCGCGGGCAATCTCGTCCGTTTGCGGGTGATCCAACGTGTAGTGCAGCCCGCGGCTCTCATGCCGATGCAGCGCCGATCGCACGATCAGCTCGGCCGACTGGAGCAGGTTGCGCAGTTCGATCAGGTCAGGCGTTACACGGAAATGGCCGTAATAATCGGCGACCTCGTCGTTCAGCAGCTTGATGCGGTGGGCGGCACGCTCGAGCCGCTTGGTGGTGCGCACGATCCCGACATAGTTCCACATGAACCGGCGGATTTCGGTCCAGTTCTGCTTGATCACCACCTCTTCGTCGGAATCGGTGACGCGGCTTTCGTCCCATGGCCGGATCGGCGGTGGCGGGGGCAGATCGTCCCAATTCGCCGCGATATGCCGCGCCGCCGCCTCGCCAAACACGAAACATTCGAGCAGCGAGTTGCTGGCAAGCCGGTTCGCGCCGTGCAGCCCGCTCTCACTGCACTCACCCGCGGCATAAAGGCCGGGCAAATCGGTGCGCCCGTCCAGATCGATGACAATCCCGCCGCAGGTATAATGCTGCGCCGGCACCACCGGAATCGGCCCCGTGGTCATGTCGATGCCAAGACCAATCAGCTTGTCGTAGATGTTGGGGAAATGCCCCTTCACGAACTCAGGCGGCATATGGCTGATGTCGAGATGGACGTAATCGAGGCCGTCGCGCTTGATCTCCGCGTCAATCGCGCGGGCAACGACGTCGCGCGGGGCCAGTTCCATCCGCTCGGCGTCATAATCCGCCATGAAGCGCTTGCCGGTCTGCGGGTTGATCAGCCGCCCGCCCTCGCCGCGCACCGCTTCGGTAATCAGGAAATTCTTGACGTCGAGATTATACAGGCAGGTCGGGTGGAACTGCATCATCTCCATGTTCGAGATGCGGCACCCCGCGCGCCACGCCATCGCGATGCCATCCCCCGTCGCCCCCTTGGGCGCGGTGGAGAAGAGGTAGGTACGCCCCGCCCCGCCGGTCGCCAGCACCGTCGCGTTGGCGGTGAACAGCTCGACGCCGCCGCTGGCGCGGTTGACGGCATAGACGCCCCACACCTTGCCCGCGCCCGAATAGCGCAGCTCATGACGACTGGTGGCCAGGTCGATCGCGACCATGTCGGGGACGAGCGTGATGTTGGGATGCGCCTGCGCCGCGCGGATCAGTGCGACCTGCACCGCCCAGCCGGTGGCGTCATCGACATGGACGATGCGGCGCGCGCTGTGCCCGCCTTCGCGCGTCAGGTGCAGCGCATTGCCGTCCATGTTGAACGGGACGCCCAGTTCCACCAGCCGGTTGATCGCGGCGGGGGCATTCTCGACCACCATCTCCACCGTCGCGCGGTCGTTCAGGCCCGCGCCAGCGACCATCGTATCCTCGATATGTGCCTCAAACGTGTCGCCGGGCTCCAGCACCGCGGCGATCCCGCCCTGCGCCCAGGCGGTAGATCCTTCGTCCAGCCCGCCCTTGGCCAGCACGGTCACCTTGAACCGTTCGGCCAGGTTGAGCGCGGCGGTCAGCCCGGCGGCGCCCGATCCGATGACAAGCACGTCGCACTGATGGGGGTCGTGGGCCAATCTCGTTCCTTCGCGCACCGATGGCGGGAGGTGCGCTATGCGACAAAGCGCGGCGATTTCAAACACACTGCGGTTGCCGCACAGTAGCTCAGGCCATAGCGAGGAGATTACAAGGAGATACCGATGCGCCTGATCCTCGCCGCCGCCGCAGCCCTGTTCGCCGCGACTGCGCCCGCACTCGCCGCCCCGGCCTGCCCGGTCGCCCCCGGCACCACGGCACGCGTGACGGTCGGCGACACCGGGCGCTCCATGCTGCTCCATGTCCCGGCGAGTGCGAAGGCGGGTCGACTACCGCTGGTGTTCGCGCTCCACGGTAGTGGCGGCGACGGCGCCGCGATCCTCGCGCAATCGAAGCTGGAGGCGAGCAGCGACCGCCACGGCTTCCTCGTCGCGGCGCCGGATGCCGGCATCCCGGTCGAGCGGGGCTTCGTCTGGAACATCCCCGGCGTTCCCACCGTCACCGGCAAGGTGCCCGGACCGGGCGACGCCGATGACGTGGCGTTCCTCAAGACCGCGATTGACTGGCTGGCGGCGAGCGGCTGTGCCGACGCCAAGCGCGTCTATGCCACCGGCCTGTCGGGCGGCGGGCGGATGACGTCATGGCTCGGCTGCGTCGCTTCCGACCGCTTCGCCGGCATCGCCCCTGTCGTGGGCCTGCGCGCCGGCAATCCGCTGGCGAGCGACAAGACCCGCCCTGATCCCGCGACCTGCTCGCCGAAGCAGCCGATGCCGGTGATCGCCTTTGCCGGCGATGCCGACGGCACCAACCCGGTGCACGGTGGCGGCGCAGGCTATTGGCAATATACGATGGAAGCGGCCGAAGCGCGCTGGGCCGCACTCAACGGCTGCACCGCCGGCCCGCTCCGCCGCGACCTCGCCGCCAACCTTTATGAGCGGCTCCACACGCGCTGCCGGGCGGGCGCGGAGGTCGCCGCCCACATCCTGCGCGGCGGCGGTCACGTCTGGACCGCCGACAATGACGCCATGTGGCGCTTCTTCGCCCGCTACCAGCGTTAAGCGGCGTTCGCCGCCCGCGTCAGGCTCAGGAACACGTCTTCAAGGTCTGCCTCGCGCGTGCTGACATCGACGATGCCGAACCCCGCCGCCTGCACCGCGCCCAGCACCTCGCCGGCATTCGCGCGGTCCTTGCGATAGGTGATCACCAGCGTCCGCTCGCCCTTCGCCTCGATCTTCTGGAAACAGCCATTGGCGGGCAGCGTGACGATGTCGCGATCGACCACCACCTCGACTGCCTTTTCCTGAGTCTTGCCGACCAGTTCGCGGGTCGGTTCGTTGGCGATCAGCTTGCCGTGGTTGATGATCGCGATGCGATCGCACAGCTGCTCCGCTTCCTCGAGATAGTGCG
Source organism: Sphingomonas sp. (assembly GCF_035998645.1). GTDB lineage: Bacteria > Pseudomonadota > Alphaproteobacteria > Sphingomonadales > Sphingomonadaceae > Sphingomonas. The sequence continues at coordinate 289,133 of NZ_DASYHL010000002.1, forward strand.
TCGTCAACACCACCGTCACACCCTGATCGTTGAGCGTGCGGACATAGGCCCAGAGCTGCTGGCGCAGTTCAATATCAACGCCCGCAGTCGGCTCGTCGAGCACCAGCACCGGCGGCGAATGCACCATCGCCTTCGCCACCATCAGCCGCCGTTTCATGCCGCCCGACAGCGTCCGCGAATAGGCGCGCGCCTTGTCCTCCAGATGCACCGCGCGCAGCAGCTCCATTGACCGCCGCTCCGCCTTGGGGACGCCATAGAGTCCCGCCTGGATTTCCAGCGTCTCGACCGGCGTGAAGAACGGGTCGAACATGATCTCCTGATTGACGATCCCGATCGCGCGCTTGGCGTTGCGCGGGCTGGCGTCGATGTCGAAGCCCCAGATGCTCGCGCGTCCGCCGGTCTTGTTGACGAGGCCGGCGAGGATGTTGATCAGCGTCGACTTGCCCGCGCCATTGGGCCCCAGCAGCCCGAAAATCTGCCCGCGCGGCACGGTGAAGCTCACCCCGTCCAGCGCCTGCTTGCCGCCCTGATAGACCTTGGAAAGGCCGTCGATCTCGATTGCCGCGTCGCTCATGCCGCGGAAGTGGGACGGTGGGCGGCGATTGGCAAGCGAATCCGCACCCAACAAGCCCCCAACAAGCCATTGCCGCCCCTCCGCCGCTTTGCTAACCGCAGACCCATGATCGCGCCGCCCGAAATCACCCGCGTCACCACCGCCCGCGTCGCCTGTGACGGCGCGCATGCCGGAATCGCCGCCGCGCTCGGCCATCCGCGCGTGTTTTTGCAGATCGACGAGCATGGTTATGTCGATTGCGGCTATTGCGACCGCCGCTTCGTGCTGATCGGCGGTCCCGCCGATGGCGCCGACCAGTCGCAATTGCCCGACCACCCGGCTGGCGCGAGCGTCTGATCTGCCTATATTGAAGGGATGTACAGCGATCCCCGAGGTTTCCTCTACCGCGACGGCTTCGATGCCGACGCCGCGCAGCGCCTGACCGCATCGATCCTCGCCACGGCCGAGGATGGCGAGCTCTACCTGCAATATCGCAAGACGGAGGCGTTCGGCTTTGACGACGGGCGGCTCAAGACCGCGTCGTACAACACCGATTCTGGCTTCGGCCTGCGCGCGGTGAGCGGCGAAACCACCGCCTTTGCCCACGCCAACGAGATCAGCGACGCCGCGATTCGCCGCGCTGGCGAGACGATGGCGCTGATCGATCCGGCAACCGGACCCAAGGCTGCGGCCCCGGTCGGCACCAACCGCCACCTCTATACCGATGCCGACCCGCTCGACCTGGTGCCCTTCGCCGACAAGGTGAATCTGTGCCAGACGATCGACGCCGCCGCCCGCGCCCGCGACCCGCGCGTGGTGCAGGTGTCGGTCAGCCTGCTGGGATCATGGAGCGTGGTCGAGATCGTTCGCCCCGACGGCTTCATCGCCACCGACATCCGTCCGCTGGTGCGCCTTAACGTCAGCATCGTGGTCGAATCGAACGGACGGCGCGAAACCGGCAGCTTCGGCACCGGCGGCCGCGCGCTCTATGACCGGCTGATGCAGCCCGAAACCTGGAACCGCGCGATCGATGAGGCGCTGGCGCAGGCGCTGGTCAATCTCGAAGCGGTCGATGCCCCGGCGGGGGAGATGACCGTGCTGCTCGGCCCCGGCTGGCCCGGCATCCTGCTGCACGAAGCAATCGGCCACGGCCTTGAGGGCGATTTCAACCGCAAGGGCACCAGCGCCTTTTCCGGCCGCATCGGCGAACGCGTCGCCGCGCCCGGCGTCACCGTGGTCGATGACGGGTCGATCACCGACCGCCGCGGCTCGCTGTCGATTGATGACGAAGGCACGCCGACGCGCGAAACGGTGCTGATCGAGGACGGGATCCTGCGCGGCTATATGCAGGATCGCATGAACGCGCGGCTGATGGGGGTCGAACCGACCGGCAATGGCCGCCGCGAATCCTTCCAGCACGCCCCGATGCCACGCATGACCAACACCTTCATGCGCGGCGGCCAGGACGATCCCGCCGAGCTACTGAGCCGGGTGAAGAAGGGCATCTTCGCCAAGAGCTTTGGCGGCGGTCAGGTGGACATCGTGTCGGGCAAGTTCGTCTTCTCCTGCACGGAGGCCTACAAGATCGAGAACGGCAAACTGGGCGCCCCGATCAAGGGCGCGACCCTGATCGGCGACGGTCCGACCAGCCTGACCCGGGTGATCGGGATCGGCAATGACTTCGCGCTCGATGAGGGCATCGGCATGTGCGGCAAGGGCGGGCAGTCGGTGCCAGCGGGCGTCGGTCAGCCGACGCTGTTGCTCGACGGACTGACCGTCGGCGGAACCGCTTAAGCCAGCAATCGCGCGACTTCGGTGAAGTCGTGCGCGATGTCGTGGACACCCAGCGCGCGCAGGCGGCTGGCGTGGTCCGGCCCGCAGTGATTGCCCGCGCACAGCCCGATGACATGCGCGCCGGACGCCACCGCCCCGGTGGCCCCCACGGGTGAATCCTCAAGGATCGCGCAGCGCTCGATCGGCACACCCAATTGGGCGGAAGCGTGGAGGTAGATGTCAGGCGCAGGCTTACCGCGCGCGACATGCTCACGCCCGCTGAAGATCCGCCCGTCAAACGCATCGCGGATGCCGAGATGATCGAGGTGCGTCCCGATCCAGTGGCTGTTGCTCGACGAAGCGATGGCGCGCGGCAGATCGGCGGGCAGCGCGCGGACGAAGGCGATTGCCCCCGCGACCTCCGCGACTCCTTCAGCGAGCACGCGGCGATTCTCCGCCTCACGCGCATCGTGAAAGTCCTCGGGCAGGGTCCGCCCGATCCAGCTTTCGATCGCCTCGATGAACTCGCGGCCCGCCAATCCCATGAAGTTGGCCATCGACTCGTCGGCGCTGGTCGGGTGGCCGATGCCGGTCAGATACTCGGCGATGTGTCGGTTACCCTCGAACTCGCTCTCCAGCAGCACGCCGTCAAAATCGAAGATCAGCGCATCGAAGCGGACCGACAGGCTCATGCGCGCGCTCCGAACAACGCCGTGCCGATGCGGACATGGGTTGCGCCGATCGTAACCGCGACCTCGAAATCGTCCGACATGCCGATGCTAAGGCCCTCGAGTCCCGCCTCGCGCGCCAGCTTCGCCAGCAGCGCGAAATAGGGTGCCGAATCGACCTCGAACGGCGGCACCGCCATCAGCCCGGCAAGCGGCAACTCCGCCGCGCGCGCCGCTTCGAGCAGCGCTGGCAGATCGGCGACGGCCACCCCGCCCTTTTGCGGCTCGTCCCCGATATTGACCTGGATGAAGCAATCGGGGCGCTTGCCGCTCTCCGCCATCGCCTTTGCCAAGGCGGCAACCAGCGACGGCCGATCCACCGAATGGATCGCATCGAACAGCGCAACCGCGTCGGCGGCCTTGTTCGATTGAAGCTGGCCGACAAGGTGCAGCCGGATATCGGGATGCGCGGCGCGCAGCTCCGGCCATTTGCCCGCCGCCTCCTGCACCCGATTCTCACCGAACACGCGCTGGCCGGCGTCGATCAGCGGCTGAATCGCCTCGGCGTCCTGCGTTTTGGAGACCGCAATCAGCGTGACGTCCTCGGCACGGCGGTCCGCAGTGGCTGCGGCGCGGGCGAGGCGGGCGTGGATATTGGCGAGGCGGGAGGAAGCGGTTTCGGCTGACATAAGCCGCGCTATAGGTGGCACGATGCCGCGCCGCCACCCCCGCCCCTCCGCTTTGCCGAGCCGCTGGCTCATGACCGACGAGCGGTTGGGTGATGCGCTATGGTCGGCGATCGACGCACTGCCGCGCGGATCAGGCATTATCTTCCGCCACTATGCCACGACGGCCACGGCGCGACACGCGCTGTTCGTGCGGGTGCGCAGCGTCGCGCGGCGACGGGGGCTGGTCCTGGTGGTGGCCGGGCCGCCAGTTGGCCGCGGTCCGATGCTCCGCCACGGCCGCCACCGCGACGCGCTGACCGTCCCGGTCCATTCGCGAACCGAAGCGATTGCGGCAGTACGGATGGGGGCGGCACTGTTGTTCGTATCGCCCGTCCACCCCACCCGCTCACACCCCGGCGCACCAGTACTTGGTCCGGTGCGGTTCGGGTTGATGATCCGGGGTCTAAAGGCACCGGTCATCGCGCTGGGCGGGATGGACGAACGCCGCTGGCGCGCGTTGAGGCGCTTCGGCGTGCATGGATGGGCTGGAATCGACGCTTGGGCTTAGCCGGGCATCACCGATCAGAAGCGGATTGCGGTCCCGACATAGACGGCCTGGCTGTCACGCCGGTCGTCCTTCAGCTGCGGAAGGCGATCCTTCTCGCTGGTGTAGCGAACGCCCGCGGTCACCGCGAGGTTGCGGGTGATCGAATAGGCACCGCCCACATCGAGCGAATAATTGGGATCAACGGTCAGCAGGCGCGGACCACGCTCGGTCGGAGTCTCGCTGGTCGCCTTGATCCGCCCCGACGCGCGCTTGCCGGTGTAGCTCACGCCAAGATCCATCTTCTCGCTGCTGCCCGGCTGACCTGCCAGATCGAGCTTGGCGAGATCGCCCGAGATCGCAAAGCGCTTCCAGCCCACCGAAACGCCCAGATTATAGGCGATCGGCTGCAATGTCACAGAAGCGGGAGCCGCCGCGCCACGATCGGCAACTGCGGTCGACGGACGTGCGGTACGGGCGCGGACCGCGACGGTCACGCTGCGATTGCTGGTCCCGCGCGTGTCGGCAGGGGTGAAGCGAAAGCCGCTGCCCGAAAGGCCGCTGCGCGCCAGTGCCGCAGCGAGTCGCGGGTCGGCCGATGCCGGGGTGAAGGTGCCGATTCCGGCGATCGGGGCGGCCCGCTGTGCCGTAGCGCGCTGCGGCGTCCCGGTCTGTGCGAGGAGCGCCGGCGCGGCAACGAGCCCGGCGACGCCCAGCGTCCCCAGTCCCAAGCCAGCGATGATCCGACGAATACGCATCAAAACCCCTTACTCCATCAGGGCACTACCATGATTCGGCGCCGTTGTTCCACTGGGCCGAATCCGATTTCGACGCAGGTGTTGCACAAGACGCACAGCTTGGGGGCCGGACGCACAGCGGCTTGCGCTTGCGGCGCGCGCCCCAGCATCTATAGATGCACACCAACCCGATGAGACTACCCATAGGATGATGCCGATGAACCGCCAGTTGCGCACCGCGATCCTGGGCAGCGTTGCCCTTACCCTCGCCGCGTGCGGCGGCGGCGGCGATCGCCCGCGCGCCGACCTTGCCGCGTCGAAGGTCACCACGATCGGCGTCAACGCCTATCTGTGGCGCGCCGCGCTCGACACCGTGTCGTTCGCGCCGATCGCCCAGACCGATTCCAATGGCGGCGTGATCGTCACCGACTGGCACGTGAACCCCAACCTCACGACCGAGCGGGTGAAGATCACCGTCGCGATCCTCGACCAGGATCTGCGCGCCGATGCCCTGCGCGTCAGCGTTCAGCGTCAGCAGAATCGCGGTGGCCAGTGGGTCGACGCGCCGGTCGAGGCGGCGACGGTCCAGAAGCTTGAGGATATCATCCTGACGAAGGCGCGCGACCTGCGCCGCGCCGCGATCGTCGGGAACTAAAAGCAGTCGTTTAGTTAGCGGCACCGGTCTGCTCCTCGACCCGGCGACAGCCTTGCGGACCCGGGTGCGGGAGCGAACCGGCGTCGAGCCTGAGGAAATACCATGTCGCGGTTCAACGCGCTGAAAGCCGATTCCGCGTGGCAGAAGGTCTGGGAAGAGCGCCAGACCTTTGCCGCGGACGATCATTCGCCCAAGCCCAAATCCTATGTGCTTGAGATGTTTCCCTATCCATCGGGACGCATCCATATGGGGCATGTGCGCAACTACACGATGGGCGACGTCCTGACGCGCTATCGGCGGATGAAGGGCATGGAAGTGCTCCACCCGATGGGGTGGGACGCGTTCGGCATGCCGGCCGAAAATGCTGCGATGGAGAAGAAGGTCCATCCCGGCGGATGGACGCGCGACAATATCGCGACGATGCGCGCGCAGCTGAAGCGCCTTGGCCTCGCCATCGACTGGGGTCGCGAGCTGGCGACATGCGAGCCGGATTATTACGGCCACGAACAGGCGCTGTTCCTCGACCTCTTCGCTAACGGATTGGTTTACCGCAAGGAATCGACGGTCAACTGGGACCCGGTCGACATGACCGTGCTCGCCAATGAGCAGGTGATCGACGGGCGCGGGTGGCGGTCGGGGGCGCTGGTCGAGAAGAAGAAGCTCAACCAGTGGTTCCTCAAGATCACCGATTTCGCCGACGAGCTGCTCGACGGCCTCGAAAGCCTCGACAAATGGCCCGACAAGGTCCGGCTGATGCAGGAAAACTGGATCGGCAAGTCGCAGGGGATGCAGTTCCGATTCAAGATTTCGTTCAGCGATTTCAATGAAGTAGAGGTGTTCACCACGCGGCCCGACACGATTTTCGGGTCGAGCTTTGTCGCGATCGCGGCGGATCATCCGATCGCGCAGGCGCTGGCGGCGAAGGATCCGGCGGTGGCCGAGTTCATCGCGCAGTGCAAGCTCGGCGGGACCACTGCGGCGGAGATCGAGACGCAGGAAAAACTGGGCCTCGATACCGGCATCCGTGCGGCGCATCCCTTTGATTCCACATGGGAATTGCCGGTCTATATCGCCAATTTCGTGCTGATGGACTATGGCACCGGCGCGGTGTTCGGGGTGCCGGCACATGACCAGCGCGATTTCGAATTTGCGACCAAATATGGGCTGCCGATCCGGCGCGTCGTCTCAGATGGCGAAAAAACCCAAAGCGAATATGTCGAGGAAGAAAGCTACACCGGCCCCGGCACGCTGGTGAATTCTCACTTCCTGAATGGCATGGATGTCGCTGACGCGAAGCGCGAGGTGATCGCCCGTGCCGAATCCGAAGGATGGGGCAAGGGAACGACCGTGTGGCGGCTGCGCGATTGGGGCGTTTCGCGCCAGCGTTACTGGGGCACGCCGATCCCGATTGTGCATTGCGAGATTTGCGGCGCGGTGCCGGTGCCCAAGAAGCAGCTGCCCGTGGTGCTGCCCGAGGATGTCAGCTTCGACATTCCCGGCAACCCGCTCGATCGCCATCCGACGTGGAAGCATGTCGATTGCCCGCAATGCGGCCATGCCGCGCGGCGCGAGACCGATACGCTCGATACGTTCGTCGATTCGAGCTGGTATTTCATCCGCTTCGCCAGCCAGCCCAAGGACAAGCCGTTCGATCGCGCGGTCGCCGAGCAATGGCTGCCGGTGAACCAGTATATCGGCGGGGTCGAGCATGCGATCCTGCACCTGCTCTATGCCCGCTTCTGGACGCGCGCGCTCAAGCGGATCGGGATGATCGACATCGCCGAGCCGTTCGAGGGGCTGTTCACGCAGGGGATGGTCACGCACGAGACCTACAAGGCCAGCGATGGCCGCTGGCTGTCGCCGGGTGAGGTGGTGCGCAAGAACGACGTTCTGGTCGAATCCGAAGGCGGCGCCCCCGTCACCGTCGGCCGCATCGAGAAGATGTCGAAGTCCAAGAAGAACACGGTCGATCCCGAGCCGATCGTGGATCAGTATGGCGCGGACGCAGTGCGGTGGTTCGTGCTGTCGGATTCGCCGCCGGAGCGCGATCTGGAGTGGACCGAGAACGGGATCGAGGGCGCGTGGCGCCTCGTCCAGCGGCTGTGGCGGCTGTTCGACGGGCTGGAGGACTGGACCGGGGAGGACAAGAGCCTCGACCGCGTGCTGCACCAGACCATCGCCGGCGTCGCCGCGGATATCGAGGGGCTGCAGTTCAACAAGGCGGTGGCCAAGCTCTATGGCCTGGTCAACGCGCTCGAAAAGGCCGCACCCAGCGCGTCGCGCGCCAACGCGATCCGCACCGCGATTCTGGTCGCCGCGCCGATGGTGCCGCATCTGGCCGAGGAAGCCTGGGCAGCGATGGGCAATGACGGCCTGATCGCCGATGCCGAATGGCCCGCGGTCGATCCTGCCCTGCTGGTCGATGACGAGGTGACGATCGCGATCCAGGTCAACGGCAAGCTGCGCGACACGGTCAAGGCGGCCAAGGGCGCCGACAAGGCCGATCTGGAAGCCATGGCCTTGGCAAATCCCAATGTGCAGCGCATTCTGGAAGGCGCAGCACCCAGAAAGGTGATCGTCGTGCCCGACCGTCTGGTGAATATCGTCGCATGAAGCGCGCAGCACTCCTGATCGCGCTGGTCGCGGCGGGCACGACGCTGTCGGGCTGCGGGTTGCGGCCGCTGTATGGCGGCGGCGTGGGTGGCCCGGTTCAGACGATGCTGTCGGGGGTCGAGGTTGCGCCGATTCAGGGCGAAGCCGGCTGGCTGGTGTCCAACGCGGTGCGCGACCGGATCGAGGCGACGCGCAGCGGCACCCCGGCCTATCGGCTGGAGATCACGCTGGACGACCGGATCGAGGGTCTGGGCGTGCGCAGCGATGACGTGGTGACGCGCGAGCGGCGGACACTCCGCGCGCGCTATCAGCTGATCGACCTGGCGACCGGCCAGACGGTGCTCGACGCGACCGCGGGGTCGGATGCGGGCATCGACGTTGCGGGATCGGAATATGCGACGATCGCGGCGGAACGGAGCGCGCTGGAGCGGCTGTCGGGCATCGTCGCCGACCAGATCGTCGCGCGGCTGGCGCGGTACGCACGCAGCTCTGCGACCAAGTGAAGGCGAGCGAAGCACAGATTCGCGCGCGGCTGGACAAGCCCGGCCCTGATGTTCGCCTGTTTCTGCTCTACGGCCCCGATGAGGCGGGGGCGAACGACCTTGCCGCACGGCTCGGTCGGGCGATGGGCAGTGACGCCGAGCGCGTGGATATAGAGGGCAGCGCGCTGAAGGATGATGCCGGGCTGCTTGCAGGGGAAGCGGCGTCGCTGTCGCTGTTCGGTGGGGCGCGGTACATCCGCGTGTCGGGCATCGACGATGGCGGCACCGACGCGGTGCGGATGCTGATCGAGGCCGAGACCGGCGGGAATCCGGTGGTGGCGGTTGGTGGCGGGCTGAAAGGCACCGGGCGGCTGCTCAAGCTCGCGCTCGCCGCGCCCAATGTGATGGTCCATGCCTGCTACGTGCCTGACGCGCGCACCGCCGGGCAGCTGGCGACCGGAATCGCGCGCGAACATGGGTTGCGGCTGGTCGGCGGCACGGCGGATCGCCTGGCGGCCATGTCCGGGGGCGATCGCGCGGTGCTGGCGCGCGAGATCGAGAAATTGTCGCTGTTCCTCGACGCCGCGCCCGATCGGCCGCGTGAAGCCGGAATCGAGGCGCTCGACGCGATCGGCGCCGATCTGGGCGAAGCCGAGATGTCGGGCGCGATTGAGGCTGTCGTCGGCGGTCGCCCGGCGGAGATCGGCGTCGAACTGGCGCGGCTCGACGCGGCGGGGGTTTCGACGATTCCGCTGCTGCGCGGCCTGGTCCGCCGCCTGATGGCGCTGGCCGAGATGCGCGCCGATATCGATCACGGGATGAGCCCCGGCGAGGTGGTCAAGAAGCACCGCGTGTTCTTCAAGGAGGAAGCCGCGACAATCCGCGCGCTGCAACGCTGGAACAGCCCGATGCTCGCCCGCGCCGTGGAACGTGCGCGCGAGGCGGAACGGGCGATGACGCGCGGTGGCGGGAATGCGGGCCAAGTGCTGGCGGATCATGAGCTGGCGGTGCTGGCGCGGGGTGCGGCGCGGGGTTGAGGGGCGAGGCTCAGCCCATGGTGCGCGGCATTGCCAGCTTGGCCTGCGCCCTGTGTCTCATCGCACTTATCCCGATGCTCGTTTTGGCCTACACTGCGGTCGGATGGCTCACGCTAGAGTGGCCGTACTGCGCTTCACCGATCGCCATCATCGCAGCGGTACCGACCTTGGCGTTCGGTGCATACTTTAACGGGCGCGCCGCGATTGCGTCCAACAGACCGGCGCTCTGGCTTGGTATCACACTATTGTTGCTGTCGGCGACTTTCATCGTGGTCGCCGCACAATGGGGTGGTCGCATGCTTGGATAGTTCAACGGCGGTTGTTGCTCCGCCATTGCGTCACCCCGGACTTGTTCCGGGGTCCACTCGTCCTCACGCCCGGCGGCTTTAAGCTCAAGCTCCGCGCTTGCCTCCCGGTGGACCCCGGCACAGGGCCGGGGTGACGATGGGGGTGGGCGGCGTCGGTGGGCATCCCATTCAGGTTGGGCGAATGCGGGGCAAAGAGCCGAATGCGGGCGTGCTGTTCTTAGCCCTCACCCGCCTTCGCGAGAGCGGGTTGGGTTAGGGTCTTCTTCTTATTGAGCGTCGTGGCGCGGGCCCAGAAAAGAAGAAGAAGAAGAAGACCCTCCCCAACCCCTCCCGCAAGCGGGAGGGGCTAAGAAGAGCAGAACGTGCAACGACTCACCGCAAAATCCTGATTTAACTAGATTTTCTCACCCGTCAGCCGCTGGCAAATCATGTCCAGCTGGTCCAGCGTCGAATAGGCGAGCGTCAGTGCCCCGCCCTTTTCGCCGAAGTTGATCTTGACGTTCAGGCCGAGCACGTCGCCCAGCTGGCGTTCCAGCGCGACGATATCGGCGTTGGCGGTGCCGGCGCTGCGTTCCCCGCCCTTCCCCGCCGCGCGCGGCTTGGCGTCGCGGGCGAGCTTTTCGGTTTCGCGGACGGACAGGTCGCGTTCGACGACGATTTTCGCCAGTTTTTCAGGGTCCGGGGCGCCGATCAGTGCGCGGGCGTGGCCCATGGTCAGTGCGCCCTCGACCACGCGCTGACGCACGCTTTGCGGCAGGTCGAGCAGGCGGATCAGATTGGCGATGTGGCTGCGCGATTTGTGGACGATCTTGGCCAGCGCCTCCTGGCTGTGGCCGAAATCGTTGATCAGCTTCGAATAGGCCTCGGCCTCCTCGATCGCGTTGAGATCCTCGCGCTGGATATTCTCGACGATCGCGATTTCGATCGTCTGCGCTTCGTCGAGGTCGCGGACGATGACCGGGACCTCGTGCAGCCGCGCGCGCTGCGCCGCGCGCCAGCGGCGTTCGCCGGCGACGATCTGATAATCCTTGCCATGCGGGCGCACGACAATCGGCTGAATCAGCCCGCGCATCGCGATCGACTTGGCGAGTTCCTCCAGCGCATCCTCATCGAAATGGCGGCGCGGCTGTTCGGGGTGCGGGGCGAGCGAGCTGACCGGGAGCATGCGCACGCCCATCGACGGTTCAGTGCCGGGACGGACAGGCTCTTCGCGCTCGGCATCGCCTAGCAGCGCGCTGAGGCCGCGGCCAAGGCCGGGGCGCGCCTTGCGGGTGCTGAGTGGCGAGGCAGCGGGCGCGGCAGTCTCTTGCGGTGTCTCTTCGGTCATGCGGCCTTCTTCAGCTTGGGCAGGCGATCGATCACTTCGCGCGCAAGGGCGATATAGGCTTCCGACCCGGCGCAGCGATAATCGTAGATCAGCGCGGGCAGGCCGTGGCTCGGGGCTTCGGAGAGACGGACGTTGCGGGGGATGACGGTGTCGAACACCACCTTGCCCAGCACCGCGCGGACGTCATCGGCGACCTGATCGGTCAGGCGGTTGCGGCGGTCGTACATGGTGAGGACGACGCCGAGGATCGACAGACCCGGGTTGAAGCGCCCGCGAATGCGTTCGACCGTGGTGAGCAGCTGGCTGAGTCCTTCGAGCGCGAAGAACTCGCACTGCAGCGGGACGAGCAGCGCGTCGGAGGCGACCATTGCGTTGATGGTGAGCAGGCCGAGCGAGGGCGGGCAATCCATCAGCACCACGTCCCAACGCTTGGCGCTGCGCTCGATCGCGGTGGCGAGGCGGTGGGTGCGCGCTTCGAACTCGATCAGTTCGATTTCGGCGCCCGACAGGTCGACCGTGGCGGGGACGATGTCGAGACCGGGAACGCGGGTGGGGACGAACACGTCCTCAAGATTGGTCTCACCGATCAGCAGGTCGTAGGTCGAGCGCTCGCGGTCGGCGCGGCCGATGCCAAGGCCAGTGGAGCAATTGCCCTGCGGATCGAGGTCGAGCAGCAGCACGCGCTTGCCGGTCGCGGCGAGCGCGGTGCCGACGTTGATCGCGGTCGTGGTCTTGCCCACGCCGCCCTTCTGATTTGCAATCGCGATGCAGATCATCTCGGGCGCACCTCTTTGGCAACGATGATGAGCGAGTCCGGTGCGGTCACGCTCGGTTCCACGTGGAACGAACCTTGCCACCATAGCTGCGCGTCTTCCACCTCCGATTGCGCATTTCGGCCTTTGGGGAGCACCCAGATTGTGGAGCGGTCGCTGCGGTGACGGGCGATGCGGAACAGCGTGTCGAGGGTGCCGACGGCGCGGGCGGTGATGACGCTTGCGCGGCCCTTCGTCCGTTCGACCTTGGCGGTGTGGATCGTGACGTTGCTCAGGCCGAGGGTGTCGACGCAATGCTGAAGGAAGGCAGTGCGGAGCTTGCGCGGTTCGACCAGCTCGACGGGATCATCGCGGAGGATGGCGAGGACGATGCCGGGCAGGCCAGCGCCGCTGCCGATGTCGAGCCACAGGCCGCCGGGGTCGACATGCTGGAGCAGCTGGGCGGAGTCGACGATGTGGCGCGCCCAGATTTGCTCGAGGGTCGAAGGCGAAACAAGATTCTGGCGGGTTGCCTCGTCGCGGAGCAGATCCACGAACGCGGCGAGCCGTGTTTCACGTGAAACGTCGGTGTGGGTCCTGATCCAGTCGCGGGCTTCGTCTTCTGTCATGCAGCGCGCTTCACATGGAGGAGGATTGCGGTCAACGCCGCCGGGGTAATTCCACGTACGCGGGCGGCGTCGCCGATCGTGTCGGGGCGCGCCGTTCCGAGGCGTTCGACCATCTCGTTCGATAGGCCGGGCACCGCCGCATAGTCGAGCGCTGCTGGAATACGCGTGCCGTCAGCGCGCTGCATTGCGGCGGTCTCCTGCGCCTGACGTTCGAGATAGGGGGCGTATCGGGCGTCTTCGATCAGTTCGGACAGGATTGCCGGATCCGCGTCGCTGGTATCGATTCCCAGGTGCTGGAGAGTGACCGAAGGGAAGCGCAGCCAGTCGAAGGCGGTGCGGCGGGCGCCGTCCTGGGCGACCGGTGCGCCGGCCTGACCCAACGCATGGGCGGTCCGGGTGTCGGCGAACAGGGCGTCGAGGCGGGCGCGTTCGTCGTCGCGCCGGGCGATGAACGCGCGGCGGTCGGGGCCGAGGCACTGGGCGGCTTCACCGAGCGGGGCGAGGCGGGTCTGGGCGTTGTCGGCGCGCAGGTACAGGCGGTGCTCGGCGCGGGCGGTGAGCATGCGATAGGGCTCGGTCACGCCCTGCAGCGTGAGGTCGTCGATCATCACGCCGATATAGCTGAGTTCGCGGGGGAAGAGGGTTGGGGCGCGGCCTAGCACTGCGGCCGCTGCGTTGATGCCGGCGACGAGGCCCTGGGCTGCTGCCTCTTCATAGCCGGTGGTGCCGTTGATCTGGCCGGCGCAATAGAGGCCGGGCAGATCACGGCTCTCCAGCTGGTGCGAGAGTGCGCGCGGGTCGACATGGTCATACTCGACCGCATAGCCGGGGGTGACGATCTGCGCGTGGGCAAGGCCGGGGATCGAGGCGATCATTGCCGCCTGAACATCGGTCGGCAGCGAGGTCGAGAGGCCGTTGGGATAGACGAGGTGAGTCGCCAGCCCTTCGGGTTCGAGGAAGATCTGATGCCCGTCGCGGTCGCCGAAGCGGAAGATCTTGTCCTCGATCGACGGGCAGTAGCGGGGGCCGCCGGCTTCGATCGCGCCGCTGAACAAGGGTGAGCGGTCGAGTCCGCCGCGGACGATCGCGTGGGTCTCGAGCGTGGTGCGGGTGATGGCGCAGGCGAGTTGCGGGAGGCGTGGCCCCGATGTCATCGGCGACATGCGCCAATCGTCGGCGTCGCTGGGCTGCTCGTCGAGTGCCCCCCAGTCGATCGTGCGGCCATCCAGGCGCGGTGGTGTGCCGGTCTTTAGTCGGGTGATCGGGAGGCCGCAGTCGCGCAGCTGGACGCCCAATGCGGTTGCGGCGCGCTCCCCTACCCTGCCACCGGTCTCGCGCTCTTCGCCACGGAAGATGCGGCCGCCGAGGAAGGTGCCGCTGGCGAGGATGACAGCGCGGGCATGCAGCGTGGTGCCGTCGGCAAGCGCGATGCCCGCGATACGCCCACCCTCGAGGGCGAGGGAGACCGCCTCGCCTTCGACAATCTCCAGCCCTTGCTGGGCCGCGAGCATCGTCTGGATCGCCGCAGCGTAGCGGACGCGGTCGGCTTGGACACGTGGTCCCTGCACCGCGGGTCCCTTCGAGCGATTGAGCAGGCGGTAGTGGATGGCGGCGGCGTCGGCGGCGCGGGCGATCAGCCCGTCGAGCGCGTCGACTTCGCGGACGAGATGGCCCTTGCCGAGCCCGCCGATCGCCGGATTGCACGACATCGCCCCGATCATGGCGCGATCGAAGGTGACAAGCGCGGTCCGCGAACCGCAGCGCGCAGCCGCAGCTGCGGCTTCGGTACCGGCATGGCCGCCGCCGATCACGATCACATCGAAACTGTGCATGGCCGTCGCATAGCCCGGCGCGGGACTCAGGTCAAAAGCGTTCCACGTGGAACAGTCACTTGCCGATACAGAAGCGACCGAACAGCGCGTCGAGCATTGCCTCGACGTCCGCAGCTCCTGTGATGCGGTGGAACCCACGCAACGCGGCGCGCAGCTCCTCGGCGGCAAGAAGCAGTTCGTCCTGAGCGGCGGCAGCGCGCAGTGCCATGGCGGACTGCTCAGCGAGCGCGCGCTGACGGATGTTGAGCGCGACGCTGTCCGAAGGGGGGAGCAACGCGGTGGAGAGTTCCGCGATGGCGTTCCAGAGGGCCTCAACCCCCTGCCCCGTCTCGGCCGACACGGAGAGGCGATCGGTAACGCCCGCTTCACGTCCGGGTGTGTCCGCGCGCGGGTGGACGAGCAGATGCGGCACTTCCGCCCACTCACCAGCGAGTGGCGCATCATCGAGCCACAGGACGAGGTCAGCGCTCTCGATCGCGGACCGGGCGCGGGCAATGCCGATCTCCTCGACGATATCCGCAGGCGCGGCGTGGAGGCCAGCGGTGTCGGTCAGCAGATAGGCGATGCCGTCGCGCATCACCGGCACCTCGATCCGGTCGCGCGTCGTTCCCGCCAGCGGCGAGACGATCGCAGCTTCGCGCCCGGCCAGCGCGTTGAGCAGTGTCGATTTGCCGGCATTGGGTTGTCCTGCCAGCACGATGCGGATGCCGTCGCGGATGCGTTCGACCGGCGGCTGCGCGGTTACGGTCTCGATCTCAGCCGCGAGTGCGATCGCGTCACGCTGCACGGTGGCGAGGACATCCCCCTCCCCCGCCACATCATCCTCGTCAGCATGATCGAGCATTGCCTCGACCAACGCCGAGAGACGCAGTGCGCGCGTCGCCCACCCGTCGATCCGCGCACGAACGCCGCCTTCGGCCGCGCGCAATGCGGTGCGGCGCTGCATTTCGGTTTCGGCAGCGAGCAGGTCGCCCAGGCCCTCGGCTTCGGTCAGGTCGACGCGGCCATTGGTCAGCGCGCGGCGGGTGAACTCGCCCGGCTCGGCACCGCGCAGTCCTGGGATTGCCGCCAGCGCCGCCTCGACCGCGCGTACCACGGCGCGACCACCGTGCAGGTGAAGTTCGGCAAGATCCTCACCGGTCGCAGTTGCCGGACCGGGGAAGATAAGCACCAGCGCGCGGTCGAGCGCTTCGCCGTCACGCCGCAAGGTCCGCAGCGATGCGCGACGCGGTGACGGCAGTTCGCCCGCCAGCGTGGTGACGGCCGCGAATGCCTGTGGTCCCGAAATGCGGATAACCGCGATGCCGGCGGGCAAGGCCCCGCTCGACAGCGCAAAGATCGAGTCGCTCACTCGCTACCGCTGCGCTTGCCCATATCGAACATGCCGCGCCAGAAGTTCATCCCGGCCTCACCCATCGGGGTCCAGCTCTTCATCATATTCTCGAGCAGTTCGGGATTGATCCCGCCCTTGTCGATCGAATCGATCATCATCTGAATGTAGCGATCATGGACCGGGGTGAAATCGGGCAGGCCCATCGCGCGGCGCGCCTCTTCGGGGGTGCAGTCGACCTCGACATTGATCTTCATACCGTGTTCTCCACTTGAGCCCGAAGCATCCCCTGCCTAGGGTCCAGACCTGCAAACAGCAATGATCGTGATTGCGTGCACGGGTTCGCTGGCAAGGAGCGTTCCGCAGCGCGTAGCGGCGCTACGCGCAAGGGGCGCGACGCAGACCAGCGGGCACGTGCACGCAACCGCGAAGCGGCGGGCGGGATTTGGCGCATGGAGGGCGTCGCTCGTCGGTCACGATGCTTTAGCATCGCTCCCTCCTCGCTCCTACCCATGCACCAAATCCCGCTCCGTCACGACCGTTGCTGTTTGCAGGTCTGGACCCTACGCTCCGCCCATGTATGCGCGCGACCATGCCCTGATCGCAACGCCCATCGGCCCGATCCGGGTCGATGGGGATGAAAGCGTGGTGCTGCGCGTGACGTTGGGCGGGGATGGGCCGCCAGTTGCGGGAACAACCGGACCCGTTCGGAACGCCTGTGAGCAGCTTCACGCCTATTTCGCGGGCGATCTCAAGGCATTCGACCTCGCACTACCGCCCATCGCCTCCCCACGCGGACGCGAACTACGCGCCGGGCTGGTTGCGCTCGGCTATGGCGAGACGGCGAGCTATGGTGCGCTGGCCGAGAGGCTGGGCTCCGGTGCGCGCGCGATCGGGCAACTGTGCGCGCGCAATCCGCTTCCCGTCATCATTCCGTGCCACAGGGTGACCGCAGCCGGCGGCGCGCTCGGGAGTTATTCGGCGGGCGATGGTCCCGCCACGAAACAATGGCTGCTCGACCACGAGCGGCGTCACCGCTGACCAAGGAGTGTTTCATGCCGACTATCGAAATCGACGCGATCGACGGGAGCGGCAGCTTCGCCGCCTATCGTGCAGATCCCGAGGGCACCCCGCGCGGCGCGATCGTGGTGATCCAGGAAATCTTTGGCGTAAATGAAGGCATCCGGCGCAAATGCGATCATTTCGCGGCGCTCGGCTATGTTGCGCTGGCCCCCGACCTGTTCTGGCGGCTTGAGCCCGGCATCGACCTCGATCCCGATGTCGAGCCGGAGTTCAAGCAGGCGCTCGACTGGATGGGCAAGTTCGACCAGGACAAGGGCGTCGCCGATATCGAAGCGACGATCCGCGCGGCGCGCGACGCCAGCGGCGGCAAGGTCGGGGTCACCGGCTATTGCCTCGGCGGCCGCCTCGCCTTCATGACCGCTGCGCGTACCGATAGCGATGCCAGTGTCGGCTATTATGCCGTGGGCGTCGACGGGCTGCTCGGCGAGAAGCACGCCATTGCCAACCCGCTGATGCTCCACATTGCCGGCGACGATGGGTTCGTCCCCGCCGCGACGCAGCAGGCGATGCATGAAGGTCTGGACGACCACCCCAAGGTGACGCTCCACGACTATCCGGGCGAAGACCATGGCTTTGCCACCGAGATGGGCAAGCGGCGCTCGGATGCCGCAGCGCAATTGGCGGACAGCCGCACCGAGGCGTTCTTCGCCGAGCATATCGGCTGACACAAAAAGGGCGGCATCCTCGCGGACGCCGCCCTTTCCTGTTTTCAGATCAATGCCTTAGCGGAACAGCTGCAGCAGCCCCACGTCCTGATCGGTGATCCCGGTATAGATCATCGACCCGGCGACATAGACGATCACCAGCAGACCGATCCACGCGATCCAGCGGAAGCGCTCAATATACTTGGCGATGATGTTCGCCGCGACGCCCATCAGCGCGACCGCGATGACCAGCCCGACCATCAGGATGCCGGGATGCTCACGCGCTGCGCCAGCGACCGCAAGCACGTTGTCGAGGCTCATCGAGACGTCCGCCACCGCGACCGCCCAGGCGGCACCGGCAAAGCTCTTGGCCGGCTTCAGGCCCGAATGCTCGTCGCCTGCAACCTCAGGCGAACCGGCGCTTTCGCCACCATGGCCGATCTCGCGCCACATCTTCCACGCCACCCACAGCAGCAGCACGCCGCCGGCGAAGATCAGGCCGACAATCGCCATCAACTGCGTCACCACCAGCGCAAAGCCGATGCGCAGCACCAGCGCGGCGATGATGCCGATCAGGATGACCTTCTTGCGCTGATCCGCGGGAAGACCCGCAGCGAGCGCACCGATGACGATCGCATTGTCGCCCGCAAGGACGATGTCGATCAGAATGACCTGGCCGAATGCCAGCCAGGCGGACCCGCTGCCCGAGAACAGGCCGGCGAAGTCGGCGACGATATGGCCCCAGATTTCGGTCATGGGTTCCCCTTCTTATTAGTCTGCATTGCGCAACGTTTAATCGAACATCGCGGGTCCGTCATGGGCAAAGCCCATGACGTCGATCGGGCCATGCGGCCCGCCGGCCGGACGCTGCGGCGAGTCCTGATTTAGCGGGGCTAAACTAGGCCGCCTTGATCACTGGTTCATGCTGTCGAAGAAGTTCTCGTTGGTCTTCGAATCCTTCATCTTGTCGAGCAGGAACTCCATCGCGTCGGTGGTGCCCATCTGCATGAGGATGCGGCGCAGCACCCACATTTTCGACAGCGTCGGTTTGTCGAGCAACAGCTCTTCCTTGCGCGTGCCGGACTTGCCGACGTCGAGCGCCGGGAAGATGCGCTTGTCCGCCACCTTGCGGTCGAGGACGATTTCGGAGTTACCGGTGCCCTTGAACTCTTCGAAGATCACTTCGTCCATGCGGCTGCCGGTATCGATCAGCGCGGTGGCGATGATCGAGAGCGAGCCGCCCTCCTCGATATTACGCGCGGCACCGAAGAAGCGCTTGGGACGCTGCAGCGCGTTGGCGTCGACACCGCCGGTCAACACCTTGCCCGAGCTGGGCACGACGGTGTTGTAGGCGCGGCCGAGGCGGGTGATCGAGTCGAGCAGGATCACGACGTCCTTCTTGTGCTCGACCAGGCGCTTGGCCTTTTCGATCACCATTTCGGCGACGGCGACGTGGCGCGTGGCGGGCTCGTCGAAGGTCGAGCTGACCACCTCGCCCTTCACGCTGCGCTGCATGTCGGTGACTTCCTCGGGGCGTTCGTCGATCAGCAGGACGAGCAGGAAGATTTCGGGGTGGTTGTCGGTGATCGCCTTGGCGATGTTCTGCAGCATCACCGTCTTGCCGACGCGCGGCGGCGCGACGATCAGCGTGCGCTGGCCCTTGCCCTGTGGCGAGACGATGTCGATGACGCGCGCCGACTTGTCCTTTTGGGTCGGATCGGCCGGGTCGAGCGTCAGCTTGCTGTCGGGATAGAGCGGCGTGAGGTTGTCGAAATTGACGCGGTGACGGACCACGTCGGGGTCGTCGAAATTGACGCTGACCAGCTTGGTCAGGGCGAAATAGCGCTCGCCATCCTTGGGCGCGCGGATTTCGCCTTCGACGGTGTCGCCGGTGCGCAGGCCGAATTTGCGGACCTGATTGGGCGAGACGTAAATGTCGTCGGGGCCGGCGAGATAGTTGGACTGCGGGCTGCGCAGGAAGCCGAAGCCATCGGTGAGCACCTCGATCGTGCCCTCACCCATGATCAGCTCGCCATTCTCGGCCTGGGCCTTGAGGATGGCGAACATCAAATCCTGCTTGCGCAGCGTCGAAGCGCTCTCGACGCCGAGTTCCTCGGCCATCGTCACCAGTTCGGCGGGCGCGGTTTTCTTCAAATCTTTTAAGTGCATGGGAGAAGTCCGTCTGGCGATCGCTGCTGGGTTTTCGGGCGTTTGGACGCGCGGGAGGCGATGGCTTGAGGAAAAAAGGAGGGACGCCGGGCCGCCGCCAGGACGGCGACGCGACCATAGCGGATTAGGATTCGCCCTCCATCAAGTCAAGCGATCAGAACGGACGCACCACCGCGAGGATGACGATCAGCGCGACGAAGATCGCCGGGATCTCATTGGCGAGGCGCAGCTGCTTGCCGGTCAGCGACCCCTGCCCCGCGGTCAGTTTCTTCGAATAGCCGACCGCCCAGCCATGATAGCCGGAGAGGAGCAGGACCAGCAGCAGCTTGGCATGGAGCCAGCCAAGGCCCGCGCCGCCTTCGAACAGACCGAGATTGACCGCGAGCGCGAGGCCGAGGACCCACACGATCACCAGCGAGGGGGTCAGGATGACGCGGCGCAATTTGGCTTCGCGTTCGGCCCATGCCTTGGCCTGCACCGGATCGGCGAGCGCCTCCTGATGGTGGACGAGATAGCGCGGCAGGATGAACAGGCCAGCCATCCAGAAGATGACGAAGATGACGTGCGCGGCCTTCATCCACAGCCAGGCATTGCCCAGAAATCCGCTCATGCCGCTGTCCCCCTGACGATGCCGATCAGTTGTTCGACATGGGCGATCGGCGTGTCCTGCTGGATGCCGTGGCCCAGGTTGAAGATATGGGGGCGGTCGCGCAAGGCATCAACCACGCGGGTCACCGCTGCCTTGAGCTCCTCCCCGCCGGCGATCAGCGCGAGCGGGTCGAGATTGCCCTGCACCGGCATGCCGGCGGGGAGTTCGCGATGCGCCCAGACGGGATCGACGGTTTCATCGAGGCCGATCGCGTCGACCCCGGTTTCACGGGCATAGGCGGCGAGCTTGCCGCCAGCGCCCTTGGGGAAGCCGATGATCCTGGCGTGCGGGCAGCGGGCGCGCAGGCCCGCGACGATTGCGGCGTTGGGGGCGATCACCCAGCGTTCGAATTGCGCAGGGCTAAGCGATCCCGCCCAGCTGTCGAACAGCTGCACCGCCTCGACCCCCGCCTCAATCTGCTTGGCGAGATAGTCGATCGACATGGCGACGATTGCGCCGATGATCGCCTGAAACGCGCCCGGATCGGCATAGGCCATGCGGCGCGTCTCGCTCTGGTCGCGACTCCCCTGCCCGGCGACCATGTACGTCGCGTTGGTCCAGGGACTTCCTGCAAAGCCCAGAAACGTCACTTCAGGCGGCAAAGCGGCGGCGACGCGGGTCACGGTGCCATAGACCGGGTCGAGCCGCTGTGGGGCCGCTGTGAGGCTTTCCAGCGCAGTATCGACGAGCTTGGGGGCGAGTCGTGGGCCTTCGCCGGCTTCGAACCACAGATCCTGGCCGAGCGCGTGGGGGACGACGAGAATGTCGGAGAACAGGATCGCGCCATCGAAGCCGAAGCGGCGGATCGGCTGCAGCGTGACTTCCGCCGCGGCGTCGCTGTCGTTGACCAGTTCGAGGAAGCCGCCCTTCTCCGCCCGGAGTGCGCGATATTCGGGGAGATAGCGCCCTGCCTGACGCATGAGCCACATGGGGGGCGCATCGACGCGTTCCCCTGACAGCACTCGGAGTAGATTTTTGGGAGTCACCGGACCGCTCGTCTCTCAACAAAAGAAAGAAATAAGATTCTAATAGACTGTAGATGTTAGTTGGCGCGTGGATGCTGGGGCTTAGGCGTTCATGCCCATTCTGCCAACAGATTGACCGCGCTGACTCACGCGATTCCGCGGCGATTCGATTCAACCGTCCACATTATCCACAGGCTGTGCGCAGGATCGCGACGCTGTGGAGGCGGTTGTGGACGAATGACCCGGAGCGTGGATGGACTCCGCCGCTTGGCGGGTCCGGCGGGTTGCGCTAGCGATTTCCCCCATGTTTTCCACAGATCCATCCAGACCGGGGTTTTTTCTCCCCTCCCGCTTGCGGGAGGGGTCGGGGGAGGGCCTGTCAAAACAGGGCGCACTCCGAGTGGACAGGCCCTCCCCTAGCCCCTCCCGCAAGCGGGAGGGGGATGAATGAAATTGCACCTGCATCTCCTCTCCGATTCCACCGGCGAGACGCTCGAGAATATCGCCAAGGCGGCGCTCGCGCAGTTCGACGATGTCGAGGTGCTGCGGCATTTCTGGCCGATGGTGCGCAGCGAGACGCATCTCGAGCGCATTCTGGCGGAGATCGCGCAAAATCCGGGGCTGGTGATCTTCACGTTGGTGAACCCTGAAATCCGCCGCCAGCTCGAGACGCGGTGCCGTGCGATCGGGCTGCCCGCAGTGGCGCCGCTTGATCCGGTGAACCATGCGCTGTCCAATTTGCTGGGGCAGGAGATGAAGGCGCGGCCGGGGCGGCAGCATATGCTCGATGCCGCCTATTTCGCGCGGGTCGATGCGATCCAGTTCACCATTGCGCATGACGATGGCGTCAATTGGGAGAATTGGGAGGAGGCGGACATCGTGCTCGCCGGCGTGTCGCGCACGTCGAAGACGCCGACGTCGATCTACCTCGCCAATCGCGGGCTCAAGGTCGCGAACATTCCGATCGTGCCGCAATCGCCCCCACCCGACCTGCTGTATCGGCTCAAGAACCCGATGGTGGTCGGGCTGACCACCAGTCCCGAGCGGCTGATCCAGGTGCGGCGCAACCGCTTGCTCGCGCTCAATCAGCAGGACGAGACCAGCTATATCGAGCAGGAAGCGGTTCAGAAGGAGGTCGCCTATGCCCGGCGTATGTTCGCCGACAATGGCTGGCCGGTGATCGACGTAACGCGGCGATCGATCGAGGAAACCGCGGCGGCGATCATTACCATGTCGAACGAGCGCGCGACCGCGGCAGCGCGCCAGCCGGATTCCATGGCATGATCGTGCTCGCATCCACCAGCGCATCGCGGCGGGCGATGCTGAACGCGGCGGGCGTGGCGCATGAGGCGCTGCCGGCGCATGTCGATGAAGAAGCGGTCAAGG
Organism: Sphingomonas sp.; assembly: GCF_035998645.1. GTDB lineage: Bacteria > Pseudomonadota > Alphaproteobacteria > Sphingomonadales > Sphingomonadaceae > Sphingomonas. Next base: position 311,937 of record NZ_DASYHL010000002.1, read on the forward strand.
CGAGCCTTGGCGAAGTCGCGCCGCGCGACTTGGCCGATGCGCTGGCCGAGATGAAGGCAATCAAGATCAGCCAGCGCGTGCCGGGCACATTGGTGCTCGGCGGGGATTCGGTGGTGGCGATCGAGGACGGGACGTTGCTCGACAAGCCGGTCGACCGCGCCGATGCCGAACGCCATCTCAAGCTGTTGTCGGGCAAGCGCCATGACCTCTACAGCGCGGCGGTGATCGCGGAGAATGGCCGCGCGGTATGGCGGCATGTCGACCGCGCGCGGATGTGGGTGCGGCCGCTGTCGGACCAGTTCATCGCCGAGTATCTCGACGCGGAATGGCCGGCGATTGCGGGCTGTGTCGGCTGTTACCGGGTCGAGGGGCCGGGGGTGCAGCTGTTCAGCCGGATCGAGGGCAGCCACTACACGATTCTGGGCATGCCGTTGCTCAACATCCTCGATTATCTGCGCACAAGAGGCCAATTGACGTCATGACCACCCCCCATGCCGAAGTGATCGGCGACCCGATCGCGCAATCCAAGTCGCCGCTGATCCATGGCTTCTGGATCGACAAGCTCGGGATCGATGCGCGCTATACCAAGACGTCGGTGACGCCCGAGGGGCTGGGCGACTTCTTTGCCGCGCGGCGCGACGATCCGGACTGGCGTGGGTGCAACATCACTGCGCCGCACAAGGTGGCGGCGCTCGACCATGTGCCCGATCCGGGCGGGGTGCGGATGAGCATTGGGGCGGTGAACACGGTGTTTCGCGGGGCGGACGGTGCGCTGATCGGTACCAACACCGATGCGGCAGGCTTCTACGCCCCGATCGCCGAGTTCGATTTGGAGGGCGCGCCGGTCGCGGTGGTGGGTGCCGGGGGCGCGGCGCGCGCGATCCTGTTCGCACTGTCGCGGGCCGGGGTCGGCCATGTGACGATCCTCAATCGGTCGCCGTTGAAGGCGATGGGGCTGCTCGCGACCTTTGGATTGAAGGGCGATGTCGTGGCGCTCGACGCGCCGCTGCCGCCGGTGGCGCTGCTGGTCAATGCCAGCTCGCTCGGGATGGTCGGGCACCCGCCGCTCGACCTTGATCTGTCGACCCTGCCCGAAGATGCTCTGGTCTATGACGCGGTCTATGCGCCGCTCGAGACCGGGCTTCTCAAGGCGGCGCGGGCGCGCGGGCTGGAGACGGTCGATGGGCTGGAGATGCTGATCGGGCAGGCGGCGCTGGCGTTCGAGCTGTTCTTTGGCAAGGCGGCGCCGCGCGAGCATGATGCAGAGCTGCGGGCGCTGCTGCTGAAATGAGCCTTGTCCTCGGCCTCACCGGTTCGATCGGCATGGGCAAGTCCACCGTCGCGGCGATGTTCGCAGATGCTGGGGTGCCGGTGTTCGATGCGGATGCCGAAGTGCATCGGCTGCAGGGGCCGGGCGGTGCGCTGGTCGCGCAGATCGAGGCGGAGTTTCCCGATACGACGACCGAGCTGGGGGTCGATCGCACGCTGCTGGGTGAGGCGGTGTTCGGTAATCCGGAGGCATTCAAGCGGCTGGAGGGGATCGTCCACCCTGCCGTTGCGCATGCGCGCAATGAATTTCTCAAGGCCAATGCCGACCAGCCCTTGGTGCTGCTCGATGTGCCGCTGCTGTTTGAAGCCGGCGGGTGGCGGCAGGTCGACAAGATCATCGTCGTCTCGGCGCCGGCGGAGGTGCAGCGCGCGCGCGTGCTGGCGCGGCCGGGGATGACGGTGGAGCGGTTCGAGTCGATCCTCGCGCGGCAGATGCCCGACGCTGAGAAGCGCGCGCGGGCCGATTTCGTGATCTCCACCGGGGGCACGAAAGACGCGACGCGTGCCGAAGTTGCGGCGGTGATCGCTTGCCTCACCGGCCAAACGGGCGGATAAGCAGGGCATGCGTGAAATCGTGTTCGACACCGAAACAACCGGCCTGAGCTACAGCGCCGGGCACCGGCTGGTGGAGATCGGCTGTGTCGAGCTGATCAACCGGGTGCCGACCGGCCGGCATTTCCACCGTTATGTGAACCCCGATCGCGACATGCCGGTCGAGGCGTTCGCGGTGCATGGGCTGTCGGAGGCGTTCCTGGCCGACAAGCCGCGCTTTCACGAGATTTGCGACGAACTGATCGAGTTTCTGGGCGATTGTCCGCTGATCGCGCACAATGCGATGTTCGATCTGGGTTTCATGAACGGCGAGCTGAAGGCGTGCGGGCGCGCGATCCTGACGGTCGACCGCATCGTCGACACGCTGCAGATCGCGCGGACCAAGCATCCTGGTGCCAAGCACACGCTCGATGCGCTGTGCGTCCGCTATGGCGTCGACCTGTCGGCGCGCGAGCTGCACGGCGCGTTGCTCGACGCGCAGTTGCTGGCGCAGGTGTTCATCGAATTGACCGGCGGACGGCAGATCGCGCTGGGGCTGGCGGTGGGTGAAACTACCGGGCCTGACCGGATCACCGTCGCATCGACTAAGAGCAATATACGCCCGGCGCGCATTTTTACGCCGAGCGCGGAGGAACTGGCGCGCCATTCGGCGTTTATGGCCGGGTTCGAGGACCCTGTCTGGGGAACGGCGGCGTCCGGTTGACGCTGTCGGCCCCCATTCCTAGGTGCTCCTCTTGTTAGGACGGAGGAAAATATGGATATCCGGGTTTCTGGTCATCAGGTGGACACGGGCGATGCGCTGAGGCAGCACGTGGACGACCGGCTCCAGGGTATCGCTGAGAAGTATTTCGCGCGGGCGATTTCGGCCAACGTCACCTTTGGCAAGGGTCCGCACGATCATGGCTTTACCTGCGACATCGTCGCGCATGTTATGCAGGGTCTGGTGCTCAAGGGCGCGCATGCCGCACAGGAAGCGCACCTCGCCTTCGACGGCGCGGCCGACAAGATCGAAAAGCAGCTGCGCCGCTACATGCGCCGGCTGAAGGACCGCAACAACGGCCAGGCGCAGGCGATGATGGCCGATTTCGACGCGGGCTATACCGTGTTCCAGGTCGAGGAAGAGGAAGAGGCGGCCGACGCCCCGGCGATCATCGCCGAGACCCGCGTCGATGTGCCCGACGCCAGCGTCTCGGACGCGGTGATGATGCTCGACCTGCGCAACACCAATGCGCTGCTGTTCAAGAACACCGGCACCGGCACCTACAACATGGTCTATCGCCGCACCGACGGCACGATCGGATGGGTCGAACCCAACCGGGCAGCCTGACCCAGCACGATGCAGGATCTCCATGATCTGGTGACGCCCGAGGCGGTTGCCTCGGGCGTGACGGCGGGCAGCAAGAAGAAACTCTTCGCGCTGCTCGCCGACATCGCGGCGCGGGTCTATGGCCTCGACGCGACGACTGTGGCTGCGCAACTGGCTGCGCGCGAGCGGCTGGGTACGACCGGTTTCGGCGGCGGGATTGCGATCCCGCATGGCCGGATCGAGGGGCTGGATGCGGTGCGCGGGGTGATGATGCGGCTCGAAAAGCCGGTCGATTTCGGCGCGGTGGACGATAGTCCGGTGGATCTGGTGTTCATGCTGCTGTCCCCGGTTAACGCCGGGGCGGACCATCTCAAGGCGCTGGCGCGGGTGTCGCGGCGGCTGCGCGACCGTGGATTTACCGCCAAGCTGCGCGGGGCTGGGTCGGCCGACGCGATCTATGCCCTGCTCGCCGGAAACGAAGCACGTGACGCCGCTGCCTGATGCCGCACGCGCGGTGGGGGCGGAGGCGCATCACCGTGCGCTTGAATCGCTTTATGCCGCCGCCCCGATCAACCGCATGTTCGAATCGCGTCTGGAAATCCCGCAGGCCGGGGTGGCGCGGATCCATTTCACGATCGACGAACGCCATTTCCATGCCGGCGGCGCGGCGCATGGGACGAGCTATTTCAAGATGCTCGACGATGCGGCGTTCTATGCCGCGAACAGCCTGGTGACCGACCGGTTCCTGCTGACGACCGCGTTCAACCTGTTGTTCACCCGGCCATTGGGGCCGGGGCCGGTGATTGCCGAGGGGCGCTGGGTCAGCGGCCAGCGGCGGGTGTGCGTCGCGGAGGCGCGGCTGATCGACGCATCGGGGGAAGAGGCGGCGCGGGGCACGGGCACCTTCATGAAGTCGCGGATCGCGCTCGCCGGCCTGCCCGGTTATCGCATCGCGCCATGAGCGCGCGGCTCGCCAGCGGGCTGATCGTCAATGCTCTGATCCGCCGCGTGAATGCCGAGGGTGGCAGCGCGATGGTGCTGGCCAAAGGGGACGCCGAGGCCGGGGCGATCCTGGTGCTGGCGCTCGATCGCGGCGACGATCCGCGCTTTTTCGAGCGGGGAATCGGGCCCGACGGCAAGGCCACGCTGGTGCGCAGCGGCCCATTGCAGTTCGACGATCCGGGCGCGGTCGGGGACTATTGGCAGCGGCGGCGCAGTCGTGATCCCGACCTGTGGGTGCTGGAACTGGATATCGCATCGGCAGAACGGTTCGCCGCTGAAACGATTATCGGTGCTTGACGCATTGCAACATGGTCGGCAGAGGCGCGCGACAATTTAATAGCGTTGTGCCGTCGGGGTCAGAGGCCGGGGGTTACGCAGTCGGGGGGCAAGCCCGATCGGTCCGTGCACATGCACATCGGGGGATCAGATCGCGCACCAACCGCATAGTATCGATGTTGAATGTCTTTTTCGTTCCGGGCTGCGATCATCGCGGCCACGACCCTCACCCTTGCCGCCGGCATTGGTGCAACGGCCCCCGGCGTAGCCGCGGAAGCCGATAAGACGCCGGTTCAGGCGATCAACGAAGCGGCAACCGAACAGGTTCCGACCATGGCCGAATCGCTCGCCGCGCTCGAAGCGGACGATGCGGAGGCTATCACCGCCGAGATGGCGGACACTTCCGAACCCGCCAGCCATGCGACGCTCGCCGCCGCCGTTGCCGCGCAGGACGCGGTCGCCGCCGATGCCGAGCTCAACTGCCTCGCAATCGGCGTCTATTATGAATCCAAGGGTGAACCGCTGGAGGGCCAGCTCGCGGTCGCCGAAGTCATCCTCAACCGCGCAAAATCGGGCCGCTTCCCGGCTTCGGTGTGCGGCGTGCTGACGCAACGCGGCCAGTTCTCCTTCGTTCGCGGTGGCCGCCTGCCGCAGCCGCCGGCCAGCGCCCGTGCGTGGAAGACCGCGCTCGCCGTGGCGCAGGTCGCGCGCGACGATGCCTGGGACAGCCGCGTATCGAACGCGCTGTTCTTCCATGCCCGCTATGTCTCGCCGGGCTGGCGCCGGGCGCGTGTCGGCAGCGTCGGAAACCACATCTTCTATCGGTGACACACGCGGACGGGCTTTTGTTTGTTCGTCAAATGTTCTAAAGGTCGGGGATGGTTTCGACACCCTCCCCGGCCCTTTCCGTGGCCGACGATCCCGATCCGGCGACCGCGCCGCTGATCGCCGCCGATGTCACGCGCGGCGTGTGTCGCATGCTGCTGCGCCACGATTGCGTCGCGATGGCGGAGGTGCCGCTGGGCGATGGCCGGCGCGCCGACCTGATGGCGCTGAATGTGCGTGGCGAGATCGTGATCGTCGAGGTCAAGGTATCGCGCGCCGACCTGATCGGTGACGGCAAATGGACCGACTATCTGGCGCATTGCGACCGCTATTTCTGGGCGGTGCCGGCGGGGTTCGACCTGGCGCCGCTTGAGCGCCCCGATTTCCTGCCCGAACGCGCCGGCCTGATCGTCGCCGACCGCTACGACGCGGCGATCGTGCGGGAGGCGCGGACGGTGCCGCTGGCGAGTGCGACGCGGCGCAAATGCACGCTGGCGTTTGCCCGCCGCGCGGCGCGACGGGTGATCACGCTGACCGATCCCGATGCAGAAGTGCCCGGTCGGGGATAACCCTCAGAAGCTCGGGCCCGAGACGGCGCGCTTCTTGATCTTGGGCGCGTTCTTGAGCGCTTCGGCGATCGCCGGAGCGCGGGTGTCGCGGGCGGCATAGTCGCGGGCACTCATGCCGGCGAGCCGGTCGACCATGTCGGGGTCGGCGCCGCTCGTCAGCAGTAGTTGGACCAGCTCGCCATCGCGGCGCTGGACGGCGCGCATCAGCGGGGTTTCGCCACCATTATTGGCGAGGTTGACGTTACCCTTGCGGTTGAGGATCTCGCGGATCCCCTCGTCCCACGCCGCATCGACTGCGAGCATCAACGGCGTGTTACCCGCGCCATCCTGCAGATTCACATTGCCCCCGCGCGCGAGGACGAACCGCAGATAGGTCATGTCGCGGCGCTTGGTGATGATGTGGATCGCCGCGTCGCCCTTGTCGTCCTTGGCGTTGACGATCGTCTGGCCGGGCGCGTTGAGGAATTCGGTGACCTTGTTGCCATCCTGCTCGCGCACGGCCTTCAGGAAGTTGTAGCTTTCGGAAAAGCGCTGGGCGCCGGCCGGAAGCGCTACGCACAGCAGCGCCGCGGCGAATACGAGCCGGGACGGGACGGTCAACATGGTCGGAACAAACCCCTGAAACAATGCAAGCCTTGCCTAACACCCCCTATCAGATCATGGGTCGCCTTGTCATGAACAGGATAACTTTCTTCGCCCTGCCCGTGCTGCTCGGCCTTGCCGCCTGTGGTGGGGGCGCGCCGCAAAGCAAGTCGATCGCCGATGCGCCGCTTGCCGGAGCCTCGATCGGCGGGCCGTTCACGCTGGTCAATGGCGACGGCAAGACCGTCACCGAGAAGGACTTCGCCGGCAAATACCGCATCATGTATTTCGGCTACACCTTCTGCCCCGATGTCTGCCCGGTCGATGTGCAGAATATCGGCGGCGCGATGAAGCGGCTCGAGCAGCAGGATCCGGCGCTCGCGGCGAAGATCGTGCCGGTGTTCGTGTCGATCGATCCGGCGCGCGACACGCCGGCGGTGGTCAAGGAATTCACCGCCGCCTTTCACCCGCGCATGGTCGGGCTGACCGGCAGCGCAGCGCAGGTCGATGCGGCGGCGAAAGTCTATCGCGTCCCCTATGCCAAGCGTGAGACGCCGACCGGCTATCTGATGGACCATGGGCGCCAGGCGTATCTGATGGGACCGAATGGCGAGCCGATCGCGCTGTTGCCGCAGGAGCAGAGCCCCGAGGCGATCGTCGCGGAAATCACGCGGTGGGTCAGCTGACCCCGTTCTGGGAATTGCCACTCGCCCGGCTCGACCGCGCGCAGTGGGAGGCGCTGTGCGACGGCTGTGGCAAATGCTGTCTGCACAAGATCGAGGATGCCGATACCGGCGACCTCTACGCCACCAATGTCGCGTGCCGCTTGCTCGACCGCGATCAGGGGCGGTGCAGCGACTATCGCCACCGCCACGCCTATGTCGCCGAATGCGTGCGGCTGAATGCGGGGAATGTCGACGACATCGCATGGCTGCCGATGACCTGCGCCTATCGCCTGCGTGCCGCCGATGAGCCGCTGCCCCAATGGCATTATCTGATCTCGGGCAGCCGTGAGAGCGTGCATGAGGCGGGTGAGTCGACCCGGGGCTGGACCATTTCCGAAGATATCGCCGGCGACCTCGAACATCATATGGTCGACCGCATCCTGTGAGCGTGCCGATCCAGATCGTCCGCCACCCACGCGCGCGGACGATGCGGTTGTCGGTCGATCAGGCGACTGGCGCGGTGCGACTGACGATCCCGCCGCGCGCGCCCGCTGGCCCGGCGCTGCGCTGGGCGGAGGGACAGCAGGAATGGATCGCCCGCGCGCTCGCCAACCGCGCGGCGCCGACGCCGTTGGAGCCGGGCGCGACGATCCTGTATCTGGGCGAAGAGGTTGGCCTCAGCTGGGACAGCGGGTTTCCGCGCACGCCATTGCTCGACGATGGGCAGATCATCGCGGGCGGGCCGCGCGGAGGCTATGAGCGGCGGATCGAGCGGTGGCTGCGCAAACTGGCGCTGGAGACGCTGAGCGGAGAGACGGCGGAGTATGCGGCGCTGTCCGGCGTGTCGGTCAGCAAGGTGGCGATCGGCGATCCCAAGGGACGCTGGGGGAGTTGCGCGTCATCGGGCGTGATCCGCTATAACTGGCGGCTGATCCTTGCCCCGCCTGCCGTGCGGCGCGCGACGGTGGCGCATGAAGTGGCGCATCGCACGCATATGAACCACAGCCCGGCATTTCATGCCTTGGTTCGCACGCTCTATGGCCGCGACCCCGCCCCTGAGCGGGCATGGCTGCGCGCCAATGCGATGCGGCTTCACTCGTTCGGGCGGTCGTCCTGAGGCGCGCGTAGCGGTTCGCGCTGCTGTTGCTGCTGCGCGGGCGGGCGATCGGCGGGATCGCGGCGCGGGGCCGGCTGGGGATCTCGCGGGGCGTCGCGGCCCGTCATGCGGTCGAGCCAGTCCTGGCTGATTGCGCCATCGTCGCCCGGAGCAGGCTCGCCGTCGATTGCCTCTTCACCCTGCCCGTCTTCGCGCGCGACCGGGTTGCCATTTTCGTCGACGAAGACGCCATTATCCGCCTCGCCCCACGCTTCGTTGTCGGGCTCGATCTGCCATTCGGGCAGCGTGACCGCCGTGTCGAACTCTTCAACCGGACGGTTGGCGACGGCGACGCGCATGAAATTGGCAAAGGCGCGTGCGGGCGCGGTGCCGCCCTGCAACCCGCCGACGCGCTTGGCATCGTCGCGGCCCATCCACACGCCGGTGGTGAGGCCCGAGGAGAAGCCGAGGAACCAGCCATCCTTGTTCGACGTCGTCGTGCCGGTCTTGCCCGCGACCGGGCGGCCGATCTGCGCCGAGCGTCCGGTGCCCGTATTGACTGCAGTCTGGAGCAAATCGGTCATCTGCGCCGCGACATAGGGGGCGACCAACACGCGCGAGGTATCGACCTCATGCTGATAGATCACGGCGCCGTTCGCGGTGACGCGGGTGATGGCATAGGGAGTCACCGCCACGCCCTTCTGCCCCACCGAGGCAAAGGCACGGGTCATGTCGATCAGGCGCACGTTGGAGGTGCCGAGCACCATCGCCGGCTGGGTATTGATCGGCGTCGTGACGCCAAAGCGCCGCGCCATGTCGGCGACGGTACCAAAGCCGGTTTCCTGCCCCAGCTTTGCCGCGACGGTGTTGATCGAATAGGCAAAGGCCGAGCGCAGCGTCATTTCGCCGCTGAACCGGCCGCTATTGTTGCGCGGGGACCAGCCGTTGATCGTCACTGGCTCATCGACCACGCGATCCTCGACCTTGTGCCCCGATTCGAGTGCGGCGAGGTAGACGAACAGCTTGAACGCCGATCCCGGCTGACGCGTCGCCTGGGTCGCGCGGTTGTAAATTGACGACACATAGTCGCGCCCACCGACCATCGCGCGGACCGCGCCGTCGCGGTCGAGGCTGACCAAGGCACCTTGTGCCCCGGCGGGCGTGTTCGCCTGAATCGCTTGAGTCGCGGCGTTCTGCATCTTGAGGTCGATCGTCGTCCACACATCGAGCGGAGCAACGGTCTCATCGATCAGCACTTCGAGCTGCGGCAGCGCCCAGTCGGTGAAATAGCGGACGCTGTTCTGCTTGGGCGCGGCCGAGAGTTTCACGGCGGCCGGGCTTGCGCGCGCGGCCTGTTCGGCGGTCAGGGCGCCGGTTTCGACCATGACGTCGAGCACCACGCTGGCGCGGCCCACGGCGGCCTGCGCATCGGCGGTAGGCGAATAGCGCGACGGCGCCTTGACGAGGCCCGCGATCACCGCCGCTTCGGACAGCGTCAGATTGGTGGCGGGGTGGCCGAAAAAGGTGCGCGAGGCGGCGTCGATGCCATAGGCGCCGCCGCCGAAATACACCTTGTTGAGGTAGAGTTCGAGGATCTGGTCCTTGGTGAACTTGCGCTCGAGCGCGAGCGCCAGGATCATCTCGCGGAATTTGCGGCCGACATCATATTTGTTCGACAGGAAGATCGTGCGCGCGACCTGTTGCGTGATGGTCGATGCGCCCTGAAGGCGGCGACCGGTGCCGCGATTGTCGATCGCGAATTTGGTGATGCGGGCGAGTGCGACCGGATCGACGCCCAAATGCGAGCGGAAGCGGCGGTCCTCGATCGCGACCATCGCTTCGCGCATCGGTTCGGGGATCTTGTCGTACGCGATCCACTCGCCATAGCTCGGCCCGAGCGAGACGATCACCGTGCCGTCGGCGGCGTGGACGCGGATCATCTGGCCGTTGGGGGAGGATTTGAGATCCTCGTAACTCGGCAGCGATGCCTTGGCGGTATAGACCGCGATCAGCAGCGCGATGAACGCGGCGAGCGCGGTCAACGCAATGCCGCCACCCACCCAGAGGAGGATGCGGCGCGCCTTGGGCGAGAGCATTGGTTTACGGGTGGCCATGGGACGCTGTGTGACGATTTACGGGTGAACCGGTGCTGTCACAAGCGAATCATTCGTCGTCGGAGTCCGCCCTCGCGCGAAATTCGAGCGCGACCGAATTGATGCAATAGCGCAAGCCGGTCGGTGGTGGGCCGTCGGGGAAGACATGGCCCTGATGCCCGTCGCAGCGCGCGCACCGCACCTCGACCCGGGTCATGCCATGGCTGGTGTCGCGATGCTCGCTGATATGGTCAGGCGCGACCGGCTGCGTGAAGGCGGGCCAGCCCGATCCCGAATCATATTTATAGTCGCTGTCGAACAGCGCGAGATGGCATCCCGCGCAGCGATAGATGCCATCGGCCTTGTTGTCCGAAAGCCGCCCGGAAAAGGCGCGCTCGGTCCCGGCTTCGCGCAGGACATGATATTGTTCGGGGGTCAGGCGCTGACGCCATTCCGATTCAGACAGGTTGAGCTGATCCATGCGCGCCGATGTGGGTAGCGCGCGGGCCCGCGTCAATTGGCGCTCTTCAATCCGCCGGCGCGTCCTTCCACGCCCACCACAGCTGCGCGGGGGGCACGTTCCACCATTCCATCGCATGGTCGATGCGCGCGAAATGGGGGGTCAGGAAATTGCGGACATTGGGATTGAACTGATAGACGAGGAACTGGCCGTCGGTGCGCAGCACCTGATGCGTCGCGGCGGCGATTGCATCGCCCACACCGGGCGGCAGCGTCGAGAAGGGCAGGCCCGACAGGACGTAATCGGCATGCGTCTCCCCATGATCGGCGACGATTGCATTCACGTCCTCGGCCGATCCCTGAATCGCAGAAAAGCGCGGATCGACGATGGTCGCGCGCAAATAGGCGACGAAATCGGGGTTGGTGTCGATCGCGATATATTTGGCGTTCGGCCCAAGCCGCTCGAGGATCGCGCGACAAAAGGTGCCGACGCCTGGACCATATTCGACGAAGACCTTGCAGTTATCCCAGTCCACCGGGCCGAGCATCTTGCGGATCAGCTTGCCCGAGGACGGAATGATCGATCCAACCATCACCGGGTGCTTGAAGAACCCCTGGAGAAACAGCGCCTGGGGCGAAAGCGGACGCGAAGCCTTGCGCTTCGTGCGGGCAATCGTGGTCGAACCGGTCATCAACAATCCTCAAGTCGGTGTCGCGCATCTGTAGGACAGTTGCCACGGTCCTGTCATCATCGACGTATCGCATTAACGTTGTTCGCGCCGCAGCGGTTGCGCCGGGGGGCGAAACGTTTCATCCTGAAACGGATGATACACCCGCGCACAGGGCAGGTTGCCGTGATCTTCATCTCGCAGCGCACGGGCGAGGATGGCGCGGGATATGGCGAAGCGGCCGAGGCGATGGTCGCACTCGCGGCGGCGCAACCGGGCTATGCCGGCATCGAAAGCGTCCGCGATGCCGCTGGCCTGGGCATTACCGTCAGCTACTGGGCCGACGACGCGAGCGCCGTCGCATGGCGCGATCACCCGGAGCATGCGCGCATCCGCGATCTCGGCCGGGCGCGCTGGTATGACTGGTATGCGCTGGAGGTGACGCGGGTCGACCGCAGCTATGGCTGGAGGCGTAAATGAGCGCGGCGCGGATGGACCGGACATTTGCGATCCTGTTTGCGGTGATGTTCGTGATCGCGGCGGGCAATACCGCGCTGCAATCGGTGCTGCCCGCGCTTGGGCGCTCGCTTGGCGTGCCCGACAGCGCGGTGGCGGCGGCATTTTCGGTGTCGGCGTTGCTGTGGACGATGGTCGCGCCGTTCTGGGCCAATCGGTCGGATCGCTATGGGCGGCGCAAGATGGTGCTGTTGGGGCAGGTCGGGCTGACCGCGTCTCTGTTCTTCTGTGGCCTGTTTCTGGCGGCGGGGATCAATGGCTGGATCGCGCCGGTCACCGCCTTTGCCTTCTTCGTCGCCGCGCGGATGCTGTATGGCGGCTTTGGGTCGGCGGCGCCGCCTGCGATTCAGGCGATCGTTGCCTCGCGCACCAGCCGGGACGAGCGGACCAAGGCGCTGACCCTGCTCGGCTCGGCGTTCGGGCTCGGGACGATTCTGGGGCCGGCGATCGCGCCCTATCTGGTGCTGGGTGATCTGTGGCGGGGCGGGCCGACGATCGGGCTGGCGGGGCCGGCGCTGATCTTCAGCATCGTCGCGCTGGCGATGCTGTTCGCGGTCGCCCGGCTGCTGCCGCGCAATGTCGATGAGAGCATCAGCCATGGCGCGGCGTCGAGCTATCCGTCGATCGGCGGGCAGGCGAGCGGGGCGAGCGTCGCTGCGGCAACGGCGGACAAGATCGAGCCGATCGGATTCCTCGACCCGCGCGTGCGTGCGTGGATGATCTGTGGCCTTGTTCTTGGGCATGCGCAGGCGATGGCTGGGCAGGTGATCGGGTTCCTGATCATCGACCGGCTGGGGGTTGCGCCGCTGGAGGCGATCGAGGCGACGGGGCTGGTGCTGATGATGGGGGCGGGGTCGGCGCTGCTGGTGCAATGGGGGATTATCCCGCTGCTGGGCCTCAACCCGCGTCAGTTGATGCTGATCGGGCTGAGTTTGAGCGCGATTGGCTGCCTTGCCACCGGTACCGCGACCTCGCTGTACGGGATCGCCACGGCCTATGCGCTGACGACGATGGGCTTTGGCTTCTCACGTCCTGGCTTCACCGCCGGATCGTCACTGGCGGTGCCACAGGGCGCGCAAGGGTCGGTGGCGGGGAAGGTCACGTCGATCAACGGCGCGGCGTTCATCCTTGGCCCGTCGATCGGCGTTGCGCTCTATGGCGGATGGCGGCCGCTCCCCTATCTGGTCGCGGCCGCCGCCCTGGCAGTGCTGGTCGTGTACGGCTGGTTCAGTCTTCGGACGAGCGAGTCCGCCCCTGAAGCATCCCCGGAGCGATAAAGCCGATCGGGTTGAGCGCGACCGCGTCCTGCTTCATCTTCGAGACGATCTGCGCGTACTCCTGCTCCATCTCGGGCGTGACGGTCGCGCGCGAATCGGCCAGCGCCGCTTCGAAATGCGCCATCGTCACCTCCGTCGCAGGTGGGCGTTCGCGCAGCGCGGCAAGGCCGGCGCGACGGGCGACATCCTCCAGATCCGCGCCGGTGAAGCGCTCGGTCCGCGCCGCCACTTCGGCCAGATCGACATCGTCGGCGAGCGGCATCTTCTGCGTCTGGATCTTGAGGATGCGCTCGCGCCCGGGGGCGTCGGGCACACCGACGTAGATCAGCTCATCGAGCCGACCCGGACGCATCAACGCCGGGTCGATCAGGTTCGGCCGGTTGGTCGCGCCGATCACGACGACCGACTGGAGTTCTTCCAGCCCGTCCATCTCGGCCAGGATCGTGTTGACCACGCGTTCGGTCACCTGCGGCTCGCCCATCCCCGACCCGCGCGCGGGGACGAGGCTGTCGAGTTCGTCGATGAAGATCACGCAGGGCGCGACCTGGCGTGCGCGCGCGAACAGCCGGGCGATCTGCTGCTCGCTCTCCCCATACCATTTGGACAAAAGGTCGCTCGATTTGGTGGCGATGAAATTCGCCTCCGCCTCACGCGCGACCGCCTTGGCGAGCAAGGTCTTGCCGGTGCCGGGCGGGCCATAGAGCAGAAAGCCCTTGGCCGGACGGATGCCGAGGCGACGGAACGCGTCGGGGTCGCGCATCGGCAGCTCGACGCCTTCCTTCAGCCGCATCTGCGCATCGTCGAGGCCGCCGACATCCTCCCATTTGATGTTCGGCTTTTGCACCATCACCTCGCGCATCGCGCTTGGCTGGACGCGCTTCAACGCCTCGACGAAATCCTCGCGGGTAACGGCGAGCGTTTCGAGGACATCGGCGGGCACGGTTTTGTCGCTGAGGTTGAGGCGCGGCATGATCCGCCGTACCGCCTCGATCGCCGCTTCACGTGCCAGCGCGGCGATGTCCGCCCCGACAAAGCCGAAGGTGGTGCGGGCGAGCTCGTCGAGATCGACGCGCTCCTCGATCGGCATGCCGCGCGTGTGGATGCCCAGAATCTCGCGGCGGCCGCGCTCGTCGGGAACGCCGACGATGATCTCGCGGTCGAAGCGGCCGGGACGGCGGAGCGCTTCGTCGATCGCCTCGGGCCGATTGGTCGCGGCGATGACGACGATGTTGGCGCGCGCTTCCAGCCCGTCCATCAGCGTGAGCAACTGGGCGACGAGGCGCTTTTCGGCCTCACCCGACACCTGGCCGCGCTTGGGCGCGATCGAATCGATCTCGTCGATGAACACGATCGAGGGGGCGTTCTTCGAGGCTTCCTCGAACACGTCGCGCAGCCGCTTTTCCGATTCCCCATAGGCAGATCCCATGATCTCGGGACCGTTGATCAGGAAGAATTGCGCATCCGATTCATTGGCGACCGCGCGGGCAAGGCGGGTCTTGCCGGTGCCGGGCGGCCCATGGAGCAGCACCCCCTTGGGCGGATCGACGCCGAGTCGCTGGAACAGTTCGGGATAGCGCAGCGGCAGCTCGACCATCTCGCGCAGCTGGTCGATCGTCGCGGCCATGCCGCCGATATCGTCGTACGTGACATCGGCGCGGCGCAGTTCGCGCGCCTCCTCGAACTCGTTGCGCAGCTCGATCTCGGTCTCGGCGTCGATATGCACGATGCCGCGCGGGACCGCCGACACGACGGTCAAGCGAATCTCCTGCAGCGCATAAGCGGGCGCGCGCAGATGCTGGAGCACGTTGGGTGGCATGTCCGACACGCGTTGCTGCCCGACGGTGGAAATGGTGTCGCCCTGACACAGCGGACGGCCAAGGAACGTACGGCGCAGCGCATCGCCGGATCCTTCAAGGCGCAGGTCGCGGCGGGCGGGGGCGAAGATCACGCGAGTCGCGGGGCGCGACTCGGCCTTGCGCACCTCGACATAGTCGCCCGAACCGACGCCGGCATTGGCTCGCTGAAGCCCGTCGATGCGCAGCAGCTCCAGCCCCTCATCCTCGGGATAGGGGAAGACGGCGCGGGCGGGCGTGGTGCGCTTGCCGATGATTTCGACCACATCGCCCTGTTGCAGGCCGAGCGCGTCCATCATCGTGCGGGGAAGGTGCGCGAGGCCGCGGCCGCTGTCCTCGGGCCGCGAGTTGGCGACCTGCAGCTTGCGCGTTTCTGACTCGGTATCGGCCATCGGCTCTCCTTTCGCCCGTCGGGGGGTGACGCGCAGATAGGCAGCCGGTTCCGTGTCGGCTAGAGTTGGGGGCGGGTTCGTTGGGAGTACGAACCGGTGCCGGACCCTCGCCGACGCAAAAAACGCAAAAAAATGGGCCGGTCCGAAGACCAGCCCTTTGAAAGGTTTAGGAGAGGATGCCTGAAAGGCCTGCTCTATGTGCAGTGCGGCGAGTTTTTGTGCAAGTGCGAAGAGCGTTCGCGACGATTGCAGATTCTGCAATCTGTAACATTCGCGGATTATAGCCGATGACAGGGGTGTCATGCACGGGACGCCCGCGGGAATGAGTTGCAATATGCTACGCTGCACCACAGAAATATAAGATGCGCAGGCTGCCGCCCCTCACCGCCATTGAGGCGTTCGTCCAGGTCGCACGGCTGGGATCGGTCAAGGCCGCGTCGGAGGAACTGGCGCTGTCCTCGCCCGCATTGAGCCGCCGCGTGCAGGCGCTGGAGCGGTTTATCGGCAAGCAATTGTTCGAGCGGCGGCATCAGGCGATGAAGCTGAATGCGGAGGGTGAGCGGCTGTTGCACCTGATCGCGCCCGCGCTCGATACGATGAGCGACGCGATCGAGAGCATGAACAGCGGCGCCGAAGTGCTGCGACTGCGCCTGGGAACGCCGTCGCTGTTTGCGAGCCAGCGGTTGTTGCCACATTTGACGGCGTTGCGTGCGGTGCATCCGCAACTTCACCTTGATATCGATACCGGCGGGCATGGCATGTCGCGGCTGGGCGACGGGCTGGACGCGGCGATCGTGCTGGCGCGCGATATCGAACCGACCTTGTACGGGCGGCGACTCGACCGCAACCGCATCCGCCCGGTGGCCGCGCGGCGGCTGGCGCATGGGCCGGAGGCGATCGGGCGGCCCGAGGAACTGGCGGGCTATTCGATCCTGGCGCATCGCGACATGGCGGACAGTTTCGAGATCTGGCGCGCGGCTCTGGGCCTGCCCGACCTGGAGCCGGTGTCGATCGACCTGTTCGATTCGGGATCGCTGCTGCTGGAGGCGGCGGCGCAGGGCGTGGGGATCGCGTTCATGCTCGATTCGCATCGCATCGACCCCGACGATCCGCGCATCGGGACGCTGTTCGGCGATCCGAGCGTCAAGAGCCCGTACAGCTACTGGTTCGTCTGCCGCCCCCGCGCGCTGGAGCAGCGGCCGGTGAAGCTGTTCCATGACTGGTTGATCGGGTTGTTCGATATTGAGGGGTGAGGGCTTCGACACGAAGCCTGTCACCCAGCGCCCGGACTCCGCCTAAGCCGGAGTGACAGTCACCTCGCTTGCGTCAGGCCTGCATTTGTCAGGAATATCGTCATCGTATTTATAGATGGGTATGCCGAGCGAGCGCAGGTATAGAGTGATTGCAGAGGCTTTCCCGGGGCTGTGTTCAACTATCACAGCCGCTCCATCAGTCAGAATGACTGCGCCACTCGATCCCTGTTCCGTGACAACCGAGCGAACGCTTTCAAGTTTCACACCGAGCTTCTGAAACTCGATCTCGCCATCCATACTGCAAATCCCTAGTTTAGCCGATTACAACGGCCGCCCGTCCTGATCCATCAGCACCTCGCGCCGCCCGACATGGTCGGGACGCGAGACGAGGCCGTCCTTTTCCATCCGCTCCACGAGACGCGCTGCCGAGTTGTAACCGACGCGTAGCTGGCGCTGGAGCCATGAGGTCGAGGCCTTCTGGCTCTCCGCCACCAGCTGGACCGCGCGGCGGTAGAGCTGTTCTTCCGGCGAATCCTCGCCGGTCGGGGCGCCGTCCAATGCGAACTCGCCGCCCTCCGGTTCTTCGGTGACGGCGGAGATGTAATCGGGCGCGCCTTGCGAGCGCCAGTGATCGGCGACCGCCATCACTTCCTCATCCGACACGAACGGGCCGTGGACGCGGGCGATCTGCTTGCCGCCGGGCATGTAGAGCATATCGCCCTTGCCCAGCAGCTGTTCGGCGCCCTGTTCGCCCAAAATCGTGCGCGAATCGATCTTCGACGTGACGTGGAAGCTGATTCGCGTCGGCAGGTTCGCCTTGATCACGCCGGTGATGACGTCGACCGACGGGCGCTGAGTCGCCATGATCAGGTGGATGCCGGCCGCTCGGGCCTTTTGCGCCAGCCGCTGGATCAGGAATTCGACTTCCTTGCCCGCGGTCATCATCAGGTCGGCGAGCTCGTCGACGATGATCACGATCTGCGGCAGCGGATTGAGGTCGAGCATTTCCTCCTCGTACAGCGGCTTGCGCGTTTCGGGGTCGTAGCCGACCTGGACCTTGCGGCCGAGCTTCTGCCCCTTGGCCAGCGCCTGGCGCACCTTGTCATTGAACGACCCGAGCGAGCGAACATTGACCGACGCCATCATGCGATAGCGTTCTTCCATCTGCTCGACCGCCCATTTGAGCGCGCGCACCGCCTTGGGCGGGTCGGTGACCACATCCGCGAGCAGATGCGGGATGTCCTTGTACATGCTGAGTTCCAGCATCTTGGGATCGATCATGATCATGCGGCACTGGTCCGGGGTCAGCCGGTAGAGCAGCGACAGGATCATGCAGTTGAGGCCGACCGACTTGCCCGACCCGGTGGTACCGGCGACGAGGAGGTGCGGCATCGGGGCCAAGTCGGCGATGACCGGATCGCCCGCGATGTTCTTGCCGAGCACGATCGGCAGCTGCGCGCCCATATCCTCGAACGTCTCGCTGCCGATCAGTTCGTGGAGCGACACCATCTCGCGCTTCACGTTCGGCAGTTCGATGCCGATCACGCTGCGGCCGGGGATGGTCGCGACGCGGGCGGAGACGGCGGACATGTTGCGCGCGATATCGTCGGCGAGCTGGACGACGCGGCTCGCCTTGATGCCGCTGGCGGGTTCCAGCTCGTACATCGTCACCACCGGGCCGGGGCGCACTTCGACGATCTGACCCTTCACATGGAAATCGTCGAGCACCGATTCGAGCAGGCGGGCGTTGCGCTCGAGCGCGGCCTTGTCGATCGCCGCCGTTCCGCTCTTGGTTGGTTCCTTGAGCAGGTTGAGCGGGGGAAGCTGGTAGCTGCCCTTGAAATCGAGGCTGGCCTGCACCGGCTTGGCCTTGGGCGGAGCGGGGGCGGGGGTGCGGTCGGCGATGACGGGGCCGGGGCGGGCGTCGGGCAGCGCGACCTTGCGCGGGCGCGGGGCGGCGGGGGTGAAGACATCCTCGGCATCGTCGAGTTCGGTGTCGAACGGGAGCGCATCGACGCCTTCGCGCTGCGGCCGCTTCGGCAGGCGGATATGCTGGCGGAAGTCGAACTGCACGCTGCGCGCCCACAGGATGACGCCGCCGATGCCCAGAAGCAGGCCGACTGCGCGCACGCCCCACAAGGTGACCGTGGCGTCACCGATCAGGTTGAGCAGCCCGCGCACGCTTCCCGCCACGGCGAGCCCGGCAATGCCGCCCCAACCGCCGGGCAACTCCATCACCGCGCTGCTGGAGATCGACGCAAGCGCCGCGCCCATCAGCGCGATGCCGCCGAGCGCGCCGAGCAGCATCCGCCGCCAGCTGCCCGCCGATTCGCCGCGCCACAGGCGCAGACCTAGGATCACGCCGACCGGGGCGAGCAGCACGATCGGCAGCCCGCCGATCGCGAGCAGCAGATCGGCGAGCCACGCGCCCGGCGTGCCGAGCAGGTTGCGTGCAGGGCCGCCCGCAGCGGTATTCAGCGAGGGATCCTCGCCGCTGTACGTCCCGATCGCGAGCACGGCCGCCAGCGTCAGCGCGAACAGCGCGATCGCGCCGATCAGCGCCCCGCTCCGCCGTGCCCCTGCCTTCATCGTGTCACGCCACAGCATCGGCTGCGCCCGGCTCGCCATCATCCCACCCATATGTTCGGTAATCGTTCTAAGCATTCACCTTGGGGAGTCTGGCGTCAAGGCGAGGGGTGGTTTAGGCGCTGGATATGACCCAGGCAGACCTTCTCATTCTCGGCGGCGGACTGGTCGGGAGCGCGCTTGCCGTGGCGCTCGACGCGCATGGCATCTCCAGCATCGTGATCGACACGGCGGACCCGGACGCGATCCTGGCCGCCAGCCATGACGGGCGCGCGTCCGCCATCGCCGCCGCGCCGCTGCGGATGCTGGAGGCGATCGGCCTGACCGACGATCTGGCGGGCAAGGGGTGCCCGATCGAGAGCATCCGCGTGTCGGATGGCCTGAAGCCCGGCAAGCTCGACTTCGACCCGCAGGAGGGCGAGGGCGCGCTCGGAACGATGTTCGAGAATCGCGACCTGCGCCGGGCGCTGATGACTGCGGCACAGCGCGCGCCGCTGGCCGATGTGCGGATGAAGACCCGCGCGCTGTCGGTCGAGCGCGATGCGACTGGCGTCACCGCGACGCTCGATTCGGGCGAGACGGTGCGCGCGCAATTGCTGATCGGGGCGGAAGGACGTGCGTCGCCGACGCGCGACGCCGCGCTGTTGCGGGTGGCGCGCTGGAACTACGATCACTCGGCGATCGTGACCTCGCTCCACCATGAGCATAGCCACGAGAATACCGCGTTCGAGATTTTCTATCCGCAGGGGCCGTTCGCGATCCTGCCGCTGCGCGATGATGAAAACGGGCATCGGTCGGCGATCGTCTGGTCGGTGAAGCGCAGCGAGGAAGCGGGGATGATGAAGCTGTCCGAACGCGGCTTCCTTGCCGAGGCGGACAAGAAGATGGGCGGGTTTCTGGGCAAGCTCGGGCCGTTGGGGCCGCGCTTCAGCTATCCGCTCGGCTTCCACCATGCGGCAAAGATCACGGCGGAGCGGCTGGCGCTGGTCGGCGACGCGGCGCATGGCATCCACCCGATTGCGGGGCAGGGGGTCAATGTCGGCTTTCGCGATGTCGCGGCCTTGGTCGAGGTGCTGGTTGAGGGCAAAAGGCTGGGACTCGACATGGGCGATCCCGCTCTGCTGTCGCGCTACGAACGCTGGCGCAGCCTCGACACGATGATGGTCAGCATCGCCACCGACGCGCTGACGCATTTGTTCGGGCTTCCCGGCGGCGCGGCGAATGCGGCACGGCGGTTCGGCCTGTCGGCGGTGGACAAGGTGCCTAGCCTAAAGAACTGGTTCATGGCCGAAGCGCGCGGCGAATCGGGCAAGGTGCCCAGGTTGTTGCATGGGGAGATGGCATAACCCCGCAGTCGCCCCGGCCTTGAGCCGGGGCTGGGCTTCTTGAAGCTATCCCTGAAAGGACGCTCCGATGTCGCAGGAAGCACTTCTCGACGTCCTGGCCGAAACCATCATCCTCTTGCAACGACCGGGAAATGACTTTTCATGGGCTCGCTGGAAGACTGGCTCCGAAGCCGTCGCAGAGATCAGCGAGATCATCCGTCGGATCGAAGCTGCCGAAACGATCAAGCTGCTTCCGATTCAAATGCTGTTCGCGCCGACCGGTTCGCTACAGGAGGTGAGCATAGACAGTGGGTGGGGAGACGCGTTTCTGGCGCTTTCTGCCCGCTTTGATGATGCTATCGCGGACTTGTAAAACGACCGGACAGAAAAGCCCTGTCCCGGGTCAAGCCCGGGACGACGAAAGGGGCGGTGCGCTACTGCAACGTCCCCTCTTCCCCCTCGTGCCGGCCGAAAAACTGCATCAGCTGGATGATCAGCTCGGCGCGGTCGGCGATCGTGTCGGATTCCAGCAGCGCCTGTTTGGCGGCGGGGTCGAAGGGGGCGATCTGGGCGATGCCGTTGACGAGGTTCTGGTCGTCGAGCCGCGCGACTGCTTCCCAGTCGACGGCATAGCCCTGAGTCTCCGCAAAGCGGCGCGATTCGAGTTCGAGTGCGGCGCGCGCGCCCATCGACAGCACCTCGTCCACAGGATCGGCGATCAGCTCGGCCTCGACCTGGCGGAACAATGTCGTCACCTCCAGCTCGCGCAGGATGCGGAAGCGCGACAGCCCCTCCAGCACGACGTTGTACCGGCCATCCTCCATCGCCTCGACATCGGCGATGCGGCCGACGCAACCGATCTCGAACAGCGGCGGCTTGTCCCCGCCGCCCTTCGGCTGAATCATCGCGATGCGGCGGTCGCGGGCGAGGCTGTCATTGACCATCGCCCGGTAACGCGGCTCGAAAATATGCAGCGGCAAATGCATGCCGGGGAACAGCAGCGCCCCGGGCAGCGGGAAGATCGAGAGGCGCGTGCCGGTCGCCAATGCGGTCATCCGAACAGGATCGCGGACAGCTTGCGGCGCTGAGCCGAGACCCACGGGTCTTCAAGCCCGACCGCTTCGAACAGCTTGAGCAAGCGCGCGCGGGCGGCGCCCTCATTCCAGTCCTTGTCTTCGGCGATCATCGCCAGCAGCGTCTCCGCCGCGCCCTCGCGGTCGCTCGCCATCAGTGCGCCGGCGAGGTCATAGCGCGCGTCCATGTCGCCGCCTGCCGCCCTGGCGCGCAGTTCGCCGAGTTCGCTGTCATCGGCAGCGGCCGGAGCCTCCTGCGCGATGCTGAGCGCGGCACGGGCGCGCTCGACCTCGGGCGCCTTGGCGGCATCCTCGGGCAGCGCGGCGAGCACGGTAGCGGCTTCGTCGAGGCGGGCGAGCGCGATCAGCGCGCGGGCCCGACCGGCGGCGGCCTGTGCGTTATCGGGTGCGATCTCGGCAATCTGTTCGAAGATCGACAGCGCACGCTCGGTCTCGCCGCCCGCCAGCACCTCTTCGCCCATCGCCAGCAGCGGTTCGAGTTCGGCCGCCTGCGCCGCCGCCTCGCTCTCGATCGGCAGCTGGGCGAGGATCTGGTCGAGCATCGCCTTGAGCTGCGATTCGGTGCGCGCGTTGGTGAGGTCGGCGATCGGCTGGCCCTGGAACATCGCATAGACGGTAGGGATCGATCGCACCTGGAACTGCGCGGCGATGAACTGATTGGCGTCGACATCGATCTTGGCCAGCATCACGCCCTTGTCGGCATAGTCGGCGGCGACCTTGTCCAGCACCGGCCCCAGCGCCTTGCACGGCCCGCACCATTCCGCCCAGAAATCGAGGATGACGAGCTTCGTCATCGACGGTTCGACGATGTCGCGACGAAATGCCTCGACGGCGTCCTTGTCGGCGGCGGAAAGTCCAAGCGTGGCCACGGCGAATCCCTTGTCGTTCGAGCAATGCGTTGAGTCCCCTATTTGGGCGCTCGCAGCGTCAGGGCCAACCCCCTGAGCAGGAATCACGAATCCCGCAACTTCCCCCTTGCAGACCCCGAAACCCGCTGCTAGAGGCCGCCACCTTGCCCCGCCCCCTCGGCTTCCCGAGCGGGCACATATGGCGCCAGAGAGCGGGCGTAGCTCAGGGGTAGAGCACAACCTTGCCAAGGTTGGGGTCGAGGGTTCGAATCCCTTCGCCCGCTCCAGACGGCTTGCCCAGCGGGTAGAGCCGTCGGTCCACCGAATCGATTGAACCCTAGCGTTTTTTGTTGGCCCTTCGCGCAGCAGCGCTACGGGCGTGGTTCGAATCCCTTCGCCCGCTCCAGACGGCTTGCCCAGCGGGCAGAGCCGTCGGTCTACCGAATCGATTGGTCCTTCGCTTCGCGCGTTTTACCAAACACCGCGTTTCGCAAATTGCCCCCTTCTCGCCCTTTTCCGGTCAGTCCGCGTACCTAATTATCTGTTCAAACGGGATTTCGACGTGCGGATGCGCGATCCCGAAGGACAGACAGGAGATTCAACCATGACGATCGAGGGACCGGTGCGGCGCACGGCGCGTCCGCGCGCATGGATGGTGGCGCTGGCGGGTCTGGCAATGCTGGCAACGCCGCTGGGCGCGGCGAATGCGGCCGCCAAGGGCGCGGCGCTGCCTGTCGCGAGTGAGTGGCGCAATCCCGGCAACAGCGTGCATATCCGCATCACGCCGTGCGGCGACCGGATGTGCGGGACGGTGATCTGGGCGAGCGAGAAGGCCAAGGCCGACGCGCGCAAGGGCGGCACCACCAATCTGGTCGGGGCGAATCTGTTCCGCGACATTCGCGCGGTCGGCCCGGGCGAGTATAAGGGACGCGTGTTCGTGCCCGATATGAACCGTACCTTTTCCGGGCATATGCGGATCGCGGGCGATTCGATGATCGGCAAGGGCTGTGTGCTCGGTTTCATCTGCAAGTCGCAGACCTGGACGCGTATTTCGTGATGTGAGGCGGGCGGCGGCGCGCTAAGCACGCGGCATGACGCATGCTCCCATTCGCACCGGCATCGGTGGCTGGACCTTCGAACCCTGGCGCGGGACCTTTTACCCTGAGGGGCTCACGCAGAAGAAGGAGCTGGAGTTCGCCAGCCGCCAGCTCGGCGCGATCGAGATCAACGGCACCTATTATTCGGGGTTCAAGCCCGCGACCTTCTCCGGATGGGCGGCGAGTGTGCCCGAGGGCTTCGTGTTTGCGGTCAAGGCATCGCGCTATTGCACCAATCGAAAGGTGCTGGCTGACGCGGGCGAATCGGTCGCCAAGTTCGTCGGGCAGGGGATTGTCGAGCTGGGCGACAAGCTCGGCCCGATCCTGTGGCAGTTCATGGCGACCAAGAAATTCGACGCCGAGGATTTCGGTGCGTTTCTGAAGCTGCTGCCCGCGACTCACGACGGTGTGAAGCTGCGCCACGCGGTGCAGGTGCGGCATGCGAGCTTCGCGGTGCCGGAGTTCGTGGCGATGTGCCGTGATGCAGGCGTGGCGATCGTCTATGCGCATTCGCCCGAATACCCCGCCATCGCCGATGTAACCGGCGATTTCGTCTATGCCCGACTCGAATCGGGCGAGGACGACAATCCCCTCTGCTACCCCGAGGTTGAGCTGGACCGCTGGGCCGATGCCGCGCGCTGCTGGGCGTCGGGCGGACGGCCGGATGGCCTCCCCTATGTCGAGGATCGCGATCCGCCCGTGACCCCGCGCGAAACCTTTGTGTTCCTGATCCATGGCGGCAAGGTGCGCGCGCCGGCTGGGGCGCAGGCACTGGCGACTCGGGTGCGCGGCTGAGCGCGACCGGGGCACAGTCTGCGCCGCCCGCAGCGTGGTTCCATATGGATGCGATGCGCGCCGTGCTCGCGGTGACGGTCGCGTTCGGGCATCTGTGGGGGCTGCTGGTCGAGGATTACCGGCCGACCGCGTCGCTGCTGGTGCGTGCGGGCTATTTCCTTGCGGGGTTCGCGCATTCGGCGGTGATCCTGTTCTTCGTGCTGAGCGGATACTGGATCGCGCGCAGCGTTGCGGCGCGGGCGGAGCGGGGCTGGCGCTGGGACGATTATCTGATCGACCGCGTCGCGCGGCTGGGGATCGTGCTCGTCCCGGCGCTGATGCTTGGCGGGCTGCTCGACTGGATCGGATATCATGTGCTGGAACTGCCTACGCATTACGGGCTGAGCGGGGCGTGGGTGTTCACGCAGGATCTGTCGCAATCGCTGACGCTGCGCGCGCTGGCCGGCAATCTGGTGTTTTTGCAGCATCTGATCGTCCCGCCCTTTGGCAGCAACGGGCCGCTGTGGAGCCTGGCGTTCGAATTCTGGTATTATCTGTGGTTTCCGGCGCTCTACCTTGCGCTGCGTTACCGGCGGCCCGGTATCGCGCTGGTGACGCTGGGAATCGCATTCGCGAATCCGGAGATCGCGTTTGGCTTCCTTAGCTGGCTGTGCGGCGCGGCGTTGTATGGGGCGGAGCGGCGCTGGCCGGACCTGCGCCTGGCGCGCTGGACGCCGGTCGCGGCCGGGCTGCTGTGCCTCGCCGCGCTGCTGTGGGGACGGACCGGCGATTTCGGGGTCGAGGATCCGATCGAGGCCGCCAGCTTCGCGCTGTTCCTGTTCACGCTGTTGCGCAGCGACCCGCCCCGCATCGCCGCGCTGCGGCCGCTCGCCAGCTATGGCGCGCAGGCGAGCTTCTCGCTCTACGCCATCCATTTCCCGCTGATGGCGCTGGCGGCGGGTTGGATCGTCGGCGACACGCGGCTGGCGCCCGGTGGCGAGGCGGCGCTGGCGGTGGTAGCGATCCTGGTGCTGGCGCTCGCGGCGGCGTGGCTGTTCGCGGCGCAGACCGAGGCGCGCACCGGGGCGCTACGCGACTGGCTTAGGCGTCGAGCCCAAGGCGGGCGAGCGGGTGGCCCACCGCCCCGCTGACCAACGCCGCCTGTGCGGCGGTGAACGGCCACAGCTTCGACACCGGCCCCATTACCCGGTCGCGCAGCCACGGAATCGCCGCGCCATCGGACTGATAGACCGGCGTCAGCAACCGGCTGAGCAGCTGATACAGCTGAATCTGGTCGCGGCGCAGGCGGATGGTTTCGGTGAGGGCCTCAGGCAGTGCGCGCGCGCGACGCAGGCCGAGAGCCAGGGCATAGGCGTCGAGCAGTGCCATGTTCGCGCCCTGCCCCAGCTGCGGGCTGGTCGAATGCCAGGAATCGCCGAGATGGATCAGGCCGGGTTCGACCGGCTGGCGCAAGGTGCGGTGCGCGTAGCTGGCGAAGGTTAGCTGGTCGGAATCGGTAATCTGGTCGAGCAGGGGGGCGGTCGCGGGCCATAATGCCAGCAGCTCTGCCTTCCATGCGGCGAGGCCAGCCGAGCGCCACTCGGCAAGGCGATCGCCCCGCAGCGACCAGAACAACGCCGCGCGCGGCCCCGTCGCATGGCGCGGCGTTCCGATCGGCAGCACGCCGGTCATCACGCTGGCGCGGCGATAGCGCTGCTGGAGCGCATCGGGGATGAAGTCCCCCGCCCAGTCGAGATCGGCCCAGAGCGCGCCGAACGCCAACGGACGGGTCGGGGGGACGAGCGGGGAGCGGCTGCCCATTGCATCGACGATCAGGTCGAAGCGCGCTGTCTGCGTGCCATCCGCGAAGTGCAACCGCCCGTCCGCGCACGCCGTGATCGCCCGGCCGGGTTCGATTGCGATCCCCTCGGCCAGCACCGCATCGTGCAGGATCGCGAACAAGGTTGCGCGGTGGACGCCGATGCCAACGCCGCCGCGCTTCAATGCGGCGTAGCGGACGTCGAGGACGCAGTGCTTCCCGGCATGTCCGATCAGCCGCGTGACCGGCGCGCCGCGCGCGACCAGCTCGGCCTCCAGCCCCAGCGCGCGCAGCACGGCCTGCCCGGTGGGCTGGATCAGCAGACCCGAGCCGAGCGGGCGTGGCGTATCGAAGCGCTCGAACAAGGTGACGCGATGGCCGTCGCGGTGGAGCAGCAACGCAGCGGCAAGCCCGGCGGTGCCGCATCCTGCCACCGCGATGCCGCGCGGGAGCAGCTTAATCCTCCACGGGACGTGCAGGGCTGGCGCGGTCTGAGACCATGCGCTGCCCGTCGATCACGATCGGGCTGGCGACGCCCGGCAGGCCTTCCGACGCGATCTGCATGCCACGCGCGATCACATGGGGGTCGGCGAACACTTCATCGACCGTGTTGATCGGCCCGGCGGGGACGCCCTGTTCTTCGAGCGCGTCGGACAGCGCCTGTTTGGTCCAGACCGCCACCGCCGCCTGAATCGGCGCGATCAGCCGGGCGCGGTTGCGCACGCGCGCCGGGTTGGTCGCGAAATCGGGATCGTCGGCGAGGGTGAGGCCGAGGACCGCGCACAGCTTGCGGAACTGCGAATCATTGCCGACCGCGATGATCAGGTCGCCGTCGTTCGCGGTAAACGCCTGATAGGGGGCGAGGTTGGCGTGGCCATTGCCCATGCGGTGCGGCACCTTCGCCGGATTGGCCATCCAGTTCAGCGCCTGATTAGCGAGCACCGCGACCTGGGTGTCGAGCAGCGCCATGTCGATATGCGCGCCTGTTCCGGTCACATCGCGCTGGCGCAGCGCGCCGAGGATCGCGACGGCGGAATACACCCCGGTGAAGATGTCGGCATAGGCGATTCCCGCCTTTTGCGGCGCGCCATCGGGCTCACCGGTCAGCGACATGATCCCGCCCATCCCCTGAATGATGAAATCATATCCGGCGCGGTGCGCATAGGGCCCGGTCTGACCGAATCCGGTGATCGAACAGGTGATCAGGCGCGGATTAATCGCGCTGAGGCTGGCATGGTCGAGGCCATATTTGACCAGCCCGCCGACCTTGTAATTCTCGATCACCACATCGGCATCGGCGACCAGCGCGCGGACCTCGGCCTGACCTTCGGGCGTCGCGATGTCGATAAAGCGGGCGCTCTTTCCGCGATTGGCGGAGTGATAATAGGCGGCGTCGCGGCTCACGCCGTCAGCGTCGTGCAGGAAGGGTGGCCCCCAGTGGCGGGTATCGTCGCCGGCGCCGGGGCGCTCGATCTTGACCACCTCGGCCCCCAGATCGGCGAGCAGCTGCCCGCACCACGGCCCTGCGAGGATGCGGGCGAGTTCGACGACCTTGACCCCGGCGAGCGGCTTCATGGCCGGCAAATCTCGTACACGACATGGTCGGGGAATGCCTTGCCGCCTCCGCGATGGGTTCGGCCTGGAATCAGGCTCCCGCCGATCTTCTCCATCGCGCCGCGCGAGCGGAGGTTGTTTTGCCCGACGATGAAGACCACGCGATTCACGAAGCGGTGGATGTGATCGAGCATCAGCCGCTTGATCTCGCGGTTATACGCGCCGCCCCAATAAGCGCGCGCGATAAAGGTCCAGCCGATCTCGATCTCGTCTTCCTCAGGGACCCAGCAGTCATAGCGGCTCGACCCGATCACCGCGCCGGTCGCCTTGTCGAGGATCGCGAGCCCGCCGCCGCATGCTAGCGCGTCGTCGAAGAACTTGCGGAACACCGGCTCCTGCCAGCGGTCGTTGGCCGGGTGCAGCTCCCAGATCAGCGGGTCCGACGCGACAGTGAACAGCGCGTCCCAATCATCCTCTTGGAGCGGGCGAATCGTGACCAACTCGCCCTCAAGAATCGGTTGCCGATCCGGCTCCATCAGAACGCAGCGATGCCCGTGATGGCGCGGCCGAGGATCAGGCCGTGGACGTCGTGCGTGCCCTCATAGGTGTTGACCGTTTCGAGGTTGATCGCGTGGCGCATGACATGGAATTCGGCCGAAATGCCGTTGCCGCCATGCATGTCGCGCGCGACGCGGGCGATATCGAGCGCCTTGCCGCAATTGTTGCGCTTGATGATGCTGATCGCTTCTGGCGACAGCGTGCCTTCCTCGAACATCCGGCCCGCGCGCAGAGCTGCCTGAAGGCCGAGCGCGATTTCGGTTTCCATGTTCGCGAGCTTCAGCTGCACCAGCTGCGTCGCCGCCAGCGGGCGGCCGAACTGATGGCGATCGAGCGTGTACTGGCGCGCGGCCTGCATGCACGCTTCGGCGGCGCCCATCGTGCCCCACGCGATGCCGTAACGCGCGCGGTTGAGGCAGCCGAACGGACCCTTGAGCCCCTGAACCTCGGGGAGCAGCGCGTCTTCGCCCACTTCGACCCCGTCCATCACGATTTCGCCGGTGATCGATGCGCGCAAGCTCAGCTTGCCCTCGATCTTGGGCGCGGACAGGCCCTTCATCCCCTTTTCGAGAACGAAGCCCTTGATCCCGCCGCCATGTTCGTCACTCTTGGCCCAGACGACGAAGACATCGGCGATCGGCGAATTGGTGATCCACATCTTCGCGCCGGTCAGCTTGTAGCCGCCGTCGATCTTGACCGCGCGGGTGCGCATGCCGGCCGGGTCGCTGCCGGCATCGGGTTCGGTCAGGCCGAAACAGCCGACCCATTCGCCGCTCGCCAGCTTGGGCAGATATTTGCGCTTCTGCTCCTCGGTCCCATAAGCGTGGATCGGGTGCATCACGAGGCTCGACTGCACGCTCATTGCGCTGCGATAGCCCGAATCGACCGCCTCAACCTCGCGCGCGACCAGGCCATAGGCGACATAGCCCAGCCCCGCGCCGCCATAGGTTTCGGGGATGGTCGGGCCGAGCAGGCCGAGCTGGCCCATTTCCGACATGATCTCGCGGTCGAAATTCTCGTCGAGAAACGCGCGGGTGACGCGTGGGAGCAGCTGTTCCTGCGCATAGGCGCGCGCCGCGTCGCGGACCATCCGCTCTTCATCGGTCAGCTGTGCGTCGAGCGCGAACGGATCCTGCCAGTCGAACCGGCCCATCTCGGCCATCTTACTCTCCCTGAATCATTGGTGCCGGTGCCGGCGCAGACGGTGCTGCCGGGGCCGGAGTGCGTGCGCCGGGGACAGGCTGTGCCTTGCCCTCGATCGCCGCAGTTTCGAGTATGTCGAGCGCGCGGCGCGTTGCGATGTAGCGGCCCGCCGCGGCCATCCAGCTTTCCGCGCCCTGTGCGCCGGGCAGGCGCGCGACTTCGGCCAGCGCCGCTTCGACATGTCCCTGTCCCAGCATACGGCGGGCGCGGGCGAGTCGCTCACGCGGGTGGGGGCTGGGGGCATCCTGTTTGCGGATGATGACGAGCGTCGTCAACTCGCGCTGGATCGCGCTCAGCCAGCCGTCATCGGGCTGCGAGGTGGATAGGCGCGGGGCGATCTGGTCGAACGCGACGCGCAGATCCTCCAGCGTGATCGGTTCGCCCGAGGCGCCGACGACGGTCGCCACCGCTTCGGGCGCGGCACCGCCGAGGCGACGGCGCAGCTCGCCCGCGATGATCCCCAGTTCCTGCCCGCGTTCGAGCGCGCGGCGGGCGCCGAACACCAGCATCATCGCCTCAGCCCGGCCGGCATAGCTGGCGGCGACGCGCGCATCGGCGTCGGTCGCCTTGAGGCGGGCGTCGAGCGACTCGAGCCGGGCTGCGAGTATCTGTTCGCGCGCGGCGAGCGTGGCGACGTCCATTCCGGGAGCGGTGACGGGCACGGCGGAGATCGGCGGCTGCACGACGGCGACGGGCGTATCGGCGGGGCCGCCCCACCAGTCGCCGGCGCGGAACACCACGGCCATCGCGGCGAGGCCCGCGATGAACGCGATCAGCACGGCGACCAGAATCATCGTGAGGGGATTGCCGCGCACGGGGGCAGTTGGAACCGGGGCGTCGGGGGTCATGACCTGCTTATTCTCCCGATGCGGTCAGGGGTCAATCGCAAGCGGCCGTGCAACCGCGATCAGTGCGGCATCGCTGGGCTCCGCAGCGATGGCGACACGCGCCCAACCGCACCCGTCGGCGTCGGCGGCGCGCGCGCTGATCGCCGCGATCCGTACCGAATTGCGCGGAATGCCATGCGCGTCGAGCTGCGCGCCGAGCTGACGCGTTGCGCGGGCGGAATGGACCAGCGCGACGCTGCCGGACAGCTGCGCCGCTGCGTTTGCGGTCAGTGCGACGGCTTCATTGGCGTACACCGGAAGGATGGCGCGGATCGCTGTGTGCTGAATCACGATCCGGTCGCGCCCGGCGAGCCATAGCAGCCGCTGGTTCGACGGCTGGCGCGCGAGCAACGCAGCGACCCCGCGGCTGCCGCATTCGACGACGCGCAGCCCGGCATGCTCGGCGGCAAGCCCCGTTTCCGGCCCCACGGCGAGCGTGGGAAGCCGCGCCAGTGCCGCCAGCCCCGGCCCGGCATGGCGCGCGGCATTGGCGCTGGTCAGCAGCAGCGCGTCGAACAGCTTCGGGTCGGGCGGCGTCCAGTCGAGCGGCACGACCTCGAACAGCGGCACGAGCAGCGGCTCAAGCCCGGCGGCGCGGACGCGGTCAGCGGTGGCCGCACCGCCCGGTGGCGGGCGCAGGATGGCGACCGGGCGGCTCAATGTCCAAACAGGCGGCGCAGATGCGGCGGCGCGCTGCTCAGGAGCGCTTGCGCCAGCTCTGCGGCTTCATGCGGATTGCCCTCGAGGTTCCTGCGCTCGACCGCGACATGCTCCGATCCATCCTCGTTCAGGATCTCGGCGCGCAGCCGCAGGCCGTCGGTTTCGATCGTGGCGAGCGCGGCGACGGGGGAGTGGCAGTCGGCGTTGAGCGCGGCCAGCAACGCGCGCTCGGCCCACACGCAGCGTTCGGTGACGGCATCACCGATCGCCGCGACATGGATACGCGTCATGGAGTCGTCGGCGCGCACCTCGATCCCGACCGCGCCCTGTGACGGGGCGGGAAGCAGCTGGTCGACGCCGATCGCCACGCCGACATCGCCATAGCCCAGCCGGT
Source organism: Sphingomonas sp. (assembly GCF_035998645.1). Lineage (GTDB taxonomy): Bacteria > Pseudomonadota > Alphaproteobacteria > Sphingomonadales > Sphingomonadaceae > Sphingomonas. The sequence goes on from NZ_DASYHL010000002.1 coordinate 343,449, forward strand.
CGAGCCCGGCGGCGGCGAGCAGGGTCGCATCAGCCTCGCCCGCCGCCACCTTGGCGCGGCGGGTGTCGACATTGCCGCGCAGCGCGACGATGGCGAGGTCGGGGCGCACGCGGCGCAGCTGTGCGGCGCGGCGCGGCGAGCTGGTCCCGATCCGTGCGCCATGGGGCAATGCCGCGATCGATTCCGCACCGATCAACCGGTCGCGGACATCGGCGCGCGGCAGCATCGCGGCGACCGCGATCGTCTCCGGGCGGATCGTCTCAACGTCCTTCATCGAATGCACCGCGAGGTCGATGTCGCCATCGAGCAGCGCGCGGTCGAGTTCCTTGGTCCACAGCGCCTTGCCGCCGATCTCGGCCAGCGGACGATCCTGCACGCGGTCGCCGGTGGTGCGGATCGGCACGATCTCGACCGACTCCGGCGCCCAGCCATGCGCAGCGAGCAGCGCATCGCGGACCATATTGGCCTGAACAAGGGCGAGCGGCGAACCGCGGGTACCGAGACGGAGAAGCATGTGCGCCGTCTAGCGAAGCGTTTCGGTGATGTCGAAGGGGTGCGGTAATCCCACCGTCCGTTTGCCCTGAGCCTGTCGAAGGGCCGCAAGCGAAACGGCTGTTGGGGACCGCCCTTCGACAAGCTCAGGGCAAACGGACCGCGGGGACGGCTACACGATCTCGAACAGTCCCGCCGCGCCCATCCCGCCGGCGGTGCACATCGACACCACCACCCAGCGCACCCCGCGCTTGCGCCCTTCGATCAGCGCATGGCCGACCAGTCGCGCGCCGGTCATGCCGAACGGATGGCCGATCGCGATGGCCCCGCCATTGACGTTGTAGCGCTCGGGATCGATGCCGAGGTGATCGCGACAATAGAGGCACTGGCTGGCAAACGCCTCGTTGAGTTCCCACAGGCCGATATCGGCGACCGCCAGCCCGGCGCGGTCGAGCAATTTGGGGATCGCGAAAATGGGGCCGATGCCCATCTCGTCGGGGCCGCAGCCGGCCGCCTGAAAGCCGCGATAGATGCCGAGGATATCCTTGCCCTCGGCCTGGGCGGTGGCGCGGTCCATCACGATCTGGGCGGCGGCGCCGTCGGACAGCTGGCTCGCATTGCCGGCGGTGATGTGGTTGCCCTCCGCGATCACCTGTCCGCCCTTCCACACGGTCTTGAGGCCTGCCAGCGCTTCGGCGGTGGTACCGGGGCGGATGCCTTCGTCCTGGGCGACAGTGACGGTCTCGGTGCCGGTGCGGTTGCCTTCCTTGTCAAACAGCGCCTTTTCGACCGTGATCGGCGCAATCTCCTCAACGAACGCGCCCTTGGCGAGGCCGGCCTCGGCGCGCTGCTGGCTCTGCGCGGCATAGGCGTCCTGGGCCTCCCGGCTGATGCCATAGCGTTCGGCAACGATCTCGGCGGTTTCGATCATCGGCATATAGGCGTGCGGTTCGTTGGCGAGCACCGAGTGGTTGGCGAAGCGCGGCGCGTCCTTGGTCACCGTCAGGCTGATCGATTCCATGCCCCCGGACAGCGCGACATCGATATCGCCCGCGATGATCGAGCGCGCCGCCAGCGCCAGCGCAGTGAGGCCGGAGCCGCATTTGCGGTCGAGTGTGAAGGCGGGGACGCTTTGCGGCAATCCGGCGGCGAACACCGCCATGCGCCCGGCATTGCCGCCTTGGGTGCCCCATTGGTTGCCGACGCCCCAGAAGATGTCGTCGATCCGCGCCGGGTCGATCCCGGCGCGTTCGACCGCGGCGTTCATCACATGCCCCGCCAGAACCGGCGCCTCGGTCGCGTTGAACGCGCCGCGATAGGCCTTGCCGATGCCCGTCCGGGCGGTGGAGACGATCGCGGCTTCGCGCATGGATATCCTCTCATTCGTATATCGGGTATGGCGATCCTTTATCGTGAGAGTAGGCGCATTGGAAGAGTCAGTCGGCGAAGCTCGGTGTGCGCTTCTGCATGTTCGCCATCACCGCTTCCATCTGGTTGGGCGATCGCATCAGCTTTGCCTGCTCGGCGCTTTCGGCGACCAGGATCGGGCCGGCGCTGGCATCGGCGGACAGATTGGCGAGGCGTTTGGCGGCGCGGATCGCCTCCGGGTTGCGCGCCGCGATGGCGGCGGCAATGTCCATCGCGGCGGCATAGGGCGCGTCGGAAAGATGGGTGACAAAGCCGAGCGCCGCCGCCTCCTCCGCATCGAACTCACGCGCGGTATAGGTCAGTTCGCGCAGCACATCGTCGCGCACCGTCGTCCGCCACAGCGCGAATCCGGCCATGTCGGGGACGATTCCCCATTTCATCTCCATGATCGAACAGCGCGTGCCCGGGGCCATGATGCGGATGTCCGCGCCCGACATGATCTGGAACCCGCCGCCGAACGCAATGCCATGAACTGCCGCGATCACCGGGACCGGCAAGGTGCGCCAGCCCCAAGCGACCTGCTGGAACAGATTGGCCTCGCCATGGCTGCGTGCGTGGATGTCGAGCGCGCCGCCGCCGCCCGCCATGCTCGCCATGTCGAGCCCGGCGCAGAAGGCCTTGCCCTCACCCGACAGCACTACCGCGCGCAGGCCGGGCGTGGCGTTGAGCTGATCGATCGCGTCGGCGATCCCAGCGAACATCGCGGGGTCGAGCGCGTTCATCTTGTCGGGGCGCGCCAGCCGGACATCGGCGATGCCGTTGGCGATATGGATAGTCACGCGCTGCTCGGTCATAGGTCCTCTCCGCTCGATCTTGCTTTACGCGCACGTTAACCCGCGATGAGGCGATAGCCCAGCCCCTTGCGACCTTCGATCATCGCGGTGGGAAAGGGGCGGTCGAGCTTGGCGCGCAGGTTCGAGACATGGACCGCGACGACATTGGTGCCGGGGTCGAAGCGAAGTCCCCAGACCCGCTCCAACAGCTCGCGCCGGCTGACAAAGCGGCCGGCGCATTCGGCAAGGTAACGCACAAGCGCGAACTCGCGGGGGAGAAGTGCGATCGGCGCGCCCGAGCGACTGGCTGTGCGTGCGACCGGGTCGAGCTGCAGCGCGCCCACCCGGATGGTCATCGCCATGCGGCGCCGGATGCTGATATCCACTCGGGCGGCCAGCTCATCGGGATCGACCGGGTCGACGACCGCATCGGCCGCTCCGGCATCGAGCGCCGCGATCAGCGCTCGGCGGTCCTGCGTCAGTGCGATGTGCGGTACCGGTGCCGCATCGATTCGCTGTCCGGTACGATATCGGTACAGGATCGCGGCGGGTTGCGTCGTGCCCCATGCCGCCGAGCACCCGATCTCCAGCGCATAGCCGCGTGCGCGGACCGCGGCGTCAAGCTGAGGTATCTCGACTTCGGATAGAATCACCGGGGCCACCCCCCGGTTTTGCGCAGTTTCGCAGCGCCCTGTCTGCCGCAGATGGGTCCAAAGCGGGGTGATCCGGCGCGGCGCGGGCGATCAGCGCCAACGCCTCGGGACAATCCGGACGCGCCGATGCCAGCGCGGTAAGCGCGGTCGTGCGCATGCGTGGATGCGGGTGGTGGCGGGCAAGATCGTCGATCAGGTCGAGTCCATTGCCGCCGCCCAGATGCGCGGCAATCGTTGCGAGCCCCTCCGACGGCGCGGTGGTCAGGACTTCGGCGATGGCTCCGGTCGCCGGGTCGAAGCGATGCTGGTCGATCCAGCGATGCGACGGATGGCTGCCAAGGATGTTGAGCGTGACCGAGAACGCGTCGGGCGGCAGCTGGGCGTGGACGTCGCGGGACATGCGGTAAAGCATCAACTGCCCCGGCTCGATCCGCCGCCGCCCGGTGAAGCGCATCGGAACCTCCGGCTGCGCGGGATCGCGCTCCCAATAATCGCTCCAATAGCCCGGGCCGAGATAGCCATAGGTCAGGAACGGGAAATTATGGTCGTGCGCCATGCCATAAACGAACGGCGCGGTGCCGCTTGCCCGGACGATGCCGTCATCGGCGGATGGCCAGAAATTGGCGCGCAGCACGAAGCGGCCAGTGGGCGGGCGCAGCAGGAACACCTGCGCGCCGTAGCTATTGACGGCGCCCTGTCCGGCGCAGCGCGTCTTGAGTTCGGCGATGGCGAGGTCTGCGAGGAAATCCCGGTTGCGTCCGAGGCGCGCAAGCAGCGGGCCGAGTGCCGCGAAGCTGTCCTCGTCATGCGGATCGAATGGGGTGGTCTCGAGTGCCTCGACCAGTTCGTCGAGCGCCATCGCGCTGCCCGCGCCGGGATTGATCATGCGGGTCATGCGGCCGCCAGCCGTGCGTCGAGCCGGTCGAGCGTCTGCGCTGCGGCGGCTTGTACCCCCGGATCGGGGTCTGCTGCCGCCATCTGCGCCAGCCGGGGTCGGGCGGCGCGTGCGTCGAGCATCAGCCATTCGCGCATCGCGGCCCAGCGCAGGTGGAACGCGGGATCGCGCGTCATGGCGTCAAAGCTGTCGGCCGCATCGCTGCGCCCGCTCGCGCGGAGCAGGGCGAGCAGCAGTTCGGCGCGCGAGCTGCGGTCGTCGGCGGTTGCGCTGCGGACAAGACGGCCATCGGCAATGGCGAATTCGTGCATCAGCGGATCGGCGCCCAGTTTGGCGGTCGCGGTGACGGCGACCACGTCGCTCGTCGCCGCGACGATCAGCCGTCCCTCGCGTCGGCCATCCTGTTCGATCAGGTCGCCATCGCCGAGAAGCTGGCGCGCGATCTCGACGCAGCGGCGTGGTTCCGTGTCGGCCAGCCGCCATCGCCGCACCTGCGCCTGCCCGCCCCGGGCATACAGAGTCAGCGCGCGCCGCCCGGACAGCACCAGCGTCGCGGGAGAATCGAGCCGCGCGAGCGCGGCAGCCGAGGTCACGCTGGCGGTTAGCGACACTGCGGGCAGGTCGGCGAGCACCACGGCGGTGCGCATTGCGTCGCGGGTGATGCGGAGTGCGGGATCGAACCACGGATCGGCGCGCAGGGCATCGACCAGTGGCGCGATCAGCCCGGCGATCCAGCCGCTATCGGCCAGCAACGCGCGGGCCTGTCGCAACACCGCGTCCGCGTCGGTAAGCCCGTCGAACCGCGCCGCGATGCGCTCGCGCACGGCGTCGGCAAAGGCGGCGTTGGCGCAGGTTGCCCGCTCGCGCGCGGCCGACACCGCCGGGGCGAAGCTGGTCAAGCGGCGGTGTCGTAAACGATGATGACGATCGCCACCATCATCTCGAAAATCTCGTCCCCCGCGATTTCGGAGGCACGGAGCGCGCCATGCATCGCGACCTGAGTGCCCAGCGTAGCGATGTCGGACAGTGCGAGTGTCAGCATGGTCGATCCCCCGTGTTGATGTGGGGTAAGGCTAGGCTGGTGGGTCGCGACGGCTGAGTTAATTCGGCTTTATGTTGCGGACGCCCCCTGCTTGCGGTGCGTCGCCGCGCCCGCTAGCGGGCAGGGCATGAGCGCTGCGCCGATCCCCTTTGACCCCCAACGCTTCTTCACGCACCGCGTCGGCGGCCATGGCGACGCGCTGGGCATCCGCTATCGCGCGCACGGCCCCGACTGGTGCGAACTCGCGTTGCCGTTCGACCCACGGCTGATTGGCGATGTCAAGCGCGGGGTGCTGGCATCGGGGCCGATCATCACCTTGCTTGACATGGCGACCAGCGTGGCGGTGTGGATGAAGCGCGGCGGGTTCCTGCCGCATGCGACACTCGACCTGCGCGTCGACTATCTGCGGCCTGCGGTCGCCGGGCGCGAGGTGATCGGGCGGGGCGAATGCTATCGCGTGACCCGCTCGGTCGGCTTCGTGCGCGGCGTCGCGCATGACGGCGATCCCGACGATCCGGTCGCGCATGTCGCGGGTACCTTCATGTTCATGGAGGGCGCGGCATGAGCTTTGCGCTGCCACCCTATGCGCAGCTGCTCGGCATCACGATCGAGCGCGGCGATGGCCCGCCGATTCTGACGATGCCGTTCGGCAGCGACGTGCTGGGGCGTCCCGGCTTCGTCCATGGCGGCGCGCTGTCCGGGCTGCTCGAAATGGCGGCGATCGCGGCGCTGCGCCACGCACTGGCGGCGGACGATCGTGAAGATGCGCGAATCAAGCCGGTCAACGTGACCGTCGACTTCATGCGCGGCGGGCGCGAGAAGCCGACGCGCGCGCAGGGCAAGGTCAGCCGCCTCGGCAACCGCGTCGCCAATGTCGAGGCATTCGCCTGGCAGGACGATCCGGACCGCCCGGTGGCGGCGGCCCGGATGAATTTCCTGATCGGGTAAGGCTTACTTCCGCGTCAGCTTGAGCAGACGCCCTTCCGACCCGCGCCCGCCGTCCTCGAGCAGCCAGATCGCGCCGTCGGGACCTTCTTCAACCTCGCGAATGCGCGCGCCCATCGACCATTGGTCGCCCTTGGCGGCGCTGGTGCCGGTGACATCGACGCGGATCAGCGCCTGGCTCGACAGGCCGCCGATGAACAGGTCGCCCTTCCATTGCGGGAACATCTTGCCCGAATAGACGATCAGCCCGCCGGGCGAGATTGCCGGGTTCCACGATACCTTGGGCGCTTCGAACTCGGGGCGCGTGCTGTGGTCGGGGATGTCGCGGCCGTCATAATGGTCGCCGTCAGAAACGATCGGATAGCCATAGTTGCGGCCGGGCAGCACCAGATTGACCTCGTCCCCGCCCTTCGGGCCCATTTCCTGCTCCCACAGATTGCCGGCGCTGTCGAATGCGATGCCGAGCAGGTTGCGATGGCCATAGGACCAGACTGCGGGGTGGAAACCCTTCGCGGTCAGGCCCGGATCGCCGGCCGGCTTGCCGTCGAGGGTCAGGCGCAGCATCTTGCCGAGCGTGGACTTGGGATCCTGTGCCGGGTCGAACTTCTGACGCTCGCCATTGGCGAAGAACACATGCTTGCCATCGGGGGCGAAGGCGATGCGCCCTGAATAATGGCCGCTGCCCTCGACATAGGGCGCGGCCTGGAACAGCCGCTCGACGTTGGTCAGTGTCGGGGTTGCGCCGTCCGATAGCACCGCCCGGGCGAGGACCACGCCCTTGCCGCCCGGCCCCGCTTCGGAGAAGCTGAAATACACGCGCTTGCTCTTGGCATAATCCGGCGCGAGAACGATTTCCTTGAGCGCGCCTTGCCCGGCGCTGTCGACCGCGGGGACGCCGCTCACTTCGGTCTTGGTCTTGCCGTCGGCGCTCAGCAGGATCAGCTTGCCAGCCTTCTCGGTCACCAGCATCCGCCCGTCGGGCAGGAAGGTCATCGACCAGGGCGCGTCGAAATCGGCGACCGGGGTGACGGTGAAGGGCAAGCCGGTGGACGCGGTGGCCGCTTCCTGGCTGTTCCCCGGCTGCGCGCTGGTGCAGGCGATCAGGACGAACGGAACGGCGGCGATCGGTAACAGGCGCATCAAATCCTCCCACAAGCAATCTGCGCAACGCGCGGAAAGCTTGGATGTTGCACGTGAAACAACGCGCGAAAAGGGGTCCCAAGGGGCAGAGTCGAACGCCTTGCTGTTCGCGCGCCTTGCGGTTATAGAGGCGCTGTTCTCGACATTGGAAACTTGGCGAGGTCGGCCCCAGCGGGTCCGGCGGCGACGGGGTGTTTCCGGTGTATTTGGAGTTTTGAGCGTTGGCCGACCTGGCAGTCCTGAACGGTATCATCGAGCCTGAGGCACGTGCGCTCGGCTTCGATCTGGTGCGCGTCAAGCTGTTCGGCGGCGAGGGCGACCGCACGCTGCAGGTGATGGCCGAGCGGCCCGACACGCGCCAGCTCAACATCGACGATTGCGCCGACCTGTCGCGCCGCATCTCCGACCGGCTCGATGAACTCGAAGAGGCAGGCCGTGATCCGATTCCCGAAGCCTATCGGCTTGAAGTCAGCTCGCCCGGCATCGACCGGCCGCTGACACGCCTCAAGGACTTCGCGGACTGGCAGGGGCATGAGGCCCGCATCACGCTCGCCGAGAAGATCGATGGGCGCAAACAATTCAAGGGCGACCTTGCCGGGGTGGAGGGCGACATGATCGCGATCACCGACGGGCACGGGCTGACCCACAACATCGCCTTTGCGACCATTGAGGATGCAAAGCTCGTGATTACCGACCGGCTGATTGCCGCAACCAAACCCCTTTCGGCGGCGGGAGCCGACGAGATTATTGAAGCGCCGGTCGAGGGCGCGGACGAATTCGAAGCAGAGGAACAGGACTGATGGCCACCGCCATTTCTGCCAACAAGGCCGAGCTGATCGCCATTGCCAATTCGGTGGCGTCCGAGAAGATGATCGACAAGGCGATCGTCATCGAGGCGATGGAGGACGCGATCGAGCGTGCCGCCAAGAACCGCTATGGCGTCGAGAACGACATCCGCGCGAAGCTGGATCCCGTCACCGGCGATCTGCGCCTGTGGCGCGTGGTCGAGGTGGTCGAGGCGGTTGACGATTATTTCAAGCAGGTTGACCTCAAGGGCGCGCAGAAGCTGCAGAAGGACGCCAAGGTCGGCGACTTCATTGTCGATCCACTGCCCCCGATTGAATTCGGCCGCATCCAGGCACAGGCAAGCAAGCAGATCATCTTCCAGAAGGTCCGCGATGCCGAGCGCGAGCGCCAGTTTGAAGAGTTCAAGGATCGTCAGGGTGAGATCATCACCGGCGTCGTCAAGCGCGTCGAGTTCGGCCATGTCGTGGTCGATCTGGGTCGCGCCGAGGGCGTCATCCGCCGCGACGCGCAGATCCCGCGCGAAGTGGTTCGCGTCGGCGACCGCGTGCGCAGCCTGATCCTCAAGGTCGTGCGCGAAACGCGCGGCCCGCAGATCTTCCTGTCGCGCGCGCACCCCGACTTCATGAAGAAGCTGTTCGCGCAGGAAGTCCCCGAAATCTATGACGGGATCATCGAGATCAAGGCCGCTGCCCGCGACCCGGGTTCGCGCGCCAAGATCGGCGTGATCAGCCACGATTCGAGCATCGATCCGGTCGGCGCCTGCGTCGGCATGAAGGGCAGCCGCGTGCAGGCCGTCGTGCAGGAGATGCAGGGCGAGAAGATCGACATCATCCCCTGGTCGCCGGATACGGCCACCTTCGTGGTCAACGCGCTCCAGCCGGCCAATGTCGCGCGCGTCGTCATCGACGAAGAGGATGACCGCATCGAAGTCGTCGTTCCCGACGACATGCTCAGCCTCGCCATCGGTCGCCGCGGCCAGAATGTCCGTCTCGCCAGCCAGCTGACCGGCAAGGCGATCGACATCCTGACCGAGACCGACTCGAGCGAGAAGCGCCAGCAGGAATTCGTCACCAACAGCGAGATGTTCCAGAACGAACTGGACGTGGACGAGACGCTCGCTCAGCTGCTGGTTGCCGAAGGCTTCAGCCAGCTTGAGGAAGTCGCCTATGTCGAGATCGACGAACTGGCGAGCATCGAAGGGTTTGACGACGATCTGGCGGGCGAGCTGCAGAGCCGCGCGGCCGAGGCGCTCGAGCGTCGTGAGGAAGCAAACCGCGAAGCCCGCCGTGCGCTGGGCGTCGAGGACGATCTGGCGACGATGCCGTATCTGACCGAAGCGATGCTGGTCACGCTGGGCAAGGCCGGGATCAAGACGCTCGACGATCTCGCCGACCTCGCCACCGATGAGCTGGTTGCCAAGAAGCGCGCCGAACCGCGCCGTCGTGGCGACGGCCCAGCCGCTCCGCAGCGCGACAGCGCCCGCGAGCAGGACAAGGGCGGCGTGCTCGGCGAATATGGCCTGAGCGACGAGCAGGGCAACGAGATCATCATGGCTGCCCGTGCGCACTGGTTCGAAGACGAGCCGGCAGCCGCCGACGCAGGAGAGACGGCTTCGGCCGGCGCGGAGGACGCTGTTGCGGATTCCGAACAATGAGCGCCCGGCTGAACTGACGGATGGTCAGCGTGCGGATGGTGGTCCCATCCGCACCTGCATTCTCTCGCGTGAGGGCCAGCCTCGCGACGGGCTGATCCGGCTTGCCGTGTCGCCCGATGGCGATGTGCTGCCCGATGTCCGCGCCAAGGCTCCGGGCCGCGGCGCGTGGATCGGCGTAACCCGCGCGCAGCTCGACGCGAGCGGCAAGCAGTTGCGCGGCGCCTTGTCGCGTGCGTTCAAGACGAGCGATCTGAACATTCCCGAGGATCTCGGCGCGCGGGTGACCGCGCAGCTCGAGCGCGCGTTCCTCGATCGGCTGGGGCTGGAAGCCAAGGCCGGCTATGTGGTGATCGGCGGCGAGCGCATCGAAAAGGCGGGGCGCAGCGGCAAGCTGTACCTGCTGCTGCACGCGGCCGACGCCGGGGTCGATGGCGCGCGCAAGCTCGATCAGGCGCTGCGGGTCGGCACCGACCGCGAAGGTTCCGGGGACACGGGGTTCACATTGCCGTTCCCCCGCACCATATTGTCCTTGGCGCTTGGCCGCGAAAATGTGGTACATGCAGGCCTGACCGACCCCAGAGCGGCGGCGCGGGTGCGCGAAGCACTCGATCGTCTGCTCCATTTTATCGGACCCGACCCGGCCCCATAGCCTTGCGAAACCCGCCCGCAAGGCGCATCGGGCCTTGCGGCGATCCGAACGAACGACGAAAAAAGCAGGAATTAGACACTTGAGCGATACCGAAAACGAAAAGCCGAAGCTCGGAATGCGCCAGCCGCTGGGGCTGAAGCGCACGGTCGAGACCGGCCAGGTGAAGCAGAGCTTCAGCCACGGACGCTCGAATACCGTCGTGGTCGAAGTGAAGCGCCGCCGCATGCTCGGCCCGCAGACCGGTGCGCCGCAGGAAGAAGCGGCGCCGCCACCCGCACCTGTCGCAGCGCCTCCGGCGCCGCCGGCCCCCGCACCGCGCCCCGCCGCTCCGGCGGGCGAGACCGCGCAGGAGCGCCAGGCGCGCCTGCTGCGTGAGGCCGAAGATCAGCGGATGCAGGCCAATGAGGAAGCCCGCCGCCGCGAAGAGCGCGAGCGTGCCGAGGCCGCCGAGGCCGAGCAGCGCCGTCTTGAGGAAAAGGCCCGCGCCGAAGCCGAGGCCGCCAAGCCGCCTGTCGTCGAAGCAAAGCCAGAGCCGGTTGCCGAAGCGGCACCCGCGCCCGCGCCCGCGCCCGCTCCTGCCGCCGCGCCTGTTACGCCGGCTCCGGTCGCTCCGCCTGCGCCGCCCAAGCCGGTTTCTTTGCAGCTCGACTCGACCCGTCCTGCGCCGCGCCTGTTTACCCCGGTGCAGCGTCCTGAAATTCCGCGTCCGGCACCTGCCAAGCCTGAACCGGCGGCCGCTGCTGCGCCTGCCGCGACAGCGAGCGCACCGGCGAATGCTGGTGGCGCTGCTGCCGGTGCCCCGCGCGGGCCGAATCTTGGCCCCAACCGCGCCCCGGCGCGTGCGCCCGAGCCGCAGCGTCCGCAGCAGCGCGATCGCAAGGGCGACGAGCGTCGTGGCGGCAAGCTGACGGTCAACCGCGCAACGGGCGGTGACGATGGTGCGCGCGCGCGCAGCCTCGCCGCGCTCAAGCGTGCACGTGACAAGGAACGCCGCCACTCCGGCCCGCGCGAGCCGCAGGCCAAGCAGGTCCGTGACGTCAAGGTGCCGGAGACGATCACCGTCGCCGAACTCGCCAACCGCATGGCCGAAAAGGGCGCGGATCTGGTCAAGGCGCTGTTCAAGATGGGCATGCCCGTCACGCTGACCCAGACGATCGATCAGGACACCGCCGAGCTGCTGGTGACCGAGTTCGGCCACAATATCGTGCGCGTCAGCGACAGCGATATCGATCTGGTGCTCGATACCGATGCGGATACCGAGGATGCGCTGAAGCCGCGTCCGCCGGTGGTGACGATCATGGGCCATGTCGATCACGGCAAGACCAGCCTGCTCGACGCGCTGCGCGGTACCGATGTGGTGCGCGGCGAAGCCGGTGGCATCACCCAGCATATCGGCGCCTATCAGGTCACGCTGAAGGACAAGTCCAAGGTCACCTTCCTCGACACACCGGGTCACGAAGCGTTTTCGGAGATGCGCGCACGCGGTGCGAACGTCACTGACATCGTCGTGCTGGTGGTCGCCGCCGATGACGGCCTGATGCCGCAGACGATCGAGGCGATCAATCACACCAAGGCGGCCGGCGTTCCGATGATCGTCGCGATCAACAAGATCGACAAGCCCGACGCCAATGCCCAGAAGGTGCGCGAGCGCCTGCTCGAGCATGACATCCAGGTCGAGGCGATGGGCGGCGAGACGCAGGACGTCGAGGTGTCGGCGAAGGAGAAGACCGGCCTCGACGCGCTGATCGAGAAGATCCAGCTTCAGGCCGAACTGATGGAGCTCAAGGCCAATCCCGACCGCGCTGCCGAAGGCAATGTGGTCGAGGCGAAGCTCGACAAGGGCCGCGGCCCGGTCGCGACGATCCTCGTCACGCGCGGCACGCTCAAGGTCGGCGACGTGTTCGTTGTCGGCGCCGAGAGCGGCAAGATTCGCGCGCTGATCGACGACAAGGGGCGCCAGATCAAGGAAGCGGGTCCGTCGATGCCGGTCGAGATTCTCGGCCTCTCGGGCGTGCCGATGGCGGGCGACCTGCTGCAGGTCGTCGAGAATGAGGCGCGCGCCCGTGAGGTCGCCGCTTATCGCGCCAGCGTCATCCAGAACAAGCGCACGACCAACGCCCCCGCCAGCCTCGAGAGCATGTTCAGTGCGCTCAAGGAAAAGCAGGCGATGGAATATCCGCTGGTCGTCAAGGCGGATACCCAGGGCACGGTCGAGGCGATCGTCGCGGCGATCAACAAGATCAGCACCGACGACATCAAGGCGCGCGTGCTGCATGCGGGCGTCGGCGGCATTACCGAAAGCGACGTGAACGCGGCTGCGGCCTCGGGCGCGCCGATCATCGGCTTCAACGTCCGTCCGAACGCTAAGGCACGCGAGATCGCCGATCGCCACAAGGTCGCGTTCAAATATTATGACGTGATCTACGAACTCACCGACGAGATCCGCGCCGGCATGGCGGGGCAGCTTGGTCCGGAGGCGTTCGAGACCGTGGTCGGCCGTGCGGAAATCCGCGAAGTGTTCTCGGCGGGCAAGCATGGCAAGGCCGCCGGTCTGCTGGTGGTCGATGGTGCGATCCGCAAGGCGCTCAAGGCCCGCATCACGCGCGACGACGTCATCATCTACCAGGGCGAGATCGCATCGCTGCGCCGCTTCAAGGACGATGTCGCCGAAGTCCGCGCAGGTCTGGAATGCGGTGTGACGTTCACGCAGAACTTCACCGACATCAAGGCCGGCGACATGCTGGAAACCTTTGAGGTCGAGCTGCGCGAACGGACGCTGTAATCAAAATTGCCCTCTCCCCTTCAGGGGAGAGGGTTGGGAGAGGGGCCTGTCCCTAAGCCGGACGGTGGCAGTCTTGAACTGCCCCTCTCCCCGGCCCTCTCCCCTGAAGGGGAGAGGGAGTTCATGAAACACAACGACACCCCCGAAACCCGCTCCGTCCGCCTGCTTCGCGTGGGCGAACAGGTGCGCCATATCCTGTCCGACATCCTCGCGCGCGGGGAGGTGCATGACGAGCTGTTGGCCAAGCATATGGTCAGCGTCACCGAAGTGCGCATGTCGCCCGACATGCGCCACGCCACCGTCTTCGTGAAGCCGCTGCTGGGCAAGGAAGAGGAGGCGGTGATCAAGGCGCTGCGTACCAACACCGCCTATCTTCAGCGCGAGGTCGCCGCCCGCGTAAAGCTCAAATATGCCGCGAAACTCAAATTCCTCGCGGACGAGAGCTTCGATGAGGGCAGCCATATCGAACTGCTGCTGCGCGATCCCAAGGTGGCGCGCGACCTTTCCGCCGACGACGCCACCGACTGAACCGGTCAGCCGGCCGGACGCAGAGTGATGTCCAGCGCGACATCCACCTTGCGCCCGACGACAAGGCGATAGCTGGTCATCCCGAAATCGGACCGGTCGATCCGGGTGCGCCCGGTCAGGCGAAGTTCGGGCGCAGCACCGGCCTGTGCCACCGGTCGCGAAAAATTGACGTCCAGCGTGACCGGCCGGGATACCCCGCGCGCAGTCAATGTTCCCGCGACCACGGCGCTGGCGGGGCCGGTTAGCCGCATCTGGCCCCCGACAAAGCGCACGGTCCGCGTCCGCTTCACGTCAAAGAACGCCGATCCGCGCAGCCGATCGCGCGTAAGATCGTCGCTGGCCGTCAACACCGCTGCGTCGAGCGTGACGTCGATCGCGATGCGGGCCATGTCTGCCGGGTTGATCGTCACTGCACCGCTGACACTGGGGAACCGCGCCTGTCGGCGCGCCACGCCGAAAAACGCGACCTGCGCCGTTGCTGAGCTGGGCGATTCGACCGCGTAGCGCTGGGTTGTGGGCGAGCCAGCGGCACTCGGCGCCAATGCAAGAATAGCGGGAATGCACCAACGCCACATAATCTCTCTCCCTGCCCCAACCCTCTGCCCTCGACCGGCGGCTGTCAATCGTACCGAGTTCGGCTAAAACGCCCGGCAACAGGGGAATCATGGCCAAGCTCTATTTCTACTACGCCTCGATGAACGCGGGGAAATCGACCACCTTGTTGCAGGCCGATTTCAACTATCGCGAGCGCGGGATGCGGACGTTGCTGTTCACCGCGGCGCTGGATGAGCGCTCGGGGACGGGGCGGATCGCGTCGCGGATCGGGCTGGATACTGCAGCGGTCGCCTTTGCCGCCGATACCGACCTGCGGCTGCATGTCGAACGTGAGATGGGTCATGGCCCGGTGCATTGCGTGCTGGTCGATGAGGCGCAGTTTCTGAGCGCGGCGCAGGTGGATCAACTCGCTGCGGTCGCCGATGTGCTCGGCATTCCGGTGCTCGCTTACGGCTTGCGTACCGATTTTCGGGGAGCGCTGTTCCCCGGATCGGCGCGGCTGCTGGCGCTGGCGGACTCGCTGGTCGAGATCAAGTCGGTGTGTCGGTGCGGGCGCAAGGCGACGATGAATCTGCGCGTCGATGGCGCGGGGCGGGCGGTCGCCGATGGCGCGCAGACCGAGATTGGCGGGAACGACCGCTATGTCGCTTTGTGCCGGCGGCATTTTACCGAAGCACTGGCGGCAGCGGACTAAACGTCCCGTTGGTGGGCGCGCTCGCCGGGCCGGTAGCGCGCTTTGCTGCCGCTCGGTCAGGGCGGGCGGCGGCAAGGCGACGCATCGCTGGCGGAGCGGGCCGGCAGCGCCTAGATCGCCCGCATGAACCCCGATTCCATCATCTATCGCGCCGCCGTGTGGATCATCCCGCTGGTGATCGCGATCGTCTTTCACGAAGTTGCGCATGGCCTGGTCGCGCGCGCCCTGGGCGATCCCACTGCGGCGGAGCGCAAGCGGCTGTCGCTCAACCCGCTGCGCCATGTCGATCCGGTCGGCACGGTGATCCTGCCGCTGATCCTCGCGGTGACCAAGATGCCGGTGTTCGGCTGGGCCAAGCCGGTCCCCGTAAACTATGCGCGGCTTCGCAATCCACGGAGCGGGATGGTGCTGGTGGCGCTGGCCGGGCCGGGCATGAACCTGCTGCTCGCACTCGTCGGCGCGGTGCTGATCGGCCTGTTGTTCTTGATCACGGGCGAGGCCGAGCTTGGCGGGGCCGGCGCGTTCGCGGCGGAGAACCTGTTCAACTTCGTCGCGGTGAACGTCTTCCTGGCGCTGTTCAACCTGCTGCCGGTGCCGCCGTTCGATGGCGGGCATGTCGTCGAGGGACTGTTGCCGCCCGCGCTCGCCGCGCGCTGGGCGTCGCTCGCCAAATTCGGCTTTCCGCTGCTGTTCATCCTGCTGCTGGTCGTTCCGACGATCTGGCCGGACGCCAATATTGTCGAGCGCCTCGTTCTGCCCCCGGCACAGGCGGTGAGCGACTGGTATTTCGCGATCGCCGCGATGATCGCCGGCTGATGCACGGCTGGATCATTCTCGACAAGCCGCTCGGGCTTGGCTCGACCCAGGGGGTGAGCGCGGTCAAGCGCGCGTTGCGTGACAGTGGCTATGGGCCAAAGCTGCGCGACCTACCCAAGGTCGGGCATGGCGGTACGCTCGACCCGCTGGCGACCGGCGTGCTGCCGATCGCGGTGGGGGAGGCGACCAAGCTTGCCGGGCGGATGCTCGACAGCGACAAGGTGTATGACTTCACGATCCGCTTCGGGGTCGAGACCGACACGCTCGATCTGGAGGGCAAGGTCGTCGCCGAGTCCGATGTGCGACCGACGCGCGACCAGATTGCGGCGATCCTGCCGCGCTTCACCGGCCCGATCGACCAGATGCCGCCAGCTTATTCGGCGCTCAAGGTCGACGGCGAGCGCGCCTATGACCGCGCGCGCAAGGGTGAGGTCGTGACGCTGGCGACCCGCGCGGTGACGATCCATGCGCTGACGCTGGGCGAGACCGACGGCGAATCGGCTACGCTGACGGCACATGTGTCGAAGGGCACCTATATCCGCAGCCTCGCGCGCGACATCGCATTGGCGCTCGGCAGCGTGGGACATGTCACCATGTTGCGGCGGGTAAAGGCGGGGCCGTTCACCCTCGAATCCGCGATATCGCTGGACAAACTGTCCGAATCCGGTAAGGCGCGCGACCTTGAACATTGCCTCCTGCCGCTGAGGGCGGGGCTGGACGACATCCCGGCTCTACTCCTCGAACCCGGTCAGGCAGGGGCTCTCCGTCAGGGGAAAGTGCTGACCGGGATTGCCGCGAATGATGGCCAACACTTTGCGCTGGACGGCGAAACGCCGGTCGCGCTGGTCGAGGTTTCGGACGGAAACGTTCGTGTCGTGCGCGGCTTCAACCTGTAGAATGATGTCGAAGGAAAACACATGACGATCACGACCGAGCGCAAGGCAGAACTGACCAAGGAACATGGCCGCGCCGAAGGCGATACCGGCAGCCCCGAAGTCCAGATCGCGATCCTGACCGAGCGCATCGTCAACCTGACCGCACACTTCAAGGGCCATGCGAAGGATAACCATTCGCGTCGCGGCCTGCTGATGATGGTCAACAAGCGCCGCAGCCTCCTCGACTACCTCCGCAAGACGGACGGGGATCGCTACACCGCCCTCATCGCGAAGCTCGGGCTTCGCAAGTAACCGGAAAGGCGGCCTTCGGGTCGCCTTTTTGCCATTTCGGGCATGTGCCCGGAACCTGGGTCACCGGCAATTCGGCCACCGACCCGCACCAGGGGTGACGTCACCCCGCACCGCGCAAGCCGGACAGCTTGCACACAGGCCCCGGGCGCATTGGGCGCCCGGTCCAAAGGAAATCAGATGTTCGACAAGAAGACCGTATCGATCGAGTGGGGCGGACAAACCCTGACACTCGAAACCGGGCAGGTTGCCCGTCAGGCCGATGGCGCCGTGATGGCGACGCTCGGCGAAACCGTGGTGCTGTGCGCCGTCACCGCCGCCAAGTCGGTGAAGGAAGGGCAGGATTTCTTCCCGCTCACCGTGCACTATCAGGAAAAATTCTCGGCCGCCGGCCGCATTCCCGGTGGCTTCTTCAAGCGTGAGCGCGGCGCGACCGAAAAGGAAACGCTGACCAGCCGCCTGATCGACCGCCCGATCCGTCCGTTGTTCCCGGAAGGGTTCTACAACGAGATCAACGTGATCTGCCAGGTGCTGTCCTATGACGGCGAGAATGAGCCGGACATTCTGGCGATGGTCGCGGCATCGGCTGCCCTCACCATTTCGGGCGTGCCGTTCATGGGCCCGATCGGTGCCGCGCGCGTCGGCTATGTCGATGGCGAATACGTCCTCAACCCGACCACCGAGCAGGTTGCCGCAGGCGATCTGGACCTGGTCGTCGCCGCCACCGGCAACGCCGTGATGATGGTCGAATCCGAAGCCAAGGAGCTGTCGGAAGAGGTCATGCTGGGCGCCGTCCAGTTCGCGCACAAGGCATGCAAGCAGGCCGTCAACGCGATCATCGACCTGGCCGAGCAGGCCGCGAAGGATCCGTGGGAAATGGCCGAGCAGGCTGACCTGTCGGCTGCCAAGGACAAGCTCAAGAAGCTGATCGGCAAGGACATCGCCGCCGCCTATAAGGTGGTCGACAAGTCCAAGCGCTCGAACATGCTCAACGAAGCCCGCGCCAAGGGCAAGGCCGCCTTCGCCGATGCGGCGCCGCAGGACCAGATGGCCGCTGGCAAGCTGATGAAGAAGCTGGAGGCGGAGATCGTCCGCGGCGCCATCCTCAAGGACGGCACCCGCATCGACGGTCGCTCGACCACCCAGATCCGTCCGATCGAAGCGATGGTGCATTTCCTGCCCCGCGCGCATGGTTCGGCGCTGTTCACGCGTGGCGAGACGCAGTCGATCTGCACCACCACGCTGGGCACCAAGGACGCCGAGCAGATGATCGACGGGCTGGATGGCCTGTCCTACTCGAACTTCATGCTGCACTATAACTTCCCGCCCTATTCGGTCGGTGAAGTCGGCCGCTTCGGCGCGCCGGGCCGTCGTGAAGTCGGCCATGGCAAGCTGGCATGGCGCGCGCTGCACCCGGTGCTGCCGAGCAAGGACGAGTTCCCCTACACGATCCGCGTTCTGTCGGACATCACCGAGTCGAACGGCTCGTCGTCGATGGCGACCGTGTGCGGCGGTTCGCTGTCGATGATGGACGCGGGCGTTCCGCTCAAGCGTCCGGTGTCGGGCATCGCCATGGGCCTGATCCTGGAAGGCAAGGATTTCGCGATCCTGTCCGACATTCTGGGTGACGAGGATCACCTCGGCGACATGGACTTCAAGGTTGCCGGCACGTCCGAAGGCATCACCACGATGCAGATGGACATCAAGGTCGCCGGCATCACCGACGAGATCATGCGCGTCGCGCTGGCACAGGCCAAGGAAGGCCGCGCGCACATCCTGGGCGAAATGGCCAAGGCGCTGGGCGAAACCCGCACCGAGCTGTCGGCGCATGCTCCGCGTATCGAGACGATGCAGATCGACAAGTCGAAGATCCGCGACGTCATCGGCACCGGCGGCAAGGTGATCCGTGAGATCGTCGCGACCACCGGCGCCAAGGTCGACATTGACGACGAGGGTGTGATCAAGGTCAGCTCGTCCGACGTCAGCCAGATCGCAGCCGCGATGAACTGGATCAAGGGCATCGTCGAAGAGGCCGAGGTCGGCAAGGTCTATAACGGCAAGGTCGTCAACCTCGTTGATTTCGGTGCGTTCGTGAATTTCATGGGCGGCAAGGACGGTCTCGTCCACGTCAGCGAAATCCGCAACGAGCGCGTCGAGAAGGTCAGCGACGTTCTGAGCGAAGGCCAGGAAGTCAAGGTCAAGGTCCTCGAGATCGACCAGCGCGGCAAGGTGCGCCTGTCGATGCGCGTCGTCGATCAGGAAACCGGTGCCGAGCTGGAGGACACCCGTCCGGCGCGCGAGCCGCGTGAAGGTGGCCGTGGTGGTGAGCGCGGCGACCGCGAAGGCGGCCGCGGCGGCGACCGTCGTCGCGAAGGCGGCCGTGGCGGTGAGCGTGGCGGCGAGCGCGATCGTGGCCCGCGCCGCGACCGTGGCGACCGCAACGACCGTCCGGCGCGTTCGGAATCGAAGGATGAGGGCGGCGAGAATATCGGCCTCCCCGCTTTCCTGACCGGCGGCACCGACGACTGATCGCTTCGCCGATCGCAGAAACAAGAAGGGCTCCGGGAAACCGGGGCCCTTTTTCTTGGCATGTCGTTTGCCCGGCTCGGCAACAGGCGATAGCGTTGGGCATCCCGTTTCTCCCGCTCAGGAACCGCCCGTGACCCTGCGTCTTGCACTTCCCCTTCTGCTCGCCGGCGTTGCCGCCCCTGCGCTCGTCTCGAACGCGGCGCCCCAGCCGCAAGCTGCCGTTGCCGATACCCGGGCGGAGGACGCCCGGCTCAACGCGTTCCTTGATGCCGCGTTCGACGCCAATGTCGCGCTGAGCCCGGAAAGCCAGACCGCGCTGGGCCTCAAGACGAATTACGACAAGCTCGACGATTATAGCCGTGCCGAGGGTGCGAAGCGGATGGCGATTGCCGAGGCGACGCTCAAGCAGATGCGCGCGCAGTTCGATCCCGCGAAGCTGGGACCGCAGGCGCGGTTGAGCTATCGCTTGTTCGAAACTCAGGTCGAGCGGTCGCGCGCGGCCTACAAATTCCGCAATTACGGCTTTCCGGTGTCGACCAATGGCAGCCCGGCGGGGCAGATCCCGGTGTTCCTGATCAACAACCATCGCGTCGCCAGCGTGGCCGACGCGCGCGCCTATATCGCCCGCATCGGCGAGACCGAGCGGGTGATGCGTGAAGTCGCAACGACGATGCGCGATCAGGCAAAGAAGGGCATCGTTCCGCCCAAGATGGTGTTCAAGCCGGCGCGTGAGGATGCGGCGAAGGTCATCACCGGTGCGCCCTTCGGCCCCGGCGAGGACAGCACATTGCTCGCCGATTTCCGCAAGAAGGTGACGGCCCTCGACATCGCCGATGCCGAAAAGGCCGCGCTGATCGCCGACGCTGAAAAGGCGCTGACCGGGCCGTTCAAGCGTGGCTTCGACACGCTATTCGCGGTGCTCGACGAGATCGAGCCCAACGCGAAGGGCAATGACGGGGCGTGGAGCCTGCCCAATGGCGCGGCCTTTTATGCCAACCGGCTGGCGCAAAATACCACGACCGACCTGACCGCCGACCAGATCCACCAGATCGGCCTCGATCAGGTCGCCGCGATCCGCACCGAGATGGAGGCGGTCAAGGCGCGCGTCGGGTACACCGGCAGCCTCGAATCCTTCTTCGACGCGATCCGCACCGACCCCAAGTTCAAATATCCGAACACCGATGCCGGTCGCGAAACCTATCTGACCGAAGCGCGCGCGGTGATCGCGAAGATGATGGACGTCGCCCCGCGCTGGTTCCACCGCCTGCCCAAGGCAAAGCTGGAGGTGCGCGCGGTCGAGAAATGGCGCGAGGGGACGGCGTCGGTCGCGTTTTACAACCGCCCCGCGCCCGACGGATCGCGGCCCGGCATCTATTACGTCAACCTCGCCAATATGGATCAGGTGCAGAAGATCCAGCTCGAGGGGATCGCGGTACATGAGGGCGCACCGGGGCATCATTTCCAGATCGCGCGCGCGATGGAGCTGGAGGGGCTCCCCAAGTTCCGCCGCTTCGGCGGGTATAGCGTCTACAGCGAGGGCTGGGGCCTTTATACCGAGCGGCTGGCGAAGGAGATGGGCGGCTATGCCGACCCCTATTCGGAATTCGGCATGCTCTCGCTCCAGATGTGGCGCGCGATCCGGCTGGTGACCGATACCGGGCTGCACGCCAAGAAGTGGAGCCGCGAGCAGGCGATCGAGTATTTCAAGGCGAACTCGTCGATTTCGGCGGCGGATATCGAGCGCGAGGTCAACCGCTACATCAACAATCCCGGGCAGGCGACGAGCTACATGATCGGCCAGCTCAAGATCGCCGAGCTGCGCAAGAAGGCCGAAACCGCGCTGGGAGACCGGTTCGACATCCGCGATTTCCATGAGGTGGTGCTGGCCAATGGCGCGGTGCCGCTCAATGTGCTGAGCGAGGAAGTCGACCGCTATATCGCGAGCAAGAAGGCATGAGGTTGCGCGCGGTCACGCTGGTCGCGGCGGCGGCGCTGGCGGGCTGCGCGACAACGGGCCCGGCCGAAGTGCGGGTGGGGTTCGACGCCAGCGGCGTGACGGCGGCGCGGGCGAGCGGGGTTGCCGATCGCGCCACGGGCCGCCGCGTTACCGCAGACGATCCGGTGAGGATCGCCAGCATCTCCAAGCTGGTGGTTGCGCTCGGGATGATGCGGATGGTCGAGGCGGGGCAACTCGATCTCGACCGCGACGTGTCGGAGGTTCTTGGATGGCGGGTGCGTAACCCGGCCTTTCCCGATGCCCCGGTGACGCTGCGCCAGCTGCTGTCGCACCAGTCTGGGCTGATCGATCCGGACGAATATCGCGTGCCGCTCGGCGAGCGGCTTGCCGATGTCATTGCGCGGCCGGCTTTATGGGATACGCAGCACGCGCCGGGCAGCTATTTCCGCTATTCCAACGTCGCCTTTCCAGTGATCGCCAGCGTGATGGAGAAAGCGGGCGGCGAGCGGTTCGATACGCTGATGCAGCGGCTGGTGCTCGCGCCGCTCAAGCTGGACGCGTGCTTCAACTGGTCCACCTGTTCGGACGCCAAGATTGCGCGCCATGTCGTGCTCTACCGCGCGAGCGGGGAGGTCGCGCTCGACGATCTGGGGGGCAAGCGTCCCGATTGCCCGGTGATCGCGAAGGATGGTTGCGATCTGGCCGGATATCGGCTGGGGGAGAATGGTGCGCTGTTCTCGCCGCAGGGCGGCCTGCGCGCGTCGATGCGCGATCTGGCGGTGATCGGCAGCATGCTGCTGAAGAATGATGGCAGCTTCCTCACGCGTGAATCGATCGCGGCGATGGCGTGGGCGCAGTGGCAATATGACGGCGCGAATGGCGACACCACCGGCGGCTTCTACTGCCAATATGGTCTGGCGGTGACGACGCTGCCGACGGGACGTGCGGATTGCGACGATGATCTGTTCGGCGATGGGCGCACCCGGATCGGTCATGCCGGGGAGGCTTACGGGCTGCGCTCAGGCCTGTGGATCGACCGCGCGACCGGCAAGGGCGTTGCCTTCTTCGCCACAGCGACTCCGCCTCTGAGCAAGGGGCGCACCGCGTTCAGCGTCGAGGAAGAACGGCTCGCGAGAGGCAAGTAAGTGGGGAGCTTCTGTTGCCCGGTGCCCCCCGTACCGCTGGAATCCGCTTCTGTTGCCCGGTGCGGTCCAACCGCGCATTTTAGTCTAACCTTAATCCGTTAGGACTTGGGGTTAGGCCGCAATAGCGAGTGCTTCGTTATCGTTGGCACTTGTGAGTATGGGCCGTCACGGTGGTCCCATTCCGAACGAAAGAAACGCTTTTCAACACACGTCGATCCTGGTTCGGCCCCGTCAGAAACGGTGTCCAGAAACACCACCTTATGGTGGAGCCGCCGGGTACTGCCCCCGGGTCCGCTGCGTCTATTGCACGCCACAATTTATCGTCATAGCCGGGCGAACCCGGCACAACCGATATAGGGACGCCAAATCCGAATGAAAAGAGTGGGTTTTGGCCTTGTGAAGGCCATAAACCGCGCGCAAAGAACGTGCCATGCTTACCCAGCGTTCCCGTTACGCCTTGCGCGCGATGCTGTTTCTGGCAAAACAGCCGCGGGACGGCGCTCCGACGCCGATGACGCGGATCGCGGCTGAAGCGAATGTCCCGCGCAAATTCCTCGAACTGATCCTTGCCGATCTGCGGGAGGCGGGGTTCATCCTGTCGACGCGCGGCAAGATGGGCGGATACCGCCTTGCCCGCGCCAACCACCTGATCTCGCTGGGCGAAATCATCCGCGTGATTGAAGGCCCGTTGGCGCTGGTCCCCTGCGTCAGCCGCACCGCCTACCGCCCCTGCCTCGACTGCAAGGACGAGGCGGCGTGTGCGATCCGCAACGCGATGGCGCGTGTGCGCGACGAAACCGCACGTATCCTCGACGGCACCAGCCTTGCGGATGCTACCGCAGAGGACATGGCAGCGGCCTGAGGCTGGCCGCTGAGCGCACAAATGCCCGTTTGTGCTGAGCTTGTCGAAGCACCTTCCCCACCCTCACGATGGCAGGCGCAAGCGGCCCTTCGACAGGCTCAGGGCAAACGGATGGGAGTAATCCCTAGCCGTTCCGCTTCTTCAGCTCGTCGCGGATTTCGCGCAGCAGCACGACATCGGCCGGATCGGCGGCGGGTGCGGCGGTGCCTTCGGCCTTTTCCTTCTCGGCCTTCGCCAGCAGCTTGTTGACCGAGCGGACCAGCAGGAAGACGATGAAGGCGAGGATCAGGAAGTTGATCGCCACGGTGATGAACTGGCCAAAGCCGAACAACGGCACGCCCGCTTCCTTGAGCGCGGCATAGTTGGTCGGCGCGCCGGTATAGGTCGCGGGGATCGGCCCCAGCCGGATGAAGTAGCTCGAGAAATCGAACCCGCCGAAAATCCAGCCGACCACCGGCATGATGATGTCGTCGGTCAGCGATTTCGTGATCGTCCCGAACGCCGCGCCGATGATGACGCCGACGGCGAGGTCGAGCACATTGCCGCGAGCGATGAAAGTCCGGAATTCCTTGAGCATTGATGTCCCCCAGAGCGTGTGCGGCATGGTTAGCGCATTGGGCGGCGTTGCTGCAAATGTCGGGTTTCCATTGCGCAGCGCCCAAGCGGTCCCTAGATTCGCGGTGTCGTATGGATGCGACACACTTTGAGGGACTGATCGCGATGAAGCTTCGTCTGGTTGCCGCGCTGGTTGCAGCGGCCATGCTGTCCGCCTGCGGTTTGAACAGCGTTCCGACTGCCGAGGAAACTGCCAAGGCGAAATGGGCGGAGGTGCAGAATCAGTATCAGCGCCGCGCCGACCTGATCCCCAATCTTGTTCAGACGGTGAAGGCTGCCGGCGCCCAGGAAAAGGCGGTTCTGGTCGAAGTGACGCAGGCGCGCGCCGCCGCGACGCAGGTGCGCGTCAGCGATGCCGACCTGACCGATCCCGACAAGCTCGCCGCCTATGACCGCGTGCAGGCGGGCGTGACCCTGTCGCTCCAGCGGCTGCAGGAGGCCTATCCGGAACTGCGCAGTCAGGCCAATTACGCCACGCTGATGACGCAGCTGGAGGGGACGGAGAACCGCATCGGGATCGCCCGCCGCGATTATAACGAAGCGGTGCAGAGCTATAACACCACCATCCGCACCTTCCCCGACGCGATCGGTGCCAAGATCTTCTACGGTGCCAAGCCGATGGCGCCGTTCCAGGCAACCACCCCGGGCGCCGACACCGCGCCCAAGGTGGACTTCGGGAACAGCAACTGATCGCGCACCGCTTCCTGCCGCTCGCTCTCTTCGGGGCGGGCGGCATGTCGCCACACATAATCGTGCCGGGAGCAACACCATGAGGTTCGTGCATCTGGTTCTGGCGCTGCTGCTCGCCGCGTTCGCGGGGCAGGCGGCGTCGGCGCAGACCTTTCCCAAGCTGACCGGGCGGGTGGTCGATGCGGCGGAGCTGCTCAGTCCCGCGCAGGAGGCAGAACTGACCGCGATGTCGGAGGCGACCGAGAAGGCGACCGGGCGACAGCTGGTGGTCGCTACCGTGCCGGACCTTCAGGGCTATCCGATTGAGGATTTCGGCTACAAACTTGGCCGCGCGTGGCAGATTGGGCAGAAAGACGCCGATAACGGCATCATCCTGCTGGTCGCGCCCAACGAGCGCAAAGTGCGAATCGAGGTCGGTTACGGCCTTGAGCCGATCATGACCGACGCACTGTCGGGGATGATTGTCCGCGACACGATCATCCCGCGCTTCAAGGACAAGGACATGCCCGGCGGGATCATGGCGGGTGCCGCCGCGATCAACGAACAGCTGAAACTCCCGCTCGAAGCCGCCGAAGCGCGCGCCAAGCAGCTGATCGACAGCGGCAAGTCGCGCAAGAAGGGCGGCGCGGGGCCGTTCGTGCTGATCTTCTGGGTCGTGATCCTGCTGATGGTCGTGCTGCCGATCGTGATCGGTGCGGCGCGCGGCAAGAAATATCGCCGTGGGCGTGCGCCGGTGGTGATCTGGGGCCCGGGCTTTGGTGACGGCGGCGGATCGTCCTGGGGCGGCGGTGGCGGCTCCTGGGGTGGAGGCGGCGGCGGCTTTGGCGGCGGCGGAGGTTTCTCCGGCGGTGGCGGTGGATTCGGTGGCGGTGGCGCATCGGGGGGATGGTGATGGCACGGCGATTTACCGCTGAGGAACACGCCCGCGTCACCGCTGCAGTGGCAGCGGCCGAGCGCGGTACGGACGGCGAGATCGTGACCATTGTCACCGACTGGTCCGATCATTATCACGACGTCTCGCTCTATTATGCTGGCGCAGCGATGCTCGCGGCGCTCGGGCTGTTCGCCTTCTTCCCCGACCTGCTCGACGCCAAGCTGGCGCTGTTCACCGGCGGCTGGGGCGAGGCGGAGCGGCACCTTCAGCTTGCGCTGCTGGTGGTGGTGCAGGCGGTGATCTTCCTCGCCGTCCGCTTCGGGTTCGAGGCGCTGCCGGGGCGCGGCGTGCTGATCCCCGGTGCGGTACGCGGACGGCGCGTGCGGCGGCGCGCGGTGCAATTCTTCAAGGCGAGCGCGGAGAAACGCACCGCCGAACGCGTCGGCGTGCTGCTCTATGTCAGCCTGGCCGAGCATCGCGCCGAGATCATCGCCGATGAAGCGATTCTGGCGAAGGTCGAGGACGGCGTGTGGGGCGAGGCGATGGTCGCGTTTGTCGACAAGGTGCGCGCGGGCGACCCGGCAGGCGGCATGGCCGATGCGGTCACGCGGATCGGCGCGGTGCTGACGACGCATTTCCCGAAGACGGAAGGTGACGCCAACGAGCTGCCGGATCGGCTGATCGAGCTGTGAGCGCACCCGACAGCGACGCGCCGGTCGAGACGGTCTGGCAGGGCAAGTTCATTACCGCCAAACGCCAGGGCCGCTGGGAATATGTGTCGCGCGCGCGCGGCATCCGCGCGGCGGTGATCGTCGCCGTGGACGATGAGGGGCATCTGCTGCTGGTCGAGCAATATCGCGTGCCGCTCGGTCGCCGCTGCCTTGAGCTGCCTGCGGGCCTGATCGGCGATGGCGGCGATGACGAGGCGGACGAAACCGCTGCCGCGCGCGAGCTGGAGGAAGAAACCGGCTATCGCGCCGC
Source organism: Sphingomonas sp. (assembly GCF_035998645.1). GTDB lineage: Bacteria > Pseudomonadota > Alphaproteobacteria > Sphingomonadales > Sphingomonadaceae > Sphingomonas. The sequence continues at coordinate 370,139 of NZ_DASYHL010000002.1, forward strand.
CCGCATCGAATCGCTCGGCGAGTTCTTTTCCTCGCCGGGCATGGTCAGCGAGAGCTTCACGCTGGTCCGCGCGCATGGGCTGACGCGCGTGGGCGAAGGCGGCGGCGTGGAGGGCGAGAACATCATCGTCCACCGCGTGAAGCTGGCCGATGTTCCCGCTTACGTCGCAGACTGCCGCGCGGGCGGCATGGCGATCGACGTCAAACTGCTGCTGGCGCTGGGCGCAGACTTGCTCAACCCATCGTCGCCCCGGGCTTGACCCGGGGCTGGGCTGCTTTGAGCGACGAAGAAGAAGCCCTGTCCCGGCTCAAGGCCGGGACGACGAGAAAAGCAGACGCAGCTTACCGGAAATTGTCGGCGTAGGCCTGCAGCTTGAGCGTCTTCACCGGCGCGGGGACGACATGCACGTCGATCCCTTCGCGCGCGGCATAGTCCTTGGCTGCTTCCAGCGTCGGGAAGTTCAGCCGCAGCTGCGCGCGGGTGTCACCCGATCCGGCCCAGCCGGTCAGCGGGTCGGGGCGCTGCTTCTCATTCGATTCGAATTCGAGCACCCAGCGATCGGTGCGGGCGCGGCCCGACTGCATGGCGTTCTTCGGGCGCTGATAGATGCGTGCGGTCGACATGGCTTGTCCTTTAGCCCGATCTTCCGCGCCGTGCATCCGCATTTTTCGTGCGCAGTGTCGCATTGGCGGCGGCGGGATCGTCGGGCCACGGGTGACGCGGGTAGCGGCCGCGCATTTCCTTGGCGACATCGGCCCAGCTGCCTTTCCAGAATCCGGGCAGATCGCGGGTGGTCTGGATTGGTCGCCCGGCGGGGGAGGTGAGTGACAGTACGAGCGGCGTGCCATCGCCCAGCATCGGATGCGCGGCGAGGCCGAACAGCGCCTGCACCCGCACCTCGACGCTCGGCCCGCCCTCAGCGGCATAATCGATCGCGTGGCTCGAGCCGGCGGGGGTCTCCAGCCGCGCCGGGGCGAGGCGGTCGAGGCTCTTTTGCCCGTCCCAGCCGATCCGATTCTGGAGCGCTTGCGTCAGTCCTTCGCCCGAAATCGCGTCGAGTCGACGCTTGCCCGCGAGCAACTGGGGCAGCCAGTCGTCGAGATCGGCGATCAGGGCGGCGTCCGCGAGCGCGTCTAGCCCGGCATAAGCGGCGCGCGTCCGCAGCGCCTGTGCCGTGTCAGACCATGGCAGCAGCGCCACGCCATGCGCGCGCACCCCTTCTAACAGCGCGGTGGCGATCTCATCCGGATCAGCGGCGCTGTCGGGGCCGGAGGACAGGCGGATCGCGCCCAGCCGCCGTTCGCGCGTCGCCTCGACCCGGCCGGTCGCGGGGTCGAAGCGGACATGGCGGCGCGTTTCGATCCGGTCGGCGAACAGGGTGTCGATCTGTGCCGCGTCGAGCGGGGCGGCGGAGAGGACTCGCGCGCCTGCCGCCATCCCCTGTGTCTCGGCGACCGCGAGCCATTCATTGCGTGCGAGCGCGCTGGTCGGATCGAGCTTGAACCCGCGCCCGCCCGCCGATGCCCAGGTCTCGCCCGACGCGTCACGGCGACGCGCGATGCGGTCGGGGAAGGCGAGGGCGATGCACAGGGCGACCTGTTCGGCGCCGGGCTCGGTGCTGGCGGGCGCTGCCGGAGCGAGCTTGGCCCAGCGCTCGGCCAGCTTCCACCCCGCCTCGGCGCGCTGTCCGCGCTCGCCACGCCAGCGACGCATCCGCGATTCGAGATCGGCGTCGTTCCCGCCCAAACCACGCTCGCCGAGCAGCACCGCGACCCGCGCGGCGGTCGTCGCCATGCCCAGCTCGCCCGCGCGCACCAGCATATGACCTAGCCGGGGCGGGAGCGGGAGCGCGGCGATCGCCTTGCCATGCGCGGTGGGGCGCCCGTCGGCGTCGAGCGCGTCGAGGGTGGTCAGCCGCGCCCGCGCCTCGGCCACCGCAGCGGCCGGCGGCGGATCGAGCCAGCGCAGTTCGCGCGGATCGGCGACGCCCCATAACGCGCAGTCGAGCGTCAGCGCCGACAGGTCAGCCTCCAATATCTCGGGTGGGTCGTATGGCGGCAGTCCTGCCGTCGCCGCCGCTTCCCACAGGCGGTAGGCGGTGCCCGGCCCCTGCCGCGCGGCGCGGCCCGCGCGCTGTGTCGCCGAAGCCTGGCTCGCGCGTTCGGTGACGAGCCGCGTCATCCCCGCCGCGCGGTCATAGCGCGGGCGACGCGCCAGCCCGCAATCCACCACCACCCGGATGCCGTCCAGTGTCAGCGAGGTTTCAGCGATCGACGTCGCCAGCACGATCTTGCGCCGCCCGGTCGGGTCGGGGGCGATGGCCGCGCGCTGCGCACCGGGGTCGAGGCTGCCGTGCAGCTTGTGAACCACCGCACCGGGCACCTCGCCCAGCCGTTCGGCGGTGCGCTCGATCTCGGCGACACCGGGCAGGAAGGCGAGGATGCCGCCCTCCGCCTCGCGCAATGCCTGGCGGATCGCGGCGGCGACGGGTTCGTCGATCCGCGCCTCGGTCGGGCGGCCGAGATGGCGCAGCTCCAGCGGATAGCTGCGCCCTTCGCTCTCGATCACCGGCGCGCCGTCCATGAGCGCGGAGAACCGCGCACCGTCCAACGTCGCCGACATCGCGACCAGCCGCAGGTCCGGGCGCAGCGCTCCCTGCGCGTCCAGCGCCAGCGCCAGTCCAAAATCGCTGTCGAGGCTGCGTTCATGCACCTCGTCGAACAGCACCGCGCTGACCCCGGCCAGTTCGGGATCGGCCTGGATGCGGTTGACGAAAATCCCCTCGGTCACGACCGTCACCCGCGTCGCCGCCGAGCGCCGCGTATCCATCCGCGTGGCGTAGCCAAAGGTACCGCCGACCTTCTCGCCCGCCAGCGCGGCCATGCGCTCGGCGGCGGCGCGCGCGGCGAGGCGGCGGGGGGACAGCAGCAGGATTTCGCCGTCGCACCAAGGCTCGGCGAGCAGCGCGGGGGCGACCGCCGTGGTTTTCCCCGCCCCCGGCGGCGCGACCAGCACGGCGTTGCTCAGGCCACGCAAGGCGGCGAGCAAATCGGGTAGGACGGCATGGATCGGCAGGTCGCTCACCGCCCCGCCCTACGCAATTCGACGCGATGCTTGAAGCCGCGATGGCACCGGATCGCGTGGCGCGCGTTGCGGCGGATGGAAAAGGAGACACAGCATGGCACGCACGGTTTCGAGCTTCACGGTCGCAGCGGACGGCAAGGGCGATTATCTGCTCAATTTCGAGGATGAGGATGGCGAGACGATCGAACTGACGGCGAGCTTCGAACAGCTCGACCTGATCGCCGACGCCATCGGCGAAGCACTGGACACGGACGAGGAAGACGCGCTCGGCGTCGATGACGACGCGGACGAGCCGGTCGAGGATTGAATCCCGCTTTCCCCTCCCTGAAAGGGAGGGGCTAGGGGAGGGTGCGCGCGTCTGCGCCCTCCAAAGAGTCAAACCCGGTCGGCAAAAAAGCAGCAGTCGAGGCGTCGAGCCTCGCCTGCTGCTAAACCCTCCCAAACCCCTCCCTTTCAGGGAGGGGAGATGCCCCTTCAATACGCCCGCGCGACCGCGAACTCGACCGCTTCGATCATCGCATCCTTCGCCGCGCTGGCCGGGAAGCCGCCGATCGCGTCGATCGCGCGCTGGCCGTAATGGCGCGCGCGGGCGAGCGTGTCGTCGACCGCACGGCTGGATCGGACCAGTTCGATCGCATGGGCGAAGTCGTTATCGTCGTTGCGGCGACCCAGCACCGCTTCACGCCAGAACGCCCGCTCTTCGTCATTGCCGCGCGCATAAGCGAGGATGACGGGCAGCGTCATCTTGCCCTCGCGGAAATCGTCGCCTGCGTCCTTGCCCATCGTCCCGGCGTCGGAAACATAGTCGATCGCATCGTCGACCAGCTGGAATGCAATGCCGAGGTTGCGGCCATAGGCGTCGAGCGCGGCCTCGTCCGCCTCGCTGCGTTCCGCGACCACGGCGGCAATGCGGCACGCGGCGGCGAATAGCGCAGCAGTCTTGGCGCCGATGATGTCGAGATAGCGCCCTTCGTCCAGGTCGATCCGGCGCGCTGCGGTGAGTTGGTTGACCTCGCCCTCCGCGATCACCGCGCTGGCGTTGGACAGGATCTTCAGGACCTTCAGGCTGCCATCCTCGACCATCAGTTCGAAGCTGCGGCTGAACAGGAAGTCGCCGACCAGCACGCTCGCCGGATTGCCCCAGATGAGGTTGGCGGTGCGCTTGCCGCGGCGCATATCGCTGCCATCGACGACATCGTCATGGAGTAGGGTCGCGGTGTGGATGAACTCCACCGCCGCTGCGAGGCGATAGTGCCGGTTGCCCGGATAATCGAGCAGCCGCGCGCTCGCCAGCGTCAGCATCGGGCGCATGCGCTTGCCGCCGCCCGCGATCAGGTGCCCCGCAAGTTCCGGGATCAACGGGATTTGCGACTGCATGCGGTCGAGGATCACCGAATTGACATGGTTCATGTCACCCGCAACCAGCGCGATCATCGGCTCGAGCGAGGGTTCGGCGCTGCGGCCGATGCGATGGATGGTCGCGCTCATGGCGACGCGATGGCGGCAAGTTGCCGTAAAGGCAAGCGTTGAGGGTTGCGCGGGGAGGAAAGCGCGGCAAGAAGGCGCGGTAGCGGCGGATTTGGCAACCAAAGGGCAGGAACATGAGCGACGAAACGCTGCAACGCTATCGCCAGAGCATCGACCGGATCGACGCGGCGTTGGTCTTCCTGCTCGCCGAACGGTTCCAGATCACCCAGGCGGTCGGCCGGTTCAAGGCCGAGACCAACCTGCCCCCCGCCGACCCGGCACGCGAGGAACGACAGATCGCGCGGCTGCGTGACCTGGCGGCGCAAGCCGATCTCGATCCCGAATTTTCGGAGAAGTTCCTGCGCTTCATCATCGATGAAGTGATTCGCCACCATGCCGGGATGCAGGATATGCCGGGAACCGAGTAAGGCGCGGCGCGCTGGGCGATGGGCGGGGTGCAAAGGGGCGTAGGCATGATCGACGACACGCTGATCTTCACGCCTGACGATGTCGATCTGTCGCGCTCCCCGCTGCGCCGGTCGCTCGATGCCGGCACCTATGTGCTTGGCGCGTTTAACCCCGGCCTGACCCGGCTGCCCGGCGGCAATCTGTTGCTGATGGTGCGCGTGGCCGAGGCGCTGACGCAGCCGGTGGTCGATGGCCATGCCCGCGCGATCCGCTGGACCCCCGCCGGCTATGTGCTCGACCGCTATCCGCTCGACGGGATCGAGATGGACGATCCGCGCACCTTTCGCCTGCGCGAGTCCCGCCCGCGCCTGTCGGGTCTGACCTCGCTGTCCTGGTTGTTGCCGGTCGAGATTTCGGGTGACGGGCGCAGCGTCGTGAAGGTGCATTACGACAAGGCGATCGAACCCTCGGCGTCGTTCATGGCGCTGGGGATTGAGGATGCGCGGATCAGCCTGATCGGCGGGGCGTGGTACATGACGGTGTGCGCGGTGTCGGACGAGCGGCAATGCACTGCGCTTTATCGCTCGGTGAACGGGCTCGACTATCGCTGCGAGGGGATCGTCCTCGATCACCAGAACAAGGATATGTGCCTGTTCGAGGGCAAGGTCGGCGGAAAGTTCATGGCGCTGACCCGCCCGCTCGGCGAAGCGTGGTTCGCGCCTCCGCCCGACAGCCCCTATACGGGCGGGCCTGCGATCCAGCTCGCCCAGTCGCCCGATGCGCTGCACTGGAAGCCGCTCGACGCGCCAGGCCTGCGTGCGCGGCGCGGGACCAGCACGAATACGCGGATGGGCGGGGGAACGCCGCCGGTGCTGACGCCACAGGGCTGGCTGATGCTCTATCATGGGGTTGAACAGCGCGCGGCGATCGGCGCCTATCGCACCTTCTGGGCGCTGCTGGACCGCGATGATCCAACGGTCGTGCTGCGGCAGGAGGATGGGGCGCCGTTGCTGGAGGAATTCCCTGCGCTGACCGATGGCATCGGCGAGCGCCGCTATCTGCCCGCGCCGGTCGTGTTCACAACCGGGATCGCCGATGCCGGCGACACCTACATCGTCGCGAGCGGTGAGGCGGACCTTGCCTGCCGCATTTCGCAGATCTCCAAGGCGCGATTCGATTAGCATCTGGGTACGGCACCGGCCCGCTCCCCCACCCGGCCACCCATAGAATACACTGTCACTGGGTGGCCGGGTGGGGGAGCGGGCCGGTGCAGCAATTCAGCGCAGCTCAATTCAACTCCAACTTCGCCTTCGCAGTGGCACAATTTTGCGACAAAGCGCGGCTAGTGCGCAGCCGTCGGGCCATCGTCCGGCGGGTTTTATCGGTTCTGGAGTAGTTGGATGCGGCAAGCGGCCTGGATGACGGCAGTGTTGATGACGACGGTGTCGCCCGTGGCGATGGCCGCTGATCAGACCGGATCGTCCGCTCCCTCCGCGACCCAGCAGCAAGCCGAGCAGGAGCCTGAACCCAGCGCGCCCGGCGGCTCGGCAATGGGCGATGATGTCGAGGAAGTGGTCATCACCGGCAGCGCGCCGCGCGGATCGGTGCCCGGCGACGTCAAGCCCGAACTGGTGCTCAACCCCGCCGACATCCGCGCTTATGGCGTCGGATCGCTCGCCGAATTGCTGACCGAGCTGGAACCGCAGACGCGCAGCGGGCGCGGGCGCGGCGGTGGTGCGCCGGTGCTGCTGCTCAGCGGGCGGCGCATTTCCGGCTTTGGCGAGATTCGCGACATCCCGCCCGAAGCGATCGAGCGGATCGATATTCTTCCCGAAGAGGCTGCGCTCAAGCTGGGCTATCGCGCCGATCAGCGCGTGGTGAACATCGTGCTGCGGCGCCGCTTCCGCTCGTTCACGGTCGAACTCGATGGCAGCGCCGCGACCGGCGGCGGCACCGCCGGGCAGGATGTCGAGCTGAGCATGCTCCGCCTCAACCCCAATGGCCGCATCAACCTCGACCTTGAATATGAGCGCGATTCGACGCTGCTGGAGAGCGAGCGCGACATCATTCCGGACCCGGCGTTCCCGCGCCCGGACACGCAATTCCGCTCGCTGCGTCCCGAAACGCAGAATTTGACGATGAACGGGGTGCTCAGCCGCAACATCGGCAAGACGGTCGCCACCGCGAACCTGCGGATGGAACAGAATTGGAGCGACTCGCTGCTCGGCCTGCCCACCGGCCGCACCGAGCCGCTCGAGCGGAGCAGCGAAACCAGCACGCTGCAGGGCGGCGTGTCGTTGAACGGCGACATCTCGACCAAATGGCGCTGGTCGCTGACCGGCAATTGGGACCGGATCGAAAGCCGCACGCTGACCGATCGCGACACGGGCCTGACCGATTGGGCGCAGTCGGTGTCGAATGTCGGTTCGATCGACGGTCTCGTGAACGGCCCGCTCGCCGAGCTGCCGGCAGGCGCGATCAACACGAGCCTGCGGCTGTCCGGGCGGACCAGCGACCTCGACGCGCAATCGCGGCGTGCCGGGCAATATGTCGCGACCGATATCGGCCGCACCAGCGGGAGCGCGCGGGCGAATCTCGATCTGCCCATCGCCAGCCGCAACAAGGACGTGTTGAGCCCGATCGGTAATCTATCGCTCAATGCCAATGCGGAGGTCGAACAGCTGTCGGACTTCGGCACGTTGTTCACCTATGGCTATGGCGCCAACTGGTCGCCGATCGACGGGCTGCGCATGCTCGCCTCGTTCACCGAGGAAGAGGGCGCGCCCTCGGCTCAGCAGCTCGGCAATCCGGTGCTCGACACACCCAATGTCCGCGTGTTCGATTTCGTCCGGGGCGAGAGCGTCGACATTACGCGGCGCGACGGTGGCAATCCGGGCCTGTCGGCGGACAATCGCAGCGTGATGAAGCTGGGACTGAACTATCAGCCGGTGCAGAAGATCGATCTGAGCTTCAACGTCGATTACACCAAGAGCATTGTCCGCGACCCGATCGCGTCGTTCCCGACCGCGACGGCGGAGATTGAAGCGGCGTTCCCCGACCGTTTCGTGCGGGATGGCAGCGGTCGCCTGATCCGGATCGATAATCGCCCGGTCAATTTCGCGCGCAGCGAGCGCGAGCAGATCCGCTGGGGGATCAACTTCTCCGCCCCGATCGCCTCGCCACTCGCGCGCAAGGCCGCTGAGGAGTTCCGCGCGCGGCGTGAGGCGATGATCGCCGCGCGTCAGGCGCAGCAGGGGCAGGCAGGCGAGGGCGGTGCGGTCCCGCCGCCGCCCGGCGGTGAGCGCCCGCGCGGCGAGGGCGCACAGGGTCCGGGCGGCCAGCGCGGCCCCGGTGGCGGCCCCGGCTTTGGCGGTGGTCGCGGTCCAGGCGGACCCGGTGGCTTTGGCGGCGGACCCGGCGGGCCGGGTGGCGGTGGCCGGCTGCAGTTTGGCGTGTTCCACACCGTCGCGCTGACCGACCGGATCGAGATTCGCGACGGCCTTCCCGCGCTCGACCTGCTCGACGGCTCGGCGACGGGCAGCCGGGGTGGCTCGCCGCGCCATCAGGTCGAGGTGCGCGCTGGCGTGGTTCGCGACGGGATCGGCCTGCGCCTCAACGCCGACTGGCAGAGCGCGACGCGGGTCGATGGCGGCACGAGCGGTGCGGGCCAGCTGCGGTTCGACGACTTCACCACGGTCGGGGTGCGGCTGTTCGCCAACCTTGGCCCACAGTTCAAATTCGTCCGCGACAATCGCTGGCTGGTCGGGACGCGGGTGGTGCTGTCGGTCGACAATGTGTTCGACAGCCGGCTGCAGGTCTCCGATGCGACAGGCGGGACGCCGTACAGCTATCAGCCGACTTTGCTCGACCCGGTCGGGCGCACGGTGCGGATCAGCGTGCGGAAGCTGTTTTTCTAATCCTCCCCGGAACGGGGAGGGGGACCAGCCGCAGGCTGGTGGAGGGGGCCCGAGGCAGGGGAATCCGTTGCCTCGGGCCCCCTCCACCACGCCGCTTCGCGTCGCGGTCCCCCTCCCCGTTCCGGGGAGGAATTACTTATCCAGCTTGCTCTTGCGATAGAGCAGGGTGATCGCGACGCGGCGGTTGCGCGGGTCGGCGGGGTCGGCGGCGATCATCGGTTCGCGGTCGGCGACGCCTTCGATCCGCTCGAAGCGCGACTCCGGAACGCCCGCGGCGACCAGCCGGCGACGGGTCTCTTCGGACCGCGCGCTCGACAGCATCCAGTTGTTCATGTTGGTCGGGTCGCCATAGCGCAGGCTGTCGGTATGGCCGCGGATCATCAGCGGGTTGTCCGAATCCGCGATCGACTGGGCGACCAGTTTCACCAGCGCCGCCGCGTCGGGGACGAAGCTGGTCGTGCCGAGCGCGAACATCGAATAATCGGCATCGTCCATCAGGTCGATCCGCATCCCCTCCCGCGTCGGCACGAACCGCACCTGCTTGCCGAGTCGCGTGAGGCCGTTGGCCTTCATCTTGCGCTCGATCTCGCTCTTCATCTTGGCGAAGCCCTTGCGATCGGCGGCGTCCATCGCCTCCTTGTTCTTGAGGCTGCCCTTCTCACCCGTACCCACGCGATCACCGCCGGTCGCGCCTGCGGGAATCGTCATCGACCGCGTGCCGGTCTGCTTGGCGTTGGTTGGGTAGTTATCCTTGCCCTGGATCGCGTCGCCGCCCATCAGGCCGTTGGAGCCGGCGCTGTTCTGCTTGAACTCGATCAGCGTTGGCGCGAAATAATCGGCGAGCGCCTTGCGCTGTTTCTCATTGGTCGCGCCGAGCAGCCACATCAGCAGGAAGAACGCCATCATCGCCGTCACGAAATCGGCATAGGCGACCTTCCACGCGCCGCCATGATGGCCGCCTTCGCCGCTAATGTAGATCTTCTTGACGACGATCTTGGGCGGCTGTTTGGCCGCGTGAGGAGCTCTGGCCGTCACGGGTTACCTCCCGCGCAATCCGTCAAACACCTCGGCAAAGCCCGGCTGGTTGTGGTGGGCAATGCCGCTGCGCGCGGCTTCGATCACCAGCGGCTGTGGGTGGCCGTGGAGCGAGGCGATGATGATCTGCTTGACCGTGTGATAGATTGCCGCATCGGCATCGATGATCTGCTTGAGCCGCCCGGCGAGCGGACCGACCAGACCATAGGCGAGCAGCACACCCAGGAACGTGCCGACCAGTGCCGACCCGATCATCGCGCCGAGCACGCTGGGCGGTTTGTCGATCGATCCCATCGTCTTGACCACGCCCAGCACCGCCGCGACGATGCCGAGAGCGGGCAGCGCGTCGGCGAGGTTCTGAAGCGCGTGCTGCGGCTCGGCGACCTCGTGATGATGGGTCTTGATCGCGTTATCCATCACCTCTTCCACCGCGTGCACGTCAAGCGTGCCGGACGAGACGACGACGAGACGCAGCGTATCGGCGATCAGATTGGTCAGGCTGTGATCGGCGAGCAGGCGGGGATATTCGGCGAAGATCGCCGACGATTTGGGATCCTCGACATGCGGTTCCAGCGCGATCGGACCGTCGATCCGCAACAGCTTCATCAGCTTGCTGACCAGGAAGATGACGTCGAGATAATCCTGCTTCTTGTATTTCGGCCCCTTGAGCACCTTCACGAAGCCGCCGCCCAGTGCCTTGAGCTCGCGTCCCGAATTGCCGATGATCAGCGCGCCGACTGCGGCGCCGCCGATGATCAGCATCTCGTGCGGGAGCGCGTGCAGCACGGGTCCGAGCGCGCCGCCGGTCAGCGCGAAGCCGCCGAACACCATCGCGATCAGGACGACGAAGCCGATTGCTGGAAACATGAGCGCGATCTTCCCCCGAAGTCAACGGAGCCGCCGAAACGGGCGGCCTATTCAAACATGTCTAACGACCGATTCACCCTGAACTTGAGGGCTCAGCGCAGATAATCGAACAGTGACAGGCTGGTGAGCTTGGTGAAGCTCGCCTGCGTCGCCTGAAGGATGGTCAGTGTCTTTTGCAGCTCCGCGATCGAGGTCGCGGTATCGGCATCCTCGATGCCGGTGCGCACCGCTTCGCGCGTGATCTCAGCTTCGCCTAGCCGATCTGCCTCCAGATCGAGGCGAAAGGCGCGCGCACCGACCGAGGCGCGGGTCGCGCCGAGCTGGTCGAGGGCGGCGTCGAGGTCGCTCATCGCGGTATCGACGCCGCCCTCCGCTCCGTCCGGCCCGAGAGCCGCAGCGAAGGCGGAAAGAATCTGGAACATGTCGGTCGCGCCATCCGATCCGGCGATGCCGCCGAACGCGCGCGCGCCGCTGGTGGTGGCGGCGATCGACTCGCCGTCTCCAATCGGGATCGCGGCGGGCTCGCCACCGCCGGTCCAGGCGATGCGGCCATCGTCCTGACGGGTGAAGGCGGTCGTGCCCGACGAGCCTCCGAACAGCGGATGGCCGCGCGTGTCGGTGCTGTTGGCGACGCCGACCACGTCGTCGAGGATCGCCTCGATCTCGACCTTGATCGCCGCGCGCCCCTCGGCGCTGAGCGTCTCGCTACCGGCCTGCACGGCAAGCGTGCGCGCGCGCTGAAGCTGGGTTTCGACCTGATCGAGCGCGGTGTCGGTCGCGCCGAGCAATGCCTGCGCCGCCTTGATATTGGCACCATAGGCGCCGTCGTCGGCATCGGCGCGCTTGAGGCCCGACAGCTGCTGCCACCCCGATGCGCCATCGGACGGGGCGAGAATCTTCTTGCCGGTCGCCACCTGCGTCTGCAGCCGGTCGGCCTGACTGTTCAGGCTCGCCATCATCAGCGAGGGGCGATCATAGCTCTGGCTGGTCGTCACGCGCATGGGGATCACCGGATGTCGAAGAGGGTCTGGAGCGTTTCGCGGGCGACCTGGATCACCCGGCTCGACGCCTGATAGGCCTGCTGGAAGCGGATCAGGTCGACCGCCTCCTCGTCCACATTGACGCCGGACACCGAATCGCGCGCGGCGACCGCGTTGCTGCGGATCGTCGACTGGACCTCGGCAATCGCGCGGCGGCCGGCGAGCGCGCTGGCATTGCCGGTGGTCAGCGTCGTGACCTGACTTTCGAAGCCCTCGTCGCGGCGCAGTGTCGCTAGCGCGGTCAGATTGCCATTGTCGCGCTCGCCCCCGCCCGTCGCCGCGGCAGCGATGCCGCGCGGATCGGTCAGGACAAGCTTGAAGTCGCGCGCGCCGGTCGCGGCGAACATCGCCGATCCGCTCGCGCCGTTCAGGTCATCGCCGTTCGCCTGCACCGCATTCACGCCATCGGCGAAATCGGTCGCGAGCGTGTCGAGCGCGGCCTTGGCATCGGCGAGCCGTGTGGCACCCTCGGCCAGACCCGCAAGCGCGCCGCCGCTGGGCGACAGCGCCTGTGATCCCTCGATGCCATAGACGGCGAAGGACACCGCGCCTTCGCTGCGCGCATAGGTGGCGATCGCCGCCTGGTCGCCCTGCACCAGCAATGGCCCGCCGCCGCCAGCGCGCACCGTGGCGCGGCCCGCAGCGTCGAAGCTGGCGGAAACATCGGTCAGCGCCGCCATCGAATCGAGCAGCCGGTCCCTCTCGTCGAGCAACGCGGCCTGTCCGCTGCTATTCTGTGCCGTGCGGCCGAGCGCGCTGTTCACCTTGGCGAGGCCCGCAGTGAGCGCATTGAGATCGTTGACTGCAGCGTCTGCGGTGCCGTCGAGATCGGCGAGGCCGCCGTCGATCGCGGTCGCGGTCGCGGTGAAGCTGTGCGCCAACGTCGCTGCAGCCTGAAGGAAGGTCGCACGCGGCGCACTCGCCGACGGGTCGGCGGCGAGCGCGGTGGCGGCGTTGAAGAATGCCGTCATCCGCTCATCAAGCTTGTTGGTGGTCAGCGCGCTTTCGACGCGGCCGAGCCACACGATCCCGGCCTCGCTGCGGGCGAGGTCGGACCCGGCGGAGCGGACTTCGGCGTTACGCAGGTCGCTGCCGGTGCGGGTGACGCCGCTGACGGTCACGCCAAGGCCGTTGAGTGTTCGGCCCGATGCGTCACCCGGCGCCGCGACTTCGCGCGTCGACGCGATGCGGCGCGAATAGCCGGCGGTCCCGGCGTTGGCGATATTCTCCGACGTCGTGGTCAGCGCGGTCTGGTAGGCGCGCACCCCGCTCGCGCCGATCGAGAGCATGTCGGTCATGGCGTTTCACCTTTGTCGACGTCAGCGACGGGGGTCGCGGCGACGCTGCCCGCCTTGGCGAGGAATTCGGTCATTGCCTTGCCGATCCCCATCGGCGTGTGCGCGGCCATATTCTCGGCGAGCTTCTGGTCCTGCATGTCGCGGAACTGATCGAGCGCCTGGCTTTCGAACAGGCTGTCGGCCAGCTTCGCCTTGCGCATCGCGCCCAGCATCATCTTGGTGAAGATCGCCTCGAACTTCTCGCCCGCCTGGTCGAGATTGTCGCGCGTCCCCAGACGCGCGGTGTCCGTCGAGACACTGCCCGTAAGCTTGAGTGATGCAGGGGCGATCGGCTGGGTCACAGGACGATCAGCTCCGCCTTGAGCGCGCCAGCCTGCTTCAATGCCTCGAGGATCGCGACCAGATCGGCCGGCGACGCACCGATCGCGTTCACTGCCTTGACCACATCCGCCAGCTTGGGACCCGGATCCATCAGGAACATCGGCCGCTTCTCCTCCTCCACGCCGACGCCGCTCTGCTGCTCGACCCGGGTCTCGCCCTGGCTGAACGGCAGCGGCTGTACGACCCGCTGGGATTCATCAATACGAACGGTAAGTTTACCATGTGTTACCGCAGCGGGGCTGACCCGGACGGCCGAATTGATGACCACCGTGCCGGTGCGCGCGTTAACGATTACCTTGGCCGCAGCCTCGGCGGATTCGACGTTGAGGTTTTCGATCTCGCTCATGATCTGCGCGCGGACGCCGGCGCCCTGTGGCGCGGTGACGGCAACCGACACGGCGTCGATCGCGCGCGCGGTGCCAAAGCCATAGCGGCCGTTGATCGCGTCGGCGACGCGCTGCGCGGTGGTGAAGTCGGCGCGGGCGAGGTTGTAAGTGAGGGTGGGGGCGGTGGCGAAGCCGGTCTCGACCGCGCGCTCGACCGTCGCACCCTCAGGGATGCGGCCCGATGACGGGATATTGACGACGATCTTCGACCCGTCTGCACCTTCGGCCCCCAGACCGCCGACCGCAAGGTTGCCCTGCGCCATCGCATAGATCTGTCCATCCGCACCCATCATCGGGGTCAGCACCAGCGTCCCGCCGCGCAGCGACTTGGCCTTGCCCATCGACGATACGGTGATGTCGAGCTTTTGCCCCGGCTTGGCAAAGGCGGGCAGCTCGGCGGTGACCAGCACCACCGCGGCGTTCTTGAGCGCCGGGTTGACCCCGGGTGGCAGCGAGAGGCCGAAGCGGGCGGTGACCCCCTTCATCGACTGGACGGTATATTCCAGATTGTCGTCGCCCGTGCCCGGCAGACCGACGACGATGCCGTATCCGGTCAGCTGGTTGGTGCGGATGCCCTGAAAATTGCCGAGATCCTTGATCCGCTCCGCCGCAACGGGCTGGGCGAGAACAAGGGTGGCGAGCAGGGCGATGAGGAAGCGGATCATGGTCTAATTCCTCAGAACGGGCTGATCATCTGGAAGAAGCGGCTGAACCACCCCTGTCGGGCGGCGCGGGCGACATCGCCCTTGCCGGTATAGGCAATGCGGGCATCGGCGACGCGGGTCGATGCGATGCGGTTGTTCGCATCGATATCGGTGGGGCGGATGATCCCCTTGATCTGGATGAACTCGTCGCCGCGGTTGAGCGTGACGCGCTTTTGACCCTGCACCAGCATCGTGCCGTTGGGCAGCACGGCGGCGACGGTGACGCTGATCTCACCCGACAGCGCGTTCGACTGGTCGGCCGCGCCGCTGCCCTTGAACCCGCGCTTGCCGCTGATGCTCGCATCGGTCTGGTTGAACAGGTTGAGCGCGCCGGTCGTCGGCGGGGTGATCGAAAAGCCGCCGCCGCTGTCGAGGTTGGTGCCCGCCGATTTGGACGCGCTGGTGCGTTCGACCAGCACGATCGTGACGGGATCGCCGACGCGGCGCGCGCGCGTGCCTTCGTGGAGCGCGGCATAGCCTTCGCTGGCCTGAAAGATCGAGCCATTGGCTGCGGGCGGCGGCGCGACCGGAGACGGTAGCGTGACGGTGAAGTCCTCCGCCGGCTGCTTCTTGCCGAACAGCTTCGCGTCGACCGGCTGCGCGGCGAACGCGCAGCCGGCGAGGGCGGCGAGGGCGGACAAGGTGCGCATGATCCGGCCCTCAAACATTCTGGTTGATGTACTGGAGCATTTCGTCGCTCGCCGAGATCATCTTGGAATTGACCTCGTACGCGCGCTGCGTCTCGATCATGTCGACCAGCTCTTCGACGACGTTGACGTTCGATCCTTCGAGCATGCCCTGACGGATGTTGCCGCGCCCGTCCTGCCCGGCGATGCCGAGATTGACCGCGCCGCTCGCCGCGGTTTCGACGAGGTAGTTATCGCCGATCGCCTGCAGCCCCGCGCTGTTGGGGAAGGCGGCGATCTGGATCTGGCCGATCTGGCTCGCCTCGGTCTGGCCCGAGATCGTCGCGCTGACCGTGCCGTCGCTGCCGACGGTGATCGAGGTCGCGCCGTCCGGGACCGTGATGCCGGGCATCACCTGATAGCCCTCGCTGGTCACCAGCATGCCTTCGGGCGAGCGCGCGAAATTGCCCGCGCGGGTATAGCCGAGCTGGCCGCCGGGCATCTGCACCTGGAAATAGCCATTGCCGTCGAGCGCCATGTCGAGCGCGTTGCCGGTGGTCTGCATCGCACCCTGGGTGTCGATCCGGGCGGTGCCCTGAATGCGCACGCCGGTGCCAAGATTGGTCCCGGTTGCGTAACGCGTCTCGGCGGTGCTCGCGGCACCCGGCGCGGTGACGACCTGATAGGCCAAGGCCTCGAAGCTCGCCCGGTCGCGCTTGTACCCGGTGGTATTCACGTTCGCGAGGTTGTTCGAGATCACCCGCATGCGCATGTCCTGAGCGTCAAGCCCGGTGCGCGCGATGTGCATTGCTGCGGAACCCATGATTCTGGTCCTTCCCTAGAATTCTTAGCTGACGCGCATCAGCGATGCGGCGCTCTCGTCCATCGACTTGGCTTCGCGGAGCAGGTTGGCCTGCACCTCGTAGCTGCGCTGGTTTTCGATCATGTCGACCAGCGCCTGCGTCAGGTTCACGTTCGATCCTTCGAGCGCGCCCGACATCACCGTCGCGTCCATATCCTGCGGCAGCGCGCCGCCGCCGCGGACGTGGAGCAGATTGTCCAGTCCCTTGACGGTGGTGCTGCCCGCATCGCTGACCAGCTTGAGCTGATCGATGATCTGTGGCGGCTGCGCGGGATCGGCGCCCGGAGGGACGATCGACAGCGTGCCGTCGGTGGCGATCATGATCTTGTCGTGCGGCGGCACGGTGATGGGGCCCCCCGACCCCATCACCGGGAAACCGTCGCCGGTTTCCAAGACGCCACTCGGCGCAACCCGAAGGTCGCCGCGCCGTGTGTATGCTTCGCTGCCATCGACAGCCTGAACCGCGAGCCAGCCTTCGCCGGTGATCGCGACGTCCAGCCCGCGGCCGGTCTGCGTGATCGCACCCGCGCGCCGGTCCATATCGACCACCGTCTCGGCGCTGGGCTGGCGGCTGTCATGGCCGTCGCCCTGCACCAGCAGGCGTTCGAAATTGACGCGGTCGGCGCGGTATCCGACCGTGGAGGCGTTCGCGATGTTGTTCGCGATCGTCGCCTGCGCGTTCATCTGGCCCTTCAGGCCGGACAGTGCGGTATAGACGAGCCTATCCATCGCGAATGCCTCCTAACTTACTGAAATCAGCTGCGGATGTTGAAGATGGTCTGCGAGATCTGGCTCGCGGTATCGAGCGCCTTGGCGTTCGCCTGGAAGTTGCGCTGTGCCGCGATCAGGCCGACCAGTTCCTCGGTAATGTCGACGTTCGACCGTTCGACCGCGCCCGACATCAGCCCGCCAAAGCCATTGACGCCCGGCTCGCCCAGCCGCGGTTCGCCCGACAGGCCGGTTGCGGCCCAGGTTGAATTGCCAAGTTGACGCAGCCCCGACGGATTGGAGAAGTTGGCGAGCGCCACCTTGCCCAGCGCCAGGCTGTCGCCGTTGGAGAAGCTGGCGCGGACGATCCCGTCCTCGCCCACGGTCACACCGTCGAGCTGGCCGACCGCCTTGCCGTCCTGGCTGCGGCCATCAATGCTGAACGGTGCGCCCAGCTGGGTCGTCGCGCCGCCGAAATCGAGCGCGATCGACTGTTCGGTCGTGCTCGACCCGACCGTGAACGGCGCAAACTGCGTCGGCGCGGTCGGATTGGTCAGCGCACCGCTGGCGTCGAAGGTCAGCGTCACCGGTTGCGGGTTTGCCGCGTCGGTGCCGAGCTGGCGGTCGCCGACAAAGCTGTACACCGACCAGGTCACCGGTGCCTCGGTCGTCTCGCGCACGAAATAGTTGGTCATGGTCAGCGGATTGCCGCTGGCGTCATAGATCGTCGTCTGGGTCGAGTTGTTGTAGGTGCCCGGGTCGAAGCGGTCGAACGCATAGGGCGTGTCCTCGCTGAACCGCGACGCTTCCGACGGCACCGACGAATAGGCCGACAGGTTGAGCGACAGCGACACATTCTCGGTCGCCTCCGGAACGCCGCTGGTCTGCGGCAGGCGCAGGTTCACGGTCGAGCCAAGGCCCGTCGCGACCACCGCGCCCGATCCGTCGACCGGATAGACCTGAAGATAGCCGCCCTGCGAATCGGTGACGTAGCGATCGCTGTCGACTAGAAAGCTGCCGTTGCGGGTGAAGTTGACGCCCGCCGAATCGAGGCTCGGCTTGACCGCGAAAAAGCCGTCGCCGGCGATCGCGATGTCGAGGCTCGATGCCGATTGCTGCATGCCACCCTGGCCGAATTGCTGGCGGATCGCCTTCACCACGGTACCCGACCCGATCATCTGATTGGGGTTGAGCGACACGCTCGACGCGATCACGTCGGCGAATTCGGTGCGGCTCTTCTTGAAGCCGTTGGTCGAGACGTTCGACAGGTTGTGCGAAATGGTCGACATGTCGGTCTGCGCCGCCTGAAGACCCGAGAGCGAGGTGTAGAAGGACATCGAAATAGGCTCCTGTTTGGACTCAGCCGATCTGGCGGACAGCGGTGGTGGACACCTGGCCGATGCCAGGCAGGGTAAGGACCGGGTTGCCGTCGCTGCCCATCGCGACCGCAGTCACCGGGGCCCAGACGAGCGGCTGGGCGGCAACGGTGCCGCCATTGGCGTTGCGTGCGGCGACGCGGATGGTGAAGGGACCATCGCCGGCCGGCTCGCCGGTGTCGGTGGTGCCGTCCCATTCGAATTCGGTGCGGCCGGCAGGCGCGGCGCCGAGCGAGACGTTCTTGAGGATCTCGCCATTCGGGCCCTCGATCACGACGTTGACCTCGGCCGCGTCGGCACCGAGCTCGATCATCCCGCCCAGCGAGCCGTCGGTGCGCGGATAGGCGACATCGCCCTGCGTCAGCACGGTGCGGCCGACCCATGACACGAGATCGGTGGTCGAGGTCGAGCCGAGCTTGGCGGCAATTGCCTGCAGCGTCGTGTTCATCTCGCTGATCCCGGCGAGCGACGAGAATTGCGCCATCTGCGCCACCATCTGGGTGTTATCGACCGGCTCGAACGGGTCTTGGTTCTTCATCTGCGCGGTCATCAGCGTCAGGAAGTCGGACTGGTCCATCGCCGACGATCCGAGCGAATTGGTGTTCGCCTGGCTGGTCGTGCCGGTGCGGGCGATGCCGAGGTTGCTCAGCGTCGTGTCAAAAGCGGTCATCAGCTGCGTCCCAGGTTGAGCGTCTGGGTGATCAGCGTCTTTGCCGTCTGCATCACTTCGACATTATTCTGATAGGTGCGGGCGGTCTCCATCATGTCGACCAGCTCGCGGGTCTCATCGACCGCGCTTTCCCAGACATTGCCGTCCTTGTCGGCCATCGGGTTGCCGGGGTCGTAGCGTTTGGTCGGCGCTTCGCCCGCCGCGACGACGCTTTCGACATCGACCGTCGACATGCCGCTCGCCGCATCGAAATGGGTGCGGAAGACCGGCTTCATCGTGCGATAGGCTTCGCCCGGATTGGACGCGACCTGCCCGACATTGGCGAGGTTGGAGGCGGTGGCGTTCATCCGCACGAGCTGCGCGGACATGGCGCGACCCGCGACCTGGAAGATGGAGAGCGGCTGGTCGGACATTCTTATTCTCCCTTCAGCGCGCGCTTGAGCGTGTCGATGCGCCCGTTGAGAAAGGCGAGCGTCGTCTGATAGGCGACGGCATTCTCGGCAAAGGCGGTCTGTTCGGTGGCCAGCTCGACGGTGTTGCCGTCGAGGCTGGGCTGGAGCGGCACGCGGAACTTGGTCGCGCCGCTGATCGGGTCCGCGCCCGCCATGCCCGGCGTTTCGATCGCGTCGAGTGCGGCGCGGAAGTCGATATCCTTGGCCTTGTAGCCGGGGGTCGATGCGTTCGCGATGTTCGACGCGAGCACGCCCATGCGCTGCGAACGCACCTCGAGCGCAGCGCCGTGCACCCCGAAGAGACTGTTGCTACCCATGAAAACGGTCCTCATGCCTGTGTTCGGACAGTTCCTAGCAATGGGCGTGCCAGTTTGTGGGGAGCGGGCGGTAATCGCCGCAATTGCCGGTTCTGATGGTGCGGGCGGCAAGGGTTTGCCGGGCGGCGGCAGCGGATTTGCCGCTTTTGCCGGTTGTCGCCGCACCTGCCGGGGTTTCCTGTGGCGCACGTCACTTGGCCCGGCGCTTGCACCGGGTCGCGCATGAATAGTGCCGCACCCGCCGATCTCGCCGCGCTGGCTCCGCTCGACGCATCCGTGCTGCTCGACCCGCTGGCGCTCGCCATCGTGCTGGGCGGGACGGCGGCCAGCGTACTGCTGCGTCATCGGCTGGCGGATGTCGGGCGTGGGATGGTCGCGCTCAAGACGCTGCTGCGCCGCCCGTTCGACGCCGCCCCGCTGATCGCGCAGGCCGGATCGCTGGAAAAGATCGCGCGTCGCCACGGGCTGATCGCGCTCGACCGGTCGGTGATTGATGATCCCGACATGGCGGCGGCGGTCGCGGCGGCGGTCGATGGCGCGAGTCCTTCCGAAATCGAGGCGATCGTGCGCGACCGCGCCGCATCGCGCGCCGAACGGCATCGCGCGGTGATCGAGCTGTGGAGCGGCGTGGCCGAGGCTGCGCCCGCCATGGGCCTGATCGGCACGATTCTGGGCCTGGTACGCATGTTCGCGGCGATGGATAACCCCGACCGGATTGGTGCGGCGATGGCGGTGGCGTTGCTCGCGACGCTCTATGGCGCGCTGCTCGCCAATCTGGTCGCGATGCCGATCGTCGCACGGTTGAAGCGGCTGGCGCGGGTCGAGGCGGCCGAACGGCTGCGGCTCGCGGCGCCGCTTGCACGACTCGCCACGCTCGAGCGTGCCCGCAAACGCGAGATGGCGGCATGAGCGCCGCACTCTCCCCCGACAGCTGGGATGACATTGCCCCTGCGCGCTCGGTGTGGCTGATCACGCTCGCCGATCTCGCGCTGCTGCTGGTCGGCTTCTTTGTCCTGCTGCAGGCGCATCGCGAGGTGGACCGCACCCGCTTGCTCGCCGGCCTGCGCAGCGGCTTTGGGGCCGAAGCTCCTGCGCCGATCGACCCGATGGCGGTCGCGCGTGCGCGGGTCGAGGGCTATGCCCCCGGCAGCGCCGCTGCGGACCTTGCCGCAACGATCGTCTGGGCGCGCGACGCCGCGCGTGACAAGCGCACGGTCATCACCATCACCGGATCGACCGCGCCAACCGGCGATGTCGATCCGCGCACCGGCAGCGCCGCCATCCTCGCCGCCGATCGCGCACGCGCCGTCGCCGCTGCCTTGGTCGCACAAGGCGCGGTCGCACCCTCGCGCCTCATCCTTCGCGTCGCCCCCGGCACCAGCCGCAGCGTGACCCTGTCCGTCGGCTTTGCCGGCGATCCCCAACTTCAAGCTGGAGATCCGCAATGATCGCACTCCTGATCGCCCTGTCCGGCCCCGCCGCCTTCCAGTCGACCGAGGCGCTCGACCAGCTGGTCGAACGCTTCGCCGGTGCCCCGATCGGGGCCGAGGGCGGCGCGCGCGCTGCTGTGGACAAGCGCCTCAAGCTCGCGGCCTGCGATACGCCGCAGCTCAGCTGGCGCTCACCGGCGGAGGATGCAGTGGTGATCCGGTGCCAAGGGCCGCAGCAATGGCGCGTCTTCGTCGCGATCAACACGCTGCCCAAGGCCGCACCGACGAGTGTCGCTGCCGCGCCGGCGCCGGTCGCGGCCAAGCCCGAACTGGTGATCCGCCGTGGCGATCCGGTGATGCTTGAGGCTGGCGCCGCCGGCTTCTCGATCACGCGTGAGGGGCTGGCGATGGCCGACGCTGCGGTCGGTGGCCGCGTGCTGGTCAAGACCGACGACAAACGCCCGCCGGTTGCCGCAATCGCGCTCAGCCCGGGCCGCGCTCGCCTGCCCGGGTTCGGGGACTGATTTCCCAGCGCGGCAGAAAAAATCGCTGCTCGCGCATTTTTCCCTAAAGCTCCCCGTCAAAGCGTCGTTTTCGCGTATGTCCGCAGAAAAAGGGTCGCAGACATGGTGGATCCAGTCGGCTTTAAGCCTGCATCACTCGCCCCCCGGCTCACGCCGGTGGCCGCTGCCGCGCCCGTGCGGTCGGTGGAAGGAGCGACGCAGGCCGCCAATAGCAGCGCCGCCGCATCGCTGACCCAATCAGCTGCGGCCAGCGCCCCGGTCGATGCCGATCGCGTCGCGCGGATCAAGAAGGCGATTGCCGATGGCAATTTCCCGCTGGTCCCCTCGACGATTGCCGACCGGCTGATCGCACTCAAGCTGCAGTGGAATCCGAATGACGCGGCATGACGCCCTGATCCGCGTGATCGAGGCGCTCCACGCCGAGATTGCCGCGCTGAAGGCGAACGACGTCGCCGCGCTCGAACGGGCGACGCGCGACAAATTGATCGGGATCGAGGCGGTGGGGGCCGCCAATGACGATAGTCCCGCGGCGTCGGGCGAGCTCAAGGCGCTGGCCGAGGAAGCGCACCGGCTCAACGAAAGCTGCCGCATTTACGTCAACCTGATGGCCGCGAATGTGCGGCGGCGGCTGACGGCACTGACCGGCAATGACTTGCCGTCCTACCGGCCCGGATTTGCCGTCGGCTGATTTGGTTCACGCGAAGGTGCGAAGGCGCGAAGAGGTCTCGGGCGGAGTTTCTCGCCTGTGCCGCGCCAGCGATCGCGTCAGCGGGGAATGAGAAGCGCCACCGCGCGGCAATTCAATTATCATTGCGCCTTCGCGCCTTCGCGTGAACCAATTCTGGCACGGCTCTTGCTGATCTCCCCGAACCCAAGGGGATGAGAAGCAAGGCCTATGACCGTACCTTCGATCGGAGCCAGAACGAACGTCACCACGGCGATCGCGACGGCGAGCCAGAAGACCGGCATCGACTTCAACTATCTGCTCGGCCAGGCACAGGTCGAAAGCGGCATGCGTGCCGATGCGCGCGCGCGTACCTCCAGCGCCACCGGCCTGTATCAGTTCATCGAACAAAGCTGGCTCGGCGTGGTCAAGGATCATGGCGAGAAGCATGGCCTGGGCTGGGCGGCGGACAGCATCCGCCAGACCGCCAATGGCCGCTTCACCGTGTCCGACCCGGCGACGCGGCAGGCGATCCTGTCGCTGCGCAACGACCCGCAGGCCGCATCGCTGATGGCCGCCGAACATGCCAGCGACAACAAGGATGCGCTTGAGTCATCGCTCGGGCGTGAGGCGACCGGCACCGACCTGTACATGGCGCATTTCCTTGGCATCGGTGGCGCACGCAAATTCCTGCGCGCGATGGACGCCGATCCGACGCGGGGCGCGGCGAACCTGTTCCCCGCCGCCGCGCGCGCCAACCGCAACATCTTCTACGCCTCGGACGGATCACAGCGGTCACTCGGGCAAATCTATGAGCGCTTTGCCGGCAAGCTCGATCGCGGCGCCGCTGCGGTGGGCGCGACCGGTGCCGCGTCGGGCAGCCTCGATGCAAAGTTCCAGACATTGGTCGCCTCGCTCGGCGAGGATGTCGAGGTTGTGCTGGGCAATGAAGCGGTCGGGCAGGACCGTGGCTGGCTGACCACGCTCGACCGGCTGGAGAATGCAGGACGGCTCAAGGCATCGACGATGCCGACGGTCAATCCGCTGCGCCCGACGCCCGAGACCGCCAAGCTCGCTTACCTGATGCTCGCCCGGCTGGGAGCCTGATCCGCAATGAACGCAGCGACTCTTCAGGGGGGCATCCTCCCCGCGCTCCGCAGCTTCGCCCTGCCCGTCGCCATCCTCGTGCTGGTGGGCATGATGGTCGTGCCGGTGCCGACCTTCCTGCT
This sequence comes from Sphingomonas sp., assembly GCF_035998645.1. GTDB lineage: Bacteria > Pseudomonadota > Alphaproteobacteria > Sphingomonadales > Sphingomonadaceae > Sphingomonas. Next base: position 393,584 of record NZ_DASYHL010000002.1, read on the forward strand.
CGACGCCTTTTTCATCATGAACATCATCATCAGCCTAGCCGTGCTGATGGTCGCGCTGAATGCGCAAAAGCCGCTCGATTTCTCGGCCTTCCCCACCGTGCTGCTGTTCGCGACGCTGTTCCGCCTCGGCCTCAACGTCGCCTCGACCCGCGTCGTGCTGGGCCATGGGCATGAGGGCGAAGCGGCGGCGGGCCATGTGATCGAGGCGTTCGGGACGTTCATGATCGGCGGCGATTACGTCGTCGGCCTGTTCGTCTTCGCGATCCTGATCATCATCAACATGATCGTGGTGACCAAGGGCGCGGGCCGCGTGTCCGAAGTGTCGGCGCGCTTTACCCTCGACGCCTTGCCCGGCAAGCAGATGGCGATCGACGCCGACCTCAATGCCGGCCTGATCACCCCCGACGAAGCCAAGGCGCGTCGGATCGAGGTATCGACCGAAGCCGATTTCTACGGCGCGATGGACGGTTCGTCCAAGTTCGTGAAGGGCGACGCGGTCGCGGGCCTGCTGATCCTGTTCATCAACGTCATCGGCGGCCTGATCCTGGGTCCGGTCAGCCATGGCATGTCGATCGGCGAAGCGGCGCAGACCTATGTGCTGCTGGCGATCGGTGACGCACTGGTCGCGCAGATCCCGGCGCTGCTGCTCTCGATCGCCGCCGCCGCGATCGTCACCCGCGTCAGCGCGAACAAGGATCAGGACCTGACCGGACAGATCGGCAGCCAGTTCGCCAGCCACCGCACCTGGACCCCGGTTGCGGTGATCACCGGCCTGCTCGCGTTCCTGCCCGGCATGCCCGCCTTCATCATTCTGCCCGCCGCTGCCGGGTCGGGCTATATGGCATGGAAGATGTGGCGCGCGAGCACGCTGCCGCCACCGCCGGCCATCGTCGAAGCCGCCGAGCCCGTCGATCCCTCGCGGATCGGCTGGGAAGAGGTCACCGACAATATGCAGGTGATGATCGACATCGGCTATGGCCTGGTGCCGCTGGTCGACGAACGTCGCGGCGGCGCGCTGATGGGCCGGATCACCGGCGTGCGGCGCCAGCTGTCGAAGGAACTCGGCTTTGTCGTGCCGCAGGTGCGGGTGCGCGACGACATCAACATGGCCCCCTATGCCTATCGCATCGTTGTAGGTGGCGTGGTGATCGGTGAGGACAGCGTCTCGCCCGACGAGATGCTGGCGCTCGACACCGGGCAGGCGGTCGGTTCGCTGCCCGGCAAGCATGCCAAGGATCCGACCTTCGGCCTCGACGCGATGTGGATTTCGCCCGCTGACGCCGATGCGGCGACCGGACAGGGCTGGCTGGTGGTCGATCCCGGTACGGTGATGGCGACGCACCTCAATCAGGCGCTGATCCAGAACGCCTCCGACCTGCTCGGCCCGGACGAGGTTCAGGCGCTGCTCGACGGCTTGCGCGAGCGTGCGGCCCAGCTGGTCGTCTCGCTCTCGCCCAACCCGCTGCCGATCACAACGCTAACACAGGTGCTGCGTGGCCTGTTGGCGGAGAATATCCCGCTCAAGGAATTCCGCCGCATCGCCGCCGCGATCGCGCTCGCCGCGCAAAAGAGCGCGGATGCCGACGAGATCGTCGAGCTGATCCGCCCGGAACTCGGCCCGCTGATCATTCAGCGGCTGTGCGGAGTGCGCGAACCGCTGCGCGTGATGACGCTGGAGGGCCAGCTCGAGGCGCTGCTGGGTCAGGCGATCCGCTCCGATCCGTCGAAGCGCCACACGATCGAGCCCGACCTTGGCCGTCGCATCGTCGATGCGCTCCAGCGCGCCGCCCAGCCGCTCGTCGCCGAGGCCAAACCGTTCGCGTTGGTGGTCCAGCCGACGATCCGCATCGCAATCCGCAAACTCGTCCGCACCGTCCTGCCCGACACCCCGGTGATGAGCTTCTTTGAAGTGCCCGAGGACAAGTCGGTCGAGGTCGTCGCCGTGATCGGCGCACCGGAGGCACTTGCCGCATGACCTATCAGCCCGCCCCGAACGAATTCGCCATCACTTATGATCGCCGCGGCGACACGCGGCGCGACATGGACGCGCTGGTGCGCAAGCATATGCCGCTCGTCCGCCGCCTCGCCTGGCATGTCCATGGCTCGATGAGCACGCTGATCGATGTCGAGGATCTGGTCCAGATCGGGCTGGTTGCGCTGGTCGAGGCGGCGGGCAGCTTCGAGGATCGCGGCCTCGTCAGCTTCGACCAGTATCTCCACACCCGCGTGCGCGGCGCGATGATCGACGAATTGCGCCGTCAGGCGACGATCACCCGCGGCGCGATGAAACGCCGCCGCGCCTATCAGGATGCGGTCACCGCGCTCGCCGCCGACGGCACCCGGCCCGACGAGGCGGCGGTCGCATCGAAGCTGGGCGTCACGATCGACAAATTGCGCAGCGACTATGCGAGCGCAGAGGCGGTGCGGTTCGATTCGATCGACGATGTCTATTCGGACGAAGGCCCGTGGTTCATGTCCGACGAACCCGACGCCTTCGACCAGCTCGCCGACGCCGACCAGCGCGAGGCCCTGATCGGCGCGATTTCGGAGCTGCCCGAGAAGGAGCAGCTGGTGGTGCAGCTTTATTATGTCGAGGAGTTGAACCTCGAAGAGATCGGCCAGGTGCTCGGCGTCGGCGCCGCACGCGTCTGCCAGATCAAGAAGAGCGCGCATGACCGGCTGAAAAAGGGGCTGATGCGGCGACTGGGGTGATTCGCTTTTTGCGAGACAGTCGCGACTGGCGTGCTACGCAAGCGGGGTGCGTCGTCATCTGTATCTGATTGCCGGGTTTCTGTGCCTCGGCCTTGCGGTGATCGGCGCAATTCTGCCGGTGATGCCGACGACGGTGTTCGTGATCATGGCGGCGTTTTGCTTCGCGCGCAGCTCGCCCGCGCTCGAACGCCGCTTGCTCGAACATCCGCGCTTTGGCCCGCACATCGCCCGCTGGCGCGATAAGGGCGCGGTGAGCCGCAGCGGCAAGGTCGCGGCGAGCGTCGCTTTCGCGATCAGCATCGCGCTGACGCTCGCACTCACCGCCATGCCCTGGCCGCTGATCCCGATCGGCGCTGCGGTCGTGATCGGCGGCTGGTTATGGACCCGGCCCGAAGCCTGACGCCTTGCCCTGCGCGCAGTCCCCGTTAGGGTCGCGCGGTTCATTCGAGGGGTTTCCATGAAGCGTATCTTCGCCGCCGCACTGCTGTGCACCGCGCTCGCCAGCCCGGCCATCGCGCAGACCGCCGCACCCGCGCCAGTCACGACCGCGGCGCCCGCATCCGACTGGTCGGTAAAGCCCGAATGGATCGCGGCGCATGTCCGCTTCCTCGCCGGGCCGGAGCTGCAGGGGCGCGGCAGTATGACTCGCGATGAGGCGATCGCTGCAGCTTACGTTGCCGCGCGCTTCCAGGGCTATGGGCTTCAGCCTGCGCCGGGTGCGGACTCCTACATCCAGAAGGTGAAGGTGATCCGCCCGCGGCTCGACGGGAGGCCGAAACTGGTCGCCGGCGGCAAGACGATCGACGGGGCGTCGTTGCTGTTCGGAGGCGTCGCGCGCGTCGAGGGCGTTGCGACGCTGTATATGGGGGACAATGGGGCGGAGCTGCCGGCGGGGGACGTCGTCCTTGTCGGCGGCTCGAAGCTTTCGGCGATGGCGGCACTGCGCGCCACGCGCGGCCGTAACACGAAGCTGCTAGTGCTGCGTGAAAGCGCCGAGACGCGGAAGATCTGGGGCCAGCTCGGCGAACGTCCGCGGCTGGATGCCTATCTCGCGGATCAGAAGCCGCGAGACGGCGTTTCCGTGCTCGTCCTCCCCGCCGCCGCGTTCGACAAGGCAGCCAAGGCGGCGGGCAAGCCGGTCGAGATGACCCTTCCCGGCCTGGTTCGCGAAGAGGTCGAAACGACCAGTGCGATCGGCTACCTGCCCGGCACCGATCCCAAGGCGGGGGTGATCCTGCTCGCCGCGCATGTCGATCATCTCGGCGTCCAGCCCGACGGGACGGTGATGTATGGCGCGAACGATGATGCCTCGGGCGTCGCCGCCGTGCTCGAACTCGCCCATGCGCTGAGCAGCGGCAAGCGGCACAAGCGCGGTATCTTGTTCGCGGCGTTCGGTGCGGAGGAGATGGGCGGCTTTGGGTCGCGCGCCTTCGCCGCCGCGCCGCCGGTGCCGCTGACCGACATCGTCGCCAATATCGCGATCGAGATGATCGGCGCACAGGACCCCAAGCTGCCCGCCGGCACGATGATGATGACCGGCTATGAGCGCTCGACGCTCGGCCCGGCGCTGGCCGAACGCGGCGCGCTGGTGGCGAAGGACCCGTATCCGGAGCAGAATTTCTTCGAACGCTCCGACAACTACGCCCTCGCGCGGCGCGGGGTGGTTGCGCACACGATCTCGGGCTGGGCGGTGACGCCGACCTATCACTCGCCACAGGACACGATCGCCAATCTCGACATCCCGTTCATGACCCGCGCGGTCCAGTCGCTGATCGGCCCCGCCCGCTGGCTCGCCGACACCGACTTCCGCCCGGATTGGACGCCGGGCGGGAAACCGAGCGAGTAGGGGGGTGACTATTCCTCCCCTGAGCTTGTCTCAGGGGAGGTGGCAGCGCGCAGCGCTGACGGAGGGGCCGCCGCGCAGACGGCGGAATTTTGCCGAGCTGCCCACGGCCGTCTGCGCGGCCGCCCCTCCACCACCGGCTTCGCCGGCGGTCCCCCTCCCCTGAGACAAGCTCAGGGGAGGAATACCCAACAAAAAAGAAAAACCCCGGTGGTCTTGCGACCACCGGGGCTTCCTCGCATGCCCTTCCAACAGGGAAGGGTGACCGGCCGTGGCGCCTGTCAGGGGGGTGACACCCCGACCGGGCACACGCTTAGCGAAGCAGCGTCAGAACATTCTGCTGCGACTGGTTGGCCTGTGCCAGCATCGCGGTCGATGCCTGGCTCAGGATCTGGGCCTTGGCGAGCGCGGTCGTTTCGGCCGAGAAATCGGCGTCCTCGATGCGGCTGCGCGCTTCGGTCAGGTTGGTGACGTTGCTGGTCAGGTTGTTGACCACCGATTCAAGGCGGCTCTGGCTGGCGCCAAGGCCGGCGCGGACATTGTTGACCGTGGTGAGCAGCGCGTCGACCACTGCGAGCGCGTCGTCGGCAGCGTCCGCCGTCGCGACCGACAGGCCGGTCGTCTCGATGTCGTCGCCCACTTCGACCACGATGTCGTCGCCGACTGCCGCCGCGATCTGATCCCCGACTGCAGCAGCGATCAGGTCGCCTTCTTCAGCCGCAACCTGGTCGCCGACCGACACGGTGACGTCGTCACCTTCGCTCACGACGATCGCGTCGCCTTCCTCGGCCAGCACTTCATCGCCGACCGCCACCGCGATGTCGTCGCCGACAGCGCCGCTGAAGCCGTCATCGACATCGGCCTGCGTCGCCGGACGCATCAGGCTGGCATCGACATCTTCCTGCGTGGCGACGCGGGTCGCCCCGGCCGTCACGTCGTCGGCGGTCGCGGCGCGAGTCACGCCAGCGGTCACGTCGGCAGCCGTCGCCGCACGGGTCGTGCCCGCATCGACATCGTCCTGCGTCGCGGCGCGGGTTGCACCATCGGTGACGTCGGCAGCCGTCGCGGCGCGGGTTGCACCTGCCGTCACATCGGCAGCGGTCGCCGCGCGGGTTGCGCCGTCCGTCACGTCTTCGGCGGTCGCTTCGCGGGTCACACCGGCGGTAACGTCAGCGGCGGTCGCCGCGCGGGTGCCGGCCGACATGGTGCTGAGGTCGATATTGCCGATCGCAACCGAGACCGTGTCGCCCGAATTATAGCCGGTCTGGATCGTGGTCGAGGTGCCTGCACCGCCCGACGCCGTGGTGAACAGCGACACGCCGTTGAACTTGGTGGTCGTCAGCGCCGACGAGATTTGCGAGGTCAGCGCGGTCACTTCCGACTGAAGGTTCGCGCGGTCGCTGTCCGAATAGGTGCCCGAAGCCGACTGGACCGATAACTCGCGGATACGCTGCAGCATGTTGGTGACTTCGCCCAGCGCGCCTTCGGCGGTCTGTGCAAGGCTGACGCCGTCATTGGCGTTGCGGATCGCCTGGCTCATGCCGCGGATCGACGAGGTCATCGTCGAGGCGATGGCGAGGCCGGCGGCGTCGTCCTTCGAAGTGTTGATGCGCTTGCCAGTCGACAGGCGCTCCATGGCGGTCTGCAACGAGGCCGACGCCATCTTCGAAGCGTTCGCGGCACGCATGCTCGCGATGTTCGTTCCGATAACAGTCATGTCTTGTCTCCGTTCAATCCGGCGTCCCTCCGTTTCCCCCCTGAATGCGAGAGAGCCCGAGCCGCCACAGGGGAGAACGGCAGGGTGCGCGGCGGATTAAGCAGTTTTCGCCGCAGTTTTTCGCAGGTCTCGCGCGCGCGTAGAGGCACGCGCGGCTATCTGGAGCGGGAATTCGCTGTTTTTTCGCATTGGTTTACCGCTCGTTTACCAACAATACCGCATTCAGCCTCCAACAGGGGGTTCTCGAATGCAGACCATCTTTCCGTCGGCAGCAGTCCTTCGACAGAATTACGCGCTGGTTTCGGCGCTGCGATCGCAGGGATTCACGATCGGCGCGGCCGACAAGGTCAAGCCGATGCCCGGCGATCTGTTCATGATCGTCGAGGGTGAGGCGCCCCCGGTGTCCGCGCGCACATTGGTGCTGGCGGACGGTCCGGTCGCCGCGATTCCGTTCAATGACGGCAATCCTGCCCGCCTCTCCTATGGCGCCGATGACGGTGCCGTCGCGACCGGCTTTGCCAGCGCGATGCTGCGTGGCGCGCATGCCCCGGTCGCCGCCGATCCCGAAAGCCTCGCGCTCTATGCGCTGGCCGAGCGCGTCGCCGTCGCCGACATCACCGTGCTGATCAATGGCCCGACCGGGACCGGCAAGGAAGTGCTGGCCAAGGCGATCCACAATGGCTCCACCCGCCGCGATGGCCCGTTCATCGCGGTCAATTGCGCGGCGTTGCCCGAAACGATGCTCGAAGCATTGCTGTTCGGCCATCAGAAGGGCGCGTTCACCGGTGCGAATGCGGCGGGCGAAGGCTTTTTCCGCGCGGCCAATGGCGGCACGTTGCTGCTCGACGAAGTCGCCGAAATGCCGCTTGCGCTCCAGGCCAAGTTGCTGCGCGCGCTGCAGGAGCGCGAAGTGGTGCCAATCGGCGCGACGGCGGCCGAGAAGATCGACGTTCGCGTCATCGCCTGCGCCAACCGCGACCTCCAGACCGAGGTGATGGAAGGCCGGTTCCGCGCCGATCTTTACTACCGCCTGTCGGTGTTCCCGCTCTCGACCAAGCCGCTGGCCGAGCGTCCCGGCGATGTCGCCGCGCTCGCCGCCGCGATGGTGCTGCGCCATGCCGGACCGCGCGGGCAGCTGCCGTGGGTGACGCGGGAGGCGCTGGCGGTGCTGCAGGCGCATGACTGGCCGGGCAATGTCCGTGAGCTGGAGAATGTGATCCAGCGCGCGCTGCTGCTGTGCATGGGCGATGCGATCACGCGCGATCATCTGATTTTCGACCGTCCGTCGATGGTGGCGGCACCGGTGCAGGCCGAACCCGGCCAGCTCAGCAACATCGTCCAGTTGAGCGAGTTCGCCGCGATCCGCGAGACGCTAGCGGCATGCGGCGGCAGCCGGATCGAGACCGCCAAGCGGCTCGGCATCTCCGAACGCACGCTGCGCTACCGCCTCGCCAAGGCGCGCGAGCAGGGCGAAGACCTGGTCCGGAGGATTAGCGCATGAGCGGGATCGGCGGAGTGGGCGGTGCCGGGGGCATCGACCGGGTGATGCAATTGCGCGCCCAGATCCTCGAACGCAACGAAGCGCTGCAGCGCGCGACCAGCGGTGCCGCGGCACCCGTGTCGTCGCCGGGCGCGCAGCCCGCCGGCCCCTCCAGCTTCATCGACACGATGGAGCAGGCGGTCGGCAAGGTGAACAACGCGCAGGGCCGCGCCAGCGAATTGTCCGCCGCCTATGAGCGCGGCGAGACGGTCGACATCGCCAAGGTGATGCTCGCCCGCCAGGAGGCGTCGGTCGGGTTCGAAGCGACGCTTCAGGTCAGGAACAAGCTGCTGACCGCCTATCGTGACATCATGAGCATGCCGGTCTGACCATGAGCAACGCCATCGCAACCACCGACGCCCCCGTCCCCGCACCCCGCGGCGGCATGGCCAATCCGCTCCGCCAGATGGGCGACATCTTCGCCCAGCCTGCGGTCAAACGCAGCCTGCCATTGGTGTTCATGCTCGGCCTGATCGCCGCTGCGGCGCTCGCCTGGATGGCGCTGTCGACCCCGCCCCAGCGCGTGCTGTTCGCCAATCTGCCCGAAAGCGACAAGGCGGCGGTCGCGCAGGCGCTCGACGCGGCGAACATCGCCAACGGCATCGACGGATCGGGTTCGATCACCGTCGCCGAGGATAATTATCACAAGGCGCGGATGCTGCTCGCCGGGCAGGATCTGCCCAAGGCCGCACCCGGCGGCTATGCCTTGCTCGACAACCTGCCGATGGGCGCGAGCCGGGCGGTCGAGGGCGAGCGGCTGCGTCAGGCGCGCGAGACCGAACTCGCCCGCTCGATCGGCGCGATCGACACCGTGGCCGAGGCGCGCGTGCATCTCGCCACGCCTGAAGCCAGCGTGTTCGTCCGCGACAAGGCCGAGCCGAGCGCATCGGTGATCGTCAAGCTCCAGCCCGGCCGCAGCCTGTCCGACGCGCAGGTCCGCTCGATCGTCAACCTCGTCGCCTCGTCGGTGCCGGGGATGAAGCCCGATGCGGTGACCATCGTCGACCAGATGGGCGCGCTGCTGAGCAAATCGGGACAGGAATCGAGCGCCGGCGACGCGCGCATCGATTTCCAGAACCGCGTCGAGGACAAGGTGCGGCAACAGCTGGTTCAGCTGCTCACTCCCTTGCTCGGGGCGGGCAATTTCAGCGCGGAGGTGCAGGCCGAGGTCGATCTCGACGAAAGCCAGGCGACGCGCGAAAGCTATGACAAGGAAGGCACGGTGGTGCGCGCCGAACAGGGCAACTGGACCGGTGCGCCGCGCGACGGTGCGTCTGCGCCCGGCGGCATCCCCGGCGCGCTGTCGAATGTCGCGCCGCCGCCCAGCGCCGCTGTCGCGCCGACGCCCAGCGCCGCTGTCGCGCCGACCGCCGCAACTCCCGCCGAGCCGGGCCAGCCCGCGACTCCGGCCGCCGCGCCGGGCATGAAGCAGAGCGACAGCTTTACCCGCAGCTACAGCAATGGCCGCGAGGTTTCGGTAACCCGCAACATGCCGGGCAGCATCAAGCGCCTCTCGGTCGCGGTGCTGCTGCGTGAAGAGCCGGGCAAGCCGCGCGGCACGGTCGAGATTCGTCAGATCGATGAACTGGTCAAGGCAACCGTCGGCTTCAACACCGCGCGCCAGGATCAGGTCACGGTGGTCAGCCGCAAGTTCAGCACCAATGCCGACGCTGCGGTGGCGGGTATTCCCTTCTACGAAACGCCATGGTTCGCGATGGTCGCGCGCAACGTCACCGCATTGGTGATCGCGCTGCTCGTCCTGCTGCTCGGGGTGCGTCCGCTCGCCCGCGCGCTGATGCGCCGCCGTGACGATACGCGTCCCCCCGGCGTGCCGATGGGCGCTGCCGATGGCGTGCAGATGCCGACCCCGGTCAGCCCGCAGATGCTGGCCGGATCGGGCCTGTCGCTCGGCGACCGCGTGGGACTGGTGCGCGATTTCACCCGCGACAATCCCGCGCGCGCTGCGCTTGCCGTGCGCGACATGATCCGCACGGAGGGCCAGTAAGATGAACGCCCCGCGCCGGTTCACCGGAGTCGAACGCGCCGCCGTGCTGATGATGGTCGTCGGCGACGAAGAGGCCGCCGCGATCCTGCAAAAGCTCGATCCCGACGAGGTGCGTCAGCTGGGCAGCGCAATGATGGCGGTTGCCGATGTCAGCGAGTGGGAAATGGCGCAGGTCCTCGACGATTTCACCGGCCGTGCGCAGGAGCGCAGCGCGATCCAGTTCGATCCGCGCCCCAAGCTGGAGACCGTCGTCACCCGCGCATTGGGACCAGAGCGGGCGGGCGCGGTGCTGGCGAGCATCCTGCCGCCCGAACCCGCCGAATCGATCACTGCGCTCGCCTGGATGGACGCGACCGAGATTGCCGGGATGCTCGAGGACGAGCATCCTCAGATCGCCGCCGTGCTGCTGGCGCATCTCGACCCCGCCGTCGCCGCGCAGGTGCTGGAAATGTTGCCCGAAGCGAGCCAGCCGCAGGTGCTGCGCCGCGTCGCGCGATTGGGGCCGGTCACGCCCGACGCGATCGCGACGCTGACCCAGCTGCTCGAACGCCATGCCGGTCAGCCCAAGCGCGTTGCCGGCGTCCAGATGGGCGGCACGCGCGAGGCGGCGAAGATCATGTCCTCGGCGCGCAAGATCACCGAGCAGAAGGTGATGCCCAAGCTCGCCAAGATCGACCGCGAGATCGCCCGTGCGATCGAGGAGGCGATGTTCGTCTTCGACAATCTGCTCGAGCTCGACGACAAGAATATGGGCACCCTGCTCCGCAACATCGACAGCGACGTGCTGGTCCGCAGCCTCAAGGGCGTTGACGAAGCGGCGCGCACCCGCTTCCTCGCGTGCATGTCGAGCCGTGCGGCCGATACGATCCGCGACGAGATGGAAGCGCGCGGCCCGATGAAGATGGCCGAAGTGCTCGACGCGCAAAAGGCGATGATCGCGGTCGCGCGCCAGCTGGTGAAGGACGGCACGATCACCATGCCGGGCGGCGGCGGAGACGACGACTATGTCTAGTTTCGTCCCCGGCCTCGCGACACGCAGCGACGGGATCGCCGACGCGCTCAAGCGCGCCTTTGCCCCGCCCGACGCGTTCGCCGCGCGCGCCATCGCGCCGCGCCCGCCCGCCACGCCGCGCCACTTCGCGCCCGAAGCGCCGGGGCATAAGCCCACCGAAGGCTGGGACATGTTCGAGGCCGCGAGCGCTCCGGCTGAGCCCGCCCCGTTCGTCGATCCGGTCGCCGCCGCGCGCGCCGCCGGCTATGCCGAAGGACTCGCCGCCGGCCGGGCCGAGGCCGACGCATCGGCGGCGCAACAGGCCGCGTTGCTCGCGCAGGTCAGCGACGCGCTGGCACGCGGGGCGCATTTCGACCGCACCCGCATGGCCGGGCATCTGCGGCAGACCGTGCTCCACCTTGTCACCCGCATGATCGGTGAGGCGGGGATTGCGCCCGACGTGCTGGCACAGCGGATCGCGGTCGCGACCGACCTGCTCGCCGACAGCGCCGAATCGGCGATGCTGCGGCTGCACCCCGACGACGTCGCTTTGGTGCAGGACCATCTTCCCAAAAACGTCTTCCCGATCGGCGATGCCCAGCTCGCGCGCGGCGCGTTCATCATCGAAAGCGCCTCGACCATTGTCGAGGACGGCCCCGAATTGTGGCTCGAACAGCTCGCCCACGCGATCGACCGCGTGCCGATTCCTCCCGCGATCTGAGGGCGCATGTTCAACGATTTCACGGCTGACTATCTCGTCGGCCTTGCCGGCGGCGGATTTCGACCGCAGCCCAAGGTGTCGGGCCGCCTGTCCTCCTATGACGGGTTGCTGATGGAGGCGGTCGGCCTCTCGCTTCCCGTGGGTACGGTCTGCGCGATCGGGACGGGCGAGAGCCGCGTCGAAGCCGAAGTGATCGGATTTCGCGGCGGCCGGACGTTGCTGATGAACCTGGGCGGTCCGGCCGCCCTGCTCCCCAACGCCCCGGTGCGCCCGGTCGGGCCTCCGGGCGAGGCGGAGGTTGGTGCGGCGCTGCTCGGTCGCGTCGTCGATGGCGCGGGTAAGCCGATCGACGGGCTCGGCCCGATCCGTGGCGCAGGCAAATGGCCGCTCGCCGGTAAGATCCAGTCGCCGCTCGACCGCGGGCGCGTGCTTCAGCCGATGGATGTCGGCGTGCGCGCGATCAACGGCCTGCTGACGATCGGCCAGGGGCAGCGCGTCGGCATCATGGCGGGATCGGGCGTCGGCAAATCAGTGCTGCTCGGCATGATGGTCCGCGCGGCCAAGGCGGACGTGATCGTCATCGGCCTGATCGGCGAGCGCTCGCGCGAAGTTTCGGATTTCCTGGAGACCAAGGTCGCGGGCGCGGCGCGTGCGCGATCGGTCGTGGTCGCGGTCCCCGCCAACCACTCGCCGGTGCTGCGCATCCGTGGCGCACTGCGCGCGACCGCCATCGCCGAAGCCTTTCGCAACGAGGGCAAGAAGGTGCTGCTGATCATGGATTCACTCACCCGCGTCGCGCATGCCGGGCGCGAGATCGGCCTGGCGCTCGGCGAACCCGCCAGCGCGCGCGGCTATCCGCCCTCGGCAATCGCGATGCTGCCCAGCCTGATCGAGCGTGCCGGGACCGACGTCCACACCGGCGGGTCGATCACCGCAATCTATACCGTGCTCGCCGACGGTGATGACGGCAACGATCCCGTGGTCGACAGCGCCCGCTCGATCCTCGACGGCCATATCGTGCTCAGCCGCGCGCTCGCCGAACGCGGCGTCTATCCCGCGATCGACTTGGGGCCATCGGTCAGCCGCGTGATGACCGACATTGCCGACAAGAGGCACGTCGCCGCCGCACGCGTGCTGCGCCGCCACCTCGCCACATACGAAGAGAATCGCGATCTCGTGCTGATGGGCGCCTATCGCGCCGGGGCGGATGCGCAGATCGACGCGGCGATTGCCTGCCACGACACGGTGCTCGACTATATCCGCCAGCCCTATGACGAGACGGTCAGCCTCGACGAAGCCGTGACCGAACTGGTCGGCGTGTTCGGGGATGCGTGACCTGATAAAATCCTCCCCGGAACGGGGAGGGGGACCAGCCGAAGGCTGGTGGAGGGGGCCCGAGGCAAGGGAGTCCGATGCCTCGGGCCCCCTCCGTCAGCGCTGCGCGCTGCCACCTCCCCGTGCCGGGGAGGAATTGATGATGTTCGATGCCTGACAAACACGCCCAGAAGCTCGGCCGCCTGCACCGCGTCCGCACGCTCCAGCTCGACATGGTGCGCGCGAGCGAGGTTGCGGCGCGCGAGAAGGTCGCCGCCGAACAGGCGTTGCGTGCCCGCATCGAATCGCTGGCACAGGGCGTCGCGCCCGCGCCCGCCCCGCTTCCGGGCAGCGCCACCAGCCTGATCGCCGCCGCGCATTATCGCGAGCGGCTCCACCAGTCCGCTTTCGCCGCCGAACGCCGCGTCGCCGATGCCCAGCGCGGACTCGCCCATGCGCGTAGCGCCACGCAGGAAGCAAAGCGCGATCAGAGCGCGATCGAGAAGCTGATCGAGCGTGCCGAGGCCAATGCCGCCCGCCGCGCGATGCGCGCGCTGGAGGATATGCCGGCCATCCCGAGAAAACGGCACGATCCTTGCTGACTACCGGGCGAAGGAGTTTCGCCCGCTGTGACCGACCTGCTCGCCTCGACCGCCCTCACGCATTCCCCAGCCGTCCGCGCGCCGCGCGCCGCGCCGCACGCCGCTTCCGGGCGCTTCGACCTGAAGTTCGCGCTCGACCGCGCCATGCCGGGTGTCGCGCCGACGATCGGCAAGCCGGTTGCCGGGAGCGGCAAGGATTTGCCGGTCCCCGGCAATGGGGTGGCCGACGGCGACACTGACGAAGACGAAGCGCTGCTGGCGTGGATGCCGGAGGGCATGGTTCTGCTGCCGCTCGAAACGCCGCTGCCCGCACGGGTCGCGGTCGGGACACCCAGCGCGCACATCGATGGGCCGATTGCAGACCCGGTCGACGCCGCCGCTTTGCCCGTTGAGATCGGCGAGGCAGCGCCGCTCCCTGCCGAGGCCGCAGGCGCAGCGGATGGCGATGCGTTCGCCGCCTCGCCCGCATCGGCCCCTGCCGCTCCGACGGCGCCGACAGTTTCCACCCCGCTTCGCACCTGGCGCGATCCGGTTCCGGCCCAGGCCGAGCCGGCCGCCGGGGGCGGGGTCGCCGCGGCGGAGGGGCGGATCGACCGCGCCATCGCTGCGGCACCCGACATCGCACCGCGCCCTGCCGCAGCACCGCCGCCGCCGCTGGTCGTGCAGGCCGCACCTGCCGCGCAGGTCTTTGCGGCTGCGCTTGCCGCACCGTTGGTCGAGCCGCTTGAAACCACCACAGTCGCCGCCGACCCGGCCAGCCCCGAGATCCAGCTGCTGCGTTCGCTCGAAGTCCAGCGCACCACGGTGCAGGCGACCGCACAGACCGATCAGGCCCCGCTCGACCTCAGCCGCGACGACTGGACCGGCAAGATGATCGAGCGGATCGCCGCGCTGCGTGATGGCGTCGAGGCGGCCGACACGCGCATCCGCCTCGCGCCCGAGAATCTCGGCACGGTCGATGTCTCGATCCGCCGCGATGGCGACCGCATCCAGGTGCATTTCACCGCCGAGAATCCGGCGACCCGCCAGCTGCTCGCCGACGCCGCGCCGCGCCTTGCCGAACTCGCCGAAGCGCGCGGGCTGAAGCTTGGCCAGTCGAGCGTCGATGGCGGCAGCGGCGAGCGCGGCCAGCAGCAGCAGCAGAATCACCCATCCACATCCGCCCGCCCGACATCGGCGCGCGCGGCCACCGGCACCGCGTCCGACGCGCGGGTCGCCTGAACCATCCTGAGGGGGACCATCCATGAGTGAAACCGCAACCACCGAAGCGCCCGCGAAGAAAAAGGGCGGGATGATGAAATGGCTGATGATCGGCACCGGCCTGGTCGTGCTGATCGGCGGCGGCGTCGGCGGCGGGCTTTATGCCGCCAATTCCGGCCTGATCGGCGGCAGCGGCGCGCAGGGCGAGAGCGCCGATGCGGACGCCCCGCGCCTTGTCCCCAAGAGCGAGGAAGTCCGCGCCGCCGCCAAGGAAGGTGAAGAGGCGGCCGAGGGCGGGGGCAAGCCGACGCCAAAGGGCGAAGGCGGCGATAAATATGCCTCCAGCTATTATCAGATGGAGAAGGAGTTCACCTCCAACCTGCGCGAAAGCGTGCATTTCGTGCAGGTCGGGGTCGCGATCTCGACCCCCTATGACAGCCGCGTCATCGAGAATCTCAAGACGCACGAACTCGCCGTGCGCTCGGCGATTCTGCTCGCGCTGGGCGAGACGGCGGAGGACGATGTCTTCACCGCCGACGGCAAAACCCGCCTGCAAAAGCGCCTCGCCGCCGCAATCAACGCCGTTCTGAAGGAAAAAGAGGGATTTGGCGGGATTGCTAACGTCTATTTTACCAATTTCATCGTTCAGTGAACGGGCATGGTTAACGGCCCTTCAGAGATGACCCTTCAGGGAACTGCGTCGGATCGGCGCGAGCGGCCGCGTGCCGCCGCCGAACACGCGCCCGCTTTGGGGGCCGCGAACCTCAACCCGTTCGGCGACCTGCACGGTGTCCAGCATCTGACCGCGCGCCTCGCCAAGTCGCTCAAGCCTGTGTTCGAGCCGCTGCTCGGCGAAGGACTGCGCGTCTGGGCCGAACCGCTGTCGGTGCAGCGCCACGCCGACTACCGCGCCGAGCGTCCCGATGGGCTGACGGCGTGGCTGCCGCTGGCGATGACGCCGGGCCGCGGCCGCGCCTTCATCCTGATCGACGGCAAGCTCGCCTATGAAATGCTCGACCGCTTTTTCGGCGGCGATGGCGAAGCGCCCCAGCCGATGCCGGTCGATTTCACCGGATCGGCCGAAACCCTGCTCTGCCGCATCGCCGACAGCCTCGCCGCGCAGCTGCGCCCGGCATGGGAACTGCTCGCCGATATCGACTTCGCATTCGTCCCCGCGCCCACCCCGCTTTCGGTCGCGCCAGAGATTGACGGCGGCGACGCGATGGTCGTGACGCGCATCGGCATCGCACAGGGTGGTGCCAAGCCGCACTGGATCGACATTCTCTACCCCGTCAGCGCGCTCAAGCCGTGGAGCCCCGCGCTCACCGCCAAGGTGATCGGCGGCGAGCCCGAGGTTGAGCCGCAATGGCGCAACGCGCTGACCCGCGCCGCGCTCGGCGTGCGCCTGCCGGTCCGCTCGGTCCTGGCCGAGCCGATCGTCTCCGCATCGATGCTGATGGCGCTCAAGCCCGGCGACGTCATTCCGATCAGCTTCGGCCCCGATGTGCCGGTGATGGTCGGCCCGCGCCGCATCGGCAGCGGCACCGTCGGCACCGCCAATGGCCGTGCCGCAATTCGCCTGACCCGTTTCGATTCCCCCGAGCTTGAGGACGCACGATGAACGACATGACCGGCAGCTTCGCCGCCGAGACCGCGGCCGCCGCCAATTTCCATCTGCTCCAGGATGTCGGGGTCAAGCTGACCGTCGAGATCGGATCGACCACGCTGACGCTGCGCGAACTGCTCGCGCTGGCCGAAACCAGCGTGATCGAGCTGGATCGCGAGGCTGACGAACTGCTCGACGTGTTCGTCAACGGCACGCTGATCGGGCGAGGCGAGGTGGTCACCGTCGGCGACAAGTTCGGCGTGCGCATGACCGAGCTGGTCGCGCCCGAAAAGCGGAGCTGATCGACCATGATGTGGTCCTACATCCTCAAGCTGGTCGTGCTGCTGCCGCTCGTCTGCGGCCTGCTGATCGGCTGCCTCTATCTCTGGCGCAAGCTGGAGGCGCGGCTGCCCGGCAATCAGGGCGACCGGATGCTCAAGGTGCGGGAGACGATGATGGTGTCGACCGGCACCCGCATCGCGGTGCTGGAGGTCGAGGGCAAGCGCCTGCTCGTTTCGGTCAGCCGCAACGGCGTGACCCTGATCGACCGGATCGACGGATGAGCCCGATGCTGCGCCACCTCATGCTCCTGCTCGGCGCGCTGGCACTCGCGCTGTTCGCGGTCGCTCCGGCGTTCGCACAGGAAGCCGCCGCCGCTGCGCCCGTCGCCGCGCCGGCTGCAGCGCCGACTCCCGGAGCAGGCGACGCAATCGACCGCGCGCTGGGCGAGCTAGGCGGCGGCGACGCGCCGCTCAGCCTGTCGCTGCAAGTGCTCATCATCATGGGCCTGCTCACGGTGTTGCCGGGTATCCTGCTGATGATGACCAGCTTCACCCGGATCATCATCGTGCTGGCGATCCTGCGCCAGGCGCTCGGGCTGCAACAGACGCCGCCCAACCAGGTGCTGATCGGCCTGTCGCTGTTCCTGTCCTTCTTCATCATGGCGCCGACGATCGAACAGATGAACCGCACCGCGATCCAGCCCTATGCCGAAGGGCGCATGGGCGCGACGCAGATGATCGAGGAAGCGGGCAAGCCGCTCCACGCCTTCATGCTCAAGCAGACGCGGGTGAAGGACATCACCATGTTCGCCGGCATCGCCAAGGCCGGCCCGATCGCCAATCCGCAGGACACGCCCTTTTCGATCCTGCTGCCCGCGTTCGTCACCAGCGAACTCAAGACCGCGTTCCAGATCGGCTTCCTGATCTTCCTGCCGTTCATCGTCATCGACCTGATCGTCGCCACCGTGCTGATGAGCCTTGGCATGATGATGATGTCGCCGACGATCATTTCGATGCCGTTCAAGCTGCTGCTGTTCGTGCTGGTCGATGGCTGGGCACTGACGATGGGCAGCCTTGCTTCAAGTTTCTCAGGATAGCCGGACCCAATGCACGGCACCGGCCCGCTCCCCCACCCGGCCACCCAGCCAAGCTACCCTATGGGTGGCCGGGTGGGGGAGCGGGCCGGTGCCGCAAAGGATTAAAGATGGACGCAGATTACTTCCTCTCCGTGGCGCGCGAAGCGATGTGGATCCTCGCGCTCGCCTCGGCCCCGATCCTGATCCCGGCGCTGTTGTCGGGCCTGATCCTCGGCATGATTCAGGCGGCGACGTCGATCCAGGAACAGACGCTGACCTTCGTGCCCAAGCTCGCGATCGTCGGGGTCAGCCTGGTAATCTTCGGCGGCATGATCCTGACGCTGATCGGCGATTTCACCACGACGATCTTCGAACGCATCCCGGATCTGGTGAAGTGACGCTCGCCCCGGTCCCCGCATCGCCGCCGCAGCTGCCGCATCCCTTTGTGCGCGTGCCCGCCGCGCCGCGCGGCGATGCGCGCCGCACGCGCTGGGCACCCGCGTCGGTCAGCATCCACTGACATGCTCGGCTTCGGCCTCGCGATCGAGCCGCAGCTCTGGGCGCTGCTGTTCACGATGGTGCGCGTCGGCGCGGCGTTTCTTGCCGCACCGGTGTTCGGCGCCGTCGCGGTGCCGCTCAACGTTCGCATCCTGCTGACCGCCGCCGTCGCGATCCTGTCGATGCAGGCCGCACCGGTTGCAGTGCCGGGCGACGTCTTCGTGCTCAACACCATCCTGATGGTGATGGCGGAGGCTTTGGTCGGGCTCGCGCTCGGCTTCATCCTTCAGATCGCCTTTGCCGCGCCGCTGGTGGCGAGCGAGGTGATCGGCGTGTCGATGGGCCTGTCCTTCGCCACCGCGATCAACCCGCAGACCGGCCAGTCGACCCCCGCGCTCGGCCAGTTCCTGACCGTGTTGCTCACCTTGCTGTTCCTCGCGGTCGACGGGCATCTCGTACTGGTCGAGCTGATCGTGCGCTCGTACGAGCTGCTGCCGCCGGGCGGCGCCTGGCTCGCGCCGGGCAAGCTCATGAACATCGTGTTGTTCGGCGGCTATGCCTTCCTCGCCGGGCTGCTGCTCGCGCTTCCGGTCGGGTTTCTGCTGCTGTGCCTCAACATCGTCGTCGGCATGCTCTCACGCTCGGCCCCCGCGCTCAACCTGTTCGCAATCGGCATTCCCGCCAGCCTCGCCATGGGCGTCCTCGCGCTGCTCGCCGGCATGCCCGCGATGGGCGATTACATGCTCGTCATCGTGCGTGAGGCGCTCGACGCCGCACAGACGCTTGTGCTCGGAGGGCTCGGCTGATGGCTGAGACGGCGGGCGAAAAGACCCAAGCACCAACACCCAAGCGCAAACAAAAAGCGCTCGACGACGGCGACCTGCTCAAATCGCGCGAGTTTGGCGCGGCGCTGATCATGCTGCTGGGCTGCGGCTGGATGATCCTGATGGGGCCGCAATTGCTCGGCGCGATCCGTGAAGTCATGGCGGCAAGCTTCAGCTTCGGCCGCGCCGATATCGAAAGTTTCCAGCCGTGGAAGCCGCTCGCCACCGCCGGGTGGAAGCTCGCCCCGTCGATGGGCGCGTTGCTCGCCATCGCCTTCGGCGGCGCGGTGCTGAGCCAGGCCGCGCTCGGCTCGCTGCGCTTCAACGGCAAGCTGATGGCGCCCAAGGGCAACCGCATCAATCCCGGCTCCGGCCTCAAGCGCATCTTCGGCCCGACCGGCTGGATCGAACTCGGCAAGTCTTTGCTCAAGGTCGTGCTGCTCGGCGGGATGGGCGCGTGGATGCTGTGGGGGGCGGCGCCGATGACGATGGGGCTGGTGTCGTCCGACCTCGGCACGGCGGTGAAATCGCTGGGCGATACCTTCGCGACGCTTGTCATCGTGATGGCCGGGGGGCTGCTACTGATCGCGGGCGTCGACCTGCCGATCCAGATCTTCCGCCACATGCAGCGGCTCAAGATGAGCCTGCAGGAAGTGAAGGACGAATATAAGGAAACCGAAGGCTCGCCCGAGGCCAAGGGCCATCGCCGTCAGCGCCAGCGCGAGATTGCCAAGGGCGGGTTGCGCAAGAGTGTCGCCACCGCGCATGTCGTGCTGACCAACCCGACGCATTTCTCGGTCGCGCTGCGCTACGATCAGGGCAAGGATCAGGTGCCGGTGGTGGTCGCCAAGGGCCGCGGCGAGATTGCGCTCGCAATCCGCGAGCTGGCCGACGAATTCGCGGTGCCCCGGATCGAACTGCCGCCGCTCGCCCGCGCACTCTACTTCACCAGCCGCGAGAATCAGGAGATCCGCGACGACCTCTATCTCGCGGTCGCGACGGTGCTGGCGTTCGTATTCGGCCTCGACAAGCGCGCGGGCGGGGGAATGCCGTCGGTCAAGGTTCCGGAAACTGCCCTGTTCGACGAAAATGGCGTGCAAATCGGCCTTAAGGGCAAGCCGTGATGGCCGTTCTTCAAGGCATGGGGGATTGTGACCGTGGCCATTGAATCGATTGCCAAAACGATCGGCACCGGGTCGGGCATCGACACGACCGCGCTCGTCCAGAGCCTGGTCGATGCGCAGTTCGAGCTGAAGAATGCCGCGCTCACCAAGCGCGAAGAGACGCTGACCGCCCAGATCACGGCGGCGGCGACGCACAAGAGCAACCTCACCGGCTTCGCCACCGCGCTGTCGAACCTTACGCGCGGCGGCACGCTCGCGACCCAGCCAACGACATCGCATTCCAGCATCCTCGGCGTCACCCGCCTCGCCAGCGCGAACCTCGCCACGCTCAACGCCAAGGTCGAGGTGCGCCAGCTCGCCGCGCCACAAAGCGCCGCTACCGCTGCAGTCACCGACCGCACCGCCACGATCGGGCAGGGGACGCTGACGCTCACCTTCGGCACCGGGACTGTCGCCGATGGCGCAATGACCGGCTTCACCGCCGGAACCGCCGCCCCGGTCGCGATCACCATCGGCCCGGACAATAGCAGCCTCGACGGCATTGCTACCGCGATCAACGCGGCCAAGGCGGGGATCACCGCATCGGTCGTCACCGACAGCGGCGGCGCGCGGCTGGTGGTCAAGGGCGCGAGCGGGGAGGCGCGCGCCTTCACTCTGGCCGCGACCGAAACGCCGGGCCATGAAGGACTGTCCGCGCTCAATGTCGGCATCGGCGCGACCGGCACGACCATCGGCAGCGCCGCGTCCGATGCGATCGTTGCGATCGACGGCATCGCGCTGCGCCGCGATTCGAACAGCATCGGCGACCTTGTCCCCGGCGTGCGCCTCGAACTCGCCTCGGCCCAGCCGGGTACGGTGGTGACGATCGGCAAGACGCTGCCGACCAATGCGCTGCTCCAGGCCGCGCAGGATTTCGTCGCGACCTATAACGAGGTGTTTTCAGCGCTGAACAAGGACCTCGACCCGCTCGACGGCGCACTACGCGGCGATGCGGCGGCGAAGGCGGTGAAGCGCCAGCTCCAGCAGATCACGATCGCGCAGGTCGCGACCGGCGCGGCGGGGGAGCCGACGACGCTGGCACAGATCGGCATCCGCACCGAACGCGACGGCACGCTCAGCGTCGACACCGCCGCGCTCAGCCGCGCATTGGTCGACTATCCGCAGGCGGTCGAGCGGCTGTTCGCCGAACCCGTGGGCACCAACGCCACCGGAAACGGCGTCGCCGGCGCGCTCAACGCAATCTCCACCGCTGCGGCCAGCACCACGCGCGGGCTCGGCGCGAGCGAGGCGAACTACACCCGCGCCAAGGCCGACCTCGACGAGGACAAGGCCGATGTGCTGGCCAAGGTCGAGGACACCCGCACACGCATGACCCGCCAGTTCGCCAGCATGGACGCCAAGGTCGCGGTCTATAAATCGACGATGAGCTTCCTCGAATCGCAGGTCGAAGCCTGGAACAAGCAGAGCTGATGCGATGACCCGCCCGATCCGCCTCTCCACCGACGCCGCCGCCACCTATCGCACGATCGATGCGGTCGGGCGGACGGCCGCCGCCGATCCGCACCAGCTGGTCGAGCTGATGTACAAGGAGTGCATCGCCGCGCTCCGCTCCGCCGCCTTCGCCACCGAGAACGGCCAGTTCCCGGTCAAGAGCGAGCGCATCGCCCGCGCCACCGCGATCCTCTTCGCGCTGGAGGGGGGGCTGGACTTCGAACGCGGTGGCGAGGTGTCGCGCACGCTCGCGACGCTCTATCACGGGCTACGCAACCAGATCCTCCACGCCAGCATCGGCAGCGATCCGACGCCCTTCCGCGCGGTTGCGGATGATCTCGAAGAAATTGCCGGCGCGTGGAGCGCGGCGCGGGCGGCGTGACCATCTTTTCCCCCTCCCTGAAAGGGAGGGGCAAGGGGAGGGTTTAGCGACGAGCGAGTCTCGATGCCTCGCACGGCGCTGTTTTGCCGCGACGTCTTGAGTCTTTGGAGCGCGCAGACGCGCGCACCCACCCCCAACCCCTCCCTTTCAGGGAGGGGAGAGATTTCGACTCAATCCACCCACCGCCCCAGCATTTCCCCCACGCTCGTCACCACCGCCGGAGCCGCAGACGGCGCGCGCGGGCTGAATTGTGGCGCGGTCGGCCCGCCGGCCGGTCCGCTTGCCAGCGGGCGCCGGGCGAGCGCATGCGGGTGGCGCGCGGCCTCGGCCAGGCTCAGCACCGGCGTGACGCAGGCCGCACCATCGGGAAAGCGTGCGACCCATTCGTCGCGCGTCCGACTGGCAAAGCGCCGCGCGAATTCACGCGCCATGTGCGGCCACCCCGCCCGGTCGAACTGCGGGATCTTCGACGCTTCCAGCCCCAGCACCGCGCACAGATCGGCAAAGGCCGATGGCTCGATCGCGCCGACCGCGACATGCCGCTCATCGGCGCAGCGATAGGTGCGGTAAAAGGGCGCGCCGCCATCGACCAGATTGGCCTCGCGCCGGTCGAGCCAGCGCCCGCTGCCCGCCAGACTCTGGGTCAGCGCCATCAGCGTGCCGACGCCATCGGATGCGGCGGCATCGACGATCCGCCCCTCGCCACTCGCCTGCGCCCCCAAAATCGCGCTGACCATGCCGAGCGCCAGAAACATGCCGCACCCGGCATGGTCGCCCAGCAATGTCAGCGGCACCACTGGCTGGTCGGGCGTGCCGATCGCGTGCAGCGCGCCGCTCAGCGCCAGCACATTGATGTCGCTGCCGGGCCGCTCCGCCATCGGCCCGTCCTGCCCCCACATGCTCGCCCGGCCGTAGACCAGCCGCGGGTTGCGCATCCGGCACGCGTCGGGGCCGATCCCCAGCGCCTCGATCGAACGCGGCGGCATCCCCTCGATCAACCCGTCGGCGCGGTCGATCAGGTCGCGCAGCTCGCTGATCGACGCCGGGTGGCGGAAGTCGAGCTCCAGCTCGCGCCGCCCGCGATACAGGCTGGGGACGATCATGCTCGCGCTGGCATCGGGCTGGACGATGCGAACCACGTCCGCGCCCAGATCGGCGAGCAGCATCGCGGCGAACGGCACCGGCCCGATCGCGTCGATCTCGACGATGCGAACGCCCGCAAGCGGTCCTGTTGTCTGCACCCCCGTCCCTCCGTTGCCGACCCGCGCGTTCAGGGTGGCCCATCCCATTGGTTTCCGCTAGCCCCGCGCCATGAGCAAGCCGCACATCGTCGCCCTTGGCGGAACCTCGCGCCCCGAATCGAGCACCGGGCGCGCGCTGGCGCGTTGTCTGGCGATTGCGGAAGACGCCGGCGCACGCACCACGCTGCTGACCGGAGAGGCGATCAACTTTCCGCCCTATGAGCTGTGCGACCCGGTGCCGGACGCCAGGGTCACGCACTTCGTCGATGTCCTGCGCAGCGCCGATGCGCTGGTGATCGGCTCGCCCGGCTATCACGGCACGCTGTCGGGGCTGGTCAAGAACGCGCTCGATTATGTCGAACTGCTGCGGGGTGACGCGCGCGTCTATTTCGACCGGATGCCGGTCGGCATGGTCGCGACCGCAGGCGGGTGGCAGGCGGCGGTGTCGACCATGTCGGCCTTGCGCACCGTGGTCCACGCCCTGCGCGGCTGGCCGACGCCGCTTGGCGTCGCGATCAACATGGGCGCGCCCGGCGATCCGCTCGACGACGCCGATCCGCAACTGCGCATGATGGTCGAACAGATGCTTTGGTTCCTGCAACGCTAGGCGTGTCAGCGGACCATTAACCCGATCGTGACGCACCCGGCATAAGCTGGCGTCATGGTGAACACCGCCACCCCCACGGCCGATTCGCGCCGGCGCGGCACGCGCACGATCCTGGCCGTCGATGACAGCCGGACCAATCTGCACGTCATCGGCGGGCGGCTCGGCGCAATGGGCTATATGGTGGTGCTCGCCCAAAGCGGGCGCGAGGCGCTCGACCTGATTTCCGGACGCGGGTTCGACCTCGTTCTGCTCGACATGGTGATGCCGGGCATGTCCGGCCTCGACACCCTGACCGAGATTCGCACCGCGCCCGACACCGCCGACCTGCCGGTCATCATGATTACCGCGCTCGACGATTCGCGCGGCGCGGTCGATGCACTAGCTGCCGGCGCCGACGACCATCTCGCCAAGCCGTTTGACTTCGACGTGCTGCATGCGCGGATCGAACGCACGCTGGACCGGGCGGGGCGGATCGCGGAATTGAAGCGCACCGTCGCCTCGCTCGATGCGCGCATTGCGGCGCGGGCGATCGAACTCGGTGAAACGCGCAGCGAACTTGCCGTCTCCCGCGCCGATCGCGCGCGATTGCTGGGGTCGATCGATGCGCTCAGCGCGCGGGTCGAGCGGCTCAGCGGAACCAGTGCCGCCTGACGAACCACAGGCCGACTCGGGCCGCAACCGCGACGCTGAACCCGCTGATCACCCAGAATGACTCGGGATGCCGGGCATAGGGAATGCCATCGACATTCATCCCGAACAGCCCGGTGATGAAGGTCAGCGGCAGAAAGATCATCGCCACCACCGCGATCAACAGCGAACGCTGATCGATGATTTCCGCGCGCAGATCGGTCAGCGCTTCGTGGATCAGCGCCGCGCGCTCGCGAATGCTCTCCAGTTCCTCGGCCATCCGCGCCGCGCGATCGGCGGCGGCGGCGATGTGCAGCCGGTCCTCATCGCTCAGCCACGTCACCGGCAGCCCCGCCAGCTTTTCCAGCGCGGCGCGCTGCGGATACAGGAAGCGGCGATAGCCGATTGCCTGACGCCGGACATGACTGACACCCCGCCGCAGCTCGAATGCCGCGCGCGGGTCGAGCGCTTCCTCGCAATCGTCGAGCGAATCGCCCAGTTGCGCGACATGCGGATCGAGCTGTTCGGTGATCGCGGTCGCCAGCGTTGCGATCAGGTCGCCCGCGTCGCGGATCTGCCCGGCCTCCATTGCCCTGCGCGCCGCGTCCAGCGCGTCGAGCGGCAGTCGCGTGACCGAAATCACTTGGCTGCCATCGGCGCGCAGCCGGATCGAGGCTAGCGGATCGCTGCTCGCCATTTCCGCCTGCGTCATGCCGCGTAAATTGAGCAGCGCGGCACCGTCGACCTGCTCGCAGCGCGGACGCGTCTCCAGCGCGGTCAGCGCGTCGATGGTGATATGGTCGAGCGCCGCATGATCGCGCAGCCATGCCTGCACCTCCTCATCGCGCGAGGTGAGGTGGATCCACACAAACGCCGCGTTGCTTCCCAGCGCGTCGCGAGGCGCCAGTTCCTCGACGGCTTGCGCCATGACCCGATAGGCAAACCCACTCATCGCGCGGTTGCAACATCGACGGTCAGGCCCGGCAAGCCCTGTG
Source organism: Sphingomonas sp. (assembly GCF_035998645.1). Classification (GTDB taxonomy): domain Bacteria; phylum Pseudomonadota; class Alphaproteobacteria; order Sphingomonadales; family Sphingomonadaceae; genus Sphingomonas. Next base: position 418,981 of record NZ_DASYHL010000002.1, read on the forward strand.
GCGCAACATCGCACAGCATCCGATCGGCATCGGCGCGCGCGCGGTCGAGGATCGCGGCGGGAACATCCACGCGATGCGTCACGCGATCCGCCTGCGCCAGCCAGCGCGCCTGACGCAGTGTCAGGTCATCGGGATCGGCGGAGGAAAGCACGATCGTCTCGGTCCGGTCGCCCGGTGCATCGGACCCGGCGATCCAGCGGGCGACCGCCTCGCGATCCTGCGCCTGCAATGGATCGAGCGGCCCGCTCAACGCAGCACCCAGCGCCCGCCGCCGCTCCCCGCCATCGGGCCAGCGCGCACGCATCGCCCCGCGCGCCGCCGCCAGCGCATCGGCGAACGCACCAAGGCCAGCCGGGACCAGCGGCTCGATCCGCTGGCGCAGTGCTGCGGCAAGCCCCGCCGACGCCCCGCCGGTGCCGATCGCGATCGTCACCGGATCGCGCTCGACGATCGCGGGCAGGGTGAAGTCGCACAGATCGGGCCGGTCGGCGACATTGACCAGCAGCCCGCGCGCCTTGAGCCGCGCGACCACCGGCTCGGGATCCTCGCACGCGACCAGCGCGATCTGCGCGGGCGCATCCTCGCCGACGATCACTGCGCCTGCGCGTTCGAGCAAGCGGCGCTTGGCCTCCGCCATCGCGCCGTCGCCCACCAGAATCGCCGGCCGCCCGTCCAGGCGCACAAAGACGGGCAGGCCGGAGCGTTTCACCGCACCCACTCGGGGACGCGCTCGGCCCCCATGATCGTTTCGGGCTGGATGCGGTCGGCAACCACCGCGAACTTGTCGCCCGACACCAGCACCTCGGGCACCAGCGCGCGGCTGTTATAGGTCGACGCCATCGTCGCGCCATACGCGCCCGCCGTGCGGAACACGCCCAGATCGCCCGACTTCACCAGATCGATCTCACGCCCCATCGCGAAGGTATCGCCGGTCTCGCACACGGGACCTGCGATATTGGCGACGAACTTCTCGCCATTGGGCTCGACCGCCTCGAACGCATGATAGGCGTCGTACAGCGCCGGGCGGGCAAGGTCGTTCATCGCCGCATCGACGATGACATAGGGGTTGATGCTCGCCGGCTTGACCCAGATCACCTCGGTGACGAGCAGCCCGGCATTGCCGCAGATAAAGCGGCCCGGTTCGAACATCAGCGTCACGTCCCAGTCGGCGGTGACGCGCTTGACCATTGCGCCGAATTCGTCGGCGGTCGAGACCTTGTCATCGGGCTCATAGGGAACGCCAAGTCCGCCGCCGAGGTCGACATGGGTAATCTCGTGCCCGGCGGCACGCAGCTGCGCGACCAGTTCGCCGACGCGCTTGTAGGCGGCTTCCAGCGGGGCGAGCGTCTTGAGCTGGCTGCCGATATGGATCGCGACGCCGCGCAGGTTCATGCCCGGGCGCTTGGCCAGCCGGTCGAAAATCGCGGGCGCGCGGTCGATCGCGACGCCGAACTTGTTCTCCGCCTTGCCGGTCGAAATCTTGGCGTGCGTTCCCGCATCGACATCGGGGTTCACGCGCAGCACCGCCGGCGCGGTCTTGCCCTGCGCATGCGCGAGGTCGGCGAGGACCTCGCCCTCCTCCTCCAGCTCCAGATTGAATTGGCCGATATTCTCGTCCAGCCCCAGCTGCAGCTCGCCGCGCGTCTTGCCGACGCCCGAAAACACGATGTCCTCGGGCTTCATCCCCGCCGCCAGCGCGCGCTTGAGTTCACCGCCCGACACGACGTCCGCGCCATAGCCCTGCTTCGCGAGCACGCCGAGCACGGCAAGGTTCGGATTGGCCTTGATCGCAAAGGCGATATGCACGCGCGGCAGATCGGCAAGCGCCGCCTTCAGCACCTGCGCATGCCGCTCCAGCGTCGCGGTCGAATAGACATAGAAGGGCGTGCCCACTTCCGCGGCGATGGCGGGAATGGCGACGTCCTCGGCGTGCAGCACGCCGTTCTTGCGATTGAAATGGTCCATGATGATCTTCTTATTGCGGCGGCAGGTCGAATTCGTCGCTGCGCCGTTCTTCTGAGCTGCGCAGCACTTCGTCGCTGCGCGTCGGTCGCGTCTGGGGCGGCGCCTTCGTCAGGTCTGCCGGTGCCGGCGTGGCCACCGCCCCAAAGGGTTTGGGCGGCAGCGACTCCCCGGCGGCCGGTTTCAGGTCGCCCCGATTGCCGCATGCGGCCAGCAGAAGCGCCGTGAAGACCACCAGGGTTCGCATATTCATTCTCCTCTTGCAGCCCGGGCGGCTGCAATCGCCTCACGCACCCGCGCCGGGGCCGTGCCGCCAAAACTCATCCGGCTCGCCACCGAAGCATCGACCGTCAATACGTCAAACACGCGCGCGTCGATACGCCCGTCAATCGCCTGCAATTCGGCCAGCTCCAGTTGGTCGAGCCGCACCCCCTTCGCCTCCGCCGCCGCGACCGCGCGGCCGGTGATGTGGTGCGCCTCACGGAACGGGATGCCCCCTTCGCGCACCAGCCAGTCGGCAAGGTCCGTGGCGGTGGCAAAGCCGCTTTCGGCGAGGCCGCGCATCCGGTCGGTGCGGAATGCCGCGCTCTCGACCATCCCGGTCATCGCCGCGATCGACAACGCGAGCAGGTCGTGCGCCTCGAACACCGGCGGCTTGTCGTCCTGCATGTCCTTGGAATAGGCGAGCGGTAGCCCCTTCATCGTGATCATCAGCGCGGTCAGGCACCCGACGATCCGCCCGCTATGCCCACGCACCAGCTCCGCCGCATCGGGGTTGCGCTTCTGCGGCATGATCGAGCTGCCGGTCGACCATTGGTCGCTCAGCTTGACGAAGCCGAACGGCTGGCTCGCCCAGATCACGAACTCTTCGGCAAGGCGGCTGAGGTGCAGCGAACACTGCGCCGCCGCCATCAGGTAATCGAGCGCGAAGTCGCGATCGCTGACCGCATCGAGCGAATTGCGCGTCGGCCCGTCAAAGCCCAGCGCCGCCGCCGTCATGTCCCGGTCGAGCGGAAAGCCCGTACCCGCCAGCGCCGCCGACCCGAGCGGGCAGCGATTGCCGCGCGCCCGTGCATCGCTGAACCGGCTGACATCGCGGCCGACCATCTCGAAATAGGCCATCAGATGATGCCCCAGCGTCACCGGCTGCGCGCTCTGGAGGTGCGTGAAGCCCGGCATCACGCTGTCGGCATGCTCCTGCGCCCGCGCCAACAGCGCGTCCTGCAGCGCGTCGAGCGCGGCTAGCACCTGATCGGTCGCATCGCGCACCCACAGGCGGAAGTCGGTCGCGACCTGATCGTTGCGGCTGCGCGCGGTATGCAGCCGCCCGGCAACCGGCCCGATCTTCTCCGCCAGCCGCGATTCGGTCAGCATATGAATGTCTTCGAGCGCCAGATCCTCCGGCACCCCATCGCGCGCATAGTCTTCGGCAACCGCGTCGAGCCCAGCGGAGATCGTCGCGGCGTCCTCCACCGACACGATGCCCTGCTGCCCCAGCATCGCGACATGCGCCTTCGATCCGGCGATATCCTGCGCCCACATTCGCTTGTCGAACGGGATGGATGCGTTAATCTCACGCATCACCGACGACGGGCCTTCGGAAAAGCGCCCGCCCCACATGGAATTGGAGCTTCCCTTGCGCTCGACGATCGCGCTTCTCCTTATACTGGGCCTTGGAATTGCCGGCTGCGATAGTGGCAAGCAACCGCAGCCGCAAGCAACCGCAACTGTCGCCGCCGAAAGCACGGCTGCGGCCGACAATGCGTCCGACGAACCCGAACGCGTCGGCACGGTCGACCGCAGCAAGCAGGGCGAGGCCGCGCCCGACTACGGCTTCCTCGATCCCGCGGGCAAGCCGGTGACGCTGGCGGCGTTCCGCGGCAAGCCTTTGCTGGTCAACCTCTGGGCCACCTGGTGCGCGCCATGCGTGCGCGAAATGCCGACGCTCGACCGACTCGCGGTGCGGGAAAAGGACAAGCTCCAGGTGCTGGTGATCAGCCAGGACCTCGACGGCGCGGCCAAGGTCACGCCCTTCTTCGAAAAGGCGAAATTCACCGCGCTCCAGCCCTATCTCGACCCCGATGTGAAGTTCTCGACCGGCTATGGCGTCAACCTGCCGACGACGATCCTCTACGACGCGCAGGGCAAGGAAGTCTGGCGGGTGTCCGGCGACATGGATTGGGACGGCGAGACGGCGGCGAAGTGGATCGCGGAGGCGGGCTAACGACTGAGATGCGTCCAGACCAAAATCGCGGACGCGTCTACCAATCTTCCTCCATCATCGCGTTCACCGCGTCGCCGATCGAACCCTCGTAACGGCGTTCTCGAAACGAAAGCGCCAAGCACTCGAATGTGGTGTCGTGAAACGGCAAAATATAGTGAGTCAGGCCCGAGTCAGCGCCGATTTCTCGCCTTAGCCATTCCGACTCGACCACGCGAAGGAAGGTGTAAGGTTCCCAACCTTTGCCATAGAGGTAATGGCCCTCTTCACCGGGCGGGCCGAACCGGGTCGCGATGCACTGTAAGAAGGAAATCGAGCCGACCTCATCACGATCCCCCCGCAGATAGAAGAAGAGCCGGGTGCCGGACTCCCATTGGACAACGGTTGGAAGCGGCGCTCCAAAGCTCCATTTCAGGTCGCATTCTTGCGGAACGGCGTATTCTTCGTTCCCAGCGGCCAGCTCAAAATTGTTCATGGCGCAGATGTGCCGTTGGGAACTTGAAAACGCAACGAGTGCGCATCCGGCTCTGACTATCCTCCCCCGCCAGGGGGAGGATTGAGAAGTTACCGAACCCCCAACCCACGCGCCAGCATCTCTGCCACCGTATCGGCGACCTCGGCCGCCTCGGCATCCTCGCTCCACACGCCGTAGCGCAGGCCCAGGAACACATTCATCCCCATGATCGCCCATGCGTGGACCTCGGACACGTCGGCGCGCACTTCGCCGCGTTCCGCCGCTGCCTTCAGCCGCTTTTCGATGCGCTCGGCGGTGGTCTGATAGTGCAGCCGGAAGCTCTCGGGATCGACGAACTCGGCCTCGTCGATGATGCGGTAGATTTCCTTGTGCTTGCGCACGAAGCCGATGAAGGTTTCAAGGCCCGCGCGCTCGGCGGCGATCTGCTCCGGCGCGGCGCGGATCGCGGGGGCGACATGTTCGCGCACCTGATCGCTCATGTCGCGCACCAGCGCGCGGAACACCGCGTCTTTCGAATCGAAATAGGTGTAGAAACTGCCCAGCGCCACGCCCGCGCGCCGCGTGATGCCGCTTACCGACCCGTCATGGAAGCCTTTCTCGCCAAACTCCGCTGCGGCGGCGTCGAGGATCGTGCGCAGCGTGCGGCGGCCGCGTGCGGTGCGTGGTTCCTTGCCCTCGCTCGCCGCGCTGTCGCCCAGATGCAGGGCGGGGGGCAGTGTGGCGGACTTGCCACGTTCTTGCGTCATTCGTCCCCTCCTTCATCCGGAAGTTGAAACCCGGTTCAGGTTTCACTATAGCGATGTTCAACCACTGACAAGGCCGGGGTTCGCCGGCCGATTTGGGGAGGAAAGCATGAAGCGTCTCTATCCGTCTGTCCGCACGATTCTGACCGCCAGCGCCGCGCTAAGCGCGCTCGCATCCGTTCCCGCCATTGCGCAGGACGCTCCGGCCGAGGCCGCCGCCGAAACCCAGGACAGCGGCGAAATCGTCGTCACCGCGCGCCGTCGTGAGGAAAGCCTGATCGACGTGCCGATCTCGATGTCGGTCGTCACCGGCGATTCGCTGGTCAAGAGCGGCGCGGCCGACATCACCGCGCTGCAGGACAAGACCCCGAACCTGACGCTGCAGATCGCGCGCGGCTCGAACTCGACCCTGATCGCGTTCAGCCGCGGCGTCGGCCAGCAGGATCCTTTGTGGGGCTTCGAACCCGGCGTCGCGCTGTATATCGACGATGTCTATGTCGCACGGCCCCAGGGTGCGGTGCTCGATATTTTCGACGTCGAGCGGGTCGAAGTGCTGCGCGGGCCGCAGGGCACGCTCTATGGCCGCAACACCATCGGTGGTGCCGTGAAGTACGTTACCCGCCGTCTGGGTAACGACTATAAGGCGTCGTTCCGCGGCTCGTACGGTTCGTACAACCAGATCGATCTGGTCGGGCAGGTCGTCGTGCCCGTCGGTGACACGCTGTCGCTCGGCGCGGCGGTTGCGCAATATTGGCGCGACGGCTTCGGCACCAACCTGACCACCGGCGCCGAGCATTACGACAAGAATGTGCTCGCCGCGCGCGTGTCGGCGGAGTTCACGCCGACCGACACCATCTTCGTGCGCGTCGCGGGCGACCGCGTGCTCGACCGGTCGAACCCGCGTCATGGCACCCGCCTGCTGCCCAATGGCGTCGATCCGATCTACGCCCCGACGGCCAGCGTCTATGACACCCGCGCCGGCATCGGCGACGACAACCGCGTCGAGACGCGCGGTGTTTCGGTGACCGGCGAGATCGGCCTGTCCGATGAACTGACCTTCAAGACGATCACCGCCTGGCGCGATGGCAACACCGACACGGTGATCGATTTCGACAACACGATCCTGCCGACGCTCGACATCCCGGCCGACTATTCGGACCGCCAGTTCACCCAGGAACTCCAGTTCCTGTATGAGGGCGAGCGGCTGCAGGGCGTGTTCGGCCTCTACTACCTCAACGGCCGCGCCAGCGGTGCATTCGACACCGTCGTCGGCCTCGCCAACCTGACCACGCTGACCGCGGGTGAGGTGTTCACCAAGAGCTATGCGGCGTTCGGCGATTTCAGCTTCGACGTGACCGATCAGTTCAAGATCTCGGCCGGCCTGCGCTACACCCGCGACGAGAAGACCGGCACGGTGTTCCGTCGCAACTATACCGGCATCCGGTCGCCGCGTTTCGGCAATGCCGCTGCGGTCCCCGGCCTGATCCGCTCGGACTATACCAACAGCCGCGATTTCGAGAAGCTGACCCCGCGCATCAGCCTCAGCTACCAGCCGACCGGCGACCTCAACCTCTATGCCAGCTATGGCAAGGGCTATAAGTCGGGCGGGTTCGACATGCGCGGTGACGCGATCCTGACGCCGACCACCGTCAACGGCTATGCGCCCGAGACGATCGACAGCTACGAACTCGGCATGAAGGGCGCGTTCCTCGACCGCACCCTGTTCGTGAACGTCGCCGGCTTCTTCTCGAACTACAAGGATCAGCAGGTCACCATTCAGGTGCCCGCTTTGCCCAGCGGCATCGCCAGCTTCGTCGACAACGCCGGCAAGGGCGAGATTTACGGCTTCGAGCTCGAAACCCGCATGGTCCCGTCGCGCCACTTCCAGGCGAGCGTCGTGGTCGGCTACACCAATGCCGACTACAAGGAGTTCTTCACCTTCATCGGCGGCGGCACCACCCCGGTCGATGTGTCGAACGCGCGCGCGTTCCAGAACACGCCCGAATGGACCGCCAACGCGTCGTTCACCTGGTCGAACGATGTCGCGGGTGGCGTGCTTGCCTTCACCCCGTCGGTCTCGCTGCGCAGCGATATCCAGATGTTCGAGCTGGCGACCCCGGCGCTGGATCAGGACGGCTATGCCCTGGTCGACGCTTCGCTCAACTGGACCTCGGGCGACGGCCGCTATCGCCTCGGCGTTGCGGCGCGCAACCTGACCGACGCGCGCTATCGCGTCGGCGGCTACAACTTCCCGGGCGCGCTCACCGGTAACTCGGTGATCGGCTATTACGGCCCGCCGCGCACCGTGACCGGCACGTTCGAGATCAAGTTCTGATCGCTTTCGTGCTTTGAGTTTGCCAGACTGATCGGGCCGGGCGTCGAAAAGGGGCGTCCGGCCCATTTTTTTGAGGGAGAGGGTACGGATGAGCGCCACGCAGGGAGCCGCGCCGACCGCACAGGGCCACGGCACGCCGGGCTATCGCGCCGCCGTGCTGGCGATGCTGCTGCTGGTCTATACCTTCAACTTCCTCGACCGACAGATCCTCGGCATCCTCGCCGTGCCGATCAAGGCGGACCTCGACCTCACCGATACCCAGCTCGGCGCGCTCGGCGGCATCGCCTTTGCCTTTCTCTATTCGACGCTCGGCGTGCCGCTCGCGCTGCTCGCCGATCGCACCAGCCGCACCTGGGTCGTGACGATCTCGCTTACTGTATGGAGCGGCTTTACCGCCCTGTGCGGCCTCGCCACCAGCTTCTGGACTTTGTTCCTCTATCGCCTTGGTGTCGGCGTCGGTGAAGCGGGCGGCGTCGCGCCCTCCTATGCGATCATCGCCGATTATTTCCCCCAGCATCAGCGCGCCCGCGCGCTCGCCATCTACTCGCTCGGCATCCCGATCGGCCTCGCCTCGGGCACGCTGCTCGGCGCGTGGATCGCGGCGACCGTCGACTGGCGCTGGGCGTTCATCGTCGTCGGCCTTGCCGGCGTCGTCATCGCCCCGTTCTTCCGCCTGATCGTCAAGGAACCGCCGCGCCCGGTCGCCACCACCGCCGCCGCGCGCGTGCCGGTCGGGCAGGTGTTCGGCATCCTCGCGAAGAAGCCCAGCTTCTGGCTGATGGCGATCGGCGCCGGGTTCAGCTCGATGTGCGGCTATGGCCTCGCTTTCTGGGCCCCGACCTTCTTCGTGCGCAGCTTCGGCTTCGATCTGTCGACGACCAGCTATTTCTTCGGATCGATCCTGCTCGTCGGCGGCACCATCGGCGTGTTCATGGGCGGCGTGCTCGCCGACCGGCTCGGCCACAGCGACCGCGGCGCTTATGCGAAACTGCCGGCGATCGCCTGGCTGATCTGCGTCCCGCTGTTCGCCGGCGGATTTCTCACCAACAACGTCACGCTGGCGTGGTTCCTGTTCCTGATCCCGAACGGCCTCAACATCCTGTGGCTCGGCCCGGTCACGACGGCGATCCAGAACCTCGTGCCCCCGCAGATGCGCGCGACCGCGAGCGCCAGCTTCCTGCTGATCAACAATCTGATCGGGTTGGGCGCCGGGTCATGGGCGATGGGCGCTATGTCGGACGCGATGACCGCGAGCTATGGCAACGAAGCGCTGCGCTACTCGGCGGTCGCGGTTTTGTCCTTCTATGTCATCGCCGCCGTGCTGATGCTGTTCGCCGTCCGCACGCTGCGCAAGGACTGGGTGGAGTAAGCGCTTTTGTTGTTTCAGCGTTGCTGAAACGGTTGCGGCACCGGCCCGCTCCCCCACCCGGCCACCCATAGAATACACTGTCGTTGGGTGGCCGGGTGGGGGAGCGGGCCGGTGCCGCGTCAGCGAAGCTGACAATCAATCAGCGAACAGCAACACCGGCGTCTCGAGCAGCTTGCGAAGCGCCTGAACATAGCTCGCCGCGTCCCAGCCATCGACGACGCGGTGGTCGCAGCTGATCGACAGGTTCATCAGCTTGGCGCGCACGATGTCGTCGCCGACAAAGACGGGGCGCTCGACGATCTTGTTCGGGCCGATGATCGCGACCTCAGGACGGTTGATCACGGGCGTCGTCGCGATGCCGCCGAGCGGGCCGAGCGAGGTGATCGTGATCGTCCCGCCCTGCAGCTCTTCCGACTTGATCTTGCCGGTGCGCGCCGCTTCGGCCAGGCGGCCGATCTCGCTCGCCAGCTGCCACACATTCATGTCTTGCGCGTCGCGGATGACGGGAACGGTCAGCCCCGCATCGGTCTGCGTCGCCATGCCCATATGGACCCGGCCGTGCCGCGTCACCACGCCGCCCTCATCGTCGTAGCGCGCGTTGAGCATCGGGAAGTCGGGCAGGGTGCGGCAGACCGCGACGATCAGGAACGGCAGCATCGTCAGCTTGGGCCGCGTGCCCCGATTGGCATTCAGATCGGCGCGCATCGCCTCCAGCGCGGTCATGTCGATCTCATCGACATAGGTGAAGTGCGGGATCGCGCGCTTCGCCGCCGCCATATTCTCGGCGATGCGGCGACGCATGCCGATGACCTTGACCGCCTCATCCTCGCGCGCACGGCTGGCGTGCGGCGCGTGGTACCCCTGACCGCTGCCATAGCGCAGATACGCGTCGAGGTCGGCGTGACGGATATGCTGCCCGTCGTGCTTCACCTCGGACAGGTCAACGCCGAGATCCTTGGCGCGCGCACGCACCGCGGGGGAAGCGAGGACGTGCTTCGCAGCAGGTGCCTGCTCCTCCGCTCCGTTTGCCCTGAGCTTGTCGAAGGGCTGCGCGATCACTTCAGTTGGGGCGGGTGCTTCGACAGGCTCAGCACGAACGGGTGCGGGGGCCTCGACCACTTCCGGAACCCCTGGCGTTTCCGCCTCGACCTGCTCTTCGACCGCCTCAGCCACCGGAGCTTCCGCAACCGGCGCTTCTTCTGCCACCGCCTCGTCGGTCTCCACCACCATCAGCGACGCGCCGATCGCAACCTGATCGCCGACTTCACCGGCCAGTTCGACCACAACGCCCGACACCGGCGATTCCATCTCGACGGTCGCCTTGTCGGTCATCATGTCGGCGACCTGCTGATCTTCCTCGATCCGGTCGCCCACCTTGACGTGCCAGGCCACGATCTCGGCCTCGGCGATGCCTTCGCCAATATCCGGAAGACGAAACGTAAAGCGCGCCATTAGGGGTGCATCCTTGCTATCGATAGGGTCGTGACGGAGCGCATTTTTGCGCACAGGTAGGAGCTAGGAGGGAGCGATGGACATCCATCGTGACCGACGACGCGACGCCGCTGTGCGCAAAAATGCGCCCGCCGCTTTGCGGTCGCCCGGAGAGGCCCGCTGGCCACGTCGCTTGCTTGCGCGTAGCTCCAGCTACGCGTCTGCGCTGCGCTTCTCGCCAGCGGGCCTCTCCGGGCGATCACGATCCCTATCGATAGCAAGGATGCACCCCCCATCAGTCCTTCAGGAGTTTCTTGAGCGCCTGTCCGATACGGACCGGCCCGGGGAAATAAGCCCATTCAAGGCTATGGGGATAAGGCGTGTCGAACCCGGTGACGCGCTCGACCGGCGCCTCGAGGTGATAGAAGCACCGCTCCTGCACCAGCGCCGACAGCTCCGCACCGAACCCGCCGGTGCGCGTCGCCTCATGCACCACCATGCAGCGGCCGGTCTTCTTGACCGATTCCTCGATCGTCTCGATGTCGAGCGGGACGAGCGTGCGCAGGTCGATGATCTCGGCGTCGATCCCCATTTCCTCGACCGTCGCCTTGGCGACATGCACCATCGTGCCATAGGCCAGGATCGTCAGCGCGTTGCCCGGCCGCACGATCGCCGCTTTGCCCAGCTCGATGCGGTAATAGCCCTCGGGCACCGCGCCGCCGGGATGCTTCGACCAGTTTTCCGCCGGGCGATCCCAATGCCCGTTGAACGGGCCGTTATAGATGCGCTTGGGCTCGAAGAAGATGACCGGATCATTGTCCTCGATCGACGCGATCAACAGCCCCTTGGCGTCGTACGGCGTCGACGGGATCACCGTCTTCACGCCCGACACATGGGTAAAGATGCCTTCGGGCGACTGGCTGTGCGTCTGGCCGCCGAAAATGCCGCCGCCAAACGGCGACCGCACCGTCAGCGGCGCGGTGAACTGCCCCGCCGAACGATAGCGCAGCCGCGCCGCCTCGCTCACCAGCTGGTCGAGCGCGGGGTAGATATAGTCGGCGAACTGAATCTCCGGCACCGGGCGCAGGCCATAGGCGCCCATGCCGATCGCCACGCCGATAATGCCGCATTCGGTGATCGGCGTATCGAACACGCGGGTCTTGCCGAACTTTTCCTGCAGGCCCGCGGTCGCGCGGAACACGCCGCCGAAATAGCCGACATCCTCGCCCATCACGATCACGTTCGGATCGCGCTCCATCATCACCGCCATCGCGGAGTTGATCGCCTGAATCATGTTCATGCGCGCACCGGCGCCGGCTTCGCCGATCTCGGCTTCGGTCACGATACCCTCGCCCATCACGACTTCCTCGCCCATGGTCGGCCGCTTGCCTCTTCCTCGTCGATCATCTGCTGGCGCTGCTCGCGCAGATGCCACGGCATTTCCTCGAACACCCCGTCGAACAGCGAATCGAGCGGCTGATGCAGGCCATGGCCGAGGATGCCGTTCTTCTCGGCTTCCTTCTGCGATGCCTTGACCAGCTCGGCGACCTCGCGGTCCTGCGCGGCGTGGCGTTCTTCGTCCCATTCGCCGATCGCAATCAGATGCGCCTTCAACCGCGCGACCGGATCGCCCAGCGGCCATGCGCTCGGTTCGCCCGCACTGCGATATTGCGTCGGATCGTCGGAGGTCGAATGACCCTCGGCGCGATAGGTGAAATGCTCGATCAGGGTCGGCCCCTGATTGGTCCGCGCACGCTCGGCCGCCCATTGCGTCGCGGCATAGACCGCCAGCGCGTCATTACCGTCGATGCGCAGCCCGGCCATGCCATAGCCGATCGCGCGCGCCGCAAAGGTCGTCGCTTCGGCTCCGGCAAAGCCCGAAAAGCTCGAAATTGCCCATTGGTTGTTGACGACGTTGAAGATGACCGGCGCCTTGTACACCGTCGCAAAGGTCATCGCCGAGTGGAAGTCGCCCTCCGCCGTCGATCCTTCCCCGCACCAGGTCGCGGCAATGCGCGTATCGCCCTTCGCCGCGCTCGCCATCGCCCAGCCCACTGCCTGCGGATATTGCGTGGTGAGGTTGCCGCTGATCGAGAAGAACCCGTCGTCGCGCGACGAATACATGATCGGCAGCTGCTTGCCCTGCAGCGCGTCGCCGCTGTTCGAATAGATCTGGTTCATCATCTGAACCAGGCTGTAGTTGCGCGCGATCAGGATGCCCTGCTGGCGATAGCTGGGGAAGCACATGTCGTCGCTGGCCAGCGCGTGCGTCGCGGCGATCGCCACCGCCTCTTCGCCGGTGCACTTCATGTAGAAGCTGGTCTTGCCCTGCCGCTGCGCGCGGAACATCCGCTCGTCGAACGCGCGGACCAGTGCCATGTCGCGCAGCATCTTGCGCAGCGTGTCGGGATCGAGGCGTGGGTTCCACGGCCCGACTGCCTGACCTTCATCGTCGAGCACGCGGATCAGCGTATAGGACAGGTCGTGGAAGCTCGCCGGATCGGCGGCGGTGTCGGGGCGGGGCTGGGCGCCGGCGGGCGGCACCTCCACTGCAGCGAAATCGACCGCATCGCCGGGCCGGAACTTGGGCTCCGGCACATGCAGGCTCAGCGGGGGCAGGTTGCGCGGGACGTCCGCCAATGCACTCTCCAGCAGCTAAAGGGCGTCCCCATCGCCTCGCAGCGTGCGGACATTCTATTTCAGCGCCCGATTATATTGTTTCAACGTGGCTGTCGAGATGGGACAGCAATGCTGTCCTGACTCGCCGTGTTTCCGCGTGGGACACTGTTGCGCGGACACGCTACTCCAAACGCCCTCTTTTCGCGAGCGATCCGCGATCCTAAGGGGAGACAATTCGATGACACTCGCCGGGGAGCGACGCGCACTATGAAACTGATGGCTGGCAACTCGAACCTGCCGCTCGCCCAGGCGATCGCCTCCTATCTCGAAATCCCGCTCACAAAGGCGAATGTCCGCCGCTTTGCGGATGAAGAGATTTTCGTCGAGATTCTCGAGAATGTGCGCGGCGAGGACGTGTTCGTGCTCCAGTCGACCGCATACCCCGCGAACGACAATCTGATGGAAATGCTGATCATGATCGATGCGCTGCGCCGCGCGTCGGCCCGTCGCATCACCGCAGTGCTCCCCTATTTCGGCTATGCCCGTCAGGACCGGAAGCCTGGGCCCCGCACCCCGATCTCGGCCAAGCTGGTCGCGAACCTGATCACCACTGCGGGTGCCAACCGCGTCCTCTCGGTCGATCTGCACGCCGGGCAGATTCAGGGCTTTTTCGACATCCCCACCGACAATCTGTTCGGCGCCCCGGTGATGAGCGAGGATATCAAGGCGCGCTTCTCCGACAAGAACCTGATGGTCGTCTCGCCCGACGTCGGCGGCGTGGTCCGCGCCCGCGCGCTCGCCAAGCGACTCGACAACGCCCCGCTCGCGATCGTCGACAAGCGCCGTGAAAAGGCCGGCGAATCGGAAGTGATGAACATCATCGGTGAGGTCGAGGGTCGCTTCTGCGTGCTGATCGACGACATCGTCGACTCGGCCGGCACCCTGTGCAACGCCGCCGCCGCGCTCAAGGCGGCCGGCGCCGAGGACGTCGTCGCCTATTGTACCCATGGCGTCCTGTCGGGCGGCGCGGTCGCGCGCGTCGATGGTTCGGCGCTGCGGGAGCTGGTCATCACCGACTCGATCGGCAACCATGACGTCGTGGGACAGGCCCAGCGCATCCGCCACCTCACCATCGCGCCGCTGCTCGCCGAGGCGATTCGCCGCATCGCGGATGAGTCTTCGGTGTCGTCGCTGTTTGACTGACCCGAGCAGGCGACGGGGCACGCGGTGAAGAAGGGACGTGGCCTCAAGCGCGCGGTGACTCCGCTGACACGGGAGCAGTTGGAATCGATGCCGACAGGCGCGCTGCTGGCACGCCTGAAGCGCTTGCGATGGTGTGAAGACAGCCCCGAAACAAGCGATCTTTCAGAGGATGAGCGAGCTACGGCGGCTCACCTGATCCTGTTCAAATCCGATCTTGCCTGGCGTCAGGCCTATGCCGACATGACGGACATTTTGGCTTGCCGGGAACATGTTGCCGCGAAGCCCTAGCCAGGGTCACCCCATCGCCTTCGCCACCAACACCACGCCGACGCCGATCATCAGCCAGTAGATCGCAGTATAAAACCGCTCCGGCGACACCCGCCGCACCAGCCATACGCCGGCAAAGGTGGACGCAATCGCCACCGGCATCAGTACCGCGCTGGTCCCCAGATTCTCGCCGGTGAACTGGCCCAACGCCAGATAGGCGGGCACCTTGATCCAGTTCACCGCGCCGAAGAACACGGCGGTGGTGCCGACCAGATAGGCGGGTGTCAGCTGGCGCGGCATCACCCACAGCTGCCAGGGCGGTGCCCCGGCATGGGCGATCTGGCTGGTAAAGCCCGATGCGACTCCGAACAGTGACCCGACCCAGCCGGGCGAGGTTGACGCCGCGCGCGCGCCCAGCCGATCCTTCCACAGCCGGTGTGCGCCGAACACGATCGAGATCACCCCGACCATCGCGAGCACGACGTCCGCCGACACGCTCGCTGCAAACCAATAGCCGAGCGCGATGCCGACGATCGCTCCCGCCAGCGTCCATCCCAGTACGAAATAATCGACCGTCCGCCGGAACGCCCAGATGCCGACCACGTCCTGCACGATCAGGATCGGCAACAGGATCGCCGCAGCGCGCACCGGATCGATGACAAAGGCAATCACCGGCAGCGACAGCGAACCCGCACCGGCAAACCCGCCCTTCGACAGCCCCAGCAGCACGACCGCCGGAACCGCGATCGCGTAAAAGATCGGGTCTGAAATCAGAACCGGCCGACCGGCTCACGCACCCCGGCATTGCCGCGCGCCTTGAGCTGCGCCTTCAGCTTCTCCGGCGGCGGGGCGTAGAGGAACCCGAAGCTGACCGTGCCATGCTTGGTCTCGACCACGTGGTGCAGCCGGTGCGCCTGGATGATCCGCTTCATATAGTCCGACTTGGGGATGTAGCGGGTGTTGAGACGCTTATGCACGATGATGTCGTGGAACCCGAAATAGATCGCGCCATAGGCCGCAATCCCCGCGCCGATCCACGCATAGCCCTGCCACCACCCCAGATGCACGCCGCCCAGCAGCAGGACGAACGATGGCACCGCAAAGATCACGGCGTACAGGTCGTTCAGCTCCCAATTGCCGGTGCGCGGCGAATGGTGGCTTTTATGCAGGAACCAGCCCGGCCCGTGCATCAGCCAGCGATGCGCGACATAGGCAAAGCCCTCCATGAGGGCGACGGTGAGCAGGAACAGCGCGATGCCGATTGCGGGACTCATGCGGGCGATATAGCGAGCCTCCATGTTCGATGCGAGACGCGTGTTTCCCCTGATTGCGGCTCTGACCGCACTTTCTGCCTGCGCGGTGCCCGAGGCGCGGCTGCGCACTGGCCTGATCAGCGCCGGCCTGCCCAAACCGCTCGCCGCGTGCATGGCCGAACGCATGGTCGACCGCCTCAGCCTCGCACAGTTGATGCGGATCGCCGACCTGCCCAAAGCGCGCGAAGCCGAGTCGCTCGACCGCTTCCTGCGCCGCGTCCGTGCGCTCGGCGACCCGGAGATCCTTGCGGTCGCCACCAGCTCGGGCGGATTATGCGCGACGGGGCTCGCGAAAGAGGTGCGCTAAGCCGCTGTTATCCGCCACCAGGCCCCCGTTATTGCAACTGCGTCGCAATCCCGAAGTCAAGAGATTTGATTCCGCCGCGCCCCTGTGCTTAAGCGGCGCGAAATTTGCTGCAACGCAAAGGGCGATCCATGAACATTCACGAATATCAGGCCAAGGAACTGCTGGCGAAGTACGGCGCGCCGATCGCGGCCGGCCATGCCGCCTTCACCGTCGAAGAGGCGGTTGAGGCTGCCAAGAAGCTCCCCGGACCGCTCTATGTCGTGAAGTCGCAGATCCACGCTGGCGGCCGCGGCAAGGGCAAGTTCAAGGAGCTCGCCCCCGAAGCAAAGGGCGGCGTCCGCCTCGCCTTCAGCCTCGATGAAGTCGAGTCGCACGCCAAGGACATGCTCGGCAACACGCTGGTGACGATCCAGACCGGCGACGCGGGCAAGCAGGTCAACCGCCTGTACGTCACCGACGGCGCCGACATCGACAAGGAATTCTACCTCGCGCTCCTCGTCGATCGCGCCACCAGCAAGGTTGCCTTCGTCGTCTCGACCGAAGGTGGCATGGACATCGAAGAGGTCGCGCATTCGACCCCTGAAAAGATCCAGAGCTTCTCGGTCGATCCCGCGACCGGCTTCATGCCGCATCACGGCCGCACCGTCGCCGCCGCGCTCGGCCTGACCGGCGACCAGGCGAAGCAGGCGGCCAAGGTCGCGTCGGCGCTCTACGCCGCGTTCCTCGCCACCGATGCCGAGCAGATCGAAATCAACCCGCTCGCGCTGACCGAGCAGGGCAACCTCCTCGTCCTCGACGCCAAGGTCGGCTTCGACGGCAACGCCATGTTCCGCCACAAGGACCTGATGGAACTGCGCGACGAGACCGAGGAAGATCCCGCCGAGCTCGAGGCGTCGAAGTATGACCTCGCCTACATCAAGCTCGACGGCGACATCGGCTGCATGGTCAACGGCGCGGGCCTTGCCATGGCGACGATGGACATCATCAAGCTGAACGGCATGTTCCCGGCCAACTTCCTCGACGTCGGCGGCGGCGCGAACAAGGAAAAGGTGACGGCGGCGTTCAAGATCATCCTCGCCGATCCTGCGGTGAAGGGCATCCTCGTCAACATCTTCGGCGGGATCATGAAGTGCGACATCATCGCCGAGGGCATCGTCGCCGCGGCGAAGGAAGTGAACCTGTCGGTTCCGCTGGTCGTCCGCCTCGAAGGCACCAATGTCGAGCAGGGCAAGGCGATCCTCGCCAATTCGGGCCTCGCCATCGTTCCTGCCAACGATCTGGGCGACGCGGCGAAGAAGATTGTGGCGGAGGTTCAGTCGGCTGCTTGATCGCGGCCCCCTGAACACCCATTGAAAGGGGGTCTGGCGCGTCATCCGCGTCGGACCCCTTTTTCGTTCGCGCAATGACGCTACGGCAATCGTATGATTCCATACCGGACTTGCGAAAACGGCAAAAACCCTTCTAGGGACGGACAGACTCGAAGCCTTAAAATGACGCGATTGGAGCGGAGGACGCGATGAAAGTGCTGGTGCCGGTCAAGCGTGTGCTTGACTATAACGTAAAGCCCCGCGTGAAGGCGGACGGAACGGGCGTGGATCTTGCCAACGTCAAGATGAGCATGAACCCGTTCGACGAGATCGCGGTCGAAGAAGCGATTCGCCTGAAGGAAAAGGGCGTGGCGACCGAGATCGTCGTGGTCTCGATCGGCGAGCAAAAGGCTCAGGAAACGCTGCGTACCGCGCTGGCGATGGGCGCCGACCGCGCGATCCTGATCACCACCGAAGGTCCGGTCGAGCCGCTCGGCGTCGCCAAGCTGCTCGCCAAGGTCGCTGAGGAAGAGCAGCCCGGCCTGATCATCCTCGGAAAACAGGCGATCGACGACGACAACAACCAGACCGGCCAGATGCTCGGCGCACTGCTCGGCTGGGGCCAGGGCACTTTCGCCAGCAAGGTCGAAGTGTCGGGCGACAGCGTCGATGTGACCCGCGAAGTCGATGGCGGCCTCGAAACCGTCAAGCTCAAGACCCCGGCGATCGTCACCACCGATCTCCGCCTGAACGAGCCGCGTTACGCCTCGCTGCCCAACATCATGAAGGCCAAGAGCAAGCCGCTCGCGGCCAAGACCCCGGCCGATTACGGCGTCGACGTGACGCCGCGCCTGTCGGTGGTGAAGGTCGTCGAACCGGCCAAGCGCACTGCGGGCGTCAAGGTTGCGGATGTGGACGAGCTTGTCGGCAAGCTCAAGGCACTGGGAGTTGTGGCATGAGCGTTCTGGTCTGGGTCGAACATGACAATGCGTCGGTAAAGGACGCAACGCTCGCGGCCGTCACCGCTGCGGGCAAGCTGGGCGACGTCGTCGCTCTGGTCGCGGGCTCGGGCGCGCAGGGTGCCGCCGACGCCGCCGCAAAGATCGCGGGCGTCAGCAAGGTGCTGCTCGCCGACGACGCGGCCTATGCCAATGCGCTCGCCGAGAATGTCGCGCCGCTGATCGCCGATCTGATGGCCGGCTATGACGCCTTCGTCGCGCCCGCCACCACCACCGGCAAGAACATCGCGCCGCGCGTGGCTGCGCTGCTCGACGTGATGCAGATCAGCGAAGTCGTGGGAATCGAGGGCGACCAGTTCACCCGCCCGATTTACGCCGGCAACGCGATCGCCACCGTCACCTCGTCGGATGCCAAGAAGGTGCTGACCGTGCGCGGCACCGCCTTCGACAAGGCGGCGACCGAGGGCGGCAGCGCATCGGTCGAAACCGTCTCGGGCGCAGGCGACAAGGGTCTGTCGAGCTTCGTCGGATCGGAAATCGCCAAGAGCGAGCGCCCCGAACTGACCAGCGCCAAGATCATCGTCTCGGGCGGCCGCGCGCTCGGCTCGGGCGAGCAGTTCCACGCGATGATCGACCCGCTCGCCGACAAGCTCGGTGCCGCGGTCGGCGCCAGCCGCGCTGCGGTCGATGCGGGCTATGCTCCCAACGACTATCAGGTCGGCCAGACCGGCAAGATCGTCGCCCCGGAAGTCTATGTCGCGGTCGGCATCTCGGGCGCGATCCAGCATCTCGCCGGGATGAAGGACAGCAAGACGATCATCGCGATCAACAAGGACGAAGACGCCCCGATCTTCCAGGTCGCGGACATCGGCCTGGTCGGCGACCTGTTCAAGGTCGTCCCGGAGCTGACCGAGAAGCTGTAAGCTGATCGCAGGAGTACAAGGAAGGCGCCGCTGGCCACTGGGTCGGCGGCGCCTTTCGTTTGGATGCGGTGTTTACCACCTGTTTGCTCATGAACATTATCCACAAGACGTGGAAATCGCGTCGCTATTCGCTCTGTTTCGAGAGCAACTGCTCGCCTGGGGCGTGATTCTCACCCTCGTAACCGTGTTTGAATTGATAAACCCGCGTGAACGCCAGGCCCTGCGCGGTCGGCTGGCGGGGGCGGGCTTCTGGATCGTGTCGATTGCGCTTTCGGCGATTCTCGCCACCCTGTTCGGGGCGGCTTGGCGCGCGGTGGGCGTGGAGCCGCTGTTCGCGCTCCCTGCGCTTGAGCCTGTGCTCGGTCATCCGCTCGCCGCCGCGATCGCTGCGGGCGTGCTGGCGGCGCTGGTTCATGATTTTTTCTTTTACTGGTATCATCGGGTCCAACACCGCTGGCTTTGGCGCTGGCATGCAGTTCATCATTCGGTCCGCGATCTGAGTGCGGTGAATTCATACCATCATCTCAGCGAAGGCCTGCTCTCGCTGGTCCTGCTGCAACTCCCACTCACCCTGATGATCTCGGAAATCGGGCCAACCCTTCCCCTGGTCACTGCGATCCTCTGGTGCCATATCGTTTGGATCCACTCGCCGACGCGCGTGACCTTGGGGCCGTTGCGGTGGGTTTTGGTCGACAACCGCTTCCACCGCATCCATCATTCGTTGGAAGAGCGCCACTTTGACAAGAATTTCGGTGCGTTCACGACGCTGTGGGACCGGATTTTCGGCACATGTCACATGCCCTGCCCGGATGAGTGGCCGGACGTCGGACTTGCCGACGTGGCACAGCCAATGGGGCTTGCAGATTGGCTAAACCTGCCTGCTCGGTTGAAAAGCGGTGCGTTTGCTGTTCCCGAACTTGGGCCGGACGCTGCGATCCTCGCCAGAGACAAGTAAGGCCCGTCGCTTGCGCGGCGGGCCTCCCTGGACGATCCGTTCCTGCGAAGGTTCGGTTCGTCTAAATGCTCTTTCTTTCGATCAAGCAGGACAACAACGCCCCCGGATCGCGATTGGTTCCACGCCCCGCGAAAAAAATTCGCGCGCCTCAGAACCCGCTCAAAAAGCTCGCAACATTCGCCCCCAGCGCATCGATCGCATAACCGCCCTCCATCACGATCGCGGTCGGCAGGCCGGCTGCGGCGACGTCACGCCCCAGCACCGCATAGTCCGCTGTCTCCAGCGCGAACTGCGAAATCGGGTCGCCGACGAACGTATCCGCACCGAAACTGACCAGCAGGAACTCCGCGCCCGATGCCGCAATCGCCGCCAGCGCCCGCTCCTGCGCGCGGCGGAACGCATCGATTTTCGTGCCCCGTGGCAAAGGCAGGTTCAGCGTTGCACCCTCGCCGTCGCCCTCGCCAGCCTCATCGGCATGGCCCCAGTAGAACGGGAAATCCGTCGCCGGGTCGGCATGGATCGAGGCAAAGAACACGTCGCCGCGCTCCCAGAAGATATCCTGCGTGCCGTTGCCGTGATGATAGTCGATATCGAGGATCGCGACCCGCCCCACCCCGGCATCGCGCGCCGCCTGCGCCGCGACCGCAACATGGTTGAGGTAGCAATATCCGCCCAGATAATCCGCGCCCGCATGATGCCCCGGCGGCCGCGACAGCGCAAACGCCGTCCGCTCGCCGTCCAGCACGGCATGCGTCGCCGCCAGCGCGCTCTGCACGCTGCGATAGCTCGCGCCCCAGGTGTCGGCGGTCAGCGGCGTCGATGCGTCGATGCTGTACTGCCCCGCCAGCGCGTCGATCCGGTCGAGCTTCAGCGCGCGCTTGCGCACCGTCGGCCAGATATAGCCCATGACATCGCCCGGCCGCCCCGCCTCCGCCCAGCGCGCAGGCGCAGTCTTGAGGAACTCGATATAGCCCGCATCATGCACCGCCCGGATCGGCGCCTCGCCGCGATCCTGCGGCAGCTCGGTCGAACCCAGCGTCGCCGCGATCGCCGCCGCCCGCGCGGGCGTTTCGGCATAGGGCACGAACGCCCCATTATGCAGCTCGCGCGCCGGGGCATGCGCCAGCTGGCCAGGGTCGTAGAAGCAGCGCATCAGGCGACCAGATCGGCGTCGCCCTTGCCGCCTTCGCGCCAGCGTGGCGCGAACCGCAGGATGGTATAGCCGATCACCGCCGACAGGATCGAACCGGTCAGCACGCCGATCTTCACCTCGTCCACCAGCAACTCATTGCCGGGGAAGGCGAGGCCACCGATGAACAGGCTCATCGTAAAGCCAATGCCGCACAGCATCGCCACGGCATAGATCTGCACCCAGGTCGCTCCGCCCGGGGGCGACGCAAAGCGCAGCTTCGCCGCCAGCCAGATGCTTCCGAAAATGCCGAACTGCTTGCCCAGGAACAGGCCCGCCGCAATGCCCAGCGGCAGCGGTTCGAGCAGGATTGCAGGCGACATGCCGGTCAGGCTGACGCCGGCATTGGCAAAGCCGAACACGGGCACGATCGCATAGGCGACCCATGGCGCGAGTGCATGCTCGAGCTTGTGCAGCGGCGACTCGGTATCGTCGCACGCGCCCGGACTGGTCGTGATCGGCACCATCATCGCGGTCAGCACGCCCGCAATCGTCGCGTGCACCCCCGACATGAACACGAAATACCACAAAGCCGCGCCCAGCAGCAGATAGGGCGTCAACTTCTTCACCCCGCTGCGGTTGAGCACGTACATGGTGGCCATCACCAGCGCGCCAAGCGCGAGGTACAGCGTCGACAGCTCGGCGGTATAGGCAATCGCGATGATCGCCACCGCACCCATGTCATCGACGATCGCCACGGTGGTCAGGAACAGCTTGAGCGAGGCGGGTGCGCGGCTGCCGAGCAATGCCAGCACGCCGATTGCGAACGCGATGTCGGTCGCCGCCGGGATTGCCCAGCCATTAACCAGCGGCCCGCTCCATCCGGTGATGAACAGATAGACCAGCGCCGGCCCGACCATCCCCGCTGCCGCTGCGACGATCGGCAAACGGCGATGCTCCCAGGTGGCGAGCTGCCCGTCGATAAACTCGCGCTTGATCTCAAGCCCGACGAACAGAAAGAAGATCGCCATCAGCGCATCGTTGATCCACAGATGCACCGTCATCGACCCGTATTTCGGGCTGATCACCGGCCCGGTGTCCAGATGGAGCAGGTGGAAATAGGCTTCGGAAAGTCCCGGCAGATTGGCGACGATCATCGCCAGCGCCGCGGCGGCCATCAGGATGATGCCGCCCGCGGCCTCACTCTTCAGAAAGGTGCGCAGCACCGATCGTCCTGCCTGGTCGTTCCGCGCGGCCATGAACTTCCCCTGTGATTGCGGTTCACCCCCTGCCTAACGGCTGGAACCGCCGGGGCAAACCCCTTACAGCCCACCCGATGAGCATCGCATTGTTGAAGCCCGATAATCCGGTCGTCGCCTGGTGGCGGACGCGGGTGATCGCCACGGTCGACCATGTCGATGTCGTCGAAAAGGTGCGCGACGACGCCGGCTTCACCGGCCGCTATGCCTTCATGACCTTGATGTCGGCGGGCATCGCAGTGCTCGGGCTCCTGCTCTCTTCGCCAGCAGTGGTGATCGGCGCGATGCTGATCTCGCCGCTGATGGGGCCGATCATCGGCCTGGGCTTCGGCCTCGCCACGTTCGATTGGGACGAGATTCGCACCTCGGCCATTGCGGTTGCGCTCGGCGTCCTGATCGCGATCCTGTTCACCGCGCTGCTGGTGCTCGTGTCCCCGATTCAGAATGTGACGACCGAAATCGCCGCGCGCACCCGTCCCAATTTGTTCGACCTGCTCGTCGCGCTCTTCTCGGCGCTGGCCGGAGCCTATGCAATGATCCGGGGCAGGGCAGGCACGGTGGTCGGCGTCGCCATCGCCACCGCATTGATGCCACCGATCGCGGTGGTCGGCTTTGGCCTTGCCACCTGGAACTGGACAGTCTTCGCCGGCTCGCTGCTGCTGTTCCTGACCAACCTCATCACCATCGCGGTCGCCGCCGCCGTCGTCGCGCGGCTCTATGGCTTTGGCTCGCACCTCTCGCCCCAGCATACGATGCTCCAGACGATCGTCGTCACCATCGCGCTCGCCGCCTTCGCGATTCCGCTCGGGCTGGTCCTCGTCCAGCTCGGCTGGGAGGCCAATGCCTCGCGCCAGATCCGCGAAGTCATCAGCAGCGAGTTCGAGGGGGTCGCGCGCCTGAGCCAGGTCGATATCGACTATCAGGCCGAACCCGTCCGCGTCACCGCCACCGTGCTGACGCCCCAGCTGCGCGCCGAGGCCGAGCGCCGCGCCACCGCAGTGTTGCGCGAGCTGATCGGCCGCCCGGTCGCGGTCGAACTCGAACAGATCCGCGTCGGCACCGGCGCCCAGGCCGAAGCAGCGCAGGTCGCCGCCGCACAGGCCTCCAGCGCCACCGCCGCCAACCGCCTCGCCGCGCGCGCACAGGAACAGCTCGCGCTGATCGCCGGGGTCAAGGTCGATGCGGTGCTGCTCGACCGCGACAATCGCCGCGCCGTGGTCAACGCGACCCCGCTGCCCGGCGCGAACCTCGCCGCCTATCGCGCGCTCGAAACCCGCGTCGCGGCTGGCGTGCAAGGCTGGACCGTCACCCTGATCCCGCCCGTCGCCGCGCTCCCCGACATCGCGGTCGCGGACGACAAGCCCAACGCCGACGCGCTCGCCACCGCAATCTGGGCGGCGCAGCGGATCAAGCTGCCGATCGGCGTGTCGGGCAGCGGCGCGCAGATTGTGGTCGATGCTCTCACGCAAGCCGGCGTCGAAGCCAGCGTCACCGGTAACGGCAACAGCGCCGCCCGCCTGCGCTGGCTCGCGCCGGAAGAGGCCGAATAAAATCCTCCCCGGCACGGGGAGGTGGCAGCGCGAAGCGCTGACGGAGGGGGCCCTCCTTGAAGCAATTCGATTGCCTCGGGCCCCCTCCACCACCGCCTGCGGCGGCGGTCCCCCTCCCCGTTCCGGGGAGGATTGATCGTCAGCCCTTCGCCAGCGCTTCGCCGATCAACGTCCGGCTATTCTCCACGCCATACAGCGCGATGAAGCTGCCCATGCGCGGCCCCTGCGAGCTGCCCAGCAGCGTCTCGTACAGCGCCTTGAACCAGTCGCGCAGCGCCTCCTTGCCGAACCGCGCCTTGCCGATTTCATAGACGATGTTCTGCAGATCCTCGGCCGACGCATCCGCCCCCGCAGCGGCGAGTTCGCGGTCCAGATCCTGCAACGCGTCCACTTCGACGCCCTCGGGCGCGCGCCGCACCGGCTTGTCCGCCACATCGCGGACATAGGCGATGGCATAGCCGATCAGCGCATCCAGCTCCGGCCATTCCGCGGCGCTCGCACCGGGCAGATAATTGGCGAGATAGCCCCACACCTGCTCCTTGGTCGCCTCACGCATCACGCCGACCAGGTTGAGCAACAGCCCGAACGTCACCGGCAGCGTCCCCTCAGGCGGCGGGCCGTTATGGATATGATGCACCGGATTGCCGAGCCGCTGCTCGACCGGCTGCTCGGCATAGGCGGCGCGGAACTGCCAATAATCGTCCACCGCGCGCGGGATCAGGCCCAGATGCAGCGCCTTGGCCTTTTTCGGCTCGCGATAGATGTAGAAGGCAAGGCTCTCGTCGGGGCCATAGCTCAGCCACTGCTCGATCGACAGGCCATTGCCCTTGGTCTTGCTGATCTTCTCGCCCTTGGCATCGAGGAACAGCTCGTAGTTGAACCCCTCCGGCGGGCGGGCACCCAGTACGCGCGCGATCTTGCCCGATTGGGTCACCGAATCGATCAGGTCCTTGCCCGCCATCTCGTAATCGACGCCCAGCGCGACCCAGCGCATCGCCCAATCGGCCTTCCACTGCAGCTTGGACTTGCCGCCAAAGATGGTCTGTTCGATCCGCTCGCCATCGCTGTCGGTGAACGCGATCATGCCGGTTTCGGGGTCGAGCACCTCGATCGGCACCTGCAACACGATGCCCGTCTTCGGGCTGATCGGAAGCACCGGCGAATAGGTCGCCTGCCGCTCGGCGCGCAGCGTCGGCAGCATCACGTCCATGATGCCCTGATAGTTGCGCAGCACCTGTCGCAGCGCTTCGTCGAACTTCCCCGACCCATAATAGTCGGTGGACGAGGCGAACTCATACTCGAACCCGAACCGGTCGAGAAAGTCGCGCAGCATCGCATTGTTATGCGCGGCAAAGCTGTCGAACTTGCCGAACGGGTCCGGCACCTTGGTCAGCGGATGGCCGATATATTGCGCGAGCATCGCGCCATTCGGCACATTGTCCGGCACCTTGCGCAGGCCGTCCATATCGTCGCTGAACGCGATCAGCCGCGTCGGTTGATCCGACAGCGTCTCGAACGCGCGCCGCACCATCGTCGTGCGCAGCACTTCGTTGAACGTGCCGATATGCGGCAAGCCCGACGGACCATAGCCGGTCTCGAACAGCACCGGCGCACCGCCAGGCTTCCCGTCGGGATAGCGCTTGAGCAGCTTGCGCGCCTCTTCATAAGGCCAGGCCTTGGAAGTGAGCGCGGCGTCGCGCAATTCTGGGCGGAGAATGCTGTCGGTCATGGCTGTCAGTCTGTCTGGAGGGAAAGCCAGCGGGTGCGCGATGGCGGAAAGATTTGCAACCCACCCATTCCTCCCCTGAGCTTGTCTCAGGGGAGGGGGACCGCCCGCGCAGCGGGTGGTGGAGGGGCGGCTGCGCAGACAGCCGAACCCAGCTCGGCAAAATACCGCCCTCTACGGGGCGGCCCCTCCACCACCGCTGCGCGGCGGTCCCCCTCCCCCAGCAAGCTGGGGGAGGAATGATTCGCAATCCGCTGGCTTTTCCTCACCGCTCTTGATAATCGCTCGCAACATGAGTGACTCGCTGGCGCGTGCTGCGCGCAATCTCCCTGCCACCGTCGTGTCGATCGACTGGACTGCGCTTGCCCCCCATGAAGTGCGGCGCCTGCGCGAATTCGGTCTGGACGAAGGGGTCGTGGTCGAACTGATCCGCCCGGTCGGCTGGTTCGGCGGCCCTGCAGCAGTCCGCATCGGCCGCATGACCGTCGCGCTGCGCCGCCATGTCGCCGCCGCGATCCGAATCGTGCCCGTGGTGGAGAGCGCGGCATGAACGCGCAACCGCTCGTCGCGCTCGTCGGCAACCCCAATGCCGGCAAGACCGCTTTGTTCAACGCGCTCACCGGCGCGCGGCAAAAGGTCGGCAATTATCCCGGCGTCACGGTCGAGCGCCATTCCGGCCGCCTCGCGCTCAATGATGGCCGCCCGGTCGAGCTGGTCGACCTGCCCGGCACCTACAGTCTCGATCCGTCCAGCCCCGACGAAGCCGTTACCCGCGACGTCGTGCTCGGCAAGCAGGAAGGCGAACGCCTCCCCGACGCGCTGATCGTCGTCGCCGACGCCTCCAACCTCGAAAACCATCTGCGCTTCGTGCTCCAGCTGCGCCAGCTCGGCCGCCCGATGGTGGTCGCGCTCAACATGATCGACATGGCGACCCGCGACGGAATCACGATCGACGCCGACGCGCTGTCGGCGGAGCTCGGCGTGCCGGTCGTCACCACCGTCGCGGTGCGCAAGCGCGGCCTCGACGAACTGCGCGCAGCGCTCGGCGGCGTCCTGCTCGCCAGCCACGCCGCCGCGCCTGCCGTGCCCGAAGCGGATATCACCCATTTTCAGCGCGACGCCCGCCGCATCGCCGCGCTCGCCATCACCGATCAGCCGCGTGGCCGCGCCTTCACCCGCGCCGTCGATAACGTCGTCCTTCACCCCGTCGCGGGCTGGATGATCCTGATCGCCATGTTCTTCGTGATGTTCCAGGCGGTGTACAGCTGGTCCGAAGCCCCGATCGGCTGGATCGAGGGCGCTCAGGAATGGCTCGGCGTCCAGGCGCAGGCCAATCTGCCCAGCGGCTTCATCAGCGACCTGATCGTTCAGGGAATCATCGCCGGCGTCGGATCGGTGGTGGTGTTCCTGCCCCAGATCCTCATCCTGTTCTTCTTCATCCTGCTGCTCGAAGCGACCGGATACATGGTCCGCGCCGCCTTCCTGATGGATCGCCTGATGTCGCTGGTCGGCCTGTCGGGCCGCGCCTTCATCCCGCTGCTCTCGTCGGTCGCATGCGCGATCCCGGGCATCATGGCCGCGCGCTCGATCGACGATCCCAAGGAGCGGCTGACCACGATCCTGATCGCGCCGCTGATGACCTGCTCGGCGCGTGTTCCGGTCTATATGCTGATCATCGGCGCGTTCATCCCCGCGCGCGATGTCGGCCCGGGCATTGGCTTGCAGGGGCTGGTGCTGTTCGGCCTCTATGTCTTCGGCATCGTTGGCGCGATCCTCGCGGCCTTCGTGCTGCGCCTGACCGCGACGCGCGGCAAGAGCGGCGGCTTCATGATGGAAATGCCGCGCTATCAGCTTCCCTCGATCCGAGACCTGCTGATCGGCTTGTGGCAGCGCGCCTATGTCTTCCTGCGCCGCGCCGGCACGATCATCATGGGCGTCACCGTCGCGCTCTGGCTGCTCGCCTCCTACCCGGTGGCACCCGAAGGCGTGAAGCAGAGCGAATATTCGATCGCCGGCCGCATCGCATCCGGCCTCGAAGTCGTGCTCGCCCCGATCGGCTTCAACCATGAAATGAGCCTTGCGGTGATCCCGGCCATGGCCGCGCGCGAAGTCGCGGTATCGGCGCTCCAGACCGTCTACGCGATCGACGCCCCGGACGAGGAAACCGGCGCAGCGGCGCTCGGCGACCGCCTCGCCGAAAGCTGGCCGCTCCCCACCGCCCTCGCCTTCCTCGCCTGGTTCGTCTTCGCCCCGCAATGCCTCTCGACCATCGCGGTAGCACGGCGCGAAACCAATGGCTGGAAATGGCCGATCGTGATGATCGTCTATCTGTTCGCGGCGGCCTATGCGGCGGCGGGGCTGACCTATTGGGGGGCGAAGGCGCTGGGGCTTTAGGGGGCGTCGTCGGGCTCCATCGCCTCAAGCGGGGAGCTAACGGTCATCGCATCCTGGTAGCCTGCCTTTCGGCTAACGACCGCGTTGCGGATATTATCGCGTAGCGCCCAGCCAAGCCATGCCACACAACAAGGCCAAGATGAGCGCTAGATAATTTCCCAACTTGATTCGACCAACACCTACAAACACAAAGCTGGCGCAAACAAGTGCGCCAATCACCACGTATTCTCCGAGGTTGAACTCCCCCAAGACGCACCCGCTTTGAGGGATGCATCCTTGCGCTGCGAACCAGCCCTCCTGGTACTTCGTTTCCATTATCTTGCTGATAAAAAGGGTGGCGGCAATGATCGGGAGTAAAAAGGGAGTGGTGCGCCGAACTGCCGACACAAAACGGCCAGATGTCATTGCGGCGACTTAACTCGTCCAAGGTCCGTTTTCCACCCACTTTCCGACATTGCGCCTCTCAATCAGACTGGCTGAAACCGGACATTCGACAAAAGCAGAAATTTGCCGACGCCGCTTTGTCGATCTGGGACTTGCGCCTCGGGAAAGGCGACACCCCAAATCGGACCAATGACGCGTAAACCCGCGACATGTTCACTTCGCCCAATCCGCAGCGCCGCCCAACGCTGCCGGATTCGGCCAGTTCAACCTTTCGCGAATGCCTATAAGCGCTTCACATAACACGATAATATCCAACATGTTTCCTACATGTTCTCATTATGCTATACCCTGATCATGGCCAGGCCAAAGTCGAACCTCATTCCCGCCGCGCGCCGTCCAGATTTTCGGAAATCCGGGCGCGCTCGGCTTCGTCCGCCGCTTTCTGCGCCTTGGTGCGCCCGAATTTGGCGCGGTTCTCCACAGCCTTTGCGGCACTCTGTGCCTTCGCGCGTGCCTTGCGCGCCTTGTTCAGGTTAAGGATATCGGCCATTCGTCCCTCGATATCGATTTACAAGCGGAGTGAATATGGCGGGCAGCGTCAATAAGGTCATCCTGGTCGGCAATCTCGGGCGCGATCCCGAAAGCCGGTCCTTTTCCAACGGCGGCAAGGTGGTCGAACTGCGCGTCGCCACTTCCGAATCGTGGAAGGACCGCAACAGCGGCGAGAAGAAGGAGCGCACCGAATGGCATACGGTCAAGCTGTTCTCCGAAGGACTCGCGAACGTTGCCGAACGCTATCTGCGCAAGGGGTCGAAAGTCTATCTTGAGGGCCAGCTCCAGACCCGCAAATGGCAGGATCAGCAGGGCCAGGACCGCTATTCGACCGAAATCGTGCTGCAGGGCTTCGATGCCAAGCTGGTGATGCTCGACGGACCCGGCGGCGCGCAGGGCGGTGGCGCTGGCGGTGGCGGCAGCCGTGGCGGCGATGACTGGGGCGGCGGCGACGATTCGTTCGCGGGCCAGTCGAGCAGCCGTGGCGGTGGCTATGGCGGCGGTAACGCGGGTGGCGGCTTCGGCGGCGGCGCGGCGCGCGGTGGCGCGGCCAGCGGCGGCGCTGCGGGCGGCGGCTTCCCCGACGATCTCGACGACGACGTGCCGTTCTGATGTGGACTACCGGCGCGTGGCCCATGCCGCGCGTCGGTTTACCCCTTAAGGGGTTGGTTCATTTGAATTTTTAATGAAATGGTGCGGCCAAGAAGACTCGAACTTCCACGGGCTTTCGCCCACAACGACCTCAACGTTGCGCGTCTACCAATTCCGCCATGGCCGCACGGATTTCGCACACCGGATGAGACCGGAGGCGGGTAAGGCAGCGGCCCCTAGCAAAGGGCCGGGGGGCATGCAACCTCCCTTTTTTCCGCGGCAGTCTGCGGCTAAGGCGGCGGCCCCATGACGCTGACCCCCGAAACCCGCGCGGAAATCCGCCGCATCCTCGCGCTGGCCTGGCCGGTGGTGCTGACTGGCCTCAACTGGACGATCCTCCACGTCACCGACGTGATCGTCGTCGGGCTGGTCGGAACGCATGAGGTCGCCGCACTCGGCGCGAGCCGCACGCTGACCTTCATCGGCATCGTCGTGGCGCTGGGCTGGCTCACCGGCGTGCTCGTCTTCTCCTCCCGCGCCGACGGAGCCAAGGACCTTCCCGCGACCGGCGCGGTGCTGCGGCAGGGCCTCGTCCTCGGCGGCATCCTCGGCCTGATCAGCGGCGCGCTGCTGTTCGTCTTCGCCCTGCCAATGCTGCGCGGCGTCGGCGTCGATCCCGGCATCGCCCCCGAAGCGGCGCGGGTCGTTCAGGTGATGGCGCTCGCCTACCCGTTTCAGCTGATCATCGTCGCCGCGAGCTTCTTCCTCGAAGGCGTCAGCCGCCCGCGCCGCGTGATGGCGGTCAACCTCTCGATCCTGCCGCTCAACGCGGTCCTCGCCTGGATCCTCGCCACCGGCCAGTTCGGCCTGCCACAGTTCGGCGCGGTCGGCGCGGCCAGCGCCACCGTCATCGCCACGATCGTCGGCGCCGTCGCCATGACCATCGCCGCGCTCACTCTGCCCCGCGCGAAAGAGCGCGGCGTGCGCGACTGGAGCGACCTCGGCACCCCCGCGATGTGGCGCGGCGTAGGGCGGCTGCTGGCGTTCGGCGCGGTGCCTGCAGTCGCGTCGGGGCTGGAACTGGCCGGCTTCTCGATCCTGATCGCGCTGTCGACCCAACTCGGCGATTCGGTCACGCACGCGTTCCAGATCGTGTTCTCGGTCCACAACGTCACCTTCGCCTTCGCGCTAGGCTTGGGGTCCGCTGTCGGCGTGCGCGTGGGCAATGCGGTTGGGGAGGGCGTGCCGGCACAGGCGGGACCCCGCACCGCCATCGGCGCGGTGCTGGCGGCGCTGATCCTCGGCCTGCTCGCGCTTCCGCTGACGTTCGCGCCGCTGCTGATCGTGTCGGGTTTCCCGGCATCGGCAGAGGTCGCGACGCTCGCCGCGCTGATGCTGGCGCTGTGGGCACCGTTCATCCTGTTCGACGGGCTTCAAGTGGTGTTCGTCTATGCGCTGCGCTCGCTGGGGGATCAGGTCGCGGCGGGGATTAACGGCATCCTCGCCTTCTTCGTGCTGACCGGCGCGATCGGGCTGTGGACGGTCCAGCATGGCTGGGGACCGATGGGGCTGGTGTGGGCGTCGGGCAGCGGCATGGTCGCCGCCGCATTGCTCAACGGCGGGCGGCTATGGTGGACTATCCGCCGCCTTCGCCGGAAAAGCTGAACTGGATCGTCTTGCCCGTCGGCGGCACGTCGAGCTTGCCGCTGTTGAAGTCGAGGCTTCCGCCGGCGGGCAGCGTGCGCGGGTCCGGCGTGATCGTCCAGCTATAGACGATCGTGTTGTTCGCATCGCGCAGCTCGGCCAGGATGTTGGGGACGCGCTGCGTCTCCTTGGTCGGGTTCATCACCTGTCCGCTGACCACGAACAGCTCGCCGCCATTGAGGCGCGGCTTGCGCTCGACCGACTGGGCGGTGAAGATCAGCGGGGTCTGCGCCGCGCCGATCCGCAGGCCCAGTTGCGAGGCTAGGCCGGGCGCGCCGGTCCAGATGATCGCGCCCGCACCCAGTGCCATCGACAGGCCGGCGATGGCGGCGGCGGCGGTCCAGCGCTTCTCGGGATTGCGGCGCGGCTTGAATGGCGGCTCATGCGCGAACGGGTCGTATTCGCGCGGCTTGTCCTCGACCGGGGCTGGCTGCGAATAGGCGTCCGCCCGCACCACATCGGGGGCGGGCTTCGCGACGCTCGCCGCGCCACCGGCTGGGGCCTGGAACCAGCTATGCTTGCAGCTGGCACAACGCACCGTCCGCCCGTCACCGCCGATGGCGGTATCGGGGACCAAATAGCGCGTTCGGCATTCGGGGCATTCGAGGATCATGGCGGCACGCGTTGCTAGGCAGCCATCAACCCAAAACGGGCAGCCGCCAGTCCCGAATCTAAACACCCGCCGCGCGGGAATGGCAAGGCCCGAGTCGCGCGGCTGCGGCTATGCTTGAGCGGGCCGGTTGGCTGTGCGATGGCTGGCCTAGGGGCAGAAGGATCAGGAGCGGCCGACGCCGGCACATGGCCAATATCGTTCAGTTTGAGAATGTCGGCCTGCGCTATGGCACCGGGACCGAAACGCTGAGCGACGTCAGTTTCACGCTCAGCGCAGGCGCGTTCTATTTCCTGACCGGCGCATCGGGCGCGGGCAAGACGTCGCTGCTGAAGCTGCTTTACCTCGCTCAGCGGCCGACGCGCGGCGTGGTGCGATTGTTCGGCGAAGATGCTGGCGCGCTGCCGCGCCGCCGCCTGCCGGGGTTTCGCCGCCGCATCGGGGTGGTGTTCCAGGACTTCCGCCTGCTCCCGCACCTTTCGGCCTATGACAATATCGCCCTCCCGCTGCGCGTCGCCGGGATGCCGGAAGGCGAGATCGAGGCGCCGGTGCGCGAGATGCTCGCCTGGGTCGGCCTCACCGATCGCGGCAAGGCCAAGCCGCCGACGCTGTCGGGTGGCGAGCAACAACGCATCGCCATCGCCCGCGCCGTGATCACCCGGCCCGAGATGCTGGTGGCGGACGAGCCGACCGGCAACGTCGATCCCGACATGGCCGAACGGCTGCTGCACCTGTTCGATTCGCTCAACCGGCTCGGCACCACCGTCGTGGTCGCGACGCACGACTTCCACTTGCTCAACCGCATTCCCGACGCGCGGATGATGCGGATTGAAAAGGGGCGGCTGCTCGACCCCACCGGCGCGCTACGCTTCCCGCCCGATCGGGGGGAGGCATGATGGCGATCGGGCGACCGCGACCGCATCATCGCTGGCTCGATGACGGGCAGCGGACCCGTGCGATGGTGTGGATCATGGCGATCATGCTGTTCCTGACCGTGCTCGCCGGAGCGCTTGGCTTTGGCATGGCCGGTGCGGGGCGGTCGCTCGACCGGCAGCTCGCCGGACGGCTGACGGTTCAGCTGGTCGAGGCGGACGCCGCGCGGCGCGACGCCAATGCCCGCGCTCTGGTCGAGCGCATCCGCGCGATTCCCGGCGTGACTCAGGTGAGCGAGGTCGATCGCGCGCGGCTGGCCGAGCTGCTGCGCCCCTGGCTCGGCGATACCGGGCTCGATGCCGAGCTGTCAATGCCCGCGATGATCGATGTCGATCTGCGCGCGGGCGATCCGGCGCTGATCGCGCGGGTGCGCCAGACCGCACTCGCGGTGTCGCCCGCGGCGCGGGTGGACCAGCATGCGCAATGGCTGTCGCCTGTAGCCGGCTTCATCGCGACGCTAACCTGGGCGGCGGCGGGGCTGGTGCTGTTGATGGCGACGGCGACCGCAGCGGTGGTGCTGCTTGCGGCGCGCGCGGGGCTCGATACGCATCGCGACACGATCGCGGTGCTGCATATGCTGGGCTCTACCGACACTCAGGTGGCGCGCCTGTTCCAGCGCCGCATCGCGCTCGACACGCTGCTAGGCGGGGTGATCGGGACGATGGCGGCATTGGGCGCGGTATGGCTGCTCGGGCGGCAGACGTCGGCGCTCGGCTCGGAACTGCTCGGCAGCATCGCGCTGGCCGATGCCGACTGGGTGCTGCTCGCGCTGGTGCCGCTCGCCTTCGCGCTGCTGGCGATGGCGGCGGCGCGGGTCGCGGTGCTGCGGACCTTGGGGCGCACGCTGTGATCTGGCGCATCCCGCTCCTGCTCATCCTCGCCTGGGCGATCGGCTTCGGCCTGTTCATGCTGTCGCTGGGCAAGCCGCTCGATTCCGAAGTGAAGACCGACGCCATCGTCGTCCCGACCGGTGGACCGGGGCGAATCGATCGCGGGATCGCGCTGCTTCAGGCGAAGAGCGCCAAGCGCATGCTGATCACCGGCACCGACCCGACGGTGCGCCCGATCGAACTGGCGGTCGAGTACAAGACCTCGCCGCGCCTGTTCCGCTGCTGCATCGATCTGGGGCATGAGGCGGTCGACACCCGCTCCAACGCCGATGAGACCGCCGCATGGGTCGCGCAGCATGGCTATAAGTCGATCCGGCTGGTCACCGCCGACTGGCACGTCCCGCGCGCCAAGCTCGAACTCGCCAACGCGCTCGGCCCCGATGTCGAGATTCGTGGCGATGGGGTTCGCACCACCGCCAGCTGGTCGATGCTGCTGCGCGAATATCACAAATATCTGGTGCGGCGCTTCGCCTTGCTGTTCGGGATCGGCAATGGCTGACCGTATCCGCACGCTGATCTTCTCGATCATCTTCTACGGCCTGTCGGTGCCGATCGTGCTTGCCGCACCGATCATCGCCCTGTTCGGCACGCAGCGAATCCGCCGCTATTCGATGGCCTGGGCGGGCCTTGGGCTGTTGCTCGCGCACCAGATCCTCGGCATTCGGGTCGCGGTCGCGGGGCAGCGCGCCGAAGGTCCGGCGCTCTATGCGGTCAAGCATCAGGCGATGTATGAGACGCTGGCGATGGCCGCGATGCTCGATGCGCCCGCAATCGTGATGAAGCAGGAACTCGCGCGCATCCCGGTCTGGGGCTGGGTCGCGCGGCAATATGGTGTGATCGTGATCGACCGCGCCGGATCGGCGAAGGCCCTGCGCGCGATGATGAAGGAAGCCCGCGCCGCAGTCGAGGAGGGCAGGTCGGTGGTGATCTTTCCCGAAGGCACCCGCACGCCTCCGGGCGAAACACCGCCGCTGCGCTCGGGCTTTGCCGGCCTCTACCGCGCGATCAAGCTGCCGGTGATCCCGGTGGCATGCGAGACTGGGAAGGTCTGGCCGCGCCAAGGGCCAAAGCGTCCCGGCACCGTCACGTTCCTGTATGGCGATCCGCTTCCACCCGGCCTGCCCCGCGAGGAAATCGAAGCAGCGGTGCATCGCCGGATCAACGCGTTCGAGCCGGGTTTCGCGGATTAATCCGCCGCGCTGCGGTTTCCGGCGTTGAGCGCGCGGGCGAGCAGGCCGTTCGCCTCGCCGATGAACTGCTGTGTGATCTCGCCCGCGAACGGGTTGAGGTTCTGAATCGCGAAGAACAGCTCTTCGCTATCATCGCCGATCAGCGCGCACAGCTCGAGCAGATGCTGGTAGCTGTCGGTCTTCAACTCCTCATCCGGGATGCGGACATTGACCAACGTCCGGCCGATCAAATGCGTCAGCGCCTGAACATAGGCCATTTCGCGGTCATGCTCTTCGGCGCTGGTGATCGAGACCTTGAGGCCGAGCTTGCGCCCGAATTCGGCGACGCGGTGGTGGCGCTCGCCGCGCACCGGACAGACCACCAACGGCTGCCCCGCCAGCCCGCGCCGCGCGCTCTGCGGCCCGAACAGCGGGTGGGTGGCGACGATGTCGACACTGTCGGGCAGTGCCTCCGCCATCCAGCGCGCGGGCAGCATCTTGACCGATGCCACGTCCACGACCAGCGCGCCGGGCCGCACATGCGGGGCGACCGCCGCGAGCGTGCCCTCGATCGCCTGCACCGGCACTGCGAGCATGACGACGTCACTCGCGGCCACGTCTTCCAGTGTCGCGGTGGCGACACCGACTCGCGTCGCATCCTCGGCAACGTCGCGCGAATCATGCACCACCACCGTGAAATGATCGCGCAAATGCGTGGCGGCGAGCTGACCGAACCGCCCGAAGCCGATGATGCCGAAGCGCTTCATTCGGCGTCGGCGGCGGCCACCAGCTGCTGCAGGATCGCCGCGACCGCGCGCGTGTCTTCCTCATTGCCGATGGTGATGCGCAGCCCATGGGGCAGGCCCTGACCGGGCAGCCAGCGGACGATATAGCCCGCGTCCATCAGCCCCTTATAGGCCGCTTCGCCGGTCAGCTTGCCTTCGAACAGCACCAGCACGAAGTTCGCCTGGCTCGGTACCGCGCGAAGGCCAGCATTGCCGAGCTTGGCGATCTCGTCGCTGAACCAGCGGCGCCATTGGGCATTCTCCGCCTTGCAGCGCGCGACGAAGTCGTCGTCATTGAGCGCCGCGATGGCGGCTGCGGTCCCGGCGATGGTGATGCTGAACGGCAGGCGGATGCGGTGCATCGCTTCAATGATCGCAGGCGCGCCATAGCCCCAACCGATGCGCTCGGCGGCAAGCCCGTACATTTTGGAGAAGGTGCGCGTGACCAGCACGTTGGACGCAGTCATCGCCAATTCCATGCCGCCATCGTCGATGTCGCCATCGATATATTCGGCATAGGCATGGTCGAGCACGAGCAGGATGTCGTCGCGCAGCCCGGCGTGGAGGCGCGCGATCTCTTCGCGGCTGGCATGGGTGCCGGTCGGGTTGTTGGGGTTCGCGACGAACACGATGCGGGTCTTGTCGGTGACGCTGGCAAGGATCGCGTCGACATCGGTCGCATAATCCTTGTCGGGCGCGACCACCGGCACCGCGCCGACGCGCTTGGTCGCGATCGGGTACACGGTGAAGCCGTAGTTCACATAGATGATCTCGTCGCCCGGCCCGGCGAACGCGCCCGCGGCAAGGTGCAGCACCTCGTCCGATCCATTGCCGTAGATGATCCGATCGGGATCGAGCCCGTTCTTGGCGGCCAGCGCCTCACGCAATTCGGTGCCGCTGGCGTCGGGATAACGCTCGAGGCTGCTTGCGGCGGTCGCAAATGCGGCGCGTGCAGCCGGCGAGGTGCCGAGCGGATTTTCGTTCGACGACAATTTGATCGCCTTGCGGCCATCATCGGTTTTCGACTTGCCCGGCACATAGGGGGCAATGTCCATGATCCACGGCTTGGGGGTCGGTCCAGTCATGGCCGACCCCTTTGCCCAATGGTTACGCAATAGCAAGGTCGTGGCGCTAATCCCGGGGCAACGAAACCGGGGGTGGGATGCGAAGCGGGGGTCTGTTCTGGAGTGCATTGGCGGCGGCGCGGCGGCGGAATCTGGCCGCTGCCGGCGAAGCGGCACCGGTTCCGGCCCAGCCCGGCACCACGCGCCGTGCGTTGCTCAAGGGCTTTGCCGCCGGGGGTGTCGCTGCGGCGATCCCCACTGCAGCACCGGCGCGCACCGGCATCGGTCGGGTCGCAATCGTCGGCGGCGGTATCGCCGGGCTGACCGCGCTCCACCATCTGCGCGAGGCGGGCGTCGATGCCCGGCTGTACGAAGCGGGCCGGCGGCTAGGCGGGCGCATCTTCACGCAGAAGACCAGAACCGCGCCCGCGTTTGAACTGGGTGCCCAGCTGGTCAACAGCGACCATCACGATCTCCGCACGCTCGCCGAGCGGTTCGGCGCGGAACTGGTCGACCGAAAGGCTGAACCGCATCGCAGCATCGTCGTCACCGCTGGCCGCACCGTGGCAGAGGTCGAGCTGGCCGACGCGCTCGGCCCGATCGCGGCACAGATCGGTCGCGATGCCGACCGGATTGACGCCGACCCCGCTGCCTTGCGCGCATTCGATGCGATTTCGGTCGCGGACTATCTCGATCGTCATGCGGGGTTGCTGCCCGCTCCTTGGGTGCGCGGTCTGCTCGAGGCGACGGGGCGGACCGAATATGGTGCCGAGCCTGACGCGACCTCGGCTTTGTCGCTGCTGTTCAACCTGCCGACGGTAGACGGCGAACGCGCCGACATTCTGGGCGGGTCGGACGAGCGCTATGCCATTGCCGGGGGCAGCAGCACGCTGATCGACGCGCTTGCCGCACGCTATGCCGGGCAGATCGAAACCGGCCGCGTGCTGCGCCGGGTCGCTCACGCGACGGGCGGCGTCACGCTGAGCTTCGCCGATGGCGCAACCGTGCGCGCGGATGCGGTGATCGTTGCAGTCCCGGCCCCGAGGACGCGGCAGATCGACTTTGCGGTGCCGCTGCCGGTCCAGTGGCGCCGATTCATCCAGGCGATGACGCTTGGGCGGAACGAGAAAATTCTCGCGGTCGCCGACTCGGCACGCTGGCGCGACGCGATTGGCGGGGGCGGCGATGTGTGGCATGCCGGGGCGCGCGGCAGCTGGGCGAGCGGTTGGGACGGCAGCGTGCGCGGTGTCGAAGGGCCACCGGTGTGGACCTGGTATCTGGGCGGCGACGCCACCGATGATCGCATCTCCGCACAGACGCTCGCGGCGCGCTATGCGGCCGATGCACGCACGGCGCTCGGCGATCTTGCCGCCGCCTGTGCCGGTGCGCCGGTGCGGCGCACCGCTTGGCATCGCGATCCGCTGATCGGCGGATCTTATGGCTGCTATCCGCCCGGACACCTCACTCGCTTCGGGTCGCTGCTGTGGATGGAGGGCGAGGACGGCGCGGCGGTGCAGTCCGCCCCGGCGCTTGGTCGCGTGATTTTTGCCGGCGAGCATCTGTCCGACGCCTTCCCTGGTTACATGAATGGCGGCGCGCAGACCGGGCGGCTGGCGGCGCAGGCG
The DNA here is from genome assembly GCF_035998645.1 of Sphingomonas sp. GTDB lineage: Bacteria > Pseudomonadota > Alphaproteobacteria > Sphingomonadales > Sphingomonadaceae > Sphingomonas. Next base: position 457,735 of record NZ_DASYHL010000002.1, read on the forward strand.
ATCCTCGGCCGAACCATCCCCGCGCGAACCGCTTGAACGCGGACCGCGCGGCTTCTAGGCACGCGGCGATGTCTGACGATGTGCGCTTTGGCCTCGACCGCCGCGTGACGCTTCCGGGGCCGCTGCGCCTCGACGGGGGCGTGCTGCTGTCGCCGGTCGAAATCGCCTACGAAACCTATGGGCAGCTCGCGGCGGATGGCGGCAATGCGATCCTGATCTGTCACGCGCTGACCGGCGACCAGCATGTCGCGTCGACCCACCCGATCACCGGCAAGCCCGGCTGGTGGACGCGCATGATCGGGCCGGGCAAGCCGATCGACCCCGCGCGGCACTTTATCGTCTGCGCCAATGTGCTGGGCAGCTGCATGGGGTCGTCCGGCCCGGCGACGGTCAATCCGGCGACCGGCGCGCCGTGGGGGATGAGCTTCCCCGTCATCACCATCCGCGACATGGTCCGCGCACAGGCGATGCTGCTCGACCATCTCGGCGTCGCCAAGCTCAAGGCCGCGGTCGGCGGGTCGATGGGCGGCATGCAGGCGTTGAGCTGGCCCGCCACCTTCCCCGACCGCGTCGAGGCGGCGGTGGTGATCGCATCGACCGCACGGCATTCGGCGCAGAACATCGCCTTCCACGAAGTCGGGCGGCAGGCAGTGATGGCCGATCCGCGCTGGAATGGCGGCGCCTATTATGAGGGCGAGCCGCCTGCGTCGGGCCTCGCGGTGGCGCGGATGGCGGCGCACATCACATATCTGTCTGAAGAGGGACTGACCGAGAAATTCGGGCGCAAGCTGCAGGCGCGGGAGGCCAAGACCTTTGGCTTCGACGCGGATTTTCAGGTCGAATCCTATCTTCGCCATCAGGGGTTGAGCTTTGTCGACCGGTTCGACGCCAACGCCTATCTCTACATCACCCGCGCGATGGACTATTTCGACCTCGCCGAGGAGCATGGCGGCGTGCTCGCCAACGCCTTCCGCGAGACCAAGGCGCGCTTCTGCCTCGTCAGCTTCGACACCGACTGGCTCTACCCCACGCGCGATTCGCGCAGCATCGTCCATGCGCTCAACGCCGCCGGCGCGCCGGTCAGCTTCGTCGAGCTGTCCTCACCCTTTGGCCACGACGCCTTCCTGCTCGAAGCGCCCGAACTGAACCGCGTGGTCGACGGGTTTTTGAGGGCTGGCGAGTGAAGATCGCTAGCCGTCCGCCTGAGGGAAAGCTCGCCTACTATCGCTGCAGTTGGCTTCATCTCCATGATGATGAGCCGGTCACCCTCTGGTATGAGGTTGATCATGCCGGGAACGTTCTTCGGGTGATCGAGATTTTTGCGACAGGCAAGGTCCTGAGGGATAACATTGCGAGCTATCCCGATGGCGCTAGTCAATTTGGGTTTGGCACTCTGATTGGCGATGACTTCTATCGACTAGAATTTGAATGGCCGCATGCTGAGGATACCGATCCAACGGTGATGCTGGACGCATCAGCATACGAGTTTAATGCGATATGGGGGGCAGAATGACCGCGCTCCGTCCCGACCTTGCGATCATTGCGTCCAACGTCACGCCGGGCAGCCGGGTACTCGACGTCGGCTGTGGCGACGGCGCGCTGATGGCGGCGCTGCGTGACCGGCGGGGATGCGATGCGCGCGGTCTGGAGATCGACGCGCATAATGTCGCGTCGGCCGTGGGACGCGGGCTTTCGGTGATTCAGGGCGATGCCGACACCGATCTGGCCGATTATCCTGACGCCAGTTTCGACTATGCGATCCTCAGCCAGACGCTGCAGACGACGATGCGGCCGCATGTCGTGCTCGATCACTTGCTGCGCATCGGTGAGCGCGCGGTCGTGTCCTTTCCCAATTTCGCGCATTGGCGGGTGCGGCTGTCGCTGCTGTGGGGCGGGCGGATGCCGGTGACGCGGCTGTTGCCGGTGGCGTGGTATGAGACGCCGAATATCCACCATGTCACCATCGACGATTTCCGCGCCTATGTGCGTGAGCGCGGGATCACGGTCGAGCAGGCTTGGTTTTTGTCGGGAGACCAGCTTACCAGCTCTGCGGCGGCAAACTTCCGCGCGGAACATGCCGTCTTCCTCCTGAAGCGCTGATTTTCGATGAAGCGCGGGTGACGGGTCCGGTTTCGGCCGTTACCAACTGCTCCCAGAACATATTCAGGGAGTCCCATATGCGTCAGTCGGTCGCCGGCGTCCTCGCCGCGCTCTTCGTCATTGGTCAGGCAAACGCGCAGGACAAGCCCGCCGAAAAGCCCAAATGGGACGTCAACGCGCCGCAGGGCGCGACGCTGAAGCAGGCGAAGATCGACACCGATGAAGGCACCTGGATCGACGTCGATGTCAGCCCCGATGGCAAGAGCATCGCCTTTGCGCTGCTCGGCGACATCTACACCATGCCGATCGCGGGCGGCACGCCGACGCGCGTGGCCGAGGGGATGGCGTGGGAAGTGCATCCGCGCTTTTCCCCCGACGGCCGCCGCATTGCCTTCACTTCCGACCGCGGCGGCGGCGACAATATCTGGATCATGAATGCCGACGGCAGCGACAAGCGTCAGCTGACCAAGGAGGATTTCCGCCTGCTCAACCAGCCGAGCTGGTCACCGGACGGGCAGTATATCGTCGCGAAGAAGCATTTCACCACCGGCCGTTCGCTCGGCACGGGTGAGGTGTGGCTGTATCACGTTTCGGGCGGGGCTGGGGTGCAGTTGGTCAAGCGCCCGAACGAGCGCCACCAGAAGGAACTGGGCGAGCCGATCTATTCGGCGGACGGCAAGGGCGTGTATTTCACGCGCAACATCACGTCCGGCCCGATCTTCGAATATGCGCAGGATTCGAACACCAATTTGTTCAACATCGAGCGCTATGACCTCGAGACCGGCGAGACGACGACTGCCGTGTCGGGTCTGGGCGGATCGGTGCGCCCGGCGCCCTCGCCCGACGGCAAGTCGATTGCCTTTGTCCGGCGTGAAGCGGGCAAGTCCAAGCTGTGGGTCAAGGACCTGGCAAGCGGTGCCGAGCGGATCGTCTATGGCGCGCTAGATCAGGACGTGCAGGAAACCTGGGCGGTCACCGGCGTCTATCCCAACATCGACTGGACGCCCGACAGCAAGTCGATCGTGTTCTGGGCGGGCGGCAAGATCCGCCGCGTCGATACCGATGGTGCCAACGCCGCAGTGATCCCGTTCCGTGTCGCTGACACCCGCGCAGTCGCCGACGCCCCGCACCCGCAGATCGCGGTCGCTCCGGCGAGCTTCACGACGAAGATGCCGCGCTTCGCCACCGTCTCGCCCGATGGCAGCCAGCTGGTGTTCGAGAGCCTGGGCAAGCTCTGGGTCAAGCCCGTCAACGGTGGTACGGCCAAGCGCCTGACCAACCTGGCCGATGGCACTGGCATGGAGCTGTTCCCTTCATGGTCGCGCGACGGGCGGTCGATCGTGTTCGTCCAGTGGAATGACGAAAGCCTCGCCTCGATCCGCGTGGTCGCCGCGTCGGGCGGCGCGGCGCGCAGCGTGACGCAGCAGCCGGGCCACTATGCGCGGCCGCAATTCTCCCCCGACGGCAAGACGATCGTGTTTGAAAAGGGCGATGGCGGCGGGCTGACCGCACCCAAATGGGGTGAGAACCCCGGCGTCTATCGCGTCGCGACCGCTGGCGGCGCGCCGGTGATGGTCACGCGCAGCCTGTCGCGCCCGCAATTTGGCGCATCGAACGCCCGCATCTTCATGGTCGAGGGCGGCGAGAAGCTCCAGCTCGTCTCGACCGACCTGAACGGTGAGGGCAAGCGCGTCCATGCCGCAGGTGAACTCGCCACCGAATTCATCGTCGCACCGGACGGCAAGAGCGTCGCCTTCCGCCAGAATTATCAGGTGTTCGCGATGCCGCTGATGCCCGGTGGCCAGCAGGTCGCGGTCGCACCCAAGGGCGATGCGCTCCCGGTGGTGCGCGTCAGCAGTGATGGCGGCGATTACATCACCTGGTCGGGCGATGGCGCGCGGCTGCACTGGAGCCTCGGCCCGACGCTCTACACCGCCGACCGCAGTGCATTCTTCGCCTCGGCACCCGGTGGCACCAAGGTCACCGTGACCCCGCGCACCAGCTCGATGGCGATGGAGGTCGAGGCGGCCAAGGCGCGCGGCACCGTGGCGCTCACCGGCGCGCGGATTGTCACCATGGCTGGCGCTGATGGTGGGGTGATCGAGAACGGCACGATCCTGATCGAGGGCGATCGCATCGTCGCGGTCGCGCCGACCGCTGCGATCCAGCTTCCCGCTGGGACCAAGATGGTGGATGTCGCCGGCAAGACGATCATCCCCGGCCTCGTCGATGCCCACGCGCACGGCCCCTATGGTACCGACGAGCTGATCCCGCAGCAGAACTGGTCGCTGCTCCAGAATCTTGCGCTCGGCACCACGACGCTGCACGACCCGTCGAGCCAGGCGGCCCACGTCTTTGCCGCGGCAGAGATGCAGCAGGCGGGCAAGATCCTTGCCCCCCGGCTCTTTTCGACCGGAGAGATCGTCTATGGCGCGCGTGCCGCGGGCGTGTACGCGCAGATCGACAGCTATGACGATGCGCTCAACCATGTCCGCCGCCTGAAGGCGCAGGGTGCGTACTCGGTGAAGAACTACAACCAGCCGCGCCGTGAGCAGCGCCAGATGGTCGTCGCCGCCGCGCGGGCGGAGGGGATGCAGGTCGTGGCCGAGGGCGGGTCGCTGTTCGGCATGGACATGAACCTGATCGCCGACGGCAACTCGACGCTGGAGCATAATGTGCCCGGTGAGGTGTTCTACAAGGACGTGCTGCAGTTCTTCGGCCAGAGCGACACCAACTACACCCCGACGCTGGTCGTCACCTATGGCGGCCTCGCCGGCGATCCCTATTGGCGGCAGGCGACCAATGTCTGGGAAAACCCGCTGATGGTCCACACGCCCCCGGCGCAGCTGCGCGCCGATACGATGCGGGTGACCAAGGCGCCCGAAAGCAACTTCGTCGATGACGAGGCCGCGCGAGAAGCGAAGAAGGTGATGCAGGCCGGCAAGCTGGTCGCGATCGGCGCGCACGGGCAGCAGGCCGGAATCGGTGCGCATTGGGAGCTGTGGTCGTTCGTGCGCGGCGGCATGACCCCGGTCGAGGCGCTGCGTACCGGCACGATCGATTCGGCCAAGTCGCTGGGCTACGCCAAGGATGTCGGGTCGCTGGAGCCGGGCAAGCTGGCCGACCTGCTGGTCCTCGACGCCGATCCGACCGCGGACATCCGCAACAGCGACAAGATCCACCGCGTCATGCTCGGCGGGCGGATGTACGACCCGCGCACGATGAACGAGGTCGACACCGGCACTGCGAAGCGCCGCGCCTATTGGTGGGAGTGACCATCTAAAATCCTCCCCCTTGCGGGGGAGGATTATCTTGTGCTGACGGGTTTCTTCCTGAATTGTAACCGGTTACAGGGCCTTCGTGCTCGTCGCGGCGCAGGTTTGGGAGATGGTCGGTGCGTGCAAGCCTTGCTTTGGTGTTGGTCAGCCTGTGCACAGCGGGGACTGCGACCGCGCAGCCGGGCAAGCGCACCTACGCCAACCCGATCGATCTCGATTACCGCTACAATTATGAGCAGGTGAACGAGGATATCTCGTACCGCACCGGCGCCGATCCGGTGATCATCCGGCACAAGGGCGCTTACTATCTCTTCCAGACGCTGGCCGAGGGCTATTGGCGCTCGACCAATCTGATCGACTGGACCTTCATCACCCCCAGCCGTTGGGAAAAGGGCGGGTTCGTCGCCCCCGCCGCCTGGTCGGACGGCGAGCGGCTGTATCTGATGCCGTCGATGATGGAGCCGGGGTCGGTCTACGTCTCTGACGCGCCGGAGACGGGCAATCTCGACTATTTCGTGCGCCGCATGCCGCGCCTGCCGGGCCAGGTCTGGCCGGGTGGTGAGGCGAACATGAAGCCGGGCGATGTGCCGCCGGGGCCATGGGATCCTGCGCTGTTCCTGGACGACGATGGCAAATGGTATTTCTATTGGGGATCGTCCAACGTCTTCCCGCTCTATGGCCTTGAGATCGAGTTCAAAGACGGCCGGATGATCTACAAGGGCCGCGCGACCGAGGCGTTCAAGCTCGACCCCGACAATCACGGCTGGGAACGGTTCGGTCAGGATCATTCGGGTACCCTGCCCGACGGCACGCCGATCAAGCCGTTCATGGAAGGCGCCTGGATGACCAAGGTCGCCGGCACCTATTACCTTCAGTACGGCGCGCCGGGGACCGAGTATAACGCCTATGCCAATGGCGCGTACGTCTCGAAATCGCCGCTCGGTCCGTTCGAGTACGCGCCGTGGAATCCGGTCGCCTACAAGCCCGGCGGGTTCGTCGAGGGCGCGGGGCATGGATCGACGGTGCAGGATCACCACGGCAATTGGTGGAACAGCGGCACGCCGTGGCTCGGCCATAACTGGACGTTCGAGCGGCGGATCAACCTGTTCCCGACGCGGTTCGAGGCGGATGGGCAGATGTGGGCCTCGTCGCGCTTCGGCGATTTCCCGCACTGGATGCCCGAGGGCAAGGTCGAGGATATCGAGGGGCTGTTCACCGGCTGGATGCTGCTGTCGTATCGCAAGACGCTGACCGCATCCTCGACCTTGGGTGAGTTCCACGCGAGCCGTGCGGCGGACGAGAATCCGCGCACCTTCTGGGTCGCCGCGAGCAAGAAGCCGGGCGAGATGCTGACGATGGACCTTGGCGCGGCAAAGACGGTCCGCGCGATCCAGGTCAATTTCGCCGACTATAAGTCCGGCCGCTATGGTGATGCGCCGGACATTTACACCGAATTCCGGCTCGAAGGGTCGATCGACGGCAAGAGCTGGTCGAAGCTGGCAGAGACTGAGGCCCCGCGCCGCGATCGGCCCAACGCCTATTTCCAGCTCGAGGCGCCGGCGAAGGTCCGCTTCGTCCGCTACGTCCACGGCCATATCGGCGGCGCGCATCTGGCGATCAACGACCTGCGCGTGTTCGGTACCGCCGATGGCCGCGCGCCCGCGATGCCGGGTGCGGTGGCGGCCGTGCGGGACACCGACGAGCGCAACGCCAAGATCAGCTGGCGCAAGGTGCCGGGTGCGACCGGCTATAACGTGATGTGGGGCATCCGCCCGGATCGGCTGACGCTGACCTATCAGGTGTTCGCGGATGAGTTGGGTGATGGCCCGCAGGCGAAACTCGATCTGCGCGCGCTGAACAAGGGCGTTGGCTATTATGTGGCGGTGGAGGCGTTCAACGAGACCGGGGTCTCGAAGCGTAGCGCGCCGGTGAAGGTGCGTTAGCCCGCGCTCGTCGCCCGAACGACCAGTTCGGCCTGGTGTAACTCGGCGCGCGTGTCCGGCCCTTCGCCCTCGAGCACGTCGATCACCCGGCCGATCGCCTCCTCGCCCAGTTCGGCGATCCGCACGCGCATCGTGGTGACGCCGAGATAACGGGCGAGCGGGATGTCGTCGAAGCCGGTGACGGCGACCCGGCCCGGAACGTCGATCCCGGCGGCGCGCAGTCCGTTGAGGCAGCCGATCGCCATCATATCGTTCGCCGCGAACACCGCATCGCTGTCGATCTGGCCCGTCACGATCGCGCGCGCGACGGCCTGACCGCCCTCTTCCGCGAAATCGCCGGGCAGGATGATCGGCTCGACCCCGGGCAGGTGCCGGGCGATGCTGGCGCGAAAGGCGCTGGCGCGTTCGCTCGCATCGATATTGCCCTCTGGCCCGGCAATATGAACGATCCGCCGCCGTCCGGTCGCGACCAGATGCGCGACCATCGCATCGGTCGCTGTGTCATTGTCGAGGTGCACGGTTGCCAGATCGGTGATCGCGCGCGGGCCGTGGATGACCAGCGCCGGGAGGCCGGTCGGCAGCGCGCGGCGCAGCATCGCTTCGGACAGATGCGGTGCCATCACCACCAGCCCGTCGACGCGGCCGCGCATCGCCCGCAACGCCATCGCCGCCTGTTCGCTATCGTCATGCATCACCGACAACAGCATGACATAGCCGCGCCGGCTCGCTTCGCGGTCCAGCCCGCGCACGAACTCGCTGAAGAACTCGCCATGCAGGTCGGGCAGCACGACCCCGATTGCATGCGCGCGGGCGAGGCTGAGGCTGCGCGCGCCGGCATGGGGGACATAGCCAAGCTCGGCGGCAGCGGCGATCACCCGCTCGCGGGTCTCGGCGCGGACATTGCCCAGCCCGTTGAGCGCGCGCGAGACCGAGGCGATCGACACCTGCGCGTGCCGTGCCACATCCCGAATCGTCGCCTCACCCATGCCGTCCCACCCCCATTTTGAGAACGTTCTTCTCCACCGGGTCATTCGCGATTGCAAATCCGATCGTTAGGCGGCATGTAACCGGTTACGGTTTGCCGCGACAACCTCAATCCGAGGCGCGCCATCCATCCGTATTTGCCGTACCCTTGCCGGTGCGCCCCGTTCAGGAGAGGACCAACATGCTCGACACCCGGATTTCCCGCCGCGCCGCCCTGATGGGTGCAGGTGCGGTCGCCGCATGGCTGCACAGCCCCGCGCGCGCGCTGATGGGTGAAGCCGGCAAGATCGAGGTCCCCGGGTTCGTTGACGCGCTGATCGCAAAGATGACGATCGCGGAAAAGGCCGGACAGCTCAGCCTGATGGCTGCGGCATGGGGCGGCGGCGCAGCGATCGCGATGAACCCGCCGAGCGGCTCGAACGCCAATTTCGGCCAGCAGGTCGATGAAGTGCGTCAGGGCCGCATCACCGGTGTGTTCAACGGCAACAATGCCCGCATGTGCCGGGTCATGCAGACCGCGGCGATGCGGGAGTCGCGCCTCAAGATTCCGCTGATCTTCGCCGCCGACATCATCCACGGCCATCGCACGGTCTTCCCGGTCCCGCTGGGCGAGGCGGCGAGCTTCGAGCCGCTGCTGGCGCAAAAGGCTGCGGCTGCCGCGTCGTTCGAGGCGGCGGCTGCCGGCATCGACTGGACCTTTGCGCCGATGGTCGACATCGCGCGCGACCAGCGCTGGGGCCGCGGCGTCGAGGGTTCGGGCGAAGACGTGCTGCTCGGCAATCTGTTCGCCGAAGCGCGCGTGCGCGGATTCCAGGGCAAGAGCCTCAAGGCGATCGACACGATGATGGCGTGCGCCAAGCATTTCGCCGCCTATGGCGCGGCCGAAGCGGGGCTCGACTACAACACCGTCGACGTGTCCGAGCGCACGCTGCGCGAAGTCTATTTCCCGCCGTTCCAGGCTGCGTTCGCTGCCGGGGCGCCGACCACCATGGCCGCGTTCAACGAGCTGTCGGGCGTCCCCGCGACCGGCAATGAATGGCTGATGCGCAAGATTCTGCGCGACGAATGGGGCTTCGACGGCTTTGTCGTGTCCGATTACACCGGCGACATGGAAATGATCGCGCACGGCTACGCCGCCGACGCGCGCGAGGCGACCAAGCTCGCCTTCATGGCCGGTGTGGACATGAGCATGACCAGCGGCTTCTACCGCGACCACCTGCCCGACCTGGTGGAAAAGGGTGAGGTGCCGATGGCGCGGGTCGATGAATCGGTGCGCAAGGTGCTGGCGCTCAAGGCGAAGCTCGGCCTGTTCGAAGACCCGTTCCGCCGCATCGATGAAAAGCGTGAAGCGGCGCGGACGCGGACCAAGGAAAGTCTCTCGCTGGCGCGCGATGCGGGCAAGCGTTCGATCGTGATGCTGAAGAATGACGGCGACCTGCTGCCGCTGCCCAAGAGCGGCAAGAAGATCGCGATCATCGGCCCGTTCGCCGAGGGGCAGCACGACCTTAACGGTCCGTGGTGCGTCTATGGCGACAACAAGCAGGCGATCGATCTGGCGACCGGCGTGCGCAATGCGCTGGGCAAGACGGCACCGGTCACGGTTACGCTGGGTTCCAAGGTCGAAGAGCCGCTCGACGGCGGCATCGCGGCGGCGGTGGCGGCGGCGAACGCGGCCGACGTCGTGCTGCTCGCGATCGGCGAGAGCGAGAACATGTCGGGCGAGGCGCAGTCGCGCACCAGCATCACCGTTCCGGCCCCGCAAATGGCGCTGGCCGAAGCAGTCGCGGCGACCGGCAAGCCGATCGTGGTGCTGCTCAAGAACGGCCGCGCGCTGGCGCTGGAGGGGGCGGTCAAGAATGCGCCCGCGATCCTCGTCACCTGGTTCCTGGGATCGGAGAGCGGCAATGCGATCGCGGACGTGCTGTTCGGCGACTATAGCCCCTCGGCGCGCCTGCCGATCAGCTTCCCGCGTGAATCGGGGCAGCAGCCTTATCATTATGCGCACAAGCCGACCGGCCGCCCGAACCCGAGCGACGACAAGCTCGAGCCATACAAGACGCGCTGGCGGACCAGCCCCAACTCGTCGCTGTATCCGTTCGGCCATGGCCTGACCTACGGCAAGGTCGAGTATGCGGGGCTGACGCCGCAGGCTGGCACGCTCGGCTGGGACGGCGAGATCGCGTTCACCGCGACGATCACCAACCGCGGCACCCGCGCGATCGAGGAAGTGGTGCAGATCTACATCCGCGACCGCGCGGCGAGCATCACCCGCCCGGTGCGTGAGCTAAAGGCCTTCCGCAAGCTGGCGCTGGCTCCCGGCGCGAGCGAGACGGTGCGCTTCGTACTGCGCCGTCGCGACCTGCAGTTCATCGGCATGGACCTCAAGCCCACGGTCGAACCGGGCCTGTTCGACGTGTGGATCGCCCCGTCTGCAGAAGCGCAGGGCGTGCATTCGACCTTCACCCTCGTAGCGGCCTGACGGCCGCGCGCCCCGGACCTGGTCCGGGATTCGGCACCGCTCCAGCTCCCCCTCCTCCCCCGGGGCGGTGCCGAATTAGGGGGCGTTAGCGGCGCAGATCCTTGACGATTTGCGCGTGCGCACCGCGCGCTAACGGGTTGAGCGCCATCATCACACACGAGAATACGAGAAAGGCGAGGGGGACCGCGCCGATGGTCAGGCGCATCGCGGTGAGGGTCGCAGCGCTTTGTTCGACGTTGGCGACATAGCCGGCGGCATCGAAGCCGAAGCCGATGATCGCAGTGGCGATGCCGATCGCGACCCGCTGAAGCAGCGCCGCCATGCCAAACACTGCGCCCTCGACCCGTAAGCCCGTGCGCTGTTCGCCATATTCGATCGTGTTGGGCAGCATCGCCCAGAACACGAAGTTCAGCCCGACGATCATCGCCTGCATCGCCATCAGATACGCCTGCATCACCCCGGCGCGGTGGATGTCGAACAGGGCGAAGGCGGCGAGTCCGGCGCTGGCGAGACCGGCGGCGAGGAACCACAGCCCGCGCGCGCCGATGCGGCGGCGCAGCAGCATCCACAACGGCACCGACACCGCACTGACCACGCTCATCGACGCCAGCGCCAGCTGTCCGCTCGCCTCATCGTGCAGGAAATATTTGAAGTAATAGAGGACGGACTTGTTGAGGATCGTCACCGCGACGATCACCGCCATCATGGCGAGGTTCAGCGTGACGAAGGCGCGGTTGGCGGCGATCACGCGCAATGCGGTGAGCACCGGCACCGGCTCCGCGCGGTCAGGGACATCGGCCTCGCGATAGCTCAGGCCGACAAAGGCGAGGATCGCGGCCCCAGCGAGCGCGAACAGGATCGCCGCGCCGAAATAGGCGTCGGCGGCGCGTTCGGCCCCGAGTAGTCCGGCACCGAGCGGGACGGTGCCGAGCGCGACGACGATCGCGGCGAGCGTGCCCGATAGCATGCGCACCCCGGCAACGAACGCGCGGTCGTTGCTGTCCGCGCTGACCCGCGCGCTCATCGCCAGATAGGGGACGTTCAAAAAGGCATAAGCGGTGCGGAACAGGATATGCCCGGCAAAAATGCCAACCATCCCCCAGATGCCCGGCGCGAGCGGAGGCAAATAGGCGAGCATGAAGCCAAGGCCCAGCGGCACGCCACCCAACGCGATCAGCCGCCCCAGCCCCCCGCGCGGCTCATGCCGGTCGGCGAGCAGCCCGGCGGCGAAATTGGCGATCCCGTCCCATACCGATGCGGCCAGGAAGATCGTCGCTGCCACACCGACCGGTAGCCCCAGCGCGTCGGTGTAATAGAACAGCAGGAAGAGCATCGCGCTCTGCCAGTAAAGGTTGAACGCAAAGTCCCCGAACCCGAACAGCGCGAGGCGGAAGCGGGTGGGGCGGGTCGCGGCGTTCACTCCGCCGCCAGCAGCGATTCGGCGCCGCCCAGATCGACCGAGACGAGGCGGCTGACCCCGCGTTCGACCATCGTCACGCCGAAGAGGCGGTGCATGCGGCTCATCGTCGCGGCGTTGTGGGTGACGATGAGGTAGCGGGTCGCGGTTTCGCGCGTCATCGCTTCGAGCAGGTCGCAGAAGCGTTCGATATTGGCGTCATCGAGCGGCGCATCGACCTCATCGAGAACGCAGATCGGTGCGGGGTTGGTGAGGAACAGGGCAAAGATCAGCGCGACCGCAGTCAGCGCCTGCTCGCCACCCGAGAGCAAGGTCAGCGACTGGAGCTTCTTGCCCGGCGGTTGCGCCATGATCTCAAGCCCCGCCTCGAGCGGATCGTCGGAGTCGATCAGCGCGAGATGTGCCTGGCCGCCGTTGAACAATGTGGAAAACAGGCGGCGGAAATGCTGGTCGACCGCCTCGAATGCGGTGAGCAGGCGTTGCCGGCCCTCGCGGTTGAGTGTGCCGATGCTCCCGCGCAGCCGGTGGACCGCCTGAATCAGCTCGTCGCGTTCGGCAGCGGCAGTCTGGGCGGCGGTGGTGAGTTCAGCCAGCTCGGTCTCGGCGACGAGGTTGACCGGCCCGATCCGCTCGCGCTCGGCGATCAGCCGGTCATGCGCGGCGGATTCATCCTGCGGGCCGCGCACGCTGTCGGGATCGAAGCCGACGCGTTGCGACAGGACGGGTGGCGGACATTCGAAACGCTCGCCCGACAGGCGGTTCATTTCGACTCGGCGCAGGTCGTGGTTCTCGGCACGCGCGACGGCACCGGCGCGCTGCTCCCGGGCCTCGCCCAACGCATCGCCGGCGGCGCGGACGGCTGCTTCAGTGCCGCGCAGTTCGGCTTCAGCTTCACGCTCGGCGAGCTGGGCGGCGGCGCTTTCGATACGCGCTTCTTCGCTCGCGCGTTCGGCCTCGGTGAGCGCAGCGTCTAGTTCGGCGGGGCGGCTGGCGAGTGCCTCGGCGGCGTCGGCGAGTTCGATCGCGCGGGCGTCCATTTCGGCGATGCGTCGCGCAGCTTCGCCAGCACGTGAGGTCCAGCTGCCCCGTTCGGCCTGCGCGGCGGCGAGGCGTTCGCGCGCTGCGGCGATGTCGCGTTCCAGAGCGCCGCGCTCGGCCCGCGCGGTCGCGGCGGCGGTGCGGCGCCGTTCGGCTTCGGACGACAGCGCGCCGACCTTCGCGCGGATTTCGCTGCCATCAGGCAGCGCGGCGCGCGCGGCTTCGGCGCGGGTGACCTCGCCAGCGGCTTCCTCCTGCTCGGCGGCGGTCCGGGCGCGGCGGCCCTCCAGATCGGCGCGCTGGGCATCGAGCCGCTCGATCGCGGCGGCGGCGCGGTCTTCCGCGCGGGTTGCCTCGCGCCCGGTCGTCTCCGCGCTGTCGAGCAGGCGGCGGCAGTCGGACCCGGCGCGCTTCGCCTCGGCGATCTCGGTCTCGATTCGCGTCAGTTCGGTGTCGGCGGCATCGACCGCGCGCACGGCGGCGGGGCGGACTTTCTCGATCGCGTGGAGGCGGTTGACCCGCTCCAGCCGCTCCGCCGCTGCTGCGCCGCCCGAGCGCGCGACATAGCCGTCCCAGCGCCGCAGCACGCCCATTAGCGTCACCAGCCGCTGCCCGACCGCGAGCGGCTGGCCGTCGTCGCTCTCTGCAACCAGCACCTGTGCCAGCCGCCGGGCAAGTGCGGGCGGGGCGGTGACATGGGCGGCCAAAGGGGTGGTCGCGCGCGGGGGTGGCGGGTCGCCGGGCAGTGCCTCGGCCCCTGCCCAATGGCGCTCGCCCGTCGGGTCGAGGCCCGCCTCCAGATCATCACCCAGCGCGGCGGCGAGCGCGCGTTCATAGCCCGGCGCCACGGTCAGTCTGTCGAGCAGCCGTTCCTTGCCGCTGGGCCGCGTGGCTTTGGACAAGGCCGCTGCTTCGCTGTCGAGCTGGGCGAGTTCGGCATGTGCCTCGGCGCGAGTGGATTGGGCGCGGCTGCGCGAATCGATCGCGGCGCGTTCGGCGGCATCGGCGCGTGCGAGGCCGGTGCGTGCGGATTCGGCCTGATGTGTTGCCTGCGCCCGTGCATCGGCAGCGCGCTGGCGTTCGGCGGCGAGCGGGGCAGGATCGCCGAGCGCGCGGATTTCGGCATCGACCCGCGCGGCCTCGCGCGTCGCGCGTTCGGCGCGGGTGCGGGCGGCGGCGAGCGCGGCGTCGGCGACGCGGGTTTCGGCGGCCTCGGCGGCTTGTGCAGCGAGTGCCTGTGCCAGCGCCACCTCGGCATCGCGCGCGGCGCGCTCGGCGTCGGTCAGCGCTGCATCGAGATCGGGCATGCGCGCCGTTGCTTCGGCGATGCGCGACTCGAGCGCCTGCGTCTCGCTGTCGAGCCGGGCGAGCGCGTCGGCGGCGTCGCGGGCAAGTGCGCCTTCGCGCTCCTTGTCGGTTTCCAGTCGCGCGGCCGAATCGCGCAGTTCGGCGATCCGCCGGTCGATCGCGGCGCGTTCGCTGCGCAGTGTCGCGAGCCGGTGCATCGCCTCGCTTGCCCGGTCGCGCTGCGCCAGCGCGGCGGCACGGGCAGTGGCGAGCGTGGTCGCGACCGCCTGTTGCGCGGCGAGCGCGCTTTCCTGTGCCGCCGTGCGTTCGGCGACCAGCGCCTCGGCCGCGGCGGCTTCCTTCTTGGCCGCATCTGCGGCGGCAGCAGCATCGCGCCAGCGGGCGAAGATCATCCGCGCCTCGGCCACGCGGATTCGGTCGGACAGCTCGCGATAGCGCTCCGCCTGTCGCGCCTGCCGCTTGAGCGCGGCGGCGCGGGCCTCCTGGTCGGAGATCATCTCATCGAGTCGGGTGAGATTGGTCTCGGTCGCGCGCAGCTTTTGCTCGGCGTCCTTGCGCCGGACATGCAGGCCGGAGATGCCGGCGGCCTCCTCGAGCATCTGGCGGCGCTCGCCGGGCTTGGCCTGAATGATCGCGCCGATCCGCCCCTGGCTGACCAAGGCCGGGGAATGCGCGCCGGTGGCGGAGTCGGCGAACAGCAGGCCGACATCCTTGGCGCGCACGTCGCGGCCATTGATGCGATAAGCCGAACCCGCACCGCGTTCGATCCGGCGGACGACTTCCAGCTCGCCTTCATCGGGGCCGCCGGCCTGTTCGGCGAGGATCGAGACTTCGGCAAAGTCGCGCTGTGGACGGGTCGCGGTGCCCGCGAAGATCACGTCCTCCATCCCCGCACCGCGCATGGATTTGGCGCTGTTTTCGCCCATCGCCCAGCGCAACGCTTCGAGCAGGTTGGACTTGCCGCAGCCATTGGGGCCGACGATGCCGGTCAGCCCCGGCTCGATGCGCAGGTCGGCGGGGTCGACGAAGCTTTTGAACCCCGTCAGGCGGAGCCGCTTGATCTGCATATCAGCGGCCCCGCCCACGGGTCATGGTCAGGCGCCTGCTGCCTTCAGCGCGGTTTCGACCTGCGGCCAGGTGCCGGTGTTTTCCAGCACCTTGCCGTTGAGGATGAAGGTCGGGGTGCCGGAGATGTTATACTCCTTCTGGCCAGTCTCGGCCGCCTTCACCAGCGCTTCGGTCGCGGCCTGATCGGCGAGGCACGCGCGCGCCTGTGCCTCGGGCACGCCGCGCTGCTGAACGAAGGCGAGATAGCCGAACTTCTCCGCCACTGCGGCAACGCGCTGCTGCGGCGGCATGGCTTCGACCTGCTGGATGAAGGGGTCGCCCTGCTTCGGACCGTTGCTCATCAACGTCTGCTGTTCGGCGAACATCTGGTCGAGGATCGGGAAGAAGGTGGCGGGACCCGCGCACTGGCCGGCCAGCGCCGCGCCGACGTCGATCTGGTTGAGCAGGAAGTCGCGGAATTCGAAGCTGACCTTGCCGGTCGCGATATAGGCCTTGAGCGGCTCCATGCCGGTGATCGCGAAATTGGCGCAATGGCCACACGTGCGCGATCCATATTCGATCAGCTTGATCGCCGCGTCGGGGTTGCCCATGCGGAACCCGCCCTCGGGTGTCTTGACGACGGTGTCGACCCACTGAGTGCCCGAGGGGGCAGATACGCCTGCGACCGGGGCGGCCGGCGCGGCGGCGGTGTTGTTCCCTGCGTCTTCGCCGCCGCCGCAGCTGGCCAGCGCCATCGCCGATACCAGGCCGATTGCAATTCGCTTCAAGTCACGTCTCCACGCTTTGGGGGGATAGATCAGCGCGCGCCGGCGGCACGCAGTTCGGGTTCGAGTGTATCCCAATGGCCACCGCCACCGGTCTTGCCGTTGATCACGAAGGTTGGCGTGCCCTTGATCACCTTCCACGATGCCTCGGCCATCGCGCTCAGGCGGCCGAGGTCGGCCGGGTTGGCAAAGCACTCGTCGATCCGCGCCTGGGTCATGCCGCGACCGCGCATCAGCGGGCTGAGGCCCGACGCTTCGGCCACCGCCTTCAACCGGGCCAGTGGCGGCTGCGACTGGAGCGCCGGCTCGTTGGTCTTCCACCATTGCGAGCCGATCCGGAACCACGAGCGCTGATCGGCAAAGATCGCGTCGGTCGCCCCGGAAAAGCCCTGCGGTCCGGCGCAGCGGGCGAGCAGCGCGGCCGCCATGTCGATCGGGTCGCGCACTGCGTGCCGCACTTCGATCCGCACCGATCCGCGGCGGACATAGCCGTTCTTCAGCGGCAGTTTCGATTCGGCAATGAACTCCGCGCAATGGCCGCAGCTGTAGCTGATATATTCGACCAGCTTCACCTTCGCCGCCGGATTGCCGATCAGATAGGCGCCGGACGGGGCCTGCACGACATGCGTCGACCAGTCGCGCGCTGCGGGCGCCTTTTTGGGCTGTTGCGCGGCTGCGCCGCAGGCAACGACGGCGGCAACGGCAAGCGGCGCGAGGACGGCGAACAGACGCATCAGTCGATCTTTCCAAGTTTGAGCACGGGCGCGGCGACGCCCGCTGCGAGCCCTTCAAGCACCGCACGCAATTCGGGATCGACAATCGCGCGCAGGCTGTCGCCGAGTTCGGCGGGGATGGGGGCCGCGGGCAGCGGCGCGGTGGGTTTTGCCGGGCGGGTGACCTCGCCCTGGCGGATTGCGACGCGGGCGACTGCGGGATAGCCGAAGAAGCGGTTCACCCGGTCGACGATCTCGGGTGCGATATGCTGCATCATCGGGGCGTGGGCGCCCTGAACGACCAGGCTGAGGACGCCGTTCGATCGCTCGCCGCGCGGGAAGCGGATCGATTCGGGTGACGAGACGCCAGCATAGCGCTCGCCGACGATCTCGCTCCAGCGGCTGAGCACCGCGCTCTGGATGAAGCCGAACTTGCGGAACGCGACGCGGCCGACATCGGGCACCAGATCCGCGACGGCGCGAACACGGTTGCTGCGGCGGGGTGCGTCGGGGGTGGCGCGCGGCTTACTCATCGGCGTCGTCCATGCCATAGGCGGGGCGTGCCCGACAATGTTTCTCGCGACATCGCCGATCTGCTGCTCGCCTGGTATGATGCCAGCGCCCGGGTGCTGCCGTGGCGCGCGCCGCCGGGGACGCCGCCGCCCGATCCGTATCGCGTGTGGCTGTCCGAAGTGATGCTGCAACAGACTCAGGTCGCGGCGGTGATCCCCTATTTCGAGAAATTCACGACGCGCTGGCCCGATTTCGCGAGCCTCGCGGCTGCGCCGGATGCCGAGGTGATGAGCGCGTGGGCGGGGCTGGGCTATTATGCTCGCGCGCGCAACCTGCTCGCCGCCGCGCGGGCGGTGGCGGGGGAGCATGGCGGGCGGCTGCCTGCGGACGAGGCGACGTTGCGCACCCTTCCCGGCTTCGGCGCCTATACGGCGGCGGCGGTGGCGGCGATCGCGTTCGGGCAGCGCGCGGTGGTGGTCGATGGCAATGTCGAGCGGGTGGTGACGCGGCTGTTTGCGGTGGCGGAAGCCCTGCCGGGGGCGAAGCCGCAGGTCCGGGCGCTGACCGATTCGATCACGCCGGACGCGCGCGCGGGCGATTTTGCGCAGGCGATGATGGATCTGGGCGCGACGATCTGCACCCCGCGCAATCCCAAATGCCTGCTGTGCCCGCTTGCCCAATCCTGTGCCGCGCGGCGGGCCGGGACGCCGGACGCGTTTCCGGTCAAGGCGAAGAAGCGCGCGCGGCCGGTGCGCTACGGCACGTTTTTCTGGCTCGAAGTGGACGGGGCGGTGCTGCTGGTCCGGCGCCCGGACAAGGGACTTTTGGGAGGCATGCGTGCGCTGCCGACAGGACCGTGGAGCGACAACCCGCCGGGGCTGGCCGATGCGCCGGTCGCGGCCGACTGGACGTTGCGCAACGCGGCGATCCGCCATGTCTTTACGCATTTCGAGCTGAACGGCGTGCTTGCGACTGCAACACTCGCGCGTCACATAGGCGCGGTCGAGGGCGAATGGTGGCCGATCGAGCGACTGGATGAGGCAGGACTTCCGCGGCTGTTCGCCAAGGCGGTCGAGGCGATGGAGAGCGAAGCATGAAGCGGACCTGGATGATCGGTGGCGCGGCGGCGCTGGCGCTGGCGAGCACGCAATCGGCGGCGTTCGGACAGGCGGCGACTGCGACGCGGACGGCGGCTCCGGTCGAGGCGCTGGCGAAGGACTATGTCGCGCAGAACCGCACCCAGGGCATCGTCGTTGCCTATGGTGTCGGCGATTCGGCGCCAGTCTTTGCCAGCGCAGGCCGCATCGCGGTGGAGGCCGACGCCGCTGCTGCCACGCCCGACTCGCTGTGGCGCGTCTATTCGATGACCAAGCCGATCACCGCCATGGCGGCGATGATGCTGGTCGAGGACGGCAAGCTCAAGCTCGACCAGCCGATTTCCGACTTCTTCCCCGGTTTTCGCACCATGAAGGTGCTGACCGATCCGGCCAACAGCCTCGACAGCCGGCCCGCGACGACGCAGATCACGGTGCGGCATCTGGTGACGCACACCGCCGGCCTTGGCTATTCGATCATCACCAAGGGGCCGCTGCTCAAGGAATATGAGCGGCTCGGCATCACGCCGGCTGCGGTGAACGCGGCGCTGGAAGCGCAGGCGCGGCCGCTGCGCCCCACCAGCCTCAAGGAATTTGCCGAGCGCGTCGCGACGCTGCCGCTGATCGCCGAGCCGGGCACGAAGTGGAGTTACTCGATCAGCCTCGACCTGCTGCCCGCGATCATCGAGGCGGCGGCGGGGATGCCGTATGAGCAGTTCCTGCAGACGCGGATGCTGACGCCGCTCAAGATGACCTCGACCTATTGGACGGTGCCGCAGTCGGAGATCGGGCGATTCGCAACCAACTATGCCTGGGCGGGCGAGAACCGCATTCCGTTCGATCCGGCCAAGACCTCGGCGTGGCTGACGCCGCCGTCCTTCCCCTATGGCGGCGCTGGCCTCGTCATGTCGGCGCGCGATTATGACCGTTTTCTGCACATGCTGGCGAACGGTGGCGCGGTTGATGGCGTGCGGGTGATGAAGGCGGAGACGGTGCGGCTCGCCATGTCCGATTTGCTGCCCGCAGGCGTCACCTTTGGTGGCGCGCCGAGCGGAAGCGGCGGGGCGGCG
Organism: Sphingomonas sp.; assembly: GCF_035998645.1. Lineage (GTDB taxonomy): Bacteria > Pseudomonadota > Alphaproteobacteria > Sphingomonadales > Sphingomonadaceae > Sphingomonas. The sequence goes on from NZ_DASYHL010000002.1 coordinate 477,504, forward strand.
GGGCCGAAGATGGGCTATGGCGCGGGTGGTTCGGTGCAGCTTGAGGATGTTCCGGGCGGCGCGGGCAAGGGCACCTATGGCTGGGGCGGCGCGGCGGGTACGGTCGCGTGGGTCGATCCGTCGAAGAAGATTCGCGGGACGGTGATGGTCAATTACTTCCCGTCCGACAAATGGCCGCTGCGCGCCGATGCGGTCAAAGCCGTTTACGCCCAAGCAGCGCGCTGATGCGGCTTGAAGTCGGGTTCACCGGCGGGGTGCTCGACCGCGCCGACCGCGAGCGGAACAACCCTGAAGCACTTGCCGCAGCGTTGGGTGACTGGCGCGCGCGGCTGCTGAGGCTCAACGGGCTCGATCCCGAGCTGGACGGCGAAGGGCGGCTGGTCTGGGCGAGTCTTGCCGACCTGCCCGACGACGCTGAGCCTTTGTTCCTCGGTTATATCGACGGCAAACCGCATTTCGTCCCGCTGCGCATGGGCGAGCGGCATGGCGCGGCGCGGTCGCCGGCCTTGTTCGCGATGCTGGGGCTGATGCAGCCCGATCAGGCGAGCCTCTATGCCTGCGCGCGCAGTCTGGTCGACTGGCACCAGCGCCATGGCTTTTGCGCGGCCTGTGGCAGCGCGACCGATATCTTCCGCGCGGGCTGGGCGCGGCGTTGTTCCGGTTGTGGTGCGGAGCATTTTCCGCGCACCGACCCGGTCGTGATCATGCTCGCCGAACATGACGGGCGCGCGCTGCTCGGGCGGCAGGCGGCATGGCCCGCAGGGCGCTATTCGGCGCTCGCCGGGTTCGTCGAGGTCGGCGAATCGGTCGAGGAAGCGGTTGCGCGCGAGACGCTCGAGGAAGCGGGTGTCCGGGTATCGGACGTACGCTACATCGCCAGCCAGCCCTGGCCATTCGCGTCGTCGCTGATGATCGCCTGTATCGCGCGTGCCGAAGATGACACGCTATCGCTCGACACCACCGAGATCGAGGACGCGATGTGGGTCACGCGGGATGAGGCGCGCGCGGCGCTGGCGGGTGCGCCCGATGCCCGGTTCATCGCCCCGCCGCGCTACGCGATCGCCCATACGCTGTTAGCCGCGTGGGTCGAGCAAGCCTCTTAACCCGACACCTCGACCATCTCGATCGTTTCCGATTCGCTGAATGCGAAATAGGGGATGGCGGCGGCATAGCCGGCCAGGCCGATCGTCACGAGCAGGGTGACCGCGATGCCGATGCTACGGCCCGGCATCCAGCCGTCCATCCCGAATGCGTGAAGGATGCGCCCGGCGACAAACAGCGCCGCGACCGCCCACAGCCAGGTCTCGGTCCCGACCGCCAGTTCGATCAGCGCGATCAGGATCAGCACGAACGGGGCGTGCTCAACGAAATTGAGCTGGGCGCGCATCCGCGCGGTCAGCCGGGTGCTGCCCCCGTCACCGACCAGGATTTTCTCGGCGCGCCGCACCTGCCCGACTCGGAACGTGAGCCAGGCATTGAGCAGCGCACAGGCCGAAGCAGCGGCTAGCGTCACCGGCAGGATGATTGCGTCCATGGATTGCTTCCCCCAATAAGGTGTCTTCGGTGCCACGCCGCGCGCCGCCTTGCAACTTGAACGGAAATCGGTATAGGCGCTCGCTCGCTTCGCGACTGGCCCAGGGCTGTCCGGCGAGTGCCGGACCCCGGCGCTTGCCCGTTCGCCGTCATGGGCGTATCGCGATCCAGGTTTTAAGACGACAGTTCAAGAAGGTTTGCCGAAATGGCCGTCCCCAAGAGAAAAGTTTCGCCCAGCCGCCGTGGCATGCGCCGGTCGCACGACGCCCTGACGGTCCAGGCCTTTCAGGAGTGCCCGAACTGTGGCGAGCTGAAGCGTCCGCACGTGCTGTGCGGCTCATGCGGCCATTATAACGGCCGCGAGATCGTCTCGGTCGAGGGCTGAGCCCAAGCAATCAAGGACCGTTGGCCATGACCTCAAGCGCACGAATCGCCGTCGATGCGATGGGCGGCGATGAGGGGCTGGCGGTCATGCTCGCCGGAGTCGCGCGTGCGCGACGCCGGTTCGATGGCATGCGCTTTCTGCTCGTCGGCGACGAAGACGCGATTCGCGAGGGGCTGAAGTCCCATCCCAACCTCTCCGTTGCGTCGGAAATCGTCCACGCGCCCGAGGTTGTGACCGCCGCCGACAAGCCGAGCCAGGCGATTCGCCGCGCCAAGACGACGTCGATGGGCATTGCGATCGACCTGGTGAAGCGGGGCGATGCCGCCGCTGCCGTGTCGTCGGGCAATACCGGCGCACTGATGGCGATGGCAAAGCTGTCGCTGCGCACAATGCCCGGTATCGATCGCCCTGCGCTTGCCGCGCGGATGCCGACGCTGGGCGATAATGATGTGGTCATGCTCGACCTGGGCGCGAATACCGAGGTCGACAGCCGCAACCTCATCCAGTTCGCGGTCATGGGCGCCGCATATGCGCGCACCGTGCTCGACCTCGAATCGCCCCGAGTCGCGCTGCTCAACATCGGCACGGAAGAGCTCAAGGGCACCGACATCATCCGCGACGCCGCGCAGAAATTGCGCGCCGCGACGCATCTTCCGCTGCGCTTCACCGGGTTCGTCGAGGGCAATGCCATGTCGCGCGGCAATGTCGACGTGATCGTGTGCGACGGGTTTTCGGGCAATATCGCGCTCAAGACGGTCGAGGGTACGGCGCGATTCGTCGGCGACCTGCTGCGCCGCGCCTTTTCCAGCTCGATTCGCTCGAAGATCGGCTTTCTGATCTCGAAGCCGGCGACCGATTTGCTGCGGCATCACCTCGACCCCAACAATCATAATGGCGCGGTCTTTCTCGGCCTCAATGGCATTGTCGTGAAGAGCCACGGCAGCGCCAACGAAGTCGGGGTCGAAACCGCGATCGGCGTCGCCGCCAAGATGGTGCGCGACGATCTGACCCGCCGCATCGCCGAGGATCTCGGCAATTTCGAGGCCCAGGCAGCATGAGCGAATCGAGCGCCGTCGCAACGATGCGGCGTGCAGTGATCACCGGAACGGGATCGGCGTTGCCGCGTCGCCGCGTGTCGAATGCCGAGCTGGCGGAGCGGGTCGATACCACCGACGAATGGATCGTCGAGCGCACCGGAATCCGCTTCCGCCATATCGCCGGTGATGACGAGACGACATCGACCCTCGCCACCGATGCGGCGCGGGCGGCGCTGAGCGCGGCGGGGATCGACGCGCAGGCGGTCGACCTGATCGTGCTCGCGACCGCGACCCCCGACCAGACGTTTCCGGCCAGTGCAACCCGGGTGCAGGCGGCGCTGGGCATCGACGATTGCGTCGCGTTTGACGTGGCGGCGGTCTGCTCGGGCTTTCTCTACGCGGTGCAGGTCGCGGAGAGCATGATCCGCGCGGGCAGCGCCAATTGCGCGCTGGTGATCGGTGCGGAAACGTTCAGCCGCATCCTCGACTGGGAAGATCGCACCACCTGTGTGCTGTTCGGCGACGGCGCCGGCGCGATCGTGATGGAGGCGCAGGATACGGCGGTCGATGGCGGGCGCGGCGTGCTCGCGACCAAGCTGCACGCCGATGGCCGCCACAACCAGCTGCTCTATGTCGATGGCGGCCCGTCGACCACTGGGACGGTCGGCAAGCTGCGGATGAAGGGCAAGGAAGTGTTCCGCCATGCGGTGGTCAACCTTGCCAGCGTGATGACCGAAAGTCTGGTCGCGGCGGGACTCGACCCGGAAGACGTTGACTGGGTGGTGCCGCATCAGGCCAATGCCCGCATCCTCGACGCGACGGCCAAGAAGCTTGGCCTGGCGCCGGAGAAGGTCGTGGTAACGGTCGACCAGCATGCGAATACGTCGGCCGCTTCGGTGCCGCTCGCGCTCGACACGGCGGTGCGCGACGGGCGGATCAAGCAGGGCGACCTGCTGGTGCTCGAAGCGATGGGTGGCGGCTTTACCTGGGGCGCTGCGGTGGTCCGGTTCTGATCGGGTATTGGTACCATTCCGGTCCCGCCGAGGCGACGTCGCTACCGTAGTATCACGGTATCGTAACGCGGGCGCAACGATGGTTGCACCATTCCCTCAATGTGTTACGGTAACAAGACGGGGCTGGAGGGTTTAGAATGACATCCGCTGCGACGCTGACCAGGGCTGATCTCGCCGATGCGCTGCATCGCGACGTGGGGCTCTCGCGCGCCGATGCTTCCCGGCTCGTCGAACAGATCCTCGGCCATATGTGCGAGGCGCTGTCCAAGGGCGAGAATGTCAAGATTTCGGGCTTCGGCAGCTTCGTGCTGCGCGATAAGGGTGAGCGGATCGGGCGCAACCCGAAAACCGGGGTAGAGGTGCCGATCGCACCCCGCCGGGTGCTCACCTTCCGCGCCAGCCAGATGCTGCGCGACCGGATCGTCAGCGGGGGATGATATGGCAGCCGGTCCGGATAAGGGCCCCGAAGCCTTCCGGACGATCGGTGAGCTTGCGCAGGAAATCGGGCGCCCTCAGCATATATTGAGATATTGGGAAACGCGGTTCGCCCAACTCCGCCCGCTGCAGCGCGCGGGAGGACGACGCTATTACCGGCCCGACGATGTCGCGCTGGTGCGGCGCATCGACTCGCTGCTCAGTCGTGAGGGTTATTCGATCCGCGGAGTCCAGCGCCTGCTCGATGCCGAGCGGGGTGCGCGGCGCGGGCGCTCCGACTCGCTGCGCGCAGTGCGTGACGCGCTGCAGGATGCGTTGAACGAGGATCGCTGATCAACTCTCCGGGCCGAGTGCCGGGTCGAGGTCGCGGGGGCGGACAAAACGCACCAACGTGCCGGCGCTGGAGCGAATCGCGCCCCAATCGTCCGTGTCGAACGTGATCATCGCCAGCGCGGCGGTCGGGAATTTCTCCTCCACCGAATCGCGCAGCAGGTCGCCGACGCGGTCGGGGACCAGCATCAGCACCAGATCCTCAAGCCCCGGATTATGGCCGATCAGCAACGCGCTGTCGGCGCCTGCGGGCAGTTCATGGACCACGTCGAGCAAGGTCGAGGCCGAGGCGAGATAGATGCGGCGGTCCCATTCGGGGGCGAGCGCGCTGCCATAGCCGGTCTCGACCTGTTCGACCGTCTCGACGATTCGGGCAGCGGGTGAGGCGACGACATGATCGAATGCCAGTCCCTCGCTGCGCATATGGCGGCCAACGGTTACTGCGGCGCGTTGCCCGCGCGCATTCAACGGCCGGTCGAAATCGCGGGCGACGGCATCGTCCCAGCTCGACTTGGCGTGGCGCAGCACCGTCAACGTCTTCATCGGCCCTCCCGATCGGCGGTTTCGCGCGCCTTCTGCCCCAGCGATGCGACGGAGGAAAGACGCCGCACGCGCTCGACCGCTTCATCCAGCGTGAGCCGGCGTATCGGGGTACCCGCAGGGAAGGCGTCGAGCAGGCGCGATGGGGTCGCCGCGGAGAGCAGTACAAAGGCCCCCGAATCATCGGCGCGCCGGATCAGCCGCCCGAACGCCTGTGCCAGCCGCGCGCGAACGATGCGGTCGTCATAGGCGCTTCCGCCATTGGTCAGACGGCGGGCGGCGTGGAGTACGCTCGGCTTGGGCCAGGGCACGCCCTCCATCACCACCAGCCGCAGCGAGTGGCCGGGCACGTCGACGCCATCGCGTAAGGCATCGGTGCCGATCAGCGAGGCGCGCGGATCGTCGCGGAAGATGTCGACCAACGTCCCCGTGTCGATCGGGTCAACATGCTGGGCGTAGAGCGGGAGCCCTTCGCGCGCGAGGCGGTCGGCGATGCGGGTGTGGACAGCGCGCAACCGCCGGATCGCGGTGAACAGCCCCAGCGTCCCGCCCTGCGCCGCGACGATCAGCCGGGAATAGGCGGCGGCGAGCGCGCCCATGTCGCCGCGCTTGATATCGGTGACGATCAGCACTTCGGCCTGACGCGGATAGTCGAACGGCGACGGTGCTTCGAACCGCTGTGCCGGGTTGAGCAGATGCTGTGCCCCGCTGCGCTGTTCGGCGACGTCCCAGTCCCCGCCCGCGCGCAGCGTTGCTGAGGTAACCAATGCGCCGTGCGCCGGCTTGAGCACCGTTTCGGCAAAGGGCTTGCTGGGGTCGAGCCAGCGGCGGTGGAGGGCGATGTCGATTTCGCGGCCTTCGATGCGTTCCACGGCGAGCCAGTCAACGAAGTCGGCGCTCGCCGGGCCGCCGATGCGCGCGACGAGCGAGAGCCACGCGGCGACGGTTTCGGCACGCCAGCCGAGCGAGGCGATCGCCCCCTCGATCCGCGCGCGCGCTTGCCCGTCCATCCAGTCGGGCGCTTCGTCGAGCACCGCCTCCAGCCGTCGCCCGAGCGCCATCAGCGGGCGCAGCAGCGATTCCAGCGCGGCGGCGGCGGGCGGGATGGCGTCGATCAGCGGCGCGTCGGGCTCGGCCAGTTCGGTCTCGATGCCATAGCCCGCCTCGCCCGAGCCATCGGCGTCGCGGGCATAGACAAGGCCGCGGACGGCCGCGAGCAGCTGCTCGATTGCGCCGAACGGCTGGCCCTCGGCCAGGCGCTGGAGCCAGCCATCGGAGGGCAAAGCGCGGGCGGCATCGACCGCCTCAGTGATCGCGCGCGCGCCGGCATCGTCATAGCTGGCGACATCCGACAGGCGCGCGGCCAGGCCACGGCGGCGACCGCGCGATCCGCTTTCCGGGCCGGTGACCCAGCGGCGCAGCTCGATCGTTTCCTGTCCCGACAATGCGACGCTGAACATCGCGTCGGCGGCGTCGAACAGATGATGGCCCTCGTCGAACACATAGCGGGTCGGGCGCGTCGCGGTTTCGCGCCCGCGGGCGGCGTTGACCATCACCAGCGCGTGGTTGGCGATCACGATATCGGCCTCGGCGCTCGCCCGCGCGGCGCGCTCGATGAAGCATTTGCGGTAGTGCGGGCAGCCGGCATAGACGCACTCGCCGCGCCGGTCGGTCAGCGCGGTCGATCCGTTGCGGCGGAACAGCACGGGAAGCCAGCCGGGCAGGTCGCCGCCGACCATGTCGCCATCGGCGCTATAGGCCGCCCAGCGCGCGACCAGCTGCGCGAGCACGGCAGCGCGGCCCGCAAACCCGCCCTGCAGCGCGTCCTCGAGGTTGAGCAGGCAGAGATAATTCTCGCGGCCCTTGCGCGTGACGATCCGCCGCTTGCGCTCCTCCGGATCGGCGATCAGCCGCTCGCCTTCATGGCCGAGCTGGCGTTGCAGCGCTTTGGTGAAGGTCGAAATCCACACCGCGCCATCGGCCTGCTCCGCCCACAGCGAGGCGGGGGCGAGGTAACCCAACGTCTTGCCGATGCCGGTCCCGGCCTCGGCCAGCACCAGATTGGGCGAATCGCGCATCGTGCGCGGAGCGAAGGCGCTTGCCGCCGCTTCGGCATAGAGCCGCTGGCCGGCGCGGGCTTCGGCGCCGGCCCCGGTCAGCGCCGCGAGCCGATCGCGCACCGCTTCAGGATCGAGCGTCACGGTGCGCGGCGGGGTGCGCGGCGCGCCCTCGCTCCATTCGGGCAAGCGCGAGAACAGCCAGCGCTCGGCCTTTTCGGGCTTGCTCAGGCGCTGCGATACGGCCGGTGCCCAGCTCCAGCGCAGCCGCGCGAGCGATTGGGCACCGTGCCACGCCCCCTCGCGCTCCGGCCAGTCAGTTTCGGCAATGGCCAGCATCGCCTCGGCCGCGTCGCGCAGGAATGGTGCGACACTGGCGTCGTCGGCGGGCTCGGCTATGCCGAGCGTGCGGGCCAAACCGCGCGGTGTCGGCACCATGAACCGCGCCGGGCGCAGGAAGGCGAACAATTCCAGCAGGTCGAGGCCGGACAGGTCGGGATAGCCCAGCCGCTGCGCCGCGAGCGGCGCGTTGAGCAGGATCACCGGCGTGTCGGCGGCGATCCGCACCGCCTCACCCCGCCCGATGCTGCGCGTGCCTTCGGCGGTCGCGATCCAGATGCCGCCATGGCTGGCGTGCAGCGCGGGATAGGGAAGTGGAGTCACAATACGCCCCGCCTCACCAGGTGAGGCGGGGTCGGCCCCGGATCAGGCGTCGGGCGATCCGCCCGGCTGGTGGGTATGGACGACATGCACCTGCACCGGCTGATCGACATGGGTCGCTGCGGTCACCAGTCCCCAGATCCACGCGCCCAGCATCATCGGGCCGCCGATGATGACGCCGATCACGGTGAGCGTGAGGAACAGGCCGACGAAATAGATGATCAGCTGCGCGATGCCCGCGCCGGTCTTGCCGATGACCAGGCTGCCCACGCCCGGAATGAAAAAGTTGAGAATGATTGCCACGGCCTTCATCGGTCGTTCCCCCGTCTAACAAGGGGGCCAGCCTAAGCAGCTTCTGCGAGCGGGGCAATCGGTGCCGATTCACCGCGCGGTGTAGCGCAGCCGGCCGATGAAACGCGACATGCTGAAGCGATGGTCGGTCCGCGACGCCAGCTTCGCCTTGGCCTTTTCGAACTGCATGATGTTGTCGATCCGGCGGGAGAGGAAGGCGCGGGTGTCGGCCTGCCCCTCGCTCTCGTCATTCAGGAACACCGCGATCGTCGCGGCGTAGATGCCGCCGAGCATCGCGCGCTTGGTATAATGGTTATAGTCGGTCGCGGTGTCGCCCGCGCGCCGCCACATCGCATCGGCCGAACGCCAGCCGAGCCGGGCGGCGCGCGCGGCGTTCTGCGGCATCGCGAGGATCGCGACCGCGCGGCGCAGTGCCTCCCGATCCGGGGCGAGGATATCGAGTCGTGCCTCGACCAACGCAGTGATCCGGGCGCGGATTTTCATCGATGCGAGCGTTTCGGGGGGCAGGCGACTGGCCATCTCACGGTCGACATGCGCGAACCACAGGTCGATCATCTCGACCGGCTTGGCCGGAATGGCGAGCCGGGCAATGTCGTGATCCGCCCCGATTGCGTCGGCAGCAGCGGTGACCGCGTCCGCGCTCCACCCGTCAAAGGCAGCATTGGGGGCGAGGCGCGGCGCAAGCGCGTCGCGAAGCTCGTCCAGCGTCATGTCGGCAACCTGGGTCATGTTCCCGTTTTAGCCTCTGCCTCGCTCGACGCAACCTGTCCCGGAGGGCTTTTGCCGCGTCGGACCAGGACGAGGGCGACCGCGACCAGTGCCGCGCCGATGAAATCGGGTACGCCCAGCCGCTCGTCATAGACGATCCACCCGACCGTCCCGGCGACGACCGGCTGGGTCAGCAGGGCGATGCCGACGACCAGCGGCGAAAGATGGCCGAGCGCGTAGATCAGCAACCCCTGCCCGATGACCTGGCTGGCGAGCGCGAGGCCGACGAGAATGCCCCAATTCTGCGGCCAGATCTGCTCGCCCAACACCCACGCGAAGATCAGCATCGGGAGCGTCCCGAACAGGCTGGACCAGGCGAGCGCGGGAAGCGGTGCCATCGCCGCGCGGGCGCGGGCCATCATGATGAAATAGACGGTATAGAGTGCCCCTGCGAGCAGGCAGAGCAGGTCGCCGACCAGATTCTGGGGCGAAAGTTCATAGGAGCGTCCGAGCAACAGCCCCGCGCCGATTGCTGCAAGGGCAAGCGCCAGCCCTTGTTGGCGCGTCGGCCAGGCGCGCGCGATAAGAAATCCCCAGATCGGGTACATCAAGGTCGCCGAGTTTCCGAAAAGCGCCGCATTGGCGAGGTTGGTCCGAAGAATCCCGACATGCCATGCAGCAAGGTCGCCTGCGAAAACGACCCCGGCAATCACCAATACGCCCCATAGCCCGCGCGTCCCCCGCATCGCGCCGCCGCGGCTGACGAGGATGATCGCGAACAGGAACGGGACGCCGAGCGCGAGTCGCCAGAAGCCAGCTGCGACCGGCCCGACATCGGCGGCGCGGACGAACCATGGGCCGAACGCGAGCGCCAGATTGCCGATCAGCAGCGCGGCGAAGGGCAAAGCAGACGCGCTTTGTTGCGGTGCAGCTTTTCTTGGAGGGGCAGACTCGTGCATCGCGCCTTTAGCGTCCTATCTGTTGCATTATGCAACCCAATTGGAGGGAAATTCACTGATGCCCGACCTGTTCGATCCCCTGACGCTGGGCGCGATCACCGCACCCAACCGCGTGCTGATGGCGCCGCTGACCCGCGGCCGTGCCGATCGCGATGCGGTGCCAACCGCGATGATGGCCGACTATTATGCCCAGCGCGCTTCGGCCGGGCTGATCATTTCCGAAGCGACCGGGATCAGCCGTCAGGGACTGGGCTGGCCGTTCGCACCCGGCCTGTGGAACGATGCGCAGGTCGAGGCATGGAAGCCGGTGATCGCGGCGGTTCACGAGGCAGGCGGACGGATCGTCGCGCAGCTGTGGCATATGGGGCGTCAGGTCCATAGCTCGGTCATCGGCGAGCAGCCGGTTTCGTCCTCGGCCACGCAGACCAAGGGGCATATGCACACCTATGAGGGGCGTCAGCCTTCGGAGGTCGCGCGCGCGCTCGACCTGTCGGAGATTCCCGGCATCCTCGACGATTATGCCCGCGCCGCCGAGAATGCGCGCAAGGCCGGGTTTGACGGGGTGCAGATCCATGCCGCCAATGGCTATCTGATCGACCAGTTCCTGCGCGACGGCGCGAACCAGCGCAGCGACGCCTATGGCGGCAGCATCGACAACCGCATCCGCTTGCTGAGCGATGTGGCCGAGCGGGTCGTCGCGGCGATCGGTGCGGACCGCACCTCCGTGCGCCTGTCGCCCAATGGCGAAAGCCAGGGCGTCGATGACAGCGATCCGCATGCGCTGTTCCTGCCCGCCGTAAAGCGCCTGTCGGAACTCGGCATCGCCTTCCTCGAACTGCGTGAGCCGGGGCCGGAGGGGACGTTCGGTCGGACCGAGGTGCCCAAGCTGAGCCCGGCGATCCGTACCGTGTTCGACGGGCCGCTGGTGGTCAATTCGGACTATGTCACCCGCGAGGAGGCGCAGGCCGCGCTCGACAGCGGGGTGGCCGACGCGGTGAGCTTTGGCCGCACCTTCCTTGCCAATCCCGACTTGCCCGAACGGCTGCGCACCGGCGCGCCGCTCAACGAGGGGAATATGGCGACGTGGTATAGCCAGGGGCCGGAGGGGTATATCGATTACCCGGCGCTGGCGAAGCAGGACGCGTAACCCACCGAGCTGGGGTGTTTCCTAACCCCGCTCCACATCATCCAGGCGCGCGGTGATCCATTGGCGGATCGCCGCGCGCAATTTGGGTTGCAGGGCGAGCACGAACGGCACGACGATCAGCCAGGGGAAGAACAGGAAGGCGATCGAAAAGGCGAAGAACAGGCCGATCAGCCAGCCGCCGATCGCCTTGCCGATCCTGTCGTTGAACCGGTCGCCCATCACGATCCGGCGCGGTGCCTTGAGGTCGTAGAGTGGCGAGGTGGTCAGGACCTGCGCGCCGCTGCGGTCGTCGATGCGGCGCGGTTCGGTTTCGGTGATCGGGCGGTCTGGCGCCAGCTGACGATCAGGCGGGACGATGGGGCCGGGCGCACTGGCGGGCTGTCCGGTCAGCGTATCGATCACCACCAGCCGCCGGTCGCGCTCGACGACCTTGTAGCGGCTGGGTGGGACTTCGGTCACCGTGCGGCTCGTTCGGCGCGCCATTGTTCGGCGCTCTGCCCCCAGGCGTCGACGGTGACGTCGGCATAGGGGGCGGGAAGCGGGACCCGGCGCAGATTGGTCGACCCCAGCCGTTGGGCGAGGCGGATCGAGCGAGTGTTTTCGGGCGCGATGGTGTGGATCACCTCGCTCCAGCCAAGCACATCGACGGCATAGTCCATCGCCGCGACCGCGCCTTCATAGGCATAGCCGCGCCCGGCGAATTCGCTCGCGACGCCCCAGCCGACTTCGGTGCCCGGCCAGCCTTCGGGCATCCACGGGCCGAGGCGACCGACCCATTTGCCGGTCGCGCGTTCGATCACGCTGAACATCGCGAACCCGTTGATCTCCCACGCGCCGGCCATGGTGCACAGCTGGCGCCAGGCGACGCTGCGTTCGACCGGGCCGCCGAGATGTTCGGTCGCGACTGGATCGGCGGAGAAGGCCGCCCAGCCGTCCAGGTCCTCCGCCGCCGGCCGGCGCAGGATCAGCCGTTCGGTGAAGAGGATCGGGTGGGTCATAGTCTTTGTTTGAGCGCCAGCATCGCGATGGCCGCTTCGGCGGCGCCACCGCCCTTGTCGAGCTGCGCGGGATCGGCGCGGCGGATCGCCTGTGCCTCGTCCTCGGTGGTGAGGATGCCGTTGCCGATCGGGATGCCGTCCATGGTCAGCGCCATGATGCCGCGCGCGCTTTCGTTCGACACGATCTCGAAATGATAGGTCTCGCCGCGGATCACCACGCCGAGCGCGACATAGGCGTCGTAGCGCTGCGTTTCTTCGGCCAGCACGATCGCGCCGGGCAGTTCGAGCGCGCCGGGGACGGTGACGGTTTCATGGGCATGGCCCGCCGCCTCGATCGCGGCGCGGGCACCGGCGAGGAGCATGTCGTTGAGATGGTCGTAAAAGCGCGCTTCGACGATCAGGATGTTGGCCATTATTCGGCTCCCAAGTCGATCGCGCGCTCACCGACGATGCGCAGGCCATAGCCGTCGAGCCCGACGAGCGTGTGATGGGTGTTGGTGAGTAGCACCATTTCCTCGACCCCCAATTCGTTGAGGATCATCGCGCCGACGCCGTAATCGCGCAACTCCTCCATATCGACTTCGGTGCGCTTCCCGGCCTTGCGCTCGATCGCCATGGTGAAGGCGTCGGCGCGCGGCTTGTTGATCACGACAACGACGCCTGCGCCCTCTTCGCCGATGATCTCCATCGACCGCTGGAGCAGGCGGCCGCGGTCGCCCGCCTCGCCGAACACATCGGCGAACGGCGACAGCGCGTGCATGCGGACCAGCGTCGGCTTGTCGGGCGTGACGCGGCCCTTGACCAAAGCGAGCTGCTCGGTCCCGGTGGCCTTGTTCCAGAAGGCGATGCTGCGCCAGTCGCCGCCCCAGCGGCTCTGGAACACGGTTTCCGCGCGCCGTTCGACCAGATGATCGTAGCGGCGGCGATACGCGATCAGGTCGCGGATCGTGCCGATCTTGAGGTTGTGCAGCTGGGCAAAGGCGACGAGGTCGTCGAGCCGCGCCATCGTGCCGTCGTCCTTCATGATCTCACAGATCACGCCCGACGGGCTGAGCCCGGCGAGGCGGGAGACATCGACCGCCGCTTCGGTATGGCCGGCGCGCACCAGCACCCCGCCCTCGCGCGCGATCAGCGGGAAGACATGGCCGGGCGAGACGATGTCGGCGGCGTCCTTGGTCGCGTCGGTCGCGACCGCGATGGTGCGCGCGCGATCGGCGGCGGAGATGCCGGTGGTAACGCCCTCCTTCGCCTCGATCGAGACGGTGAAGGCGGTGCCCATGCTGGTGCCGTTGTGCCGCGCCATCGGCTCAAGCCCGAGCTGGTCGGCGCGCCCCTGCGTGATCGCGAGGCAGATCAGCCCGCGGCCGTGCTTGGCCATGAAGTTGACCGCGTCTGGGGTCGCCATCTGGCCGGGGATGACCAGGTCGCCTTCATTCTCGCGGTCTTCGTCATCGACCAGGATGAACATGCGGCCGTTGCGCGCCTCGTCGATGATCTCATCGGGCGAAGAGAGGAAGGCGTGCGGAAGACGGCTGACTTCAGGACTGGCCACGAGCGGCCTCCATACGTTGGAGATAGCGTGCGAGCACGTCGATCTCGAGATTGACCGCCTGACCCTGGGCCAGCGCGCCGAGCGTGGTCACGGCCTGGGTGTGCGGGATGAGGTTGATCGCGAAATGCGCGGTGCCGTCGGGCTGATCGGCCACTTCGTTCACCGTCAGCGAGACGCCGTCGATGGTGATCGATCCCTTGGCCGCGATGAACGGGGCGAGGCTGGCGGGCACCGATATGCCGATCCGCTGCGAATCGCCTTCTGCGCACAGGCCGAGCACCGTGCCGACGCCATCGACATGGCCGGTGACGATATGCCCGCCGAGTTCGTCGCCGACCTTGAGCGCGCGTTCGAGGTTGAGGCGCTGTCCGGCGACCCACTGAGGGGCGGTGCGCGAGACGGTTTCGTGCGACACATCGACCGCGAACCAGCCCGGCCCCTTGTCCACCACGGTCAGGCAGACGCCTGAACAGGCGATCGACGCACCCATGTCGACGGTCGCGGTGTCATAGGCGGTGGTGATGCGCGCACGCAGGTCGCCGCGAGTTTCGATCGCTTCGATCGCGCCGACATCGGTGATGATTCCGGTGAACATATCCTATCCTCTGGCGCGCTCGTAGACCTCGAGCCGGTCGCTGCCAAGCATGCGTGCGTCGTGCAATGTCCAGCGGCCATGCGCCGGGTCGAGGGTGGCGAGGCCGAGATCGGCGAGCCCCGGCTTGCCGCCAAGCAGGACCGGCGCGCGGTAGAGCAGCAGCCGGTCGACCAGATCGGCGCGGAGGAAGGCAGCGGCGGTCTGTGCGCCGCCCTCGACCAGTAGGTGGTCGACGCCGTCGAGGTCGCCAATCGCCTCGGGCGCGGCGAGTCGCTCCCAGCCGGGGACGTGGCTGGAGGAGAGCAGGATGCGGCGTGGGCTGCGATCCTCAAGGCCGGGGACGCGGACGTCGAGCATGGGCGCATCGGCATCCAGCGTGCCGCGCCCAACGAGAATCGCCTCGTGCCGCGCGCGCTCAAGATGTGCGTGCTGGCGGGCGCGCGGGCCGGTGATCCAGCGGCTAGTCCCATTGGTGAGCGCGATGCAGCCGTCGAGCGAGGTGGCGAGCTTGAGCGTGACGCATGGCCGGCCCAAGGCGCGACGGGTCAGGAAGCCCGCCATGCTGCGCTCGGCCTCACCCGCGCGAATTCCGGCCGTCACCGCGATACCCGCTGGCTCAAGGCGCGCGATGCCGCGTCCGTCGGTGCGGGGATCGGGGTCGCGCAGCGCGATGACCGCGCGCGCGATTCCCGCCGCAACCAGCGAGTCGGCACAGGCCGGACCGCGCGGCGAGTCATGCGCGCAGGGTTCGAGCGTCACGTAAGCGGTCGCACCGCGCGCTGCCTCGCCCGCCTGGGCCAGCGCCATCGCTTCGGCATGGGGGCGGCCGCCGGGCTGGGTCCAGCCGCGTCCGACGACGCGACCCTCTCCCACGATCACACAGCCGACATTGGGATTGGGCGCGGTACGGCCCCGCGCGCGCTCGGCAAGCGCGAGCGCGGCACCCATCCACGCGGCGTCGTTCAAATCCCGTATTCTTTCAGCTTGTCGTCGATCTTCTTGTATTCGCGCTTCTTCTTTTCCGCCTTCGCCTTTTGCTCGGCGATGCGTTTCTGGCGGATCGGTTCGTCGATCTTTTGCTGGGCGATGATCTCGTCGATCGTCCGATCTTCGCGCCAATTCTGGAAATAGACGATCTCGCGCTTATACGGCTTCTCGAAATACGAGTCCTTGTAGAAGCCGAACAGGACCAGACCGGTAGTGATCGCGGCGGCGAGCAGGAACCATAGCTGGTAGCGGTGGCGGATGCGCAGGACGTTGCGCAGATCCGCCAGCGCGCCGACCGTCGAGACGGGGCGATCGGGTTTGAAGAACCTCATGGCGGCCAAGATAGGGATTTCGGCGCCACGGGGCCAGTCCCTCTCAATCCACCAATTTGAAACTCAGCGTCATCGTCATCCAGTCCTCATAGGGCACGCCGTCGCGCGTCGCGGGCTTGAAGCGCCAGCGGGACAGGGCATGGCGGCGGGTGGTTTCGGACAGGCCCTTGCTCGGCGTGCGGAGGATCTCGATCGCCTTTACCCGGCCATCGACGCCGACGAGCACGCGCGCGGTCAGCTTGCCTTCGGTCTGATTGCGGATTTCGGAGCTGGGATAGGGCGGCTGGAGCGAGTCGGCGTAGCGCGGATCGACCGTCGCGCCGATCATCACCGGCGGCTTGGGTGGGTCGGCGACAACGCCGCCACCTGAGAGCGGGCCGGGGTCGGCGGGCGGGTCGCTGGTGATCGAAGTATATTCGGTGGTTGATGTGAAGTTGCCCGCCGCAGTCCGCGTCTCGACCAGCGGGTCCGGCTGATGCGGCGCGGGGGTGGTGCGACGCTCGACCACCTTGTTCGTCTCCGGCTTTGGCGGCGGCGGGGTCGGCTTGGGCTGGTCGATTGGAACATCGATGATCTTGATCGGCGGATCGGTCAGGATCGGGATGACCGATGGGCCGACAAGGGTTGCGCCGAAGCCGACAGCGGCAAGGACGAGGAGCGAAGCGCCGGCACTGGCCGGGCGCGATGCGGAAGGCTGATAGCGGTTGGTGTGCATGACAGGCTCTCCATCATTCCGGTCTTTGCCGGTGATATAGATGATATACCATCACACAAGAGTTGCAAAATCCTTTCTTCGTGGCGAGCGGGGGTGAACTGGTGCCGATTGAGAGAAAGCAGGTCTGGAGCAACGCCCATTAAACCCGACTCACACAGCCGCTTGTGCTGAGCTTGTCGAAGCACCGAGTACCACGCTTGTTGGGAGCGGCCCTTCGACAATGACCAGGTGGAACGTCCCCCGGACGTTCCAGCCAAAGCCGGGGGCTTTGGCGACCTGATCATCAGGGCAAACGGCTGTAGAGAGATCCAGATTTAACGCGCGATGCTCTTGCCGCGCAGCCGCTCGATCGCTCGATCGCGGCCGATCAGGGGGAGCAATGCTGCCATATCCGGTCCCGAGTCGCGGCCGGTAAGCGCGCGGCGCAGCGGGTGGAACAGCGCGCGGCCCTTGCGCCCGGTCGCCTCCTTGAGCGCGCCGGTCAGCGCGTGCCAGGGGTCGGCGGTCCAGTCGATCGTCGCTGCGACCTGCGCCGCAGAGGCGAGGAACGCGGCGTCCTCCGGATCGGGGGTGGCGTCGACCGGACCTGCAACCACTTGCCACCAGTCACCCGAACCCGCGACCGTTTCGAGGTTCGGGCGGATCGCGTCCCATGCCGCAGCGTCCATGCCATTCGGCAGCCGATCGGCGACGGCTTCGAACGGCAGCTGGTGGACGATGCGCGCGTTGATATGCGCCAGTTCGGCTTCATCGAACCGCGCGGGCGCGCGGCCGAATCGGGCGAAGTCGAACCCGGCGATCAGCGGGGCGCGGTCGGCATGCGGTTCCACCGGGTCGCTGGTGCCAAGCCGCGCGAGCAGGGCGATGATCGCCTGCGGCTCGAGCCCGGTGTCGCGGAAATGGTCGCAGCCGAGCGAGCCGAGTCGCTTCGACAATTTCCCTTCGCTCCCGGTCAGCAGCGCTTCATGCGCGAAGGCGGGCGGGGCGGCATCGAGCGCGGCGAACATCTGGACCTGCGCGGCGGTGTTGGACACGTGATCTTCGCCGCGCACGACATGGGTGATGCCCATGTCGATATCGTCGATGACCGAGGGCAGCAAATAGAGCCACGACCCGTCGGCGCGGCGAATGACCGGATCGCTCATCGTCGCCGGATCGAAGCGCTGGGGCCCGCGGATCAGGTCGGTCCATTCGATCGGCGCGCCTCCGTCGAGTTTGAAGCGCCAGTGCGGTCGGGTCCCCGCAGCCTCCAGCGCGGCGCGGTCGGCGTCGCTGAGCGCCAGCGCGGCGCGGTCGTAGATCGGGGGCAGGCCGCGCCCGAGCTGAATCTTGCGCTTGAGCTCAAGCTCCTGCTGGCTTTCATAGGCCGGATAGATGCGGCCCGCCGCGACGAGTTCGGCAAAGCGGCTCTCGTACAGGTCGAAGCGCTGCGACTGGCGCTCCTCGCCATCGGGATCGAGGCCAAGCCAGGCGAGATCGGCGCGGATCGCGTCGACATAGGCCTCTTGCGAGCGTTCGGCGTCGGTATCGTCGATGCGCAGCAGGAAGCGCCCACCGGTCTTGCGCGCCCACATCCAGTTGTGGAGCGCGGTGCGGATATTGCCGACATGCAGGTGGCCGGTGGGGCTGGGCGCGAAGCGGGTGACGACGGGCGTGCTGGTCATCCGCGCGCGCTAGCCGATTTGGTGGCGCGATGGAAAGCGCCGCGCATCTTTACGCGCGCGGCGGTTGCGCCTATCGGGGCGCGGTCCGGGCGCTTAGCTCAGTTGGTAGAGCATCTCGTTTACACCGAGAGGGTCGGCGGTTCGAGCCCGTCAGCGCCCACCAGATACTCCGGATTCGGGTTCAGCCGTAGAACCAACTCAATTGGCGGTGATCGACGATTTTCCGCCGGTCAGCTTCAGCGTGACATAGCTGTTGTCGCAGACATTGGCGCTGCTGAAGACCATTGTCGTGGCGTCTTCAAAGGTCGCGCGCAGGTCGAATCGGCATTGGCTGGACGGGCGATCGAACCGCACGGTCGTCTTCGCGCCGGGCTTGATCACCGGCGAGCGGCGTGCCGCCTCTTCCTCCAATCCAGCCTTCCAGTCCGCCGATCCGGTCGGTGCGATTTCGATCGTCTTGATCGGCTTGCCCGTGCCGTTGGTCAGGACGAAGTCCCAATCCTCGGCAAGTGCAGGTGACGCGACGAACAGGGCCAGCGTGAGCCCGGTCAGGTAGTGCATTGGCATCCCTCCCCTAAAAGGACGGACGTCAGCATGCGCCTGCGTGACGCGCGACGCAAGATAGGGGGAAATGCGGATGGCCGTGCGTGCAGAAGCGCCCCGCAACGCTAAAGCGACCGGACTAGGCGGGTGGCGCAGGCGATCCAGGGCGGGTCGGCGACCACCTGTTGCCGCGCGCCGGGGCCGAGGGGCAAGATGTTGAGCCGTCCGCCTTCGCCTTCATGCGCGATCAGACGGCCGAACAGGAAGCGGCCCGCCGGGCGGGGGATCAGCACGTCGCGGTTGAGCGCCTGACCGAAGGCGGCGGGGGCGAGGCGGTGGCACCAGATCTCGTCGCCTGCGCGATAGTCGCCGATGCTGCCACTGACCGTGACCGCCACCAGATCGGGCTCCGCGACCGGCGGTGCGACGGTGGCGGGGCGGCGCAGCGCCTGTGCCCCGCTCGAATCGAGGCTGGCGGCGACCGGGATGTCGGGGCGATCGGGCAGGCGGACGAGGTCGGCGGCATCGACGCCAAGCGCGGCGGCGATGCGGTTGAGCCAGACCACCGATACGGTGCGGGTGCCGGTCTCAAGCCGCCCGATCGTCTGCGCCGTGGTGGGCGGATCGCAGCGCTGTGCGACTTCTTCCAGCGTCAGGCCCTTGGCGCGGCGGACTTCGCGGATCGCGGTGATCAATGGCGGCTCCTGATAACCGATACGGTTAAACTGCTTTCCTACAAGCGTGACTCAATGGCAAGTCCGATTCGCAAGTGCGTGAAGGAGCGGCGAATGCGGGAACTGGTCGAGCGGACGATCGAAGATGGCCATGTGGTACGGCATGCCCCGGTGCGGCGAACCGGGCGAAGGGTGACTGTGAATGACGCCGAATCGCCGCTGGCGTGGTTGCGGGCGAGGGGAATGGTCGATGCGCGCCAGTTCGAGGCGGGCGAGCGGCTGCGCGACGATTACGAGATGGCGGCGCTGGGGCCGCGCGTGACGATGCGCTGGGATGCGGCACCGGCGGCGCGGCGCGGCGGCGGGCCGGGAGTCGGACTCGACCCGACCGAGGCGCAGATCGCGGCGAAGCGGCGGTTCGATGAGGCGATTGCGGCGGCGGGACGTGGGCTGGCGGACATATTGTGGCGGGTGATTTGCGCGGGGGAGAGCGTCCCGACGGCGGAAAAGGCGCTGGCGTGGCCGGCGCGCGCGGGTCGGCTGGTGCTGACCCTCGCGCTCGACCGCCTTGCCGACCATTACCGCCTGCCGTGACCGTTCAGTTCATCAGCAGGAGCACGTCGGTCGCATCGGCACCGCGATTGGCGACGCGGGCGACGAGCGATCCGCCGCCTGCCGGGATGCGGCAGGTGAGCAATGCGCCGCCGCTGCTGTCCGCGCAGAGCTGGCGACCCGCCGCGTCGAGGATCGTCAGCGCAACCGGCGTAGTGCCGATGCGGCGGACGGCGATGGTCGCGGCGGCATCGGCACTGCGGGTGATCGGCAGCGACCAGGTCGCGCCAGCGGGGACGGTCTGGCGGATCGAGCTGGGGCCGGAACCGAGCACGCCGCGCGACGCTTCAGCCTCTGCCTCCGCGACCTCGGCGAGCAGGCTGGGGTCGCCTGCCGCCAGCGTTCGCGCTTCGGCGCGCATCTCGCTGCCGGTGACGGGGCGTGGACGATCTTCGCCTCGAACGGGCAGCGCGGCGACGGTGAGCGCGAGGGCGATCAGGCGGAGGGCGGCGCGCATCGATCAGGCCGCGTTCGCTGGGCGGGGGCCGGTCCAGACCGGTGTGCCGACGCGGAACCGGACTTGCGGTGCCGGGGTGGCGGACAGGCCGATGCCGTTGCCGCGATAGCCGACGACCCAGCTCTCGGCGGCGTAGCAAGTGCCGCGCGCCGGGCGGGCATAGCCGTATTGCACGGCGTCGATCTCGGCGAGCATCGCGGGATCGCTGCGGGCGAGCAGGCGCGCCTCGGCATAGAGCGCGGGGGCGGTGGTCGCGCCGCGGACGAACATGCTGCGGGGAAGAGTGGCGAGCAGCTTGGCCGCTTCGAGCATCGCCAGCGGATCCTGTGCGGCGCGGGCATAGCTGGCGAGCTCACCCGACAGAGCGATGTTGCGGGCGGCGTCGAGATCGGTGTCGGCGGGGTCGACGATGTGGACGGTGCGGGTCATCTGGGCCTCCTGTTGCTGTGAGGCCGTTGATGCCGTCCGGGTCAGGCGTCCGCCACTGACGCTTTCGGTCGCGCGGCGAGGAAGCGGCGATAGACCCACCCGATGCCGATCAGCGCGATGCCGAGGCCGAGGAAGGAGAGGATGCGGAGCAACCCGTCGAGCGCGGCGGCGTCGATCAGGAACACCTTCACTGTAACGAAGGTGAGCAGACCCAGCCCGGCTAGGCGCAGGTCGCGGCTGCCCGAGCGGATGCCAAGCGTCAGCCCGGCAAGCGCAAGGAGGAGGAGGGCAGCGGAGTAGCCATAATTTTCTCCGGTGCCGATCGGGCCGGTGATGATGCCGCCATGCGCGGCCTGACGGACGGCGGCGAGGGCGGCAACCAGGGCGGCGGCGATGGCGGCGCGGGTCGCAAGCGGCTGGGGCAGGAAGCGGTAAAGCCAGAAACCGCCGAGCGCCGCGTGCAGCGCGAGCGGGAAGATGGCGACCTGCTGCGCGACGAAAATGGGGTTGAGGACGATCAGGTCGAACCAGAGCAGGCGGCCGAGCGCGAGGCCGAACAGGGGCAGCGCGATGGCGGGGAGGCGGCCGCGCAGCACGAAGGCGGCGGCGAACAGCGCGTGGGTGATCGCTGCGCGCTCGATGAAGCCAAGGCTTTCGAAACGGATGTCGCTGGCGATGGCGAGCGGGAGCTTGGCGAGATGGTAGAGCAGCAGCAGCGCGGCGGTGATGCCGATGCCGAGCGCTGCGTTGCGCAGCCGACCGAACTGGCGCGAATCCGGGGCGAGCAGCGCGATGGTGGCGATCAGCGGGACGAGCGCGCGGAGTGCTTCGGCGAGGGGTGGCAGGAGCGAATAGGTGACGCCTTCACCGGCGAGCGACTGGGCGATGAGCAGGGCGTAGTCGAGGATCGACTCGATCGCGGCGATCAGGATCGCGGCGATGCCGAGCGCGGGCAGGGTGAGCAGCGCACGGTCGCCGGTGTGCCGCGCCCACAGGCCGATGGCGATCGTGGCGATAGCGAAGACCGCACCGACCCACTCGATCGCGAGCAGCTGGCCGGCGGCGGTTGCGAACAGGATCGCTGCGGCGAGCGCGCCGCCGATGAGGCCGGGGTCATTGCTGTCGATCGCGGTGCGGCGGCGCCAGCAAACGAAGCCGGTAAGCGCGGCGGCGATGAGTTCGACGATTGCCCATTGCCAGTCGGCAAGGCGCGATGGCTCAAGCAGGTTGGCGAGCAGGACCGGTCCGGCGATGCCGCCGAGCGCGATCACCGCCCAGCTGCGCGCGCGGTCGAGCAGGACAAGGCCGGGGGCGGCGAAGAGCAAGGCCAGGACCGGCGCGGCGATGAAGGTCGCGCCGTGGTCGGGGGCGACCAACGCCGCGGCGAGCAGGGCGAGCGAGAGGCCGAGCGCGGCGAGCGCTCCGGGCAAATGGCGTTCGTCGCGCCAGGCGAGGATCAGCGCGGCGGCGGCGAGGACGAGGTAGAAGCTCCAGGCAAAGCCGTCGAACTGCAGCGCCGGCGCGAAGATCAGCAGCTGGATCAGCCCGGCGACGAGCGGGGCTGTGCGTAGCCAGGCGCTGGTGACCCCGGCGCGCGGGAGGGCGAGCGTGGCGGCAAGCGCGAGGGCGATGACGAAGGCCGCAGGGCCGGTCAGCCGGGTCGGCTCCAGCGCGACGAGCAGGAAATTGACCCAGCCAAAGCCGACCACCGTCGCGGCGAGCGCGAGCCAGCCCCAGCCGCGGTGAATGGCGAGGCCGAACAATGCCGCAGTGAACAGGCCGAGATAAGCGAGCAAAGGCCCGATTCCGGCGGCGTCATAACCGGCGACCAGCGGGGCGATGAAGCCCCCGGCGAGCGCCAGCACTGCGGTGGGCGGGCCGTGGCGCAATGCGAGGAACAGGCCGAGCGCGGTGACGCCGATCATCAGGACGAAAGCGGGAAGTGGGCCGATCAGGTGATACAGCGCGGCGGCGATGTAGAGCGTCGCGTAGCTGCTGGCGATGCCGGCGCCGGCGAGCGCCTGGGCGACGCGGGGGTCTTCGGCGAGCGCGGGGATACGGCGGGCGGCTTCGCTCGCGCCGACGAGAACGACCGCGAAGAGCGCGGCGAGGATGGTGCGGACTGCTGGCGTGAGCAGGCCGATTTCGACGGCGTAGCGGACGAGGAAGAAGCCCGCGACGACCAAGGCGACCGCGCCAATCCAGACGGGAAGGCGTGCGCCGATCAGCGATTCCAGGCTGGGGCGGTCAGTATCCGGCTCGGGTGTGGGGGCGGGCGGCGCTGGCGGGGCTTCGACGCGTTTGACCGGCGGGGTGATGGCTGGGCGCGGGGGTGTGGCCTCAGCGATGGGAGCGGGTTCCGCCGCGCGGGTCGGCTGGGGCTCTGCCCGCGGGCTGCGTTCGAGCCACTCGATCCGCCGCGTCAGCGCCCGCAGCCGCTGGCCCTGCGCCATCGCCACGATGCCGAGCGCCACCACGGCGAGGAACAATATGCCGTCCATTCCGGACCTTGTGGCAGCTTGGCCGCAGTCGCGCCAGCGCCGGTTTGCGGCGGGCAAGACGAACTGCAGTTGCGTGCGCGCCGAGGCGGCGTAGAGGTCAGTATATGGAACTGAGCTTCACGAAATGTCATGGGTCGGGGAATGATTTCGCCCTTTTGGACGCCCGCGCCATCGAGCTAGACGATGCGGGTTGGGGGCGGATTGCGCGGGCGTTGAGTGACCGGGCCGGGCCGGTTGGGGCAGATGGGATTTTGCTTCTGAATCAGGGAGTTGATGGGTCGGATTTTTCGATGCGGGTGATCAATGCAGATGGGTCCGAACCAGAGACTTGTTTGAATGGGTTGCGGTGCGTGGCTCGGGCGGGGTTTGAGGCACTTGGGCTGGATGCGGCGCGGGTGCGGTTGCGGACGAGTGGGGCGCACGTGGCGCGTGAGGAGAGCCTTGCGCCGGGCGTTTATACTGTGCGCGAGACGGTGGGGCCGGTGGCGACCGATCCGGCGGTGGTGGGGTTGCGGGTTGCTGCGCCGGTGATCGAGGCGGTGGTGCCGGGACTGCCGAGCGACCGCGCCTTTACCGCGCTGGCGATGCCGAACCCGCATCTGATCGCGTTCGTCGAGCGGGTCGATGTCGCGGAGCTGGTCGCGCTGGGCAGCTGGTGCGAGGCGGGGCCGGCGCTGCTGGTCGATCGCGCCAATGTGAGCTTTGTCGAAGTGCGCGGCGATGACCTGTTCGTGCAGACATTCGAGCGCGGGGTCGGGCTGACCAATGCGTGCGGGAGCGCGATGGCGGCGTCGGCACATGCCGCGGGGCTGACCGGGCGGTTGCCGTTCGGAGAATGGCTGACGGTGTTCAACCCCGGCGGTCGGGTGCGCGCGCGCGCCGAGGGGCCGGCGGGGGGCGACGCGGTGACGATCGCGGGCAATGCGACGTTCGAATGGGACGGGGTGATCGAGATCGACCCGGCGACTGGTACTGCGGGCGCGCTGCGCGTGGTGCGGCGGCGCGAGGACGAGGTCGCGGCCTGGGCGGCGGCGGTCGGAGCGCCCTGACGCCTCGACCTTAGCGTTCTGCGCCAATAGGAACAGGCGACGATGCGAAGGGCGGCGAGGTCCGACCCCGGTTCGAGGAGAGAGACTGTTGCGCCGCCTGATGCTGCCTGCCCTGATCATGTGCCTGTCCGCCTGTTCGACGACCGCGCCGGGACCTGCGGCAAAGATGGCGGCAGCGCAGCCCGCCGCGCTGGAGATCGACCGCGCCGGCTATGCCCGGCGGATGGAGGGGTTTTGGCTCGGCCAGAGCATCGCCAATTGGACCGGGTTGGTCACCGAGATGGACAAGATCGGCGGCGACGGGCCGCATGGCCGATTCTACACGCGCGACGATTGGGGCCAGCCCGACCAGCCGAGCATCTTTGACCCGACCAAGCCGAGCCCGATTTCACCGACGATCGATTTCGTGCTGCGCGGCCCGGGCGAGAGCTGGGGCGCGGATGATGATACCGATATCGAATATATCTATCAGGAGGCGCTGCTGAAGCACGGCACCAGCATCCTGACGCCGCAGCAGATCCGGCAGGCGTGGATCGACCATATCTATGACGAGAAGCAGCCGACGCCGTACGGCAAGGACGAAACCGGCAACCAGAATTATCTGTGGGTGTCGAACCAGCGCGCGCACGAACTGATGCTGGCGGGCGTGCTGCCGCCCGAAACCTCCGACCCTGCGCGCAACGAACATTGGGAGATGATCGACGCGCAGCTGTCGACCGAGATTTTCGGCCTGTTCGCGCCGGGCCGCCCCGACATCGCGCTGCGCATGGCCGATCTGCCGATCCGCACCACAGCGCGGGGGGGCGCCGCTGATATTTCGCGCTTCCATGTCGTGCTCCACGCGCTGTCGGCACAGGTCGATCCGGCGCGACCGCTGGGGCCGCAATTGCGTGACATCGCCGCGCAGGCGAGCCGGGTGCTGCCCGAGGGGGGCTATCCGCTGGCGATGTACCGGTTCGTGCTGGGGCAATATGAGAGCGGGGTGCGCTGGGAAGCGGCGCGCAACGCGGTCTATCGCCGCTATCAGGTAGAAATGGCGGATGGCTACGACATCTCCGCGCGCAAGATCTACTGCAATGGCTGTTTCGCGGGGGGCATCAATTTTGCGGCGGGGTTGGTCAGCTATTTCTATGGCGAGGGCGATCTGCGCGAGACAATCCGGATCGGCACGCTGGCGGGATGGGATTCGGACAATCCCACCGCGACGTGGGGCGGGCTGATCGGGTCGATCATGGGCCGCGAGCGGATCGAGGCTGCGTTCGGGCGGAAGCTGTCGGGGAGCTTTCACATCCATCGGACGCGCAAGGGGTTTGCGAATAACGGGTACGACGAGTTCGCGGCGATGGGGACGCGGGCGCTGGGGATTGTCGATCGTGCGGTGGTCGAGGAGGCCGGGGGGCGGGTTGATCCTGTGCGGGGGCGGTGGGTGATTCCGAGGGCGGAGGGGGTGTGGGGGCCGGGGGGTAAGTAGGGGCTGTTTTCGGGTGCCTTGCGGACCTCCTGAAACTGAGACAATTTCGTGCGATGCGGAGGCCATGGTTCATCAGCGCGCCGATCCTGACATGCCTTGTCAGTTGTTCGAACGAGCAACCCCGGCCCAAAGCCTGTAATGGCTCCGCGTTGGCGGTTTACCAGCCGGATGAGGGGCCACGCTCTGCTCAACATGCACTGAAAATTGCTCGCGATCTTTCTACGGCTTCGGTCATGACGCCGCATGGGCGCGTTACGCACAAGGTCGAGCAGTGCGGGGAGCGTGATCGCGATTGCATCATTTTTCCCATTTCGATTTCGAAGCCACCCGATGGAAAAGCAACGTGGGACACAGCGGCGCATTCATGCCGGCGGGTCGGCGCACAGGGGGACGCGGTCGTCTACTCCTGTCGTGATTTGCAGGGCGGGTGGGCAACGCGATTTTCGATGGACGCCCCGAGGGGCGTGACCTCCTTTGTTCGCCACCACCCGCAATTTGGCAGCTTCCGCTCGACCTTGACCTCGGCATGCGGCTTGTTTTCAACCTAGCCGGGCCGCTGGGCCGCTTCTCCCCCAATGCTGCCATGCCGGTAATCGCCCGCGTGTTCTGGGGCCCTGTCGCCCCTAGCGGCTCAGTCGCGTGTAGTGCGGTGGATGCTGAAACAAGTTCAGCATGACAGAAGGAGGGGTGTTGGCGTCCTGGCGGTTGCTTCGTCGGGCCTTGCTGCGACTGGGCTGCTTGGCAAAGGTAGCCTTGTCCCGGGTCAAGCCCGGGATGACGATTGTAGAAGGAGGTGGCTGGCGCGCTCACCCAACGCCAACTTACGCCTCTGGAAGAGGGGGATTTAGCCCTTTGTCTTGGCCGGCTTCTTTGCCTTTTCCGGCGGGTCGCCGTCGATCTTGACCAGTGAGTCGAGGTGGCATTCGCCGTCGCGGGGGACGATGATGCTGGCGTGGCGGTCGATGCCGCCGATGCCGGGTGAGGGCTTGAAGGCGATGCGCGCGGCCCAGGGCAGTCCCTGACACGGGGCGAAGAAGGTGCCGCGATACCATTGCCGGCCGGCGCGCAGATAGATGACATCGTCACCCTCAGCCCGAAAGTCGCGAACCGAAGACGGAAAGGGAATGCGCGCCTCTTTGGCAGCGGGCGCCGCAGCGTCCTGCGCGGTGGCGGGGAGGGCGGTGGCGAGGAGGGCCAGTGGGGCGAGCAGGGCGGCGGGGGCGCGGCGGTGGGTCATGGGTGGAGCATGGCACAGAAGCGATGAACCGGCGATGGATGATTGAACGAACCAAATGGGAACAAAGCGCTTGACATCGTCACGCTCATTCGGTACATAACAGGAACGCTGAAGAATTGCGAGTCGCGGCGATCGGGTCGCTGAGCGCAGTCTTTGGGGGATTGGAAATCGGGTGAAGTCGGGCCGGGGCGGGGACGCCTGTCGGCCCGATTTGCGTTGGGGAGGGGCGAGAATGCCGATGGGATGCCGCATCAATCTGGATGGACAGCGGGTGGCGACCGGCAAAGGTGCGCGCGCCCGTTGGAGCAAGGCGATGCGAGTCGCGTTTCTCGACCACCTCGCTGCCACATGCAACGTCGCCCAATCGGCTGCCATTGCGAATGTGAGCGTGGAAACCGTTTATGCGCACCGGCGACGCGACGCCCGTTTCGCCGAGCAGTGGGAAGCGGCACTGGCGCTTGGCTATCAGATGGTCGAGACGCTGCTGCTGGGCCATGTGATCGCGGGCAACCGCACCAGCGATCACGTCAATACTCAGCAGTGCGAACAGCCGCTGATCGATTTCGACGCAGCGATGCGCTTGCTCGCGGCCCATCGCAGGCCGGAAGCGAAGCCGCGAAAGGGCGGACCCCCGCTGCAATTTGCCGCTCCTGACGAGACCGACGCCGTGCTGCTCAAGCGACTGAAGGTGATCGAGATGCGGCGCGCGCGTGAGGCGCAATGTGCCGCGCCGGTGGCCGCAGGCACGGCCGGGTTGCTGGCGCAGGATGCGGGCGCGGGCGCGGGCGATCCGGTCCCGGCACGCGATGCGGTGATCGATCACGCCCCGCAGGCGGAGGGTGCGCGCGATGGCGAGTGATGCGGAGATCGGCGCGTTCATCGACCGACTGATCGCGCTGCCCGATGAAGAACGCGGCTATGCGGTGCGCGGGATGACGAAGCCGATGCGGCGCGAGTTCCTCGCGCGGTGGAAGCTGTGGGCGCATGGCGGACAGCTGATGCCGCCGGGTGACTGGCGGGTGTGGCTGATCCGTGCGGGGCGCGGCTTTGGCAAGACGCGGGCGGGGAGCGAATGGGTCAACCAGCTGGCGCTGGACGAACCCGAGGGACGCTTTGCGCTGGTCGGCGCGAGCCTGGACGAAGTGCGGCGGGTGATGATCGAGGGGCAGTCGGGGCTGATCGCGACCGCGCGGTCGGACCGGCAACCGGTGTGGAAGGCGAGCGCGCGTGAGCTGCACTGGCCGTCGGGCGCGGTCGGCTTTGCCTATTCGGCGGAGTCGCCCGAGGGGCTGCGCGGCCCGGAGCATCATGCCGCCTGGGCCGATGAGCTGGGCAAATGGGGCCGCCGGGGCGATGCGGCGTGGGACAATCTGGCGATGGGATTGCGGCTGGGCGAGCGGCCGCGGGTGCTGGTGACGACGACGCCGCGGCCGACGCGGCTGATGCGGCGGGTGATGGCGCTGCCGAGCTGTATCGAGACGCGCGGGGCGACGCGGGACAATCCGCATCTGCCGGCGAGTTTCGTCGCGGCGATGGAGGCCGAATATGGCGGCACGCGGCTGGGGCGGCAGGAGCTGGACGGCGAATTGCTGAGCGATGTGCCGGGGGCGCTGTGGACGCGGGCGATGATCGAGGCTGCGCGCGGCGTGACGGTGGATGCGCCGGTGCGCGTGGTGGTCGGCGTCGATCCGCCGGCGAGCGCGGAGGGCGATGCGTGCGGGATCGTCGCGGTGGCGATCGATGCTGTCGGGCGGCTGTGCGTGCTGGAGGATGCGAGCGTTGGCGGCCTGTCGCCCGAGGGCTGGGCACAGGCGGTGGCGGCGTGCGCCGACCGGCATGGCGCGGATCGGGTGGCGGCGGAGAAGAACCAGGGCGGCGACATGGTGGAGAGCGTGCTGCGCGCGGCGGCGGTGGCGATGCCGGTGCGGCTGGTCCATGCCAGCCGGGGGAAGGCGGCGCGGGCGGAACCGATCGCGGCATTGTATGAACGGCGGCGGGTGCGGCACGCGCGGGCCTTTGCGGCGCTGGAGGATGAGCTGTGCGGGCTGGTGCGCGGCGGCGATTATGCCGGGCCGGGGCGCTCGCCGGATCGCGCCGATGCGCTGGTGTGGGCGGCGTGGGAGCTGGTGTTCGGGTGGAAGGGCGAGGTTGGGGTGCGGGGGACGTAGGGTTTGAGGCGTTGCGGGCCAGAGCCGGAACGATGATCGCTTCGTCAGCTATTGGGTGGGAAGCGGCCCTTAACCGGGACCGACTTCCGGCTCAGAACCTGCGAACTCCAGTCCACAGGCTGTTTCGAGCGCTTTGTTGGCCCTCAACAGCAAGGGCAGGACTTGGGTCTGTTCGTCATGCGGGATGTCAGTCCCGATCTTGCTCCAGCGGTGAACGACATGGGTCTTGCCGTTAGGAAGCAGAGCAAGGTCAAGCGAATAGCCGTATTGAACAGGCGGCGCAAAATAGTTGAACTGAGTCACTTCAGTGCCGCGCGGGAAGCCACGGGCGAAGCGCCCTCCTTCGCTAACGTAGGTCGCGCGGCTGACCTCAGATGCAACGGTTTGCAACGCCTGTTCCACGCACTGGCTATCGACCCGCCCGGAGAAGTCCTTCTCCCAGCCTACATGAACACCGGGATCGCAGGCAGAGACCAACAGTCCTGCGGTAGCCGGGATCAGAAGACGAAGGTTCATGGGTGTCGAATGCATCAACGGGCCTATGTCGGCAACGGGGTCGTTAGCCGACCGTCCGCTTACAGCCAGATGGAGGTTCGGACGCCTTGCGCTTCAATCCTCCCCCGCCAGGGGAGGCGTCAGCGGAGCTGACGGAGGGGGCGGAAGCACGACGGCAAGAGGCTCAAGCGCACAGCCGTCCTCCCCCTCCGTCGGCCCGGATCAAGTCCGGGCCGCCACCTCCCCCTGGCGGGGGAGGATTTTTGGATGTCGATACGCCCTAGCTGTGGCCACTTACCCTCGCTAAGCCTCCGCGCATGTGCGTGCTGGCGTTGGCGTGGGGGATGCATCCCAATTGGCGGTTGGTCGCTGCGGGGAACCGTGACGAGCGGCATGCGCGCGCGACTGCGCCGCTGTCGCGCTGGATGGCGCCCAAGCCTGCCAACACCCCGGTCATTGGCGGGCGCGATCTGGAGGCTGGGGGCAGCTGGCTGGCGGTGAACGAGGCCGGGCGGCTGGCGGCGGTGACCAATGTGCGGGGTGAGGCGGTTGATCCGGCGCGGTTGTCGCGCGGGGGGCTGGTGACCGATATGCTCGCCGGGCATGAGCCGGAGGATCTGAACGCGTATAATCCGTTCAACCTGATCGCGGTGGACCGCGACGGGCCGATCTATCTGTCGAACCGGCCCGATCCGGTGCGGCGGCCGCTGAGCCCGGGGATGCATGGGCTGTCGAACGGGCTGTTCGACACCTTGTGGCCCAAGACGATCCGGGTGCAGATGGCGCTGACCGCGTGGCTGGAGGCGGGGAGTTCGTCGCTGGAGCCGCTGTTCGCGGCGCTCGCCGATGAGCGGCCGGCGGGGGCGGCCGAGCGCTATGAGCCCGATCCCTATGAGCCGGTGGATTCGCCGGTGTTCATCCGCAACCCGGTTTATGGGACGCGGGCGAGTACGGTGGTGACGGTGGATCACCTGGGGCGCGGGCGGATTGCCGAGCGGCGGTTTAATTCGACCGGGCTGCTCGAGGGTGAGAGCGTTTTGAGTTTTACGTGGGCGTGATTTGCGGGTTTCGGCACCGGCCCGCTCCCCCACCCGGCCACCCAGACGGTACACTTGGTGGGTGGCCGGGTGGGGGAGCGGGCCGGTGCCGCCAACAAGGGAAAAGACGATGACACCTCGGGAGCTGATCGGTGTGGCCGAGGTGCCGGGCGGGGAACCGTTGCGGCTGGTGCGGCACGGGCGGGATCACATCATCATGCTCGAGCGCAACGAGCTGATGTCGAGCCGGATGAGCGGATCGGAAGAGGCGCTGGCGGATATGACGCTGGACCGGCTGAGCGATCCGGTGAGCGCGCGGTTGTTGATCGGCGGATATGGCATGGGATTTACGCTGCGCGCGGCGCTCAGGCGGCTGGGGCCGAAGGGGTGGGCGTGTGTGGTCGAGTTGGTGCCGGGCATCATCGAATGGGCGCGCGGGCCGATGGCGGAACTGGCCGACGGGTGCCTGGATGATCCGCGCACGCAGCTGGTGATGGGCGATGTCGGCGCGGAGATTGCGCGCAGTCGGGGCAGCTGGGAGGCGATCCTGCTGGATGTCGACAATGGGCCGGACGGGCTGACGCGCGACGCGAATAACGGGCTGTACACGATGCGCGGGCTGGAGCGGGCGCGGGCGGCGCTGGCTCCGGGCGGGGTGCTGGCGGTGTGGTCGGCGGGGCCGGACCCGGCCTTTACGCGGCGGATGCGCGATGCGGGGTTCGAGGTTGAAGAGGTGCAGGTGCGGGCGCGGCAGAATGGCAAGGGACCGCGGCACGTGATCTGGTTCGGTAAGAAGCGCTAGGCGCTCAATCGCCGCGAGGCGATCACGGGAGATCAATTATGAAATGGTTCGGGCGGAAGTCCGGGCGCGAGGGTTCGCGTCCGGTGTTGGCGCGTGGGCAAGGCGCGGGCGCGGTGCTGGGTGAGTGGCCGCAGAGTTATGAGGCGCAGGTGCGGGCCGGCTATGCCGCCAACCCGGTGGCGCAGCGGGCGGTGAAGATCATTGCCGAGGGCGTCGCGGCGGCGCCGGTCGCGGCGAGCGATGCGGCGCTGCTGAAGCTGGTCACGACGCGGAGCCAGGGGCAGGAGCTGGGGGCGACGATCGCCGCGCAGCTGTTGCTGCATGGCAATGCCTATGTGCAGTTGCTGGGCGATGGCTCGGGGGGTGTCGCGGAGCTGTTCGCGCTGCGGCCCGAGCGGGTGAGCGTCGAGACCGATGCCGGGGGGTGGCCGGTCGGCTATCGCTATCGTGTCGGCGGGAGCGTCAGGGTGATCGCGGCGGAGGATGCGGCGGGGCGGCCGCAGGTCGTACATTTGAAGGCGTTCAACCCGGTCGACGATCATTATGGGCTTGGCTGCCTGGGCGCGGCGTCGGGGGCGATCGCGATCCACAATGCGGCGACGCGGTGGAACAAGGCGCTGCTCGACAACGCCGCGCGACCTTCGGGGGCGCTGGTGTACGAGCCGGGGGACGGGAGTGCGCTGTCGCCATCGCAGTTCGAGCGGTTGAAGAGCGAGATGGAAGCCGGCTTCGCTGGGGCCGCCAATGCCGGGCGGCCGATGCTGCTGGAGGGCGGGCTTAAATGGCAGGCGATGAGCCTGACGCCGGCCGACATGGATTTCGTCGGGCTGAAGGCGGCGGCGGCGCGCGAGATCGCGCTGGCGTTCGGCGTGCCGCCGATGCTGATCGGCCTGCCCGGCGACAATAGCTATGCGAACTATCGCGAGGCGAACAAGGCGGTGTGGCGGATGACGATCCTGCCGCTGGCGGACAAGATCCTGACCGAATTGGCGCAGGGGCTGTCGCCGTGGTTTCCCGATGCGCGGCTGGGGGTCGCGGTCGATAAGGTGTCGGCGATGGCCGAGGACCGCGAGCGGCTGTGGCGCAGCGTCAGCGGGGCGGAGTTCCTGACCACCGAGGAGAAGCGCGCGATGCTGGGGATTGGCCAGGGGATCGGGGCGTGAGCGCGCCGGTCGACGGCAAGCTGCTGGCGCAGCTGATCGCGCAGGGGTCGGCCGAGGGCGCGGATATGGCGACGCTGCGCGCGGTGGCGGAGGAAGCGGGCGAACTCGGGGCGAGCCGGGCGCTGGCGCGGCTGGGGCTCGACGATCCGCATGCCGGCAAGGACATGGGCGAGTTGCGCGAGCTGTTGGAGGCGTGGCGCGATGCGAAGCGGTCGGCGGTGAAGGCGGTGGCCGGGTGGGTGGTGCGGATGCTGCTGGCGCTGGTCGTGGTGGGGCTGGCGGTGAAATTGGGGTTTTGGGGGGTGGGGAAGTGATGCAGCGTCAGGTGCGGCTCGGTGCCTTGTCTCCCTCCCGCGAGCGGGAGGGGAGTGAAGGTGCGATGCCCGGCGTCCGCTTTGCCGGTTATGCGGCGGTGTTCGATGTGCCGGACCGGGGCGGGGATGTGATCCGGGCCGGGGCGTTTGGCGAGAGCGTGCGGCGGGTGCCGTTGCTGTGGCAGCATCGCGGGCGACCGGTCGGGGTGATCGAGGCGATCGGGGAGGATGCGCGCGGGCTGCGTGTGATGGCGCGGGTCGATGCGCCGGAGCTGGCGGTATTGGTCGCGCGGGGCGCGGTGAATGGCCTCAGCTTTGGGTATCGGACCGTGAAGGCGCGGCAGGGGCGGTGGCGCGAGATCGAGGCGCTGGAGCTGTGCGAGGTGAGCCTGGTGGCACGGCCGATGCAGGCGCTAGCGCGGGTGCATGCGGTGGAGGCACCCGCGGCTAGCTAAGCCGGCGGGCGTTGGCGCGCACTTTGCGGCGGTAGTGGGCGAGTGCCTTGCGGGTGGTGGTGGCGGGGCTCATGCCCATGGCGCCGGTCATCATCGCCATCTGAAGTTCGAACGCAGCGGTCATTTTTTCGGAGACCATCAATTCGGTCTCGCGCTGCGCTTCGGGGCCGCCCTGGGCGATCTTGGTTGCGCGCAGGCCGATCACGGCTGCGGATTCCCAGCCGAGGGACCAGGCGTCGAATCCGGCGTTCATCCAGCTTCTGTTCGATCGTTTGGACATTTGGAATTCCCGGAGTGACGGTGCGTCGCGGTCCTAACGATACAGGATCGTGGATGGGCCCGCATGGGCGCGAATATGGCGGATAGCCGATTCATTTTCTGAGACGACGGGGTTCGCCGGACGCGGGCCCCCTCCACCATCGCTTTGCGATGGTCCCCCTCCCCGTTCCGGGGAGGATTTTTGATGGTGGGAGAAGATCATGGAAACGAAGGCGGATGTCCTCGAACAGTCGTTCGAGGCGGTGGAAGCGGCTGGGGTGCCGGTGGCGCGGCCGATGTTGAGTGGCGCGCGCAGCATGGGTGGCGCGGCGTTCGAGGGGTTTTTGCGCAGCGGCAGCGGCGCGCTGGAGATGAAGGCGCTGTCGGGCGTGAGCGGGGCCGAGGGCGGTTATGCCGTACCGCGCGAGATCGACGCATTGGTCGATGCGACGCTGGCGAGCATTTCGCCGATCCGTGCGATCGCCAATGTCGTGACGGTGGGTAGCGCGGGGTATCGCAAGCTGGTCGCGTCGGGCGGGACCGAATCGGGCTGGGCGAGCGAAACGGCGACGCGCGACGAGACCGATACGCCGGTGTTCAACGAGATCGCCCCGCCGATGGGCGATCTGTTCGCCAATCCGGCGGCGAGCCAGGCGATGCTGGACGATGGCGCGTTCGATGTCGAAGCGTGGCTGGCCGACGAGATTGCGCGCGAATTTGCGCGGGCCGAGGGGGCGGCGTTCGTCAGCGGCAACGGGACGAACAAGCCCAAGGGGTTTCTGAGCTATGCCACTGCGGCGACCGGCGATGACGCGCGGGCTTTCGGGACGCTGCAGCATATCGTGTCGGGTGCGGCGGGCGCGTTTGCGGCCAATCCCGAGGAACGGCTGATCGACCTGGTTCAGGCGTTGCGGCCGCCATATCGGCAGGGCGCGGTGTTTGCCATGAATTCGGCGACGCTGGCGCGCATCCGCAAGTTCAAGACTAGCGACGGCGCGTTGCTGTGGCAGCCGTCGCTGAGCGCGGGGCAGCCGGCGAGCCTGCTCGGTTATCCGGTGGTCGAGGCCGAGGACATGCCCGACATCGCGGCCAACTCGCTGTCGATCGCGTTCGGCAATTTCAAGGCCGGGTA
The DNA here is from genome assembly GCF_035998645.1 of Sphingomonas sp. GTDB lineage: Bacteria > Pseudomonadota > Alphaproteobacteria > Sphingomonadales > Sphingomonadaceae > Sphingomonas. Next base: position 512,260 of record NZ_DASYHL010000002.1, read on the forward strand.
TTTGATCGCCGAGCGCGGCGAGACGCAGATCCTGCGCGATCCGTACAGCAACAAGCCGTTCGTGCACTTCTATGCCACCAAGCGGGTCGGCGGTGCGGTGACGAATTCGGAAGCGATCAAGATCATGAAGTTCGCCGCATCCTGATGCGGCGCGACGGAGCGCGGTTTGCAGGGTGGAAACCATTGCGATTCTGCGGTTCGTTGCACCCCTGATACCGTCGGGCCGGGGCGAAGCGGGCGCCCCGGCCGGTTCCGACATTTTTCCGCAGGAGCACAGACATGGCTGATTTGATTTACGCAGACCTGGTCGAGGAAACGACAACGACGACCGGGACCGGCGCGATCACGCCGGGCGGCGCGGTGACCGGATCGCGCAGTTTTGCGTCGGTACTGAGCGAAGGCGACCAGTTTTACTATGCGATCGACGGCGCGCCCGCAGATGCGAGCGTGTTCGAAGTCGGCATCGGCACCTTTACCAGCGGGACGATCGTGCGCGATCCGATCGTCTCGTCGGACGGCACCAGCGCCGTCGATCTGCCGGCCGGTACCAAGACCGTATCGCTGACCGTCGCCGCCGAATTCTACGAGACGGTTCAGGCGCATGACGTGTTCGCGGCGTGGCAGGCGATGCCCGGCAACGCGACGGGAACGGTGACTGACTTTCTCAACGCGATGGCGAATGTCGACGGGCTGGTGCTCGATCCGCCCGTGCTGGAAAGCGGCATCTTCAGCCAGCTGGTGATCGACCAGCAGGCGCCGGTGTCGGGCATGACCAACAGCCAGGGCGGCAATGACGCGGTCAACCTGCGCCTGATCCAGAACGGATCGCTGGTGACCAATGGTCCGACCAGCCAGCCCAATTACTACAACACCGTCCTGTCGCTGGGGTTCAACCAGACCAACGCCTTTGCCCCGCTGAACACCGACATGCCGTCGGCATCCTATCGGATCGAAAGCAAGTTCGCGCAGGGCGCGCCGAGCGATCCGTTCATCGTCGAGTTTCACAGCTCGATGTTCCCGGCGAGCGACCCGAACAACGAGTATCGGCTGTTTTCCGGGACGGTGCCGCATCTGGTCAGCGACTGGGACGGGGTCGGCGCGGACTATACGATGCGCGCGAACAATTACCGCTTTACCAGCGGTATGGGCGATGACCGCATCAACATCCGGCTGGGGGCGGTCGGCAACGAGGTCGAACTGAAGGATAATGGGGCGGGCAAGCCGCATCCGTGGCTGTTGTTCGGGACCAACAATCGCGCGGTGGCGCAGCAGAAGAATGCCGCGGGCAATGCCTATCTGCCGCTGCCCTATCGCAACCAGTTCGACAATCATCATCTGGGCGGTGGTGCATTGTACCTGGTGACGCCGACCCAGCCGACGCCCTCGGGCGACAATGCTGGCTTTGTGCTCAACCTGACCAGCGGGGTGGCGAACGGGACGGCGATCCGCGTCTATATCCCGACGATCACGGGTGGTGATTTCAACGCGCAGTTCACGCAAGGATCGGTCACCGGCAAGCTGGCGCAGGTGGTGTACAACACGAATGGCAGCGCGATGCTGGACCTGCAGGTGCTGAACGGCACGGGGTCCGATGCGCTGCTGGGCTTCACCAACAATGGCGGCGGGGGCAGCTTCACCATCGGTTATGACAATAGCGATGGCGACAAGCTGAAGATCGAGAAGAGCTATCGGTCGGTCGGCAATGCCGCGAACCTGTTCGTCGAATTCGATCCGACGATCAACGTCGCTTATTTCGCCAAGCCGCCGAAGCTGCCGAGTCACGCAGTGTCGGCCTTGCCTGCCGCCGCGACGGTCGGCGCGGGTGCGATGGCATATTGCACCAATGAAAGCGGCGGGGCGGTGCCGGTCTTTTCCGATGGCACCGACTGGCGGCGGGTGACCGATCGTGCGGTGGTAAGCTGATGCGCGCGGCGATCGGCGCGGCACCGCTTGCTGCTACGCCGATCGCCGGACGGCGCCGCCGGGCGGGACCATCCGGTGCAGCCTGGGCGGTTCCGTTGGCGGCGAGCGGACTGATCGCATCGGACGCGCGCGATGCGCGCGCCGGGGCGGTGCGTAGCGACGCGGGGGCGGGGGATCCTGCTCGGCTGGAGCGCATCCGGCTCCGGCTGGAGGCAGTGGCGGCTGGCGGCGGCCGGACGGAGCATCGGGTGCGAGCGGTCGCACCGGAGACTCGCGCAGACTGACATGGTCGGCGAAGTGCGATGATGAGGGGGCGGTCCTGCGGGGCCGCCCCCTTTTTTCTTGGGAGCAGGGGGCGAGCGATGGGCATCTTTCTGAAGGATCCGGCGGCGGCGCTGGACTATGCGATCGACTGGGCGGCGATTGCGGGCGCGGCGGGGCTGAGCGCGAGTAGCTGGGCGGTCGAGCCGGTGCATGACGAGGGGCTGGCGGTGGTGGCGGAGGCGGTCAGCGGGCCGCGCTGTGCTGCGACCGTTGAGGGCGGGCGTCCAGGGATCGTCTATCGCCTGACCAATCGGGTGAGCTGGAGTGACGGGCGGCGCGATGCGCGCTCGCTCGACGTGCGGGTGGAGCGGCGGTGATGGTCGAGACGATCGTGCCGCCCGAGACGGCCCCCGTCGCGCTGGCGGAGCTGCGCGCGTTCCTGCGGATCGAGGGGGTGGATGGCGATGCCGAGCTGGCGGCGCAGCTGCGCGTTGCGACCGAGCTGTGCGAGGGGTTTATCGGGGCGCCATTGCTGGAGCGGACGCTGCGCGAGACGCTGGCGGCGCGGGCGGAGTGGCAGGCGCTGAGTGTATCGCCGGTGCGGGCGGTGACTTCGGTCGATGCGCTGTTGGGTGATGGCAGCGCGGTGGCGCTGGGACTTGAAACCTATGGAATCGATATCGATGCGACGGGGCGCGGATGGGTGCGCTGTGCGGCCGGCGTGGGGCGGGTTGCGGTGACCTATCGCGCGGGGAGCGCGGGTGACTGGAACGCGGTGCCCGAGCCGGTGCGGCACGGCATTCTGCGGCTGGCGGCGCATTTGCGGATGGATGGCGATGGCGTGCCGCCGGCGGCGGTGACGGCATTGTGGCGACCGTGGCGGGTGATGCGGCTGGGCGCGGGGGCGGTGCGATGAGCGCGGCGGTGGTGCTGACGGAAGCGATCCGGGCGGCGCTGACTGCTCACCGGCCGCTGTCGGATCAATTGGCGGGGGTGTTCGATGCGCCGCCGGTGCGTGCGGCGACGCCGCATGCGGTGATCGGTGAAGCGTTGCTGAGCGACTGGAGCACCAAGGACATGGCCGGGCGCGAGGCGCGTGTTGTTGTGAGCTTGCACGATGCCGGGGAGAGCCCGGCGCGGTTGCGGCGGCTTTTGGGCGAGCTGGAAACCGCTGTGGCCGCGATGCCGCGGGCGATCGGCGGCGGCTGGGAGCTTGCGAGCCGGGTGCTGTTGCGCGCGCGGATCGAGCGGAAGGGCGAGGGGCGCTGGGTCGCGACGAGCGAGTGGCGGCTGCGGATGTTGAAGAGCGGGATCTGAGGGAGATCGAGTCATGGCGGTGGAGAAGGGAAGCGCGTTCCTGTTGAAGGTGGGCGATGGCGGGTCGCCGGTCGCCTATGCGACGGTGGCGGGGCTGCGCACGACGCAGCTGAGCGTCAATGGCGAGGCGGTGGCGATCACGTCGAAGGATTCAGGCGCGTGGCGCGAATTGCTGTCGGGCGCGGGGGTGCGATCGGTCAGCGTGTCGGCGGCGGGGGTGTTTACCGGGTCGGCGGCGGAGACGCGGATCCGGGGCAATGCGCTGAGCGGGGTGATCGACGATTATCGGCTGAGCTTCGAGAGCGGGGAGACGATGACCGGTCGGTTCCTGGTCACGCGGCTGGACTATGCCGGGGATTTCAACGGGGAGCGGAGTTACACGCTGAACCTGGAGAGCTCCGGGCCGGTGGTGTCGGCATGAGTGCGAATTCGGCACGGGGCGAGGCGTGCGTGCGGGTTGCGGGGGTGGAGCTGGTGTTGCGCCCGTCGTTCAGCGCGCTGGTTGCCGCCGAGCAGGAAGTGGGACCGTTATTTGCGCTGGTCGAGCGGGCGGCTGAGGGGCGGCTCGGGCTGGGCGAGATAGTCGCGTTGTTCTGGCATTGCCTGAAGGACCGGCCCGAGGGGCTGACCCGTGAGGCGTTTGGCGAGGGGGTTGCGGCGGGCGGACTTGCCGGCGCGACCCCGGCGCTGCGCGTGCTGATCGGGCAGATTCTGGCGGGGCGATAATGTTCGCCGAGCGCGCCGCGCTGTTGGCGGGGCAGGCGGGGGTGGCGTTCGGGTGGACGCCGGAGCTGTTCTGGAATGCGACCCCGGCCGAGCTGGCGGCACTGGTGCGGGCGGTGGCTGGCGAAGAGGTCGCGCCGCCCGATCGCGACACGATCGCGCAGTTGATGGAGGCGTTTCCCGATGGATGACGAGATCGAAAATATGATGGTGCGGGTGCGCGCCGATACGCAGGGCTTTGCTCGCGATGTCGCCGAGATGCGTGCGGCGATCGACGGGCCATTGCAGGCCGGGGCGGACCGGGCGGGGCGCGCGGTCGAGACGGCGCTGTTGCGCGCGGTGCGGACGGGCAAGCTCGGCTTTGAGGATTTGAAGCGGGTGGCGTCGCAGGTGCTGGCCGAGATCGCCGCGGAGGCGGTGCGCGGGGGGATGGCTGCGATCTTTGGCAGCGGCGGGATTGCCGGGGCGATCGGGGGGCTGTTTGGACTGCCCGGCCGCGCGACCGGTGGGCCGGTGGCACCGGGGCGGGGCTATATCGTTGGCGAGCGCGGGCCGGAGCTGTTCGTGCCGACGACGAGCGGGCGGGTCGAGGTGCCGGTTCAGGGTGGCGGGCGTGATGTGCGGGTTGCGATCACGATCCATGCGCCGGGCGGCGGTGAGGCTGCGGGGGCGCTGCGGCAATCGGGGCGGCAGGTGGCGCGGGCGGTGAAGGCGGCGCTGGCGGGGGTTGAGTGAGTTGTCCCCCTCCCGCTTGCGGGAGGGGTTAGGGGAGGGCGTGTCTGTTGAGCGCGGGTGCGTGTGGACAGGCCCTCCCCCGGCCCCTCCCGCTTGCGGGAGGGGAGAAGAAGGGGAAGCGACATGGCATATTGGCTGGCGTCCGAGCGGACGGTGCAGGTGGCGGGGGTGATCTCGCGCTTTGATCCCGCCTATTGGACGGTCAATTTCCCGCGGCCGATGATGGCGAGCGTCGTGACCACCGCTCCGGACGCATTGCGCGTGGATGCGGTATTCTATCGGCAAAGCGATCTGGCGGGGCTGATCTGGGAGAGCGTGGATCGGCATGACCACCCGCTGCTGTCCTATGAGACCAGCCGGGATTATCGTGGGTGCCGGTTGCGCTTTCGGTGGCGATCCGGCGGGGTGATGCCGCTGGATGCGGTCAATGGACCGGTGCTGACGATCGAGGGGCGCGATGCGGCGGGGGTGGCGCGCGCCTGGTATGTGCGGCTGTGGAACTATGCAGAGGGGACGCCGGAGGATTGCGTCGTCGGCATCGACTTTGCCAGCGTTGCGGGCGGGTTCGTGTTGCCGGGTGAGGCTGATCCGGTTTGGGCCGGCGATATCGACCGGATGTTCGTTAGCCTGGTGCCGCCGGGTTACACCGGTGACGATGCGGCGCTAGTGGCGCCGGTCGAGGGCTGGGTCGAGCTGTCGGAGATTGCGGTCGAGGGGCCGGGGGCGGTGCTGGCGATCGGCGATATGGTGGTGCCCGAACATGGGCTGTCGATCTGCTCGGGTTATGACGACAGCTATCACCTGACCCCGGCGCGGCTGCTGCGCAATGCGCTGCACCTGGGGTATCGCGGGGACATCGTTCACTATGTGGGGATGAGCCATTATTTCCGGCTCGAGGCGGCGTCGGGGGGCTATTTTGCGAGCCTGAGCGGCGGGGTGCTGAATGGCCCGTGCGTGGCGTGGCATGCCGATTTCGCGACGCGGGCCAGGGCGCTCGGGTTCGGGTTGATCTGGTCGCTGTCCTACGAATTGTTCGACGCGCATTGCTGGGGCGACTGGAAGCAGCGGGCGTTCGATGGATCGCCCGCGCTGACCGGGTGGGAGCCGCCCTCGACCCTGTTGTCGCCGGCGCATGCCGGGGTGATGGGGTATTTGCAGGCGGTGGCGGCGGCGTTTGTCGGGATTGCGCAGGATGCGGGGCTGACGGTCAAGTTTCAGGTCGGTGAGCCGTGGTGGTGGGTGATGGCGGATGGCCGGCTGTGCATCCATGACGATGCGGCGAGAGCGGCTTTGGGCGATCCGGCGGAGCAGAATGTGCGGGATGATCCCGACATCGATGTGCTCGACGCGGCGGGGGCTTTGCTGGCGGATTCGACGGCAGCGCTGGGGGCTGCAGTGCGCGGGGTGGCACCCGAGGCGGAGCTGTTGCTGCTGGCCTATCTGCCCACCGTGCTGGACCGGGACGCACCCGAATTGATGCGGGCGAATTTGCCGGTCGGCTGGGCCTTTCCGGCGTTCGATGTGCTGCAGCTGGAGGATTATGACTGGGCAGCGGCGGGCAATGCCGTGGCGAGCGCGCGCGGCGTGGCGCTGGCGGAGGCGCGGCTGGGCTATTCTGTTGAGAGGCAACATTATTTCGCTGGGTTCGTGCTGAACCCGGAGGATGCGGCGCAATGGCGCGGGATTGCCGCGGCGGCGGATGCGGCGCGTGCGCGGGGCGTGGCGGCGACCTTTATCTGGGCGTTGCCGCAGGTGATCCGCGATGGATTTGTGACCTTCGATCAGGAGGATGAGATGCAGGCGTTCGATGATGTGCTGTTCCCGATTGCGCTGGGGCGCGAGGCGGAGGTGGCGCCGGAGGTATCGACCGCGATCCTGACCAGCGCGGGCGGGCATGAGGCGCGCAACGCGGCCTGGGCGCAGGCGCGGACGCGGTACGATGTCGGGCCGGGGGTGCGGAGCGAGGCGGATATTCGGGCGCTGCTGGGGTTTTACCGGGCCCGGATGGGGCCGGCGCGGGCGTTCCGGCTGCGCGATCCATTCGATGACTGCTCGAATGACGAGGGTGCGCCGGGTCCGCTCGATCAGCTGATCGGGACCGGGGATGGGGCACAGCAGGCGTTTGCGTTGGTGAAGGCCTATGGCGATGTGGCGCGGCGGATCACGCGGCCGGTGGCGGGGAGCGTGCGGGTTGCAGTCGATGGCGTCGAGACGGCGGCGTTTGCGATCGGCGCGGGCGGGATGGTCGTGCTGGACGAGCCGCCGGATGAAGGCGCGCTGGTGACCGCGGGATTCCGGTTCGACGTGCCGGTGCGGTTCGCGGAGGATTCGCTGAGCGTGAACCGCGCGACGTTCATGGCGGGGGCGGCGCCGAGTGTGCCGTTGGTCGAGGTGCGCGAGGGTTAGGGTGGCGGCTCGCCGCCGGGCGAAACGAAGCCTGAAGGTCGGCTGACACCGGCGAGGCGGTCGATCTCACGGTCGGTGGATGGGTTCCACTATCGCGCGGCGCCGGGGATGACGCCGTCGGCGATCCGGCGCGGCGCGGGGCTGGATGCCGATAGTATGGATGTGACGGGCGCGCTGACTGGCGCTGCGATCAGCGAGGCCGATTTGCTTGCCGGGCGCTGGGACGGGGCGCGGATTACGCTGTTCGCGGTCTACTGGACGGCGCCGGGCGAGGTGGTCGCGTTGGGCAGCGGGACGATCGGGGCGGTCGAGACACGCGATGGCGTGCTGACCGCCGAGTTGCGCGGGGCGGCGGCGGCGCTGGATGCGCCGGTGGTCGAGATGACCTCGCCCGAATGCCGCGCCGAGCTGGGTGACAAGAGATGCCGCGTGGCAATGGCGGGGCGGCGGCGGTTTGCGCGGGTGATCGCGGCGGACGGGGCGGTGCTGACGCTCGATTGCGAGGAACCTGTCCCGGGGGGATGGGCTGGCGGGCGGCTGCGTTGGATCGGCGGGGCGAATAGCGGGCTGAGCGATGTGATCGCGGCGTCGGCGGGGGATGTCGTGACGCTGCGCCGGGCGCCGCGCTTCGATGCTGTGGGGGCGTTGGTGGAGGTGAGCGAGGGATGCGACAAGAGCGTTGCGACGTGCGCGGGTCGGTTCGGCAATGCGGCGAATTTCCGGGGCGAGCCGTATCTGCCGGGGATCGACCTGCTGACGCGCTATCCGGGCGTATGAGTCCGATCGAGCGGGCGCGGGGCGCGATCGGAGCGCGGTTTCGGTTACACGGGCGATGTGTGGCGCATGGGCTGGACTGTGTTGGGCTGGCTGGGCTGGCTTTTGGGATCGCGGTGCCGCGGGGATATGCGCTGCGTGGGGGCAGTGTTGCGCAGGTGATCGCGGCGGCGGAGGCGGCGGGGCTGGTGCGGGCTGATGATGCACGCGTCGGCGACCTGCTGTTGCTGAATGCCGGGGCGGGGCAGCTGCATCTCGCCATCGCGAGCGAAGCGGGCGTGATCCATGCCGATGCGGCGCTGCGCCGCGTGGTCGAGCGGCCGGGCGTGCCGCCCTGGCCCGAACTGGCGCGGTGGCGACGGGAGGGAGGGTGAGATGGCGACTCTGGTGCTGACTGCGGTCGGCGGTCTGATCGGCGGGCCGATCGGGGCGATGCTGGGCGGGCTTGCGGGGCAAGCGGTGGACCGCGAATTGCTGTTCAAGCCCAAGGGACGCGAGGGGCCGCGGCTGACCGAGCTGGCGCTGCAGACGTCGAGTTACGGCACGCCGATCCCGAAGCTGTTCGGGACGTTGCGGGTGGCGGGGACGGTGATCTGGGCGACCGACCTGGTCGAGCGTCGCCAGCGGGAGGGCGGCAAGGGGCGGCCGACCGTGACCAGCTATAGCTATACCGCGTCGTTCGCGGTGGCGCTGTCGGCGCGGCCGATCCTGTCGGTTGGGCGGGTTTGGGCGGACGGCAAGCTGCTGCGCGGCGCGGCAGGTGACTGGAAGGTGCGGACCGGGTTCCGGCTGCATGCAGGGGGCGAGGATCAGGCGGTCGATCCGCTGATCGCTTCGGCCGAGGGCGTCGGGCTGGCACCGGCGCATCGCGGCATTGCCTATGCCGTGTTCGAGAATCTGGAGCTGGAGGAGTTCGGCAATCGGATTCCTTCGCTGAGTTTCGAGGTGGTGGCCGATCCGGGTGCGGTGGCAGCGGGAACGATCGTCGCGGCGTTGTCCGGCGAGGTGGTCGGGGCGGGCGAGGCGGTGCTGCCGATTGATGGCTATTCGGGCTATGGCGAGAGTGTGCGCGGGGCGATTGCGCCGCTGATCGAGGCGAGCGGGGCGTGGCCGGTTTCCGTGGGTGACGGGTTCGTGCTGGCGTGCGGTGCGGGCGGGGCGGCAACGATTGCCGATCCGGGGGCGGCGGGGCGTGGGGTCGAACGGTCGATCGAGTCGCCTGACCGGGTGCCACGGCGAATTGTGCTCAGCCACTATGATCCGGCGCGCGACTATCAGGCCGGGGTGCAGAGCGCGTCGGATCCGCAGGGGCAGGATCGCGAACGGCGGATCGAGTTGCCCGCAGCGCTCTCCGCCGGAGCAGCCAAGGGTATTGCCGCTGCGGAGTTGATCGGGGCGGATCTGGCGCGGACGCGGCGGGTGGTGCGGCCCGGCTGGTCGGCGATGGGGATTGCGCCGGGCGCGCGGGTGACGGTTGCGGGTGAGGCGGGGCAGTGGCGGGTGATCGAGTCGCGGATCGAGGCGGGTGAGGTTGCGCTCGCTCTCACCCCCCTCGTGCCCACAGCGAGCGCCGCAACGGCGAGTCCGGGGCGGGTGAGCCCGGCACCGGATCGGGTGCACGGCGCCACCGTGCTGCATGGATTTGAAATTCCGCATCTGGGCGACGGGCTGTTGAGCGCACCGCGCCTGATGATCGCGGCGTGCGGGACTTCTCCGGGCTGGCGCAAGGCGGTGCTGTCGTTGAGCAGCGACGATGGTGCGCGATGGGAGGCGATCGGGGGGACAGCGGCGCCGGCGGTGATCGGGGCGGTGGTGGAGCCTGCGGGCAGCGCGAGTGCGCTGATCGAGGATCGCGCATCGCAACTGGTAATCGAGCTTGCCCATGCGGAGATGGAGCTGGCCGATGCGTCGCCCGAGGCGCTGGATGCCGGTGCGAATCTGGCGCTGGTCGGGGCGGAGCTGGTCCAGTTTGCGCGGGCGGTGCCAATCGGTGCCGGGCGCTGGCGACTGAGCGGTTTGTGGCGCGGGCGGCGAGGGACCGAGGATGCGATCGGCGCGATGGCTGCCGACGACCGATTCGTCCTGATCGAGCGCGAGACGTTGGCCGTGCAAGATGGCCGGGGAGCTGTCGGCGCGCGGCTTAAGGTGATGGCGACGGGGGTGGGCGATGCCGAGCCGGTCGAGGTCGGCGTAACCCTCACCGGCCGCTCGGCGACTCCGCCGGCGCCGGTTGCGCTGCATGCGGTGCCGGACGCGGGGGGAAGGATGCTGCGCTGGACGCGCCGCAGCCGGGCCGGATGGCGGTGGAGTGACGGCACCGACGCGCCGCTGGGCGAGAGCGTCGAGCGCTATCAGTTGCGCGTGATGGTTCCGGGGCAGCCCGAGGTGATCGCGATGAGCGATGTGCCCGAATGGCGGCTGAACGGCAGCGGTACTGCAACCGTGGAGGTGCGGCAGGCGGGCGATCATGGCCTGTCCCCGCGCGCCACGCTGATTCTCGACGCGATGGAGTGAATGACATGACAGCGACAACCCGATTCGCCCTGCCCCTGCTGCACGCCGGGCAGGCGCAGAAGGAAATGTTTCACAATGAGGCCGTCGTCAGGATCGATGCGCTGATGCACCCCTATGTACTGGGCGTCGGCGTCGATTCACCGCCTGCCACACCCGAACCGGGTGACGCCTGGATCGTGGGGGATGCGCCGACCGGCGATTGGGCGGGGCGTGATGGCGAGATTGCGTGCTGGACCGAAGGCGGATGGCGATTTGCCGTACCGTGCGCGGGGATGGAGGTCTGGGCCGAATCCCTTGCCCAACCCGTGCGCTATCGTGTCGCAGAAGGCTGGCAGATCGGCGTCATTGGCGGCAGCCGGATCGAGGTCGGTGGGGTGCAGGTGATCGGCGCGCGGGCGGAGGCGGTTGCCACGCCCGCTGGTGGTGCTATCGTCGATGAACAGGCGCGCGACGCGATCGCGGCGATCCTCAATGCGCTGCGCGCGCATGGGCTGATCGCTACCGCCGAACTGTGACGTTCCGGCAACAGTCCCCGGATTTTGTTCGCTTGCGCGGAAACTTTCCAGAGGTTAGGAAGTTAGCGCTGTCCGAAGTGGCAACTAAGAAAGGGGATTAAGATGCGGAAGCTTGCCGTAACTCTGGCACTTGCTTCGACCGCGCTCACCACGCCCGCCCTCGCACGCGACGACGCGTGGTATGTGGGCGTCGAAGGCGGTGCGATGATCGTCGAAGACATTGATTACGATATCGGCGCTACGGCGTCCGCTGGCACCGTCGACCATGACTATGGTTTTGACGTTGGCGGCACGATTGGCTACGACTTCGGCGGTTTCCGCGCCGAGGCCGAGGTCAGCTACAAGCGCGCAACGGTCGATGGCTATCGCTCGTCGCTCACCACGCCGTACTACACGTCGACCGGTGCGCTGGCGAACATCGCGCCTGGCTCGTTCGACTATGCTGGCGGCACCTCGACCGCACTCAGCTTCATGATCAACGGCATGCTCGACTTCGGCGAAGATGATGGCCTTCAGGGCTTCATCGGCGGCGGTGCCGGCGTGGCGCGCGTCAAGGCTGACTATGCGCTCAACACCCGTGGCGCGTTCCTGGACGACTCCGACACCGTCTTCGCCTGGCAGGCGATTGCGGGTCTGCGTCAGCCGGTGACGGACAACATCGACGTCTCGCTGAAGTATCGCTTCTTCAACGCAGACAACGTCAAGCTGGTCGACGTGACCGGTCGTCAGTTTGACGGTCGCTACCGTTCGCACAGCCTGCTTGGTGGCGTGACGTTCAACTTCGGTGAGCCGGCTGCTCCGCCGCCGCCGCCGCCTCCGCCCCCGCCGCCTCCGCCGCCTCCCCCGCCGCCTCCGCCTCCGCCGCCTCCGCCGCCGGAAGTGGTCTGCACCCCGGGGCCGTACATTGTCTTCTTCGAGTGGGACAAGTCGGACATCACGCCGGAAGCAGCAGGCATTCTGGACAACGCCATCTCGGCGTATCAGAACTGCGGCAATGCGCAGGTCATGCTCGCCGGTCACGCTGACCGTTCGGGTGCAGCCAGCTACAACGTCGGCCTCTCGCAGCGTCGTGCGGACTCGGTCCGTTCGTACCTGTCGGGTCGCGGCATCGCCGACGGCACGATCAGCACGGAAGCGTTCGGCGAAAGCCGTCCGCGCGTGGACACCGCCGATGGCGTCCGCGAACTGCAGAACCGCCGCGTGGAAATCACTTACGGTCCGGGCTCGGGCATGTAAGCCGCGCGGTCCACTCTGTGGATCGACAAGATTTGGGGAGGTCGGGAAACCGGCCTCCCTTTTTCTTTGTGGCGGATGGGTCGGGCTGGCTCACTTGCTACTGCCGGGACCGCGCGGCATCATCATCGCGTGACCAAGTATCTGATCTCATTCCCAAGCGCCGCGATGCAGGTGTCGCAGGCCGAGCTTCCAGCCGTCGGCAACGCCGCGCGGGCGGTGGTCGAACAGGCAAAGCGTGACGGGGTGTATGCCTTTGCCGGCGGGATCCACGAAGGCGTCGACTCCGTGCGGGTTGGGGCAGACGGGACGGTCTCCTCCGAACTCTATCCGGACAGTCGCGTGACAGGGGGCTTCACGGCGCTGGAACTCTTGACGCTGGCCGACGCATTCGAATGGGCGTCCCGGATGGCGTCTGCGTGCCCCTGCGATCAGGAGTTGCGCGGGTTCATGTACGATCAGACGAACTGATGCTCGGCGATTTCGCAACAAGCGGGGCGATGCGGCTGGATTCGGCTGCCAACGACCAGCTCGCCGAGTTTCAGGCCGCACTGGCGGGCACGCCCACCGATCGGGCGGGCGTGCGGCTGGCGCGTGCCGCTGGGCTTGAGCAGATGCTGGGGCCCACCGGGGCGATCGGTGCGCCGATCGCGCGATTCGCGGGAACGGACGCGCGTGCGGTACGCGCAATTCTGTTCGACAAGAGCGACCGGGTGAACTGGTCGCTGGCATGGCATCAAGACCGCACGATCCGCGTTCGCGCGCGGCGCGAGGTTCCGGGCTTTGGACCTTGGACGGTCAAGGCGGGATTGCTCCATGTCGCCCCGCCATTCGAGATCCTCGAGCGGATGGTGACGATCCGCATTCATCTGGACGATGTGCCGCTCGACAACGCGCCGCTGCTGATTGCGCCGGGTTCGCACCGATTTGGTCTTGTGCGTGAAGATCGAATCGCGGCGGTCGTCGGCCAGTGCGGAGTTTACGCCTGTACCGCGCGGGCGGGTGATATCTGGGTATATGCCACGCCGATCGTGCACGCATCCGATGCCGCCGCGACGCCGCGCAGGCGCCTAGTGCTGCAGATCGACTATGCCGGGTTCGACTTGCCCGGCGGCCTTGAATGGTCAGGCATCTGAGCCGAGCGCGGCGGTGAGCCAGTCCGGCAGGATCGCATTGCCCAATGACTCGACGCGGCGATGTTCGACCATCAGGTTGAGATCAGGATAGGTGGCGCGGGTGCGGTCGCTGGGCTCGCCGAATGGCGCGACGACGAGGCGCCGGTTGACCTTGGCGCGCCAGTTCATCCGCGCGGTATTTTCCTGACCGACATAGCAGCCCTTGGAGAAGCTGACGCCGTTCAGTTCGGCGGCGTTGCATTCGAGCCAGAGGGTTTTGTCCTGGCCGAGTTCATCTGCGCCCTCGGTTACGCCGAGGTGGAGGCGGTGTTCGTGCCAGCCCGATGCGGGTTCCCCATCGGCTTCCCCGAGCCAGCGATAGCCAAGTGCGGCGAGCCGCGGATCGGGCGCGCCCATTCCGGACTCAAGTGACCAGTGGACGCCGCCCTCGGTGGCCGCGATCGTGATCGGGCGGCGCAGGCGGTAGATCGACAGCCGGCGGATCAGGGCGACGCGCTGCGTCGCTTCACAATCGATCAGGATGTCGTCGCCATTCGCCCACAGGATGAAGTCGAACAGCGCCTTTCCCTGCGGGGACAGCAATCCCGCCCAGAGCGGTGCGGTCGGCTGCACCGCATTCACATCCTGCGTCACCAGCCCCTGCAGGAAGCCGCGCACATCCTCCCCGGATACACGGATCAGGGCGCGGTCGGGGAGCAGGGTGGCATCAGTCATGGCGAACAGGTAGGAGGCGGGGCAGGCAAGCGAAAGAGGCTGATATGGCGACGTTCGATCTGAAGCTCACCGGTGGCACGGTGCATCTGCCCTCCGGTCCGGCGCAGGTGGATGTCGGCGTGCGCGACGGGAAGATCGTGGCGATTGGTGCGAGCGGGGACGCGGGCGAGACGATCGACTGCACCGGGCTCGACGTGCTGCCCGGCGTGATCGACAGTCAGGTGCATTTCCGCGAGCCGGGGCTTGAGGCGAAGGAAGACCTGGAATCGGGCAGCCGCGCCGCGGTGCTGGGCGGCGTGACCGCGGTGTTCGAGATGCCGAACACCAAGCCGAATACGGACAGCGCCGATGCGGTGAACGACAAGCTCGCCCGCGCGAAGGACCGCATGTGGTGCGACCACGCCTTTTACGTCGGCGCGACCAACAGCAATGCCGAGCATCTCGCCGAGCTGGAGCGCTTGCCCGGCACCGCAGGGGTCAAGATTTTCATGGGCGCGTCGACCGGCGATTTGCTGGTGTCGGACGACGCCAATCTGGCGCGGGTGCTGGCATCGGGACATCGCCGCGTCGCGATCCACGCCGAGGACGAGTTCCGCATGAACGACCGCGAGGGCGAGCGGGTGGCGGGCGATCCGTCCTCGCACCCGGTGTGGCGCGATGACGAGAGCGCGATCCTGGCGACGCGGCGCATCCTGAAGCTGGCGCGGGAAGCGCGGCGGCGCATCCATGTGCTGCATGTGACGACCCCGGCGGAGCTGGAATTGCTGAGCCAGCACAAGGACATCGCGACGTGCGAGGTGACGCCGCAGCATCTGACGCTGGCCGGGGAAGATGCCTATCCGCGCCTTGGCAGCTATGCCCAGATGAACCCGCCGATCCGATCGGCCGCGCATCGCGACGGACTGTGGCACTGGCTCAATCAGGGCGTGCCGGACGTGCTGGGGTCGGACCATGCGCCGCATACGATCGAAGAAAAGGCCAAGCCCTATCCGTCATCGCCGAGCGGGATGCCGGGGGTGCAGACGCTGTTGCCGCTGCTGCTCGACCATGTGGCGAAGGGGCGCACGACGCTGGCGCGGCTGATCGATCTCACCAGCGCGGGACCGCAGCGGGTGTTCGGGCTGGTCGGCAAGGGGCGGATCGCGGCTGGGTATGACGCGGATTTCACTGTCGTCGATCTGAAGAAGCAGTGGACGGTCGAGGAAAGCTGGCTTGCGTCGCGTTGTGGCTGGTCGCCGTTTACCGGGGACACGCTGACCGGGAAGCCGATGGGCACGATCATTCGCGGACGGCGGGTGATGTGGGACGGGCAGTTGGCGAACGCGGCGCATGGCCTGCCGGTGCGGTTCGAGGCGGTCGAGTTCGGGTGAGCCACCGTTTCATGGGAGAGCGTTATTGAGCGGCGGTTGTCCGAAATGCGGGCATGCCGTGGGCACTGTGACCGAGAACAGTGTCGGCCCATTGCTTGAGATCTTCTGCGACGAATGTGGGGTCGTTGAGCATATTCATATCTCAGGCCCACCGGACCCTCGTGCAACCTGGTCCATTCCCAAACCTGGCGAGAAATTTCTGCTCGGCTGAGTTCTACTCCGCCGCGTCGGCCACAGCCTCCCGCTCAGCCTGTTGCCGCGCCCACATTTCGGCGTAGGTCCCGCGCTGCTCCAGCAGCTGCGCATGCGTACCCTGTTCGGCGATCTGACCGTTCTCCAGCACCACGATGCGGTCCGCGTTGACCACGGTCGACAGGCGGTGGGCGATGACGATGGTGGTGCGGTCGCGCTCGATCGCCTCCAACGTGTCGAGGATTTCCGCCTCGGTGCGCGAATCGAGCGCGCTGGTCGCTTCGTCTAGGATCAGGATCGGCGGGTTCTTGAGCAGGGTGCGCGCGATGGCGACGCGCTGCTTCTCGCCGCCCGACAGCTTGAGGCCGCGCTCGCCCACGCGGGTTTCGTAGCCGTCGGGCATCGATTCGATGAAGCCGGCGATCGCCGCGCCGCGTGCGGCCTGTGCGACCTCGTCCGGCCCGGCGCCTTCGCGGCCATAGGCGATGTTGTAGCCAATCGTGTCGTTGAACAGCACCGTGTCCTGGGGCACGATGCCGATCGCGGCGCGCAGAGACGCCTGCGTCACCTGCGAAATATCCTGCCCGTCGATCGTCACGCGCCCGCCGGTGAGGTCGTAGAAGCGGTAGAGGATGCGCGCGAGGGTGGACTTGCCCGCGCCCGAGGGGCCGACGATCGCGACGGTCTGGCCGGGGCGGATTACGAGGTCGATGCCCTTGAGGATGTCGCGACCGGGATCGTAGCCGAAGCGGACACCCTCGAACCGCACCTCGCCGCGATTCACGGTCAGCGGCGACGCGTCGGGGATGTCCTTCACCTCGGCATTGGTGTCGATCAGGTCGAACATCGCGCCCATGTCGATCACGCCCTGGCGGATCGTGCGATAGACCCAGCCGAGCATGTCGAGCGGGCGGAACAGCTGGCTGAGCAGGGTCGAGACGAATACGACATCGCCCGCGGTGAACTCGCCGGTGGACCAGCCCCAGGCGACCACCGCCATGCCCGCACCGAGCATCACATTGGTGATGAGCGACTGGCCCATGTTGAGCCAAGCGAGCGAATTTTCCGACTTTACCGCGGCCTTGGCATAGGATTCGACCGCACGTTCGTAGCGGTCGGATTCGCGCTGCTCGGCGCCGAAATACTTCACCGTCTCGAAATTCAGCAGCGAGTCGACCGCATGCGCGACCGCGCCGGTGTCGAGATCGTTCATCTGCTCGCGCAGTTTGGCGCGCCAGTCGGTGACCCAGCGGGTGAAGGCGATGTAGATGATGACCATCGCCATGGTCGACGCGACCAGCCACCAGCCGAACTTGCTGCCGAAAATCTGGAGCACCAGCGCGAGTTCGAGGATCGTCGGCGCGATGTTGAACAAAAGGAAATAGAGCATCGAATCGATGCTCTTGGTCCCGCGTTCGACCACCTTGGTGACGGCACCCGTGCGGCGTTCGAGGTGGAAGCGCAGCGACAGCTGGTGCAGGTGGCGGAAGGTGACGATTGCGAGGTTCCGGGTCGCCTCCTGCCCGACCTTTTCGAACACCGTGTTGCGCAGATTGTCGAACACGGTGGTGAACAGCCGCGCGGCGGCATAGCCGACGACCATCAGGACCACGAAGGTAATGACGCCGCGCTCGCCGCCCCCTTGCTGACTTGGCGCCATCGCATCGACCACCGCCTTCAGCGCA
This sequence comes from Sphingomonas sp., assembly GCF_035998645.1. Lineage (GTDB taxonomy): Bacteria > Pseudomonadota > Alphaproteobacteria > Sphingomonadales > Sphingomonadaceae > Sphingomonas. The sequence continues at coordinate 529,761 of NZ_DASYHL010000002.1, forward strand.
TAGGCTGCGCCATAGACCTGCAGGACCTTTGACAGCACGACCAGCGCCAGCGCGATGATGATGCGCGCCTTCAGCCCCGGAGCACCGTCGGGCCAGAGATAGGGAAGGAAGCGCCGGAGCGTGGCGAACAGCGGGCGTTCGCCGCCGGAGCGGGCGGTATCGGGAGGCATCGCCGCTATCTGGGGCCGCAGCGATCGGGATGCAATGAAACAAACCGGACCCGCCATCCGTTATGCATGGCGAGGAGCGAGACGATGGAACCGGTTTTCTATGTAATGGCCATTCTTGGCTGCGGCGACTTCCAGGATCAATGCCAGCAGGCGCGTGTCGAGCCAGTCCGGTATCAGAGCGCGGCACAATGCCAGGCGGCAATGGCGCAAGTGCTGCCGCGCCACACCGATCTCTCCTATCCTACGATCGCCGCTAGCTGTCAGCGCAGTGGTGAGACGATGGCCCGCGCCGAGACGAAGCCGCGTCATTACTAAGGCGTGTCGGGCTGCCTAGCGCGGCCTTGTCCACAGCTCAGTAGCACGCGGGCGCGGGGGATATAGTTTTCGCCGCGCCAGCGACTGACCATAAGCGCGCGCGATCCAGCCGATCTTCTGTGCCTTGCTGGTGCTGGCACGATGATCCCAGGCATGGTCGCCACGTGAAACGACCTCTCGTGCGATGCCGCCATAAATCCCGGCCGCTGCCAGCACCGCCCAGGCCGATCGAAAGCCGAGCGCAGGCGTGCCGAGCCGTGCGCTCTCCTCATGCGCCTGCGCCAGTTCGCCCAGCCAGCGCGCCATGACGGTCAGTCGCGAGCGGAAGGGCGGCTTCATATGCTGGCCGGGCGGGATATCCATTTCGACCAGCCAGTCCATCGGCAAATAACAGCGACCGATCGCGTCGTCCGCCTCGATATCGCGCGCGATATTGGCGAGCTGAAAGGCGAGGCCGAGGTCGCAGGCGCGGTCGAGCGTCGCATCGTCGTCCGGATCGACCCCCATCACCACTGCCATCATGCACCCGACCGCGCCCGCGACATGGTAGCAATATTGCATCAGGTCGTGCTCGGATCGCGGGAACCAGCCCTTGGCGTCGAGCGCGAAGCCCGCGACCAGATCATGCGCGAAGCGGTGCGGCATGCGCGTTTCGGCGGAGACGATGCGTAGCGCCTCGAACGCCATTTCCCCGGTCGGCTCACCCGCAAGCGCCTTGTCGGTCAGCGTGCGGATGCGCGCGAGTGCGGCGGCGGGGTCCTCGACGACGCGGGCGTCATGGCCAAGCTCCTGTCCATCGGCGATATCGTCGCACGCGCGGCACCAGGCATAGAGCAGCCAGGCGCGCTCGCGCGTGAGCGGATCGAACAGCTTGCTCGCCGCCGCGAAGCTCTTCGAGCCCTTGGCGATGCTCTCCCGCGCGGCCGCCACGACGGCGTCGCGGCTCGGCGCGGGCAGGGTCACAGGTCCTTGCTGCCGATCTGGCCGACGGTCTGCGTCGGGACATGCGCCGCCATCTTGGCGAGCAGCCCATCGAGCTGGTCGTCGATGATCAGGATCGAGCGGTGCTGGGCGCGCAGAAAGCCGACCTCCCCCATCTTGGCGACGAATTCGATCAGCCCGTCATAATAGCCCGCGACATTGAGCAACCCGACCGGATTGGCGTGATAGCCGATCTGCGCCCAGCTCATCGCTTCCCACAATTCGTCCATCGTGCCGGTGCCGCCGGGCAGGGTGATGAAGCCGTCGGACAGGTCGGTGAACGCCTGTTTGCGTTCGTGCATCGTGCGCACGACGTGCAGTTCGGTGCAGCCGCGATGCGCGACTTCGGCATCGACCAGCGCCTGCGGGATCACGCCGATCACCTCGCCGCCCGCCTCCAGCGCGCTGTCGGCGATCGCGCCCATCAGGCCGAGCCGCCCGCCACCATAGACGACGCCGATGCCGCGCTCGGCCAGAGTGCGCCCGACGAACCGGGCATTCTCGATATAGACCGGATCCGCCGGGGTGGCAGAGCCGCAATAGATGGCGAGGCGTTTCATTCTACAACCTTCAACTGCACAGCTGACCCCTCAGGCAGATGGCGCGTCTGCTGTTCAAAGTCACCAGTGAAGCGGATCAACTCTGCAATTGGGATCGTGCACAGATTGTCATGGCTGTAGTCCCCTTGCAGCAGGGCGTGGGTCTTCAGCGAATAGCATCGCCCCGCTTCCGGTGCGCCCAGTCTGACGCGTGCCGCATCGACCAGCGCCATTGCCTCCCAGATTTCCCGCACTTCGGCGTCGCGCATATATGCGAAGAGCGATGGTTCGTCGCTTGCGACCCGATCCAGCGATCGCAATTCCGGGTCAAGATACCAGAAGGCACCCTGAGCGTCCCGGACGATTAGATGGCCGAACGGGCTCACGGCGGTAACTGCCGCAGCATCGATGCCCGTCCAGCCCCAGCCTTCGCGCACCGCACCGAGCAGTTCTGTGTTCACGGCTGCGTTTGCTCCAGCATCAGCGCGGCGGTCGCCTTGGCGCTGCCGACCACGCCGGGAATGCCCGCACCCGGATGGGTGCCGGCACCGACGAAATAGAGGTTCGGGATCGAATCGTCACGGTTGTGCGCGCGGAAATAGGCGCTCTGCGTCAGCACGGGTTCGAGGCTGAACGCGCTGCCCAGATGCGCGGCCAGATCGTGCTGAAAGTCGGTCGGCGCATAGCTGAACTTGGTGACGATCCGGTCATGGATGTCGGGGATCAGGCGGCGGCCGATCTCGTCGAGGATGCGCTTTTCGAGCAGCGGGCGGACGGTATCCCAGTCTACCGGCGCCTTGCCCATGTGCGGCACGGGGGCGAGCGCGTAGAAGGTTGAATGCCCCTCCGGTGCCATCGACGGATCCGTGACGGTCGGGTGGTGGAGGTAGAGCGAGAAATCCTCGCTCAGCACGCCATGATCATAGATGTCGGCGAGCAGCTCCTTATAGCGCGGGCCGAACAGGATCATGTGGTGCGGAATGCCGGGCCAGCTGCCCTTGATCCCGAAATGCACGACGAACAGCGAGGGCGAGAAACGCTTGCGCTCGAGCTTGCCGGCGGTGCGCTGGGCACTGCGCGAGCTTTTGAGCAGGTCGCGATAGCTGTGGACGATGTCGGCGTTGCTCGCGACCGCATCGGCCTCGAACCGCGCGCCCGACTTGGTGCGCACCGCAGTCGCGCGCTCGCCGAGCGTCTCGATCTCCTCGACGCCGTCGCCAAGCATCAGCTTGCCGCCGAGCCGCTCGAAATGGCGGACCATGCCGGCGACCAGCCGGTTGGTGCCGCCCATCGCGAACCACACGCCGCCATCGCGCTCGAGCTTGTGGATCAGCGCATAGATCGCGCTGGTGGTCATCGGGTTGCCGCCGACCAGCAGCGTGTGGAACGACAGCGCCTCGCGCAGTTTCTCGTTCTTCACAAAGGTCGAGACCATCGAATAGACGCTGCGCCACGCCTGATATTTCATCAGCGCGGGCGCGGCCTTGATCATCGAGGTGAAGTCGAGAAACGCGACATGGCCGAGTTTTTCATAGCCCTCGCGATACACCCCGGCCGAATAGTCGAGGAAGCGGCGATAGCCGGCGATGTCGGCGGGATCGAGCTTGGCGATCTCAGCCGTCAGCACCGTATCGTCATTGGTGTAGTCGAAATTGGTCCCGTCGGGCCAGTTGAGGCGATAAAAGGGCGAGACCGGCGTCAGCGTGACGTCATCGGCCATGCGATGGCCCGACAGCGCCCACAGCTCTTCCAGCGCTTCCGGCGCGGTGATGACGGTGGGACCGGCATCGAAGACAAAGCCGTCCTTCTCCCAATAATAGCCGCGCCCGCCGGGCTTGTCGCGCGCCTCGACCACCACCGTATCGACGCCTGCGGATTGCAGGCGGATGGCCAGCGCCAGCCCGCCAAATCCGGCCCCGATCACCACTGCGCGCTTCATTTGCTCGATCCCCTGATCGCTGCGAGCGCGCGCTTGATCGGCACCGGCGGCTTGCCGGAGAGAACACGGGCGCGATCGAATAGGCTGGATTGGGCGCCATAGAAGCGAGCGACAAGCCCCGCGTCCAGACGATAAAATCGTTCAAGTACGCGATAGCGCTCGGCCGGTTCTGCGGCGCGGAACAGCATTGCGGAGAGCATGCGGTAGAATCCGCGCTGACGCCAGGCGCGGCGCGCATGGCCATAGGTCAGGTCGTGCAGTGCCGCGCCCGACAGGTCGCGCGCATTGCCGATCAGCGCGGCGAGCCGCACTGCGTCGGGCAGCGAATAGCCGGTTATCGGCTGAAACAGCCCGGCGCGCATCCCGGCCTTGGCCACGCGGTTGCCGCCCGACCTCCAATATTCGTCGAAATCGCCGCCAAGGGGAATGGGTAGCGACCCCATCTCCTCGCGCATCACGCCCTCGACGACGAGGCCGCGCGCATTCGCCCAGGCGTCGATCCGCTTGGTATAGGCGGCGACATCGATATCGGGCGTGTCGCTGTAATAGGTGTCCTCAAGGAACAGCCGCGTCGCTGCAAACGGCAGGGCGTACATGAAGCGATAGCCGTCAATTTGCGCGACGGTCGCGTCCATGATCAGCGGGCGCTTGAGCGCGTGCGGCTCGGCTAGCGCCAGCTCGCGTCCGACGAATTTCTGCCAGCCCAGCTCGAGCTTCGACAGGTCGCCGGGGCCGCGGCAGTCGATCACGCCGCCCGCCTCGATCCGGTCGCCATCGGCGAGCACGACCGCGCGCGCGCTGGCACCCAGCACCTTGCGCCGGGTCATCACCGCGCCCTCGGGCATGGCGGCGCGGACGACCTGATCGAACCGGTCGGATTCGATCGAGTAATAAGGTGCCTTCAGCGTGCGGGCATGCGCCGGGAAATGGACGTCGTAGCTGGTCCAGCCATAGGAGATCAGCGGCGCAACCAGCCAGCGGTCGGCCGGCGCCACGTCGCTGGCGAAGAAGGACCACAGGTGGTTGCCGCCAAGCGCGCCCGACCCTTCGACCAGGCGGATATCGAGCGTCGGATGCTGGCGGCGCAGCGCGAGCGCGATCAGCCCGCCCGCCAAGCCTCCTCCGACAATGGCAACGTCGCAATGAATGATCGCTGGCATCGTCGCCGCCTAGCGGATCGCCCGGCATGGTGAAAGCCCCGCCCGCAGCACGTACGAACCTTTCCGTCGCACCCGCGCGTTGCGCTGCAGCAGAAATTGGAGGCGTGGATGCGAACGGCGATCGTGACGGGCGGGGCACAGGGGATCGGACGCGGCGTGGTCGAACGGCTGCTCGGCGATGGCTGGGGCGTGATGGCGATCGACAGCGACAAGGTTGCGCTGCGCGAACTGGCCGAGGCGCACGCGCCGCGCCCGCTGTTCACCCATCAGGCGGATGTTGGCGATGAGGATGCGGTCGCGGAGGCGTTTGCGGCCTTTGCGCGCTGGAGCAAGGATCGCGACGTCGACGGGCTCGACCTGCTGGTCAGCAATGCCGGGATCGCCGATCCGGTGAGTGGCCCGATCGAGAAACTGAGCCTTGCCAGCTGGCGGCGCTGGCAGGACAGCCATCTTACTGGCGGCTTTCTGATGACGCGGGGCGCGGTGCCGCTGTTGCGGGGACGTGGCGGCGCGATCGTCTTCATCGCCTCGACCCGCGCATTCCAGTCCGAACCGGAGACCGAGGCCTATGCCGCCGCCAAGGGTGGGCTGGTGGCGCTGACCCATGCGCTTGCGGTCAGCCTTGGCCCGGATATTCGCGTCAACGCGATCTGCCCCGGCTGGATCGAAACCGGGCCGTGGCAAAAGGCATCGGCGCGGTCGGAGCCTGAGCATCGCCCGATCGATCGCGAACAGCACCCGGTCGGCCGGATCGGGACGCCCGACGATATCGCCGACGCGGTGGTGTATCTCGCCGATCATGCCGGCTTCACCACGGGCCAAGCGCTGGTGATCGATGGCGGGATGAGCCGCCGGATGATCTACGCCGCGTAATCGCCACTTCGCGCAAACCGGCCCTTGACCGCGAGTCGCGCGGCGTGCTGTCATGGCAGTGTCACGGCTGGCGGCGAATAAGCCCCGGTCGCGAGCGACGCGCGGCGAGAGAGGGGGACCATGTACCATCCCGATCTAATCCGACATCCTGAGGGGTGCCCGGCGCTCGTTCTGAATGCCGATTATACGCCGCTGTCCTATTATCCGCTCAGCGTCTGGCCATGGCAGACCGCGATCAAGGCGGTGTTCCTCGATCGCGTCGACATCGTCAGCCATTATGAGCGCGAGGTGCGCAGCCCGACCGCGTGTATCAAGCTGCCCAGCGTCATCGCGCTCAAGCAATATGTGCGGCCGTCGCAATTCCCGGCGTTCACGCGCTTCAACCTGTTCCTGCGCGACAAGTTCGAGTGCCAATATTGCGGCAGCCACAAGGACCTGACGTTCGACCATGTCATCCCGCGCGCGCAGGGCGGGCGGACGACGTGGGAGAATGTCGCGACCGCCTGCGCGCCGTGCAATTTGAAGAAGGGCGGGCGCACGCCGAAACAGGCGGCGATGCCGCTGTTCATGGCGCCGATCCGCCCGACCAGCTGGCATTTGCAGGAACATGGCCGGCGGTTTCCGCCCAATTATCTTCACGATACCTGGCGCGACTGGCTCTACTGGGATGTCGAGCTGGAGGCCTGAGGCCGTTTCGGTGCGGCGCGACTTGCTCTAGACAGGCTCCGGAAACGGAGGATTGGCATGAGCGGTTTTGTGGTGGGTCGGCGGACGGCGCTGGCGCTTGGGGTGGGCGGCGCGGCGAGCCTGGCGTTCCCCGCCTGGGCGCAGCAGGCCACACCCGCACCGCTCGACACAGCGGTCGACACGATCGTCGCGAACTTCATGCGCGCATTCGAAACGCCCGGCATCGCGGTCGCGGTGGTGCGCAAGGGACAGCCGGTGTGGCTCAAGGGCTATGGCGTGCGCACCATGGGCCGCGCTGCCCCGGTCGATGTCCACACCCGGTTCGGCATCGCGTCGAACAGCAAGGCGTTCACTGCGGCCGCGCTGGCGATGCTGGTGGAGGAGGGCAAGCTCGGCTGGGACGACCGGCTGACCCAGCATATGCCCGAGTTCAAAATGGCCGATCCCGCGGTCACCAGCCTGTTCAACGTCCGCGATCTGCTCGTCCATCGTTCGGGCCTGCCGTTGGGCGCGGGCGACCTGCTCTATTTCCCGCGCTCCAACCGCACCGTGCAGGATGCGGTGCGCGCGCTGCAGTTCCTTCAGCCAGTGCGCCCGTTTCGCGGGGGCTATGACTATGACAACATCCTCTACATCGTCGCAGGCGCGCTGATCGAGGCCAAGTCGGGGATGAGCTGGCGCGACTTCATCCGCACACGGATGCTCGAGCCGCTCGGCATGGCCGATGCAGTGCCGTCGCTGGAGTTGCTCAAGACGACCAACGTCGCGGGGCGCCATGCGCGACTGGGGCCGCCGGTGCGCGGGGTCGGACCGATGCAGGTGATTGAGCCGGACGAATCGCCGGTGGTCGATGCCGGGGCCGGGATCAACGCCAGCATCGCCGACGTCGCCAAATGGCTGGAGGTGCAGCTGGCGCTCGGCGCGTTGCCCAACTGCAAAAAGCTGTGGAGCGCGGAGAGCGCGGCCGCGATGTGGAGCCCGCAGGTGGTGGTGGCATCGAGCGATGGTCCGACCGACCTCAACCCCGTGCGGTCGATCATGCAGGGCTATGCGCTCGGCTGGTTCGTTCAGGATTATCGCGGCCGCCGCCTGATCAGCCACTCGGGCGGCCTGTCGGGACAGGTGACCCAGACCGCGCTGATCCCCTCGGCCGGGATCGGCGTCGCGGTGCTCAGCAATACCGAGGACAGCGTCTCGGGCGGCATCCGCAACGCGCTGCTCGACCATCTGCTGGGCGTCCCGGCCTATGACTGGGTCGCCAACTATGTCGCGCGCAACAAGCTGGCCGCCGAAAGCGCGGTCGCGGCGCTGGGCGATGGCGATGCGCAGCGGCCTGCTGGCGGCCCCAGCCTGCCGCTCGCCGCTTATGCCGGACGCTATCGCGATGCCTGGTATGGCGACATCACCGTCAAGGAACGCGGCGGCGCGCTCCACATCGACTTCGCGCCGCACCCCCAATTCGCCAGCCGCCTCGATCCGTGGGGCACGGACGCGTTCCGCACCCGGATGACGCCGGGCAAGGGCGAGGATGCGGTGGTCAGCTTTGCCGTCGCCAACGGCAAGGTCACCGGGGTGACAATGAAGGCGCTCTCCCCGCTCGCCGATTTCAGCTATGACTATCACCACCTCGCCTTCGTGCCGGTGGTCGAGTAGCGTGTTATTGCAATAACACACCGGTTCGTTATCCTGGTCTCACCAACTGGAGGGAACACCATGAAACGACTCACCATCGCACTGCTTTCGGGGGCCGCGTTGCTCGCCGCCGGAACTGCCGCCACCGCCGGACCCGCGCCGCAATCGGGTGCCGACACGCTGATCCCGCGCGACAAGATTTTCGGCAACCCCAGCCGCGCCGGGGGACAGATCAGCCCCGATGGCCGCCACGTCAGCTGGCTCGCGCCCGTCGATGGCGTGATGAACGTGTGGGTCGCACCGATCGGCAACCTTGGTGCCGCCAAGGCAGTGACGAAGGAAGCCAAGCGGGGGCTCCAGAACTATTTCTGGGCCCCTGATGGCGCGCATATCATCTACCTCCAGGACGCCGGCGGAAACGAGAATTTCCGCGTGCATTCGGTCGATATCGCGACGCTGAAAGATACCGCGCTGACCAAGGCGGGCGACAAGGTGCGCGCGCAGATCCAGGGGGTGAGCAAACTACGCCCCGATGTCGTGCTGATCGGCCTGAACGACCGCAACCCGCAGTTTTTCGACCTGTACGAGGTCAATTACAAGACTGGCGCGACCAAGCTGGTGATGGAAAATCCCGGCTATGGCGGCTGGGTCACCGACAATCAGCTCAAGCCCCGCTTCGCCTTTCAGCAGGTGCCGGGCGGCGGCAGCAAATATTTCCGGCTGGGCGCGGACGGCAAATGGGCCGAGGTGCTGACGGTCGCGAACGAAGATTTCTTCACGACGGCACCGATCGGGTTCAACCGCGACGGCACGACGCTGTACTGGGTCGACAGCCGTGGCCGCGACAAGGCGGCTTTGGTCAAAATGGACGCAGCAAGCCTGAAGACCGACGTGATCGCGGGCAGCGACAAGGCGGACATTCAGGGGCTGCTGACCGACCCCGAGACCTATGAGCCGATCGCCTATTCGGTGAATTATCTGAAGAACGAATGGACCCCGCTCAACGCCGAGGCGAAGGGCGATCTGGACTTCCTCAAATCGAAACTGCCGGGTGAGGTTTCGATCGTGTCATCGACCGATGACGGGTCGAAGCTGATCGTCGCGGCGAGCGCGGCGGAGCAGCCGGCCACCGCCTATATCTATGACCGCAAGGCGAAGAGCGTGACCAAGCTCTACGAGACGCGGCCCGACCTGTCGGCCTATCCGCTCCAGCCGATGTGGCCGGTCGAGATCCCGACCGGCGACGGCAAGACCCTGGTCAGCTACCTCACTCTGCCGCCGGGTGCTGACGCCAACAAGGACGGCAAGGCGGACAGGCCGGTGCCGATGGTGCTGTTCGTCCATGGTGGCCCATGGGCGCGTGACGGCTATGGCTATAACAGCGCGCATCAATGGCTCGCCAATCGCGGCTATGCGGTGCTCAGCGTCAATTTCCGTGGTTCGACCGGGTTCGGCAAGGGCTTCGTCAACGCCGCGATCGGCGAATGGTCGGGCAAGATGCACCAGGACCTGATCGACGCGGTCGACTGGTCGATCGCGCGCGGCGTGACGTCGAAGGACAAGGTCGCGATCATGGGCGGCTCCTATGGCGGTTATGCGACGCTGGTCGGCCTCACCTTCACGCCGGACAAGTTCGCGTGCGGTGTCGACATCGTCGGCCCGTCGAACCTCAAGACGCTGATGGAGAGCTTCCCGCCCTATTGGCGCCCGATCCTTGAGGGCACCTTCTACAAGCATATCGGGGACCCCAGTAAGCCCGAGGATCTGAAGCGCATGATGGCGCAATCGCCAATCACCCGCGTCGACGCGATCACCAAGCCGCTGCTGATCGGTCAGGGCGGCAATGATCCGCGCGTAGTGAAGGCCGAGAGTGACCAGATCGTTGCGGCGATGAAGGCGCGGAAACTGCCGGTGACCTACATCAACTATCCTGACGAGGGGCATGGCTTTGTCCGGCCCGAGAACCGCCTGTCCTTCTTCGCAATCAGCGAGGGGTTCCTGTCCAAATGTCTGGGTGGCCGGGCGGAGCCGATGGGCGACTTTACGGGGTCGAGCATCGAGGTGCTCGAAGGCGCGCCCGATGTGCCGGGCCTCGCGGCGGCCGCACCCAAGCCGGCTGCGGCGAAATGAGCCGGGCGCCCGCCATGCCGCATCGCCGCGCATGGCGGGCGCTTGCCCATACTGTCATAAGGGCCTAATACAGTGCCCGGTTCCATGCGTTACGACACCCTTTATCCCGAGATCTCGGACCCCCGCGGCCCGACGGTCCCACCCCAGCCTGCGGCTGGCGGGGGCGCACAGCCGCCGCTTGGCGACTATACCGTCAACCTGCCCATCATCGTCCGGCGGCGGAAATGGCGCTGGGTGCCGCGCATTCTGGCGGTGCTGATCCTGTTGTTTCTGGCTGCGGTTGCCTGGTTGGTGTTCACTGCGCCGCTCTCCAAATCGCTCGAACCGCCCGTGCCGCCGTCGATCACCTTGCTGACGGCCGAAGGCACGCCGATCGCGCGCACCGGCGCGGTGGTCGGCAAGCCGGTCGATGCGGCGCAACTGCCGGAGCATGTCGTGCAGGCGTTCGTCGCGGTCGAGGATCGCCGCTTCCGATCGCATTGGGGCGTCGATCCGCGCGGCATCCTGCGCGCCTTCGTCAACAACATGTTCACCGACAATGGCCGTCAGGGTGGCAGCACGATCACGCAACAGCTCGCCAAGAACGCCTTCCTCAATTCCGACCGCACCTTTGGCCGGAAATTTCAGGAAGTGCTGATCGCCTTCTGGCTTGAGGCGTGGCTGACCAAGGACGAGATCCTCTCGCGCTATCTGTCCAACGTCTATTTCGGCGACAACCAATATGGCCTCGACGCCGCCGCGCGCCATTATTTCAGCCGCCCGGCGACCGACCTGACCGTGGCGCAGGCGGCGATGCTGGCGGGGCTGGTCAAGGCGCCGTCGCGGCTCGCCCCGTCGTCGAACCTGTCCGGCGCGCGCGAGCGGCAGGCAGTGGTCGTGAGCACGATGGTCGATGCCGGCTTCCTGACCGAGGCGGAGGGCAAGGCGGTTCAGCCCGCGCGCCTGCGCCTGTCCAAGGTCAAGACGCTGCCGAGCGGCACTTATTTCACCGACTGGGTGTTGCCTGAGGCGCGCGACCGGTCGGGTGAGATCGCCACCAACACGACGGTGACGACGACGCTGGAGGCGCGGATGCAGCGTGCCGCCGAACGCGCGGTGCGCAATGCCGGGCTGCGCAAGGCGCAGGTCGCGATTGTGGCGATGCGCCCCGATGGCCGCGTGATCGCGATGGTCGGCGGCAAGAATTACGCGGCCTCGCCCTTCAACCGCGCGACCCAGGCGCAGCGTCAGCCGGGATCGACGTTCAAGCTGTTCGTCTACCTCGCCGCGTTGCGCTCAGGGATGACCCCGGACAGCATCGTCCGCGACGAGCCGGTGACGCTCGGCGACTGGAGCCCCAAGAACAGCGATGGGCGCTATCGCGGCCCGATTACGTTGCGGGAGGCATTCGCGCGGTCGAGCAACGTCGCCGCCGCGCGGCTGACCCAGCGGGTCGGCGTTCCGGCGGTGATCCGTGCTGCGCGCGACCTTGGCATTACCAGCGCGATCCCAAGCGAGGCCTCGATCGCGCTCGGCACGTCGAGCGTGTCACTGATCGAGCTGACCGCCGCCTATGCCGCAATCGCCAGCGGTACCACGCCGGTGCGCCCGCGCGGGCTGGCCGATGCCGACGAACCCGGCTGGGCCGAGCGGCTGACCGGTGCCACCCGGTCGCTGTCGCGGCGCGAGCTGGAGGGGATGCGCGAGCTGCTCGCCGCGACGGTGAGCGAGGGGACCGGGCGCAGTGCGGCACTGGCGATCGACACATTCGGCAAGACCGGAACGACGCAGGACAATCGCGACGCGCTGTTCCTCGGCTATTCCAACGGCATCATCACCGGCGTGTGGATGGGCAATGACGACAACAGCCCCAATGCCGGGCTGGCCGGCGGTGGTGCCCCGGCGCGGGTGTGGCGCGACTTCATGAGCCAGGCGCTGGGCGTCGCGGCGCGTCCGCGGCCCGAGCCCGTGGTCGAGAATGTCACCGACATTCTGGTCGATGAAGGCGAGAACTTCATCGAGGACGGGATCGAGCTCGAGGGCAGCTTTGGCGGCCGCGAGCTTGGCGTGCGCGTCAACCGCGACGGCAGCATCGAAATGACCCGCCCGCGCCGCGAGGGGCCGCCGGAAGACGAGTTCGTTGACGAGCCGCGTGATCGCGGTCGGCGCGACGAACGGCGGCGGGAACAGGTACCCGAGGACGAGTTCTAGGCGGGAATTTTTACGCCGTCCCAGGCGAAGCACTTGCCGGTGTCGCCGGGCTTCAACGCCTCGATCACATCGAGCAATTGCAGCGCCGCGCGCTCGGCGTCGAACAGCTTGCCCGGTGCGACCGTCCCGCGAAACGGTGCCGACAGCTTCGTATCCACCGTGCCCGGATGCAGCCCGACCACGATCGACCGGTCATTGCGGCGCGCGGCGTCGATCGCGAAATTGCGGATCAGCATGTTGAGCGCCGCCTTGGACGCGCGATAGCCGTGCCAGCCGCCAAGGCGGTTGTCGCTGATGCTCCCCACCCGCGCCGACAGCGCCGCGAACACCGGAGTGCCGGTGCGCGGCATCAGCGGCAGGAAATGCTTGGCGACCAGCGCCGGGCCAATCGTGTTGACCGCGAACACGCGCGCCAGCCAGTCCGGATCAAGGTCGCGCAGCGCCTTTTCCGGCCCTCGCTCGCCCTCGCTCAAAATGCCGGTCGCAACGAAGATCAGCGATGGGGACGGCCCGGCCGCGACCCGCGCCGCGGCGGCGGCGATGCTCGCTTCATCGGTCAGGTCGAGCTGCGCGTCTCCGGTCAGCGACCGGCCGAAGCGCCAGACCTTGGCATAGGTCGCTTCCTCATCCAGCGCATCCGCGAACGCGCCGCCGATTCCGCCGCTCGTACCGATGACGACCGCGCTCGCCGCGCTCACAGGTCGAGCTTCTCGTAATCCGCCGGCGGGTTGATCCCCTCCATCCGCTCGGCGAGCAGCGGGCGGAAGCTCGGGCGGCTCTTCATGCCCACATACCAGCGCTTGGCCTGCTCATGGCTCTTCCAGTCGATCCCGCCCAGATAATCGGCGACGCTGATCTGCGCCGCGGCGGCAAGATCGGCGAGGCTCATCGTCGCGCCACCCAGCCAGGTGCGGTGGTCGAGCAGAAAGTCGATATAGTCGAGATGCGCGACCGCCGCCTTCATCGCCTCACGCAATGCGCCGCTGTCGGGCGTGGCGCGCTGGACGATGCGCTTGATCATCCGCTCGTTGAGCAACGGGCCGGTAATGTCGCGGAAAAACTGGTTGTCGAACCAGCTGACCAGCCGCCGGATCTCCGCGCGGTCGGCGGCGGTACCGTTGAGCAGGGCAGCCTTGCTCACCGTTTCCTCGAAAAACTCGCAGATCGCGACCGAATCGATCAGCACGACCCCGCGGTCATCCGCCATCACCGGGGTCTGCCCCGCCGGGTTCATGTCGAGGAATTCATCGCGCCGCGCCCAAGGCGATTCGCGCACCGGCTCATAGCCGACGCCCTTCTCACCCAGGACGAGCCGCACCTTGCGCGAGAAGGGGCACAGGGGGAATTGGTAGAGTTGCCACATGGCGACCGGCATAGGCGCGTGGGGCGTGGGGCGTAAAGGGAGGAAGGCTTAGATCACGCACCGATCGCCGACGATCCTCCATTGGACGCGTCCGCCATTTGTGCGGGTCGCGATCAGCCTTACACGGTCCCCTCTGTTATAGGTCGGTACGCAGCCCGCAGCAGCGGATACCCAGACGTCGCGACCATCATCCAGACGCATGGAAAAGTTCGTCCGTGTCACCGTCCGCTGATACTTGTTGATAGGTACGAACGGCTGGGCGGACACAACCGTGGCGCTGGTCGAGATCGGCTCTCCATCGCGGTCAGGCTGACGCGCCCAGGCCATTAGAAAGATCAAGCAAATCAGCCCGCCAACCGCGACCGCAGCTCCCACCTCTCCACGATCGATGTGGAGCATCAGCTCACTCCGCCGCAACCATCTCCACGCTGTCATCCAGCGGATGCGCCAGCCGCGTCAGCATCTCCTTCGGCACCACCTGCCAGAAATGGCCACGCGCCCGGTCCCAATCCTCGAGCAGGCCGCGTGACCATTTGCTGTCGGTCGCTTCGGCATGGTCGGTGATCAGGTTCTTGAGCACCGCCTCCCAATGCAGCGACGACAGCCGCTGCCACACGATGCTCTCGCCATTGGCGCGCGCGTCGAAGCTGCGGCTTTCGTCATAAATGAACGCCATGCCGCCGGTCATGCCCGCGCCGAAATTCGCGCCAACCTCGCCCAGCACCACCGCGACGCCGCCGGTCATATACTCGCAGCCATTGGCGCCACAGCCCTCGACCACGACCTGCGCGCCCGAATTGCGCACCGCGAACCGCTCGCCGGCCTGACCTGCGGCGAATAGGCGGCCTGAGGTCGCGCCATAGAGCACGGTATTGCCGATGATCGTATTGTCCTGGCTGGCGAGCGGCGAGCTGACCAGCGGGCGCACGATGATGGTGCCGCCCGACAGGCCCTTGCCGACATAGTCATTGGCGTCGCCGAATACCTCCAGCGTCACGCCCTTGCACAGGAAGGCGCCGAGCGACTGGCCGGCCGATCCGCGCAGGCGGATCTGGACGTGCCCGTCGTTGAGCTTCGACATGCCGAAGGTCCGCGTGATCTCGCTCGACAGCCGCGTGCCGACCGCGCGGTGGGTGTTGCGGACATTATAGGCGAGCTGCATCTTCTCGCCGCGTTCGAACACCGCCTTCGCGTCGGCGATGATCTGCGCGTCGAGGCTGTCGGGCACCGCATTGCGCCAGGTCGACAGGCTGAAGCGCCGCTCGCTCTCGTCCGCGTCCACCTTGGCGAGGATCGGGTTCAAGTCGAGATCGTCGAGATGCTCGGCACCGCGGCTGACCTGCCGCAGCAATTCGGTGCGGCCGATCACCTCGTTGAGGCTCTTGCAGCCGAGCTTGGCGAGGATCTCGCGCACTTCCTCGGCGATGAAGGTCATCAGGTTGATGACCTTTTCCGGCGACCCGGTGAACTTCTGGCGCAGCCGCTCGTCCTGCGTGCACACGCCGACGGGGCAGGTGTTGCTGTGGCACTGACGCACCATGATGCAGCCCATCGCGACGAGGCTGAGCGTGCCGATGCCGAATTCCTCGGCGCCCAGGATCGCGGCGATGACGATGTCGCGCCCGGTCTTGAGCCCGCCATCGGTGCGCAGCCGCACCCGGCCGCGCAGGCCATTGAGCGTCAGCGTCTGGTTGACCTCGCTCAGCCCCATTTCCCACGGCGTGCCAGCGTACTTCACCGAAGTCTGCGGTGACGCGCCGGTGCCGCCGACATGGCCGGCGACGAGGATCACATCGGCATGCGCCTTGGCGACGCCCGCCGCGACGGTGCCGATGCCCGCGCTGCTGACTAGTTTGACGCACACCCGCGCGCGCGGGTTGATCTGCTTGAGGTCGTAGATGAGCTGCGCCAGATCCTCGATCGAGTAGATGTCGTGGTGCGGCGGCGGCGAGATCAGCGTCACGCCGGGGGTCGAATGGCGTAGCCGGGCGATGAACTCGGTCACCTTGAATCCAGGCAGCTGCCCGCCCTCGCCGGGCTTGGCGCCCTGCGCGACCTTGATCTCCACTTCCTCGCACGCGCCGAGATATTCGGCGGTGACGCCGAAGCGGCCCGACGCGATCTGCTTGATCGAGCTGTTGGCGTTGTCGCCGTTCGAATAGGGCTTGTAGCGAACCGAATCCTCGCCCCCCTCGCCCGACACCGCCTTGGCACCGATGCGGTTCATCGCGATCGCCAGCGTCTCATGCGCCTCGGGCGACAGCGCGCCCAGCGACATGCCCGGCGTCACGAAGCGCTTGCGAATTTCGGTGATCGCCTCGACCTGATCGATCGCGACGCCCTCGGTCGGGAAGTTGAACTCCAACAGGTCGCGCAGATACACCGGCGGCAGATCGCGCACCCCGCGCGCGAATTGCAGATAGGTCGAATAGCTGTCGGTCGACACCGCAGTCTGCAGCGTGTGCATCAGCTGCGCCGAGTACGCATGCGTCTCGCCGCCATGCCGCTGGCGGTAGAAGCCGCCGATCGGGAGCGTGGCGACCGCGCTGTCATAGGCGGCATCGTGGCGCATCTGGGCGTTCAGATGCAGCGAGGCATAGCCTTCGCCCGAAATCTTCGCGGGCATGCCGGGGAAGAAGTCGTTCACCAGCGCGCGGCTGAGCCCAACCGCCTCGAAATTATAGCCGCCACGATAGCTGGAGATTACCGCGATCCCCATCTTCGAAATGATCTTGAGCAGTCCCTCGTCGATCGCCTTGCGGTGGTTCTTCAGGCATTGCTCGAACGACAGGTCGCCGAACAGCCCGCGCGCATGGCGGTCGGCAATCGCGGCTTCGGCCAGATAGGCGTTCACGGTGGTCGCCCCGACGCCGATCAGCACCGCATAATAATGCGTGTCGAGGCATTCGGCGGTGCGGATGTTGACGCTGGCATAGCTGCGCAGCCCCTTGCGCACGAGGTGCGTGTGCACCGCCGCCGCCGCCAGCACCCCGGCAATGGCGATGCGATCGGGGCCAACGGCCTCGTCGGTCAGGAAAATCTCGGTCTTGCCAGCGCGCACCGCCTGTTCGGCCTGAAGCCGGATATCGGTGATCGCAGCGCGCAGCGTCTCCGGGCCGCCCCCGGCGGGGAAGCTATAGTCGATCTCCGCCGCCTGCGCGCCGAAATAGCTCTTCAGCCGCGCCCAGTCGCCATTGGTCAGCACCGGGCTTTCGAGCACCAGCACCTTGTTCGCGGTCTCGGCCGTATCGAGGATGTTGGCGAGATTGCCGAACCGCGTCTTGAGCGACATCACATGCCGCTCACGCAAGGAATCGATCGGCGGGTTGGTCACCTGGCTGAAATTCTGACGGAAGAACTGGCTGATCAGGCGCGGCTTGTCGCTGATGACCGCCAGCGGCGTGTCGTCGCCCATCGACCCGACCGCTTCCTTGGCGTCGGTCACCATCGGCGACAGGATCAGCTCCATATCCTCCAGCGTCTGCCCGGCCGCGACCTGACGGCGGGTCAGTTCGGCGCGCGTCCATGCCGACGCCGCATCGGTTGCGGCGGGCAGGTCGTCGATCCCCATGAACTCGCCGATCATCGACGCGTAATCATATTCCCCGGCGATGCGGTCCTTGACCTCGCCATCGGTGTAGAAGCGCCCTTCGTCCAGATCGACCGCGATCATCTGGCCCGGCCCCAGCCGCCCCTTGGCGACCACGGTCGCTTCGGGAATCTGGACCATCCCGGTCTCCGAGCCGACCACCAGCAGACCGTCGGACGTGCGGGTGTAGCGCAGCGGACGCAGCGCATTGCGGTCGACGCCGGCGACGGCCCAGCGGCCATCGGTCATCGCGAGCGCGGCGGGGCCGTCCCACGGCTCCATCACGCTGGCGAGATATTTGTACATCGCCAGATGCTTGTCGGGCATCGCGTCGACCGCCTGCCACGCTTCGGGCACCAGCATCAGCTTGGCGGTCGGCGCATCGCGGCCCGAGCGACAGATCGCCTCGAACACCGCGTCCAATGCGGCGGTGTCGGACGCACCCGCCGGGATCACCGGCTTGATATCCTCCGAATGCTCGCCGAACGCGGTCGCCGCCATCTTGATCTCGTGGCTCAGCATCCAGTTCTTGTTACCGCGGATCGTGTTGATCTCGCCATTATGCGCGAGGCAGCGGAACGGTTGCGCCAGCCACCATTGCGGGAAGGTGTTGGTCGAATAGCGCTGGTGAAAGATCGCGACGCGGCTGACGAAGCGTTCGTCGCGCAGGTCGGGGTAGAATTCCGACAGCGATTCCGCGAGGAACAGCCCCTTGTAGATGATCGATCGGCACGACAGCGAACAGATATAGAAACCGCTGATCTGCGCGGCGATGACCTGCTTCTCGATGCGACGGCGGACGAGGTAGAGGTTCTTCTCGAACTCCGCCTCGCTCTGTGCGTCGGGCATCGGCCCGGCGATCATGATCTGCTCGATCTCCGGCCGGGTCGCCTGCGCCTTTTGCCCGATGACCGAGACATCGACCGGCACCTGCCGCCAGCCATAGATGGTGTAGCCGGCATCGATCAGCACGCTTTCGACGATCGTGCGGCACGCCTCCTGCGCGCCCAGATCGACGCGCGGCATGAAGATCATGCCGACCGCAAGCCGGTTGGGCAGCACGCGATGCCCGCTGGCGAGCACCGCATCGTCGAAGAAGCGCAACGGCAAGTCGACATGCAGCCCCGCGCCATCGCCGGTCTTGCCATCGGCATCGACCGCGCCGCGATGCCACACCGCCTTCAACGCATCGATCGCACCCTGCACCACGCGGCGCGAGGGCTGTCCATCGATCGCCGCGACCATGCCCACGCCACAGGCATCGCCCTCGAATTCGGGGCGGTACATGCCTTCACGGGCGAGGCGTTCGCGTTGGGTTTCCATCGGTTCAGTCACTTGGAAGCATCCTGCTTGGGCGGCGGGGGCAGATGGGCCATGGCCTTTTCGGCCTTGGCCATGATCGCCGGCATCGCCTTCATCAATTCGGGCATGGCAGCAGTCATTTCCTGCATCACCTCAGGGTCCATGAAGGTCGCGAGATAGTCGGCGGAAAATGCCTTGCCGGTTGGCGTCGAGAAGAAGTTATCGAGCTCGGTCAACTGGGCCGTAGTGAACTTGCGGGCGAAAGCGCGGGACAGGCCTGCGCGCAGTCCCGGTTCGATCTTGTCGAACACAACGCCCATTTCTTCGGACATGACCCGGGACATGATCGTCATGCGCTCGCGAAAATGCGGATCGGCCTTGGCCATGGCGTCGCCCACGCGCAGGTCGCTTCCCGCGCCGTCCTTCCCGGTCAGCTCTCCCGCGGTCATGCCCATCATCTGCCCCATCATCGCTTCCATCATGGCGGGGAACTGATCGCGCATCATCCGCAGATAAGTGCCGGGAGGAACCAAGGCGGTGGCGACCCGTTCGGCGGCGGCCAAACGGGCGGGATCGATTTGAGACGCTGCGGCGGGCGCGACCGGCGCGGTTTGCGCCAATGCGGGGGCAGCAGCGCTGAGCGCGGCGGCGAGGATCAAAGGGCGGATCATGCTGCAACCTTTCCGGCGGCGACCGCCATCTTCTGCGCCTTCAACCAAGCATGCATCCGCTCGCTCACATCGCGCCCGTCGCGGATCGCCTGCACCACGAGGCTCGCGCCCTTGACGATGTCGCCCGCCGCAAACACGCCGTCGAGGTTGCTCATCATCGTGCGCGCGTCGGTGCGCACCGTGCCCCAGCGGGTGACGCCCAGCGCGGGCGCGTTGAACAGGACCGGCAGGTCTTCGGCATCGAAGCCAAGCGCCTTGATCACCAGATCGGCGGGGACGTCGAACTTCGCGTCGGGATCTGGTTCGGGCGCGCGGCGGCCGCTGGCGTCGGGGGCGCCGAGCCGCATGCCGACCGCCTTGACCGCGCTCACCTGCTCGCCGCCCTCAAATGCTTCGGGGGCGGAGAGCCAGACGAATTCGACGCCTTCTTCCTCGGCATTGGCGGTTTCGCGCTGGCTGCCCGGCATGTTGGCGCGGTCGCGGCGATACAGGCACTTCACCGATTCCGCGCCCTGACGGATCGCGGTGCGGACACAGTCCATCGCGGTGTCCCCGCCGCCGATCACCACGACGTTCTTGCCCGCGGCATTGAGGCTGCCATCCTCGAACGCCGGGACGCTGTCGCCAAAGCTCTTGCGGTTCGAAGCGATCAGATAGTCGAGCGCATCGACCACGCCGTTCGCGCCGACGCCCGGCGCCTTGATCACGCGCGGCTTGTACACGCCGGTCGCGATCAACAGCGCGTCGTGCTTCTGGCGCAGCTGCTCCAGCGTCGCATCCTTGCCGACGTCGAAACCGAGGTGGAAGACGATGCCGCCCGCCGCCAGCCGGTCGGTGCGGCGGGTGACGATGTGCTTTTCCAGCTTGAAGCCGGGGATGCCATAGGTCAGCAGCCCGCCGGCGCGATCGTGCCGGTCATAGACGTGCACGTCATAGCCGAGCACGCGCAGATACTCCGCCGCAGTCAGGCCCGCCGGACCCGCGCCGATCACGCCGACCGACTGGCCGCGCGCGGGGCCGGGCTGCAACGGCTCGACCCAGCCCTGATCCCAGGCGGTGTCGGTGATGAACTTTTCGACCGACCCGATCGTGACCGTGCCGTGGCCGGAGGATTCGATGACGCAATTGCCCTCGCATAGCCGGTCCTGCGGACAGATGCGGCCGCAAATCTCGGGCATGGTCGAGGTGCTGTTGGACAGCTCATAGGCTTCGCGCAGCCGCCCCTCGGCGGTCAGGCGCAGCCAGTCGGGGATGTGGTTGTGGAGCGGGCAGTGCACCGAGCAATAGGGCACGCCGCATTGCGAACAACGCCCGGCCTGATCCTCGGCAGTGGGCGGCGCATAGCGCTCCGCGATTTCGCGGAAATCCTCCGCCCGCAGCTCAGGATCGCGCTTGGGCGGAAATGCCTGCGCACGATCGACGAATTGGAGCATCACATCCTTTGCCATGCGGCGCGGATGGCAGGATTTCCCTGCTGAGTCACGTAAAAATGGCAAAGTAGGTCAACTATGCTGCCCTATTAACCGCTGTTTTTGAAATGCGCTAACCGGTCGCGCAACATCATTTCAAATGTAGGTCCGTATCGGTCCTTAGCGCAGTGACAGGAAGAGGATGGCCACCGCGCCAAGTACGATTCGATACCAGGCAAAGGGGGCAAAGCCGAAGCGGCCGACGATCTTCACGAACGCCTTCACCACCAGCAATGCGACGATGAACGACACGCCCAGCCCGATCGCGATGCCGCCAAGGTCGTCGGCGCTCAGCAGGTCGCGGTCCTTGTACAGAGAATAGGCGGTCGCCCCGGCCATGGTCGGCACGGCGAGGAAGAAGCTGAACTCCGCCGCCGTCTTGCGCTCGACCCCCATCAGCAGCGCGCCCATGATCGTCGCGCCCGACCGGCTGACGCCCGGGATCATCGCGATGCACTGGACCAGCCCGATCGTGACCGCGGTCGTGAGCGGCATCGTCTCGACCCGCTCGACCTTCACCACCTTCACCATCCGCTCGATCACAAGAATCACGATGCCCCCGACGATCAGCGCCACCGCGACGGTCATCGGCGACTGGATCAGCGCACGGATCCCCTCATACGCGACCGCGCCGATCAGCATCGCGGGCAGAAATCCGATCAGGATGTTGCGGGTGAACCAGATCGCCTCGCGCTCCCCACGCAAAAGGCCCATGCCGATGCCCCAGAAGCGCCGCCAATAGGCAACCAGCACCGCGAGGATCGCGCCAAGCTGGATCGCGACCTTGAACGCCACCGATCCTTCGCCGGTAAAGCCAAGCAGCTCCCCCGCAAGGATCAGATGCCCGGTCGACGACACGGGCAGGAATTCGGTCAGCCCCTCGATAATGCCGAGGATGATGTAGATTGCGATGTCGCTCACGGCGCGGGTCCTCCGCCGGGTGCGCCCGGCTGTTCAAATCTGCCGGCGGTGGCAGCGGCGGTCAGGCGTGGCGCGCGTCCGCAAACCGGCCATGTTTGCGATACTGGACCAGCCAGTGCGGCGCGACTGCGGCAAGCGGGGTGGGCGCGATGTCGAACGCGGCAAGGCCGTCGCCCGATGCGACATTATCCTGCTGCAGCATCAGCCACTGGTCCCAGCTGATCGGCGCGCCCGGCAGGAAGCCGAGCGACGCCAGCGCGGCACCGGCAACATCGGGCAGCTCGACCACCGGCTTGTCGCGCCCGATCGCGCCGAGCAGCCAGCGGTGGAACTCGGTGAAGCTCATCGCGTCCGGACCGCCCAGATCGAATGTCTGGCCGGCATAGCGTGCAGGCTCGGCGATCGCGCGGGTCACGGCCTGCGCGACATCGGCGACCCATACCGGCTGGATCTTGGTCCCGCCCTTGAGCACCGGCACGAACGGCAGCGATGCGGCGAGCGCGGCGAAGCGGTTCACGAACTGATCCTCGCGCCCGAACATCAGGCTGGGGCGCAGGATCGTCGCGGACGGGAACGCCGCGCGCACCGCCGCCTCGCCATCGCCCTTTGACCGGCCATAGGCCGACGGCGACTCGCTATCGGCGCCGATAGCGGACATCTGGACGAAACTGGTCGCGCCCGCCGCCGCAGCGGCCTTGGCCGCATTGCCCGATCCGCGCGCGTTGACCACATCCATGCTGTTGCCGAACACGCCGACCAGATTGACCACCGCATCCGACCCGGCAAGCGCGCGGGTAAGGCTGTCGGGGCGGGTCACGTCGGCGACGACGAACTGGGTCTGGCCAAGGCCGCCCAGTGGCTTGAGGAACCACGCCGCGCGCGGATCGCGCTGCGCAATCCGCACCCGCGCGCCGGCCTTCAGCAGCGACTGGGCGATATAGCGTCCGGCGAACCCGCCGCCGCCGATCAACGTCACCAGCTTGTCCTTCATCGCGTCCTCGAACAATTTGACCAAAGCCTGCGCTCCCCATGCCGCGCGATGCACCAAAGGGCAATGCCGGGATCACCGTTCCCCCTCCCGCTTGCCGCGCCAAGGGTCTATGGCGGTGGCATGACCGACGATCCCTTTGCCCTGTTCGACGCCTGGTATCGCGAGGCACGCACCACCGAGATCAACGATTCCAACGCCATGGCACTGGCGACGGTGAGCGCCGATGGTCAGCCATCGGTGCGGATGGTGCTGCTCAAGGGCCATGGGCCGGAAGGCTTCACCTTCTATACCAACCGCGACGGCCGCAAGGCGGGCGAGCTCGAAGCCGTTCCGCGCGCTGCGCTGCTGTTCCACTGGAAGTCCCTGCGCCGCCAGATCCGGATCGAAGGGCCGGTCAGCCGCGTGGCCGATGCCGAGTCCGACGCCTATTTCGCCAGCCGCAGCCGCGATTCGCAGCTCGGCGCATGGGCCAGCGACCAGTCGCGCCCGCTGCCCGACCGTGCGACCTTTGAAGCGCGGTTTGCGCAGATGCAGGCGCGGTTCGACGGCGGCGATGTGCCGCGCCCGCCGCACTGGGGCGGCTATCGCGTGACGCCGAGCCGACTTGAGTTCTGGATGGATCGCGAACACCGCCTGCATGAGCGTCGCGTGTTCGTCCGCAATGGCGACAGCTGGGACGAAGGCCTGCTTTACCCATGAGCGCCACCCCGACCCGGGCGGCAATCGCAAGCGTCTGTGCGGCGCTGCTGCTCGGCGGGCTCAAGGCTTATGCGGCGTGGACGACCGGATCGGTGGCGATGCTGGCCAGCCTGTCCGACTCGGTGCTCGACCTGATCGCGTCGCTGGTGACGCTGGCGGGGGTGCGCATCGCCGCGCAGCCCGCTGATGCCAACCACCGCTTCGGCCATGGCAAGGCTGAGGCGCTGGCGGCGCTGTTTCAGGTGGTGCTGATCTCCGCCTCCGCCACCTTCATCGCAGTGCGGGCGATCGAGCGGCTCAGCAGCGGCGAAGTCGCGGCCGATCCGGAGGCCGGGATCATCGTTTCGGTGATCGCGATCGGCGTGACGCTGCTGCTCACCGCCTATCAGGCGCGCGCCATCGCCGCGAGCGGATCGATCGCGATCCGCACCGACCGGCTTCACTATCAATCCGACCTGTTGCTCAACAGCGGCGTCATCGCCGCATTGGTGCTGGAATCGGTCCTGCACTTGCGTGGCGCGGACCCGGTGTTCGGCATCGGCATCGCGTTGTGGCTGCTCTGGGGAGCGTGGCATGCGGCGATCGACGCGATCGGCCAGTTGATGGATCGCGAATGGCCGCAGGAAAAGCGCCGCGCCTTCATCGCCTGTGCTGCGGCGATCCCCGGGTTCGAAAGCCTCCACGACCTGCGCACCCGCACCAGCGGATCGCAGGACTTCGCGCAATTCCATATCCATGTCCCCGCCACGATGAACGTCGCCGAGGCGCATGACGTGGTCGAAGCCCTCGAAGCCCGGCTCGAAGCCGAATTCCCCGGCACCGAAATCCTGATCCATGTCGATCCGGAGGGGCAGGTCGACCGCCCCGGCGATCCGCTGCGCGAGGCGAATGAGCTGGGCGGCGCCTAGACCGCGACCATCTCCGCGCGTTCGGTCTGCGTGATCCAGCCGCCGCCGAGCACGCGCTCGCCCGCATAAAGTACCGCCGCCTGTCCCGGCGCGACGCCATATTCGGGCGCGTCGAACACCACCCGGCCGCCATCGAGCCGCGCCGGCACGGGCCGCGCCATCGAGCGGACCTTGGCGCTCAGTGGGCCGCGATGGCTCCCCCCGATCCAGTTCAGCCCCTCGATCCGCGCGGCACTGACCGCGAGTGCAGACTTCGGCCCGACCACCACATCGCGCGTCGCCGGGTCGAGCCGCAGCACATAGAGCGGCTCGGGGCTGCCACCGATCTCAAGCCCGCGGCGCTGGCCGACGGTGAAATGGATCAGTCCCTTGTGCGCGCCGAGCTTGTTGCCCGCTTCGTCGATAATCGCCCCGGCGGTGTCGGCTTCCGGGCGCAATTTCTTGACCAGGCTGGCATAGTCGCCATCGGGGACGAAGCAGATGTCCTGGCTGTCGGGCTTGCCCGCAACGCCCAGGCCGATCTCCGCCGCGATCTCGCGCACCCGCGCCTTGGGCAGTCCGCCCAGGGGAAAGCGCAGGAAATCGAGCTGGGCGCTGGTCGTGGCGAACAGGAAATAGCTCTGGTCGCGCGCCGGATCGGCGCCCTTGTGCAGCTCCGGCCCCTCGGCACCCTCGACGCGCTGCACATAATGGCCGGTGGCGAGGCAATCGGCACCCAGATCACGGGCGAGCGCGAACAAATCGGTGAATTTCGGCCCCATATTGCATTTGACGCACGGGATCGGGGTGCGCCCCGCCAGATAGGTGTCGGCGAAATCGTCGATCACGGTCTCGCGAAAGCTGCTTTCATGGTCGAACACATAATGCGCAATGCCGAGGCGATCGCACACCGCGCGCGCGTCGCGGATGTCGCGGCCCGCACAGCAACTGCCCGCGCGCCCGACCGCTTCGCCATGATCATAGAGCTGCAGCGTGACGCCGATCGTCTCCGCCCCGGTGCGCGCGGCGAGCGCGGCCACGACCGAACTGTCGACGCCGCCGGACATGGCGACCACGATTCGCCGCTTCTCAAGCGGCCCGGAAAGCTGAAAATCGCCGGTGAACATCGCCGCGCACATAGTGGTTTCACGATAGCGATGCAAAAGCGCTGTGTTTACCGGGCTTTCAGCCTTCGCCGTTAAACGGGGTCAGATGAGTTCGACCGATGACAGCAGGCTCCAGTGGATCTGAGCTTCCGATTCGACCGCGATGTCGGGGCGACGCCGATCGCCGCGCCCGTCGCCGTTCTGCTCGCCGCGGCGGCAGTGCGTCAGTCTGCGAGCCGAACCGCGCGCCTGCAGATCCGACTCGATCGGCTGACACCCGCGCACGGATTGCTCGCGCCGCCGCATGGCGCGTTCAACCTGGCGGTCGAGCGCACGCTAACCCGGTGGCAAGTTCGATGAAGGCGCCGTTTACCGTGCCGTTTAGGCGAAGCGAAATCCGCGGACGTTATGACGGGCTTCAGACGCAGTTGGGGACCCCCCGCCCTGATCGAGGTATGGAATGATTGAAAACCAGAAGATCCGCCCAGCGAAAGTGATCGGTCCGCTCGGTGAGCCACTGACACTCGATTCGCTGCCGCCGCCCGAAACGACCCGCTGGGTCGTGCGGCGCAAGGCGGAGGTCGTCGCGGCGGTCAATGGCGGCCTGCTCAGCGTTGACGAAGTGTGCGAGCGCTATGGCCTGACGGTCGAGGAATTCGCCGGCTGGCAGCGCGCGATCGACCGCTCGGGCATGCCCGGCCTGCGCGTGACACGGATCCAGCACTATAAGTCGCTCTACGAGCGTCAGCAAAAATACTGACATGATCCCGGTGGCATAGGCCGGACTCTGACCCTCTCTCCCATCCGCCCGCGCCTCAAAACGCGGGCGGAACCATTTTCAGCCCCTGCGCGTCTTCGCCCCACATCGTTCGCAAATGTGCGAACGTCACAGTGGAGGACGACATGGACCTGGTTGGACTGATTGTCTGGCTCGTAATTGGCGGCGTGGTCGGCTGGCTCGCCAGCCTCGTGATGCGCACCGACGCCCAGCAGGGCATTTTGCTCAACATCGTCGTCGGTATCGTCGGCGCGTTCATCGGCGGCCTGCTGTTCGGCGGCTCGATCAACAGCGCGATCACCGTGATGACTTTTGTGTCGTCGCTGGTCGGCGCGATCATCCTGCTCGCGATCGTCAATCTCGTACGTCGCGGCTCGGTGCGTTAATCGCTTGAACCAACTTCGCTGGGTGCGGCATCGACCCGCTCAGCAACCAACAAAAAGGGGCCGTCCCGGCTGGGGCGGCCCCTTTTCCTTCACTTGAGCAGGAAGCGGACGCGGACGTTCGCGCTGACCTGCTGTTCGCCCGGCGCGATCTGGGTCGAATCCTTGGCTTCGGCGCGGACCATCATCTGCGGCACCGGGCCGGGCGTGCCACCGTCGCTACCTTCGCTGACCATCAGGATGCGATCGACCCGCATCCCGAGCGCGCGGGCATAGAGGGCGGCGCGCTCGCGGGCGCGCTTTACCGCGTCGACGCGCGCCTCATCCATCGCGGAATCGACCGCATCGATTGTCAGGCTCGGTCCGTCGATCTGGTTCGCGCCCTGCTTGACCAGCGTGTCGAGGATCGTGCCGCTGCGCGCGATCTCGCGAAACTTCACCGACACGCTGTTGCTCGCCTGATAACCGGTAATCACCGGCGGCTGATTTTCGGCATAGCGATATTGCGGGCTGAGCGAGATCGTCGCGGTTTGGATGTCGCGATCGGCGATGCCGGCGCCCTTGAGCGCGGTGAGCACCGATGCCATCTGCCGCGCATTGGCGGACAGCGCCTCGGCGGCGGTTGCGGCCTGGCTGACGACGCCGGCGCGGATCACCGCGATGTCGGGAACGCGATTGACCCGCCCCTCCGCCACCACATCCAGCAGCGTGCCTTCGGCAACCGTTGCGGTCGGGGCAACCTGCGCGGCAGCAGCGAGCGGAAAGGTCGCGGCGAGTGCGGCGGCGGTCATCAGTCGGATCATCTAATCAGGGCCTTTCAACAAACAGTGTCCCGCCGCTGCATGGGGCAGGGCGGGACAACAAGGGCTGAACGAACCCTGCAGCGTGCGTTCAGCGCGTGCGACGCGTCATCACCAGCCGATAGAGCGCGAGCAGTACGATCGCGCCGACAGTGGCGGCGATGTAGCTGTTGAGCGTATTGGTCAGGTCGACCCCGACCGACGGTGCGGCGAACCCGGCGAGCAACGCGCCGGCGATACCGATCAGAATGGTGACGATGATACCACCCGGGTCCTTGCCCGGCATGATCAGCTTGCCAAGGACGCCGGCCACAAGGCCGATGAGGATCCATTCGAGAATGTTGTCCGGCATGTTTCCTTCCTCCAGTCGCCTCCGTCCCCGATCAGGCTGGAGCCAGCGACAGCCGGAGATTGCCCGATGGGCGCCCCGCTGAATACCCCCATTTGGGCGCGACTCCGCCTTGCGCCGAGTGGTCAAAACGGGCATCTGGCGCGCACTGTAAAACTGCCCTTGAGGCAAGTGACTTATTCAGATAATACAGCGCGACGGGGAGTGCCCGCGTCGACCTTTGGGTCGGGGGTGAAAGAGGTCGCGCATGAATTACGAGGCTCGGATGTTCGGTGGGGAAGAACGGCTCGCTCTGACGGGTGAGGGAGAGAAAAGGTCGCGCCGCAAATGGTGGATCATCGCCGCTGTGATCGCGCTGGTCGTGATCGTGGCCGCGTGGGTCGCATTCGCCTCGGGCGGGGCTGGCGACAAGGCTGATCCGGCCAAGGCTGGCGCCGCCAATGGCGGACAGGGCGGCGACCGTCAGTTGCCGACGGTCACCGTCGCGATTCCGGGCCGCAACACCATCGCCAGCGTGATCACCGGCACTGGCTCGCTCGCCGCGCGCCGTGAGATGCCGGTCGGCGTCGCGGGCGAAGGCGGTATGGTCACCCGCGTGCTCGTCGAGCCGGGCGACTGGGTCGCTGCGGGGCAGGTGCTCGCCACCGTCGACCGTTCGGTGCAGAGCCAGACCGCCCAGTCGCAGGCCGCCAGCATCCGCGTCGCGCAGGCTGATCTCAGCATCGCGCAGGCCGAGCTCGATCGCTCGCAGCAACTGCTCTCACGCGGCTTCGTGTCCAAGGCGGACATCGATCGCAAGACCGCCACCCGCGACGCCGCCGCCGCCCGCGTGCGCGTTGCCCAGTCGCAGCTGTCGGAAACGCAGGCGCGCAACCGCCGCCTCGATATCCGCTCGCCCGCAGCAGGCCTCGTCCTCACCCGCTCGGTCGAGCCGGGTCAGATCATCAGCTCGGGCTCGGGCGCGCTGTTCCGCGTCGCCCAGGGCGGCCAGATGGAGCTGCGCACGCAGCTGAGCGAAGCCGACCTCCACCGCATCCCCGCCGGCGCCCGCGCCGAGGTGAATCCGGTCGGGATGGACGAAGTGTTCACCGGCGAAGTGTGGCAGGTGTCGCCGATCATCGACCCACAGACCCGTCAGGGCATCGCCCGCATCGCGCTGTCGTTTGACAAGGCGCTGCGCCCGGGCGGCTTTGCCTCGGCGCGGATCATGGCCGGCGGCGCGGTCGCCCCGCTGCTCCCGCAGTCGGCGATCCAGAGCGACGCCAAGGGCAATTTCGTATATATCCTCAATGCGAAGAACGAGGCGGAGCGTCGCGGCGTGACCACGGGTGAGGTGTCCGATGCGGGCGTCGCGATCACCAGCGGCCTTGCCGGAAGCGAGCGTGTGGTGATCACCGCCGGCGCCTTCCTCAACCCGGGTCAAAAGGTTATTCCCAACCTCACCACCCTGAAGCGGTAAAGGCACGGATATGCGCAACATCTCCGCCTGGTCGATCCGGAACCCGGTTCCGCCGATCGTCCTGTTCATCGCGCTGACCATTGCGGGCTTTGTCAGCTTCGCGCGGATGGACGTGAACAACGATCCGGACATCGACTTCCCGATCGCGATCGTCGTCATCAGCCAGCCGGGTGCGGCGCCGACCGAGCTGGAGACCCAGGTCACCCAGCGCGTTGAGTCGGCGGTGCGCGCGCTGCAGGGCATCGACCAGATCGAATCGAACGTGACCGAAGGTCAGTCGACTACGGTTATTCAGCTCGACATCGGTACCCCGATCGACCGCGCGGTTCAGGACGTCCGCGAGGCGGTGAACCAGGTCCGTGGCGATCTGCCCGACGGGATTCTCGAGCCGCAGGTGTTCCGCGCCAACACCACCGACAACGACATTGCCAGCTTCACCGCGATCACCACCGACATGACGGTGGAAGAGCTGAGCTGGTATGTCGACAATGCGGTGGCCAAGGAGCTGTTGTCGGTTCCCGGCCTGACCGCGGTCGACCGCATCGGTGGCGTCAATCGTGAGATCCGGATCGTCCTCGATCCGACCAAGGTCCAGTCCTACGGCCTGACCGCGAGCCAGGTGAACCAGCAGCTGCGTCAGGTGAACCTGAACGCTGCGGGCGGTCGCGCCGAGATTTCGGGCACCGAACAATCGGTGCGCGTGCTCGGCAACGCCGCCAACGCCTATCAGCTTGGCCAGACCCAGATCGCGATCGGCGGCGGACGCACCGTGCGCCTCGCCGACATCGCCGATGTCCGCGACGCCTATGCCGAAGTGCGCAACTCGGCCGAGTGGAACGGCAAGCAGGTGCTCGCCTTCGACATCAAGCGCGGCAAGGGCGCCTCCGACGTCTCGGTGTTCGCCGAGGCGCAGGAGAAGCTCAAGGAGCTTCAGACCCGCAATCCAAAGGTCCAGTTTGAGGTGTTGTTCAACAACACCAAATACGCAAAGGACCAGTATGAATCGGCGCTGTGGGCGCTGATCGAGGGTGCGGCGCTCGCCGTGGTCGTCGTGTTCCTGTTCCTGCGCGACTGGCGCGCGACGCTGATCTCCGCGCTCGCGATTCCGCTCTCGGCGATTCCGACCTTCTTCTTCATGGAGCTGCTCGGCTTCAACCTCAACCAGATGACGCTGCTCGCGCTCAGTCTGGTGGCGGGCGTGCTGGTCGATGACGCGATCGTGGAGATCGAAAACATCGTCCGACACATGCGCATGGGCAAGACCGCCTATCAGGCATCGATCGACGCGGCGGACGAAATCGGCGTCGCGGTGGTCGCGACCACCATGTCGATCGTCGCGGTGTTCCTGCCGGTCGGCATGATGCCGGGCATTGCGGGTCAGTTCTTCAAGAATTTCGGCCTGACCGTGGTCGCGGCGGTGCTGATGAGCCTTGCCGTCGCGCGTCTGCTCACGCCGATGATCGCCGCCTATTTCCTGAAGGCCAAGGGGCACGCCACGCATGGCGAAGGCTGGCTGATGGACCAGTATATGAAGGTGCTGCACTGGACGCTGCGCCATCGCTGGTCGGCGGTGGTCGGTTATCTGGCGTCGCTGGGCCTGACGCTGGTCATGTTTATGACGCTGCCGCAGACCTTCCAGCCCAATCAGGATCAGGACGCGGTCACCGCCAGCATCGAAATGGTGCCCGGCACCACGCTCGAACAAACCAAGCTGGTGGTCGACCGTGTGCGCGATCTGCTGGCCAAGCAGGAGGGCGTCGAGAACACCTATTCCCGCGCCTTCGTCGGCAATGGTCGCGTCACCGCGATGCTGGCGGACGAGCGGTCGTTCAAGAGCGACGAGTTCGAACGGCGGCTGACTCCTGAACTGGCGAAGATTGCCGATGCACGCGTGTCGTTCCGCAACCAGCAGGGCTGGGGCGGGTCGGGCCGTGCGCTGACGATCACGCTTGGCGGCGAAGATCCCGCGCTGCTCCAGGCGACGGCGCAGAAGATCGTCGAGGAGATGGAGGGGCTCAAGACGATCGTCGCGCCGCGCGTTTCGGGCGACCTCAAACGGCCTGAAATCGTGATCCGCCCGCGCATGGACCTGGCGGCCGACATGGGCGTCACCACTGCGGCGCTGTCGAGCGCGATCCGCATCGCAACGCTGGGCGATATTGACCAGAACAGTGCGCGCTTCTCGCTTTCGGACCGCCAGATTCCGATCCGCGTGGCGTTGGATGAGGATGCCCGGACCAAACTGTCGACGATCCAGAACCTGCCGGTTCAGACGCAGGCGGGCGGTTCGGTCCCGCTCAGCCTCGTCGCCGATATCGGATTTGGCGCAGGCCCGACGCGCATCGACCGCATCAACAAGCAGCGCCGCATCATGATCGGTGCCGACCTCGCCCCCGGCGTGGTCAGCGGCGACGCCATGAAGCAGATCGACGCGCTGCCCACGATGAAGAATCTGCCGCTCGGCGTCGGCAAGCTGACCGTCGGTCAGGCCAAGTGGCAGGCCGAGATGATCCAGAACTTCATCGTCGCGGTGATCGCGGGCGTGTTCCTGGTCTTCGCGGTGCTGGTGCTGCTGTATCGCCGCTTCATGTCGCCGCTGGTCAACATGGGCTCGCTGCTCAACGCGCCGCTCGGCGGACTGTTGCTGCTGTGGCTGGTTGGCTCTGCAATCTCGATGCCGGTCTATATCGGCATCCTGATGCTGCTCGGCATCGTCGCGAAGAACTCGATCCTGCTGATCGACTTCGCGCTCGAGGAGATGGAAAAGGGCGTCGACAAGCTGACCGCCATCGCGGACGCAGGGCACAAGCGCGCCCAGCCGATCGTGATGACCACGGTGGCGATGGTCGCCGGTATGGTCCCGACCGCGATCTCGCTGACGGGCGACAGCTCGTGGCGTTCGCCGATGGGCATCACCGTGATCGGCGGTCTGGTCGTCTCGACCGTCCTGACGCTGCTGATCGTGCCTGCGCTGTTCAGCCTGGCGATCGGGGTCGAGCGGTGGATGGGGCCGCGCCTGCGCCGTCGTCTCCTGACCTACACCCCCGGCGACGAGAACGGACCGCAGGATCCGGCGGCGATCGGCCAGCAGCCCGCAGGGCGTATCGGCCAGCGCGGAACCGAAGGCCCCGAGCCTGCCGAGTGAACTAAAAGACGGCACGCGGATTGTTCCGGCTATGAACCCGGCAATCCGCGTGCTTTCTGGTCCAGTGATTCGCGACCGTGACCCCGTTCCGCCCGGCCTGAGGCGCATGCGTGTTGTTGCCACCGGCTTGTTGGTGGCAATGGCGTGCGTCTATTTCATCGCCCGCGGCTATGAGCCCGACTACAGCGTCGCGGGCTTCATTCGCGCCTTTGCCGAAGCGGCGATGGTCGGTGGCCTGGCCGACTGGTTCGCGGTCACGGCGCTGTTCCGTCACCCGCTGGGCCTGCCGATTCCGCACACCGCGATCATTCCGCGCAACAAGGAGCGGATCGCGACTTCGCTCGCCAATTTCCTGCGCGACAATTTCCTGATTCCCCGGGTGGTCGCACGGCGGATGCGGTCGATCGATGTCGCGGGCGCAGCGGGCCGCTGGCTCGCCCAGCCGCCCGAAAGCTCGGGGCGCCTGCGCCGTGGCGCATCGCGCATGGCCGCGTCGCTGCTCGAATCGCTCGACAAGGATCAGCTCGGAGGCCTGATCAAGGGCGCGGTCGCCAGCCGTCTGCGCCAGACCGACATCGCGCCGCTGCTCGGCCAGGCGCTGGGTGCAGCGATTGCCGAGGGACGGCACCTCCCGCTGATGGATTCGATGCTGCGCTGGCTGGCCAAGATCATCGACCAGAATGAGGCGCTGATCCGCAAGATGGTGCATGAGCGCGCCGGTTCGATCATGCGCTGGACTGGCCTCGACGAGACACTCGCCAATGCGATCATCGACGGGCTGTATAAGCTGGTGTCCGACGTCGCCGAGGACCCCGGCCACCCGCTGCGCGCCAAGGTGGAGGAGGGGCTGGAAAAGCTCGCCTTCGACCTGCAGTTCGACATCCCGACGCGGCTGAAGGTCGAGGAATTCAAGGCCGACATGCTCGACAATCCGGCGCTTGCCCGCTGGATCGAGGGGATGTGGGAACAGGCGCGCGGCGCGCTGCTGCGGGTTGCGCGCGACCCGGATGCTGCGCTGGCAGGCAAGCTCGGCGACGCGCTGCGCCAGCTTGGGGCAACGCTGCAAAGCGACCCGCGCCTAGCCCATATGATCAACCGTTTCGTCCGCCGCGCCGCCGTCGGCACCGCCGCCGATTATGGCGACGGCATCGTCCGGCTGGTGTCGGACACGGTGCGCGGCTGGGACGCGCGCACGATCACCGGGCGGCTCGAGAATGCGGTGGGCAAGGATCTGCAGTATATCCGCATCAATGGGACTTTGGTTGGTGGCCTGGTGGGGCTGACGCTGCACACGTTGCATACGGTGTTGTGAGCCTCACCTCCGTTTGCCCTGAGCTTGTCGAAGGGCGATCTCCCGTCCCACCAAACGCGGGACTGGTGCTTCGACAAGCTCAGCACAAACGGCGTGAGGTCATCCGCCGTGATTGGGCGATGCTTTAATCGAAGCGATGGCAGCCTTCTTCTTCTTTTGGCTCGCGCACCAGAAGGCAGAAGAAGACCCTCCCCAACCCCTCCCGCAAGCGGGAGTGGCTAAGAAGACGCTTCACCCCTCCCAGTCCAGCACCGGCCACCCCTTGACCGCCGCCAGCTTGCGCAGCGGCCCGTGCGCGTTGACCGCGAACGGCTCGTCGGCCCATTCCAGCACCGGCGCGTCGGAGACATGATCGCTGTAGAAGCGTACGCGGATTTCGTCGCGCGCCAGACCCTCACGCGCCATCCACGCTTCAATCAGCCGCAATTTGGCCGGGCCATAGCAATTCTCGCCCTCAAGCCCCGCCAGCACATTGCCTTGCGGATCGCGCCGCGCGGCGGTGGCGATCACCGTTCCGATGAGCAGCCGCGCGGCGATCGCTCCGGCGTAATAGCCATGGCTCGCAGTCGCCAGCACCGGCTCCCACCCTGCCGCGCGATCCGCTTCGACGCGCGCACGCGCATCGGCGAACAGGTTGGTCGCGGCCATATCGTCGGCAAAGGTCTCGGCCACCGCCGTCAGTTCGGCCGGCGGGATCGCGCGGCCGATCATCAGGCGATGGGTGATTTCCTTGAGCCGCGCCCGGTCGATCGCCTTGGCGAGATAGGCAAGGCTCGCGAGTCCCGCGAGCGGTAGCAGGGCCAGCCGCCAGGGCGCGCGTGCCTTCGCCGCATGGATCAGAAACGGCGTCCACGTCGCACGCTGCGTGATCGTCTTGTCCATGTCGTAAATGGCGAGCCGGCGCATCGGAACCTTTCGTCGCAGTCCGGAATTGGTCCAGACCAAGTCTTACCCTCTACCTACAGGTGCTTGCCGTTCCAGTCCGAATCAACGATGGATGGCAGCGATGAACGCGCCAGCCGACTTCCAGCACGACGCGGCCGAAGGGACGCTGCGGTTCAGCGGCAATTTGTCGCTGCGCAATATCGACGATCTGCCGAGCCGGCTCGGTGCGGTCGAGGGTGAGGTGCGTCGGCTCGACATGCGCGGGATCGACCGGATCGATACGGTCGGCGCCTGGCTGATCCATCGCTTCGCGCGCGACCATGATGCGCAGGTGACCGGGCTCGACCCCAATCAGCAATTGCTGTTCGACCACGTCGCCGCCGCCGACCATCCGATCGAGGCGCCGCCCAAGCCGATGGGCGCCTTCGCCCAGCTGCTTGCCGAAATCGGCGAAGCGGTGGTTCAGGCGATCAAGACCATGTACGGCCTGCTCGGCTTCATGGGCGCGACCGCAGTGGCGGCGGCGCGCGTGATCGCCAACCCGCGCCGCTTCCGCTATCACGCGACTGTTCATCGTTTTGAAGTGGTCGGCGTCTCTGCGCTCGGCATCATCGGGTTGATGAGCTTCCTGATCGGCATCGTCATCGCGCAACAGGGCGCAGTGCAGCTGCGCCAGTTCGGTGCTGAGGTGTTTACGATCAACCTCGTCGGGCGGATCACCTTGCGTGAACTCGGCATCCTGATGACCGCGATCATGGTCGCGGGCCGCTCGGGATCGGCCTTTGCGGCCCAGCTCGGCACGATGAAGCTGACCGAAGAGATTGACGCGATGCGCACCATCGGGGTCAACCCAATGGAGGCGCTAGTGCTGCCGCGCGTGATCGCTGCAGTACTGATGCTCCCGTTGCTCGGCTTCTACGCCTCGCTGCTCGGGATGATCGGGGGCGGCCTGTTGTGCTGGATCGCGCTCGATATTCCGCCGATCACCTTCGTTCAGCGGCTCCGCGAAGTGGTGCCGATCACCGACCTCTATGTCGGCCTCGTCAAGGCGCCGGTGTTCGGCGCGATCATCGCCATCGCCGGCTGCTATCAGGGGATGCAGGTCGAGAGCGACGCCGAACAGGTCGGCCTGCGCACCACCACTGCGGTGGTTCAGGCGATCTTCCTCGTCATCGTGCTCGACGCGTTCTTTGCGGTGTTCTTCACCGAAGTGGGGTGGAACTGATGACCGCCCCCATTTTCGACGGCGAAGAGGCGGTGATCCGCATCCGTGGCCTGCGCAACAGCTTCGGCGATCAAGTGGTGCACGAGAATCTCGATCTCGATGTGCGGCCGGGCGAGATTCTGGGCGTGGTTGGCGGATCGGGCACCGGCAAATCGGTGCTGATGCGATCGATCATCGGCCTGCAACCGCCCGATGCGGGCGAGGTCCATGTGTTCGGCGAATCGGTGATCGACGCCGATGAGCGTCAGGCGATCGAGATCCGCCGCCGCTGGGGCGTGTTGTTTCAGGGCGGCGCGCTGTTTTCGACCCTGACCGTGGCCGAGAATGTTCAGGTTCCGCTCAAGGAATTCTACCCCCAGCTCGACCCGCAATTGCTGGCGGAGATCGCTGCGTACAAGGTGGTGATGACCGGTCTGCCGCCCGAAGCGGGCCCCAAATACCCGTCCGAACTGTCGGGCGGTATGAAGAAGCGCGCCGGCCTGTCACGCAGCCTGGCGCTCGATCCCGAACTGCTGTTCCTCGACGAGCCGACCGCCGGGCTCGACCCGATCGGCGCGGCGGCGTTCGATGAACTGACGCGCTCGCTCCAGCAGACGCTGGGCCTGACCGTCTTCCTCATCACCCACGACCTCGATACGCTCTATGCGATTTGCGATCGGGTCGCGGTGCTCGCGGACAAGCGCGTGATCGCGGTGGGAACAATCGACGAGCTGCTCGCTTTGGATCATCCGTGGATCCAGGACTATTTCAACGGCCCGCGGGGCCGCGCGGCGGTGGCCAGTGCGGAACGGGCCGTCGCCAAGGGGGGCGAGAGGGACTGAATGGAAACGCGTTCAAACCATGTGCTGGTCGGCGCCGTCGTGCTGATCCTGCTCGCCGTGCTGGCGCTGTTCACCGTCTGGCTCGCCCGCGTGAATACGACCAGCGAGAAGGAATATGACATCTTCTTCAAACAGGCGGTCGACGGGCTGAACAAGGGCTCGCAGGTCGCCTTTTCCGGCGTCCCCGCCGGGCAGGTCAAGGAAATCGGCCTGTTCAAGCCCGACCCCAGCCTGGTGCGCGTGCGCATCGCAGTGAACAGCGATGTGCCTATCCTTCAGGGCACGACCGCGACCATCCAGGGCGTCGGCTTTACCGGGGTCAGCCAGATCCAGCTCGACGGCGCGGTCAAGGGCGCGCCGCCGATCGTGTGCCCCGATGCCAATCCGCGCAGCGTCTGCCCGCTCGGCGTCCCGGTGATCCCGACCAAACAGGGTGGCCTCGGCGCACTGCTCAACTCGGCGCCGCGCCTGCTCGAACGGCTTTCGACGCTGACCGAGCGGCTGACCGAATTGCTGTCCGACCGCAACCAGTCGTCGATCAGCGGCATCCTCGCCAATACCGAGAAGCTGACCGGCGAACTCGCCAAGGGCGCGCCGGACATGCGCGCGACGCTCGCCGAACTGCGCATCACGGTGCAGAAGGCGGGCACCGCCGCCGAGCAGATCGGTACCCTCGCCAGCACCACCGATCGCGTCGTGGGTCAGGAAATCTCGCCGGCGATGAAGGATTTGCGCGGTGCGATTGCCTCGGCCGACAAGAGCATGAAGGCGCTCGAGCGCACGCTGGGCAAGGCCGATGGCGGAATCGATGAGGTCACGACCAAGACGATTCCCGAGATCAATCAGCTGGTTCAGGACCTGCGCCAGATGACCGCGGCGCTCGCCTCGGTCGCGGAGAAAATCGACCGCGAGGGCGCCGGATCGCTGATCGGATCGCCCAAGTTGCCCGACTACGAACCCAAGAAGAAGTGAGCCCGATGATGCGCAAGCTCCTCCTCGCCCCCGTTCTGCTTGCCGCGCTGCCCTTGGGCGGCTGCATCAAGTTCGGTGCCGAGCCGCCGCCCTCGCTGCTCAAGCTCGAGGCGGACGCGGCGATGCCGACCGGACAGACGGTCAGCTCCGCGACGGTGCGCTCGATCACGATCACGGTCCCGTCGGTGCCGCAGGAACTGGCCGTGACCCGCGTGCCGGTGCGCAGCAGCGACACTGCGGTCGCCTATCTCAAGGACGCACAATGGGTCGAAGCGCCCAACCGCATGTTCGCGCGCGTGCTCGGCGATACGATTTCGGTGCGCACCGGGCGCGTGGTGCTGGGTCTGCGCCAGTCGCTGTCGGACCCCGGCGCGCGGCTCGGCGGCGAGCTGCGTCAGTTCGGCGTCGATGCCGACAGCAATGCGGCGGTGGTGGTTTATGAGGCGACACTGGTGCGCGACCGTCCCGCCGCTGCCGATGGCATTCGCCCGGCGATGACGTTCGAAAAGCGCCGCTTTGAAGCGCGCGTGCCGCTGGCGGAGCTGACCCCTGCCGCCGCCGGTGCCGGCCTCAATCAGGCCACGAATCAGGTGGCAGGCGAGGTCGCCGACTGGGTCGGGAAATAGGCTTTATTCCGCCCGGCGCACCGGCGGCATGACATTGCAGATGTCTGCGCCGCCCGAGGGCAGGTTGAAGAAGGGCGGCTGGCGATTCTCGCGCGCCTTGATCCATGCGGCGAAGCGGGCGTTGTCGGCGGCGCGAACCTGAAAGCGCGGGCGTTGGGCCTCGGGCAGTGCGCTGGCGAGGCGGCCACTGGTAAAGGCGACATGCTGGCTCGCCTCCTTGTAGAGGCCAAGCCCGCCTTCGGTGCCGCGCGGCAGCGCCGAAAGATGCTCGATCCCCTCGAGCACCCGCCCGACGATCGCGATATTGCGGTCGAGATGGCGCGGGCCGTGGCCGATCACTGCGTACAGATCGCCGCCACTCCCCGTGCTCGGCGCCAGATCGCGCGCGACGCCGACCATGCCATAGCAATGCGGAATCCACGCGACCGTGCCGTTGGTCGCCAGCGGCCAGCCATCGGCGCTGTGCCCGGTCGCGCTCGAATAAGGATCGGTGCGGGTCAGCCGCGTCACCGCGTCGAATTTCGGCCAGTCATATTCGGCGGGCGGCTGCGCGATCACCCCTTCGGGTAGCGGCTTCTTCTCGGTCGGGTCGCCCCATTGCACGACATAATTGTCGTGGACGCGATAGACGCTGGCTGCATCCCACCAGCCCGCCGCGGCGAGCGTGCGGATATTGGCGACATGCACCGGCGCGTAACGCGGGGCGAGGCGGATCACGACCCGCTTGCCCTCGCCCAGCGTCATCACCAGCAACTCGTCCGCCGGAATATCGCGCCAGTCACCGGGCAATGGATCGGACGGAAGCGGGGCGGGGGCGGCGGCCGGTGCAGCGGCCTGAAGGGCAAGCGCGAGGGAGAGGGTCAGCATGGCCCCAAGCTGTCACGCCGCGCGCGCCCGCGCAACGCGCTTGCGCAGCGCCCGGCAAATCTCTACGCAGCGCGCTTCCAGCGATTGCGGAGCGGTGGCCGAGTGGTCGAAGGCGCTCGCCTGGAAAGTGAGTATACGCCAAAAGCGTATCGAGGGTTCGAATCCCTCCCGCTCCGCCAGATGCCATTGAAATCGTTATATTTTTTCCGATTTCTTTGGCTCTGCCCTATCATCTGCCCTAACAGGTAATCACCCACCCATCGCCGACTTGAATGTTCGCGGGTTCTCCTGCACGAAATTGAGGATCGCGCGGCCACCGGCCGGGGTCTGCAGTGCGGCCTCGATCGCGGCGGCCGAGTCGAACACGTTCACGACGCGGGTCTCACCGCTGCCGTTTCCACCGTCGTGATAGCGAGGTCGCGAATCGGCCCGCGTCAGCACTTCCTCGTCACGTCGCAGAATCGCAGGCACCTCGTCGGGTGCGAGGCCGGCGATGCCGCCGGTGTGATAGCGCGCGGCATCCTTGAACGAACCGAGGTCTGCCGCGCGCTGGGCGTTCGCGACATCGACGATGCCGCCGTTGTGGAAACGGCTCGCAGCGAATCCGGCAATGCCACCGCCGGCTCCACCACTGCTGGAGCTTGCGCCCCCTCCGGCCGCACTGACTGCGTTGAAGGCCGCCTGCTGACTGATCATCTGTGCGATCTGCCTCGGGAAGTCGGCGGCGAACTGGAGGAACGCGTCCTTCAGCGACTTGAAGACGTTCTTCCCTTCGGCGATGTCCTTGGCGAACCGGTCGAACGCGCTGGCGGCACCGTTCGCGATCGACTCATTGATCTGCTTCCCGGCCATCAGGAACTGGCGGCCGGTATCGCCGACCGTGATTTGGATGCCCTTCAGCTTCGCAATAGCAGCCTCGGCTTCCGGGCCGCCCATGGCCGACCAGAACGCAATCGCCTTACTGATCGCCTGGTCGAGCGCGGTGTTGACGCCGCCCAGTTCTTCTTCGAGCATCCCGGCGAGGTTGGTATTGCCGCCGCGCTGCGCCGCATCGATCTGCTCCTGCAGCGCCCGACGCTGCTTGACCAAACGATCGACCGGCGCCGTTGCCGCCTCACGCTGCACCCGGGCGCGCGCCGCGGCGCCCTTGGTCGCTTCATTCGAGTTCGACCTGCTGCCGGATTGCCTCGGCCTGTGCGTTGTTGAACCGGACCTGATCCTTAGCCGCCTTGTCGCGTGCAGCGGCGATCGCGCGCTGCACTTCACCCTCGCGCTCGTCATCGATCAGTGCCTCGCCAATGAGGCCGCGCTGCTGGTCGGCGATCTCGGTGTTCAATTCCCCGGAACGTGAATTACTCTCCACGAACTTCGAAGGGGTATTCGAAGCGCTTTGCGACGGACTTCGCAACAACCGTAGCGCGCAAGTCCAGGGCCCGTGCTACTCGGGAAAGCTCAAGATGCTCTGCGATCTTGTCGCGCTCTACAAGGAGCGCGGTTCTGCTCGGGCACAGCAAGATCGAGAACACGATCCGCTTTCTGGGTGTCGACGTAGAGGATGCGCTCACGCTCGCCGAGCGAACCGAAATCTGACTATCGAGGCGGCTGTCGGGCATCGCCCGATGGCCGCTATTGGTGGGCGCGGAGCGCCTCAGGCTCGACGGAAACTGGGTGGGAAGCCGAAAGACCGCTTTCGACCATCGTCATGGCCAGTGACGCCTTTGAGCAATCGGAACGTCTAGGTGCTACTGCGCAGCAGCTTGATCTTGACGATTCCATAGCGATCGGAGGGCAGCAGCCTCAAACGCTCATCGCCGTTCAATACTTGGCCAGGCACCCATCTGCCGTCCTGGTAAGCGCCTTCCTCGACGTGCGAGATTTCCACCTCGCCCTTCCGGTCGGCCAACGCGAAGTCGATGTCGACATCACGACCGACCAGTACGAGTTCGTTTTCGCTCAACCGCACGATCAGTCCAGAAGGGCGCATGTCAGTCATGTCCGGTGCAAGCGGCGAATCGGTTTGGGCTTGTTTGATCCGGCGATCGACGGGGGGCGGAACCCCCATATCGACCAGCTTCTTCTGCAGCGTTTCGTACGCACCGCGCAGCGTCACGCGAACGTTGCCAAGGTTCAGCGTCTCGGTGGTGCCGGGTTCAAGGACGAAACCGTGAAGCGTCCCGCGCGCCTGCGCTTCGGCGATGAGAGGCAGCATCCCGCCCAATACGCGATAGGCATCGGCAATCTGGTTGGTGGCGACGCCGTCCTCGATCCCGAATGGCGCGAACCCCATGCCCCGGAAACGCCCGACCGTTTCAAACAGGTTGCCAACGACGAAGCGGGCTTCGGGCACGAATAACGGGTTAGTTGCGGTCGCATAGCGCGAGGCCCATCCGCGAAAGTCGTCGACATAGACGTCGGGCGAGACCCAATCGAGGTGCCGGCCAGCTGCGGCCCATACATCGAACACGCGTGGCACCGGTCCGCCGGACGGATAGTTGCCCGCTTGATCTTGTTCACGCTGCGGCCCGAGCCATGCGTTCGCGTACATCGGCAGCGCGTACTCTGCTTTCCCCGCAGCCGCGACCGAATCGACAAAGCGCGCGACGTGCCACGCCATGAATACTTCGTCGGCCTGCCAGTCCGCGCCGAATACCTCGGCCCAGCTACCCGCGGTCCGATACCCGCGCGCGGCCCATAGTCGTTCGAGGGTCGGCGCAAGCCTTCCCTGGTGCTGGCGCAGCCGGTCCATCAGCGCTGCCGGAACTGGGCCTCGCCAGGCGCGCTCCGCCGCCGCTGATCGGTCGCGGCTGTCGCCGAGAAGGCCGGATTCATTCTCCACTTGCATCGCGATCACGCGGCGATCGAGATCGACTTGGCCAAGGTGGGTCATGACAGCTGCAAAAGCACGTGCGTCCGACTGACGTATCGCGTCGCTGAACACACTCAGCACGACACCGCCAGCCCGCCCACGAGCAGGCGATGCGGGGTCCACTTGAACGCGCGGGAAGCGCTTGCGATCTGCGCGAACCCATTCAGGCGCGTATGTCGATTTGGCATTTTTCATCGTGCCGAACCAAAGGAAGACGACACGCATATCATGCTCGCGCGCCTGACTCAGATGGTCATCGATCAGGCTGAAGTCGAAACGCCCTTCGTTCGGTTCGATCTGCTCCCAGTAGATAGGGATGATCGCCGTATTCAGGTGTTGTGCGACAAGCTTCGGCCAAACGGTTCGCATATGACTGATGCTCGAAGCGGCGGAATTGTGAACCTCGCCAGCTAGCGCGATGTGTGGTTTCCCATCGACCATCAGTTGGATGGCTTTGCCGTTACGCGCCAGCGAAGGAACGGGACGCTGCTGCGCGATGGCAGGGCCAGCGATAACCCCGACGACTGCTGCAATCGTGCAGAGCAGCAACCATGCTCGCACGATCAAACGCCGTTGATGGTATGGCATTCGTCCCCCTCCGAAGTGTCCATATAAGAATGTAAATTCTAATAAATGAATGACGCAGCAATTGCATCAATTATCCGCTCAGCTCTCCAGTCGGCCGTGATCGGTCGTGAGCACCGCGCACTACGGACGAAATACCGCTGTTTGCATTTGAGGGCGTCAGTCGGAGGGCCGCTCTGGGGTCGGCACCTGAATGGCAGGAAATCGCGGCGGTTGCGGAAAAGCCGCCCTTCAGGTGCCGATCGAGGTGGTGTGTGCGGCCTTCTCGCAGGTGCCGTGGATGGTCGCCGGATTGACCCGCCTCGCGCTGATGCATGAACGCCTTGCGCGCGAACTGGCCCCCCGGCTCGGCCTGTTGATCCAGGAGCCGCCATTCCCGCTCCCGGTGAAGCGGGAGATGATGCAGTTGCACAGCGCCCTAAAGATGGACCTCGGCCTCGCCTCGCTGTGCGAACGGCTTCAGGCGGTCGCGCGGGCGGGCGAGCAGACATTGCGTACTGTGGAGACGTAGAGGTTCGAGAACCCGCCATTCCGGTGTTCTGGTCGGAGGTGGTGCCCCT
Organism: Sphingomonas sp.; assembly: GCF_035998645.1. GTDB lineage: Bacteria > Pseudomonadota > Alphaproteobacteria > Sphingomonadales > Sphingomonadaceae > Sphingomonas. The sequence goes on from NZ_DASYHL010000002.1 coordinate 573,008, forward strand.
TACCGCAGTCCCGGGGATCGATGCCCATGGCGCATGGAGACACTCCCGCCCGTCATCGGCGCACCGGGATACCTCTCAGCCTTCATACTGCAGATAGGCGAGCGCCATGGTCGAAAGTTCCGACTTGAGCGTGGCCCAGATCGCGTCGTCAGCCGATTCAGCGGTCGATCCCAGGCCGAATTGGCGGGCGGCCGTGGCGAACACGATGCGGAACACCGAATGGGCGGCGCGCTCGGGATCCTTGGAGCGGATTTCGTCGCGGAACGTCAGGATCGCCTTGGCCGAAAGATCGGCCGAGCGCTGCGCGGTCTCACGCCCGGGGGCCGAAACGGCGGGGTCGATCGACGCGCGCTGCATGATCGTGCGCAGCAGTTGCGAATGGGTCGAGAGGAAATTGCTGTATCCATCCACATAGCGCGGCAGAAATTGGGCAAGCGAGCTGGATTCGCTGAGGAGCCCGGCGATCATCTCGCCCTCCTTCTCGACGATCGACTGCAACTCCTCCGCGATCACGGCGTGGAGCAGCCGGTCCTTGCTCTCGAAACGCAGATAGATCGAACCGATCGATACCGCGCCGCGCTCGCTCACGTCCTGCAGCGTGAATTCCTCGCTCCCCCGTTCGAGCATGAGCGCCTTGGTCGCATCGAGCATGCGGCGAAATGAAGCAAGGCTGCGTCCCTGGCGGGGCTTACGGCTCAGCGCGCTGGCGGCGAGGGCCTCGGTAGGCGACGGAGCGGCACTTGACATGCGGGTCATAAGGGATATCAAAATACGAACGTCAATTCTAATTTAGACAACAGCGAAAATTCTGATTCGCGGGGGAGAGGTCATGCGGTTCTCGGTTTTTCTCAATGCTCGTTCGATGCGTCCCGAGGACGACCGCGCGTTGATGCACGATCTGGAGCGGCACGCGACGCTTGCCCGCGATCTGAACTTCGACGCGGTGTTCATGCCCGACCACCATTTCAACGGGTACATGCCGCTGGCGAGCGACAGCTTCATCTTCGCCGCCTATCTGGCGGCCAAGCTGCCCGAACTGCATTTCGGCTTTTCAGTGGTGTCGGTTCCGCTGCACCATCCGGTCCGTTTCGTTGAGCGGATCAACCTGCTCGATCAGCTCACCGACGGGAAACTGCTCGTCGGGGTCGGTAGCGGCACGACGCCGGAGGAGATGATCGGCTTTGGCGTCAACTACAAGGACGCCGGTGCGGTTGCCGAACGCAACCTGGCGCTGGCCGAGCAACTCTGGGCCAAGCGCATGGAGGATCCGGCAGTCGAGATCGACAATGGCCCGCATCAGGGGCGGGTACTGCAGCGGATCGCGCCGGCGGCCTATACCCGAGGCCATGCGCGGCTGATGCCCGTGGCGCTCAAGGAATCGAGCGCACGTCGCGCTGCGACCCATGGCTGGCCAGCCTTCATCCCGGCCTTTACGCCGCCCCAGATCGGCGGGACCGAGCCGTTCGTCCATGTGAAGAAGTATTTCGACACCTATCGCGCGATGTTGGACGATGCGGGTCACGACGCGGCGACGATCGCGTCGGCGCTTGACTGGACCACGCACACCTATCAGGCGGTGCATGTCGCGGAGACCGACGAACAGGCGCGCGACGAGTTGATGGTGATCCTGCGCCACTATCAGGATGCGATCGAGCGCGAGGCGGAGTTCAATGCACGCGCCGAGTCGGACGATGCCAATCGCAAGACCGATCGCACGCCCAACGCGCTGACCGATGACTGGATCGGAACCTGGTGCCTCTATGGATCGCCCGAGACGGTGATCGAGCATCTCAAGCCCTATGAGCAGTTGGGCATCGGCAACATCCTGTGCGGGACCCTGACCGGCCCGCTGACCGAAGAGCGGATGCGGCTCGGTAATCAGACGCTCGACCTGTTGTCGCGCAAGGTGATGCCGGCATTCGGTGGCGGTCGTCGCGCATGACGCATGTCGTGGGAATCGGTGGCACGCTGCGCGAGGGGTCATCCAGCGAGCGGCTGGTGCGGGCAACGCTCGACCGCTGCGTGGCGCGCGGGGCCTCGGCACAGATGTTCGACGGGCCGTTTCTGGCGCAGCTGCCTCATTATGACCCCGCCGCCCCGGTCCGCGGCGCGGCGGAGCGCGACCTGGTCGAAGCGGTCCGCGCCGCCGATGCGCTGGTGATCGCATCACCGGGTTATCACGGTGGTATTTCCGGGTTGGTGAAAAATGCGATCGATCTGCTTGAAGAACTGGCGCGGGATGCCCGGCCCTATTTCGATGGACGGCCGGTAGGATTGATCGTGTCGGCGGCGGGGTGGCAGGCTACGGGCGTGACGCTGACCGCGCTGCGCGGTGTGGTGCATGCGATGCGGGGTTGGCCGACGCCGCTCGGCATCGCGGTCAACTCGGTCGAACAGCGTCCGTTCGACGGATCGGGCGCGCTCGCCGATCCCGCGATCGCGGCGCAGATCGACATGCTTGCGGCCCAGTTGGTGGCACCAGTGGGAGCGCTTGCCCGCGCTTGACTCGGGTTTCAAATGAATTAGAATACCAATTCTACTTAAATCCAGATGCGGGAGAACCCGCGCTGAAGTGAGGGAGGGGATATGATGCGTAAGCTCATGTTGAAGTCGTGCCTGTTTGCCGGTGCTGCCATGATTGCAGGGTCACCTGCACTGGCGCAGACATCGCAGGCCGAAGAAGAAGAAATCGTCGTTACCGCGCAGAACCGGGTCGAGAACGTCCAGGACGTGCCGATCGCCATTCAGGTAGTTTCGGGTGAAACCCTTGAGAAGGCGGGCATCTCCGACTTCAGCGGCATCCAGCAGGTCGCCCCTGCGGTGCAGATCGTTCAGGACACCAATCTGACGCGCGTGACCGTCCGTGGCGTCGGCACCAACGACAATGCCGAAACACAGGACACGTCGATCGCGGTCAATATCGACGGCGAGTATATCAACCGGCCGACGGTCCTGAACGCGGGCCTGTTCGACCTCGCCCGGGTCGAGGTGCTGCGCGGGCCGCAGGGCACGCTGTATGGCCGGAACGCCACCGGCGGCGCGATCAACTTCATCACCCGCAAGCCGGGCAAGGAACTGGGCTTCAACCTCACGGCATCCTACGGCAATTTCGATCATTTGTTGGTGCAGGGCGGGATCGATCTCCCGTTCGGCGATATCGGCGGCATTCGCGTTGCGGGGACCTATTCGAAGCGGGATGGGTATTTCTCGCATCCCAACCTCACCATCAGCACGGGTGACGACTATACCCGTGGCGGCCGTGTCAGCCTGGTCCTTCGCCCGACCGATGCGCTCACGATCGACGCCGCTGTCGAGCATGTGGCGTCAGACCGCCATCTGGCGGCACAGGCTTTTGCCAACTTCAATTCGGGCCTGGGCTATAACGCAGCCAACGCACCGGGTGCGACGTGCAACCAGAATGGCTTTGTCCGCGTGGGTGCGGATACCCGCCTGGTCGTCTGCATTCCGCAGAACACCAACGCGCTCGCCGCGGTCGATCGGGGCAACTACCTCGCACCGGCGCGTAGCCCGAGCATTCAGGAGCAGCGGACGACGGCTATTCGCGGGCGCGTTTCCTATGATTTCGGCGGTGCTGCCCTGACCTATACGGGTGGCTATCGTACGACGGACGAGAGCTTCGACGCCGGGCTCGCTCCGGCCTACACTTTCAAGAACTTTGCCAACGATGTGGACACGCAGAGCCATGAGCTGCGGATCAATGGCGGCAAGGCCGGCGGTATCCAGTGGCAGGCTGGCGCGTTCCACTTCAAGGAAGAGCTTGATATCGAACGCGGCCTGTTCAACGGCCCGCCGTTCCTGCCGGCGTTCCTGCTGGGCGCCAATGGCGGCTACATCAACTATTTCGACCGTCAGGTAAGCAGCTCGAGCTGGGCCGTGTTCGCCCAGACCGACATTCCGATCACCGAGACGCTCACCGCAGTCGTCGGCGGACGGTACACGTGGGACGATCGCAGCGCGGTGTTCAACGTCTATGGCAGCGGTATCGCCAACCCCACCTCGCCGCTGAACAACACCGGCCCGGTTCGGATCACGGCGGCACCGCTGTCGGTACAGCGGCCGAGCGCGAGCGCGGAGAAGTTCACCTGGCTGGCCGGGCTCAACTACCAGCCCGACGCCGACACGCTCGTCTATGCCAAGGTGTCGACGGGCTTCAAGGCCGGTGGCTTCGACTCCGTTGGATCGTACGCTCCGGAGAGCAACACCGCCTATGAAGCCGGTATCAAGCGCAGCTTCGGCGGCGGCGGGGCAAACTTCGTCAACCTCTCCGGCTTCTATTACGACTATAAGGACCTGCAGGCATCGGTGCTGCTCGACAACTCGATCGGCGGCCAGGTGTTCAACGCCGGCAAGGCGCGGATCTGGGGCATCGAACTCGACGCATCGTTCAAGGTGCTTGAGAACGGCCGCTTCACTGCCAGCGTGAACTATCTCGACTCGAAATATCAGGACTTCCTGGCTTCGTACGCGGTGTTCTGCGCCTCCTCGACCTTGCCCAGCGGCTGCATCACTGGCCTTGGCGACATCGATAGCAATGCGACGGCGGCGCCGATCGTGCAGCCCAACCTGGCTGGCAATCGTCCGCCGCAGTCGCCGCGCTGGGTGATCGCTGCAGGCTATGAGCATCGCTTCGATCTGGGCGGCTCCGGTAGCATTACGCCGAGCGTCTTCTCGCGCTACAAGAGCTCGTACTTCGTCGACATCTTCAACTATAATGACTCGCGCCAGAAGGCGTTCTTCCAGACCGATGCCAACATCGAGTGGCGCTCTGCGGACGACAAGTTCGGGGTGCAGGCATTCGTCCGCAATCTCGAAGACAACCAGCCACTGACCTATGCGGGCTTCACCGCTGCGGGCAACGACGACATCTATGTCTGGCAATTCGGCACGCCGCGTACCTACGGCGTCCGGCTCAGCCTCGACTTCTGATACAACCCTCCTGGGGGCGACCGGAAACGGTCGCCCCTTCCTTTTCAAGGACGTGTCGTGACGCTTTCCCCTTGTGGCGAACGGATCGTCGCCGACCTGCATGACCTGACGGTGACGTCCCTTGGCGCCTGAGATGCAGCGAGGCGGGGCGCGCCTCTCGCTTACCGAGCGGCTGAGCTATGGCGCGGGCGATTTCGGCTTCAGCCTCGCCTACAACATGGCGGGCGCGTTCCTACTGTTCTACTACACCAATGTGGCGATGCTGCCTGCGGCCGCGGTGGGGACGATTTTCCTCGCCGCGCGGCTGCTCGATGCGGTCATCGACATCTTCGTGGGCATTGCCGTTGACAAGACGCGCACGCGCTGGGGGCGTACGCGACCCTATTTCCTGTTCACCGCCATTCCCTATGCGCTGGTGTTCATTCTCGTCTTCACCGTGCCCGACTGGTCGCAGAATGCGAAGCTGATCTACGCTTTCCTGACCTTCAAGGCGCTCGGCATCCTGATGTCGCTGGGGTCGATCCCCTATACCGCGCTGATGCCGATGATGACGACCGATACCGGCGAGCGACTGAAGCTCGGTGGGATGCGGTCGATCGGCACGTCGATCTCGGTCATCCTCGGTACCGCCGCGACGATGCCTTTGGTCGGGATGTTCGGCGGCGGCGATATGCAGCGCGGATTTCTCGCCACCGCGATCCTGTTCGCTGGCCTGTCGCTGATCGCGCTGTTCCTGCTCTTCCGCAATTGCAAGGAACGGTACGAAGATCATGCCTCGCCCAGCTTCGCGGTCCTGCCCGCAATCGGGGAGATGCTGCGCAACCGCGCCTGGCTGGTGTGCTTCGGCTTTACCTTGCTCTATTTCGTGCGGTTCGGGACGATGATCTCGCTCACCGCCTTCTTTGCGATCGATGTGCTCGGGCATCCCTGGATGATCTCGATCCTGCTGCCCGCCATTTCGGGCACATTGCTGATCGCCGCCTTCATCGCGCCGCCGATCCTCGCGCGTACCGGTATCCGCAAAGGGTGCTTTGCCGCCTGCCTGATCGCGGTCGCGCTGTTTCTCTTGCTGCCGCTGACCGAGGCGAGCCCGCCGGCGTTCCTCGCGCTCTACATCGCTGCGTCGGTCGTCACCTCTGTCACCATCACCGGAATCTTCACCATGGCGGCGGAGACGGTCGATTATCACGAGGGACGCTTCGGCACGCGCAATGAAGGCCTGTTGTCGGCCGGGATCAGCCTGGCGACCAAGGTCGGCATGGCGCTCGGATCGGCGGCCATCGCCTATTCGCTGGGTGCGGCGGGCTATGTCCCGACCGCCGTAAGCGACGCCGCGCGCGAGACGATCCGCTGGTCCTATTATGGCTGGCCGGTCGTGCTGCTCGCGCTGCAGGCGCTGGTCGTGCTTGCCTGGCCGATGGAGCGCGCGCGCCGGCCTGCCACCGCCTGACCGTCCCGGAGACCTATCGATGCGTGTCACGATGGCCTTGTTCTGCACCGCCCTGATCGCCGCCGCCGCATTCGCACAGACCGCGCCGGTCGCCGACATCCCGGTGACGGTGGATAATGTCCCCTATGCCCCGCCCGAGACGGTGCAGCGGGTCGCGACGCCCCTCAATCCGAAGGATGCCCGGCTCAAGGTGCTGATCATCAGCGGCCAGAACAGCTATGAGCATGACTGGACCGGCGTGAACAACCGGCTGCGTACCCAGCTCAAAGACACCGGTCGCTTCGACGTCCGCGTGACCGAGGATTTCGACCACGGCACGCTGGCGATGCTCAAGAAGTACGACGTCGTCATCCTCAACTATTCCAGCCGCTGGAACTATGGCGACAAGGATCAGCACATCTGGTCCGGCGGGGCGTTCAACGCGCTCTACACCTATGTTGCCGAGGGTGGTGGGCTGGTCGCCTATCACTCGTCCTTCACCTGGGGGCGGGACATCCCCGAATATCGACGCCTGGTCGGCGCGGTGATGGTGCCCGGGGTCAGCCGGCGCTCGCCGCCCGACGCATTCAGCATCGAACTGGTCGATCGCGAGCATCCGATCACCAAGGGGCTGCGCCGCTATCACTGGAACTTCATGGAGGACAAATACACCAACATGGTGTTCGATCCTGCCGCCAAGGTGCGCGTGCTGGCGACTGCGATTGACGATCCGGCGGATTACGATCCCGAGCGCGCCGGGCCGAAATACGACCCGAAGGCCTACTCTGCCGAAAACCTCGCCAAGATGCAGAATATGGGCAGGCCGAACCCGCAGATCTGGGTGCAGGACTATGGTAAGGGTCGCGTCTTCTCGATCACGCTGGGCCATGGGCCGGACACGATCCAGTATGACGGCTTCAGGACGCTCTTCGCGCGCGGCACCGAATGGGCGGCGACGGGGAAGGTGACGATCAAGCCTTATGACAAGGCAGCGAATTTCACACATCCATAACGGGATCGCTGGAGCGCATACGCGCGCGCCCGCAGCTTGCCGAGCTTTCTAGGAAACAGTGCATGGATCGAATCTCGCGACGCAATCTGTTCGGCAGTGCCGGAGCGGCGATGCTGGCCCCCGCGATCGCCACGTCCGCTCCGCTTGCCACGCGCGGCGATCGGGGCGTCGGGTTTGAAGGGCAGCGGTGCGCGGATCGTGGCGACGGCACCTTTCTGAACCCGATCTTGGCCGGCTCCTATCCCGATCCGTCGATCCTGCGCGATGGCGAGGATTATTATCTTACCTTTTCCTCGTTCGAGGCTGATCCGGGCCTGATGATCTGGCATTCGCGCGATCTGGTGAATTGGCGGCCCTTTTCCGTCGCGTTGCCCGCGCCGCTGGGATCGGTCTTTGCGGTGGACCTGATCAAGCATCAGGGTCGCTACTACATCTATATCCCCTTCATCCCGACCGCCTGGTCGACCAGCGTGCGCGGAAGCGCGGCGATCTACGTCATCCATGCCGATCGGATCGATGGGCCGTGGAGCGCACCCGTCGATACCGGCATTCGCGGCTACATCGACCCGGGCCACGCCGTCGGCGAAGATGGGCGCCGCTACCTGTTCCTGTCTGCGGGTCACCGGGTTGCGCTGTCCGACGACGGGCTCAAGGCAGTCGGGCCGGTCGAGAAGGTTTATGACGGCTGGCGCTATCCCGATGACTGGGTGGTCGAAGCCTATGCGCTCGAGGGGCCAAAGATCTTCCGCCGCAGGGACTATTTCTATCTGGTCAGCGCCGTCGGGGGAACGGCGGGTCCGCCGACCGGCCATATGGTCATCGCCGCACGATCGCGGTCGATCCACGGCCCCTGGGAAAACTGTCCGCACAATCCGATCGTGCGCACCAAATCCGCGACCGAAGCATGGTGGTCGCGTGGCCATGCCAGCCTGGTGCAGGGGCCGGCGAATGACTGGTGGATGGTATATCACGGGTTCGAACACGGTTTTCGCACGTTGGGGCGGCAGACCTTGCTCGATCGCGTGGAATGGACCCCGGATGGCTGGCTTCGCGCCGTGGGGGGTGATTTGTCGCGACCAATGGCCAAGCCCCGCGGGGGCCGTGCCCAGCCGCACGGCCTGCCCCGCTCCGATGATTTCAGTGTGTCCGCGCTCGGCACCCGCTGGACCTTCCACGCGCCGCAGAAGGACGAGGCAAAGCGCGCCGCCTTCGGTCCCGATGGACTGTTGCTCACAGCGCGGGGAAGCGGTCCGCATGACGGGTCGCCGCTGACGGGCGGCGCTGGTGATCGCAGCTATGAGGTGCAGGTCGATGTCGAGCTGGAGGGTACGGCGACGGGAGGGCTGCTGCTGTTCCTGTCGAGCCGACTCTTTCTGGGCATCGCCATCGATGGCGATCGCATGATCACCTATGGCGGCGGAGGGCAGCATCATTGGCGGGAAAAGGTGCCGCCCGCTCGGCGCATGTATCTGCGGCTCGAAAACCGCGAGCATATCGTCACCTTTCACTACAGCCTCGATGGGAAGAACTGGATCCGGCACGGATTGCGGCTGGAAAGCTCGGGCTATAACCTCAACACATCGGTGCCCGGACAGGGCGAAAGCCTGCGACCGGCGCTGTTCGCGTCGGGCGATGGCGCGGTCCGGTTCCGCAATTACCGGTACCGCGCCATCTGACGGTCAGCAGGAGAAGGTCTCCGCTAAGGTCCGATGCGGCTCGGGCGGACGCGCTTCGAGGGCTTGGGGCACATGCACGGCTTTTAACACTGGAAGGGGCGTCACGGCCGGGATCGACGGCTGCTTCAGAACTGTCGTCCCATTGTCTCCTCTGGCTCGGCGCGATGCGAGCGCGCCGCGAGGATGATCAGCAGTGCCAGCCCCGCCAGCAAGGCGTTCTGGGGCAGCGCGGCGCTTTCCCCGCGCGCGATATGGACCAGTGCGGCGCACGCCTGATTGAGGATGGCATAGAGCGCGACACCAGCAGCGACCCGGCCCCGCGCGGGCCGGATCGCACCGAAGATCAACAGCAGCGCAGCGGCCAACAGTTCGCTGAGCCCGACCGCGCGTCCTAGCAAATCGGGCAGGGCGGTTGTCCAGGCATGGTGCTGCTCAAGCACGGCGCGCTCGGCAAAGCTTTTGAAATAGCCGAAGAATCCGAATGCGGTGGCCAGCAGCAGCGCAGCACTACGTGCGAGAATTCGACGCCCGGACGCCATGACTATCGATCCCCTCACACTTTCGAACTTGACCCGTACGGCCGTTTATAGAATGAAGGTTCTAATTAAGAAGTGCGGTGGCTGCAAGCGCCGCGCCGAAGATGAGAGCGGCCATGCCGCACGCAAAAAAGCGAGAGGGTCGATGGGTACGATCAAGCGGGGTGTGAGCCTCTACAGCTATCAGAACGAGACGTTTCAGGGCAAAATGACCCTGGAAGACTGTATCCGGACCAGCGCCGAATTCGGCGCGAACGGGATCGAGATCATCGGTGAGCAGAGCTTCTGGGGCTGGCCTGAGGTCGGGGTCGAGGATGCCGCGATCGAGAACTGGCACCAGCTGATCGCCAAATATGACTGCGTGCCGAGCGTGGACGGCGAGAAGATCGCGCGCGAGGATGTGCGCTTCTCGGTCCGCGGCAAGATCTACACGCTCGACGAGATGGAAACCGTCTATAACGACCGCTGGAATTTCGGCGAGAAGGCGCGGATCATCGCGCTGAAGCCTGGCGGCCTCGCGCCAGGCAACCATCGGATCGAGTTCGCCGTGCGGATGCGCGTGTCCTATCTGCCCTTCGTCCCGACGACCAAGGACAGCAAGGAACTGGCGCTTGCCGCCTGACCCCATGCGGGCGGTGGCGGCATCGCGCCCCGCCGCCCGCCTGCCGTGCGTCCGCGCGCGGCGCAACGGATTGAATTCATGACAGATCTGACTCTCGATCAGGCCGCTTCGCTGACTGCTGGTGGTGCCATGTGGTCGTCGGTGGCGATCCCCGGAGCGGGGATCCCAAGCTTCACGATGAGCGACGGCCCGATGGGCATCGCGAGCGGCAAGGTCGACGAGCGCGACATTGCGCGCCTGTCACCCTGCGCCACCGCGCTAGGGGCGAGCTGGGACGTCGATCTTGCGCGGCGCATCGGCGCGCTGGTTGGGCAGGAGGCGGTCGGGCGCGGTGTCGATGCGGTGCTCGCCCCCAACATCAATCTGGCGCGCAGTCCGCTGGCCGGGCGCGCGTTCGAATATTTCTCCGAAGACCCGCTGCTGGCCGGAGTCCTCGGCGCGAGCTGGATCGCGGGGCTGCAATCCACCGGCACCGCATCGGTCGCCAAGCATCTCGTCTGCAACGACAGCGAGACCGACCGCGACACGGTCGATGTCCGCGTCGACGAACGGACGTTGCGGGAAGTCTATCTGCTGCCGTTCGAATTCGCGGCGGAGGCCGGGTGCGCGGGCATGCTCGCCGCCTATAACCGCGTGAATGGATTGCACTGCGCCGAGCAGCATCATGTGCTGACGACAGTGGTGAAGGGCGAGTGGGGCTATCGCGGCGCGATCATGAGCGACTGGTTCGGGACGCATTCGACCGAGCCGACGCTCAACGCCGGTCTCGACCTCGAAATGCCCGGTCCCGCGCGCTTTCTGGGCGCAAAGTCGGCAGCAGCGGTGGAGACGGGGCAGGTCCAACGCGCGCGGATCGACGATGCCGCGGCGCGGGTCGCCGGACTCGCGCGTCGCGCGACCGGCACGAAACAGTCGCCGCTGAGCGATGCCGATATCGACGCGCTGCTGGTCGAGGCGGCGGCAGCGGGCTTTGTCCTGATGCGCAATGAAGGTGATCTGCTCCCGCTTTCGCCCGAGTCGATCGGCACGCTGGCGGTGATAGGCCCCAATGCTGCGGCACCCTGTTTCCAGGGCGGTACCTTCGCGAAGATTTCGGTCTCGCCCGATCTCGCATCACCGGTCGATGCGATCCGCAGGCGTTTTGGCGGCGCCCGCGAGATCCTGTTCGAGCCGGGCGTCGATCCCGCGCCGCGCCTGCCGGGCATGCCGGTGCGCCCCGCGCGCGATCTGGGCGATGGCGCGACGCGCGGCATGACGGTTGAGTATTTCGAGAGTCGCGATTGCAGCGGCACCCCGCTGTCGCGCGAGACGCGCGACACCAATTCGCTGGTGTGGTTCGTCGGCGTGCATGAACAGGCGCGCTTTGCGGCAGGCGGATCGATCCGTGCGAGCGGCGTGTTCACGCCGACCCGCGACGGCGTCCACCGCTTCCATCTCGGTGCCACCGGCGTCTCGCGGATGCGGGTTGACGGTGAAGAGATTGTTGCGACGACCGAATGCCCGCCGGGTGACGTGATGGGCGTGCTCAAGGCCGGGGATTCGGTGATCGCCGAACGCGCGCTGACCGCCGGAAAGCCGGTGGAGGTCGTGGTCGAATTCAGCTTCGACCCCGCGCGCGTCCACGGCCTGTGGTACGGCATCCGCGCGCCGGGCAGCCGCGAGGAACTGCTCGCCGCCGCGGAAGCCGCCGCGCGGCGCGCCGATGCGGTGGTGCTGATGGTCGGCGAAACGTCTGACTCCAGCGTGGAGAGTAAGGATCGGTCCGACACGAAGCTTGCCGTCGACCAGATCGAGCTGATCGAGCGGGTGACCGCAGCCAATCCGCGCACCGTCATCGTCGCCAATGTCGGCCATGCCTTCGACACCGCGTGGGAAGAGCGCGCCGCTGCGCTGATCAGCGCCTGGTATCCGGGTGAGGGTTTTGCCGAGGCGATCGCTCAGGTGCTCGCCGGCGATCGCGAGCCGGGCGGTCGAATGCCGGTGGTGATTGCGCGCGATGAGGGCGACTATCCCGGCTATGGGCTGAAGCCTGATGCCGATGGGCAATTGCCGTATCGCGACGGGGTCCGCTTCGGCCATCGCGGCATCATCGCAGCCGGGCTGCGCGCACGGCATACGCTGGGTGCGGGCATGGGCTATGCCCGGTTCGCGTGGAGCGATGCGGCGGTCGAGGATGGCGCGATTGTCGTCACCGTGCGCAACATCGCCGAACGCGCCGGGAGCGATGTGGTCCAGCTGTATCGCAATACGCCCGAGGTTGCGCTGGTCGGCTTTGCCAAGGTCATGCTGCAACCTGGCGAATCGCAACGCGTGCGCATTCCGCTGGTCCGGCGTCGATTCCAGCACTGGGGCGACGGCGGGTGGGCCGATATCGGCGATGCGGTGGCGGTTCGCGTTGCGCGGACAGCCGAAGACGCCGGGTTGGCGCTGACGGTGGACGTCGCCGCGATAGCTGTCACCGGTCTGTAGCGGGAGAGGGCGAATGCGGCTGCGGATGGGGATGATCGGCGGCGGGCCGGGGGCGTTTATCGGCCCGATCCACCGTATCGCGGCCGAGTTGGACCGCGAGATCGAGCTGGTCGCGGGCGTGTTCAGCAGCGACCCCGGCCGCTCGCGCGCCGCTGCGACCGACTACCGCATTGATTCCGAACGCGCCTATCCCGACCTCGCCGCGATGTTTGCAGGTGAAGCCGCGCGTCCGGACGGGATCGATTTCGTCTCGATCGTCAGCCCCAACTATCACCATCTGCCCGCCGCGCGCGCCGCGCTCGCGGCGGGCGTCGCGGTGATGAGCGACAAGCCGATGACCGCATCGCTGGTCGAGGCACGTGAGCTGGCCGATCTCGTGACGCAGGCGGGCCGGCCCTATGGGCTGACCTACACCTATTCGGGCTATCCTTTGGTGCGCGAGGCGCGGGCGCGGGTTGCCGCTGGCGCGATCGGCGCGGTGCGCAAGGTGGTGGTGGAATATCCGCAAGGCTGGCTCGCCGGTCCCGCCGAGGGAAAACAGGCCGAATGGCGCGTCGATCCGGCGCGCTCGGGCGCGGGCGGATGCATCGGCGATATCGGGGTTCACGCCTTCCAGCTGGCCGAGTTCGTCACCGGGCTGCGCGTCACGCGCCTGCTCGCCGATCTGGCGGCGGTGGTGCCGGGACGTGCGCTCGATGACGATTGCGCGATCCTGCTGCGCTTCGACACTGGCGCGCGCGGCGTGCTCCTCGCTTCGCAGATCGAGGTGGGGGAGCTTAATGGGCTGTGCATCCGGGTCTATGGCGACAAGGGCGGTCTGGTGTGGCGGCAGGAGACGCCCAACGATCTGACGCTGCACGGCATTGACGGGCGGACCGAGATCGTCCGCGCCGGCGATGCCTCGCTCGGCGCCGATGCGCGCGCGCGGACGCGTACGCCAGGCGGGCACCCCGAGGGGTATCTGGAGGCGTTCGCCAATCTCTATCGCGACTTTGCCGGCCTGTTGCGCGGCGCTGATGCGCCGCTGCTGCCGGGCATCGCGGACGGCGTGCGCGGCATGGCGTTTATCGAGACCGCGGTGGCGGCCAGCCGCGATGAGGCGGGCTGGGTCGACCTGACGATTTGAGGAGCGTGCGATGAAGACGATCAAAGGTCCGGGCATCTTCCTCGCGCAATTCGCGGGCGATGCCGCGCCGTTCAACTCGCTCGACAGCATCGCGGCGTGGGTCGCGTCGCTGGGCTACAAGGGCATCCAGATTCCGAGCTGGGACAAGCGCCTGTTCGACCTCGACCGCGCGGCCGAGAGCCAGGATTATTGCGACGAAGTGGCGGGCATGGCCGCGTCGCACGGCCTCGCCATCACCGAGCTGTCGACGCATCTTCAGGGGCAGCTGGTCGCGGTCCACCCGGCCTATGACGCGCAGTTCGACGGCTTTGCGCCCGAGCAGGTGCGCGGCAATCCGGTCGCGCGCCAGTCATGGGCGGTGGATCAGGTCAGGAAGGCGGCGACCGCCAGCCGCCGGCTGGGCCTCACGGCGCATGCCAGTTTCTCGGGCGCGCTCGCCTGGCCCTATGTCTATCCCTGGCCGCAGCGCCCCGCCGGGCTGGTCGAGGATGCGTTCGACGAACTGGCGCGCCGGTGGAAACCGATCCTCGACCATTTTGACGGCGAAGGCGTCGATATCGGCTACGAGATCCACCCGGGGGAGGATCTGCACGATGGCGTGACGTTCGAGATGTTTCTCGAGCGGGTCGGCAACCATCCGCGTGCCAACATCCTCTACGATCCCAGCCATTTCGTGCTGCAACAGCTCGATTATCTGGCGTTCATCGACATCTATCATGACCGCATCAAATGCTTCCACGTCAAGGACGCCGAGTTCCGGCCGACTGGGCGGGCAGGGGTCTATGGCGGGTATCAAAGCTGGGTCGATCGCCCCGGCCGGTTCCGCTCGCTCGGCGACGGGCAAGTCGATTTTGGCGGCATCTTCGCCAAGATGGCGGCGAACGATTTTGCCGGCTGGGCCGTGCTCGAATGGGAGTGCGCGCTCAAGCATCCCGAACAGGGCGCAGCTGAAGGCGCGCCGTTCATCGACCGGCACATCATTCGGGTGACCGATCATGCGTTCGATGACTTCGCCGCGGGCGGGGCGGATCGCGCGCTGAACAAGCGCATCATGGGGATCAGCTGATGACGGTGGCCGAGCGCGCAGGGACCTTGCCGCCGCTCGGCTGGCCGACCCGGTTCGCCTTCATGGCGTGCGCCATGCCGGAGCTGATCAAGAGCTTCGCATGGGACGCCTTCGTCCTGTTCTTCTATGCTCAGGTCGTCGGGCTCGACGGCATGTTGCTGGGTGCCGCGCTGGCGATCATCCTCGTCTTCGATGCGGTCGCCGATCCCTATATCGGCGCGCTGTCCGACCGGATGGACCGCGCCCCGCTTGGGCGCCGGCACACGCTGATGGCTGCCGCGGTGGTGCCGTTCACGGTCGGAATCGCGATGGTGTTCCGCGTGCCCGCAGGTATGGAGCAATGGCAGATATTTGCCTGGTTGCTCGGCTTCGGGCTGCTCGCGCGTGTCGGCATCTCGTTCTGGACCGTGCCCGCCTATGCGATGGGCGGCGAGCTGACGCGCGAAACCGGGGAGCGCAACATCGTCGCGGTGATGCGCAACATGGGCAATCAGCTCGCGATCCTGACTGTTCCCTACGCCGCGTTCGCCTGGTTCTTCGTGCCCGGCGGCGGGTACAGCAAGCCGCAGCTCAACCCGGCGCCCTATCCAGATTTCGGGTTGTTCATCGCCATTTGCGGCGCGGGCCTGATGATCATCGGACTGCTCGGCACGCGCGCGCGGATGCGCGCGGTGGAGGCGCTGGACCGCAGCGTAGCGAGCGAAGCGCCCGAGACGCTGCCGCAATTGTTCCGGCGGCTGGTCGCGGCGATCCGCACCACGCCCAATGTCGGGCTGTTGCTCCTGGTCGCCTTGCTGGTGCTGTTCACCAATTCCGTGGTGAATCAGCTGACGCTGCACCTCGCCACCTATTTCTGGCAGCTCGACGGAAGCTGGACGCCGCGCCTGCTGATTGCCGGGGTGATCGGGTCTCTCGCCGCCATGTTCCTCGCGCCCGCCTGGATGAAGCTAGTGGGAACGCGGGTAGCGATGATCTCGGGCCTCGCGGTGTTCTTCGTGCTGCAGGCCGGGGCAGTGCTGCTGCCGTTGCTGGCGCTGTCGCCGCTGCCCGCGACCGCCGCGATCGGGGCGTTCGTGTTCGCGTTCCGCGTGCTCGGCGGAGTCGCCTATGGGCTGTATGTCGTGCCGTTCAACACGGTCACCTATGACATTGGCGACGAGCATGAGGCGAATACCGGCAAGCCGCAACAAGGTCTGGTCGCGAGCTTCATGTTCATTGGGCTTCAGGTCGGCAGCGGGCTGGTTGCGCTGTTCGCCGGGTCGTTCCTCGGCATCATCGACTTCCCTGTCGGGCTGCCGGTCGATCAGATGCCGCAGGACAAGGTGCGCGCGCTTGCCTGGTTCGTCACCGCGCTGATCGTCATCGCTGGCGCGGCGATGGCGTGGCTGGTCGGTCGGTTCGACGTGTCGGCGGAAAAGCAGGCGGCGATTCGTGACAAGCTCGCGGCGCTGCGGTCTGGACGCGATTAGTCGAGATCGGCGAAGCCAGCCCCAGCGCCGTAGAAGCGGATCGTCCCGTCGCGTTCCGGCGCAGTGACTCCGACGCACAGCTGCACCCCAAAGCGCAGCGGCAGCAGGGGGTCGAACGCGATCGTCGTCAATCGCCGCGCCGACGACGGATAGTATTGCCGCCATTGCTCGGGCGGGTCGAACGGCACAGCCACGCTATCCGGCTCGGTCTCGCGCTCGGTCAGGGGAATGCGGTCCATCCCGCCATGCTGCAGCACCAGCCAGTGGATGCGTGCGCCATCGGTGACCTCCCACATCAGTGAGACCTCGGCCAGCGCCTGTTGCCGCCCATCGCGCAGGATCGAGGTGGGCAAAGGAAAGTGGAACCACGCCTCACGCCCGGCGCGCAGGCGAAAGCTGGAGAAGAAGCCGCGATGCCAGCCGAACCCGTCCGACCAGTCCGCGCCATCGACCGGCGCGAAATAGTCGGTTCCGCGCTCCTGCGGAACGGCGGCGGCGGCGGGGAGCCAGATGCGGTTGGCAATCACGCCCATGTCGGGGCATTCCCCTCGAGCCATTTGATCGAGCAGCCCGCGCTCGGCCGCTGCGGCTGGGGCGGAGGATCGTCAGCCAGCAGCGCGTCGGCGGCACGGCGCATGTCCTCGCCGGTCACGGGCAGGTCGGTGCGTAGTGGCGGAAGGCCCGGCACGGGCGGGCGATTGATCTTGGGTCGGCTGGCATCGAACTGGCCCGCGTAAAACAGGCGCAGGTCGGAATCGAACATGAAGAAGTCCGGCGTGCAGATCGCTTCGTAGGCGATCGCGACCTGCTGGTCCGCGTCATGGAGATAGGGGAAGGGGAAGCCGCGCTCCGCTGCGAACAGCTTCATATGGTCGTAATCGTCCTCAGGAAACTCGACGATATCGTTGGACGAGATCGCGACCACGCCGATGCCGCGCGCCTGATACTCGCGCGCAAAGTCCACGAAAGCGTCGATCACGTGCAGCACGAACGGGCAATGGTTGCAGATAAAGGCGACGATCAGCCCGTTGGGACCGGCGACATCGGCCAGCCGGACCGTTCGCCCTTCAGTATCCGGCAGTGCGAAATCGGGCGCGGGCGTACCCAGCTCCATCATGCGCGATAGTCTGAGCATCCGACACCTCTCCGCTAGAAATAGAATATCCATTCTGATATCAGGCGGAATCGGAGCCGGCAAGAACCGGCGCGGAGAGGGTGGAGCATGAGTCAGGCGGGCTGGACGCGGCGCGAATTCGGCGGAGGTGTGGCGTTGCTCGCCGCGGTCGTGGGGATGCCTGCGGTCGTTGCGACATTGTCGAAACAGGACGATGCCGACGCACCGAGCGACCGCCAGCGCACGATGATCCGCGACGTCAGCCAGCTGGTTATCCCGCGCACGGCTACCCCGGGCGCGGGGGACGTGGGGGTGGGGGATTTCGTGATCCTCGCGCTCGCCCATGGCCTCGACAAGAGCCGTGCACCGCTCGTGCGCGATACGGCTTCGGCAGCCGCCAGCGGGTACCTGCGTAGCGACGGCAGCCTGCGCCACCTCGACTGGCTGGAAGCCGAACTCGATCGTGCGGCGAATGGTGACTGGATGGGCAAGCCCGAGCCGCGCCGAGCCGCGATCCTGACGCGGCTGGACGCCGACGCGTATGCCGCGAAGGATCATCCGTGGAAGACGGTGAAGGGGCTGATCCTGACCGGCTACTACACCTCGCAAACCGGCGGCGCGCAGGAGCTGCGCTACGAACTGACGCCGGGACGCTTCGAGCCCGCAGTAGCCGCCAAGCCAGGCGAGCGCGCCTATTCCAGCGATTGGACCGCGGTGGATTTCGGCTGATGGTGGACAATATGCAATTCGACGCGATCGTGGTCGGCTCCGGCATCACCGGCGGCTGGGCGGCCAAGGAACTGACCGAGGCGGGGCTCAAGGTTCTGATGCTGGAGCGTGGGCCGATGATCGCGCACCAGACCGGATATGTGAACGAAACCAAGGCACCGTGGGACATGCCGTTCCGCGGCATCGGCGATGCCGAGAAATATGCGCGCGACTATCCGGTGCAGCGCGGCAACCGCCATTTCACCGAATTCACTGAGCCGCATTTCGTCAACGATGCCGAAAACCCTTATGCGACGGAAGACGGCACCGCGTTCAACTGGTTTCGCAGCTATAATCTGGGCGGGCGGTCGCTGACCTGGGGGCGGCAATCCTATCGCTGGTCGGACTATGACTTCGACGCCAACCGGCGTGATGGCAAAGGCACCGACTGGCCGATCCGCTATGCCGACCTTGCCCCGTGGTATGACAAGGTCGAGGAGTTTATCGGCGTTTCCGGCGCGGCCGAGGGGCTGGCGCAGCTCCCCGACGGGCGCTTTCAGCCGCCGATGGCGCTGAACGTCGTCGAACAGGCGGTGCGCGAGAAAATCTCCGCGCGCTGGCCCGAGCGGCGGCTGACCATCGGACGCACCGCCAATCTGACTGAGGCCAAGGACGGGCGCGGCGAATGCCAGCGCCGGTCGATCTGCGCCCGCGGCTGTTCCTATGGCGCCTATTTCTCGACCCAGTCCTCCACGCTGCCCGCGGCGCAAAAGACCGGCAACCTGACCCTGGTCACCGACGCGGTGGTCGAGAAGATCGACTATGACCCCGCGACGCGCCGCGTCACCGGCGTGCGCTGGATCGACGGCAAGACGCGCGCGCGCGGGCAGGCAACCGCGCGGATGGTGTTCCTCAATGCCGGGGCGTTCAACTCGGTGCATCTGCTGCTCAATTCGGGCAGCGACGCAATGCCGAACGGCCTCGCCAACGCCAGCGGCGTACTCGGCACGCACATCATGGACCACGCCAGCACCCTGTCGGCGATCGCGCTGTTCCCGGGCTTCGAGCAATGGACCACCTTCGGCAATCGCCCGACCGGCATCGTCATCCCGCGCTTCCGCAATCTCGACGCGATCGACGGAGCGGGGCACAATCGCGGTTTCTCATTCCAGGGTGGGGCGCTGCAATCAGGCTGGACGCGCGGCAAGCGCGAGGCAGGTATCGGCGCAGCGTACAAGGAGGCGCTGCAGCCGCCCGGCATGTGGCGGATGGTGCTGGTCGCCTTTGCCGATTGCGTGCCGCGCGCATCGAACCGGATCACGCTCGACTCCAAGCGCACCGACGCCAATGGCCTTCCGATCCTCAAGATCGAATTCGCGTTCGGCGCGGAAGAACATGCCGCGCTGGCGCAGGCCAAAGCGGACGCCGCCGAGATGCTGGGCCATGCCGGCGGCAAGGTCATCATGGGCTTCGACCGCCCCAATCCGGGCGGGAGCGCGATCCACGAGATGGGCGGGGCGCGGATGGGCGCGGACCCGGCGACATCGGTGCTCAACAAATGGAGCCAGGCGCACGACGTCGCCAATCTGTTCGTCACCGATGGCGCGCAGATGAGCTCCTCGGCCTGCCAGAACCCGTCGCTCACCTATATGGCGCTGACGGCGCGCGCGGCAGGGCATGCCGTCGAGCTGTTGAAGGAGGGGGCGATCTAAGGCACCCCCTCAGGCCTCACTTCGGATCGAGCATCCCGATGCTGCCGAGCCAGCGGTGGAAAGTCTCGATCCAGCCTTCCGATGCGGTGCCCTCACGACCGAGCCCGAAGCCATGGCCGCCATTGGCGATCAGGTGGAACTCGATCGGCTTGCCGGCAGCACGATAGCTGTCGAGCAGCGGCAGGCCCGTTTCGCGGGTCAGCAGGAAATCGTCCGCCGCGATCGTGACGAACATTGGCGGTGCGTTCGCGGGTACGCGCATCGCCGCCATGTTGGGATAGATCGGCGCGGCAAAGGCCGGCATCGACGCGCCGCTCTGTTCGATCACCGTGCGCGTCAGGAAGCCACCGGCGGAGAAGCCCATGAATCCGATCCGCTTCGGGTCCACGCCATAGCGCGCGGCGTTGTCGCGGACATGCGCCAGCGCGGCGAGCCCGTCGGCAAGCGATTCGGGCGGGGTGTCCTTGGGCGGGGCGAAGCCGACGCTTTCGCCCCCGATCATGCGGTTGAATTTGTCCTGCCACTCCGCATTGTCGCGCGGGGTGGGCAGCACGCGATATTTGAGGACGAAGGCGGCGATGCCGTGATTGGCGAGCCAGCGCGCCACCTGCCACCCCTCGGCATCCATCGACAGACCGAGGAAACCGCCGCCGGGCGCGACGATCACCGCGGCGCCGGTCGATGGGCCGGCGGGCAGCACCGGGGTCAGCGTGGCGTGCGAGACGTTGCGCACCCCGATCGACCCGTTCTGAGTCATCCATTGCTCGCGATCCGGCGCGTCCTTCGGCGCAGTCGGCAGCGTAACCGCGCCCGGTTGGAGCGGTGCTTCGATCACGTCGTAGCGGAAGCGCGGCGGCTCCTGCGCGGTGGCCGGCGAGAGGGCGAGGAGCGCGGCAATGGCGCTCAGACAAGCGCGGATCATCGCAAGTCTCATGCTGCAGCGGGCTGAAGCGTCGGGCGGCGGTCGACCACCAGCCAGACGACGACTGCCCCGACGATCCCGACGATCCCCGCGACCAGGAACGCGGCCTGCATCGAACCCACCTGCGCGCGCACCAGGCTGACCAGCAGCGGCGAGACGAACTGGCCGAAGAAGAAGCAGGCGGTCCACAAGCCCATGCCGCGTCCGCGATGGGCATAGGGCAGCTTGCGCTGTGCCCAGGCGATCAGCGTGACCACCCCCATGCCCGCGCCCGTCTGTTGCACCATCATGCCGAGGATCATCATCCGCCAGTCGCTGGCGAGGCCGATGATGGCGAGGCCGGTGCCGAGCGTGGCGAGCAGCGCGAAGAGCTGAGCGCGCGAGCTGACCTGCCAGCGGCCGAGCAGCCAGAACACGCCCGCGCCGACCAGGATGAACAGGCTGGGCAATGCCGTGATCCGACCGATCTTGCCCGGATCCTTGACCCCCAGCTCCTGCCAGACCAGTCCACCATTGATGATGAAGACATAATAGAGGACCGAAACGAACAGGGTCACGCTGCCGATCGTTGCGAGGACGCTCCAGGGGATGCCGCCATCGGCGGTCTCGCCCTCGACGCGCGCGGGTGCGACCTCGCGCTGCGGCTCGTACATGTAGCGCAGCATGGCGAGGAAGATCGGGAACGCGACCAGATAGAGCAGGAAGATGCCGTTCCAGCGCCACGCGGTCAGCGCCCCGGCAAAGAAGATCATCACCGACGACAGCGCCGGGCCGATCAAGCCCTGCATCGTCAGCCAGTTGCGGCGGCTCTTTTCGTCCCAATAATCCGCGATCAGCGTGTTGAGCGTCGTCAGGATCGCGGCCTCACTCAGGCCGAGCAACAGGCGTGAGGCATAGATGGCGTCGAGCGATTCGAGCAGGAACGGTGCGGAGCCGAAGATCCCGTAGAGCAGGGTCGATCCGAGCAGCAGGCGACGGCGCCCGAAGCGATCGACCATCAGGCCGACGAACAGCGCGGTGATCGCAATGGTCAGGCCGGGGGCCGACACCATCGCCGGCACCTTCCAGCTGGCATTGGGGTCTGCACCGAAATGCGCGATCATCGCCGGCACCGCCGGGAACATCGACACGATTGCCATGATCGGCAGGAACCCCGCGATGATGACGGTGAACCCTTGGGCGGGCCCGGGCACCCGCGACGAGTCTGACTTGTGCAACGCCTTCACTCCCCTCCGGACGGACGCGCGACCACATCCGCCACCTCAACATCGCGGTCGTGAATCGCCGCATTGGCTTGACGCTAAGCGAAACACGCTCATAATAGAAGCATCATTTTAATTAGGGCTGTGCCGGGGGCGCGCGCCCGAAATTTCCGGGGCGGCAGTCATATGGACCGAGGGGCAGGCACGCCGCAGGATGGCGGCGCGGCACAGCAGTTGACGGATCGTCAGCGCATGCTCGCCTTCATCACGGTGCTGATAGCCTTCGTGCTCGAAGTCGCCGATACGACCATCGTCAACACCGCCTTGCCCGAGATCCGCCGCGCGCTGGATGCCTCGTCGGCGGCGATGCAGTGGATCGTCGCGGGCTATTTGCTCGTGCTGGGTGCGCTGTTGCTGCTCGGCGGACGGCTGGGCGATGCGTTCGGCTATCGCCGCATGTTCCTGATCGGGGTTGCGGGCTTCATCGCCACGTCGGCCCTGTGCGGGCTGGCGCAAACGCCCGAGCAGCTGGTCATCGGCCGCCTGCTCCAGGGGGCCGCCGGCGCGATGATGGGGCCGCAGGTGATGGCGATTGTGCAGACGCTGTTTTCCCCGCTCGAACGCGTTGCGCGGCTCGCCTGGTTCGGCGTGATCGGGGGGCTCGCCGCGATCCTGGGACCGATCCTGGGAGGCTTGCTGATCGAATGGAACTGGTTTGGCCTTGGCTGGCGGCTGATCTTCCTGATCAACCTGCCGATCGGGTTGATCGCGCTGTGGCTGGGGTTGCGGACGATTCCGCAGCGGGACGCCGGACGCCCGCTGCAGATCGACCTGTTTGGTGCGGCGCTGTTTGCGGCGGGCTTTGCGGCGCTGCTATTCGCGCTGATCGACGGGTCGGAGCGGGGCTGGCCGGCTTGGGCGATTCCGTGCGCGCTCGTCGGAGTCGCCTTGGTCATTGTGGGCTGGATTCGGGCGTTGGCGCGGCGGCGCGCGGGGCTGGCGGCGATCATCGAACCCGCGCTGTTTCGCCTGATCACCTTCCGATGGGGACTGGTCGCGGTGCTGGCCTTCTCGGCGGGCGCGGCGGGCTTCCTGCTGGTGCTCGCGGTCGCGTTGCAACAGGGGTTGGGCAAGTCGCCGCTCGATACCGCGCTCGCGCATGTACCTTTTGGTCTCGGGGTGATGGCGGGCATCAGCTTTATCGGGAAAAAGTATCTGCCGCGCCTCGGTCGCTGGCTGCTGATCGGTGGCGCGCTGGTGATGATGACGGGTGCCAGCGGTGCCTTGACGCTGATCGCGGGCGGAACCGGCGGCGGTGTCGGATTCTTTGCGCTGCTTGCGCTGGCAGGGGTCGGCATGGGGATGCTGGCCGGGCCACTGCCCCCGGTCGTGGTCGCCGATGTCGACCGCGCGTTCGCGGGGACGGCCAGCGCGACGCTGCGCACCGCGCAGCAGCTGGGCGGCGCGATCGGCATTGCGGTGATCGGCTCTGCCTATTTCGCGGCTGCGGCCCGGACGGGTGGCGCGCTTGCGGGCTTGCCGGTGGCAGGCGCGCTATTCATCGCGCTGCTCCTGATCGCCATCCTCGCGGCGTGGCGATTGCCGGCGGATATCTTCGGGGTGCGCGGCGGCCAGGTCCGCTGATCGACAGTGCCGAGTTTGATCATTCGGACGGGAACGCGAACGCGGATTGCCGCGATCCGCGGGTAGTCCGGTCCGGCAGACGATTGAAATACCGGCGCCGTGCCGTCCATCGCGCGCGCGATCGCAAAGCTGCTCAGTGGTGCGCCACCCGCAACCCTCAGCCGGGCAGATAAATCGTCTTCAGCTCGAGATAGTTCTGCAGCCCTTCCAGTCCGCCTTCTCGACCGATGCCGGACTGTTTGAATCCCCCGAACGGCATCTCGATATCGACGGCCATGCCGTTGATGGCGAGCGAACCCGCGTCGACCCGCCGCGCGATCGCCAATGCGCGGTCCTCGTCGGCCGAATAGATTGCGCCGTGGAGGCCATAATCGGTGGCGTTCGCCTGCGCGACGAGCTCGGCTTCGTCGTCATAGCGGATGAGCGAGACCACCGGACCGAAGATCTCCTCCCGCGCGATTGTCATATCCTGGGTGACATCGGCAAAGACGGTCGGCTCGAAATACCACCCGCGATTCTGGGCGGGCGGGCGCCCGCCGCCGGTCACCAGCCTTGCACCTTCCGCGATTCCCTGCGCGACATAGCCTTCGACCCGGTCGCGCTGGCGCGAAAGGCTGAGCGGTCCCATCTGCACACCGTCTTCAAAGGGATTGCCGACATTCACCTTCCGCACCGCCGACACATAGCCGTCGAGCACTTCGTCGTAGCGCGCGGTCGGCACGAGCACGCGGGTCAGCGAAAAGCACACCTGCCCGGTGATCGGCATCGAATAGGGGACTAGCGTGGTCAGCACCTTCGACAAATCGGCATCGTCGAGAATGATCGCGGCTGACTTTCCACCCAGCTCCAGGCTGAAGCGTGTCAGACGCGCCGCGCAGGCCGATGCGATCGCCTTGCCCGCGACGGTCGACCCCGTGAAGCTGACCTTGTCGATCCCGGGATGGCGGACGAGATAGTCGCCGATCTCCCGCCCGCCCTGGATCATGTTGAACACCCCGTCCGGCAAACCCGCGCCCGCGATGCATTCCGCCAGGATATGCGCGTCGATCGGCGTCTCCGGCGACGGCTTGACGACGAAGGTGCAGCCCGCTGCCAACCCCGCCGCTACCTTGTAGCACAACAGGACCAGCGGCGCGTTCCACGGCGTGATCGCGGCGCACACGCCCGCGGGCTCGCTGATCACCTGCACCCGGCCACCCGAAGAGCGCGTCCGCCGGTCGACAAACGGGTAGCTGGCCGCGAGGTCGCCGTAAAAGTCGAACAGTCCCGGCACCTGGCGCGCGGCATTGCGGGTAAATCCGAGGACGGCGCCAACCTGTCCGGTCCACGCGTCGGCCAGTTCGGGAAGTCGTTCGGCGAGTAACGCCGCCACCCGCTTCAGCGCCGCGCCGCGGTCTGCCGGTGCCATACGCGGCCATGGGCCGTGGTCGAACGCCTGTCGCGCGGCAGCCACCGCCCGATCGACCTCCCCATGGGTGGCTTCCGCATGGCGCATCAACAGCTCCTCGCTGTGCGGCGCGATCACGTCGAGCGTAGCCGGCTGCGCGCTTTCGTGCCACGCGCCATCGATGAAGAACGGCGCGGTGGCGCGCGCTTCGATACCCGCCAATGTTGCTCTCAGCGCTTCCATCCGGCTTCACTCCACAACTTGTTATCGCACGGCGCTCGGCCGCATCCGGCACGCCTATTGTGACACATGGCGGTGATGCAAGCAGCTCTGGCCCCGCACTAACCATATAAAATCATATACTTATGCAATTCAGTTCGCTCGCGCCAAAGCGGTCGAGCGCGGCCGGACATGGCGGGGGGAGGGCGAAGCCGCTACCCCATCAGGCTAATGTCGCGACGTTGGGCCTGAGCCGGTGGCTGCGCGGCTGTCTTACCAAGACCGGGAGAGGACGTGCCATGGTCGATCGTCGTCATCTGCTCATCGGAAGCGCCGCCCTGCCCATTTCCGGCATGGCCTCCGCGCGGCCAGCAAGTCCCCAAACCGCGCCCGTTGCGCCCCGCCATCCCGCCGCCGCCGAGGGGCGCGCGACCACGGACCCGGACGGAACCACGACCGCGACGCTGGTCAATTTTGCCACGACACTGCGCTATGAGGATCTGCCGCCCGCGGTGATCGATGCCGCGAAACGCTGCATGGTCGATGCGCTGGGCTGCGGGGTCGCCGGTTGGGAGAGCAACAAGGGCCGCCTCGCGGCGACCGCGATGGCCCGGCTCGGCGGAGCTGGCGAGGCGCAGCTATGGGGCGGCAAGGCACGCCTCGCGACCACCAACGCCGCGTTCGCCAATGCCGAGCTGATGAACGGCCTGGATTACGACGCGATCCCCCATATTCCGCCGGTGATGGTTCCCGCATTGATGGCATTGGCGGAAGCCCGCCGCACGTCCGGGCGCGACTTCATTCTGGCGCTGGTCATCGCCTATGAGCTGGCCGCGCGGCTGAGTTCGGCCACCAGCCCGATGGGCGCCGCGATCCTCGAGACGGGCGCGACGCCGGAGGTGTTCGCGATCAATCAGGAATCGATGCTTGCCGCGGCCGCCGGCGCGGCGCGACTGCTGGGATTGCCGGCAGCGGCAACGGCGAATGCGATCGGGCTGGCTGGCTATTACTGCCCGCCGCAGGCCGCGCATGACTGGGAAACGGGCAGCCCCAAATCGAACGTCAAATACACGCCGGTCGGCTGGGTGAACCAGGGTGCGGTGACGGCGGCGCTGCTTGCCGAAAGTGGCTTCACCGGAAATCCCCGCGTGCTGGACGGTCCGGCGGGCTTCGCGCGCTTTTATGGCTTCAGCAAATGGGACATCCCCGCCGCGACGCGCGGGCTGGGCGAGCGCTGGACGATCGTCAACGCCGATTACAAGCCTTATGCCTGCTGCCGCTACATCCATAGCCGCATGGACGCGCTGCTCGCCCTGCTGGCGCGCGAGCGGATCGACCCTGCGTCGATCGAGCGGATAGAGTCCTGGGGAGCGCCCTTCGCCGCCAACCCGGACCCGATGAACGTGCGCACGCAAGAGGATGCGCAGTTCAGCGTACCTTACATGCTGGCCCTGGTTGCGCTCGGTCGCCCGCTCGACGCGCGCTGCCAGTCGGCCGAGCAGCTTGCCGACCCTGCAGTCAAGGCAATGATGGACCGGATCCAATGGTCCACGCATCCGCGCACGGTGGACACCAAGCGCGCCGATCCGCGCAGCTTCATTGCCAGCGTCGAAGTGACCGCCTCCGGGCAGCGCTACACGCATGAGGTCATGTATGTGCGCGGCATGGGGTCGGTGCCCGAGATGCGCCTCGACGATGCGGCGCTCGACGCGAAGTTCATCGCCAATGCGCGCACCCGGATGTCGGCGGCGGCGGCGCGACGCGCGCTTGATGCGGTGCGCTCGCTCGACCGTGCGACCGACATGGCGGCGGTCGGGCGCCTGTTCGCAGGCTGAACGCGGCGCGTGCACTGCCGGGTAAAGCCGCATGCGTCCCTACATAAACGCCTGGCGTGCGCGTCGCCTATCAGGACGCTCAGGGAATGCCCGCGAAGGGCACCGATTCAGGAGGGGAGAGACAAATGAACCGCTCAACGCATTCGATCAGCCGACTCATGCGCAGCGCCACGACGACCGCCGCCATCGCGCTGAGCCTCGCCTTCCCGGCGATCGCTTCGGCGCAGGAGGATGCGAAGGCCGGAGAGGCTGACGCAAAGGCCGCCGACGAAGTCGTCGTGACCGCCAGCCGCGTTCAGCGCGACGGCTTCACCGCGCCGACCCCCACCACCATCGTCGGCACCGAAGCGCTCGAAGCCCGCGGTGCGACCAACGTCGCGACCGTCCTCAACGAAATTCCCGCTTTCAAGGCGTCCCAGTCGCCGACCACGACCGGCGTGCGCGCGGCGTTTGCCGGCTCCTATTTCGCCGATCTGCGTGGCCTTGGCCCGTCGCGCACGCTCGTGCTGGTCGATGGCAACCGGTTCGTGCCGCAGATCGTGACCGGGATCGGCACCTATCAGGTCGATCTCAACCAGGTTCCGGCGCTGCTGTTGGAGCGGGCAGAGGTCGTGACGGGCGGTGCATCGGCACAATGGGGCTCCGACGCGGTCGCCGGCGTCGTCAACCTGATCCTGCGCAAGGATTTCGAAGGCCTGCGTGCCGAGGCACAGGCCGGTGTATCCGAACAGGGCGACAATGCCGAATATCGCATCGGTGCGGTCGGCGGCCTGAAGCTGGGCGAGCGCGGGCACATCACTGTTGCGTTCGATCATGTCACCAATGACGGCATGGGCGATGTGTTCACCCGCGACTGGGGCCGACTGGGCTATGGCCTAGTCGCCAATCCCAGCCGCGCTACCAACGGCCTCGCCCAGCAGCTGCTGTTGCCGGACGTGCGTTATTCTACCATGACCAACGGTGGCCTGATCAACAGCACGACGGGGCCGGCGGCGCAGTTGCGCGGCATCTACATCAATCCAGACGGGTCGATCGGACGTTTCCAGTACGGCAATTTCGTCGGGTCCAGCTTCATGCAAGGTGGCGGCAGCAACGCCGGCATCAACTTCAACACCGGCGTCTCGGTCGCGCCAAAGGTCCGCCGCTGGACCGGCTATGGCCGCGCCAGCTATGAGGTGGCGGACGATTTCACCGTCTATGCCGAGGCATCCTATGCCGATACGGTCGGGCGCGGACAGACGCTGCCCCCGCGTAACGAACAGGCGACGCCGATCGTCATTTCGACGCAGAATCCTTTCATCCCGGCCGCACTGCGGGCCGAAATCGACCGGCTCAACGCGCTGCCCGCGAACGCCGCCAACCAGATCACCAGCTTCAACCTAGGCCGCAACAGCGTCGATATCGGCTATCAGCGCACTCGGGTCGAGGTCGAGACGAAGCGCGGCGTCATCGGGTTCGACGCGCGCCTGGGCGGATCGTGGAAGCTGAACGGCGCGGCTACCTATGGCGAAAACCTCTACACCCAGCGGGTTTACGGCAACCGGATCCAGTCCAATTTCCGCTTTGCTGCGGATGTGGTCCAGACCGCCAATGGCCCGGCCTGTCGTGCGGTGGTCGCCGGAAATGCGGCCGCGGCTGGGTGTGTCCCGCTCAACGTCTTCGGCGAGGGGGCGCCCTCCGCGGCGGCAATCGCTTATGTCACCGGGACGACCCTCACCCAGACCTTCTACAAGCAGTTCGCCACCAACCTGAACCTGTCCGGTGAGCCGTTCAGCACCTGGGCGGGGCCGGTCTCGGTCGCGCTGGGGGCCGAATACCGCCGCGAAGACCAGAATACTTCGGTCGATGCGATTGCCGAAGCAGCCGGGTATGAAAGCTCGAACGCACGTGCGCTGCGCGGCAGCTTCAACGTCAAGGAAGCGTATCTCGAGGCGGTCGTGCCACTGGCACGCGACCTACCCTTGCTGCGCTCGCTCGATCTGCAGGGCGCGGTGCGCTTCACCGATTACAGCTCCAGCGGCGGCGTGACGACATGGAAGCTCGGCGGAACTTGGGAACCGATTGAAGGGCTGATGGTGCGTGGGACCTTGTCCCGCGACATCCGCGCGCCCAACATTTTCGAGCTGTTCACGCCTGCCGTCACCACGGTGCAGACCCGTAACTTCTCCACCGGTGTCGCTGGCGGTCCGACCGGGCAGGTGGCAACGGCCAATCTGGTGCGCGGCAATGCCGGGCTTCAGGCCGAAAAGTCGGAGACCCAGACGCTAGGCGTGTCCTATGCCCCGCCGTTCATCCCCGGGCTGAAGCTGTCGGTCGATTATTTCGACATTCGCGTCGACGACGCGATCGCGTTCATCGACGCCAATCTGGTCATCAACTTCTGCACCGGAACGACGCCGACGCCGGATCATGCCTATTATTGCTCGTTCATCACCCGCTCGCCGGCCGGCGGCGCCACGGTCTATACGGTGGACAATCCGTATCTGAACCTGGGCTATATCGAGCGCAGGGGCTTCGACTTCGAGGCATCGTACCGACTGCCGCTCGACAAGCTGTCGGGCAAGCTGGGCGGGGCGCTCACCGCGCGCTTCTCGGGCACGCTCTACGACAAGTTCGGCGAGGATATCACCGGGACCGGCTTCATCGAGCGCGCCGGCGACGTCATCGGCACCCCGCGCTTCCTGACCAACAGCTCGCTGACCTATGATGACGCGCTTCTGACGCTTCAGCTGCAGATGCGCACGATCAGCAAGGCCAACTACAACAATCTGTTCGTCGAGGGGGTGCAGATCAACGATAACGACGTGCCCGCGCGCCAGTATTTCAACTTGTCGGCAACCATCCGCGCGACCGATCGCTTCGAATTCTTCGGCGTCGTCAACAACCTCACCGATCGCGATCCGCCGCTGATCCCGCAGAATTTCGGCTACCCCACCGTGCCGGCATTCTATGACATGATCGGGCGCAGCTATCGCTTCGGCGCGCGCGTACGGTTCTGACAAGGAGGATGGTGATGAACGATCCCAATGCACCTGGCGCTCTGCCAATCTCCCGCCGCGCGCTCGCCCGCGCGGCGATGGGGGGGGCCGCCGCCCTTGCGCTCCCGGTGAAGGCCGCGGCGCTCCCGCGTCTCGGCGGCGCGCCTGTGGTGGGCTTTCACGCCGACGCGCCCTGGCTCGATCCGACCGGGCGCGACAAGCCTTACCAACCGCCCACCGCGACCGGTCGCTTCGCGCCGGACACGGAAAGTCTGATGCGGCTGGGCCACTTCTTCTGACGGATCGCCGTCCCTGTCGGGCCGGCTAGGAGTTCACCATGGTTGATTTTTCCAAGATGAAGGCGGCGCAGGGCTTCTTTGCCCCGCAACGCTTTGAGGCCGATGTCCTCGACTGCGAAACGTCGGGATCGATCCCGACCGAACTCGACGGCGCTTTTGTCCGCCTGGGCGGCGAATGGTATTACCCGCCGAAGTTCGACAATGACGCAATCCTCAACAGCGATGGTCATATCAGCAGCTTCCGGTTCAAGAACGGCCGGGTCAGCTACAAGAGCCGGTTCGTGCGCACCCCGCGGTTCGAGGCGAACCTGAAGGCAGGCGGCCAGCAGTTCGGCTATTACCGCAACCCCTATACCGACGACCCCGCCGTGCAGGGGCTCGACCGGACCGTCGCCAACACGACGCCCTTCGCCTTTGCCGGGCGTCTGATGGCACTTAAGGAAGACGGGCTGCCTCACCTGATCGACCCCAACACGCTGGCGACAGTCGGCCGCTGGAACTTCGGCGGCAAGTATAAGGGGCCGCATTTCACCGCACATCCCAAGGTCGATTCCGACACCGGCGAGATGATCGCCTATGGCAATGAGGCGAACGGGCTGGCCGGCGACGAGGTCTATGTCGCGACGATCGACAAAAAGGGCCGCGTGACCCACGATACCCGCTTCACGGTGCCCTATGTCAGCATCATGCACGACATCGCGCTGACCGAGAAGCACATCATCTTCCCGTTCGCCGGCTATGTCACCAGTTCGGAAAGGCTGAAGGCCGGCAAGATCCACTGGGGCTGGGACAACAGCAAGGAAAGCTACATCGGCATCCTTCCGCGCGGCGCGGAGGGCAAGGACATTCGCTGGTTCCGCGGACCGCTGCGATGCATGATGCACACGTTCCACGCGCGCACTGTCGGAGACAAGGTGATCATGGAAGCGCCGTTCTACGACGGCAATTTCTTCCCGTTCTTCACCAATGTCGACAACAGCCCCTGGGACCGCACCAAAGCCAAGGGCTATCTCCGCCGCCTGACGTTCGACCTTTCGTCCAAGCATGACGGGTGGACCGAGGAAATCCTGTTCCCGACGCCGATCATGGACATCGGCGCGATCGACCGTCGCTATCTCACCCGGGACCAGCGTTATGTCTTCACCGGCTTCACGGACTTGTCCAAGCCGTTCAACGTCGCGCAGGGCGGTAACCTGCAAGGACGTGTGACGAACTGCTATGGTCGGTTCGACGTCAAGGCGGGCCAGATGGTGTCGATGTTTGCCGGCGAAACGCACAGCCTCGCCGAAGCGTGTTTCATCCCGCGCAAGGGCGGCGACGAAGGGTCGGGCTGGTTGATCGGCGTCGCGTCGAACTTTGCCGAAATGCGGTCCGAGCTGCTCATCGCGGATGCCGAGCGTCTGGCCGACGGGCCGATTGGGCGGGTGCTGCTGCCTTTCCGCGCCGCGCCACAGGTCCATGGCACCTGGGTCGAAAACGGCGAGTTGCCGTTCGCCTGAAAAAGGGGGAAAGGGGCCGCGGCGACACCCGTGTCGCCGCGGCCCCTTTTTGCCATTCGTTCTACTGAACGGTTGTGATCGGCATCCCGCCGTGAATGGCGCGATAGTCCCGCGGGCTCTCGCCATAGGCCAGTTTAAAGACCCGGCTGAAATAGGCGAGGCTGCTAAAACCGCACGCATAGGCGATATCGGTCACTGACTGCTCGGCCTTGTCCGGATCGGTCAGATCGCGCCGGCACGCCTCCAGCCTGCGCTGAAGGATATGCTCGGATAGCGTGCACCCGCTATCGAGAAAGATCTTGTGCAAGTAGCGCTTCGAACAATTCAGACCCCGCGCCACCGTGTCGATCGACAGATCGTAGCGGCGCAGATGGAGATCGAGATATCCCTCGATCCGTTCGCGCATCACCTCGCGGCTCGAGCGGCGCGCTTCGTGGCTGCCATGTTCGAGCAGCGCAAGCCGTGCGAGCCGCGCGATCATCACCCCGATATCGCCCTCGCTACAAGCGCGGCCATTATCGGACGCTGCAGTGGTCAACGCCGACCGCAGCATGCTCGAATAGCCGCTCGCACCGGAGTAGAGGCGCAGCGAGTAGGGCGTGAGATCGGCGAGGTTCAGATCCTCGGCGCGAACCAGCACGGCGGACTGGCGCGTCAGTTCGGTCGAATGAAACTTGAACGGCCGCGTCATGTCGTAGAGCGTCCAGTCGCCCGGCTTCAGCGCCACCTTCTTATCGCGCTGCTCCAAGAAAATCGTTCCCTCATGCTGGACGACGAGCTTGAACAGGCGGCGGTCATCGCCGCGCGCCTGCTGGTGATTGCGGCTCAGCGCATGTGCGGGTGCGGTAACACGGGCGACGGTAAATTCGCCGACGTGGCGCATGGTCGTCGAAGCCCGAAACTGCTCGTCGGCCGGTTTGATGTCGAAGTCGCCGACGCTCGCCCAAATATGTTCGCGCCAATAGGCTGCTCTCTCGGCCTTGCGCACGACATCTGTCGAGTGTTCCCTCAGCCCCGCCATCGTGCATCCCCCTCGACAATGCACCCTGCTGCTTTGGCCGGGTGCTTGAGGTCCATTATGAAGACCCGGAGGGGTATCCTGTCAATAAAATTGTAATCGCAATTTTACTTTGCTCGGTGCGTGGCTAGCCAAATGACCATGCGCTGCTGGATGGGTCGAATGCGCTGCGACGATTTAGGTTCAGCCGCTTGAGCGGACCGGCGGACATCCACGTTTCATTGCCAGCGCCGCACCGATGCCAGGCCGGTCACACCGGTCAAATGAAAGGGAGAGATATGAAAATCACCGCTGTCGCAAGCATCGCCTTCGCGCTTTGCATCGCCACCCCGGCAGCCGCGCAGGTCAGCCCGGAGGAATACGCCGTAGCGCGGGCCGAGATCGTCAATCTTTCCAGCCGGCTGATGATCGCGTTCGACGCGCTGGACGCCGACACCTACGCCGACTGCTTTGCCAGGGATGCGACGCTGAACTGGATCGGCGGCGTCGAAAACGGCCGTGAGTCGATCCGTAAGGCATTGACCGCATGGCGTGTGCGGATGAGCGACAGCAACATCGCACCGGACGCCACCTCGCGGCAGCGCACGCACCATTTCGTGCTGAACCACAACGTCACGATCGACAAGGGCGGCAAGACGGGGAAGGGCATTGTTTACTGGTTCGCCCTGACCAATCGCACGCCGCAGAAGGACGTGCAGCCGCTCTATTTCGGCCACGTCGTCGAATATTACGTCAAGGAAGACGGCAAGTGGCTGTATTCCAAGCGTGAAGTCTATAACGAATCGCTGTCCAACCGCTCGGTCTATTATCCCGAACTGGGCGAGATCGACCCGCGCAAGCCCAAGCCCTGAAACACTGCGCCGCCCCGGTATGACCCGGGGTGGAACGCGTCACTTCTTGGGATATTTCGCCTCGCGATTGCGGATCACGTCGGGGTTCTGGGTGTAGGGCGATCGCATATTATAGGGCGTTGCGATGAACACGGCCTCTACCCCCGTGATCATCCCGTCCTCCAGCTTGAAACTTTCGAGCAGGCCCCAGCTGTGCGGTTCCCGGAAGATGGAGCGCGCCGGCGTACCATCGGTCAGCGTATACTGATCCAGCACGCCCTTGTGGTCGATGAACCCCCGCGCCATCACGATGCAGCGATATTCGTCGACAAGGAAATGATCGCGGTCCCGCACGCGCTCGTTGAACAGATAGCGGCCCGATTTGAATCCCTTCTCGATCTCGGGGAAGTTAAGCCCGTTTTCTGTCCGCGTCGCATCGGGTGAAAACCGCGTTCCGCGGATCTCGCCATTATTGTTTTCCAACGTCTCGAAATAGCCGTCGGCGAGGCGGACCAGTTCCGCACGCGGTCGGCATTTCGCTTTCGGCACTGCCTTGTCGAGATGTGGCGAACGCTGGAACTTGTCGAAATCGGCGATTGGCGTCGGCGGTGCCGACAGGTTGCGCTTGGTCGAGATCAGATGTTCGATCTCGGTAATCTGCTCGCCTTCGACCTTCAGCCGCACGGCGAGATAGCCGGGCGTGTCGTTTTGGACGATCCGCGTGTAGATGCCGACGTTGCCCGTGGTCGGATCGGACAGCGTGAGTGCCGGGCCGACCTCCTGGGTGACCGTGTCCCAGGTCGCGTCTGGGAACGGCATTTCGACGAAATTCTCAACAAAGCGCACCCGGCGCGAGATCGGAGCCTTGGACGGATCATGCGCCAGAAAGGCGGCACGATACTGGTCGCCGATCTTTTCGAGGCACACGCGATCGCATCCGGCA
The DNA here is from genome assembly GCF_035998645.1 of Sphingomonas sp. Lineage (GTDB taxonomy): Bacteria > Pseudomonadota > Alphaproteobacteria > Sphingomonadales > Sphingomonadaceae > Sphingomonas. The sequence goes on from NZ_DASYHL010000002.1 coordinate 607,670, forward strand.
CCGGCGTCGCGGTGCTGCGCGGACGGTGCTCCGGTCAGACTCGCCATCGCAAGGGGCACCAGTACGGCCTTCAGCATCAAATTCATTGCTCTCTCCTTATGATTTCTTCGCTGTCGGATGCATCGCGGCGTAAGGCTGTCGCCGCTTCCTCAAGCGCCGAGCAGCGGTGCCATCTTCCGTCGCGCCAGTGCATTGGGATCATACGCAAGACGCGTCTCGCGATCGAACAGCATCGTCGCCCGTGATTTGGCATCGTAGCGCGGCCAGTGCGGGAGGTCGGTCCCGTTGGGGTCGCCGGTCGCGGCAAAGCGTACCCAAGCCTCGCTCATCTCGCGCGCCAGCCGCACCGGCGTATCGCCCGGCCCGAGCAGCGCTCGACCCGCCTCCGGCGTGTTGAACAGGAGTGAGCTTTCGAGTGTGTGTAGCGCGCCAAGCTTGCCGCCCAGGGCTGGGCTCTGCAGGTCTAGCCGATAGGCATAGGTCGTTCCGCCAGCATGAGCGTGCCGATCGGCCTGCGCCGTGACGGGCAGCGCGAGCGAATAGTCGGAAAATGCCTGGAGATAGCGCCGTGCCGCTGTCGCATTCGGATAGGCGCGCGCATAGCTGCGCAGCAGCTGATCCGTGCGACCGCCTGCAAAGGTGCGGACGCGGTCGCGATAGCCGGCGTCGTTAAGCGTGAAGGCTTCGGGATCATTGCCCCAGAAGAAGCTCATCTCCTGCGCGTTGCAGCCGATCAGCATCGCGACATCAGTCGCACCCGCCGCCGCCTTGGGCGAGAAGGGATGATGCGGCAGCCATTTCGGATCAATGACCGGGGCGAAGCAGGGCAGGTCGATAAAGCGGCTGGGCTTCATGGCCTTGGCTACGCTGTGATACCCGGCCAGCAACCTGGCCATGGGCAACTTGGCGAGATCCGCGGCGTTGGCCGACGTCAGGCCCACTTCGCGGAGCAACCTTTCGGTCACGGCCGCTGCTGCATCGCGCTCCATAAAGCGCAGGCCGGGCCCGCTTTGCACCCCGGCGCGCTTGAACAGGCCGCGTGCCGGGGGGCTGGCCATCAGGAAGCTGGTCTTCATGCCGCCGCCGGACGTGCCGAACACCATGACGCGTTCGGGATCGCCACCGAACGCCGCGATATTGTCGCGAATCCAGCGCAGCGCTGCGACGATATCGAGCATCCCGACATTGCCTGCTTCGGCAAATTCGCCGCCGGCCAGATCACCGAGATGCGTATATCCAAAGGCGTTAAGGCGGTGATTGAGGCTGACGACGACGGCGTCACCCCGTCCGGCGATTCCGCTGCCGTCCGTCGTGGACCCTGTTCCGCCGTAGAAGAACCCGCCGTGCAACCACACCATCACCGGCCGCTTGCGACCGTCGTTCAGCGCAGACGTCCAGACGTTGAGAAACAGACAGTCTTCGTTCTCCGGCAGCGGAGCCGGCGCCTTCGCGCCGGCCGGACGCGGGAGCTGGGCGAGGATGACATAGGGTGGGCCGGGTGGCGGGTTGGCATTGGTCTGGGGCGCGCTGGCCCCCGGTGCCAGCGCGTCGCGAATCCCGCTCCACGGTTCCGACGCACGCGGCGGCTGGAACCGGTCGGCGACGGCGTAGCGGATGCCGCGAAACACCATGCAATTTGCCAGTCGCTGACCGCGCAGCCGTCCATGACTGGTTACTGCAATCGGTTCACTCGACTGCGCCAAGGCCTGTCCTGCCATCAGCAGGACGCCTGACGCGCTCGCCGCAGCAAGCAGACTACGTCGCGTAGGGTGGAGAGAAATGTCGCCGGGCATAGGAATATCATCGCCATCATGGGTGCTCGTTTGCGCCATTATGTGCGGCGTGAAACCGAAAGGGTTGTCGCAGCGCGCCCCAGCATTCGACCGGTCGAGCACAATCGGGCGCATCTGCGATATCCACGGCGCGCTTGCGACGCGGCGGCAGGGCTATGCGCTTTCTGAGCTTGATCTTTTGGCGAAGTTCCGTATCGGGGGAATTACAAAATAGCGGGATCAAGCCCGCCAGGCATACGAGTGCGTGACGCACCACGGGGCCGTGGAATGGGAAGGGATCCTATGTCTGCGGCGTATCAATTATCCTCCTGTATCGAATGGCAGTTTGCCGACGCTGGCGAACTCGATGCGCGCGTGCGGGCGGCCAAGGCGGCCGGCTTTGCTCTGGCCGAATTTCACCTGTGGCGCGATAAGCCGATCGACGCACTCGCCGCCGCGCTTAATGAAACCGGCGTGCGGCTGAGCAGCCTGTGCGTCGATCCGCGCCGCTCGATCGTCGACCCGGCCGAACGCGAGGCGATGGTCACCGCCGTGCGCGAGACGATTGCCGCGACCGCGATCCTCGGCAAGCCAAACCTGATCGTCGCCTCCGGCTTCCGGGTCGAGGGCATGAGCGAGGAAGAGCATTTCGCCAATGCCGTCACCGCCCTGCGCGCCGCGGCGGATGCGGCCGAGGAGGCGGGCGTCATGCTGCTGCTCGAACCGCTTAACACGCAGCTGTTCGCGACCATGTATCTCGTCAGCACCAAGCTCAGCCTCGATCTGGTCGAAGCGGTGGGCAGCCCGAACCTGCGCCTGCTATACGATGTCTGGCACAGCGCCGTGATGGGCGAGGATATGGCGGAGGTGCTGGCGGGGCGCATCCAGCTCGTCGCGCATGTGCAGGTCGCCGACATGCCCGACCGCAACGAGCCTGGCACCGGCAGCCTGGACTGGGCCCGGGTTACACGCACGCTGCGCGACCTTGGCTACGCGGGCGCGATCGGCCTTGAGTATTTCCCCACCATGCCGATGGGCGAGTCGCTGGCCTTGTCGCAGCGGATGCTCGCCGACTGACGCCCGCCGGGCCGAGCTTCCAACCGCCGTCGCCGACGGCGCATCATTGAGATGGATGACGCGATGAACCTCGATCGGATTGCGATCAGCCTGGACCTGATCAACCGCCACTATCAGGAGCCGAACCGCAATCGGTTCGAGAGCCGGTATTTCTGGGAAGAACTCTATCCACTGATCCGCGCGAGCGGGTTTGGCGCGATCGAGATCCCCTATGAGCCGGTATGGCAGTTCGGCGGGCGCAGCGGCGTTCCGATGAACCGCTATTGCATCAACACGAAATATGAGTCGGCCGCCAACTATCGGGCAGTGCTGGCCAACAGCGGCATCGAACAGGTGACGGGCGTGACGTTCGATCCCAATTTGTTCATGCGGAACGACAATCTCGACTTCTATTTTGGCGCGAGCGGGCATTTCGCGGGCGAGGCGCTTGCCCACGCCGCCGATCTGGGGGCGGACTATTTCGCGATCAGCCCGTCGCCCTATTACGGGCGCGTCGCGCACTATCACCCCGATCTCGAGGCGAAGCGCGCGACCTTTACCGAGCGGACCCTCCAGTTGCTGGGCGGCCTTGCGGAAAAGGCTGACGCGGCGGGCGTCGCGCTGGTGCTGCGCAATGAATATTGGAGCCTGTTTCGCGGCGAACAGGTCCTGCCATTGCTCGACGCGCTGCCCGAAGGCGTGAAGCTCGATGTCGATGTGGCGAGCCTGACGATCGCCGGTGTCGATCCGGCGGCGTTCATCGAAGCACAGCAGAGCCGCATCGGCTGTGTGCACCTGACCGACACCCAGTTCGTCGATCCGGGCGATGTGTGGAAAAGCGCGAACCCGGAATTCCCGGAACATCGCGCGACGCAGGTGTTCCGCGACCCGGGCACCGGCAATGTCGATCTGGGCGGCGTCGTTCAGCTGCTCGATCGTCTTGGCTATGCCGGCCCGGTCGTGTGCAGCGCCCGCCAGACGCGCGATCCCTTCCGCGCGCTGCTGCGCACCCGCGCGCTTCTTAACAAACTACAGAACTAAGCCGGACGGAGCCTTCGCCATGCCCAATATCCGCTACGCCAACATGTGCCACTGGAAGAGCATTCCATATCGGCAGATCGACAATTTTCGCGAATTTTATTATGAGGATAAGACCAATACCGCCTATTATTCCGATTGGGACACGATCCTGAAATACCAGTCGGCGCTGGGTTTCGACGGGATCGAGATCGCGCCCTGGGATCTGGCGGATATCCTGCCGCTGTTCGGCTCGCCCGAAAACTTTACAGCCTTTGCGAAGGAGCGCGGGGTCGAGGTGATCGGCATGTTCCATGGCGCCCATGCCTCACACGACGCGGGACATTTCGACGAAGTCGTGCGCGCGGGCCGCGAGGCGGTGGACACGATCGTCAAGTTCGGCGGCACGTACATGAACACCTGTCCGACGCAGAATTATTGCGGCACCGGCCCATTGAGCCGCGACGAGGTTCAGCAATGTGCGAACGTGATGAACGAGATCGGTCGCTATGCCACCGATCACGGCGTCAAGATCGGCCTGCACAATGAGTTTTTCTGCGCGATCAATATCGAGAATCACCGCGAGCTGATCGAATCGACCGACCCAAAGCTGGTGCATTATTGCATCGACACGGCCCAGATTTCGATCATGGGCGAAGACCTTCTGACCTTCTATAATGACTATCATGACCGGATCAGCACGTTCCACCTGAAGGATACCGGCTCCGCGCGCCAACCCGACAGTGTCCGATACGCGCGCGATCCCGAGATTGCCGACGATGGCACGCGCTGGTTCTGGGAGCCGGGGCTGGGTGAACTCGATCTCAAGGGACTGTACCGGCTGCTCAAGCAGCACGCGTTCAAGGGCTGGATGTCGATCGAGTATGACGGCTCGCCCGATCTCCTCGCCTCCATGGCGCTGACCCGCTACCACCTCGATAAGGAATTGCGCCCGATATACGATTGAGGAGTGGTCGCCGCGCCGCGAGAACAGGGGTCGGTGGCGGGAGCGGGGGCGTGCGTTGGTCGGCATAGTAGTGCCGAGGCGATCAGCCAGCCTGCGGGTAGTCGAAGCCCTTCTCGATGATGATCTCCGCGATTTTCTCGCGGCTGATCCGGATGAACTCACTCGCGTCCTCGACCGACGGGATCACACTGTCGAACCGCGAGGCCAGGTCAAAGATCGAGCGGACATCCTCCTTGTGGCGGCTGATCGAGTGAAATATCCGGTCCATCTCTGCCGACAGGTTACGGTAGATCGCTTGGAGCGGAGGATTGCGAGTGGCCTCTGCAAGCAGATCAAAGCGGTGCCGGGAGAGCCGTATCCAGTCTTCCGGGTTGAGTTTGGCTTTCCCGACTGCCCGCCTATGCTCTTGCTGGATGGCAGCTAAAGCAGTCGCTTGCTCCGGAGTCATCCGTTCCTGGGCCAGTTGGATGATCAACGGCGACACAGCGCTCCAGACTGTGAAAAAGTCATCCACCGACTTCAGTGTAAGCCCTGCCACGCGGTAGCCGCGGCGGGGGATCGTTTCGACGAGACCATCGTGGTTCAGGCGATCCAATGCCTCACGCACGGGCATCGCTCCGAAACCAGTCTCCTCTGATATCTCCCGCTCGGTGAAGCGCATTCGGGGTGGCATTTTCAACGACACGATCCGTTGCCGAAGAAGGGCATATGCCTGGTCCGAGAGCGACTGTTTTTGCGTACTGCGCTCTGTCATCAAGCTGCTCCAAATCGGCGCCGTGCCGTCGCAACCCATGCCTCCGCCAGAGCGCACTGACAAGATCGCGACGCTTGACCGGAACAGCGTCTGCGTGCAACCGTGATATATCACGAGAGGTTCGGTGTTGCTGACAGTCCTTGTTTGCACGCCTCGAAGATTTGGGAGGGGGCGAAATGCCAAGGTCGAAAAAGATTCTGATTGTTGGCGCGGGTATCGGCGGCCTTTGCACAGGGGTGGCGCTTGCCCGGATCGGTGTCGAGGTCGACATCATCGATATCAAGCCGGACAATTCGGTGCCCGGCGTCGGATGGGGTCTGCGGACCAATGGGCTGCGGGCTCTGCGTGAGATCGGGCTGCTCGAACCCACGCTGGCCCTAGGTTTTCCGACGCCGCCGCTGTCCTATTACGACCGGAATGGTCGCCATGTCGTCGATATTCCATATGGCCGCCAGTTCGACGGCATACCGAACAACGTCCAATTGCCGCGCCTGGGCTTTCTGGAGATGGCCAGTGCTCATGCACTGGGGGTCGGATGCACGATCAGGATGGCGACGACGGCGGTCGACATCGAGCAGGATGCCGACGGCGTCACGGTGGAGCTGAGCGACGGATCGCTGCACCGATATGATCTCGTGCTCGGCTTTGACGGCATCAATTCGAGCATTCGGCGCTATTTGTTCGGCGAGAAGTACGTGCCCACGCCCAGCGGTGGCGTGGCCTGGCGAGCTCCCGTACGCGCCCCGGACACGCTGAAGGGGGCCGTTTTCTGCCACGGTTTCGGCGGTAAGGTTGGGTTCGTGCCGCTCGCTGGTGGCATGATGTACGTGATCGTCACGCATCACGAGTCAGGTCGTCCGCGCCACGATCCCGCCGCTTTCCCCGAACTCATGTATCAAAAAGCGCGGGAGATGATGGGCGATTCCGTGTTCATGGCGGACGAGATCGAATCGCTGCGCACCGCCGCCAACGTCGCCTACACGCCGCTTGATACCGTCATGGTTCCATATCCGTGGCATCGGGGGCGGGTGATGATCATGGGCGACGCCGCGCATGCCATGACGCCCTATCTGGGATCGGGTGCCGCGATGGCGATCGAGGACGGCGTGGTCTTTGCGCAACTCCTGCAGAGCGGTGACACGCTCTACGACGTGCAGACCAAGTTCATGGCCCGGCGGTACCCGCGCGTGAAAACCGTGTGGGATATCTCGCTGCAGATGATGCACGAGGAATTCGACTCCGCGACCCCCGAGGCTCTCGACCGCCGTCTCGCGCACCTCGTGAATGAGGAGCCGGCCGCGCTCGATTATGTCCACCGCATTCTGGAAAGCGACTACTGATGACTAGAGATCGTATTGCGAAGCTGGCCGTCAATGCGGGCGCTTCGTTGGGCCCCATGCGCAAGCTTCACGGCACGACGGGCATCCCCGCACCGGCAGCAGGCGCAGACAGCGTGCCCGACATTCTGGATGTCTGGAAAGCCGCGCATGTGACGCTGGTCCGGTCGTACGACTGGGTGTCGCGGCTCGACACGGTCGACAACCCCACGAGCCTGTTCCCCGACTGGTCGGCCGACCCCAGCGACCCGGCGAGCTATAATTTCGCCGACACCGATGCATGGGTCGGGCAGGTGCGTTCGCTCGGCGCGGATATCATGTTCACCATTGCCAGCGAGATTCCGGGGAACAAGCAGCCGGTCCGTGACCTCGCGAAATACGAGCAAGTCGTCGAGAATATCGTGCGCCATTATGTATGCGGGTGGGGCAATGGGTTCGAAAACGCCATCACGCGTTGGGAATTCGGGGATCAGCCCGATTTCGGGAACCTGCACTTCTCCGGCACGCCCGAGCAATTTTATCAAATGTATGCGGCCGCTGCGCGCGCGGTGAAGCGTGTCGACCCCGGCCTTCAGTTCGGCGGCCCGTGCATCGCATTTCCGTTGAACGAAGGTCCGTTTCGCGAAGGCTTACTGGACTTCATCAAACAACAGTCGCTGCCTTTGGATTTCCTGTCCTGGATGTGGTATGGCGACAACTCGCGTGATCCGCTCGATTTCCGCACGATTGCGGCAGAGGTGCGTGCGGTCGCCGACAAGCACGGGTTCAGCGATGCCAAGCTGATGCTCTCCTACTGGAGCATGACGGGCATCCCGACGGCGAAGTTCGAAGACGCCGACAATGCCGCTTTCATCGCGGCGGCCGCCGTCTACATGCAGGACTCCGCGGTTGATCAAGCGATCTTCTTTCGCGCCGATACCGGGGCTGATTTCCACTATAAGTTTAGGGATCCCGCTGGGATCTTCGAACCCGATGGCGGTGAGAATGCGCGGACCAGCGCGTTTCGCCTCGTCGGGCAAACCTTGGCCAAGACGGATCGTCTCGCCGTTGCGGGTGGAGACGAGAACGGATTTACGGCGCTGGCGGGTCAGACCGCGGACGGCGACACGGTTCGCATCTTGATCGCGAACTACGCCATCCCGGACTCCTACCTCATCGCCCGTGATCGCGACGTGTTCGAATTCCAGGTGCCAATCGGCACCGAACGCGTGAACATGTCGTTGAACGTTCCGCCCAGGCGCGTTGACGCCGGGAGCGCGGGATATACCGGTTATACGCTGGAGGTCAGCGATCTCCCCTGGGGCCAGGGCCGCTACAAGGTGGTCCGGTATCGCGCAGACGCACAGCATAAGGGCGACATGCTGGGATCGTACGAAGGCGAGGGTGCCAGCGCCACCATCGAGAGCAGCCTGCCGGCACCCGGCGTGGAGCTGATCGAGATCACGCGCATCCCGTCATAGGACGAAGCAAGGCGCGTCGAAGCAGCGTCCGCTTTTGAGGGTTTGGAAGAGGGGCGGGCACCATGGCGCGGATCTGGTCATGGTGCCCGCCCCGTCCCTATGTCACGCGACGGTCAGCGTTTTCGCGTCCGAATTGATCGACGGGAACGGCATGTATGAGACGCGCAGCCGCTGGAGGAGTTCCAGCTTGTGCTCTCCCGGTGTAAGCCCGCCACTGCGCGCGACGGTGATCGTTGCCGACGCGCCGAACGGCCAGCGCCGGTCAAACGCGGTTTCCATTTCGTAGAGGCTGAGCGGACCATTGCCCTCATCGAAGCGGATCGCTTCGCGCGGGATCGCTTCACCGTCGACGGTCACGTCCAGCGCTTCCACCATCGACAGGCCAAGGCCGCGATAATAGCCGAGCTTCGCCTCGAACGCGAAACCGCTCGGCGCGTCAGTCGGGCCGACATTGCGCAGACTGTCGTCCACGATCAGATACTTGTCGAACATCAGCGGGCTCCCTCGGCTTGTGCAATAAGTCGTTCGAACATGCGGTGCTGCCGCCGCACCTGCTCGCGGCTGTCGACCGCCTGGACATCCTGGATCCAGCGGTTGCCCTCATATTCGCTCGAGAGGTAGCCGTCCCACCCTCCGGCGATCAGCTCCGGGATCACTTCGTCATAGGCGTGGGTCGGGTCGCGGTCATCCTCCGTCATCTCGTAGAACTTTGCCTGGATATGGCGGAAATAGGGGATGTAGTCGCGGATCCGCTTCGGATTGGCGAACGGCTGATGACGCAGGATTTCGGCCATACGTACTTCAGCCGGATTGCCCTTCATCTTCACGGCCACCTCATAGATCGTATACTCGGCCATGATCTTCTGCTCGTGCTGGTCGACGATGAACTGCGCGACCTCCGGGCGGGCGCCCTGGCGAATGAACCGGTCGCGATAGACCGGCGGGTAGTGCTTCATGAAAATGCCCATGTCGGGCAGCAGGCCGAGATGCTTGGTGCCAAGCCGGTCCGCAACCTCGACGGTGCGCAGGATCCAGGCATGTTCCATGTGCCAGGGCGCATGCACCTCCACACCCATGTGCACGTCGAGCTCCTCTGCATAGGGCACGCACCGCTCGAGGATGTCGGGACGGACGAAGACCAGTACGCGCATGTTGCGGATGCCGAGCCGGTTGCAGAGCACGAGGTCGCGGCGAATAGAGGCGACCTGCTCGTCATCTGTCATCAACCGGTCCTTGCGGGCCTTGGTATCCAGGAACATGTCGTAGCAGGTGAGTTCGGTCCCATGCTTGGCCATCAGTTCCTTCCACCAGGCAACCTGGCGGTCGTCGATGTTCGGGAAGCTCGGCATGTTCTGTTCGGGGAGGATTTCGATCCCCTTCGCGCCGATCGACGCGGCGAACGCGACGCAGTCCTCGATCGTCATCTGTCCCAGGAACATCTCTTCCTGGAAGCTGTACAGGCTGACGCCCCGTTTCACTCTGGCAGCCATCTCATCTCACTCCACTGATATATTATTGCTCAAGGTCGGCTTGGCGAGCCGAAGCTGCAGTCGGCGTCCGTCACGTCGCCGGCATTCGCGCGGCGCAAGTGCGGTCGCCGTGCTGCGTAGCGGTCCAACCACGCACCGAAACGGCGAGCCTGTTCGATCGTCCATGATGCAACGGTCTGCCTCTCCTGGTCGGCGCGCCACGACAATCGGCCATTTCCGCCGAAGCAAACCATCGGCAACGCGCGTATGAGCCGAAACTAGTATCACCATTCTGATTTTGTCAAATTATCGTTGTGCGCGCTCCATCGCCGCCTTCGGCGCTCACACGCCGCACAGCACTCCGGTCACATCGGATCCGAAGGTCTGCACCCTCACATCCGGAATTGAACTGAATGCACTAATATATTACAGAGCCCGCCGATCGATATTGGGGAGAGGCCGAGATGTGGAACTTGGCGGCGTATTGGCGCGGACTTCCATTAAAACCGCAGGGCATCGTCGTCGTCCTAGCCGGCTTCCTGCCGATGCTCGCCATTGTCGCGATGGGCCCGGCAGTGCCCACGCTCATCGCGCATTTTGCGAACGACCCCGACGCCCGTGCGCAGGTTCCGGCGCTGATCGGGGCGCCAGGATTGACCATGGCCATCCTTGCTCCCTTCAGCGGGCTGCTGGTCGACAAATTCGGGCGCAGGCAATTGCTACTGGTGGCGACCGGGTTCTACGCCGTGTTCGGCACAGTCCCTCTGCTCCTCGAAAGCCTTGACCAGATTTACGTATCCCGCCTGCTGCTCGGCATCTCTGAGGCCGTCATCCTCACCGTCGTGAACACCCTGATTGCAGACTATTGGGACGACAAGGGCCGCAAGAACTGGCTGTTCCTCCAAAGCCTGATCGGCCCCGTGTTTGGGGGGCTCGTCGGGCTGAGCGTTGGGGAGGCGAGCAAGCTGCAGTGGAACGCGGTCTTTTTCATCTACCTGGCCGCCATCCCCATCTGGGCGGCAATGATGGTGTGGTTGTTCGAACCCAAGAAAGTGGGGGTTGACGAACCATCCGCCGAGCAGGCCGTCGCGAAGACGGCCTTTCCGTGGCGGAGTGCGGCTCTCACGTCACTCGTCACATTCTTTGCTGCGATGCTTTATTACGTGTTCATCATCAACGGCGCCCTTGCATTCGCCGAGGTCGGTGTGACGGAGCCCGATCGCTATGCGCAGCTGATCGTCGTGCCGACTCTGTTCTTTCTGGTCGGCGCGGTCCTGTTCCGTGTCCTCGCTAACCGCAGCTATGCGCTCCAGCTTGGGGTATTCTTCGCGCTGCTGGGGGCAGGGCTGGCGGCGATCGGTCTGGCTGAAACCCCTAGTGCAATGGCAGCTGGCGTCATCGTCCAGCAGACGGCGGCTGGCATGGCGGTACCGACATTGCTGGCATGGACTCACTCGAAGTTCGACTTTGCGCATCGCGGTCGGGCCATGGGCATCTGGACCGCTGCATTCTTCCTTGCGCAGTCACAGTCTCCCAGGCTCGTCCACGTTCTCGATCAGTCCACGGGATCAATGCAGGGCGCGTTCCTGACCGCTGGAATCATTGGGATTGTGGCGGGCGCGGTGGGGGTTGCGATCGCGCTAGCCTTGCGCAGGCCCACCCAAGCACTTGCGTCGGAGTAATTGCGGTACCGCCGACGCGCGGGTCTTCGCGTTCTTTGCACCCGACGGATAAAAGGGGCGCAAAACGAACAAATGCAGGCGCGCTTACGCAAACCGAACCCCAATTTTCTGGGGCACCGGCGGGGGCACGCCCTTCAAGAGACGAGTGTCTACTTAAATATATACAAAGAGTTAGCTGACTGGTTCGAATCCCTCCCGCTCCGCCACTTTGGGCCTTTTTGGGTCGCGTTCCCCCGAAAAATCGCTAAAAATGTCCGGAAATCGGCGGTTTTCTTGTTCCGCTGGGTCCCGCTCTGTCCGACTGTTTCCCGATCGAAGTGCGGGGAAAATGTGGGGTAAAATGGAGTAGGATGCGATGGGGAGACGCACTGCGCCCAAGATCCGCTCGTTGACCGAGCCCGGAAAATATTCCGACGGCGACGCCTTTTCCCCCAGATCGATGGCAAAAGTCAGCGCGGTGGCTCTTGCGCATTCAGGTGAACAAGATTCGGCGGGATATCGGGCTTGGTTCGTTGAAGCCAGTGTCGCCTGCCGATGTGCGCCATCCGACTAGTGCCAATCGCCTTCGCTTCGAGAGGTGCCAGTCCGCCTTCAGGCATCGGAACGCGGAACGGCGGGGCGGCATCCATTCGGGTCAACCGCCGCCTCGCCGCGAAGCCATGTCGGTCAGTGACCGGCACTGGTGTCGATCGGTCCCTTCGGACGGGGCGCCAGCCAGATCAGCGCGGCGGCAAAGCCGAAGCAGGCCGCCACGACCCAGAACACGTCGAGCGTCGCCAGCATCACACTTTGGCTTTCGACGATCCGAGCCAGGCTGGCGGCTGCTCCCTGTGCGGATTGACCTGCAGCGACGAACGTGTCGATCGCATCGCTGCCGTTCGTCATTGCTCCAACGATTTCGGACTGGTTGCTACGTGTGGCGTCTGACCAGATCGTTTGCACGATCGACGTCGCGAAGGCCCCGGCCATGGTGCGCATGAAGTTTGAAATGCCGGAGGCTGTCGCTTGCTCATGCGGCTCGACCGTGGAGATCGCAAGGCCGGTGATCGGCACAAAGAACATCACCATGAACGGACCAGTCAACAATGTGGGCCAGGCCATTTGCAGGAATGTGACTTCTGCGGTGAAAGTGGTGCGCCAAAGATTGGCCGCGCCCAAGCCCATAATGCCGACAAAGATCACGAGCCGGGGATCGAACTTCTCAGTCGCCTTGCCGACCAGCGGCGCAGAGACGATCGCAAGAATGCCCATGATTCCCGTGGCCATCCCCGCCCAGGTGGCGGTGTAGCCCATGTTCTGCTGCAGCCACAGCGGCAGGATAACGATGACGGCAGAGAATGCGGCAAAGCCGGCGGCGTAAGTCGCTGCCGCTACCGCGAAACCGCGGTGCCGGAATACGCGCAGATTGATGATCGGATTTTCCTCGGTCAGTTCCCAGATCAGGAACGCCACAAATCCGATTGCCGCAGTCACCGCCATCCAGAACACCATCGGAGAGGCGAACCAGTCGTGATTTCGCCCTTCGTCGAGCACGATCTGCAGCGATGCGACCCACACAATGAGAAGCCCAAGCCCGACCTTGTCGATCCGCACCTTTTCCACGGTGTCGCGTCGGCCCCGCAGGAAGAACATCGTCGCCAGTCCGCCGACGATCGCGAGCGGAACGTTGATCAGGAAGATCCAGTGCCAGCTCCACGTGTCGCAGATGACGCCGCCGAGGATCGGCCCGGCAACTGGCGCAATGAGCGTGGTCATCGCCCAGATGACGGTTGCCAGCGTCGCCTTTTCGCGCGGAAAAATGCGCAGCAGCAGCAATTGGGAGAGCGGCATGATAAGCCCTCCGAACAGCCCCAGCAGGATGCGCATGCCGATCAGCATGCCAAGCGAGGCCGACAGGCCACACAGCAGCGACAGCGCACCGAACGCCAGGTAACAGGTGATGAACACGCGTTGCGCGCCGAAGCGGCCAGAAAGCCAGCCCGTCAGCGGGACGGTGATCGCTTCTGCTACTGCATAAGACGTGATCACCCAGGTTCCCTCGGACGATGACACGCCGAGCGAACCTGCGATATGGGGGATTGAGACGTTGGCGATCGTCGTATCCAGCACGACGAGGAAGTTCGCCGCGGCGATCGCCATCGCCGCCATGATCAGCTTTGCGCCGGTCAGAGGCCGGAAATCGTCGGAGCTGCTAGCTGGGGCACTGGCCATGGCGGTGCTTCCTCGCCGATCAGTTTGTGAGTTCGATTTCGGCTGTCATCGACAGACCAACCTGAAGCGGGTGCTGTGCCAGCTGCTTCGGATCGAGGGCGATGCGCACCGGCAAGCGTTGCACCACCTTGATCCAGTTGCCGGTCGCGTTTTGTGACGGGACGAGCGCGAAGGCCGATCCGGTACCGCCGGCGAAGCCGACGACCGTGCCATCATAGACCACGTCGTTGCCGAACAGGTCGGAAGTCAGTTTGACGCGCTGGCCAGACCTGACGTCAGCCAGTTGCACTTCCTTGAAGTTGGCATCGACATAGGCGGCTTGGAGCGGCACCACCGACATCAGCGCCTGACCGGGCTGGACGAGCTGGCCAACCTGAACCTTCCGCTGCGAGACCACGCCATCAACCGGTGCGCGCAGCACGGTTCGTGCGAGATTGACCCTGGCCTGGTCGAGCTCTGCGCGCGCCGCCAGCACTTCCGGATTGTTGTCGATTCCCGCATTGGAAATCAGCACCTTGTTCGCATCGCGATCTCCGATCGCACTTTCGCGATTGGCAAGGGCCTGAGCACGGGCAGCTTGCGCCGCTCTCACATCGGCATTGGCCGCCGCGAAGGCGTTACGCGCGCTGGTCACTTCTTCAGCAGATACCGATCCGGATTGGACCAGCGCCTCGCGGCGCCGGAGATCGACGCGGGCCTTTTCGAGATTGGCCTGTGCGCTTGCCAGCTGCGCGTCCGCGCGCGCCTGATCGGCCCTGCGCGATGCGATCTGGGCGGTGAGACCGCTGTCGGTTGCCATCAGCCCGCGCACCTTGCGTTCGGTCAGCGCAAGCTGGGCCTCGGCCTGAGCCACAGCCAGCTTGGCATCCGTGTCGTCAAGCTGGACAAGAATGTCGCCTGCCTTGACGCGCTGCGCTTCGTCGACAAGCACTTTTGCTACCGGGGCGCCGACTAGCGGTGTTATCTGGGCGATGTTGGCCCCAACATAGGCATTGTCGGTCTCGACATAGTTCGAGGCGACGAATTCCTGATAGGCATAGGCGCCACCGCCAATCACGAGGATGGCGGCGCCAAGACCGATGAACAGTTTCTTGCGGCGCTCCGAATTGCTCTGGTGGGTCACGGCTTCTTGCGCTTCGGTGAGGGGTTCAAGAGTGGTCATGGATTTTTCCTTCAGGATCGGAAGCCGCCGCCGAGCGCGCGGATCATTGCAACATCGAGGGAGAAGGCGCGGGTTTGCAGCGTGGCAACCGCGCGGCGCGCCGCGATCAGGGAGTCCTCGGCATTGAGGACGTCGAGGTAGGTGCCGAGGCCGCCGCGATAGCGATTGTTGGCCACGCTCCAGGCCGCTGCGGCCGCGCTTTCGGCAGCTTCGGCCCGGTCGAGGCGTTGCGACAGTGCGCGCTGGCTCGTCGCTGCGTCGGCGACCTCGTGCAGGGCCTGGATCAGGGTCGCGTCATATTGTGCGACCGCCTCCTGATAATCGGCTTCGGCGCCGCGATACTGGGCACGCAGGCGTCCGCCATCGAGGATCGGAAGGCTCACGGCCGGAGCGATCGAGCCCATGTCCGATCCCGAGGCAAAAACCTTGCCGATGTCGAGCGCCTGGAAGCCGATCAGCCCGGTCAGATTGATGCTTGGATAAAACGCAGCCCGGGCCTGATCGATTCGGCTTTGGCCTGCTTCGGCTCGCTCACGCGCCGCAATCAAGTCCGGCCGCCGACCAATCAGCTCGGCAGGAATGTTGGCCGGCAGGCCCGCCGCTGCCGTATCAAGATTGAGCGTTGGACGGGTGATCGAAAGGCCGCGGTCGGGGCCGGCTCCAAGCAGTGCTGCAAGGCGGTTGCGGGTAAGCGCGATACTCTCGTCGAGGCTGGCGAGTTCACCTTGCTGACCCGCAAGCGCCGAGGCAGCGCGCTGCACAGCTCCCTGATTTTCGAGACCCTGTCGCTGGCGTTCAGCCATGAGATCGCGGGTCTTGGTCCGCACCTGCAGGGCTTCTGCAGCGGCATCGCGCTCAGCATATTGGCTCGCCAGATCCGCATAGGTACTGGCGATGCTGGCGGACACTGCAAGGCGCGTTGCGGCGGCTTCTGCCGCCGCCGCGGCGGCATCGGATTTGGCCGCCGCCAGCGCCGCCCGGTTTTTGCCCCAAAAATCGAGATCCCACGAAAGGCTCAGCGAAGCCTGGCCGTAGTCGGGCCAGCCACGGGGCGTAAATGCCGGCGGGCTGATGTAGTTCTCGCTCTGCTGGGTCAGGCCCGCCTCGCCCACGGCGGAAAGCGAAGGCGAAAGCGTGCTGCGGGCCTGACCAGCGATCGCAGCCGCTTTGGCAAACCGCGCTTCCGCGACGCGCAGATCCGTCGCGCCCGAAAGTCCTTCCGCGATCAGTTGGTCGAGCTGGGGGTCCCCATAGGTCTTCCACCATCCGTCCGAAGGCCAGGCTTCGGTTGTCGCGGACCCCAGACTCCGGCTCGCGGCGAAGTTGCCGGGCGTTGATATCGCCGCAAGATCAGCCTTGCGCGGGGGAAGCGCGCAGCCGGCGAGAAGCAGCGATACTGCCGCTGCAGTCAGGCCAACTGTCCGGGCAAGATACGCGCCTCCGGGCTTGGAAGGATGTGAACGGTATGGCTCTGTCGGAGGTTGGGGCGGGGAGAAGGGCATGAACAACTCCAGAACTTAACTGAACCGTTCAGTATGGTTTTAGGGTTGCGCGGTCAATTTAAAAATGTACACCTTGGTCTGGTTAAGGAGAGCTCAATGCGTGTCAGGACGGATGAGAAGCGGGACGCCATCCTCGCAGTGGCCAAGGACGTGTTTCGCGAGGATGGGTACGAGCGAGCCTCGATGGCGATGATCTCGGCTCGCGTTGGCGGCTCCAAGGCCACGCTCTACAGCTATTTCAAATCCAAGGACGAGCTCTTCGCCGCAGCGATGACCGAAGCGATGGAAGCGCAGGGCGACGAGATGATCCGTGGCCTCGACCCGGAAAACCCGGATCTGGCAGCCGTTTTGACGCGGTTCGGGCGCGCCTACCTGCGATTGCTAACTTCGCCGGATGCACTGGCGATCATGCGGGTCGCAGTGTCGGAGGGCAGCAACAGCTCGCTTGGAGGTGATCTGTATGCGCGCGGACCGGGGCGCGGATTGGACATGGTAACTCTCTATATGACCGAGCTGATCGGGAAGGGCGTAATCAGACAATGCAACCCGCGGATTGCCGCAGCCCATCTTTTGCAGATGATGGAAGCCGGCATCGTTCAGCCACAATTGTTTGGCGCACCAATCGAGATGGACGAAGAGGAAGTGATCGGCACGACGGTGGAGGCTTTTATCCGCGCCTACGGCACCCCGCGCGGCTGAAACAATCGGAATGAGGGAGGAGTGACCTGTTCCCCTGAAACCCGGCCAGTTTGAGCTGGGCCGTAAACTCATAAGCGGCGGGGCCAGACGGGGCGGGTGCCTCGCTGCCGATGAACATCTTGCCGACGGCCACGCCATGCACGGATAAACGACCACGTTCAGCGCGATGGTTGGACGGCTTAAAATGGGTGCAAAGCCAACGCTGGCGCCGGATCGCCAATCGGCGGCTTCTGGGCCGCTTGCGGCCTATCCGCTTTCAGGCGCTAGTTGTATGAATGCGGACATCTGTTTCGGCTGCTCGCGCCGTTGAAGGTGCCATTTCTCGATCAGCACGGTGCGCGGGCCGGACTCGGACGGTGATAGGGTTGTGCGATGCCAGCCTTTGCCAGCCTCAGCATCACCAGTGCTTCGTACGAACCTTACTGCATCCTTGCGAGCCGATGGCATTGAGCTAAAGCGTGTCGGTCCCGATTGACCAATCTGTGAACGGAATTCGATACGTGCCCGTTACCGTGAATGCGTTCGAGGACCTGGTCCCGCATCGCCAAATTGCGGACTTCATGGGTTCAGTCATGGTTGAGCAGTTGCTCGATCTCGCGATCGCCCGCGCGGATGACTTTGCTCCGACATCGGTCGGAAACGGTGGAGGCGGCACCGTCAGTCCGGATATCCGCGCGTCGCTGTTGCTGCGCGATCTGGGCGAATTGCGTTCCGAACTCGAAACCCGGTTCGCGGCCGTTCTGGACGATACCGTGCGCGAACTGCGTCTGTCCGATATTGCGCTGCACAGCCTGGAGCTCGAACTGGTCGCGCATAATGAAGGGGCGTTTTACAGCGAGCATATCGATACGTTCACGGCGCGACCCGACGCGCAATCGGATCGGGCGCTTACCGGTGTCTATTATTTCCACCGCAATCCCAAGGGGTTCGATGGCGGCGAATTGCGTCTGCACGCGATTGCCCCGGCGGCGGATCGCACCAGGTCGTTCACCGACATCGCACCCACCTGCGATACGTTCATCCTGTTCCCGTCCTGGGTTCCGCACGAAGTCAGACGAGTGTCGTGCCCGTCGGGAGCCTTTGCCGACAGTCGTTTCGCACTGAATTGCTGGTACCGCAGCGCGCGATAGACCTAAGGCATGATGATGCGCGCCCCGATCCCATTCATCCGCAACCCCGTCAGCGACGTTCGCGTGGTTGAGTCCGATTCAGACGGTGCAGCGCGGATCATCATCAGCGCCTATTCGGTGGTGAACGGCTTTACCGAAGCGGTGCTCGAACGTGCTGGCGAACCCGCCTTTGCGGCGGCGCTGGACATCGCGGCGGATCAGGGCGCACTCGATCGCCTTTCGCCGGAACTGGCGCTTGCGCTGTGGGCGAGCGGCCTGATCGTGCTGCCGGCGGAAGTGGCGCACGGCTTCGCGCCGGCCCGCTTCGCGGCCGCATCGGGCGATTTCGCGCGCGATGGTTTCGCCCTCCTGACCGACTGCCTCACCCCCGCAATCGTCGACATCCTGGCGCGCCACTACCGCGCGGCAATCGAGAACGGGGCGGTCGGAATGTCGGACGGACAGGTCGATCGGTGGCAGCTGCATAACGATCCCGCCGGGCGGGTAGTGCAGCGGGCGCTGCTTCCGGCGGTGGCGGCGCTTGTCGGGGTGCCGGTCAAGCCCAGCTACTGCTACGCCTCGCTCTATCGCCAAGGCGCCGTCTTGCCGGTCCATACCGATCGGCTGCAATGCGAATATACCTTGTCCGTACTGATCGACCATCACCCCGCACCGACGAACGGTGTTTCGCCCTGGGCGATCCAGATTTACCCCCACCCGGACGCCGAGCCGATCGACTGTTTCCAGAGTTTGGGCGGCGGCATCCTGTTCCGCGGGCGCGACTTGCCGCATGGCCGCAAGCAATTGCCGGCGGACGAGACCTGCTGGACGCTGCTGCTCCACTATGTGAACGCCGATTTTGCCGGGGCGCTCGATTGAGCGGTCGCCGACGGCGCGCGGAAGCGCTGGTCCGCAGGCTGGTCGGGAGCGGCTTTCCGTTCATGCCGTGGCCGGGCGACCACCCCGTGCGACGTCTGCGCCACCAGATCCGGCGTGCCATGTTCGCGCGTCATCCGTTCTGGCGGCGCGCGCCACTGAAAACCATCATGACGCTCGGCTGGCCGCTGGGTGCGGTGTGGGAGACCGGGCATCAGTTGGTCCGGATGCCCGTCGCCGATCGCCCGACGCGCGCATCGGGCTGGATATCGCGCGGCGCGGATATGCTGGCCCAGGCCTGGTCCAACAATGTGCCGCCGCGCAACTATGTCGCCTACCGCCTGCATGACCCGCGTCGCCGAGACCGGATCGCGCGCAACCTCTACGAACCGGAGCTAGCGGTGGTGACGGCCCATCTCAACCGACTGGCCGGTGCGGTTGGCGACGATGTGCAGGACAAGGCGCGGTTCGCCGAGCTCTGCCGCGCC
The DNA here is from genome assembly GCF_035998645.1 of Sphingomonas sp. Classification (GTDB taxonomy): domain Bacteria; phylum Pseudomonadota; class Alphaproteobacteria; order Sphingomonadales; family Sphingomonadaceae; genus Sphingomonas. Next base: position 627,231 of record NZ_DASYHL010000002.1, read on the forward strand.
CATGGCCTGCCGTGTATCCCGACGCTCGCGGTATTCCGCAACGGCAGCCAGTGCGTGCCATCATCCCCCTTTCTGCCCGACGCGCCCGATTTGTGGGTCAAGGATCTGGCGGGCAGCCGCGGGTCGGGCGCGGCACGATGGCGGCGAGAGGGTGCCGCGTATCGCCACGCCTGGAACGGCGCATCATGCAGCCCCGCAGCGCTGGTGGCGCAATGGGCGCAAGCCGATTGCATCGTTCAGCCCTGTCTCGAGAACCATCCTTCGCTTGCTCCTCTGTCGGATGGATCGCTGGTCGTGTTTCGGATCATCACCGGGATCGATTGTGCCGGGTGCGTGACCGTCGTCGATGCGATGGCACAACTGCCTTATGGCGGTCCGGCGGGGAGGCAGATTTTTGCGGCGGTCGGAGAAGCGGGCGACCTGCGCAACCCCCGGCTACGCGGCCGTCATCCGATTGCCGATCATCCCGATACCGGTGCGGTTCTGGCGGGAGCGGTTGTGCCATTCTGGCGAGACGCGATCGATCTGGTCGTTCGCGCCCATGGCAGCGTCCCGGAATTCGCCCGTTTCATCTTCCTGGGTTGGGACGTCGCAATCACGGATGACGGGCCGCTGCTGATCGAAACGAACCATGGCTGGGGCGAATTCAACCATCAGCTGGGCGACGGTGTGCCCCTTGGCGACACGGCGCTGACCGGAATCGCGCTGGAGCATCTGGAGGGTGGGTCGCGATGCGGCTGATCGCCGGCTTCCTTCATCTTGACGGCCGTCCCGCCGACTCGTCCCGGCTGCACGCCATGGCGGCGGCGATGACCGAAGCAGGGCTTAGTCCCCAGGTCGAGATGCAGGTCGATGGCCCGGTCGCGCTGCTGACGCTGGATTTCGGCCCCGCACCACAAGGCGAGGGTGCACCGGTGCGCGATCATGGGGTGATCCTGGCCGCCGATGCACGGTTAGATGAACCCGATACGATCCGCAGCGAGGCCGGACTGGGGACCTTGCTTGCTGAGCGGGGAGCGGCGGGGCTTGGCGTACTGGCGGGCGACTTCGCGTTGGCCGCGTGGAACCGGCGCGAGCGCAGCTTGCTCTGCGCGCGCGATGCGTTCGGTGTCCGCCCCTTCTTCTTCGCCCACCGCCCCGGTGATCTGTTCGTGTTCGCCTCTCTGCCACGCGGGGTCTACGCGTCAGGGTTGCTCGCGCGCTCGGTCAACCCGGATTTCCTGGTCGGTGAATTGCTGTTCCAGTTCGATGGGCCGGAGCGGTCGCTGTTTCAGGGCGTCCAGCGACTGGCCCCCGGCAGCTGGCTGGAATTGACACCCGATGGCCCTGTCCGCTCGGGGCGGCATTGGTCGCTCGACCCGGCGTCGGTCGGATCGCTTCGCATCAATCCTGTCGATGCTGCGGCGGAGATGTCGCGATTGATGGCGGCGGCCGTCCATCGCCGCCTGCCAGCGACGGGGCCGGTTGCGGCGCATCTTAGCGGCGGCCTCGATTCCTCGGCAATCGCCATCATCGCGGCGCGGGCGCTGCGTCCAGCCGGACGCCGACTTCTCGCCTATTCGCACACCCCCAAACCCTTTGGCGACTATCGCTTTGGCGGCGATGGCGCGTACCTCGCGCCGGTGTTGCAGCAAGAGCCGGACATCGACTGGCACCCGATACGCACGGTCGATTCGGCGGCGTTTGCCCTGCCGATGATGGATCGGGATCAGCTCTTCCCGGCAGACCCCTCCTATCGCGATAGCCAAACCCTGTCTCACGCGAGCCGAAACGGCGCTTGCGTGTTGCTGTCAGGGTGGGGGGGCGATGAAGCGGCTAGCTATGGCTGGCGCGGTGTGCTGGCGGAGGCGCTGGTGGCGGGGCATTGGGTCTATCTTGCGTCGGAGTTGCGGGCGCTGGGATCGGTTGGGGCGGTTTGGGGCGCACTGTCGCCGTTCCTGTTGCCCGATGGCTTGCGGAGTTTATCCGAGCGCGCACTGGGCAGGGCAAATCCCGCGCCTGGCATCGCCGAGCTGGCCGCCGAACTGCTGCGGCCCGAACCGCTTGCCGATCGGTGCCTGACGCCGCCTGTGAGGCGCGGACAGGCGCGGCAGATCAGACTTTCGCTGCTGAGCGGTCACGGATTGACGCGCCGGGCGGAGCATTGGGCGATCCTCGCCGCCCGCCACGGCATGAGCGTCAGCTTCCCGATGCTGGATCGCCGCCTTGTCGAATTCGCCCTGTCGCTGCCCAGCACGCTGTTCGTGCGCGAGGGCTGGTCACGACGGGTATTCCGCGATGCGACGGCGGGAATCCTGCCGGAGCCGCTCCGTTGGAAACGGACAAAGCTCGATCTGGTGGTCGAGGATCCGGTCCATGTCGCCGCGCAACGCCTGCCGCTGACCGAGCGGCTTGCGCTGTGGCGGCAGCATGACGCGATCACCGACCTGTTCGACCTGGACGCTGTCGCGGCGCGGCTGGAGGCGCTGCCCCCGGCGGAAGACCTGGCGCGTACCATCGATGCGGGCCAAGGCGACTGGACCGCCATCGACCAGGCCGGCAGCCTGACCCGCGCCTTTCGGGTCATGTCCTATCTGGAGCAGCACGGTTGAGCGGCGGTGAATCCGCGCCTCAGGCTTTGGCTGCCTCACCCGCCGCAGTCACCAGGCCGCGTTCGCGCAGCGCGGCGAGAAAGTCTGCAACATGCTCACGTGCCGTATCGGCATCGACGTCATATTCAGCGGTCAGGGCCGCCACCAGCTTTTCTGCGCTTACCGGCTGAGCCAGCAACTCCCAGATGCGGCTGCCGACATCGTTGAGGTTGAAATATTTTCCCTCTGCCGCGCTCATCATCAGCAGTTCGTCGCCGACCGCAGCGGACAGTAGTCCCTCGGTGCGGCGCGTCAGCGCGATCCCTGCTTCTTCAGTCATGTCGAGTCCTTCTCGTTCCCATCGATAGCCGGAGCGCCTGCTACCGGCTTTTCCTGCGGATTCACAGATATCCGAATTGCGCCATCACCGGGCCGTGCGCCGCCTCGATCGCGGCGGAATGTTCGCGGGCGAGGAACTCACGCCAGCCCCCGACACGCCCGGCCCGAAAAAAGGGGGCGATCGATTCAGGCCGACGCTCGCGAAAACCCTTCTCTGTCTCCTGCCGCTGCAAGACATTGAAATCGGCCTGAGCAACCGCGCGCGCGAGTTGTTCGGATGTCGCCTCCAACCCAAGGAACGCGATGGCGCGACCGAAACAGCCCACCGTATCGGCGCGCAGATCCTCATACCGCAGCACATGGACCGGCGCGTCAGCCTGTCCGGTCCAGCTCCGGACATGCCCGCTCCAGTCCAGCAGCGGTTGCGGCACCTGCTCATGGTGCGGCTTGATGCCCCCCATCCGCGTGCTGCTGGACAGGATCTGACGCACCACCGTCGCGATCGGCTTGCCGGTGTGAAAGGCCGGCGATACCGCCACATCGCGCGGATCGCGCAGGATATAGAGCGCCGCACGCGCCGGGCACCCCAGCGCGGGTCGCCCGTCCGGCAGGTGGCAATAGGCATCGTGCAGCTTGATGAAGACGTCCTGATCACCCGCTTCGCGCCAGGCTTCCTCCATCAGCGCCGGTCGCATCCGGTCGCATTCCTCCCGGGTGAGCAGAAAGCTGTCGACCAGCGTCACGTCTTCGATCACCGGCCTGTTCACCAAGCTGTGGGTGGGAAGCTGGAGGTCGTTGATATCTTCCGGACCCGCTCGCCCGCACAGCAGGTTGGACAGCAACATACGCAGCCAGGTGTTGCCGGACTTGGGATAGGACGCCAGCCAGACCGGTCCGGCGGTCACGCCGCCCCCGTCACCGCGTCGATCACCAGCGCCGCGCCCTCATCGAGATACTCAAGCCCCCGCGTGCGATCGAGCCGGAACACCGGGACCCGGTTCAACAGGGCCGCAGTCTGCATGAACAGCAGTGGGTCATTCCCCATGCGGCGGGCCAGGTAGGGACGGTAGATTTCCGCACGCAGCATCGGTGCGGCATCGACCAGTGGCATTCGCTCGATCTGCGGCGGACCGGGCGGGACATTGCGGTCGCGCGACGACAGCAGGACGACCGCAGCAAGCGGCAGTGCGACCTCGACGGGATGGGCCGCGGTTTCCGGCGCAACATGGAATTTGCGCATATGGCTTCGGATCGGTTCACCTTGCCGTTCGGCCAGCGCCAAATGCTCGATCGCGTCGGCCCATAGCCGGTGTTGCCGTCCGTCCGGCCAGACCATCGGCACGCCATCGGGGGCATCGGTACGAATCGCGGCGATGTCGTCGCCCACGAAACCGGCACCGGCCCGGCACAGCGTCGCGGCGAGGGTCGACTTCCCCATCCCGGTCGCCCCGCACAATGCAATGGCACGGCCCTGCCACGCGACTGTGGCGGCGTGCAGCGCCAAGAGCTGGCGCTGATGCAGGATGGCGGCGAACCCGGTCGACAGGATGAACGGTGCTATATCGGCATCGCTGGCCGCCTCAAGCGGTTCGGCCACGATATCCCGTCCGCCTTCGACCATCAGGCGAAGGACGCCGGGAACCTCCAGATAAAAGCGCCGCCCGACCAGACGCCATGTCGGGCCGAGATGGTCGGGCGTTTCCGGATCATCGGGAACCGCACCGACGCGCACCTGCACGTCCGGCTCCGCCGTTGGGGAACGCGGCCATCCTCCGGGCAACGGAAGCGCGGCGGCGACCGAAAGGCCGCAGATCGAATAATAATGCAGGGCGAAGTCCGAGTAGGATCAGGAACCGGTGCCGGGCGACGCTTCGGTCGGGTTCGTGTTCGGCTTGCTTCCGGTCGCGCTGCTGATGCTCTGATCGCGAATCTCAGGCTTGTTCCACGCCTTAATTTCGGGGCGATTCCACGCCTTCTTGTCCGTCGGCTGAGCGTTATCGTCCATCTGATTCATATCGTCCCCGCTGATCGGATAGCAAGCCAACCCCGCCAATCGGCGCACGCCTATCAGCACGAATCGGGTTGGACAAGATACTGGGTCAGGCAGGTCACGCCGGCGCCTCAGCGCCACGTAAGAAAGAGCTTGGCTTCGATCAGCCTCCTCGCCGGCGACAGGGTGATCGAGTCCGAACTGCGCTGATAAACCGCACTTCCACGTGAGCAAGCGCCGGAAGGCAAGGCGGCGCGGGGCGGGGAACGATCTCCTGCTCGTCGGGCAGCTCGGGTTCGCGGCGGTGGACGAGATCGGCTGCAGGAGCCGGCTCCAGATGCCCGGGGTGCGGCCAGTTGGTCCAGTCATGGGCTCGGGTCGGCGCGCGCTCGGACTGAGCCGGCGGACCCTTCAAGATCATCCCGATGGCCAGCCCGCACCGGCGTGATCCGCATCAGACAATGCTCGCAATCACCGCGCAGCACTCCCCAAACGATCCTGCAGCCGCCTTTTCTAAACGGAATAGGGCGCTAAGCGACCGCGCATCGTGCCGCATTGCTCCATCAAATCTCGTGCCGAATGTGGGGTAAAGTGGAGCAGAACGCGATGAGGAAGCTCACTGCGGCCAAGGTCCGCGCGTTGTCCGAGCCCCGTAATACTCCGAGGGCGACGGCCTTTTCCTCCAGGTCGACGGAAAACTCAGCGCGATGACCACGGCCCCTCAAAAATTCGCCGAAAATCCGTTGCCCACAAAACCCGCTTCGGCCAACTATGAGCAAATTTTTGTTCCGGGGGGTACATTGTCTCGCTTGTCTTTTCAGACGTCATTCGGCGTCGCCATTGCTGTCGTCTCGATTCCTGCCAGTTCAGCCATAGCTCAAACGGTCCCCGGCGCGTTGCCGAGCCGTGAGCAGATCGAACTGCCGCGAACCGACGCGCCGGTGCCGCCAGCGGGGGTGACGGTCAAGGACGAGACGCCAGATGCCGCGGGCAATTGCCCGTTCGATGCCGCGATCAGCGTCGAGATCAGCCAGTTGCGCTTCACCCTTCCCGATGGATCGCCACTGCCCAACGAACTTGCCGAATCTCTGGGCGATTTGGTGCCCGCTTCGGGCAAACAGCCGCTGCCCGAACTGTGTCGACTGCGCGATGAAGCCGCAGCACGGCTGTCTGCGCGCGGCTATATCGTCGGGGTGACCATCCCGCCGCAGGAGCTGACGGGCGGCGAGGCACGTCTCGTGGTGATCCCCGCAAGGCTGGTGGACGTGCGGATCACAGGCAATCAGGGGCGCCGCACGGCCGCGATCCTCGCCCGGATCGAACAGCTCAAGGCGATGCCGGTGCTCAACACGCGCCGGGTCGAGAGCATCCTGGTCGCGGCGAACGACGTGCCGGGCACGCAGGTGACGATGGCGCTGCGCAATGCCGGAACCGCGCCGGGCGAAGTCATCGGTGAACTTAACATCGTGTCGACTCCCTTCTCGGTGCTGGCGAACGTACAGAATAGTGGCTCGCGCTCGATCGGGCGCGAAAGCGGCTCGGTGCGCGCGGAGCTGTTCGGGCTTACGGGGATGTCGGACCGCACCTTTATCGGCCTGTCCTCGACCTTCGATACCGATGAGCAGCAGACGGTTCAGGCTGGCCATTATTTCGGGTTCGACAGCGGCCTGACCCTCGGCGCCCGCTTCAGCTACGCCTGGTCGCGGCCCGATATCGGGGCGCTTGATCTTCGCTCACGCTCGCTGATCGGCGGGGTCGACCTGTCGCATCCGCTGCACCGGTCGGTTCGCGGCAACGCCGATCTGGGCGGCGGGTTCGAAGTGATCGAACAGCGCATCAAATTCTACCCCGGTGGCGTGGCCGGCGGCTTGCCGCTGACCCGCGACAAATTGCGCGTCGCCTATCTGCGCCTGTCGGGCAGCAAGCGCGCGCCGCAGTTCAACGGCCCGGATGCCTGGGGCGTGTCCGGCTCGATCGAACTGCGCCAAGGGTTCGATATCTTCGACGCGACCCAGAGCGGCGTGATCACGCCGCAGGGCTATGCCCCGAGCCGGTTCGAGGGCAGCGCCACCGCCACCGTGGTGCGCGGGGGCGTCGGCGCCTTCGTCTCGCTCGGCCGCCTGTTCAGCATATCGACGACGATGCAGGGGCAATGGGCCAGCGGGCCGTTGCTCAGCTTCGAGGAATTCTCCGTCGGCAACCTGACGATCGGCCGGGGCTATGACCCCGGCGTCACTGCGGGCGACAAGGCGATTGGCGTCCGCGTCGAGCCGCGCGTGCAGCTCCCGGTCCGCTCGCGCATCGGCGTCCAGGCATTTGGCTTCTTCGACGCCGTCCGCATCTGGAACGACGATGTCTTCACCACCGAGCGCGATCGTCAGCTGCAATCGTGGGGCGGCGGCATGCGCGCGACGCTCCCGGGCCTGATGTCGCTCGAGGCCGTCTATGCCCGGCCCGACGATCCCGAGCTGAACGTGCCGGGAGCGCGCCGCGCGTCCGACCGGCTGCTGCTCTCGCTTACCGCCCAATTTGCTCCGCGCCGTTGAGTTTCAGGAGGCATCGCATGACCAAGTCCATCCGCCTGCGCACCGCACTGTCCGCCACCACCATCCTCGCCGCCGGCCTGATCGTCGCGGCGGCACCCGCCCGCGCCCAGAATCTGCCCGACACCGGCAATGTCACCGCAGTGACAAGCGGCCTCAGCGGCGGCGCGCCGGGCTCGACCAACCCGACCTTCACCACCACCGGCGACACGTCGGGCCCCCAGACGCTTCAGATCGATTTGAAGGATAACCGTACAATCCTAACTTGGAGCGGCACGGGATTCGACGTTTTGGGTGGCAGCACGGTCAACTTCAAGGATGCGCGCGCGACCAGCGGGGTCAGCGGGCGGACCGATAATATCGCGGTGTTGAACCGGGACATTTCTGGCGGCGCATCCAGCATTTACGGAATTCTCCGCTCCGATCCCAACGTCGCCGTCTATGTAATCAATCGCGCCGGCATCGTCTTGGGGGGGGGGTCTGACAGTGCGAACACTGTGGTCAACACCGGGGCGTTTTTCGCCAGCACGAATGACATCACCAATGATAACGACTTTCTAAACGGAAGCTCAAGTTTGAGGTTCGGCGTAACCGGAGAGTCCGGGGAGATCGAAATATATTCGGGCGCTCGCATACGAACAGCTGCGAACAATGGCGGCTCTGGGGGCCGGATGGGAGACATCGGACTGATCGCACAGAGCATCAGGGCACCGGTGAATGCCGGTCTGGTTGCAAACGGCGGCGATGTCGCGCTGGTTCTTGCAAGTGACGTCACCGTGCAGAATGCACCGGGAAGCCCCCTCTCACTCACGATCCATCGTGGGGCAGTGGGATCCCAGCGAGGATTGACGCTGAGGGGGGAGATCACGGGACGAAATGTGACCGTGGCGACTTCGCATATTCAGAATGGCTTTGGGGCAAACATCACACTTGGCGCGACCATTGTGGCCACCGGTGCGAGCGTAACGGACCGGGGCGTTGTTCTCACGGCGGGAGCTAGCGCGCCTGGCGTAACGATGGCGACAGAACCTTCCAACGTCCAGGGTGCGCCAATCGGAATGTCCGGCGGCCTCATACTCGACTCACCAACATCGATCTCGTCCACCAAGTCCACAATTCTCAGCGCTGTCGGTGACGTGACGCTGTTTACCGACCTGAACTTGGCCGGATCGTTGCTCATACGGGCCGCCGACGTGCGCGGTTCCGGCATGGCCAGCGCCAAGGATATTCGGATCGACGCGACTCTCCTTAGCGGCCCTCGCTTCAGGACGACTGAGGGAGACATGATACTGAACCTCGGCACAGGGGGTGGGAACATTGCGGCCGCCGAAATTGCCGGAAACCTGACCGTGGACAGCCTAGGAGGGATCACGCTCGGTGGCCCGTACTCCAATGGCGTTTCCACTACCACCGGTTCCGTGACCGTCGGAGGAAGCGTATCAATCACATCCCTGGGAATTGGGGGAACCGCTTTGGAGGCTGGTGGCGATGTCTCGCTGACCTCCAAAATAGATATGATTTATGGCACACATATCGGTATAAGTCGGGTCGCGAGCGAAACCGGTTCGATCACGATGCGCGCATCCGGCCGTATCTCAGCCGAAAGTATCACCGGCGCTGACCTTGACTTGCGGGCGGCCGGCGACATCCAGGTGGACAAGCTCGTCGGCAAGAATATTGCTGTTGTAGCCGGGGGCAAAATATTCCTTCGCGAGGATATTTTTGCAGACGGCAATTTGTCCGTCAGCGGAAATGGAGTGTTCCTAGGTCAGGATATGGGCCGCACGATCAACCAGAATGCAACTGGAGCGATCACGATCAACGCCGGAACGGGTTTGATTGATGGGGCAGCGAATCTTTCCGTACTTGCCAATAGCGATGGAGTCGGGGCTGAGGCATTGACCTTGATCTCCACAGCGGGTCTCTCGTTCAACGCAACATCTGCGCTCCTTGCTGGTCCAAATCGGCAATCAGATATCTACATTCGTACAAACGCCTCTGCTTTTGACTACGATATCACTTTAGGGAAGGTTGCCGCCCGTAGCCTTTTTGGCGCTTATGGGTCAGCTGAGTTCACCGGCGGTCTCACCCGCAACTCGCGCATCTGGTTTGTGGGGCCATCGACATTCACTAATTCATTGTCGCTCGACGGACACACCGTCTGGGTCGACAACATCCAGATCACAAACGGTGACCTCAGTTTGCGTTCCCGCGAAGCGGTCGGCGTGGTCCGGGGCCCGACAAGTGCATCGGGGGATATTCTTATTCGGTCGGATGCAACCACGGGGGGGATGTATATCCTCTCAACCGGGCGATTGACGGCAAGCAACGTGATTCTGTCGACTCCGTGGTCGTTTTCAAATCAGGCTGGTAGCAACGCGATTAACGCAAGTTCGCGCTGGATCGTTTATGCACGCAGCCCAGGCATCAGTTCTTTCGGCAATTTGGATAGCGGAAATACGGCGCTCTGGGGGGCTACGATCGAATCGCGAGCACCCGATTTGGTCACCGGTTCTCGCTATGTATTTTCTGAGCAGCCAACGCTAACCTTCTCGACCGTCAATTTTTCGAAAATCTATGGCACCGATCTGACGGGGTCGACGCAGATTCCATATACGGTTTCCGGCTTTCGCCCGGGCGTGGCCGGCGCCTTTCTCGGGGACAGTGCAGCGACCGCGTTTTCGGGTAACCCGCTGATCCAGTCAGCTGGCTATGCCGAGCGCGCCAGCGTCGCGGGGGGGGCTTACACGCAGACGATTGCACTGGGATCGCTCCAGAGTGACTCGGGCTACCGCTTTGCATTTGCTTCCGGAGGTCGGGTCACCGTGACGCCCAAGACGGTCACTGGTAGCATTGTTGCAGACAACAAAACCTACAATGGAAACACCACAGGCTCCGGATCGGTTTCGCTGGTAGGCGTCTTGGCAGGCGACAGCGTGGGCACCTCGGGCTCTGTGTTTACCTTCGCCGACAAAAATGCCGGTACCGGCAAGACGGTGAACGTGACCGGCACCACGCTGAACGGCGCGGACAGCGGCAACTATACGCTGACCATCCCCGCCTCCGCTCTGGCCGATATCCTCAAAAAGGCGATCACCGGCACGATCACCGCCGACAGCAAGACCTATGACGGCACCACTGCCGGCACCGGCAGCGTCGCGCTCAACGGCGTGATCGCAGGCGATGCAGTCGGGACCACCGGCTCGGTCTTCACCTTCGCCGACAAGAACGCGGGCGCGAGCAAGACGGTGACCGTCACCGGCACCACCTTGAACGGGGTGGACGGCGGGAATTATACGCTGACGCTCCCCGCATCGGCGCTCGCCGACATCCTGCAAAAGGCGCTGACCGCAACGGTCACCGTCAATGGCAAGACCTATGACGGCACTGCCGCAGCTACCGGCACAGTCGCGCTCAACGGTGTCGTTTCAGGCGACAATGTTGGGACGACCGGATCGGTCTTCACCTTTGCTGACAAGAACGCCGGCATCGGCAGGACCGTCAACGTCACCGGCACCACCCTGAACGGCGCCGACAGCGGCAACTACACGCTGACGGTTCCAGCCTCCGCGCTGGCCGACATCCTGCAGAAAGCGCTGACCGCCAACGTCACCGCCAACGGAAAGACCTATGACGGCACGACGACCGCCACGGGCAGCGTCGCTTTGTCCGGCGTTGTGGCGGGGGACTCGGTCAGCACTGGTGGGATCACCTTCACCTTCGGCGACAAGAATGCCGGTGCTGGTAAGGCGGTCGCAGTCGGCGGCGCCGTGTCGGGCGCTGATGCCGCCAACTATACGGTCAGCCTGCCGGCAACGGTGCTCGCCGACATTATCAAGAAATCGCTGACCGCCACGGTCACCGCCAATGGCAAGACCTATGACGGCACGACCGCCGGAACCGGTTCGGTTGCGCTGAACGGCGTCGTCAGCGGCGATGTGGTCAGCACCGGCGGGATTACCTTCACCTTTGCCGACAAGAATGCCGGTACGGGCAAGGCCGTTGCCGTTGGTGGCGCCCTGTCGGGTGCGGATGCGGGCAACTACACCGTCAACCTCCCCGCATCGGCGCTCGCCGACATCCTGAAAAAGGCACTGAGCGCCACGATTACGATCAACGGCAAGACCTATGATGGGACCACTGCTGCCACCGGATCGGTCGCGCTCAACGGCGTTGTGGCGGGCGACACCGTCGGTACGAGCGGTACGGCGTTTGCGTTTACAGACAAGAATGCGGGTACCGGCAAGACTGTCAACGTTTCTGGAACCACCCTCACTGGCACCGATAGCGGCAACTATACGCTGACCATCCCCGCCAGCGTGCTGGCCGATATAGCAAAGCGCGGGCTGAGCCTGAGCGCGGACGACAAGGAGAAATATAGCCGCGATCCGGATCCTGCGCTGACTTACACGATTACACTCGGCTCGCTCGTCGCGGGGGACCAGTTGTCCGGTGCGCTCACGCGGGCTGACGGTGAAACGCCGGGCAAATATGCAATCAACCAAGGCAGTCTGTCAGCGGGCGACAACTATACTCTGACCTTCACGCCGGGCACGTTGACGATCTCGGTCGATCCGGCAACCAACCAGCCGCAGGCGCTGCGCACGCTTCCCCTGCCATCGGGGATTCAAGCGCCGCCGACCGGCGGGTCGACCGTGAATGTCGATGCGGAAGCGCTCTGCGCCGATGATAGCAGCTGCGTGGCAAACTAGGGCAAAGTTGTGCCACGACCATCCCTGACCGGACTATGCCTCCGGTCGGGGATGGAACGCGTCGTTCCGAGGTCCTGAAAGACCTGCCATCTGCCTTGCGCGGGAAAGGGTGATTGGTGCATGCGCCGCAAATCAAAGTCGCGCGCTCAGCAAGACAGTGGCAGGGTTCAGGCGCCATACCGTACGGCTTATGTCTGGATTGGCGCGCAAATCGGACGTGCATCTTGTCGAACTAGATCATGAATTCTCAAGTTGAAGGCGCCTTCATCAGCAAGGGCGAGGGAAATGGCGCTGTATCCGTCAAGATCTCGTCCTCTAATCAGGGCATGCTCTGGTAATTTCAAAATTTGCAGAGACTCAAGTATCCCGCGGGGCGCAGGTGCGCCGCCCGCGCAGGGGACTACGTCCGGCACGGTCGAGGGCTATGCCTCTTCGGTGTTCGAAACGATCACGCCCCGGCTCGTTCTCAGTGCCACATCTCCCAATGCGACGTGGAATGGCAATCTGACCCGGTGCGGCGCGGCGGCAGGGATATCAGGAAAGCGGATCTGCCTTCCTGAATCAGATCACGGCGGCGGTCGCGACGTTCTGCCGCGCGTACGGCACCGAAGCAGGGACCTGACGCGCGCCGGGCATCGCGCATGTTCCATATTTGTTCGATCCGCGCTAGAGCAGGTGCATGTCCGAACCGAGCGTCCGAAAGATCATCCATATCGACATGGATGCCTTTTTCGCATCGGTCGAACAGCGCGACGCGCCGGAGCTGCGCGGGAAGCCGGTTGCGGTCGGCTCGCCCGCGGCGCGGGGCGTCGTCGCCGCGGCGAGCTATGAGGCGCGCGCATTCGGCGTGCGCTCCGCCCTGCCATCGGTGACGGCGCTGCGGCGCTGTCCCGAACTGATCTTCGTGCGGCCGCGGTTCGAAGTCTATCGCGCCGTCTCCGCCCAGATCCACGCGATCTTCGCCGACTATACCGACCTGATCCAGCCGCTCTCGCTCGACGAGGCCTATCTCGATGTGACCGACGATCGCCGGGGGCTGCAGACGGCCTGGGCGACGGCGAAGGAAATCCGCGCGCGCATCCATGAAGAGACGGGGCTGACCGCCTCGGCCGGCATCTCGTACAACAAGTTCCTCGCCAAGCTCGCGTCGGACCATCGCAAGCCCAACGGACAGTTCGCGGTGACGCCGGACATGGGCGCCGCCTGGGTCGAGCAGCTGCCGGTCGCCAAGTTCCACGGCGTCGGCCCGGTGACCGCCGCCAAGATGAAGCGCCTCGGCATCGAAACCGGTGCCGACCTCAAGGCGCAATCGATCGCGGTGCTGGCGCGTCATTTCGGCAGCGCCGCCGACTGGTATTACGGCATCGCGCGCGGGATCGACGCGCGCCCGGTGAACCCCAGCCGCGAGCGCAAGTCTTCCGGCTCGGAAACGACCTTCAACCGCGACCTCACCGATCCGGCGGAGATCGAGGCCGGTGTCCTCAAAATGGCCGATGATGTCGCCGCATGGTGCGCCAAGCGTCAGCAGTTCGGCCGGACCGTCACCGTCAAGGCGAAGTTCGCCGATTTCCGGCAGGTGACCCGCAGCCGCACCCAGCCGCAGTCGGTGCGCGACCCGGCAGACCTGCGCGCGACCGCGATCGACCTGATCCGCTCGCTCTATCCGCTCGACATCGGCATCCGCCTGGTCGGGGTGACGGTGTCGAATTTCGAAAATAGCGACGCGGCGATGCCCCTGTTCACCAGCGCGCCGGACGCGGAATAGCCGCGCGCGAGGGCTTCGCCCCACGCCTCACCCGGTCCCAAACAAGTCGCTTACCGGGGTGCCCTTCTCAGTCATGAAAAGATATTCACACTCGTGATAGTGAATATTGACAGGACCTCTGCCCCGCGACATATTCGCTCCAGCAAATCGACGCATGATCGATGGCATCGAGGAGAGGTAAGGATGAGGGCAAGGCTTCTGGCGACCGCATGTGCGGTTGCGGTGTTCACGGTTCCGATGTCCGCTGCGGCGCAGGACACCCCGGCGCGCGACGAGACGACCGCCGACAGCGCCCAGGAAGTGGTCGTCACCGCGACCCGCCGCGCCGAGCGCATCCAGGACGTTCCGCTCAGCATCAGCGCCTTTCAGCAGGAAGAACTGACCGAGAAGGGGATCGTCGGATTCGAGGGGATTGCCCGCGAAACCCCGGGCGTCGTGCTCAACCGCCCGACCCAGAATTTCAACAATTTCACCGCACGCGGCATCGCCACCAACGGCTATAACGCGAACCTGCAAAGCTCGGTCGCGGTCTATGTCGACGAGCTGCCGATCTCGACCATCGGCAACACCACCGTGGTCGACCCGACGCTGTTCGACGTTGAGCGGGTCGAGTTCCTGCGCGGGCCGCAGGGGACGCTGTTCGGCTCCGGCTCGCTGTCCGGCGCGATGCGCATCCTGACCAAGAGCCCCAATCTCAGCTCCTTCGACATGGCCGGGCAGGTCGATCTCGGCCTCACCGGTTCGGACAGCGTGCGCCAGCGCTACAATGTGATGGTCAACCTGCCGATCGTCAGCGACACGCTCGCGGTCCGCGCGGTCGGCTTCTACCGCAACGAAGACGGCTATCTCGACAATGTCGGCACCGGCGTCGAGAATTCGAACAAGCTGGTCAACTGGGGCGGGCGCGTCATCGCGCTGTGGAAGCCGAACGACCGGCTGTCGGTGCGGGTGATGGGCTCCTACGAGGACAGCGATCCCAAGGACAGCTCGCTCACCAGCCCGTCGCTGGGGCGTGAAAAGCGCGTGTCGGACCAGCCCGACCGCTTCACCGGCAAGCAGACGATCATCAACGGCACGGTCGAATATGAGTTCGACTTCGCCCGGCTGACCAGCTCGTCGACCTATTCGGACTTCGACCAGCGCTTCTATGTCGATCTTGCCGGTACCTTCGCGCCCGGCTCCTTCCCCGGCGCACCGATCGCGTTCGGGCTCGACGCCGACGCCTATGACAAGGTGTTCGTGCAGGAGACGCGGCTGGTGTCCTCGCTCGATGGCCCGTTCGAATTCACCATCGGCGGATTCTATATGAACCGCCGCCGCGACGTGGATTATTTCTACCGATCGAACCCGCAATTCCTCGCGGCGCGCGGCCTGGCCGGACTCCCGGATCAGTATTTCCAGAAGCTCTATACGTACCAGAAGAGCGACGAGCTCGCCGGCTTTGGCGAACTGACCTACCGCTTCTCGCCCAAATTCTGGCTGACCGGCGGGATGCGCTATGGTCGCACCTCGGCGCAGGGCTTCACCGAAGCGGGCGGTTATCTCGCATCCGCGTTTGGGTTCACCTATTACGACTATGCGCTGCTGGGCATTCCGGTGACGTTCAATACCTTCACCCCCTACGCCGCCGTCACTGGCGTCAAGGCGACCGGGTCCGCCCCGTCATGGAAGGCCAGCGCAACGTGGAAGCCGAGTGAATCGCTCACCACCTACGCCACCTTCTCGACCGGCTTCCGCGCGCCAATCGTCAATGCCCGTGCGGGTTCCGTCAGCCTGACCGACGCGAACGACATCATCATCCCCTATGGCGCGGAATCGGACGATCTCAAAAGCTATGAGGTCGGCGCAAAGGCGCGCTGGCTCGATGGGCGCGTGTCGGTCAACGCCGCGCTCTACCTGATCGACTGGAGCAACATCCAGGCCCAGGCCAACCGCCGGTCGGACTCGGTTCAGTTCGCCACCAATATCGGCGCGGCGCGCAGCAAGGGGTTTGAGGTCGAGATCGGCGTAATCCCCGCCAAGGACGTCTTCATCGGCCTGAACGCCGCGTATAACGACTCCAAGATCACGAAGCTGTCGGCGACCGAGGCGACGGTCTCGGGCGCGGTGCTGGGCCATCGCCTGTCGGCCCCGCGGCTTCAGGGCGCGGCGTACATCTCCTACGGCTTCGACCTTGGCACCGCGCGCGGCAGCTTTGCGGTCAACGCGCAATATGTGGGATCGTACAACAGCTCGTTCCCCAACACGCCGGGCAACCCGAACCTGCGCCTGTCGACCTTTGGCCAGACCGATGAATATGTGAACGTGAACCTCAATCTCGGGGTCAAGAAGGGGTCGCTCTCGGCCGCGCTCTATCTTGAGAACGTGTTCGACGATCACTCGATCACCTATATCCACCCCGAGGCGTTTCTGGTGAGCCGCTTCGGCACGCTGCGCCCGCGCACCGTGGGGATCCGTCTTGGCTACGGCCTCTGATGCGATGACGGCCGGCGGCAAGGCCGGCCGTCCGTCACCTGCGAACCGGCCCTGGTTCGTGCTGGTCACGCTCACCTTCGTCTACATCCTCAACTTCCTCGACCGGCAGCTGATCGGCATTCTCGCCAAGCCGATTCAGGATTCGCTGGGGGTGAGCGACACCCAGCTCGGGCTGATCGGCGGCCTCTATTTCGCGATGTTCTATTGCTTCATCGCGATCCCCGTCGGCTGGTTCGCCGACCGCACCAGCCGCGTCGGCGTGCTCAGCCTCGCCTGCGCGATCTGGAGCGGCGCGACCGTCGCGTGCGGCATGGCGGCCAACTATACCCAGCTGGTGATCGCGCGCATGACCGTCGGGTTCGGCGAGGCGGGCGGCGTGCCGCCATCCTATGCGATCATCACCGACACCTATCCTCCGGGCAAGCGCGCGGCGGCGCTCGGCATCTTTAATCTTGGTCCCGCGATCGGTGCCGCCGCCGGAGTCGCGTTTGGCGCGGCGATCGCTGAACATTATGGCTGGCGGCTGCCCTTCATCATCGTCGGCGCGGTCGGCGTGGTCACCGCGCTGTTCGTGTGGCTGACGATCCGTGAACCGCAAAAGGGCGCGATGGACGGCGCACGGGCGGCGGGCGCATCGGACAAGGCGCCGTTCTGGCCCACCGTCGGCGCATTCCTGTCCAACCCGGTGCTGATGCTCGCGGCACTGGGCAGCGGCGCGACCCAGTTCGTCACTTACGGCCTCGGCAATTTCGCAGTCCTCTATCTGATGCGCGAGAAGGGCATGGTGCTCGGCGATGTCGCGGTCTGGTACGCGCTCGTCCTGCTGATCGGCATGGGCGGCGGCATGGTCATTTCCGGCCGGGTGATCGACGCGATGACGCGCAAGGCCCGCAGCGGCTATGCGGTCGCTCCGGCCGTATCGCTCGCCATCGCGATGCCCTTCTATATCGGCTTCGTCTGGGCACCCGCCTGGCCGCTCGCACTGGCGCTGCTCGCGGTGGTGATGGTGTTCAACTATTTCTACCTCTCGGCCTCGGTCGCGTTGGTGCAGGAAGAGGTGAAGCCCAATCAACGCGTGCTGTCGGGCGCGCTGCTGCTGCTCATCATGAACTTTATCGGCCTTGGCCTTGGCCCGACCTGGGTCGGCTTTGCCAGCGACTGGTTCAAGGCGCAGGGCGATATGCAGAGCCTGCAGAGCGCGCTCTACACGCTCACGCCCTTCTACCTGATCGCGATCGGCCTGTTCGTTGCGCTCGCGCGGCGGCTCAAGCGGGAAGGGGCGGCGGCATGAAGTGGCTGATCGCATTCCTCGCGTTCGCCTTGGGCAGCCCCGCGATCGCCCAGGCACCACAGGTCACCGCTCCGGCCGGCACGGTCGAGGGCGTGCAGCAGGGCGGCGTCCGCATCTTCCGCGGCATCCCCTATGCACAAGCCCCGGTCGGCCCGCTGCGCTGGAAACCGCCGGTCGCGGCGGCGGACTGGCAGGGGGTGCGCAAGGCGACCGCGTTCGGCCCCGCCTGCGTCCAACCGCGCAACCGCAATGCCGGCATCTACACCAACCCGCTCGACACGGTCAGCGAGGATTGCCTGACGCTCAACATCTGGGCGCCTCCGGGCGGTAAGGATCTGCCCGTGTTCGTGTGGATTCACGGCGGCGCGCTGGTCGCGGGCTACAGCCACGAAACCATGTATGACGGCGCACGGCTGGCGCAGCGCGGCAACATGATCGTCGTGTCGATCAACTATCGGCTCGGCATCCTCGGCTATCTCGCGCATCCCGAACTGAGCGCGGAATCGCAGGACGGCGTGTCGGGCAATTACGGCCTGCTCGATCAGATCGCGGCGCTGAACTGGGTTCAGCGCAATATCGCGGCATTCGGCGGAAATGCCGGCAACGTCACCATCGCGGGCGAATCCGCCGGCGCGCTCAGCGTCATGTACCTGATGGCCAGCCCGCGCCCGCAGGGCCTGTTCCACAAGGCGGTCGCGCAGAGCGCATACATGATCACCACGCCCGAGCTGAAACAGGGCAAGCACGGCCTGCCCTCGGCCGAAACGGCGGGCAGCCAGATCATGGCCGCAGTCGGCGCGAGCGACCTCGCCGGATTGCGCGCAATGGACGCCGAAAAGCTGACCGTGGACGCCGCGACCAAGGGCTATGGCCCCTGGGCCACCGTCGATGGCACGACCCTGACGCGCCAGCTGGTCGCGACGTGGGACCATGGCGAACAGGCCAAGGTGCCGGTGCTCGCCGGGTTCAATTCGGGCGAAATCCGCTCGCTCCCCGTCCTGCTCCCGCCCGCGCCCGCCAATGCCGAGGCATATGAGGCAGCGATCCGCGCACGCTATGGCGACCTCGCCGACCCGTTCCTGCGGCTATATCCCGCGAGCAACATCAAGGAAGCGATGCTCGCGAACACCCGCGACGCGCTCTACGGCTGGACCTCCACCCGGCTCGCGATCGGGCAGACCGCGATCGGCCAGAGCGCCTATCTCTATCTGTTCGATCACGGTTACCCCGCCGCTGCGGAGTACGGCCTGCACGCCTTCCACGCCGCCGAAATCCCCTATGTCTTCGGCACCGCCAGCCGCACGCCGCCCTATTGGCCGAAGGTCCCCGATGACGTGACCAACCGTCGCCTGTCGGATGCGATGCTGGGCTATTGGGCGAGCTTCGCGCGCTCGGGCACGCCGGTCGCGGACGGGCAACCGGCCTGGGAAGCCTATGGCAAGGCCGCCAATTACATGGCGTTCGCGGGCAAGCCGCTTCCCGGCACGCGGCTGATGCCGGGCATGTTCGCGCTGCACGAAGCGGCGGTATGTCGCCGCCGCGCGGCAGGCGATCAGCCATGGAACTGGAACACCGGCGTCGCCTCGCCGGTCCTCAACAAGGCGACGGGTTGCCGATGATCGACGGAAGCATGCAGGATTATCCGCTGACGCTGGACAAGTTCCTGCACCACGCCGCCAAATGGCACGCCGGTGCCGAGGTGATCACCGCGCGCGAAGGCGGCGGGATCGAGCGGATCGGCTATGCCGCGCTTCGGACACGCGCGCTCGCCATCTCGTCGCTGCTGGGCGGCTTCGGGGTACGACAGGGTGCGCGGGTCGCGACGCTCGCATGGAACAGCCAGGCGCATGTCGAGGCATGGTACGCGATCATGGGCATGGGCGCGGTCTGCCACACGCTCAACCCGCGCCTCACCGCGCAGCAACTCGCCGACATGGTCGTGCAGTCGGGGGCAGAGCTGCTGATCGTCAGCGCCGACCTCCAGCCGCTCGCGCGTGCGATTGTCGAGCGGGTGCCGGGTCTGTCGCTGATGCTGGTGATCGACGGTGCACCAGATGCTGAGTCAGCGACATGCGCCGTCACCGCGCTCGAACCGCTGATCGCAACCGCGCCCGGCGGCACAGTGTGGGGCGACTTCCCCGAGACCGCACCATGCGGCCTGTGCTTCACCTCCGGCACCACCGGCGCGCCCAAGGGCGTCACCTACACCCACCGCGCCAGCTTCCTCCACACGCTGCGCTGCCTGCAGGCCGATGTCATGGCGATCCGTGCCAGCGACAGCGTGCTGGTAGTCGTGCCGATGTTCCACGCCAACGCCTGGGGCCTGCCCTTCGCGCTCCCCGCAGCGGGCGGGCGACTGGTGCTGCCCGGACGCCACACCGACGGGGCCAGCCTCGCCCGGCTGATCGCGGCGGCTGACGTGACAATCGGCGTCGCGGTCCCGACCGTGTGGCTGGGCGTCGCCGAGCATCTCGAGGCGACCGGTGAGACTCTGCCCAGCCTTCAGCGGATCATCGTCGGCGGCTCCCCGCTCGCGCCCGCGCTGATGGAGCGGATCGAACGCGTGCTCGGCGTGACCGTGCAGACCAGCTGGGGGATGACCGAGCTCTCGCCCTCCGGCACCGTCGCCCCACCGCACGATCCGCAGCGGACGGCGGCGGTCTCCGGGCGGCCCGCGATCGGCGTCGATCTGTTGCTGACCGATGCGGACGGCGTGCCGCTGGCTCAACAGCGCGATACCGAAGGCCATCTGCGCGTGCGCGGCGCTGCGGTGGTCGATCGCTATTTCGGCCATGACGCACCCGCCACCGACGCCGATGGTTGGTTCGCGACAGGCGACCTCGCGCGCATCGACGCGCACGGCAACCTCATCATCACCGGCCGCGCCAAGGATCTGATCAAGTCCGGCGGCGAGTGGATCAACCCGGCGGAGATCGAGGCGGTGGTCGGCGCACTGCCACAGGTATCGCTCGCCGCGGTGATCGGCCGCCAGGACGCGAAATGGGGCGAACGCCCGCTGCTGCTGGTCGAGATGCAGGACGATGCGCTCAGCGATGACGAGCTGCTCGCGCCCCTGCGCGGTCGTGTCGCATCCTGGTGGATTCCCGACGCGATCGTCCGCCTTCCCGCGATGCCGCTCGCCCCGACGGGCAAAATCGACAAGAATAGCTTGCGGTCTCAATATGGAAGCGCTTGAGACCTTGTTCGACCCGGCGTGCGGCGATGCGATCGCGTCCGGGCAACAGGGGAATGAACGCCCAGTGCCAGAACAGACGCCCGAAAAGCCCAAGCCCCGCCGCCGCTCGACCAAGGCCGAACAGCGCGCCGACACGATGGAGCAGATGCTCGACGAGGCGGAATATCTGTTCTCGAAGCACGGGCTGCACGGCGTCACGCTCAAGGACGTGGCCAAGCGCGTCGGCGTCCACCACACGCTGCTCAACTATTATTTCGAGGACAAAAAGAAGCTGTTCGACGCGGTCTTCGCCCGCCGCGCGGTGGTGACCAGCGAAAAGCGGCTCAAGGCATTGAACGATTACGACGCCGCAACCGGTGGCAAGCCGACGCTGGAAGGCGCGCTCCATGCGTTTCTCGACACCGATCTCGACCTGTATATCGAGGGCGGCGAGGGCTGGAAGAATTACGGCGCGCTCGGCGCACTCGTCGCGAACACGCCCGAATGGGGCGCCGACCTGATGGACGCGCATTTCGACCCGGTCGTGCTGCGCCTGATCGAGCTGCTCAAAAAGGCGCTGCCCGATTGCGCGGAAGAAGACATTTTCTGGGGCTATCACTTCGTCACCGGCGCGCTGATGGTCACGCTCGCGCGCACCGGCCGCATCGACAAGCTGTCGGGCGGGCTGTGCCGGTCGAACGACTTCGCGGCGATCAAGGACCGCATGGCCGTGTTCATGGCCGCGGGCTTCCGCCAGATTTGCGATAGCGGCGGGCGCGGCCGGCCCGACTAGCGGTGCCGCGTCGTATCGCCTAACTACAGCCAAGACATTCACTCACGCGTTAGCGAATTCATGGGAGATCATTTGATGGCGCTCGAAGGACGGATTGCAATCGTCACCGGTGCAGGCGGTGGCCTCGGCCGCGCGCACGCGCTGTATCTCGCGGGCAAGGGCGCGCGCGTGGTCGTCAACGACCTCAGCGAAGACGCGGCGCAGCGCGTCGCCACCGAAATCGGGGCGCAGGGCGGCAAGGCGCTCGCGCTCGCCGGATCGGTCACCGATGAATGGGCGGTCTCCAACATCGTCGCCTCGACGATGGACGCGTGGGGCCGGGTCGATATCCTCGTCAACAATGCCGGCATCCTGCGCGACAAGAGCTTCGCCAAGATGAGCATGGACGAATTCCGCCTCGTCGTGGACGTCCACCTGATGGGTGCCGCGATTGCTAGCAAGGCGGTGTGGGAGATCATGCGCGGCCAGAACTATGGCCGCATCGTCATGACGACCTCGTCCTCGGGTCTCTACGGCAATTTCGGTCAGGCCAACTATGGTGCTGCCAAAATGGCGCTGGTCGGCCTGATGCAGACGCTCGCGATCGAGGGCGAGAAATACGGCATTCGTGTCAACTGCCTTGCCCCGACCGCGGCGACGGGGATGACCGAGGGCGTGCTGTCGGAGGCCAGCCTCGCCGCGCTCGACCCCGCATTGGTCAGCCCGGGCCTGCTCGCACTGGTGGGTGCGGACGCGCCGACCCGCGCGATCCTGTGCGCCGGCGCCGGGCATTTCGCGACCGCCAATGTCACGCTGACCGAAGGCGTTCAGATTGGCAGCGGCGCCGATGCAGGCGAGCAACTCGCCGCGCGCTGGGCGCAGGCGGCGGATCGCACGGGCGAGATCGTCCCGGCCTATGGCTTCACTCAGGCCGAGCGTGAGCTGGAAGCCGCCGGGGTCAACGCGCCAGCGGTGGCGGTCGCGCGCTGAATCGGCGGTCTTGCCGACCCCGGATAGCGCCAGATTGACCCAGCCGGGACGCGGCGTTCCGCTTGCCGATGTCCCGCCCACCGCCCCACGCCGCCTGTGCGATCGGGGCGGGGGAGGGGCGCCTTGGTCACCCCTTGATCGTCACCATCGCGACCGGCTTGTCCTTGGTCGTCGGGTTGGACGCGTTGCCCTTGGGCGGCTTCTCCGCCTTGGGTTTGCGGACTTCGCGGTTCGACTTCTTCTGGCTCTTGGCCATGACCTGTTCCTTCGCGGGCATAGCGCCCGGGGAACAGCCTAGGCGCTGTGCAGCGCGCTGGCTTGCGAATTCGCGTTGCGATCCCGGGTCAGTGGATCGCGCGCTCGGTCAGCAGCGTCGCCTTGCCGTCGGCCCATGCGATCTCCATCGCGGGGTCCTTGGGCTTCCCTGGCGCGAACAGCTCATACAGGATTCGCCCGTCCTCGACCTGTCGGCTCTCGATCACCCGTTCGGGCGTAAAGGCGTCGGCGGTGGCAGCAGCGGCGGCGCGGACCGGGGCAGGGGCCGCTTCCCATGCGATGTCACGCTGCACCTCGACCGCCTTCAGCGAGCCGTCGGGCTGCACGAGCATGTCGATCTCGACCTCACTGCCGTCCGGCCGCGTGCCTTCGACATCGTAATAAGTCCGCCCGTCGCGGTCCTTGCGCTCGGCTTCCGCGATCCGCATCCCCGGCACCGTCACCTCCGCCAGTTCGGCGACGCCCGTCGGCAATTCAGTCGCCGCGACGTTGCTGATCGCCGTCTCCGGCCCCTCGGCCAGCACGCCATTTGCGGGCGCGGCATCGTTACCGGCAGGCGAGCATGCGGCGAGCGCAATCAGGGGCAGGGCTAGCAAGCGCATCGCGTCACTCCGACAGATGTTACCGGTGTCATAGTGCGCGCCTCCGGCAACTGGCGCAAGGTCAGGCAGTGACGATCCGCCCGTCGATCGCCCCCGCCTCGCGCCGCCGCGCGTCAAATCGCTGCCACGCGCGCTCATGAAAGAAGAATGCGACCGCGTTGATGCACGGCTCGATCAGCGCGATCCCGCCAGCGAGGGCAATCGAGCCGGTAAAGGCATAGGCGACGCTGAACCCGACCGTCAGGTGGATCGACAGATAGGTGAACGTCTTGGTCAGATCGCGCGACATGGGCGGCATCCTGTGAAGCAATGCCGCCCATATGGTGGTTGGGGAAATCGATCTGAAACGCGAAGAAACGGCCTCAGTGATCGCCCCGCTCGATCAGCGGCTGTTTTCCATGCGCGCATCGTCGGCGTCATCGATCGCGTCGGCCTTGGCCTCGCCCGCCTCTTCGACATTGTCGGCCTGCTGCTCCAGCGCCTCTTCCATCGTCTCGTTGGGGGCCATGTCGGCCTGTTCCTCGAGATTGTCGGCCATCGCCTCGGCATTGGCCTCGACATTATCCGCCGCGCGGTCGTCTGCGCCGCCGCAAGCGGCCAGTGCGAACAGCCCGGCGCCAGCCAGCGCCGCCTTGAACATCGATTTCATGCAAATTCCTCCTGTTGATGCCGCGCATCAATGAGCGGAGGGCGAAGCGGTTCCACGCGAACCGCAGACGCGGCCCCGCAACCTTCAGTTCGGATTGGGGAAAATGGTGCTGCCGGTGAGGATTGAACTCACGACCTCAGCCTTACCAAGGATGCGCTCTACCACTGAGCTACGGCAGCACTCGGCGCGGGCGGAAGGTCCGTTCCACGCTGGGAGGCGGCCCTTTCGCGCGGGAGCGGGCCATTGTCAAGGCGCAGTGGCCCGGTTTATCGCGCGATCATGACCGATGCCGACAAAAAGGCCCGCCTCGCCGCTGCGCTCCGCGAAAATCTGCGTAAGCGCAAGGCACAGGCACGCGAGGCGGCGGAACAGCCCGCCCCGCCAACCCCCGATCCTAACGCGCCGCGATAGGTCGGCACTTGGCGTCGAGCCACGCGCGCTCGTCGGGCGACAGCTGCGGGCCGAGGATTTCCAGCACGCGCGCATGATAGGCGTCGAGCCAGCGGCGTTCGTCCTCGGTCAGCAACCCCGGCTCGATCAGGCTGCGCTCGATCGGGGCGAAGGTCAGCGTCTCGAACCCCAGCATCACCGATTCGGCACCGGGAATGTCCTTCTCGACCACCAGCACCAGATTCTCGATGCGGATGCCGAACTCGCCCGCCTTGTAATACCCCGGCTCGTTCGACAGGAACATGCCCGCGCGCAGCGGTTCGGCCGGGCCGCCGCCGGGATAGTTGGGCGCGGCGATCCGCTGCGGCCCCTCATGCACCGACAGATAGGCGCCGACGCCATGTCCGGTGCCATGGCCATAGTCGCAGCCGACTTCCCATAGCGGGCGGCGCGCGAAGGCGTCGATCTGGCCGCCGGTCGTGCCTGCCGGGAACACCGCCGTGGCAATCGCGATATGGCCCTTGAGCACGCGGGTGAAGCGGTCGCGCATCTCCTGCGTCGGCTCGCCCACCGGGATCACGCGGGTCACATCGGTGGTGCCATCCTCATATTGCCCGCCCGAATCGACGAGGTAGAGGTGGCCATTCTCGATCGGCAGGCTCGACTCGTCGGTCACCTTGTAATGCGGGATCGCGCCATTGGGGCCGGTGCCCGAGATCGTGTCGAAGCTCAGGTCGCGCAGCACGCCGGTTTCCTCGCGGAACGCCTGCAGCCGGTCGGCGGCGGACATCTCGGTCACCCCGCCCTTGGGCATTTCCGCCTCGGCCCATTTGAGGAAGCGGGCCAGCGCCGCGCCGTCGCGCGCCTGCGCCGCCTTGTGCCCGGAAATCTCGGCGTCGTTCTTGATCGCCTTGGCCAGCACCACCGGATCGCGCGTCGCCAGAATCGTCGCGCCGCCCGCATCCAGCGCATCGAAGATCGCCGAGACCGAACCCGCCGGGTCGGCAGCCACCCGCTTGCCCGCAAACTGCTCCAGCGCCGGCGCAAAGGCCGCGCGGTCATGCACCCGCACGGCATTGCCCAGATGCTGGGCGACGTCGTCTCCGACCTTGTCCTGCGCGACGAACAGGTCGGCGGTGCCGTCGGCGTTGACGATGGCATAGGCGAGCGCGACCGGCGTGTGGCTGACATCCGCCCCGCGCACGTTGAACGTCCACGCGATCGAATCGAGCGCGGAGAGCACGACGGCGTCCGCCTTGCGCTCGGCCAGCCAGTCGGCGATCTCGGCCCGCTTGCTCGCGCTGGTCCGTCCGGCGGCATCGTCGCGCTGCACGATCAGCTTGGCGTCGGACGGCGCCGGCTGGTCGTCCCACACCGCGTCGATCGGGTTGCGGCTGACCGCGACCAGTTCCGCCCCGCGCTCGGCCAGCGCCTTGCGCGCCTCCTCGACCCAGCCGCGCGTGTGCAGCCACGGGTCGTACCCGATCCGCCCGCCCTGCGGCGCATGGTCGCGCAGCCAGTCGGCAATGCTGACCTGCGGGACCGGGACATACTCCCAGTTCGCCCCATCGACCTGCTGGCGTACCTGAATCGTGTAGCGCCCATCGGTAAAGATCGCGGCCGCCTCGGGCAGCACCACCGCGCTCCCCGCGCTCCCCTGGAACCCGGTCAGCCACGACAGCCGCTGCGCATAGCCGCCGACATATTCGCTCATATGCTCATCGGTCAGCGGCACGACGAACCCGTCGAGCTGATCGCGGTTGAGCTGTTCGCGCAGGGCCTGAAGGCGGGCGGCGTGGGTCGACATGGGAACGGTCCTCGAACTGCTGGGGCTACGGCGTTGGCCCCCATATGGGGAGCGCACGCCGCGCCGTTAAGCCGCTCTGGTGGCCCAAGCGACACGGGTTGAAAAGGGGGGCATCCTAATCCTCCCGGCGCCGCAGGCGACGGAGGGGAAGGACGGCTGTGTCCTTGCGGCTCTTGCACATCGCTTCCCCCCCCCTCCGTCAGCTTCGCTGCCACCTCCCCCTGGCGGGGGAGGATAGATGCAAGTTAACGCGCCTCCGTCCTGTCCCATGGCGATACGCGCCCAAATCGGGGGCTGGTCAGGCGCGGCGCGATGCACGATCTTGCGGCGATGCCTTGGAGGAGACTGATGCGCGCAGGCGGATGGATGATGCGGACGGGGATCGTGGCGGCGCTCTGCGTCGGTGCGATGGCGACGGCTGCGCTCATCCCCGCGCCCGAACCGGCCCGCAGCACCGCGCCGGCTAAGGCCGCGCCTGCGCCCAAGCCGCGTGTCGCACCGGTCGCCGCCCCAGCACCGGTACCCGCCGCCGCACTCCCGCCAGCCGCCCCGGCGCTGGAGGCGATGACCGTCAAGCGCATCCTCGACATCCCCGGCCCGATCAGCTTCGGCACCTATTACTGGAACACCGATGGCGTCCCCGCCGACGGCGCGCTGGTGATCACGGTGGATCTGGAAGCGCAGACGATGTCGGTATTCCGCGACGGCTATGAAATCGGCGCGACCGCGATCCTCTACGGCATGGACGAAAAGCCGACCCCGCTCGGCGTGCACGAGATCAAGCAGAAAAAGGTCCACCACATCTCGAACCTCTACGGCGCACCGATGCCGTACATGATGCGCTTGACCTGGGACGGCGTCGCGATCCACGGGTCGGAGGTCGAGGAGGGGCGCGCCACGCATGGCTGCATCGGCGTCCCCACCGCGTTCGCCAAGCTCGTATTCGCGCAGGCCAAGCTCGGCGACAAGGTGATCATCACGCGCGGCAAGCGCCTCGGCATGGGCGGCGTCGTCACGCCGGAGTGACCGGGGTCACTCCTTGATCGTCACCGCCTCCCCGACCTTCGCCGCCGCGATCTGCGCCGGGGTAAAGGGAAACCGCACCCATTGCTTGGCTGAATACATCCGCGTCTGATCGCCATACCAGGGCGATTGCGGGTCGGGCGACTGCGAGTAGGACAGGATCGTGTCCGCGACCGGCCCCGCGTCATCGAACCCGACGACCTGCACATAGCTCGACCCATGCCGCGGTGTGACCCCGCCTTGCGCCGGGACCATCATCTGCACGTTGAGCACGCCCAGTGCGCCATCGCCGCCATGGATCGGGATGCGATCGGTGATCCGCTGCGCAAAGGCGACATCGCCCCAGCGCGCATCGAGCGCGATCCCCGCCTTGGTCACCTCTTCCGCCGCAGCCTTGAGCGCCGCGATCAGCTTGTCGCCGGTCTCGCCACTGGTCACCAGATCGCGCGGGGTGTGGATTGGGTCCTTGGCATCGAACGGCACCGCCCACAAACCGGGCAGACGCGCGACCTTCATCCAGAACCGGTCGAACAGCCACGCCCCCCGGCTATCGAGCTCGAACCGCCCATCCCATTTGGCCAGCGCCGCGCAGGCATCGGCCACTTCAGCCTTGCCCGCGCACAGCGCCAGCAGCGGTTTAAACGCCAGTTCGCCCGCATGACTCTTATTGGCAAAGGTTATCGCCTTGGCGCGCGCGTGATCGACCTTGCCGCCCGCGATCAGCGCGCGGGTTTCGATGAACCCCGACCGGGTGCGCAAGGAAACCGCCTTCTCTGCCTCGCCCAATATCGGCGATAGCACCCGGTGCGGATGGTCGGCATTGCTCAGCCAATAGCTGTCATTCATGTTGGCCACGTAATCGCGCCGCGCCTGCACCGCCTGATCGCTGGCGGGCATCAGCCCCGCCACCGCCGTCCCCGCCGCCGCATCCCACGCACAGGCCGATTTCGATCCGTCGAGCAGGATCGCGGTGCGCGCCACCACCGGCGACAGCGGCGTCGCGCACGCCTTGGCCTTCTCCGCCGACACGTTGGGCACGGCGGTCACATCGGCGTGCAGCGCGTCGCCATGCCGGTCGGCGACGATCGTATTGACCCACGGAATGCCGAGCGTCTCCGTGACCGCCGCGCGCACCTCGCCGACGTTCCGCGCCGTCGCGATCCGTACCCAGGTACCGATGCCGCGCTGGTTCGCCGCATTGGCGTCGCGCATCGCGAAAGCGGTCGCCTTGCTCCAGTTCGCCATCGCCTGCGGAATCACGATCACCGCCCCGAACCGAGTCGAGTAGAGCGTGCGCGTGACCGGCGCTGCGCCATCGGGCATCGGTACGGTGACGGTCTTCGCGCCCATCTTCTCCGACTTGCCGTCGACCAGATAGGCGGTCGGGTCATTGGGATCGAGCGCCAGCTGATACAGCGTAAAATGCCGCGCGGCGGTCACCGTATGCGTCCAGGCAATGTCCCTGTTGAAGCCCAAAGTAGGGAAGGGCGACCCCGCAATCCCGACCCCCGCCGTGTCCATCTTGCCCGGAATCGTGACATGCATCTGCCAAAACCGGCTCGGCCCGGCCCAGGGGAAATGCGGGTTGCCGATCACCATCCCCTTGCCATTGGCGGTGACATCACCCCCGAATGCCCAGCCATTGCTGGCGACCTCAAACTTTGCCGGATCGGGCATCGCCGCGCGCGTCTTCGTCGGCGGCTCGACCCCCGGCGGCACCGCATTGGCGATTGCTGGCGCAAAGTTGAGCGAACTGGCGAGCAGCATCTGCTTCTCGTTCAGCCGCAGCATGTCGTCGGCGGTGATCGCCCGCACCCACGCCTTGCCGCGACACTCGGCCGGGACCCGCTCCGGCCCCAGATCCTTGAGATAGCGATTATACCCCGCGACCCAGCCTGCGGTCAGCGCCAGCGCCGCCGCCCCCTGCGCCTTCGCCCCGCGCCGCAGGGCTGGCACATCGATCGCCGAGCGGAAGAACAGGTCCGACGACAGATTGTCGACGCTCTGGAACCCCAATGTCGCGCTGCCCTTCGCCCCGAAATGCAGCGACCGCTCACCCGCCACCGTCGCGAACTCCTCGGCGATCATGCACAGATTATCCTGCGCATAGGCATAGCCCACGCCATAACCCGCCCCGCGCCAGTCCTTCGCGACGATATGCGGGATGCCATGCGTGGTGCGGGTGATCGTCGCCCCATAGCGCTGCGCCTGCGCCGCGCCGCTCCATGCCAGCGCCACGCCCGCAGCCGCCAACAGCATCGCCTTGCCCATTCGATCCTCCCAAATTTTCGACCAGCCTAGCGCCGCTTCCGTTCACGGCAACCGTTTGCGCCAACCATCCGCTGCGCTAGACGGGCGCGATGAGCCAGACCACGCCCCCCGTCGCCGCCACCCGCCCTTTCAGCTACGAACGCCATGGCGTGACGATCGATGACCCCTGGGCCTGGCTGCGCGACCCCGGCTATCCCGAGGTCAAGGATCCCGACGTGCTCGCCTATCTCGAGGCCGAAAACACCTATCTGGAAGGCGTGATGGAGCCGCTGAAGCCGCTCGCCGAAACGCTGTTTCAGGAGATGCGCGGGCGGATCAAGGAGGATGACGCGACGGTCCCGCAAAAGGACGGTGCCTATCTCTACTGGACCGATCACGAGACCGGCGGCGAATATCGCCGCTGGTGGCGCAAGCCCGTGGCCGGCGGTGACGCCGAACTGATCCTGGACGAACCGAAACTGGCCGAGGGCAAGGAGTATTTCGTCCTCGGCGGCTTCTCGATCAGCCCCGATGACCGCTATCTCGCCTATGCCTTTGACGATAACGGCTCGGAGCGGTTCGAGGTGCGGGTCAAGGACCTCACCACCGGCGACCTCCTCCCCGATATGATCCCCGGCGTCCTCTCCGATCTCTTCTGGACCTCGGACTCGCGCGGCTTCCTCTACGGCGTCGCCAACGATCAGTGGCGCACCGACAATGCCCGTTGGCACAAACTCGGCGATCCGGTCGAAAGCGACATCGAACTCTATCACGAGGATGACGAAGGCTATCGCGTCGGCGTGGGCGAAACCCAGTCGCGCCGCTTTCTCGTCATCTCGACCGGCGACCATGTGACGAGCGAAATCCGCCTGCTCCCGGCCGACAACCCACTCGCCGACCCGATTCTCGTCGCCCCGCGCCAGACCGGCCGCGAGTACGATGTCGAGGAGCATGACGGCACGCTCTTCATCCACACCAACGACACCCACACCAACTGGCGCCTCGTCACCGCCAGCCTCGACGCGCCGGGCGAGTGGCACGAACGGATCGCGCCGTCCGAAACCTTCTACATGACCGGCGTCACCACCTTCGCCGACTATTTCGTGGTCGAGGGGCGCGAGGCCGGCCTCGATCAGATCGAGATCCACCAGTATGAAGGCGGCCCAGAAGCAGACGGCGCCAAGCGCATCGCCTTCCCGGAGGCAAGCTATGTCGCCAGCCTCGGTGACAACCCCGAATATGCGATGGCAAAGCTGCGCATCGGCTATGAATCGATGGTCACGCCCGGCACCGTCTATGATTACGACGTCGCGACCGGCGAACTGGAGACGCTCAAGGTCCAGATCATCCCCTCGGGCTATGACGCTTCGAAATACGCGACCGAACGGCTGCACATCGCCGCGCGCGACGGCACCGATATCCCGTGTTCGATCGTGTACCCGAAGGACTTCCCGCTCGACGGGACGGGGAAGGTCTATCTCTATGCCTATGGCGCGTACGGCTATGCCATCCCGCCCGGCTTCTCGACCGCGCGCATGTCGTTCCTCGACCGCGGCGTCGCCTTTGCCATCGCGCATATCCGTGGCGGCGATGATCTCGGCCAGCAATGGTATCTCGACGGCAAGCTGGAAAAGCGCACCAACACCTTCAACGATTTCGTCGACGTGGCGAAGGGCCTGATCGACCGCGGCTATACGCACAAGGGCGGCATCGCCATCGCCGGGCGCAGCGCGGGCGGGGAACTGATGGGCGCGGTGGTCAACTCCGACCCGGACCTGTGGGCGGTGGTCGTCGCCGATGTCCCCTTCGTCGACGTGCTCAACACCATGCTCGACGACAGCCTGCCGCTCACCCCCGGCGAATGGCCCGAATGGGGCAACCCGATCACCGACAAGGCGGCGTTCGACCTGATCCGCGGCTACAGCCCCTACGACAACGTCAAGCCACAGGGTTACCCGCCACTGTTCATCTCGGGCGGCCTCAACGACCCCCGGGTCACCTATTGGGAACCCGCCAAATGGGCGGCCAAGCTGCGCGCGACCAAGACCGACGACAACGTCCTGGTCCTCAAGACCAATATGGGCGCAGGGCATGGCGGCAAGTCGGGCCGATGGGAGAGCCTGCGCGAGGCGGCGGACGAAAACGCCTTCATCCTGTGGCAGCTCGGGCTGGCGAACGCGTAAGAAAGGTCATGACCTGTCCATGACGATTGGATAGCATCGCGGTCGAGGAGAACGACCAATGTTGGGCCTGACGATCGCGACGCTGCTCATGCCGGCCCAGGTCGGCGAATTCGGCGCGCGCCAACAGGATATGCAAAAGGCATCGGCTCGCACTGCCGCGATCGAACTCGCCAACTACGCCGATTGCGTCGTCGTCGATCGATCCGGGGCCGACGCAGTGGATCGGTTTCTCCGTGAGTATCCTGAAGACAATACGGCATCAGCGTCAGGTCGATCCGCGACCAACCTCAATTGCATGAATGAATCGGCGCGGCGCTATCCCTCGACCGTGACGCTGAGCATGACCTGGGGCTCGTTCCGCGACGCGCTTTACCCGGCGCTCTACCGGCGCGATTTCGGGCGCAGCGGCCCACCCGCCGGTATTGCTGCGCTCGAACCGCTGGCGCTCGCACCCGAATTCGACCGCGACCCCGCCACCCTCCCGGCGGACTATCGCCCGCGCCGCGCACTCGGCGACTGCGTGTCGCGTCAGGCACCTCAGGAAACGCACGCGCTGCTCTCCGTCGTGCCCCACAGCAAGGCCGAGGATGCCGCAATTGCCGCGCTCAGCCTGCCCCTGGCCAAGTGCCTGCCCAAGGGCGAGACATTCCGCCTCAACCGCGCCACCCTCCGCGCGGTGATCGGGGAGGCGATGTACAAGCTCGCCTCGGCAGCACGGGCCGGGGCAGGGCGGACCCAGCCCTGACCTCCCTCCATTTCGGCGGGACTCCCCGCCGTAGCGGACGCGTCGCTTAAGGAATTGGTGAGCCGCGCCGCCTACCCTCGCGCCCGATGGACGCGAGACGATGAAACACCCGCTGGACCTGCACCGTCGCCGACATCGGCGCACCGGCTTCGGGCGCAACGAGCTGGCGGGGATGCTGCTCGTCGGTATCGTCGGCGGGCTCGCCTGGGCAATGCTCCCTGCCGCCGCCCCCGCGCCCACGGCACCAGCCCCCGCACCCCGCACCGCCTTCGGCTTTTGCCATAGCGGCGGCGGCACCAACTGCGTGGTCGATGGCGACACGTTCCGCTTGGCGGGGGACAAGATCCGCATCGCCGATATCGACACCCCCGAAACCCACCCTGCGCGCTGCCCGGAGGAAGCCCGGCTCGGCGCAGCGGCGACGCAACGGCTTCACGCGCTGCTCAACAGCGGCGCGCTCACCCTGCACCCGATCGACCGCGACACCGACCGCTATGGCCGCAAGCTGCGCCGCGTCGAAGTGAATGGCCGCGGCGTCGGCGATACGCTGGTGGCCGAAGGGCTGGCACGCCCGTATCGCGGGCGACGCATGGGGTGGTGCGACCAGAGCTGAACGCTGATCACGGCTTGCGCCGCGCGCTCGCAATGCTCCGCAACGCCTCGATCCGCGCCTGCAACCCTGCGCGCTCGGATTCGCTCAGCCCGTCGCGGGCATAGCGGTCCTCCAGCGCCGCAATCCGGCGGCTCTCGCGGCGCAGCTCCCGCGCCTCCTTGCGCGACACTTTCTCGGCATCGCGCGCATCGCGGATCGACCGGTCCACCTGATGCAGGTCGCGCGCCACCCCGGGCAGCACCGGGCGCGGCGCGGGCCAGCCGGCATTGCTCCCCGACGGATCGCGGATCTGCGCCGCTGCGGGGGCGGCGATCATGAGCGTGGCGATCAGCAACCGGTGCATCGAACGTCTCCTCGGCACCATCATCCCGCCACCCACCTGTCGCGTCGCTGAACCGGTCGCGTAACGATGTCGCGAAACCGTCACCAAATTCTCCTCGCTTCGTCATCGAAATCGCGTCGCCGTGCAACAGATCGGGAGCAGGGGGCGTGCACCACAAACTACGTCCACCAGGGGAAATCGATCATGGCATCGCGCCTTTCCGGCGTCGCATTCGCGGCGCTGCTCACCACCGTGTCCGGCACCGCGCTCGCGCAGGAAGCGCCCGCATCGCGCGCGGCGGTTGAGGACGAAAATGGCGACATCATCGTCACCGCGCAGAAAACTGAACAGCGCGCGGTGGACGTGCCGATCACGATCAGCGCGAACAGCGGTGAGCGGATGCGGGAGCTCGGCGTGCAGGATCTGGACGAGCTGTCCAACTATGTCCCCGGCCTCAACGTGCAGGAGCAGAGCGCGAACAACCCCGGCATCGTGATCCGTGGCATCACCTCGGACTCGGGTTCGGCGCAGCAGGGGCCGCGCGTCTCGCTTTACTATAACGGCGTCGACATCTCGCGCTCGCGCGGTTCGTATCAGGCGATCTACGATCTCGAGCGCGTCGAAGTGATCAAGGGGCCACAGGCAACCCTGTTCGGCACCGCCTCGACGATCGGCGCGATCAGCATCATCTCGGCGCGCCCTGAAGCGGGCTTCTCGGGCCAGCTGACCGCCAGCTACGGCAATTTCGACGCCTGGCGCGTCGCCGGTTTCGTCAATGCCGGCAGCGACGTGTTCGGTGGCCGAATCGCGTTCGAAGTGAAGAAGCGCGACGGCTATGTCGAAAACCTCGCCGCCAATCAGGATGATCTCTATGCGCAGGACCAGCTCGGCGTGCGCGGTTCGCTGCGCTTCGAGCCGAGCGACGCGTTCCGTGCCGACCTGATCCTCACCTATGACCAGCAGCGCAACAGCGGCACCCCGTTCATCTCGCGCGCGCTGCCGACCGTCGCCGGCCCCGGCAACCCGTTCGGCGTCGCGCATCTCGGCGGTTCGCCGGTCTCGCTTCAGGCGCTGGGCAAGGACAAGCTGGGTCTCGACCGCGAAGTCTATGACGCCAACCTCACGCTGGCATGGGACATCACCGATCGCTGGTCGCTGACTTTGGTCAATGGCTATCGTGAGTTCGACAGCCTCGAAGTGTTCGACGCCGACGGCTCGGCCGCCTGGTATCTGGAGTTCGCCGAATTCGCCAAGGGCTGGCAGGCGAGCCAGGAAAGCCGCTTTGCCTATACCGGCGCCAAGTTCCGCGGCTCGTTCGGCTTCAACGTGTTCGTTGAGGACAGCTTCCAGAACGTCCCCTTCTCGTCGGAAGAAGGCACGTTCCTGCAGTGCGCGGCGAACATCATCCCCGGCCTTGGCTGCATCAACGCGGCGGGCGTAGTGACGGCGGCACAGGCGACGTCGATCGCCACCGGTGGCCTCGCCACCACCATCCCCTACAGCTCGGTGTTCGAGAATCAGGGGCGCAACAACAGCTACTCGGTGTTCGCAGACGGCACCTGGATCCCGTTCGAACAGCTTGAGCTGACGGCGGGCGTGCGCTGGCTCACCGAAACCCGCCGCTCGGGCTATTTCGCCCGCGTGCCGCGTTCGGTGCTCAGCGGCGGCGCGTCGCTGATCCCGGGTCAGGTCGATACCGCCGGCCGCACGCTCCACGCCGAAGACAGCTTCGACGCCGTGCTCCCGCGCTTCAACGTCCTGTTCCGCGCGACCGACGACATCAACGTCTTCGCCACCGTGTCGAAGGGGCGCCGCTCGCCGGTGGTCCAGCTGTCGGCGCGTTCCACCCCCGCCGGCCCGGTCGAAAACCTCAACCTCGTCGCCGAGGAAAAGGTGTGGAACTATGAAGCCGGGCTCAAGGGCCGCGTCGGCCCGGTCTCGGGGACGCTCGGCGTCTATTATCAGAAGTATGACGGCTTCCAGGTCAGCGTGATCCAGCCCGACGGCACCACCCGCACCGAAAGCGCTGGCAAGGCGAGCAACTTCGGGGTCGAGGCCGAAATCAGCGTCCGCGCAACCCCGTGGCTGACGCTGTTCGCCAATGGCGCGTACATCAATGCCAAGATCGAAGAGGGCAATTCGGTCACCCCGGCCTTCTCCGGCGCACGCTTCCGGCTTCAGCCCGAAGTACAGGCCGCAGGCGGCTTCACGCTGAACACCGAATTGGGCGGCGTCCGCGTCTTCGCCACCCCGACCGTCACCTATCGTTCGCAGATCTTCTTTGAGATCCCGAACAATCCGCTGATCAGCCAGCCGGGCGTCACCCTGTTCAACGCCCGCGCCGGCATGGCGTTCGCCGACAACCGTTATGAGCTGGCGGTGTTCGGTCGCAACCTGACGGACGAGGATTATCTGCTCGACGCGGGCAACACCGGCGGTGGCTTCGGCATCCCGACCTTCATTCCGGCCGAGCCGCGCTTCTACGGCATCGAGCTGACCGCGCGATTCTGATCGCCGTCCCTGAAAAAGCCCCTCCCGCTTGCGGGAGGGGTGCGGGAGGGTCTTCTTCTTCTTCGTTTTCGCATCCCCGTCCGGCTTGCCGGGCGGGGATCGCTACATCTGGTGGCGTCCCGGAGTCAGAAAGCTGTGGATGACTTGCCCCGCGAAAAAAAACCTGCGTTCGCACGTCGTTCTCTTGCATTCTGAAAAGGCGAGGAAGGTCCGCGCGTCGCGCCTCGCTTGCCCCCCGTCGGGTGCCATGAGCCGAGTCATATCAGCGACGAACCGAGTCGCTTAACTGTCATTTACGGTATTGCCTCCCGCGCCGGATTGGCACAATCTCTTGTGGTCACTAAGGGGGACAAACCCAAGCACTGGTGGAGCACCGCTCGCGATCCTATATCGCGGGGTGTGCTGCTGTTGCCTAGGCGGGGCGGATGGACATGTTTTGTTCTCTTCGTTCCGGATGCTAAGATGCTTGGATCGGTAACGCCCCCCGAGTCGTGACATTGGACGTGGCAGGGGACGACCGATGGACTTCAGAGAAAGCCAGGAAACGAGCGTGAGTGAAACCGTGACCGATACCACCGAAATGCTCGTCGAGCCCAAAACCCCGGCTGCTGCCGCCGCGCCTGAAAAGGCTGTGACGGCGAAGAAGAGGCTCGATTCGAAGACCATCGCTCCGCGCATCTATCCGGTCGAGGTCGATCATTCGCGCGACGCGCTGCTGACCGAATTCGGCAAGGACACGCTGCGCGACCGCTATCTGCTGCCCGGTGAGAATTTCCAGGACCTGTTCGTCCGCGTCGCCTCGGCTTACGCGGATGACGCCGCGCACGCCCAGCGCATCTACGACTATATCTCGCGCCTGTGGTTCATGCCCGCCACCCCTGTGCTGTCGAACGGCGGCACCGGTCGCGGTCTCCCGATCAGCTGCTTCCTCAATTCCGTGCCCGACAGCCTCAACGGCATCGTCGACACTTGGAACGAGAATGTCTGGCTCGCCTCGCGCGGCGGCGGCATCGGCACCTATTGGGGCAATGTCCGCGGCATCGGTGAGCCGGTCGGCCTCAACGGCAAGACCTCGGGCATCATCCCGTTCGTCCGCGTGATGGATTCGCTGACCCTCGCGATCAGCCAGGGCAGCCTGCGTCGCGGTTCGGCCGCCTGCTATCTCGACATCAGCCACCCGGAGATCGAGGAGTTCCTCGAAATCCGCAAGCCGTCGGGTGACTTCAACCGCAAGGCGCTGAACCTCCACCACGGCGTCCTCATCCCCGACGCCTTCATGGAAGCGGTGCGCAGCGGCGCCGACTGGGACCTCAAATCGCCCAAGGACGGCAGCGTCCGCGCCACCGTCAACGCCCGCGCGCTGTTCCAGAAGCTGGTCGAAACCCGCCTCGCGACCGGTGAGCCGTACATCGTGTTCGCCGATCACGTGAACAACAACATGCCCAAGCATCACCGCGATCTGGGCCTCAAGGTCTCGACCTCGAACCTGTGCAGCGAGATCACCCTCCCCACCGGCAAGGATCACCTCGGCAACGACCGCACCGCGGTCTGCTGCCTCTCCTCGCTCAACCTCGAAACCTGGGATGCGTGGAAGAACGAAAAGGGCTTTATCGAGGACGTCATGCGCTTCCTCGACAACGTCCTTCAGGACTATATCGACCGCGCCGAGCCGGGCATGGAAAAGGCCGCCTATTCGGCCGCCCGCGAACGCAGCGTCGGCCTTGGCGTGATGGGCTTCCACAGCTTCCTTCAGGCACGCGGCCTGCCCTTCGAGGGCGCGATGGCCAAGACCTGGAACAGCAAGATCTTCAAGCACATCAAGGGTCAGGTCGACGAAGCCTCGATGCAGCTCGCGGTCGAACGTGGCCCGTGCCCCGACGCCGCCGACATGGGTGTGATAGAGCGCTTTTCCTGCAAGATGGCGATCGCCCCGACCGCGTCGATCAGCATCATCTGCGGCGGTACCTCGGCGTGCATCGAACCGATCCCGGCCAACATCTACACCCACAAGACGCTGTCGGGCAGCTTCTCGGTCAAGAATCCGTATCTCGAAAAGATCCTGATCGAAAAATCGAAGAACAGCGAAGCGGTGTGGAACTCGATCCTCGAGCGCGGCGGCAGCGTCCAGCATCTCGACTTCCTCTCGCAGGAGGAAAAGGACTGCTACAAGACCAGCTTCGAGATCGATCAGCGCTGGCTGCTCGAACTCGCCGGGGACCGCACGCCCTATATCGATCAGGCCCAGTCGCTGAACCTGTTCATCCCGGCCGATGTCGAAAAGTGGGACCTGCTGATGCTCCACTTCCGCGCATGGGAACTCGGCATCAAGTCGCTCTACTATCTCCGCAGCAAATCGGTGCAGCGCGCCGGCTTTGCTGGCGGCGTGGAAGCCGACAACACGATCGACGCGCCGCAGTTCAACCTGGACGAATCGACCGATTACGACGAATGTCTGGCGTGTCAGTGAGGTGGCGGAGCTAGCGCGCCTCTGTCGTCCGGCTGCCCCCTCCCGCCTTGCGGGAAGGGGGGCTGGACGCGACCGGCGGCGCCCGCCGGTCGCGGCGGCCTCAGATGTCGCTCTCTTCTTCCTGGAAGGCGAGCGCGTTGGCGGCAGTGGCCGACAGCCGCACCTTTTCGCCCTCGACCTCGGCCACCAGGCCGAGCGGGAGGAAGTGGTGATGCCCCTCATGGCTGCCCATGCCGCTGTCCTTGCGGGTCAGCTTGATGCGGTGATGTTCGACCTTGTCGACGGTTCCGACATGGACGCCGTCGGCGCCGATGACTTCCATATGCTCGCGGACGTTGCTGGCATGTCCCATAATCGCGTTCCTTTGGTTGACGTAACCGCCCAACGCCTAGCGCCGCCGCAGGATGCAGGAGATGCGCAATGATCCGGATAGGTAATGCCCTCGCCATCGCCAGCCTCGCCCTGCTCGCCGCCTGCGCGCAGCAGGTCGGCACCGCGGTCGAGCCCACGGCGCCCGGCTTCCTGCTCGGCCTGTGGCACGGCTTCATCTTCCCGGTCGCCTGGGTGCTCTCGCTGTTCGTCCCCGACGTCGCGGTCTATGCCGTGCCCAACAATGGCGGCTGGTATGATTTTGGCTATTTCCTCGGCATCTGCGTGTTCGGCGTCGGCGCCAATCGCGGGAAAAAGGTGATCATCAAGGAACGCGTTATCGTGCGCGATCGCGGCGGTACGGTGATCGACCAGTGACGCGTGCGCTCGCCCTCAATATCCCTCAGGAAGCGGTCTGGCCTACGCTGATCGGTGCGGGGCTGCTGCTGGTGGCGCTCGCCGAACCGGTGATCACCCGCGTGCGGCTCCGGTTCCATGCCTACCGGCTGTCGGCGCGGCTCCGGCGCGGGCATGACAGCTATTTCGAGGAACTCCGTGAGCTGCAGGCATGGCAGCCCGAAGGCGCGACCGCCTTCAGCATCGGCCTGGTCGGCAAGGCGCTGCTGCTCGCGCTTGGTGGTGGCGCCTATGCCTATGTCCTGTTCCATCCGAACTCCGACGCGCTGGTGCCGCCGTTCATGCTCGCCGTCGCGGTGGTCGCCATGGGTGGCGCGCTGTGGCAGGGCTTTACCATCTGGCGCGATGCTCAGCCCGATCCGCGCGCACAGATCATGTCGCCTGCACCGGGAGACGCGGCGGAGCGCGACCGCCGCATAGCGCTGTGGGGCCGGATCGGCCGCACCGTCGGGCTGGCGGCACTATCTCTGGTCGCCGCACTCGCGGCTGGTGAAAAGTCGCTGGAGCTACTTCGGTGACCCGCGCGCTCGCCATTCAGGCCGGGATCGGCATCGCGTCGGGCGTAGCGGGCCTCACCCTGCTGCGCCGCCGCGCCGCCTCGCCTGAGGGCACCTATGCCCTGCGCATCGCCGGCACGATGCTGGTCGCGCTCTGCCTGTTCCTCACCGGCTTTGCGCTGGTGGCCAGTGTGGTGGGTGGGGCATGAGTATCCTACTGACAGTTCAGGCAATAACCGCCGTTGCCTCTGGTTTGTCTGCGCATATGCAGACTTATCCAGAGCACTCCCGACGCCTTGAAGAAGAGGGGGTGGTCAGACTTGTCTTTAAGGTGAGCGAAAAAGGTCGAGTCATTTCTTGTAGAGTTGAAATTAGTAGCGGATTTCCTCGGCTTGATAGCGCGGCTTGCGATCAACTTCAGAGTGTCTTGAAAAAAACTGGTAAAGTAGATGCTGCGCGAGATGGTTTCGAGAGATTCATAGATATCAACTGGGCGCTGGAACCGCCTGACCCCAGGGCGGCCGCTCGCTCCGCGCGTCTTTTTCCAGAGCGATTGGATAAATCACGCAATGTTCACATTGCACCAGCCGGTTTACTGTCGTCAGGTCAAAGAGTTAACATCGGACTTCATCTGAATATTGATTCAAGCGGAATTGTTGAATCTTGCTCCGTAAGATGGGGTTCTGGTTCGAAAGAACTCGATGACCAAGCATGTATTGCTGCCAGAGAATGGCGGTATAAGCCGGTTTACAAAAAGGGTGTCGCTGTAAGAAGCTTTACTCTTGAGAATTTCTTTTGGGCGGCTCCGGACGCCCGGATAGCTCACATAATTAAGGACTAACCCCATGCCTCTTCTCGAAGCCCGCAAGACCTACAAGCCGTTCGAATACCCCTGGGCGTTCGACTTCTGGAAGCGTCAGCAGCAGATCCACTGGCTCCCCGAAGAGGTGCCGCTGGGTGAGGATTGCCGCGACTGGGCGCAAAAGCTCACCGACCACGAACGCAATCTGCTCACGCAGATCTTCCGCTTCTTCACCCAGGCGGATGTCGAGGTGCAGGATTGCTACCACGAAAAATACGGCCGCGTGTTCAAGCCGACCGAGATCAAGATGATGCTCGCCTCCTTCTCCAACATGGAGACGGTGCACATCGCGGCGTACAGCCACCTGCTCGACACGATCGGCATGCCCGAAAGCGAGTACGGCATGTTCCTCGAATATAGCGAGATGAAGGACAAGCACGACTATCTTCAGCGCTTCACCGTCGACACCGACGAGGATATCGCGCGCACCCTCGCCATGTTCGGCGGGTTTACCGAGGGGCTTCAGCTGTTCGCATCGTTCGCGATGCTGATGAACTTCCCGCGCTTCAACAAGATGAAAGGCATGGGCCAGATCGTCAGCTGGTCGGTGCGCGACGAATCGCTGCACTGCGAAGGCATCACCCGCCTGTTCCACGCCTTCTGCAAGGAACGCGACTGCCTGACCAAGGCGGTGAAGGACGACATCATGGACGTCTGCCAGACGACCGTGCGGCTTGAGGATGCGTTCATCGACCTGGCGTTCGAACAGGGCCCGGTCCCCGGCATGACGCCCAAGGAAATCAAGAAGTACATCCGCTACATCGCCGACTGGCGCCTGAACCAGCTCGGCCTCAAGCCGATCTACATGATCGACGAACACCCGCTCCCCTGGCTCGCCCCGCTGCTCAACGGCGTCGAACACGCCAACTTCTTCGAACAGCGCGCGACCGAATATTCGAAGGGGGCGACCAAGGGCAATTGGAACGAAGTGTGGGATTCGTTCGACAAGCGCCAGAAGGCAAAGGCCGGGCCGGCAGCGAACGAGGATGCCGCTGAGGGCGGGTTGTTTGATGCGGCTGGGGTCGCGGCGGAGTAGAAGGTAAGTAGCCTCACAGCGTTCGTCGCCATTGAGACAGGGTTTGCCGGGGCGTGGTCCGCCCTTGTGACTCTGTCCACGGCGGCTTTCGGGCAGCTCGAAGGCGTTTTCGACGCCGCTCTTTCGCCAGCGCGCGCAGTGCAGAAATGGTTGTCGATGCTGGGTCGGGGAGCGGGGCGGGCGCGGCGTCCAGGCCGGGTGCGCTCGCGCATCGGCCTGCTGCTGTGGATAGGCGGGGCGCCAGCCAATTTGCCGTATCGATTGTGAACTCAGAGCACGCTCGCCCGTGCTCCATGCGCGCAAGCCCCGTAGCTTCGCGCCTGCGCACCGGTGAGCCCTGGCACAAGCCCGGTAACGCGTTGTCTGTGCCACACAGCGCCCCTTCCCCCGCCGAATCAATTCGCCTAACCGGATCAACATGCTGGCGGGGCTGATCTTTGCGACGGAGGATGCGGGCGATCGCGCGGGGGTGCTCGCCGCGACGCTTCCGTTCGGGGGGATGACCCTGCTCGAATATCAGGCGCGGCTGCTGATCGGGGCGGGCGCGGGGCATATTCTGGTCGCGGTCAGCCGGGTCACGCCAGCGCTGCTCGGCGCGGTCAGCCGCGCGGCCAAGCGCGGGGTGCCGGTCGATATCGTGCGATCGGCGGCGGAAGCGGCGGCGCGGGTCCATCCGCTCGCGCATGTCGTGGTGGTCGCCGATGGGCTGGTCACCACCGACGATGTGATCGACAAGATGGCGGGCGAGGGCAAGGACGCGATCCTGGTGACGCAGGACCCGGCGGCGTCGCTCGAGCGGATCGATGCGCGCAATTGCTGGGCGGGTGTCGCGCACACCCCGGCGCGGCGGATCAAGGACATTGCCGACTTCCCGCCCGATTATGATTTCCAGTCGACGCTGCTGCGCGCGATCGTGCAGGCGGGGGCGGAGCAGGTGCCGCTGTCGGCGAGTGCGGTGCGCGCCGGCCATGGCGTCGAGCGCGAGGGCGCGGCGCTGGCGAGCCGCAGCAATGCGGTGCTGGCGGCGCTGACCGAGCGGCGGACGAGCTGGGCCGACCGCCATGTGTTCACCCGCGTCGCGCGGTTGGTGCTGCCCAAGGTGGTCGAGCGAGGCATTCCCGCCTGGCTGTTGATGGCGGGCGGCGCGCTGACCGGGGCGGGCGCGACCGCGCTGATCGCGCTCGGCTATGGCTGGGGCGCGGCAATCGCGATCCCGGGTGTCGCGGCACTGGCGACCGGGGCGGCGCTGTCGGCGCTGCGCGGCGAAGAGAAAAGCGCGCTGATGCAGGAGGCGCTGATCGGCGCGATCGTCGGTGCGGTCGTGGGCGCGCTGGGGTTGCTCGAAATGCGCCTCGACCAGACGCTCGACGGCGTGATCCTTGCGCTGGTGACGATCGCTGCGACCGCGATTGCCGAGCGCAGCCAGGCGGTGATCCGCCGCTGGTGGGGCAGTCCGGCCGCGTATCTGCTGCTCGTCACCCCCTTTGCGATGGCGGGTCGGGTGAGCTGGGGACTGGCGGCGATTGCGATCTACGCTTTCGTTACGCTGGCGGCGGCGGTTGAGAGCAAGCGGGAAAAGCCTTAGGGCGACCTTAACCGCATTCCGCTATCCGGAGATCATGTCCGACCCGAATGTCGACATGAGTGACGGCGTTACCAATCGGGGCGCCCGCACGTTGCTCGCGCATGCTGCGAGTGCGGACGCTGCCGCTTACCGCGGGCTGGCGACGGCGATCGACGACTTTTTCCTTCCCGAATCGCACCGGCTGGATGAGCGCACGCGAGTCGGGCTGGGTCGCCTGCTGCGCGCACTGGTCGATACCGTCGAGGGTGAGATTCGCGATCACGGCGTACGCCAGTTGCATGTGCAGGGCGAGACCGCGCTGGCCGATGCGCTGGCCGAGGCCGATGGGGTCTTTTCGGCATTGTGCGATTCGGGCCTGTTACGCGACAGCGAGCTGATGGCGGAGCTGATCGCACAGGTGCGGCAGGAGATGCTGGCGAGCAGCATGCCGGTGCAGGCGCATGACGACCCCGAACGGCCGAGCCTGATCAACCGATTCGTCCAGCATCCCGACCGGGTGCTGGCGCAG
This sequence comes from Sphingomonas sp., assembly GCF_035998645.1. Classification (GTDB taxonomy): domain Bacteria; phylum Pseudomonadota; class Alphaproteobacteria; order Sphingomonadales; family Sphingomonadaceae; genus Sphingomonas. The sequence goes on from NZ_DASYHL010000002.1 coordinate 670,965, forward strand.
AGTGCGATGGGCGTGCTGATCGCCGAGAGCCGGCGCCGCAGCCTGTCCGAAACCGGGCCGTTGCCGCAGACCGATCTGCCCGCCGAACTGCATCACAAGCTGGTGTGGTGGGTCGCCGCCGCGTTGCGTGCGCGGGTGGCTGAAGCGGACACTGTAACACTCGACCGCGTGCTGGCAGAGGCGGCGCAACGCAGCCTGACCGCGCATGATGAGGGCGACCGGGTCGAGGCCGCGGTGATGCGCCTTGCCGCTGCTATCGACGCGCAGCCGGACGAGCTGCCCGAATTGCTGAATGAAGCGCTGGGGGACCGGCGGGTGACGCTGTTCGCTGGCCTGCTCGCGCATGCGCTGGGGGTGGAATATCCCGTGGCGCGCAGCCTCGCGCTCGATGCGGGCAGCGGGCGGCTCTGGGTTGCATTGCGCGCGTTGGAGCTGGATCGGGGGGCGATTGCACGGCTTGGCCTTGCGCTGACCGAGGCCGATCCGCGCCGCGATATCGAGGCGTTTGCCGAGACGCTCGACGCGATCATGACGGTGGATGTGGAGGAAGCGCGCGCTGCGCTGGCCGGCCTGCGGCTGCCGGCCGACTATCGCGCTGCGGTGCAGGCATTGGGGCGCGCGGCATGAACGCGATGGACCCGCATATTCCGATCGCGATCGGTCGGGTTGGCCGCGATGGCCGGCTGCTCGATGCCGAGCCGCGCCTGTCCGACCTCAATGCCCGCGCCGGCGGCAAGCAGGGCGAGCCGCTGGCGGTGCCGCAGATCGCGTCGATCGCGCGGCTGGCGCTGCGGCTGGGCATCGCGATTTCGCGCAACATCGTTGCCGCGGATGGCGAGGACGATATCGACCTGTGGGTCCGCGCCGAGCCCGATAGTGATGGCGTGCGGCTGGAGGTCAGCGGATGGCGTCCGCGCGCGGCGTGGCGGGCGGCGGAGGATGAGCGGCGCGAGGATGATTTCCTGCGGGCCGACGCCGACTGGGTTTGGGAATGCGATGCGGCGATGCGCCTGACGCACCTCTCGCTCGAGGCGGGTGTGCGCTACGGGTTCGATGCTGGCAAGATGCTGGGCCAGCCGCTGACCTTGCTGTTCGCGCTGGAGGCGGATGACGAGGGCGTGCTGCCGATCCTGACCGCTGCGGCGGAGCAGGGGCGGTTCGAGGGGCAGGTCGCGGAATTGCGCGGCACCGGTCGTCGCGTGCGGCTGTCTGCCAGCCCGCGCGTCGATGCGCAGACGCGCTTCGCTGGCTTTACTGGCGCGGCCGAGATGATCGATCCGGCGGAGGGTGCGGAGACGCATCCGCCCGCAGCGCCGGCCGTGTTCACCAGCGAGTTTGGCCAGCGGCTCGACCGTGCGTTGCGCAAGCCATTGAGCCGGATCATCGCCAATGCCGACAGCATCAGCGCGCAGCTCGAAGGGCCGCTGCGCACCGATTATGCCGAATATGCCGGCGACATCGCCAATGCCGGGCGGCATCTGCTGTCGCTGGTCGATGACCTGGCCGATCTGACTGCGGTCGAGCGCGACGATTTCGAGGTTGAGGCCGAACCAATCGACCTGGCCGATATCGCGCGCCGCGCCGCCGGGCTGCTCGCGGTGCGCGCGAGCGAGGCCGATGTCCGCATCGACAAGCCCAAGGCGGACGAGCGCCTGCCCGCGACCGGCGAGTTCCGCCGCGTGCTGCAGATCATGGTCAACCTGATCGGCAATGCGCTGCGCTATTCGCCGCCGGGCGGGTCGGTGTGGGTACGGCTGGAGCGTGAGGGCGCGCTTGGCTGCGTGATTATCGCCGATCAGGGCAAAGGGATTGCGGCGGAGGATCATGGCCGCATCTTTGAGAAATTCGGGCGGGTCGATCCGACCGAACCGGGCGGGAGCGGCTTGGGGCTCTACATCGCGCGGCGGCTTGCCCGTGCGATGGGCGGTGATATCACCGTGGACAGCGCGCCGGGACAGGGTGCGCGCTTCGTCCTGACCCTTCCTGCCCGCGACAGCTGATCGCTTCGACTACAGTTGTAGTTGATGGCAGCGCAGCGGCGTGATACGTCCGCCCCATGACCATGATCGATCGCCGCGCTGCCGTGCGTGGCCTTGCCGCCGGCCTTGCGCTTCCTGCCCTTCCGCTGGCTGTGCAGGCGAAGGAACCGCCACGCGACATTTCGATGGCGCAGGATTTCGACGAGATGTGGGAGACGCTGGCCGCCCGCTACTGCTTCTTCGGCGAGAAGGTGACCGACTGGGCGGCGGTGCGGCGCGTCTATCGCCCGCTGGCGCTGGCCGCGCCGGACTGGGATGCGTTCGCGCTGGTGCTGCGCGGGGCGCTGGGCGAGCTATATGATGCACACACCAATGTGCGCACCGCGCCGGACGGCACGCCGCGCATGCCGCCGTTCGACCTGATCGTGGCGCGCGCGGCGGATGGGCTGCGGGTGACGGCGGTGCAGGATGAGTCGGCTACGGCAAAGGCGGGCATCGCGATCGGGGATGTGGTGACTGCGGTGAACGGCCAGCCGGTTGAGGCGGCGATCCGGGCGGCCGCGCTGCGCTGCCAGCGGCGCGCCGACCCGGAGGCGGACGCGTTCGTGATCAACAGCGTGGTCGCTGGCGGACGCGGGATGCCGCGCACGATCCAGCTGCGTGCTGCGGCGGGCGCGCGCGATGTTGCGCTGCCGCTCAATCAGCGTGACCCTGTGCCGGATGTCAGCCACCGGCGGCTGGATGGCGGGATCGGCTTGATCGCGATCCGCAGCTTCTCCGACGATGCGGCGATCGCGGCGTTCGATGCGGGGCTGGCCGAGCTTCGTGACGCCCCGGCGCTGATCATCGATGTGCGCAACAATGGCGGCGGCGACACCGCAGTCGCCCGCCCGATCATGGGGCGCTTCATTAGCGAAACCCGCCCCTATGCGCGGATGCGCCGCCGGGCGGGGGCGGGGCTGGGACCGGCCTGGACCGAAGTCGTCGCGCCACGTGGCCCGTTCACCTATGACCGGCCCGTCGTCGTGCTGTGCCACCATTGGAGCGCGAGCATGGCCGAGGGGTTCCCGATGGGGATGCGCGGGATCGGGCGCGCGCGGATCGTCGGCACGCGCATGATGCGACTGGGTGCCGCCGTGTTCCCGCTCCGCCTCGACCGCAGCGGGCTCGAACTGCAATATTCGGCCGAGCCGGTCTATGACGTTCAGGACCGCCCGCGCTGGTTGCTCGAACCCGATATGACCGTGCCCGATGGCGGCGATATTCTGGCGGCCGGAATGGCCGAAGCGCGGCGAATGATCGCCGCCGGGCGAACGCTCAGCGCAGCAGCATCCACACTGCCATCGCCACCATCATCACATTCTCGGTCAGCGAGATGAAGCCCAGCGGCACGTTGCTGTCGCCGCCCATGCAGGCGCATTTGAGTTCGCGCTTCTCGATATAGACCGCCTTGAACACCGATACCGCGCCGACGCTGCCGATCAAGGCGGCGAGCGGGATCGAGAGCCAGTGCAGCGCCTGTGCCGTCATCAGGATGCCGGCCAGCCCCTCGGCGAACGGATAGATGTACGCATAGGGCACCCAGCGCCGCGCGAGCATGTCGTAACCGAGGAACATGGTCGAGAAGCTTTCGACATCGCGGAGCTTCTGAATCGCGAGTGCGACCATGCTAAAGGAGATGAACCACTCGCCCGCGCGGATCGTGAAGGGCGAGCCATAGGCGGCATGGCTGGCCGCCAGCGCCATCAACGCCATCATCCCGAACAGTGCGATCACCGGGGCGTAGCTGGTTTCGCCCTTTTCACGGACGTGGAGGCCGAAATGACGGCGCAGATCGTCATAGCCGCCGATCCGGCGCCCTTCGATAAAGGTCTGAGGCGTGGTCGCGACGCCGTGTTCGGCCTTGAATGCGTCGGTCTCTTCCCGTGTGCGTAGCCAATGGTCTTCGACCGCATAGCCATTGCGCTCGAGCAGCGCCTTGGCCTTGAGGCCATAGGGGCAGATATGGCCGGGCATGACCATGCGGTAGAGCGTGGCGGTCGGCTTGGGCATGAGGTACTCCTTCAATCTCGAACGTACCCAGGCCAGATAGGGTCCGTTTCGCGCAACGCAGTCAGGCGCCCACGCCGCGCGGCTTGACCGGGATGCGCAGGTAACGGACGCCGTTTGCTTCGGCCTCGGGCAACTGTCCCGCGCGGACATTGACCTGGATCGAGGGGAGCAGCAGCTTTGGCACCGCGAGCGTCGCGTCACGCGCTTCGCGCATGGCGACGAATTCGTCCTCGCTCACCCCGTCATGAACATGCACGCTCTCGCGCCGCTGTGCCCCGACCGTGGTTTCCCAGCGATAGTCTTCGCGGCCCGGTGCTTTGTAATCGTGGCACAGGAACAGGCGGGTTTCTTCGGGCAGCGACAGCAGCTTGCGGATCGAGCGGTATAGCAACCGTGCGTCGCCCCCTGGGAAATCCGCGCGGGCGGTGCCGTAATCCGGCATGAACAAGGTGTCGCCGACGAACGCCGCGTCGCCGATGCGATAGGCGATGTCGGCGGGGGTGTGGCCGGGGACGTGCATCACTGTGACCTCCAGTTCGCCCAGCGCGAAGCGGTCGCCATCGGCGAACAGCCGGTCGAAATCGGAGCCGTCGGTCTTGAGGTCGGTGAGGTCGAACACCGGGCGGAAGATCTTCTGCACGTGGCGGATATGTTCGCCGATGCCGATCCACGCGCCGGTGCGCGCCTTGATCAGCGGGGCACCCGACAGGTGGTCGGCATGGGCATGGGTTTCGAGCACCATGACGATCCGCCAGCCGTGTGCCTCCGCGCTTGCCAGCACGCGATCGACCGAGGCCGAGTCGACCTCGCCACTGGCTGGGTCGAAATCATGGACCGGGTCGATCACGGCAGCGTCGCCCGTGGCGGGGTCGGCGACGAGATAGGTCACGGTGTTGGTCGGTTCGTCGAAGAACGCTTCGATCACGGGTTGCATTGGCTTTCTCCATTCGATGCTTGACAATATATAAGTATCATCTAAATTAGCAATACCTAATGTAAGGAAGCGTAGATGCTCAAGGCTCCGATGGATCTGGCGACCTTTACCGCGAAGGCGGACGGGGTTGCCGCATTGCTCAAAGCGATGGGCAATGGTCGTCGCCTGATGGTGCTGTGCAAGCTGGTCGAACATGGCGAGATGACCGTGACCGACCTGGCGCGTGAGGTTGCGCTGTCGCAATCGGCGCTGTCCCAGCACCTCGCCAAGATGCGCGACGAAGGGCTCGTGGCCTATCGTCGCGAGGGGCAGACGCTGTGGTACCGGATCGCCGATCCGCGGACCGAGGCGCTGCTCGCCACCCTGTACCAACTTTATTGCAAGGACTGAGGACATGACGATCAAGGCGATTGCGCCCGCCGATGCGCGGCGTGCGGTTGAGGCCGGCGCACTGCTGGTCGACATCCGCGAGGCGGACGAACATGCGCGAGAGAATATCCCCGGCGCGGTCAATGTGCCGCTGTCGCGAATCGGCGACGTGGCGGCGCTGGGGAGGCCCCTGGTGTTCCATTGCCGGTCGGGGATGCGGACCGCGGCCAATGCGGAGGCGTTGAAGGCCGCGGCAGCCGGGTCACCTTGCCATCTGCTCGAAGGCGGGATCGATGGCTGGCGCACTGCCGGGCTGCCGACTGCGGTCGACCGCAAGCAGCCGCTGGAAATCATGCGGCAGGTTCAGATCAGCGCGGGGTCGCTGACGCTGATCGGCATTGCGCTCGGCTTTCTGGTCCATCCGGGTTTCTTCGGGCTGGCAGCGTTTGTCGGTGCCGGGCTGACCTTTGCCGGAACGACCGGCTGGTGTGGCATGGCGCTGTTGCTGCGGCGGATGCCGTGGAACCGCGCGTTGCAGGCCGGATAAGGCGATGATGCTCGCCGCAACCATCCTGTCGGGCGCGCTGATCGGCCTGGTCCTGGGGCTGGTCGGCGGCGGCGGGTCGATCCTCGCGGTGCCGTTGCTGGTCCATGGCGTCGGGGTCACCTCGGCGCATGCCGCGATCGGTACCGCAGCGGTTGCGGTTGCGGCCAATGCGCTGGCGGGACTGGTCGGCCATGCCCGTGCGGGGACGGTGAAGTGGCGCTGTGGCCTGTTGTTTGCCGCAGCCGGGATGGTCGGCGCGGCGGCGGGCGCGGAGCTGGGCAAGGCGATGGACGGACAGCGGCTGTTGCTGTTGTTCGGGCTGTTGATGATCACCATCGGCCTGTCGATGTTCCGCAAGCGGCGCGGGCTTGAGATGCCCGATGTCCGCCTGACGCGGAGCACCGCGCGGCACCTCGTCCCGCGGCTGGTTCCCGCCGGACTGGCGGTCGGCCTCGCATCGGGCTTTTTCGGGATTGGCGGTGGGTTCCTGATCGTGCCCGCACTGATCGCCGCGACGCGGATGCCGCTGAGCTATGCCGCCGGAACGTCACTGGTGGTGGTCAGCGCGCTTGGGGCGACCACGGCGGGCTCTTATGCGCTGTCGGGCTATGTCGACTGGCGGATCGCCGGGCTGATGCTGGTCGGCGGGATCGCGGGGGCAGCGGCGGGCATTGCGCTCGGCAGGCGGATGGCGGCGCGCAAGGGGCTGCTGGAGAAGCTGTTCGCGATCGTGGTGATCGCGGTGGGCGGCTACATCACTGCCACCAGTATGTGAAAACCCCTCCCCGGCCGGGCCGGAGAGGGGGAGAGGGGTCAGCGCTGGCCGACCGGCACGTAATCGCGCTGGGTCGGGCCGGTGTAGAGCTGGCGCGGGCGGCCGATCTTCTGGTCCGGATCGCTGATCATTTCGTTCCACTGCGCGACCCAGCCGACGGTGCGGGCGAGGGCGAACAGCACGGTGAACATCGTGGTCGGGAAGCCGATCGCCGAGAGGATCACGCCCGAGTAGAAATCGACGTTCGGGTAGAGCTTCTTGTCGATGAAATACTGGTCGCTGAGTGCGATCCGCTCCAGCTCGCGCGCCGTGTCGAGCACCGGATCGCTGATGCCGAGCTTGTCCAGAACCTCGGTCGCGGCCTTCGACAGCACCTTCGCGCGCGGGTCGAAATTCTTGTACACGCGGTGGCCAAAACCCATAAGGCGGAACGGATCGTCCTTGTTCTTGGCGCGGGCGATATATTCGGGGATGCGGTCGGGATGGCCGATCTCACGCAGCATGTTGAGCGCCGCTTCGTTCGCGCCGCCATGCGCCGGGCCCCACAGGCAGGCGATGCCCGCCGCGATGCACGCGAACGGATTGGCACCCGAGGACCCCGCGAGGCGGACGGTCGAGGTCGACGCATTCTGTTCGTGATCGGCGTGGAGGATGAAGATCTTGTCCATCGCCGATTCGATGATCGGATCGACGACATACTCTTCCGCCGGAACGCCGAACGTCATGCGCAGGAAGTTGCCGGTGTAGGACAGCGAATTGTCCGGATACAGGAACGGCTGACCCACGCTGTACTTGTACGCCATCGCCGCGATCGTCGGCATCTTGGCGATCAGCCGGTGGCTGGCGATCATCCGCTGGGTCGGATCGGTGATGTCGGTCGAGTCGTGGTAGAAGGCCGACAGCGCGCCGACCACGCCGCACATGATCGCCATCGGGTGCGCATCGCGACGGAAGCCGCGATAGAAGGTCGCGAGCTGTTCGTGCAGCATCGTGTGGCGGCTGATCGTGTGGGTGAACTTGCCCAGCTCGTCGCCGTTCGGCAGCTCGCCGTTCAGCAGCAGATAGGCGACCTCCATGAAGCTCGACTGTTTGGCGAGCTGATCGATCGGATAGCCGCGATGCAGCAGCACGCCAGCGTCACCGTCGATATAGGTGAGGCCACTCTCGCACGATGCAGTCGAGGTGAAGCCCGGATCATAGGTGAACATGCCCGATTGGGCATAGAATTTGCGGATATCGACGACCTCGGGGCCGACGCTGCCCTGTCGCACAGGATAGCCCTTGTCGCCCAGATTGAGGGTGGAGTCGGTCATCGTAACTTCCTTTCCTTCAGCCGTCCGTTTCACGCGCCCGGGGAGGCCGTCATCTGATCCGCAATCCGGCCGAGGCTTTCGTCGCGCCCCAGCAGGAAGAGCACGTCGTAAATCCCAGGCGAGGTGCGTTTTCCGGTGAGCGCCGCGCGAAGCGGCTGTGCCACCGCGCCCAGTTTGACGCCCGCCGACTCCGCAACTTCGCGTACCGCGGTTTCGAGTGCTTCCGTATTCCAGTCCGCGACCGCGTCAAGCGCGCTGTGCACTTGCGAAATAAGTTCGCGTGCCTGACCTTCAAGCAGCGGGGCCGCATCGGCGTCGATTTGGAGCGGCCGGGTGGCGAACAGGAAGGCGGCGCCGGCCGCAATTTCGATCAGGCTGGCGGCGCGCGGCTTGAGCGCGTGCATGCTGCGTTGCAGAAGATCGCGCTGTGCGGGCGTGGGGTCGAACGGCAGGAACGGCGCGGCTAGCTGCGCCAACCGGGCATCGTCCGCCGCGCGGATATAATGGCCGTTGATGTTGTCGAGCTTCTTGAGATCAAAGCGCGACGGGCTTTTGCCGACGCCCTCCAGCCCGAACCATTCGATCGCCTGCTCGCGGCTGATGAACTCGTCATCGCCATGGCCCCAGCCGAGGCGGAGCAGGTGGTTGAACAAAGCTTCGGGTAGCACGCCCAGATCGTCGCGGTAATCGTTGACGCCAAGCGCGCCGTGTCGCTTCGACAGCTTGGCCCCGTCCGCACCGTGGATCAGCGGGATATGGGCATAGATCGGCTCGGGCCAGTCCCCCTCAATTTTGGCCATCGCGCGCAGGATGGTCAGCTGGCGGAAGGCGTTGTTGAGGTGATCGTCGCCGCGAATGACGTGGGTCACGCCCATGTCGTGATCATCGACCACCACCGCGAGCATATAGGTCGGCGTGCCGTCCGAGCGCAGCAGGACCATGTCGTCCAGCTCGGCATTCTGCACGGTCACTTCGCCCTGCACCAGGTCGCGGATCGTCGTCGCGCCCTCGCGCTCGGCACGGATGCGGACGACGTGCGGCTGGTCGAGCGGGCCGTCGCTGCGGTCGCGCCACGGGCTGCGGATGCGATAGGGGGTCTTGGCCGCCTGTGCCGCCTCACGCTGCGCCGCGATCTCCTCCTGCGTCATCCAGCAGCGATAGGCGTGGCCGCTCTCTAGCATCGCGTGCGCGACTTCGGCATGGCGATCGGCGCGGGCGAACTGATAGACTTCCTCGCCATCCCAATCGAGGCCGAGCCAGCGCATCCCGTCGAGGATCGCGGCGATGGCCGGCTCGGTCGAGCGGGCGCGGTCGGTATCCTCGATGCGCAGCAGGAACTTGCCGCCGTGATGGCGGGCGAACAGCCAGTTGAACAGCGCGGTGCGCGCGCCGCCGATGTGTAGAAAGCCGGTCGGCGAGGGCGCAAAGCGCGTGACGATGTTCGTGCCCGAGGGCTCAACTACTGCGCTCAACCGCGCGATCTCCAGCTTGCAAAGGGTGGCCGGGATGGCCGGCTGCGCCCCTAGCACGCGGTTTCGCAGGCTTCAAACCGCAGTGATACGTAGGGTATTGGAGTGGGTTGCGTAGGGACTAGGGCTGGCCCAAGCTGTGGCCCCGATGGGGACCGACGCCGCGCGCGCATGGGGGCCGATGCGGGTCCCGCACCTGGCATGGCCGGGCGATGTTGGCGTGCGGGTCGAGCGCTGGCTGGAGGGCGAGCGCGGGCAGCTGTTCCTGTGGGTGCCGGTGATGATCGGCGGGGGCATTGCGGCGTGGTTTGCGCTGCCCGATGCGGCGCGATGGGGCGCGGTGATTCTGGTGGGACTGGCGGTCGCGGCGGCGGCGCTGGCAGTAGGGCGCAGCGGGCGTGCGGCGCGGGCGCTGGTATGGGCCGGCCTGCTCGTCGCGCTGGGCTGTGCGCTGGTGTGGTGGCGGGCCGAGCGGGTCGCGGCGCCAGTGCTGGCGCGGCCGGCGGTGGTGCAGGTGGTCGGTATTGTCGAGCGGATCGAGCCGATGCCGGCGCGGGAGCTGGTGCGACTGCGGATCGCGACCGATGCCGGGAGCGGTTTGCCGGGGCTGGTGCGGGTCAATCTGGCGGTGAAGGACATGCCCGACGGGCTGACGCCCGGCGCGCGGGTGCGGGTGCGGGCGCGGCTGATGCCGCCTGCGCCGCCGGCGGTGCCGGGGGCCTATGATTTCGAGCGAGTCGCGTGGTTCGACGGGCTGGGCGCGACAGGGCGCGGGTTCGCGCCGGTCGAAGTGCTGGCGCCGGGTCGGCCCGATAGCGGGCTGCGCGCGCGGCTGACCGGGCATGTGCAATCGCGGATCGAGGGGAGCGCGGGCGGGATTGCGGCGGCGCTGGTGACCGGTGATCGCGGGGCGATCAGCGAGGAGGATGCCGAGGCGCTCCGGCGATCTGGCCTTGCGCATCTGTTGTCGGTCAGCGGGCTGCATGTGACGGCGGTGGTGGGGGCGACGATGCTGCTGGTGCTGCGGCTGCTCGCGCTCAGCCCGACGTTGGCGCTGCGCTGGCCCTTGCCGGTGATCGCGGCGGGCGTCGCCGGGGTGACGGCGGTGGGGTACACGCTGCTAACCGGGGCCGAGGTGCCGACGGTGCGGTCGTGCATCGCGGCGCTGATGGTGCTGGCGGCGATGATGCTGGGGCGACAGGCGATCACGCTGCGGCTGGTCGCGTTCGGGGCGTTGGTGGTGTTGCTGCTGTGGCCCGAAGCGCTCGTTGGGCCGAGTTTTCAGATGAGCTTTGCCGCGGTGACGGCGATCGTCGCGCTGTACGAAAATCAGCGGGTGCGCGGCTGGTTCGAGCGGCGTGAGGAGGGGTGGGGGCGGCGGCTGGCGCGCGGGGTTGCTTCGCTGCTGCTGACCGGCCTTGTCGTCGAAATCGCGCTGACGCCGATCGCGCTCTACCATTTCCACAAGTCCGGGATTTACGGCTCGCTCGCCAATATCGTGGCGATTCCGCTGACTACTTTTGTCGTGATGCCATTCGAGGCGGCGGGGTTGTTCTTCGATCTGATAGGGCTCGGCGGGCCCTTCTGGTGGGTGGCGGAGCAGGGGCTGCATCTGTTGCTGTGGATCGCGCATTCCGCCGCGAATGCGCCGGGCGCGCTGGCGATGCTGCCTGCGATGCCGGGCGGCGCCTATGCGCTGATGGTGGTGGGCGGCGTGTGGATCGCTTTGTGGCGCACGCGGGTGCGGCTGGCGGGGGTGGTGCCGGTGGTGGCAGGCGCAATCTGGGCGCTGGCGACGCCGATGCCGGACCTGCTGGTGACTGGCGACGGGCGGCATCTGGCGCTGCGGATGCCGGGGGGCGAACTGGCGCTGCTGCGCGACCGGGCGGGGGACTATGTCCGCGATACGCTGGCCGAGAATGGCGGGGTGGATGCCGAACTACCCGCGCTGGCCGAGCAGCGCGATGCGCGGTGCAGTGCCGATCTGTGCATGGTGACGATCGAGCGCGGCGGGCGGAGCTGGCGGATCGCTGCGACGCGGAGTGGCTATCGCGTGCCGTGGCGCGAGATGGTCGCGTTCTGCGCATCGGCGGACATCATCCTCGCGGACCGCTGGCTGCCGCGTGGATGCGTGCCGAAATGGCTGAAGCTGGATCGCGCGAAGCTGGAGGAGACCGGCGGGGTAGCAATCACGTTCGGGGAGCGCCCGGCGGTGGTGACGGTGCGGCGCGCGGGGGCGCGGCATCCTTGGTTGGAGCCGGAGACGGTGACGCCGCCACGCGAGTGATGGCCGGACCTCGTCTAAATGCAGTCGATAACTGCGCTGCTCGCGAAACCGTTCAGACAGCAGGCAATTGCTGACCGTCGCGTAGGCCCCAAGCCCGGCCCTTCGCAGCGGTTCGGCGACCATCCATGGCTGAGTCCTAAACCGGCAATGCCGGCGCGCTGAGAGCGTCAGCACTCGACGCAACATTCCTCGTCGTTCAGGCCCGCGCCAAGGTCTATGGCTCTCCGCATCCCTGCGCTTGTTACGCGTCTGCCTCCCGATAGGCCGCCGCCCCACGACCCGCCCGCGCGATGCGACGAGCCGCATGGTTAACCTGCCGATCCGCAAAACCCCCGACTTGCGGACGTACCCATTTCACGCATATTCTTGGATATGACCGGAGGGGTGAGTCCGGCTTTCCACAGTTTATGGAGCCTCCAGGTCATGGCCTGCGCCGCGTTCTCACGCCTTGTCGATTCGGGATTCCGCCACTGATGTCGGGCACCCGTCCCCTGCTGTCGCTCCCCAGCTCGCAGGATGCCTGCGCGGCGATCGGCGATGTGTTTCTGGTCGGCGGCATCGTCGGTCCGGCGCACGAGCTGACGCTGGAAGAGGTCCGGGCCGAGCGTCCCCGCGCGACCTCGACCGCGTGGCGCATGCCCTATTCGATGTATCTGCGTGGCGCCGCCGGGGCATCGCTGCCGCAGGGGCTCTACTGGCTCTCGCACCCCAGCTTCGGGCGCATGTGCCTGTTCCTCGTCCCCCGCAGCCGCGAACCCATTACCGGCGCGGTGCGCTACGAAGCGGTATTCGACTGAGGGGGACTATTTCCGCAGCAATCTGCCCAACACGCTGCGATCCTTCAGGATTTCCCGCGCCGCGTTATGCCCCGGCGCACCGGTCACCCCACCACCCGGATGGGTGCCCGCGCCGCACAGATACAGGCCGCTGATCGGGCTGCGATAATCGCCATGCCCGAGCACCGGCCGCGCCGCCCACAGCTGGTCGAGCGACATGCGACCGTGAAAAATGTCGCCATCGACCAGCCCGAATTTGCGGTCGAGGTCGGTGGGGGAGTGGATCTGCCGGGCGATGATCGAGTCGCGGAAATTGGGGGCGTGCTGCGTCACCGTGTCGATAATGTCGTCCGCCGCCGCCTCCCGCTCATCGTCCCAGCTGCGGCCGTTGGGCAGGGTCGGGGCGAACTGCTGGCAGAACAGGCTGGCGACATGGCAGCCGGGCGGGGCGAGGCTGTCATCGACGGCGGAGGGAATGGTCATCTCCACCACCGGCGCATTCGACCAGCCATAGCGGACCGCGTCCTCATGGGCCTTGTCCATATAGTCCATGGTCGGCGCGATGATGATGCCGCTGCGGTGATGTTCGACATCCTTGCCGGGAAGGACGGTGAAATCGGGAAGTTCGGACAGCGCGACGTTCATCCGGAAGCTGCCCGATCCGGTCTTGAACCCGGCAATGCGGCGGCTGAAATCCTGCGGAAGTTCGGAATGATCGACGAGTTTGCGGAACAGCAGGGCAGGACCAACATTGGCGACCACGGTCTTCGCCGCAATCTCCTCGCCGCTCGACAACCGCACCCCGGCGGCGCGACCCTTGTCGGTCAGCACCCGGTCGACCGGTTCCTCCAGCCGGATCACCGCTCCGGCCTGGGTCGCCGCCTCGGCCATCATCCGGGTGATGCTGCCCATCCCCCCGACCGGATGGCCCCACGCGCCCTTCTTGCCGTTCACCTCGCCGAAGACGTGGTGCAGCAGGACATAGGCCGACCCCGCCGCCGACGGCCCGGCATAGTTGCCGACCACCGCATCGAACGCAAAGGCTGCTTTGACATGCTCATTCTCGAACCACTGATCGAGAAATTCGCGAGCAGACTGGACGAACAGGGCCAAGGCATCCCGCTGCCCCTCGATCGGCAAGGAGGTCACCGCCCGACCCTGTGCCGCAGCGGCGAGCAACGCGGCGATCCCCCCACCGGCATTGGGCGGCGTCTTCAGCGCCATGCTCCGCAACAGGTCCGCCACCCGCTCCAGCGCCGCCTCATAGCCATCCAGCGCCGCAGCGTCCCTGGCGGAGAACCGCGCAAACTCCGCCCGGGTCCGCTCCGCCCCGCCACCCAGCTTCAGATAATCGCCGTCCAGCGGAAAGAAGTTCGACACTGGCCGCTCGATCACCCGGTAACCGCGCTCGACCAGCTTCATGTCAGCGATGACCTTGGGCTGCAGCAAGCTGACGGTGTAGCTCGCGGCGGAGTTGCGGAAGCCGGGGTGAAACTCCTCGGTTACCGCCGCCCCGCCGACCACGTCCCGGCGCTCGACCACACAGACCTTGAGGCCGGCGCGGGCGAGGTAAAAGGCGCAGGTCAGCCCATTATGCCCCGCCCCGATGACGACCGCGTCGAAGCGCTGCGTCACCGCTTCAGCCGCTCGGCATGCCAGGCGACATGATCGGCCATGAAGCTGGAGATGAAGTAATAGCTATGGTCATACCCCGGCTGCATCCGCAGCGTGAGGTCGATCCCGGCCTCGCGGCATGCCGCCGCCAGCAGCGCGGGCTTGAGCTGCTCGGTCAGGAAAGCATCGGCCTCGCCCTGATCGACCAGCAGCTCGGGCAGCCGCGCCCCATCCTCGATCAGCGCCACCGCATCATGCTGCCGCCACGCCGCGCGGTCATCGCCGAGATAGCCGCCCAGCGCCTTCTCACCCCAGGGGCATTGCGATGGTGCAACGATCGGCGCGAACGCACTGACCGAGCGGAACCGATCCGGATTGCGCAACCCGATCGTCAGCGCGCCATGCCCACCCATCGAATGCCCGGTAATCCCCTGCCGCCCCAAGTCCGCCATCGGAAATTCGCGCAGGATCAGCCCGGGCAGCTCGTCCTCGATATAAGACCGCATCCGGAAATTCGCGGACCAAGGCTCCTGCGTCGCATCGACATAAAATCCCGCGCCCTTGCCGAAATCATAGGCATCGTCATCGGGCACATCGTCACCACGCGGCGAGGTGTCGGGGGCGATGAAGATCACGCCATGCTCGGCACAGGCCGCGCGATACTCGCCCTTCTCGGTAACGTTGGCATGGGTGCAGGTGAGGCCGGACAGGTACCACAGCACCGGCAGCTTCGCACCCTCCAGATGGTCGGGGACGAAGACCGAAAAGGTCATCGGCGTGCCAGTCGCGGTCGAGTCGTGCCGATACACGCCCTGCGTCCCGCCATGCGCGCGATTGGTCGAAACCGTCTCCATCCCCATGCGCCCTCAGCCTGCCTTGGGCACGCGGTACATCGCGCAGACCTTGTTCCCCGCCGGATCGCGCAGATAGGCGAGGTAGAGCGCGCCGAACGCATTTTCGCGGATGCCCGGCGGATCTTCGATCGCGGTGCCACCATGGGCGAGGCCCGCGGCGTGCCAGGCATCGACCATCTCCGGGCTGGTCGCGGCAAAGCCGACCGTGCCGCCATTGGCGTGGCAGGCGGGCTGACCGTCGAGCGGCTTGCTCAGCATGAAGATGCCGCCATTGTGCATGTAGAATGCGCGGCCCTTGGGATCGACGCTTCCGGCGCGCGCGCCCAGCGTGCCGAGCGTGGCGTCATAGAATGCCTTGGACGCGGCAACATCGTTGGCGCCGAGCATGATGTGGCTAAACATGGCTTCCTCTCCCCAGTTATGATTTCAGAACACCACGACGCTGCGGATGCTCTCGCCCGCATGCATCAGGTCGAACCCCTTGTTGATATCTTCCAGACCCATGGCATGGGTGATCATCGGGTCGATCTCAATCTTGCCGGTCATGTACATGTCGACGATCTTGGGCACATCGGTGCGGCCCTTCGCCCCGCCGAACGCGGTGCCGCGCCAGTTGCGGCCGGTGACCAGCTGGAACGGACGCGTGGCGATCTCCTTGCCCGCCTCGGCCACGCCGATGATGATGCTGGTGCCCCAGCCACGATGGCACGCCTCCAGGGCGATGCGCATCACATCGGTGTTGCCGGTGGCGTCGAAGGTATAGTCTGCGCCGCCATCGGTCATCGCCACGATCGTCGCGACGACGTCCTCACGGCTCATGCCCTTCGAATTGAGGAAGTCGGTCATGCCAAAGCGGCGGCCCCATTCCTCACGGTCGGGGTTGATGTCGACGCCGATGATCTGGTTCGCGCCGGCCAGCCGTGCGCCCTGAATCACGTTGAGCCCGATGCCGCCAAGCCCGAACACCACGACATTGTCGCCGACTTGCACCTTGGCGGTGTTGATCACCGCGCCGACTCCGGTGGTGACGCCACAGCCGATGTAGCAGCTGCTCTGGAACGGCGCGTCCTCACGGATTTTGGCGACCGCGATCTCGGGCAGCACGGTGAAGTTCGAGAAGGTCGAGCAGCCCATATAATGGTAGATCGGCTGACCTTTGTAGCTGAACCGCGTGGTGCCGTCGGGCATCAGCCCCTTGCCCTGGGTCGCGCGGATCGCGGTGCACAGGTTCGTCTTGCCCGACAGGCACGACTTACACTGGCGGCATTCGGGGGTGTAGAGCGGGATGACATGGTCGCCGGGCGTCACGCTGGTCACGCCTGCGCCGACCTCGCGCACGATCCCCGCGCCCTCATGCCCCAGCACGCTCGGGAAGATGCCCTCGCTGTCGAACCCGTCGAGCGTATAGGCGTCGGTATGGCAGATGCCGGTCGCCATGATCTCGACCAGCACTTCGCCGGCCTTCGGCCCTTCCAGGTCCAGTTCGACGATCTCGAGCGGCTTCTTCGCCTCAAACGCAACGGCGGCACGGGTCTTCATGGGTTGTCGTCTCCCTTGGGTTGCGCCCCTCATGGCGCAGCCGCGCGCGTGATTCCACCCCGTGACGCGCAAAGTCGGTTGCCCTTTGTGCAAAGCGCGGCACAAGCACCCGCATGAGCGCTTCCGCATCCCCCACCGCTGCTTCTGCCGGGCGGCAGGCCATCGCCTTTGCCGCCAGCCTGGTCCGTCAGGCCGGCCGCCGTGGCGCGGGTGCCGTTGCATGGGTGGCGGCTGGGGCGGTGCTGGAGGGGCTTGGCCTTGCGCTGCTGGTGCCGCTTATCGGCGTGATCGTGGCCCCCGGCGACTCGTTCGCCTGGCTGCTCGACTGGGTGGGCGGCGATGCGCGCTCCCGGCTTGCGGTGCTGGTCGCCGCCTTTGTCACGGTGATGATCGTGCGGGCACTGGTCCTGCGCCGGCGCGACCTGGCGCTGTTCGACGTCCAGACCAGCTATACGCTCGATCTGCGGAGCCAGGTGGTGAATACGCTTGCGGCCGCGCCGTGGGAGCGGCTGGCCGGGGTCGAGCATGCCCGGATCACCAGCCTGCTGACCAACGACATCGGGCGCATCGGCGTCGCAGCGCATTTCATGGCCCAGTCGCTGGTGGCCACGGCAATGGTCATGATCCAGCTTGTCGTCGCGCTCACCTTGGCTCCGCTGTTCGCGATTGCAGCACTCGGAGGCCTCGCGCTGCTCGCGCTGCTGGTCAATCGCCACAGCGGCAACAGCGCCGCGCTGGGCGCGCGGATGGTCGACAAGAACCGCGCGCTGATGGGCAGCTCGACCTCGTTTCTCAGCGGGCTCAAGGCGTCTGCGGCGCAGGATGCCAGCCTCGGCTTCGCCGCCGAGTTCGACGCTGCCCAGCGTGCGGCGTCGCTCGAACAGCGCGGATTCGTGGTCGCGCAGTCGACGGCGCGGACCTGGTTCGGCATCGGCACTGCCTTTGCCGCCGCTGGCGTGCTCACCGGCGGCGTCCTTGCGCAGGTGCCGCCGACCGTGCTGGTCGTGCTGGCGCTGATCTTCTCGCGCATGGCCCCGCTCGCGATGCAGCTCCAGCAATCGTCGCAGCAGTTGCTCCACCTCGGCGCCAGCTATGGGGCGGTGCAGGCGGCGCTGACCGAACTTGGCGGCGCGGGCCTCGCCCGCGCGGCGGCAGCCCCGCTTCCTGCGGGGCCGATCCTGCTGGACCGGGTCAGCTACCACCATGCGTCGGGCGCAGGACTGGTCGATGCGGCGCTTGAGATCGCGCCGGGCGAGCTGCTCGGGATTGCCGGCCCATCGGGCGGTGGCAAGACGACGCTGATCGACCTGGTGTCCGGCCTGCTGGTCCCGCAATCGGGGCAGGTCACGGTCGGGGGGGCGCCGCTGCCGCCGGGCGGATGGGGAACGGCGATCGGCTATGTGCCGCAGGACGCGTTCCTGTTCCATGACAGCGTGCGTCGCAATCTCGACTGGGGAGATGCGCGGATCGACGACGCGATGCTGATGGACGCCCTGACTGTGGCGGGCGCGGCCGATCGCGTGACAGCGATGCCCCATGGCCTCGACACGATCATCGGCGAGCGCGGCGCGCTGCTGTCGGGCGGCGAGCGCCAGCGGCTGGCGATCGCCCGCGCGATCCTGCGCCGCCCGCGCCTGCTCGTCCTCGATGAGGCCACCGCCGCGCTGGACCCCGAGAGTGAAGGGCGCATCCTCGACCGGCTTGCGGCGCTGGAGCCGCGTCCCGCGATCCTGATCGTCGCGCACCGCATCGAAACCTTGTCGCGCTGCCCGCGCGTGATCCGGGTCGAGGGCGGCCGGCTGAATTAGATCGCTGCCATATCGGCCTTGTAATGGTGCCAGGCGAGGATCGCGGCGGCCCCGCGATGCGGTCGCCACGCCTCGGCGATCGTGCGGGTCAGCTTCTCCGACGGGCGCTCGGCATGGCCCATGATCCGTCCGATCTCGATCTGCACTGCCAGATCGCCGGCAGGCCAGATGTCGCGGCGGCCCTCGGCGAACAGCAGGTAAATTTCCGCCGACCAGCGGCCGATCCCTTTGACCCGCACCAGCTGCGCAATCGCCTCCTCGTCATCGGCGGGAAGCGCGGTCAGGTCGAGCCGCCCGCTCGAGACTTCCTCGGCAAGACTGCGGGCGTAGCTCGCTTTCTGACGCGAGAGGCCGGCGGCACGCAATGCCTCGTCGCTCGCGGCGGCAACGATATCGGGCTGGGTTAGATCGCCTACCCCCGCCGCCAGCTTGGTCCAGATCGACGCTGCGGCGGCGACGCTGACCTGCTGCCCGACGATGGTGCGCAGCAGAGTTTCGTAGCCCGGTTCGCGGATGCGCGGCTCGGGATAGCCGACGCGCGCGACCGCCGCCGCCATCAACGGCTCGTCCGAAGCGATCGCATCGAGCGATTCGCGCAGCTGTTCGGCGGTCAGTCCCATATTTCGAATCCTTGAAAGCCGCGTCGATCCCCGGCATGGGCGCACAATACGGAGGAGAAGACCATGCCCAAGCTTATCGTCGTCACGCGCGCAGGAGAAGAACGCGAAGTCGAGGGCGAAGTGGGCCTGAGCGTCATGGAAGTGATCCGGGACAACGGGTTCGACGAACTTCTCGCCTTGTGCGGCGGCTGCTGCTCGTGCGCGACCTGCCACATCCATGTCGACCCGGAATTTGCGGCCAAACTGCCGCCGATGAGCGAGGACGAGAACGACCTGCTCGACAGCTCGTCGGACCGCACCGAAACCTCGCGCCTGTCGTGCCAGGTCCAGTTCACCTCCGCGCTTGACGGGCTGAAGGTGACGATCGCGGCTGAGGATTGAGGGAGGTTGTTCGGTTCGGCATTGCCGAACCGGTTGCGGCACCGGCCCGCTCCCCCACCCGGCCACCCATTGAAGATACCGTCTGGGTGGCCGGGTGGGGGAGTGGGCCGCTGCCGTAAGTAATTAAGGGAGCTTCGGCGCGAACTTCACCACTGCCATCGGGGCGTCCTTGCTCAGCGGGGTCGCCTTCCAGGTGACGGTGCGGCGATTGCCCTCGGTCTTGGCCCCGTCCTCATTGTTCTGGCTGACCAGTTCGCCGTCGGTGATGAGGGTGAAGGTGCCGTCGAGCTTGGCATTGGTGTTGTCCGACTTGCCCTTGCCCAGCGAATCATTGTCGCCGAAAGCGGGCGCTTTGACGCGGACGGCGTCGGCTCCGCGTAGCTCCAGCACGACGAACGGGAAGATCACTTCCGCGTCGAGATTATAGGGCCACAGGAAGCCATGGGTCAGCTTCCCGCTGATCTGATAGTCGACCACGAACACGCCATCCCCCTTGTAGGTGACCGAGCGATAGCCCGCCTCCTTGGTCAGCGCTTCGGCGATCGCCTTGAACTTGGCCTCCTTCTTGGCGGCCTCCTCGGCATCGTCCTCATCCCCGGCCGCGTCCTCGCCCTCCTGCCACGCGGCATCGCGCAACAGGCTGGTCGTGGTCTTCTTCTTCTCGTCGCCGTCCTCGTCGCCGAGCCCCTTGAACGCGTCGCCCATGCCCTTCGCCATCTCGCCCGCGATATCGACCGCGATCACCTCGCCCTGATAGCTGAAGGTAAAGCTGCGATCGGCGAGGATGGTGAGGGTCGAGGCGAACTTGCCCGGGCTGAACGCACAGCCGACCAGCAGCACGGGGGCCAGAATCGCCAGCGCAATTCCCTTGAACCGGTCGAACATTGCGTCACTTCCCCGTTGGCGCGCCCGGTCGGGTCAGCGCGAGATAGCTGCGTACAGCGCGATGGCCGCGGCATTGGATACGTTGAGGCTCTCGACCCGCGGCGAAATCGGCAGGCGCGCCAGTTCGTCGCAATGCGCCGCGGTGTTGTGGCGCATGCCTTCGCCCTCGGCGCCGAGCACCAAAGCCGGGCGGGTGTCGCCCATCACTTCGCTCAGCGTCCCCTTGGCCTCACCGGCAAGGCCGATGCGCCAGAAGCCCGCTTCGCCGATCTCGTCGAGCGCGCGGGCAAGATTGACCACCCGCGCCCACGGCACCAGCTCGAGCGCGCCCGACGCTGCGCGCGCCAGCGAACCCGATTCGGGCGGAGCGTGGCGATCCTGCGTCACGATGCCGAGCGCGTCGAACGCCGCGGCCGAACGCAGGATCGCGCCGACATTATGCGGATCGGTGACATGGTCGAGCACCAGCAGCGGGCGGCGATCATTCGCGCCCTGCTCCAGCAGATCGCCCAGCCAGATTTCCTCGAGCGGATCGACCTCGATCACGATGCCCTGATGCGGCGCATCGGCCGGCACCATGCGCGCCAGATCGGCGACATCGGCATAGGTGATCGGCAGCACCGGGGGCAGGTCGAGTGCGCCGAGCGCCTCCCGCGTCCCCCATATCTTGCGCACCCGCCGCTCGGGATTGGCCAGCGCCGCAGTCACGGCGTGGCGGCCCCAAAAACGGGGACGGTTGCTGTTCGATCCGGTCTGGGGACGATGCCCGCGTCTTGGCCTCTGGCTCATAGCTCTCTCTGTTCCGCTCACGCGGAACCGGCACCGCAGCGGTTCAGCATCGCGGAAACGACTTAGAAGGCGCGAATGCACTGCGCAAGGCGTTGACAGCGCCGCGCCGCTTCGGCATTGGCGCGCACTCGCTTCGGCGTGCCGCATGGAAGGGTGGCCGAGTGGTTAAAGGCAGCAGACTGTAAATCTGCCCGCGTGAGCGTACACTGGTTCGAATCCAGTCCCTTCCACCACCACCCCGGACCGGTCGCTCAGACCTGGTCGTGCTCGGGTTGGTGCGTCAGCCGACGGACGTTCGGCCGCATCATCGGCCAGTCCCACATACGTTGCGGCGCGCGCCGCGCTCGTGCGCCCCAGGCCACCACGACACTGGTCGCAACCATGGCCGCGCCGAGTGCCAGCGGCCAGCCATAGGACAACATGACGTCGCCGAAATGCGCCATGTCTGAGATTCCCTCGAATCGCAGTCGGCCACTCTGCCGGCAAAACGCTGGCGTAGATCTGCACTTTTACTGAATTGGGTAGCGGGTGGAGCGGGTAGAGCCGATCAGGCGCTAACACATGATTTTTTAGGAGCCGAATTGCGCGCGTTCGCCGCCGAAAAAATCTAGTCGCGGGAGCGGTTTGCGGGGAGGAGGGGGACGCCGAAGCGCCCTAGGTTCGCGATGTCGAACGGGGCTTGGTCGCCGTCGATCAGAATACGAGATAGGCGGTGCCGTGGTCGGTGAAGTGTCCGAGAACGCGCTGTTCAAGCGCGTCGGCCGCCGCGTCGCTGTCGTCGCAGGGGATGGCGTCTGGCTCGCGCGGGGGATGGTAGAGTAGCTCGATCGCGAGGCTGCCGCCGGCGTCGATCACATGTGCTTCGACGCGATCGGCCTGCTCGGTCAGGAAGTAGAGGCGCTGGCGCGGCATTCAATCAAGATCGTGCGCCGGCGGGCGCGGGTCAACCGGCGTGGCGGCGCAACTGGGGGTCTGCGCCAGCCAGCTCGAGCAGCTGGTCCATGCGGGTTTCGACGCGCAGATCGACGCCGCGGTCCGCCGGGGTGATGACGATGCGGGCGATCAGGCGGCGGAAGCCGGGGACCGCTTCGGGCTGCGCTTCCGGGGTGGCGAGCAGGCGTTCAAGGTTTTCGATTTCGCGGCGATACTGGTCGGCGAGGTTAGGCAGCAGGCCGATGACGTTCGGTTTCGCCAGCACCGACAGCCGCTGTTCTATGTCTTCGCGGTCGCGGCGGGCATCGGCCAGGGCGGTACGGATTTCGGCGAACGCGCCATCCTCGGCGATGGCCGTCACGAGGCGGTCGATCTTGCGGTTGAGGCGGGCTAGTTTGGCGTCCAGATCGTCGCGGTCGCGCGATGCGTCGGCCACGCGGCGGGCGTGCTGTTCGCGATAGGCGCGGAGATAGGCGGCGAGCAGATCGGGGTCGATCAGCTGGGCTTTGAGTTCGGCCAGGACGCGGCGCTCATATTTTCGGTGCGAGATGGTCGCACCGTTGGTGCAGGCCCCGGCGCGGTGGCGACCGCAGCCCCATGATGTCGGGCGCGACTTGATCCACCCGCCGCCGCAGACGCCGCACACCCCCAGATCGGACAGCAGATATTTGGCGCGGCGCTGCGCTTCGGGGAGGGCGTGCGCGGCTTCGGCCAGCAGCTGTTGTACGCGGGCAAACAGGTCAGGTTCGACGATGCGCAGATGCTCAGCCGGTTCCACCGTCCAGCTGTCGGCGGCATGGGCGCGGATCACATAGCGGCGCGATGCCGGGTTCTGCACTTTGCTTGTGCGGCCGACCACCAGCTCCCCATTATAAAGCCGGTTGCGCAGTATGCCGTTCGCGCGGGTCGGATCGCCCCAGATGCTGTTGCCGCGCCATTTACCGCGCGGACCGGGGACGTCGTCGGCGTTGAGGCCGATCGCGACGGCGCGGGCGCTCTTGCCCGCCGCGATCTCTTCGAAGATGCGGCGCACGATCGCCGCCTCGCGCTCATCGATGCGGCGCAGCCCCCGGATCACGTTGCCGCGATCGTCGAGCCGATTGTCCTGGCGATAGCCATAGGCGATGCCGGCGGGGGCGCGGCCCTCGCGCACCACTTCCCGCTGTCCCCGGCGGATGTTGTGCGCCAGATCCTTGCGCTGTTGCTGGTCGACAAAGCCGGTGATCAGGCCGCGGATGTCGTCGATCTCGCCGATCGACAGGGTGAACAGGCGCGCGCCGGCGAACTGGATGCGGCGACGGATGTTGATTGCGTCAACCTCATCGCGGGCGATGCGGCTCGTGGAATCGGCGAGCACCTGGTCGATTCCGCCCGCTTCGACCCGTGTGAGCATGGCGGCGATGCCGGGGCGCTGCTCCTCACTGATGCCCGCGCCGCCGCTGGTTTCGTAATCGGTGAAGACTGCCTCGACCGGCCAGCCTTCACGCTCGGCGCGCGCGCGACAGTCGGCGATCTGCGCGTCGATGGATCGCGCATTCTGTCGGTCCGAGCTGTAGCGGGCGTAGATTACCGTCATCATGGGATTTGGCCTCAGCCGCGCGGGCGCGACTCATCTGTTCGTCATAGTCACGATTCGCGGCGGCGCGCGCAAGTGCCTCGACAAAGGCCACCAGGTCAGGGCGCGCGGCGGGGGTCATGCGTCGCCGTTCAGCTCCGCGAACAGATTGGTTCGGGTGACGCCCAGGCCGGTGCTGCCATCGCGCGTGACATGCCACTTCATGCACGCCGGACACGGATAGACGAACAGGATTGGGAGGGCGCGGCTTTGCGTCGAAAGCGCCGCTTGCGCGCCCATGCGCGCGGCGATCTCGGTCGAGTAGACGCGCTTGCTCGCGCATGCGCGGCGGCTGGCATATTTCTTTGGGCGGGCCATCTATGCGACCTTTCCTTGTCGCTTCCCCCGCCGGAACGTGATCGCCATCATGCCGCGATCGTCGCGGGTGAGGGCGACGGTCAGCCCGTCCTTCGGATCGAAGTCGGCGAGGTTGATCGGGCCACTGTTCCCGGCGTCGCGGGCGGCGCGGAGCAGATCGTCGATCGCCATCTGTAGCGAGGGGAGCGTGTGGACCTGATGCGAGCGCAGGACCTGCGGCGGTACCTCAAGGGCGAGGGTGTCGGTCACAGATCGCTCCTTTCGCCGAGCATGCGCGCCTGCAGTTCGTAGGCGCGTTGGGGTGAGGTCGTGGGCCGAGCCGGGGCGGCGCGGTCGAGGTTGAGGAATGTGGCGGCGCGGCGGCGTGCCTCGCGCCAATCGGGCCAGCGGCGCTGGTGATGCGCTTCGTTGATCGCGATGCGCAGCTCGCCGGGGAGTCGACCGAAGCAGCGGCCGCACAGGCGCTGGTTGCGGCGGCGGGCGTGATCGCAGCCGGGGACGTCACAGATGCTCGGCATCAACGCCGCCCTCCCGCCGCGCCGAACAGCGCGACGATGATGAAGGGGATTGCGACGATCGCGGCGAGGCCGACGAATGCGATCTGGGCGAGGCGACGCCAGCGGCGGGGGGTGACGGGCGCGGCCATCATTTCATCCCCAGCGAGATGAGGTAGGTTTCGAGCATCACCTCGGCTTCCTCGCGGTGATGCGATTCCATCCGGCGCAACTTGATGATGGTCTTCATGGTGCGCGGGTCGAAGCCGATCGCCTTCGCCTCGGCGAACACATCCTTTTCGTCGTCGGCGATGCCCCGCTTTTCCTCGGCGAGCCGTTCCGCTCGCTCGATCAGGAGGCGCAACTGCTCGGCCGCGCTTTCGCCGTTGGTCTTGATCGGATCAGGCACCACGGGCTTTTTGCGACCGCGCGCCGGTGCGGCGGGTGCCATCGGGGCGGGAACATGGCGCATGGTGCCGTCCGCGCCGCGCTGCATGCGCATCGTCATCGCGTTCATGGGAGCATCGCTCCAGCGAGGTAGAAGGTCGCGACCAGCGCGACGGCGAGCCAGCGGCGGGCGGTGCGCGCCCGCTCCTCGCGCTTGGCGCAGTCGCTGCACGAGCAGCCCTGCAGAACGGGCGCGATCAAAGGACGTCTCCGCTACTGCAGAGATCGGAGCTCGCGCAGGCACAGGCACCGCTCGCGCCTTCGCACCGATCCCATTGGCTGCAGCCGCATCCGCGACAGACCGCCGGGTGGCGATCGGCGGGTTCGTGCGCGAGCTGGTAGTAAACGTTGGGATCAAGCGGGAAGGCGACGGCGAGCAGGTCGATCGTCGTGACGTGGCGAGCGAGGACGCCGGGGGTTTCGAGCTGTCGGATCAACTCGCGCGCTTCGGCGAGCCGCTCCGAGCGCGGCAGGAAGCGCGGGGGCGTGACGTTCTCGACGATCAGTGCGGCAGCATCATCGATCGACAGCCGCGCGGCGCGGCGGCGCAGGGCCAGATATGCCTGCGGCGTCAGCGGATCCAGCGTGCTCGGTTGGGCGGCGGGCACAGGGCGCGGAACGGCGCGCCCGAAACTCGGGGTATGCAGCATCAGCTGTTTCCTTTCTTCACGGTGTCGGAGTCGGGGTTGCGAAAGACCCAGCAGTCGACGGTCTTGCCGGCGGCGCGGGAATTGACGGCCTTCACCTCGATGAAGCGGCGGGCCTTGGAGGTCTTGAGCAGGCGCTTCAGCTCCTGATTGGTGCAGGGCATGCGCAGGCCGTTGGCGGAGCAGCGCGCCTCGAACTGGACGAGGCTGATCGCCAGCACGTCGGACGTGCGGGAATGGTTGATCGGGTGTTCGGGGGCGAGTTGGCTCGAGTCCTGGGCGTTGAAGTGGTCGAACCGCTCCCAGAACAGGATGACATGGGGGTGATCCTGCTCGGTCACCCGGTGCCGCTCGGCCAGCATGTCGAGGATCAGCCCGTGCGCGTCGGTGACGTCGTGATCGGACAGGTTGGTCACCACGAGCCGCAGCGCGTCGAGCATCGCCGCCAGCTGGGCGTGGTTCTTGGCGAAGCGGTAATCGCCGCAGCCGGGGTGCTTGAGCATCTTCGCTTCGTGGTGAGCGAATGCCTCGGCATAGCGGACGAGGATCGCCTCTTCGCGGCGCGCGATATGGATCGGGAAGCCCGACAGATCCTTGACGTCGGCGGTCTTGAGTGCCTCGCCTGCGGCCTTGCCCTGAGGCGAGAAGCGGCCCTTGTCGAAGTGCAGGCCCATGATGCGCTCGGTCACCGCCGGCGATCCTTCGACGGTCGCATTCTGGGCGATGACGATCGCGCCCCGGAAAGGCGGCTCAAAGGTTTCCATGCCGCCATTGGCGATGGCGCGGGTGCGGACTGCCCGACCGTTATAGGCGGTCTTCAACTCGTCCCATTCGAAGCGCTTGGCGTGCGGCGTGTCCTGCCCACGGTCGCCCTCGATCAGCACGACGGGGAGATTGCCGACCTGTCCGAGCGTGCGCGAGATGCCCGCGTTGGTGCCTTTGGTCGGGTCGAACCCTTCGTAGGAAACGCGGCCGAGCAGCTTCCAAAGGAACTCCAGCAGCGTGGTCTTGCCGCTGCCCGGCGGGCCGGTCATCTCAAGGAAGCCGAGGCTTTCCTGCTTCGCGCGGATCTGTTCGGCAAAGAGCGCCAGCACCCAAAAGGCGAGCACCACAAGCCCCTTGGGGCCGTAGGCGGTGATCAGCGGGCGGGTCCAATCGAGGTTGAGCTTCTCGGGGTCGTAGGCGATGCGGAGCATTCGCTCCGACGTGCGCAGCTTCACCGACCGCTTGCCGAGGACGAAATAATCCTCGTCGTTGGCCTCGTAGACGCGGCCCTTGTGAACCGCGATGTCGCCGAGGATCCACGCCTCGTGGTCGATCGAGTAGCCGGTGAACTGGATCGCCTCGACCACCTGAATATTCGCCCATTGGCGCTGCATCAGGCGGACGATCTGAAACTGATTGCCGGTCCACAGCGCGCCGGGGGCGACCGAGGCGAGCCGCTTCATGAAGTCGCCGGAGCCGGCGCAGGCCGCGCCGGAAAATGTCGCCTTCACGCTGGCGCGGTCGGACGGGAAATCGACGCGGAGGAAGTATGCGCCCTCCTCAAGGTTCGGGTCGCGCTGGTAATAGAGGGTGCGGAAGGTGCAGTTCGCAACCTCTTCGATCTCGACCGCGCGCTCGGCCGCGCGCTGCCATTGCTGGGTGAAGGGGAGCGCCTTGAAGTCCTCGAACTCGGGCTCGTCGCTTTCCAGCATCGCCTGCAGTTCTGTCTGGATGCGGTCGATCGAGAAGTTCGCCCACAGCTGGCGGCCGCCGAAGGTGATCGGGAAGTTCGCGAATTTTTCGCGCTCGTAGATCAGCAGCGCCTTGGCGGTGGCGGTCGGCGCGATCGTCACCTCGCCATTCCAGCGATAGGTGACCAGATCCTCGGGCTTCAGCTTGTCGCGCTGGCCGAGGTCGTTCCAATCGAGCTTGTCGCCTTCGCCATCGGGGCGCACCTGGGCGGCACCGGAGCGCCAGCCCTCGGCGGTGGCACGCTCGTGGAACTTGCGCGTGAAGTGGACGCCGGCGCGGCCGACGTCGAAGGCCCAGATCAGGCGCGGCCCGGCGAGGTTTTGGGCACCACAGACCCGCCGCAGATCGGCGAGGAAGTGCTCGGGATAGACGTTGCAGGTCAGCGTCGAGACAGCGCGGACCTTGCCCTTCTGAACCAGGTCGATCGTGTCGAAGATGCCTTCGGCAAGCCAAAGCTCATCAGCGCACGCCAGATCCTCGAGCGTGACGCCGGGGTACATCCAGCAATGGCCGCGATAGCTGGAGCCGTAGGAGAAGGTCGCCTTCTTCTTCCCGAACCGGCCCGGCTGATCGATCAGCCGCTGCCAGTGCCCGCCGCCGGGGATCGGGAAGCGCACCGCCGCTGAGACGATGCCAAGCTCCGGGTCACGATACCATTCTTGCGTATAGGCTCCGCGCAGGCGCATGAGGTCGAAACCCCGCGCTGCGGCGAGATAGGCGTCGGCGGCGGCGTGGGGGTTTTCCGGGGTCTGCTTGTGCCGCTTCGACCAGTTGTCGAAGATGTCGGGGTAGAGTTCCTTAACGTGCTTCTCGACGCCGCAGCGGTTCACGCGACCGCATTTCACGACCCAAGGCGCATCGGCGCGGGCATAGGCTTCGCGCTTGCCGCAGGCGTCGCACTTGCCCTCCTGCAGCCACGCGCCTTTGGCCTTGAACTTGTAATCGTTCTGCAGGCGCTTCAGCACTTCTGTGAGCAGATCGTCGCGCATCGGGAGGGTCGGTTCTTTCGGGCAAGCGGAGGGCGTTCCCGGAAGCGCATGGCGACCGGGGGGATTGTTCAGTCAGGTGCGCCGTCACCGGCGCGGGGTTGGGATCAGCCGCTCATGGGAGCGGCCTCGGTCGCCGCGGGCGGCCGCTCATCGTTGGCAGGCGCGGGCGTGTCGTCGTTCGCCGGCTGGCTGGCCCATTTTCCGGTCGGGAGGTGGATGTCGGGGTTCGGGCAGGCGCTGGGCCGCACGGTGCGGATCACACTGAGCTGCGCGACGAAATAATGGCCGCAATCGATGTTGTCGCAGACGAGGCGCAGCTCACGCACGATCGGCGTCACCTGGACGCTGTCGCGCACGATCGAACGATCGCCGCAATGGGGGCAGTGGATCCCCGGAAGACGTGGTTTCTTGGCAGTCATTGGGTTCCCCCCACAGTTTCCCCGCCCGGCCCCGCGCCGAGAGGATGGAAAGACGAGAGACGCCGGCCAACGACCGCCATCGCAGATTGGGCTTCTTCTAGTTCATGTTCGGCGCGGTGGACCTCGCGAGGCCCGGCACCGGGATGGGTGACGGCAAGCACGGCCGCAAAGGCGTCGCCGCTTTCCTTCACCGCGTTCGCCACAGCGGCAGTGAGGGCAAGCCGGTTGGCCATGCGCTCACCGATGCCGCGATCGAGCAGCTGGAGATAGGTTTCGGAGATCGGCGCGGTGTCGCCGCCCGCCTCGATGTAAGCGAGGTCGAGGGCGACCCCCTGTGCGACCGTCGGATGCGCGTTCGACTGCGGGTGCGACCATTTGCGCACGAGCCGCTCGCTGCGCCCGACGATTGCGGCCATCGCCGGAAAGTCGATGCGCCCGGCGATCGTGCTGATCGCCTTCGAAAAGGTGAGGGGGTCGCGGACGAGGGTCACTGCGCCCCCCGGTGCAAAATGGCGTTTCGATCGCACGCGACGCCCGGCGCGCCGAAGGGTACGGCGTTACTATCCGGTTGGAAGGAAGCCGTGGCGTCGTGAGGATAGATGTCGGGACGAAGGTCATGGCGCGACACGCCAGTTGCCGCTTCGACGGGGATCGCGTGCTGCGGAGGGAGCCACTTTCCGTTCGCAAGCCATTTCCAGACCGCGGCCTGTGACACGCCGCAGAGGCGCGCAAATGCGGCTTGTGAACCAGCATGATCGACTGCCGCTTCAAGCGCTTCAGAGGGGGTTCGGTGCGTGACCATGACCAGACAGCTACAACCAAAGTTGTGATCGGTCAACAACCATTCTTCCCTATGGCACAACAACCAAGGTTGTAGGTATTTTGATATGATCAGAGGGGACCGCATTGCCGCGCGCATCGACGCGATTGGCACTTCTCAGAGCGCGGTGGCGAGATCTCTGGGCGTGTCGCAGCAAGCGGTCGGCAAGCTGATTCATGGCGAGACGCGGAACACTTCGAAGCTGATCCAGCTCGCCCGCATTCTTGAGACAACCCCCGCCTACCTGGAGGGGGAAGTCGATGATCCGGCTGAGGGCTATGTTGCGCCTCCACCTCCGCCTATCCAGTTCGTGACGATGCAGGTCGCGCTTCCTAGTGAAGCTGCGCTCGCGCGGATGTTCGAAGGGCTGTTGCGACCGGTCGATCATCAAAATCTGGGCGCGGCCGAACTCGCTCAAATTCTCGCTCGGCGGCTGCCAACCGGTCTTGCGCAGCTTCGAGATCTGCTGCCGACACCCGTGACGGTCGAAGCGCGCGAAGCCGATGCAGATCCTCCAGCTCTCGCCACAGATCGTCCCGCGTCGCGGCAATGACCGAGCACATGACGTCGCAGCGGGCGCAAGCCTGGTCGCAACCAGGGGAGGCACGGAAAACGGGCTTGCTCATTCGCGACCGACTCGACACGTTGTTCTCATTGTGTTCTGCTGGCACGGTGCAAGGTTTGTAGGAAATATCCTTTTTCGTTTCCCTCCAACCATGCCTGAAATCGGGCGTCGAAATCTTGCGGATTTTGGGGCGCGTCGCGGCGAGCGAAGGTCCTAATTGAGCCGAACGAGAGGAGTCCTGATGACGCGGATGTTTCGCTTTGTTGCGCTGGCTCTGCCCTGCGCGGTCGTTGCGTGCGACGAGAACGCCGAGCCAACTAACGCGACTGTGACCCAGGCTCCCGCTACGTATTCGATCTATCCGGCCGATCTTTACCGAGAGGTGCCCAGTGACATTTGCCGGTCAACCGACCCTGAATTCCTACAGGCGCTCATTAGTCGTGTTCGGAAGGGCGTCGCCCCGGATCGTCTGGTGACCTTCAAGTTCGAGGATTTCAGCGTCACCGATGGATTCGAAGGCAAGAACCGCGAGGCAATCCTTCGCTTCCGCGTTGGTGCCCGCGATGAGGCACCGGTGTTGATGTACGCCGTGGGGGCGTTCAATCCTAAGGGATGCCGTGTCGCCGAGCTGCGCGTAGGTGAGGGGGCGGGTCCCTATGAGACAAGCAATCCGAGAGAAATCCGGGTGCAATAGCCGAAGATGTCCCTGACTTTCCTTTGCCTTGCCGCTGTGGCGGTTGACGGCGACACTCTGCGTTGCAGCGACATTGGGCGGGTGCGTTTGGCGCGCATCGACGCGCCGGAGTTAAACGGTTGCCCCCCGCGTCGCCGTTGTGTCTCGGGGGGTGGCCGAGCCGCGCAAGAAAATCTCCGTCAAATGCTCACTGGGCCAGTAATCTGTCGTAGTGGATGCAGATCCGCGACGGTCTGGCTTTCAAAATACTGATCGATTTGGTCGTCGGGTTGCACGCTGTTGGAGCGGTGGTAAAGATCTCGGCGGCGAGCAATTGAGACTGGGTTTTGCAGTTCGATGGCCGCCGGCCGTGTAACGCGTATTTCGATCCAATAGAGGGAGAGGTACATGTCCATCGAGCAAGGCGATCAAATTCCCGAAGGTGAAAAGGACACCGATTGGGGGGAACCCACTGAAACTCATGACCTCAATCTCGCCGAGGAGGGCGAGGGACAGACAGAGAAGAGCGCGGACAGCGAACTAATCAAGGTCGACGGCACTGTCTCGGTAACTTGGCGCGGTACTTCGGGCTGTTGTGACCAAGACCGCGTCAACAGGGAATGGAGCGCTGGCGTGGCTCGGTGGGTGGAGCAGCAGAAGGCGGCTCACCCCACGCTGACGTTTGTATCGCGCGGGTGGGGAGCCGCCAGCGGCGAGTGTCGTAAGTGGGAGGACTGGCCGAACGGTCGGCGTTGCAATGGTTCTCTATCCGGTCCGGTTTACGCCTATTTCCGTAGCTAAGATCAATATGGAGCGGGCGCTGACTGGATCGTCACGCCCGCTCCAGCTTCAGCGACGTCGCGAACCCTCGATCGCCAAGGCTGTGCGCCACCTCGCTGATCAGCAAGGCGGTGCCGTCGATCTCGGCCTTGAAGCCCTGCACTGTCACCTTCTGCTCGGGAGCTAGATCCGCGCGGCCGAGGGCGAGGGTGTAGTCGAATGTCGCGGGCGCGCGCTTGGCGCGGTTCTGCGCGGCTTGGGCGGCGGCGCGGGCATCGGCCTCGCTGGCATAGGTCCGGGACAGCTTGCGCGCGCCCTTCTCCTCGCCAATGGTCACGTACTTTTTCTTCCCTTCCCTGCGATCGTGCCATGAGGCGGTGACGCCGCCGGCATCCTCGCGCTTGGCGAGGCGGTAGCTGTGGCGGTCGCCGTCGCGTTTGCGGAGGGTGACGACGGGCAGGGGCTTGCCGGTGGCAGTTTGGCCCGACCCGACCGGGGCGAAGATCAGCGACCCGCCCTTGATCGTCGCGACCGCATCATGTTCGCGCCCCAAACGGCGCAGTAGCGCCATGTCGCTCTCGCGGCTCTGCACCACGGTCTTGAGCCGGATCGACGCCAGAGCGGGCGCACAGCGCGCCTGCAAAGCATTTCGACCGGCGACCTCGGCAACGATCGTGCCGAGGGTGGTATCGTGCCAGCTTTGCTCGCGGCGCTTCTTGAGGTCGCTGGTGAAGTCGGCCGAGCGCGCGGTGATGCGCACCTGGTCGGGCGGGCCGCGATGTTCGACCTCATCGACCTTGAAGCTACCTTTGTCGATCAGGCCGGGCACAACGTCGCGGCCGCGCAGCCAACCGAGCTGAACGCGCAGCACCGCGCCGGGCTTTGGCATTTCGAGCAGGCCGTCGCTGTCGTCGAGGGTCAGTTCGAGCTGGTCGGCCTCATCTCCCCGCTTTTCGGTCAAAGTCAGCGAGATCAGGCGCGGGCGGACCTTGGCGGTGATGTCGAGCAACTCGGCCGCCGCGCCGAAGATCGCACCGCGCAGATCCTGCCCCGCCATCGTCAGGCGGAAGTCGGGAACGTTGCTCACCGATCAGCCCTCATCGACGCGGAGCAGGTCGATCGCGAAGTCGATCCGGCGCGGGGTGCCGTCATCGAGCAGGTATTTCTGGCGCTCATCGATCGCGGTGATCACGAATTCCCCGAACACGCGGCCCGCGCCATCGACCAGCGGCCATGCCTCGCCCGTGGGGGCCATGCCGCGCAGTTCGTCGAGGGACAGCACGCCCTTCGACAGCTCCGAAAAGGAGGTGCCGGAAACCGAGATGCTGTCCTCACCGGGGCCCACGAATTGCAGCGCGTCGCGGGTGCCGATGCGTGCCGAGCGGGCGTGCCGCCAGTCGCAGCGGCGCTGCAGCTCATCATGGGCGAGGGTCGGGACGTGGAAGGCGAACATGCCGAGCGACATCAAGATCATGATCAACCCTCCCAATCGGGAGCGTCGGCGAACGAGCCGCCGCCGCCGGGCTTGCGGTGGTGATCCTCAAGCTGGCGGCGGACTTCCTCGGCGATCTCTTTCGCGGACTGGCCTGGCGCGGGGTAGATGTTGATCGTCACCGGTGCGGCGCTGGCCCGTCCGCCTGCCGCAACGCTCGACGAAGCCGCAGCCCGCGTGCTCGTTCCCGGTGCGTTGTCGGGGACCGGGGTGGCGGCGATGGCGGGCGCAGCGATGCCGACCGCCATTGCCGCGCCGATCTCTTTCGATAGCCGATCGAGGCGTCGGATTGGCAGCTGCGATTCGGAGGCGATACCTCGATCGAGGCCCTCCATCATGTATCCGCCGAACCCCATGAAGACGCGGGACGGGGACTGGATCCCGAGCTTTTGCTTGAACCATTTTGCAGCGGACGAGGCCGCGTTGATGATGGTCGATTTAAGCGCGCCCAGCATGTTCATGACGCCGCGGATCAGCCCCTGAATGAGGTTGCGGCCTGCCTCCATCATCTGCCCAGGCAATGGACCGCGCAGGAAGGCAAGCACGGCCGAGAAGGCGCGGATGAACATGCCGACCGGAGTGAAGTTCATAATGAACCCGCCGATCGCGGCGAGGCCGGTGCTCACCGTGGATTTGATCCCCGCCCAGAGGCTGGAGAAAAAGCCGGTGACTGCGCCCCAGTTTTTGTAGATCAGATAGGCGCCTCCAGCGAGCAACGCGATGGCAGCAAGCACGGCGAGGACGATGCCGATCAGGGGCAGCAAGCCGATGTTGAGGAACGCGGCGGCCGCGCCCAGCGCATAAAAGGGCATGACCATGCCGGCGACGACGATCGCGCCGCCGCCGAGCACGATGAACAGCCCGGCGAGAATCGCGGCGGTGAGCGCCAGCCCCTTGGCGAATCCGGGGTTGGCGCGCGCCCATCCGGCGAACGCCTTGGCATACCCGCCCACCTTCTTGGCCAGCTGAGTGGCGGCGGGAAGCAGGAGGCCGCCCATCGTGATCGACAGGTTCTGCATCTCGACGTTGAACTGTCGCGACTCCTCCGCCGCGTCCTTCATCCGCTCGGCAAAGTCAGCGTCGGAAGTGCCGCCCGCCGCGCCCGCCTCGGCTCGGATTCGCCGATATTCCTCGAGGTTCTGGATCAGCGGCCGCAGCGCGCCCTGCACCTGGGCATCCTCGAATAGGTAGCCGAGCTTCGACAGGTCACCGCCCACCGTCTTGCTCGCCAGCTCGGCAATCGCCTCGATCGGGGTCTTGCCTTCGGAATAGAGCCTCTTGAGCGCGGCGGGCAGGTCGACTCCGAAGTTCTTCTTGAACGCGCGGACGGTGCCCGGCGAATTGATCTTCTGAAGCAGGTTGGCGACGTTGGTCGCGGCGGCGTCCGAAGATCCTGCGCCCTTGCGCGCGATCTGAAGCGCGGCGGACAGATCCGCGACGGCGGCGGTGCCGTGCTGCCCCAGCGCCTGACTGGCGGCGGTGAGGGCAGGGAAATGGCTCGCCATGTCCTTGATCTCGAACGCGCCGCGTTTGCCGGCGGCCGCCATGATATCGATTACCTTGCCGGTTTGCGCGACAGGCACCTTGAGGTTATCGTTGGCGGCGAAGGCGGCGGCGGACAGATCCGCGATCTCGGCCTTGTAGGCAGTGGCGGCGCGGCCGATCGGCTGCATCATCGCCAGCGCCTGACGGGG
Organism: Sphingomonas sp.; assembly: GCF_035998645.1. Classification (GTDB taxonomy): domain Bacteria; phylum Pseudomonadota; class Alphaproteobacteria; order Sphingomonadales; family Sphingomonadaceae; genus Sphingomonas. The sequence continues at coordinate 705,579 of NZ_DASYHL010000002.1, forward strand.
ATCGAGGCCAAAGCCCGACAGTGTGTCGATGCCGGCGCGAATCGCTTCGGGCAGTTGGTTCGCCTTCGCCGCAACTTCGAGCACTGTGTCGCCCATCTGGCGCGCAGCGTCGCGCGATAGGTCCGCCTTTTGCGCGATGTCGGTCATCGCCGATTCGTGCACGGCCGCGTCGTCGCGCGCGCCGGTGATCGGGCGCAGCATCGTTTGACCGGTCTGCATTGCGGAGAAGCCGCCGGCGGCGAGGCCAGTGGCCATGTTCATGCCCTTGCCGAACTGGTCGCGGGCAGCGCCGAGCCGCTGCGCGCGATCGGCGGTGGCGCGCAGGCGGCGCTCCTGTTCGGCCAGCTCTTCGTTGGTGCGGGCAATATCACCGCGCAGACGGCGCTCGTGGCTGGACAGGTTGCCCGTCGCGACGCCAGCGGAACCGAGCCGGTCGCGCAGCTGCTGCAGTCGCGCGGACTGCTCGATATGCTCATTCTTGAGCGCAGCGGATTCGCGCTTTGCCTTGGCGAACTCGGCGGTCAACTTCTTGGTCGGGGTGTCGGTCGCGGCGATCTGACGGGCGAGGGCGTTCACGCGCGCCTGCGCCTCCCCCATCTGCGCCTCGGTCGATCGCAGGCCAGCCTTCAGCTCGCGGAAGCCATTGATGTTGGCCTGTGCCCGGTCGAGATCGCGGAGACGATCGCGGGTCGCCTTCAGCTCGCGCGCGGCCTTGGCCGAGCCGCCGGCGATGTCGCGCAAGGGGCGGGTGACGCGGTCACCCGCCTCGAGCAGCATGCGGATGCGGAGATTGCGGTCCATCGGGCGGCTTCAGCTCTTGTCGTTTCGGGTGCGGCGCTCGGCCTGAGCGCGCCAGGCCATGAGTTCGACGAGGTCCATCCCGTCCATTGCGGACGGCGGCCAGTGAAACACGACCGCCAGATCCGCCATGACGTCCTCTACGCGGTTTGGGAGGCTGCCTGCTTTGCGGCCGTCGGCAGCAAAAAATCCATTACCTCAGCGCCGAACTGCATCAGGTCGGCAGGTTCCCAGATCGCGTTCTTGTGAATGACCGGCGTGGTGATGCGCGGTGCCAGTTCGTGCAGCGCGTTCACGTCGAGCTGCGAAAGCGCCATGAGGGTAAGACCGCGCATCTCGGGCGAGCCGGGCTTGCGCACGGTCACCACGGTCCCGGCGGGGATCAGCACCTGGTCGCCGACCTTGACGTCGCCGTCGAGGGTCAAGCGACGAAATAGCGGCGAATTGTCCGCAACGGGCGGGGTCTGTTCGGTCATGTTAATCGACTCCGGTTAGAACTGGCCGATGGCGGCGCGATGCTCCGCCATGCGATCGACACCGCCGACGATCTCGACGCCCGCAAGGATGTCGATCTCAACCTCGGTGCGGCCGTTCCAGATTTCCTTGTAATAGGCGCAGGCCGTCTTGACCTTGAACTCGCCCATCTCGCCGACCTGCTGGTCGCCGCGATCGATTTCCTCGTGCCGGCCGCGCACCACGACTTCGACCGCAGTGATCTCACCCGTGTCGTCATTCTGGAACGAGCCGACCCAGCGGATCTGCACCCCGGTGAGCGAGGGCAGGCCGTACTGGCGGATGACTTCCCGGATCGGGCCGCCATAGCTGTGCTCGACATCGAGATCGTCGCCGCCGCCCAGGTCGATCTTGGCGGGACGATTCATGCCGCCGCCGCGCCAGCCCTCGAACTTGCGATCGAGGTTGGGCAGCTTCATCGTTTTGCTTTCACCGACATAGCCGATGCCGTCGATGATGGTGGTCATGGTCTTGAGGACGCGGGGCAGGCCCATGGCGGTTCTCCAATAAAGGGCAGGAAGCTAAGGGGCGGGCTTCAGGCGGCGAGGGCGACCAGCTCGGCGAAGTCGGCGAGATACTCGTCGGTGATCTCCTGGCGGAGCAGGAGGTTTTCGAGCGGCGGGACCGGCGTGTATTTGTACCGGATCAGCAGCTTGCCGGCCTTGAGGTTCTCGATCGGGTTGGCGTCCGCGTCGAACCACGCCTCAGCGCCGAGGATCATCTGCGCAGCGCCGGGACGCGCGAGCTTGCGAAACAGCTCATTGATCTGCTCGATGATGTCGCGGGCGAGGCCGGGGTTCATCTGCTTGTCGATCGCCCAGATCAAGCCGAGCGCGCAGGTGTCCGCCAGAACTTGCGCGGTGCGGGTCGCGCTTTCGAACACGAAATCCTTGCCGGTGTCGCTCGCCGGATCCGCGCAGGTGCGGTTGCCCCAGAAGCGGAGCGATCCGTTGATGGCGACGATGGTGGTGATCCCCGCCTCGTTGAGCTGGTTCGCCTCGGTATCGACCGACTGGAAGTCGAAGTGCACATCCTCGGTCATTCCGACAACGCCTTCGATCGGGACGTTGGACAGGGTCTTGTTCCAGCCCTGCTCCTGATCGATGCGCGCGCGCATGCCCATCGCGTGCGCCACGGACGGGCTGGCGACGATGTCGGTGCCCGATTCCATGAGGAAGTCGGGATAGAGCAGCATCAGCTCCCGCTGGTCGAAGTTTTCGCGATAGGCGATGCGCGCGGCGGTGTCCGCGCCATGGCAGCGGGCATAGGCGAAGGCGCGCAGATCCTTGGCCACCGCCGCCAGCTCATCCGCTACATCCTCCGTATCAAGGCCCGGTGCGCCGAGGATACGCGGCTTCAGGCCGAGCTGAGCCTCGGCACCGCGCAGCATCTGGATCCCGGCGATGACATTGGCGTCGGTCGCGGCCTCATCAACACCGGAGGCGACGCGGATCAGGACGATCGGCGTGCGGACATGGGTGGCAATGGCCTGCAGCGCGGCTTTGAGCGTGCCGGTCGCGCCCGCCTTGGCAATGGCATCGACGATGCCGGATGGCGCGATCTTGACGCGGGTGTCGAGCGGGAAGGCCGCAGCGTCGGCGGCGGGGCCGGTGGCGACCAGGCCGATGACGCCGGTGGCGACGATCGCCAGCGAGCGCGCCGCGCTCGCGACCTCGGTGACGCTGATTCCGTGCTGAAACGACATGGATACCTCTCAGTTAGCAAGGGCGCTCTGGGCGCGGACGGGAAGGGTGAAGGTGACGGGAGAGCGGCGGCCGTTGGGATCGAGCGCGTCGCCGGCGATATCGAGGACGAACTCCCCCGGCTGATCGCCCGCAGAAAGGCCGACGCGGGTCAGGCGCAGGCGGCGCTCCCACCGCGACAGGGCGAGCGCGGTCGCCGCGAAGATCCGCGTGCGGGTGAGCTGGTTCATCGGCTGATCGATCAGCTCGGGGACGAAAGAGCCGTACTCGCGCAGGCAAATGCGGGTGCCGAGCGGCGTGCCGATGATGTCCCCGCAGGACTGGCGTAGGTGATCGAGGCCGGAGAGTGGCTTGCCGGTATGGCGGTCCATGCCGTTCATACCGCTGCCCCGGTCTGGGCAGCGCCAGCCTGCACGCCAATGTGCTTGTGGGATTTGAGGCTGATCGCCGCTGCCTTGACGTCGGTGTCGCTTGCGATCTCGCCATCGACATGGAGCTTGGTATCCATCTGGACGTCGCCCGTCACCTTGAGCTTGCCGTCGATCTCGACGTCGCAGAGCAGCTTGGCGCGGCCGCCTTCGGGAAGCCGCGCCTCAAGATACTGTTCCTCGGGATCGTAGGAGATGCGCGCGCCATCGGCGAAGATCATGACGACGGTGCGGCTGTCGCCGGGGGCGGGGTTGGCGTCGCTGGGGAGGCCGCGCAGCACGATGCCGGCGCGGGTGTCGCCTTCGGGCGCGATGACGGCAACCTGTTCGCCCTCGCTGGGCGGCATCCAGATATGGGTTTCCCCCGCCGATCCGGCGAGCCAGGGGAGATCGCCGGTTTCAATGTCGCCGATCTGCACGCGGCAGGTGCCCGCCGAGAGATCGACGGACAGTACGGTCCCCAAGCGGAACAGATCGCCAATGATGCGCTGAGAGTCGGCGGGGTCGCTCATGGCGACGTTATGACCGCGCCCCCGGAAGCACGCGCGGGCGCGGTCTTGTAGAAAGGGTTACTACAAGGGGAGGGGGGTGTTGCCCGACGGTGCATTCTGTCCCACCGGGCGAACGACCTTAAATCGGCTCGGCGGCGATTTCTCCCTGCGGTTCGACAACCTTGGCCTGCAGCTTCGCCACCTCGGCACGCAAGTTGGCGCTGGTCTCCTGCTCGACCGAGACGAGGCGTTGCAGAGTGCGGATCTGCGACTCATCCGATGCGACGCGCCCGTTGAGCTCAGCAGCGGCCGCATTCTGCGCGGCGATGGTTTCGGCCTGGGCGTCGATCGTCGCCTGAGCATTAGCCAGCTCGGCACGAACGCCGACAATCTGTGCATCCAGCGCCGTGTTGATCGCGGATGCTCCCTGCAGCTGAGCCACCTTCGTTGCCAGCGCGGCGCCGAGATCGGCATCCTCTCCGGTCAAAATGGACAGGAACTCCTCCGTCGTCGCCGGTTCGGCATCGAGGATGCGCCGCGCGCCATCGGCATAGACCGCCTCGCGCCGCGCCTCGACGCCCGTGATAGTGCCCGCATCGTCAAGGCAGAGCGCAATCTGCCGCGTCTTGATTTCCATATTCACTTCCTCCGTTACGCCCACGCGACGACGATGCGCCAATTGGTGCCGTCGCAAATGACCTCGCCCTTGTTGGAGCCACCCCCAGCCGCGACACTGGCGGCAGTGGTGGCGTTCAAATCGGTGACATATGCCTTGGACCCGGCCCCGACCGTCGCGGCGGCAGGAAGTCCCGCAACCGTGTAGCTAGGCAGCTTGGGCGGCATGGCGAAACGGGTCACGTTGATCGCAGGATCGCACTCGAAGAACAGGGCGCTCGACGATCCCACGCTCTTGAAGCTCTTCTCGACCTTGAGCTTGTCGCCGTCGCTGTTGTCATAGCCGATGGTGAAGCTTGCCCCTGAACCCTGGTTCGTGAAGCACAGCATCATGTCGCTGCTGGCGTTGTCCCCAGTCTGCAGGTTGAAGGTCGGCTTGCCGGTGGTCGACAGGACGTGGAAATCGACGCGCCCCGTCACGCCGCTGGCGTTGATGAACGCGCCATAGGCATCGCCGGTCACGGCGGGCATCTGCACATTGACGCCGCGCATCCCCGCCGCCCCACCGCTCGTGATATTCAGGTCAATGCCGCAGTTGCCCGAACCGCTCGGGGTCGCCTGCGCCGTGCCGACGATATAAAGTGCGCCGCCCCCAATATGCGTGTTGTCGTTGCTGTTGCGATACGGCGCGGGCAGCAAGCCGGTCTTGGCCGCGTTCCACTGCTCGACGGTCGGACGGTTGTTGGTGCCGAAGAACAGCTTGGGGTGCGGGAGTCCGGCACCGCTATCGATGAACTCGACCTCGTTACCCATGCCGCCGAAACGGAAGCTAAGGCGATCCGTGCCAATGCCGCTGATGAAGCGGAAGTTGTTCGACCGCATCGAATAGCTGGCACCTGCGCCGTTCCAGTCGGCGATCAAGTGCGGGACCGTCGCGCTCAGGGCGCGGAACTCGATCGACGGATCACTGGCCGGGAACAGCGACGCATGGAACTCGGCCATGAACGGATCGCTCGGCCCACCTTGGGCGAACTTACTCTCGATGCGGAACGAGGCTGACGGCATTGCCGTGTTCGATGGCGTGAATGCCGGGGTGGAATTGTATCCGAGCCCGAAGACCACATTATAGTAGTTCGGCTGCGAGGTCGGCCCATTCGTAACCCGCGATGCGTTCTGAATGAGACGGCAGCTCACGCCGTCATCTCCGCCATTGCTGTTGATGAGGCCGGATGCCTTCGGGCTGTCGATGATGACAGTCACATAATTGTTCCCAGCCGTCAGCTCCGGCGGCGAAAGCACCAGCGACGGACCGCTCAGCCCGGCAGGCGGCGTCCGCCACTCGAACGCGGTCCCTGCTTCATTGCCGACCAGCATCTTGTTCGCGCCCAGCGAGAACGCGCCGGCGGGCGCCTCTGCCAGCATCGCGAAGACTGCCTGCGCGAACTCGACCGCATTCGCGCCGGCGTTGACGCGCAACAGCTTGTTGGCCTGGCCCGCGTAGCCAGCCGGGGTGTCGCTGAGCGCCGCGAACGTCGAGACGCCACCGCCGCCGCCGCCGCCAATCGCCATCCATCCGGTGCCCGCGAGGTTCAAGCCATAAAGGGTGCCCGTGCCGCTGTCCGTCCAGGTCAAGGCGAGATGCGACGCATCAGCGCGGAGCGCATGGGCCGCCGCCGCGCTGGGCCTATCAGCGAGGGGGCCGATGCCGTGGAAATCGGAAAGCCGGGTCATGGATTAGGACTCCACATAAGGAACGAAGATCGGGCGGCCGAAATCGTCAGCCAGAAAATCGGGGCCAGGCAGGGCGCCGGATACGAGCGGGACCATCGTCGGGCCGCCGGTGCCTCCCCCGATGCTGCTCAGACGAACCCGCTTGGCGATGCTGTCCTGAACAATCGGCACCCATTCGGTGCCATCCGGGTCTGTCGCGATAGGCAATTCGGAGATCTTCGCCATCAGGAATGCTCCGGCCACAGGGGGTGTAAGGAAGGATCGAAAGCGGTGAGGTTCGCGGCGGGCATGCGGGCGATCTGGGCCTCGATCGCGTTGGACGCGGTGCGGATCGCATCGATTCGAGCCCGGCGGTCGAGCGCGCCTTCCATATCCGCCCCGACCCCGGCGAACGCCTCAATCGCGATGGTCGCATTGTCATTGGCCTGTTGCTCAAGGCTGGCGACCGCCAGAATGCGGCGACGGGCTTCGCCCTTGACCGATGCGACGGCGCGGGTGCGGAGCTGGTCGATACCGATGCGCGGTTCGCGAGCAACCGGACGGCCCGCGCGATCGGGGGCGATGATTTTTCCTGCGGCTCGGGCGGCGATCAGCTCGCCATGACGTTCGCGCGAGATCCGCACTGCATCGGCGGGAATGTCGCGGTTGATGGCCGGATCGTAGAAGCCGCCGGTGGATGGGCTGAAGAACATGCCGCCTTCCCCTCAATAACCAAGCATGAAGACGTCGAAGCCATCGACGCGCAGATCGACGTCGGTGACCCGCTGCAGCTGGACGTAAGTCCCGAACGTCGTGGGTGCGGCGAGCTGCGGCCAGAGGTTGCGCGCCGAGGAGGGTGCGGCGAGATAGCCGGTCGCCCCTCCGAACAGGATCCCGTTGGGAAAGACGATCGGCCACGAGACGTACGGAGCACTCTCCAGAAGGATCACGCTGCGATAGGTGACCCATTGCAGGATCGGGAACCGGCCTTCTTCGTCGGGGAAGGGCAGGGTCAGGTAGCCATTCGGTGTGAGGCTTTTGGGCAGGTTGGCGAGGGTCACCGGCGAGATCGCGCGGTTCGCGGCGCGCGCCGCCAGTTCGGCCACGGTCGCGGCGATTACCGAGAGGACCGGGTTACCGGAGATCTCGCCCCCCCCACTGACCAGGCCGCTTCCCCCGACGGTTGCACCGGCTGACGCCTTGGTCCCGAGCGCTACGATGAGCGGCCCAAGTCCGCTCGGCGTAACGACGCGGTCGCCCACAACGCCGGCGAAACATTCAGCTTGGGTGGCGGCAACCAATCCGATGGTGCGATTTGCGGAAAGGTCTCCGCCGCCAGTAAGCAGCCCACCGGTAACGCCGATGGAGCGGGCCGTCGGCACAGCGCCAACGTCCGCCGCAGTCAGCACGACGGTGCCGACCTTGCCGTTGACGCTCGACACCGGTGCCGGCGTCGAGATTTCAAGCCAGTTGGCAAGGACGGTCGCTGGCGCGGCCTGAAGGACATAGACGAGGCCGTTGTCGGTTCGGACAGCGAAGTCGCCGACCGTGGCGGCGAGCGCGAGCATCGCGGCTTGGCTCGCCGCAGGGAACACGTCGATCAGGTCGATCGGCGGGCGCTGCGACAGGAGGAGTTTGCCATCGGGGCCGAGCGTGGCGACGCCGTTTGCAACGCCGAGCTGGTCCGCCGCGACATAGCTGGCGAGCACCGCCGCCATCGTCGCGGGCGTGATGATCTTTTCCGCGACCGCTCCGGCCAGCGCCTCGGCGATCGTGGCGAGATAGGCGACGCCCTTCTCGCTTTCAGTCGCAGGCGGGTTGAGGAAATTGGAATCGCCGAACGTGATCAGGTCGGCTTCACCATCAAGGAATTTGAGGTCGATCGCGGTGAGGAAATGCGACGCGGCATATTTGCCGAGGAACGGATCGGCCTGGCTGTAGACGGCAAACAGCGTCCCGTCCTCGAGATAGAAGCCAAGGCCGCGCGCAATATATTCGTCGTCGCTGGAATCCCGGACGATCAGGTGGACGGTGTCGGCATCGGCCGCAGATCCGGCGATCGTGTTGATGCGCTTGATTTCGCCGGGCAGCGCGGTGAGCGTCGGGGCTGCGATGAAGACCGCAGCAGTCACGCCGACCTCTGCGATCAGGGCTGCGGCGGTCCCTCCACCTTCGGCATCGATCAGGGCCGCGCGACCAGCATCGGTGATCACGAACTGAAGTGGTGCGGTCATGGCGCGGTCCCGTCGATGAAGTTCCCGAAATCGTCCTGCAGCGGCTCGCCATTCTCATCCTGGAGCAGGTCGCCCCAGGGCGTGTCGGGATCGAAGCCGACGGGCGACGCGGCGGCGGCGCCATCAAGGCGGCGATAGGCTGCGCCATGGGCCGCGCCGACCAGGGCGGGGAGCCCGATCAGTTCGAGCTGCTGGACCAGGGCGAAATGGGCGCGCACCGGCTTCGCGCGCGTGACATCGGCGATGATCTGGCGGGCGAACTCAGCCGAGACGCGCGTGCCGCCGGCGACGCCCTCGGCATCGATCAGCGGCAGCCGCACTTCGAAAGTGTAGGGATCGAGCTGCGGCGAGGCTTCGAACCATTCGACCAACTGCAGAAGGTCATCGAGCGATTGCAGCGCCTGTTCGACCGCGAGGCGGCTGCCCTTGATACGCTGGGCAGCAATCGCGCCGGCGACAGCCTCACGCTTTTCCGCGTCGCTCCAGTCTGCGTTCCAGCGGTCCGCCGACAAGGTCCAGGCCAGCCAAGGCAGGCTGGCGATCGGGCAGGTCGCTGGGTTCCAGAGCGTCGCGACATCAACCGGGATATCGCCGACGCGCGCGGCGGCTTGCGCAAAGGCCTGCTCAAGCGGTGTGCTGGCGGGAGGCAGGAGATCAGTCATCGGCCAGCATCACGTCGGTACCGGTGCAATGGGCGAGCTGGGTGCCGTTGGGCAAGATGTCGGCGGCGGGATGCGCCAGCGCGACGTTGAGCACGCCCTCGACATGCAGTGCGGCGATGATGCCCGACCGCGTCACGGGGCGGCCGATCTTGCGCGCATCGGCGATATAGGCGTCGAGCCGTTCCTCGGCAGCCGCAAGCACCACGACGGCGTCGGGGCCGTGAAACAGGGTGAGCGTCGCGAGGACGGTGAAGGCGATCAGCTCGACCGAGGCGACAGTGACCATGTCGGTCAGCGGTCGCACCTCTCGCGAGGTGACGACGGCCTCGACCGCCGCGATCTGATCGGGTGAGGCGGTGCCGTCGCCGAGCCGAGACAGGATCGTGACCAGCACGGCCCCAGGGGTTGGACTTGTCGCGAGCGCATCGGCGATCGTCGCGTCGGCCGAGAGTGCGTGAAAGCGATAGGCGGTCGCGGGACCGGCGACGCTGAAGCTCTCGGGTGCGAGCTGGATGCGGCGGCGCAGATCCGCGTCGCTTTCATAGACGGCGGGGTCTGAGCCGCTCGCTTCCTCGATGATCAGCCGCTCGACGTTGACCAGCGCGCCCAGATTATCGAGATCCGCGCCCGTCGCATAGGCGAGCATGGTCTGCAGGGCGCGTTCGTTGAACTCTTGCCCCTTCAGCATGACGTAATAGGCGATCACTTCGAGCAGCTTCACCGCCGGATCGGAGGGAATCGTGGCGTCGAATTCCGGCAGGACAGTCTGGAAGAACGCGACCAAGTCGGCCCGCTCCTGCTCATAGGACAGCGGCGCGAGGAAGCTGGGCGCGGGAAGGCGCGACAGGTCGATTGCGGTCGAGCTGGATGCGGTGTCTGACACACCGCCATGTCGGCGGGTTGGGTGGAGCTATGCGACCCCGCGCTCTTGTAGAAAGCGTTACTACAAGGCCGCGTTAGCTAGAAAGATTTTGGAAAAAGCTGCCCGACGGCTCCCGACCCCAAAGCAGGCATTGACAGCAGTTCGAACCCTGCTTGCCGTTTACATGGGACTCGTATCAACGCTCGACTTCGCGAGGAGCGGCTCGCAGAAAGCGCGAGTGGTCTCCTTGAGCGACACGATCTGCTGAAGGGTGATTGGATGCGGGCTTAGGCCCCTCGAATTGTTTTCCAGCGCCCAGTCTGACAAAAATACCGCGCGATCATTCAGCGCGTGCGCTCTTGCAAAAGCGGTGCGCAGGGCGGCCCAATCTTCGGATTCGAGGAGGGCGACGTGATCGATCCGGCTCAGCTCTACCCAGACCTCGCTCTCGGCCTTGTAAACCTCTGCCAGTTCGCCTCCCCCTTCGAAAGCGCCGCCCCATTCCTGCCGCTCCGCAAGGGGCATGTGGTCCAGTGTCTCGCTGTTGAGGGCGGTGGCCCATGCGCCGGTCGATGCCTGCGTGTAGGTTGGCGCGCCGAGCTTGCCGCGCAGGTCGAGCGGCGCACCCTGCCTGTTCCGCTCCAGCACGACACGCAGTTCCCGAAGTCTTCGCTCGAAGCAAGGCCGCTGCAGAAGGCGAACCGACGCTTCCGTGAGTACACCGCGCAACTCATCGGAGAGCACTTCACGTTGCTGAGCGACAAGATGGCTCCAGCGTAGCGCCTGCACTGCCTGCTCGCCCGAGAGCGCCACGAGCACACCGAGCACGATGATGCCCACCTCGGCCAGGAAGCCGCGTTGGCCATCACTGCTGCGCCCAAAGCCAGCAAAGATGAATCGCCTCTTCGGCGTAGGCGGCCTATCGGTATCGGTAGCCGACGCCTCGTCGCTCGACCCTGTTCCGCTCATGCTTGCTTCCTCCCGGCAGATGGGATGCACGGCAGGGCCGTAGGGAGCAAGTGCCTGATCACATCGCCGTGCTCGGGGGAGACCCGCGACTGGCTCACTCCGCGCTTGATGCTTACGAACCGCTAACCGCAGTGACCGCCTCCCACCCAATTTCAGCGGTTCCCGCGCTCGTATCGCGACCCCAACAGCGGCCCGACCGCAAACGACCCCGTTACAGTCGGTCTGATGTCGCGTAAGATGCGGCGATGACGCCCGCCTTAGTTCGCTGGTTAGCTGTCCTCGTTGAGTGGACCGAAGACCGGTTTGGTCGGCCCGCCGCTTGGCTCACTGCGATCATCCTCGCGCTATCCCCATTCGCCATGGTCGGCGTGGCCATATGGTGGTTCTTTTGACTGCCTGAGGCAATGGCAGCTAACCACCCAATTTCAGCCGTTCCCGGTGGCCATTCGCGATTCCAAGACCGGTCAGGCAGCTTCGTCCCAAATTTTGCTACAAGCCGACTTTCTCGTTTCGACCCCATTGCGGACGTTCAGTCCGTTGCACCGTAGATGTCGAGATCGATCAGCAAGCCACGCTCGCCAAGGCGAGCCAGCGTTTCAGGCTGCAAGGAAATGCCTTCGTTTCCCGTTTCAAGAAATAACCCGCAAAATATCCGGCCCCGATATTTCCGAGCAAAGCTCCTCCACGCCAACAAGTCGGCTGTGAAGCGGTCGAGCAGATCGTTGATCTGACCGTCGAGATCGGCTGGGGCACAGTCTGGAACCCTTACTCGCCAAGACCCGGTGTGGGCGACCTTTTCGACGCCGCTTTCAGTCCGCCACTTGCCACCCTTGCGGACGCCCACGGTCGGCTCACCTCCCAAGCGGTCGGATAATTCTTGGGGATCAAGGTCGTCACCATAGAAGCCGAGAGACGCAGACGATCTGTGCAGTTCACCCATGACATAAGCCTACCACGACAGCGTCCGCTTACCACCCATTTCCGGCCGTCCGGCTATGTCCGCTATCAGGGCTGCTCCTACCAGCGATGAAGGCTCAAGGCGGATGGACATGCGCGAAATACCCTCAGCCCATTGTCTCAGTCGCGCCGGTACATCGCCTGACGCTTCCTGAGCTGCAAGCATGATAGGTCACCCTTCGATCCCCGAACCCGTGCCAGCGTCCGACCGTAGCGATCGGTTCCGACGCGCTTGATCGTTAGCTTGCCTGTGGTTGCCGCCGCTAGGCTACGCTGAGACGCGTACGGGTCGCGGGGTGAACATTTGCGGCCAACCCGGCACTTGCCCCTCTCCGGCGCGTCGATTCCAAGCAGGCGGATGCGCTTTTCGCCGCAACGCAGGGTGTCTCCGTCCACGACCTGACACGGCCCGATGGGCACTTGTCCGGCAGCCGCTAACAGGGCAGCGTCCAGGATCGAGATCACCACACCTTCGTCCTAGCGCCGCACTTCACGGGGTCAACGACAGGCCGCATCTATCGCGGGATTCATGCGTTCGCTCACCAAGGAGACCGATCATGATTACCAACCCGGAAGAGACCGAGCGCGACAACAACGAGGACACGGAGCTGGTCGAGGCGCAGGAGGACGCCGCCGAGAGACGCGAGGAAGAAGGCGGTTATCAGTGAACCGTCATGCACGACGGGCAGCAGCTGCAGGCGCGAGGCAACCGAAGATGTCGCCATGCGCCTGCTGCGCTCCGAAGCATAACGGCGACGAGCGGCGACATGCGCAGGCGCATGGCACCGCCCCGTTGCCAGAGCATCGTCCGAGCGTCGCCGACTAGTCGGAGTCGGATCGACCCAGGTGGCAGCCGAACCGCCTACTTGCCTGCCGGCAGATCCCATCGAATCACAGGGACAGGTGGGAACTACGGTAAAGCGGGTTGCCGCCCTCGCGCGTCTCGCAGAACTGCACGAGCGCCCGCTTGCCGACGATAGGCAAAAGCACCCTGCAAGCCAGCTAGGCTTAGCTGAAAGCATGGAGAAGGTATGGTCGGCAAATATCTCGCGATCGGCGTCGCCATAGGCGTCGCAATAGGCGTGGCTATGGACAACATCGCACTGGGAATTGCGATAGGCGCAGCCCTTGGCTTGGGGTTTGGCCTGGCCACGCGCACGAAGGGCAACCCGCCCAATCCTTGAAGGTCTATCCTCAAAATCGTGACCACCTCCCCCTAGAAGCGGTCATCGCCTGGATCATGTGTGGCGGGTCTACTATAGCGGCATTTCGCGGGCACGCCGGAAAGGCTCGATCACAGCGACCGGGCCTTTCTGCTATCAGCTAGCCACCATGTTCAGCTTCGCGGGCTGCCCGGACGCCATGCGCTCGTACTGCGCTGCTAGAACCTCGTGAGCTTGGCGGGCTGATATGTCTGATGCCTTCGCAGCCATCGTGCGAGCCTGCGCAGCGCGCCGTGTGTAATACTGGGATGCCGTTTCCGACATGGCCTACTCCGTCGAGTCGCCCCCCGACCGCGCAGACATACCAAAAGCACCCAGAATGAACAAACGAAGCGGATGTCTCGCGTTCTACCCCGTACCTGGTGCCACGTTGCCGCTGATCGCAATGCGGAATAGAAGCACGCCTCGGTCATTGGTCGCATCGATGCCTAGGTCGTCGGTGAACACGCCTCCGTCCACTTCCTTGAGCAGATCGCCCGCGAATAGGGTGGCATGGCGTTTAGCGTGATCAATATCACGTAGCTGCATTCCCTCGCCGTCGCGCACGACGCCGTTATGGACCGAGTGGAATTAATAACGGGGCATCGTAGGACAATGCGAGCGTGGCCCGATATTTCCGGCTCGGCGCGCTGGGCGGTCCTATTTTCCCGCCGCCCCGTTTAGCGATCAACGCCTGGCGGCTATCCGCACAGCGGCGCGACCGGGTTCCGGGGGGATAGGTCGCGCCGCTGTGCGGCCCCGGGAAGGCTGTTAGGCCACATCGGGGTAGGCGCAGGACGGGCAACATGGGAGTAAATCCCCGCCCCATGACTGCTAAACCTCTCGTTCCAGATGGAAGTTCCTCGCGCTCGGGCCGAGGCTTCGGCGCCTCTGCCGGTTTGGAGGCATGAACTGGGACGCTTCGATCTTGAGAGCGCCCTATTCGGTCGCTCCCTCAAGGCGGAGCAACAGAATGAGACTGATCGACGGTAAAGTCGCCATCATTACGGGCGCGAGCTCGGGAATAGGAAAAGCGGCAGCAACGTTGTTTGCCGCGAACGGGGCCGCCGTCGTGCTAATTGCCCGCCGGCACGGACCGCTGGATCAGTTGGTCCGCGACATCCGGGACGCCGGAGGTCGCGCCCTCGCGATAGTGGGAGACGTAGCCGACGAGCGCACGCACCAGAAGGCCGTGGCTGCTGCCCAGTCAACCTTTGGGGGGTTGCATATCGGGTTCAACAACGCGGGTTTGGTCGGCGCCATCAAGCCCTTGGCCGATGTAGAGCCTCGGGAATGGCAAGAGGTGCTGACGACCAACTTAACGGCAGCGTTCCTGGGGGCCCGAGCACAAATCCCGGCAATGCTGAAGCATGGAACGGGCGCTCTCGTGTTTACCAGCAGCTTTGTTGGGAACAGCGTGGGACTACCGGGCATGAGTGCCTATGCGACCGCCAAGGCAGGGCTCATGGGGTTGGTGCGCGGCATAGCAGCGGACTATTCCACCGCGGGCATTCGGGTGAACGCCCTCCTGCCAGGAGGCACCGCTACTGAGATGGCTGGCGATGTAGCGCAGCGCGAATGGGCTGCTGGTTTGCATGCGATGAAGCGGATCGCTGACCCCGAGGAAATTGCCAAGGCGGCATTGTTTCTCGCCAGCGACATGGCGAGCTTCGTTACGGGCTCAGCTTTGTGGGCTGACGGCGGCAACGCTGCTGTGAAGCTCTAACGCGGAATGAGCCGTTCGTTTTCAGCTCCACCCCTCTCAAGCGGCCGTTCCGCGAATCCGGTTTCAGCGGGTCCCGCGCTTGGAACGCGATCTCGAAACCGGACCTGCCGCAAGCGACCCCGTTGCGGTCATTCACGCCCCACGATACCCCGGCAAGCGACGGAGGGCGGCATGCGGCTAATCGAACTTATGGACGGCGCATCAACTTGGTCCGATGACGACACGACCATCTACGTTGCGCGGCCATGGTCATGCGATGCGGATGCGGTGCTCGTATCGCCAGCGCCGGACACCACTGAACCGGTGGAGCGCGACGGCGTGCTTTTCGACTATTTCCTTGAGACTTTCATTGCTCGCGAAGTCATCGAGGGGCTGGCAGGGCCTGCCGACCAGAGGTGCCAGCGGCTGATTGCTTACGCGGAAGACGACGCCTGATCGAGTGACCGCTTTCCACCCAAAATTCGCGACACTGCGCCGCTCGATCAGGCGGCCTGAAACCGGACATCGGGGCTAATCGGGGGCGATATGGCTCAGCACCAGATCGACCATCGTCGCACGTTCCGGCGGCGTCAGGCCGAGCAGCTCGCGGCGGGGATAGCGCACGGGCCGTGCGCGCGGTGACGGGCGGTCCTGACGCCCGTCCTGGTGGATCCACGCGATATCGGCGACATGCCCGCTGAAGCCGATCCATGCCTCGCTGTCGGTCGCGCCGGCGCGCAGGAACTTCCCGCTCTTGAGCTTGCGGAACATGGCGCGCTGGCGGATCGCGCCACGGCGGCGATAGCGACCCTTTCCGCCCGCGACGTCGGCGGTCGGAAGCCATTTCGCCACCTTGTCCCAAAAGAAGCTGCGGATCCCGCCCGCCTCTTGATCGAAGCCGGTGAGCAGCGGACCCTGGCGCGTCCAGCTGGCCATTGTGACGAGGCGCGGCTCGGCGGCACCCTTCGGGTAGAGGAAGCGCAACGGATAGGCACCGGGCTCAGCCGCCTCGCGGGGCTTACGCGGGGCATAGCCCGATCCATCCGGCGCGCGCTGGCGGGCGATGCGGGCGCGCTGTGACGCGGCGAGTTGGCGCGCGACCGTGCCGAGGATTCGGCGGCGCTCGCCAGCGGCGAGGTTGCGCAACATCGCGCCGCACAGTTCCTCGATCCGTTCGATGCCTTGGTCGGTCATGGGCAGATCGACGCTTCAGACGCCGGGTGCTGCAGCGTCGCGCCCTCGGCATCCCATGCCGGCGGCGCGTAGCGATCGTCGAGGTGCGATGTGGTATAGGTGCCGCTGGCATTGTCGCGCACGACGAGAACGCGTTCCGACAGTTCGATGTAGATCGAGACGTCCGCCGAGCTGGCGTCAAGGATTTCGGATTCGTAGCGGATCGGCTCGTGCGGCGCGCGCTCCAGCAGTTCCGGCTCTTCGCGCGCGACCCAAAGCAGGATTGGCAGGATCAGCGCGTCGATGTCGCCAGCATAATCCTGCACCACGATGTTGAGGGTGTAGCGATACTGAAAGGAGGGGTTGCCGGTCGCACGCGAGATCACCTTGCCCTTGTCGATGAACATCGAGAGCAGGGACGGGTCGGCCTTGAGCGCCGGAACCTTGTCCAGCAGCATCGTGCGCAACGAGGAGGGCTTGTGCAGCATCGGCTATTTCGCGGGCGCGGGCGCGGGGCAGCTGCCCGGCGCGATCCAGTTGATCAGTCGTCGGGTGCGGTCGAACAGGTCGCGATAGCCGAGTGCCAGCCCCTTCAGCGGCGCGCGAGCGCTTTCCGGGATCGTGGCGGTGGCATCGGTCGGGAACGGCTTGGCCGGTTCGGGACAGGTCAGCAGATCCGCAGGCGGCGTATCCTTGACCGGGACCGCGACGACGTGCGGTTCAGGGCGGATGTCGGGCTTAGCGCAGCCCGCCAAGGTCGTTGATGCCAGCAAACCAGTTGCCGTCCACGCGATCATCATCGCCAATTTGCGCATCGGCTTTCTCCATTTTGGTTACAGCATCGCGCCGCCGCGCCACGTTGCTCGAAGCGGTCGCGACGTCGGTTCCCGTCTTGACGTCCCGTTCGGTCTGCGCGGCGGCGAGGGTGTCGGCGGTCTTGCTGATCGTCTGCGCCTTAAAGGACGCCAGATCCTGCACCGCCTCGCTGCACAGCTGGCCGCGCGCCTTCTTGACCCGGCGCTTGCCCTTGTCGACCTCGACCGTCACGGCCTCGGGCGTGGTGCCGCTGAAGGCGCAGACCTGAGCGCCCCATCCCGCCCAGGCATCGCGATCGGCGCGGACGCGCTGGCCATCGACGTAGAACCACGCCGCGACGCTGGCGAGGGCGAGGAGCACCCACCAGCTCGACCCGAGAAAGCCGCTCGCGGCCTTGGCCGCGCCGGTGAGCGTCTTGATCACAGCCCTTCCTCCCGCAGCCATGCCGCCACGTCGAACGAAGGGCATTGCTTGAGCCATTCGTGCGGTTCGACCTTGCCGTCGCGATCCGCGTCGGGGGAAAGGTCGCGGTGGCCGCAGATCCGTGCGCGAGGGAAGCGTTGTTTGAGCTCAACGATCAGCTCGCGCAGGGCGGCGCGCTGCTCGGGCGTGCGGGTGTCCTTTGCCTTGCCCTGGGCATCGACACCGCCGGCGTAGCAGATGCCGATTGAGTGGGCATTGTGCCCCTCAACATGGGCGCCGGTCTGCTCGATCGCTCGGCCGACCTCACGCGTCCCGTCGAGGCGCAGGAAGAAGTGATAGCCGATCGTGCGGAAGCGGCGCGCGCGGTGCATCCGCGCGATATCGGCGGCAGTGATCGCCTGCCCCTCGCGGGTCGCGGCGCAGTGGATCACGATCTTGTCGATGACACGCATCATTTTCCCTTTCCGATGAGGCGGTCGCGGATCAGGGCGGGCAAGCCGCCGATGACGTCCGACGCGCCGGCGATGAAACGGGGAGTGGCTTCGAAGGCGATCATGCCAATGGTGAAGGCGATGGCCTGCATCACGAACGGATCGGGTTCATGCCGGAACCAGAGCGGCCAGAGCGCGCCGATCGCGCGGGTAACGAACCAGCTGACCACGATGCCAACGGCGAGCTGCACGAAGCGCTCTCGCCACGTCAGCCCCTTGCGCCACGCCATGCCGACCGCAGCGCCAATCGCACCGGGGAAAAGCCCGGAGATGAGGGTCAGAAAGGCATCGACCAGCGCGAGCAGTTTGTTTTCCATGTCAGCTCCAGAGTTGGACGAGTTCGCGGGTCGCGCGGGCCGTCGATGCGGCGGGGGGGACGATGACCGGCGTGCCGATCGGGAGCACAGCCCCCAGCCCGGCGATGCCACGGTTGGCCGACATGACGGCGGGGAGCGCCTCAGCGCCGAGGCCACGCTCACGCCAGATCAGGCCATCGAGTGTATCGCCCGCGCGGGCGCGGATGGTGTCGACCATCAGATCAGCTCCACCACGGTCCGCCCTTCGCCGCGGATATCGCGGACGGCGTGAATCATGTCGCGGCGCAGCTCGCCCAGCGCGGGATCCAGTTCATCGACCTGTCGCTGCCCGGCCCCGGTCAGATCGGTGTCGCGGTAGCGCTCGACCAGCTCGACCTTTGCGGCGGCGCAGATTGCGCCCGAGTAGAGCTGGAGCAGCTGGCTTTTGCCGTCGATCTCATCCGCCGGGACCGCCGCCATCGTTGCATGGCCGGTGGCGAGATGGGCGGCCTTCCACCCCGCAAGCTGGCGGTTGACGGTGATGATGCCGTCGATGATCGCGCGGCGCAGGCGGGGGGCGGTGACGCTCTCGCGCACGCGGCTGTCGCGGCGAACATCGGCGGGATCGATGTCGGGAAACCAGCCGTCATTGGTTACCACCGATTCCGCCTCAGGCGGAGCAGGCGCAACCGGGGTTGCGTCGAAGACGAAGTGGCTCATCGCGAGAGTGCCAAGGCGAGCACGCACGCGGTGCCGAAATAAAGCGCGAAGCCGAGGACGCTGAGCGCGATCGAGGCGACGCGCCAGCGCCAGGTGGACGCGAGCAAGGTGAAGACGAGGCCTGCGGCGACCGCCCACATGCTGGCGAGCAGCACGAGGGAAGAGATGAGGGCGACAAAGGCAAGCGGGAAGAAGTGACCGACCAGAATGATCGCGGTCAGCGCGGCGAGGATGAGTGCGCGAGCGATGGTCATGGTCGGTCCTTCGAATATTGCGGGGGTGGGGATCGGGTCAGTGGCGGCCCTCAGGCCGAAGCCCCTCCCGCCATGCGCGATCCGCCCCCGACGCCGGGGGGCGAGCCTGTCAGCCGGTCTGTGCCGGCGGTTCGAGTGCGGTGATCAGCTTGGTCAGCTTCTTGATCCGGTCGGTGACGCCGACGCGCTGATCGAGGTTGCGGGCGCGGCCGAGAGTTTCGAGCGCGAGCTTGGCCAGCGGTTGGTTGGTAATCGCGTCGCCCGCGTCATTGAGCGCGCTGCGCATCTGCTCGATGCCGATCGCCTTCTTGAGCTTGGCGCGGATCTGATCGTGCATGTCCGCCTTTTCGGTGAGCATGTCGATTCGCCCGAGGATCTCGAACGGGAAGGCTTCGCCGGCCTGCTGAATCTTGGACGCTGCGGTGGCGATCTCTTCGACGATCAGGGCCGGGGCAGAGCGCTCGTAGCGCGCGGGGAGGGGCAGGTTGTGGTCGAGAACATGCTCGATCAGCACTAACGCGCCGTCGAAGTCGCCGGTGTCGATCCGCCAGATCATGACGGTAGGCAGCACGTCTTCCTCAAGGCCGACGCCGGCATCGACCAGCCCCTGCACCCATGCCGCGTAGTGCGGGAGCATTTCGCGCTTCGCCTCGATCTTCTTCTCGATCGACGCGATGTCGCGCAGGCGGCGCAGATCATGCTGCAGGCGCAGATTGACCTGGGCGGTGGCGCGCTCCTGCGGCGTGCCCGAGTCCGACGCAGCGGAGGGCTGTTCCGCGACGACGGCGGCGGCGGCGATTGCGAGGTTGCGGTCCTGCGCGGCGCGCGCTGGCGTCATGGTGAACGGCTTGGCCGGCGGCGCGATGGCGGCGTGCCCGCCCTCGCTCGTGGATGCGACGCGCTTGGGATCGGCGGACGTCGCAGTGGCGGCGTGACGTTCCCGATGGTGGCGAGCTGGGCTCATGGTCGATCCTGTTCGAGTGAGGGCGGACGAGGGAAGGGGCCGAGCCGTTAAGGCGCGAACGCCCCGAGCTGGATGTTCTCGATCAGGCAGGCCTTGCCGTATTCCTCGACCATGAAAGCGTCGTTGATGCTCTCATAGTTCTCGATCTGATCGAGAGCGGGCTCGTCGCGGATCGCGCGGCGGGCGGTGCCGACCTGCCAATAGTAGGACAGGTTCTTGAGGCTGGTGATCAGGATCGCGTTGGCCGGGAAGAACGGCACCTGCATGGTCGGCTTGCCGCCGAGCTGGCGGCTCGACAGGATGATATCGCGCGCGACCTGTTCGGTCGCCTTGTCGCCCGCCTCCGAGACGATCTTGAAATACTTCTCGTGGACGAGGTCCGAGCCGACAATCACGACCAGGTCGGTCGCGGTGCGGAAGCGCTCGTGCAGCAGGTTCTGGATGGCGTCGAAGACGAGTGCGTCGAGGTTGACATAATCCGCCGCGCCCACGTCCGAGACATAGACCTTCAGCGCATCTTTGGTGCCATGCGACATAACGCGGCCCGGCGCGTAGGTGCGCATCTTGTAGAGCCAGCCATGGTTGACGTCCTGAAGCAGCGGATAGGCTTCGCGATCGGTCTGGGCGGCGGCGTTGACGCCGTTGAAGCCGATGGTGATGACATCCTCGGCCTTCTGCAGGATCACCGCGTCCCGGCACAGCTGCTGGAATTCCGGGCGGTGTGCCCAGGCGTCGAGCAGGGCGTAGCCCCATGCATAGTCGTAGTCGGTCTTCTTGCAGTTGTACTGGTCGATCGCGTCGCTGCCGGTCGGATCGGTGGGCGTGCGGCGATTGCCGGCGGCGCGGTTGGTGCGGCTCGCCAGCGAGCGCGAGATGCCGACGCCGACGCGCGCGCCCTGCTGTTCGACAACAGGCACAACGTTGATGCGGCTCATGAAGTCCGAGGTGAGGGCAAGCTTCGCCTGCAGCTTCTGTTCGATGACCGGGGCGACGGCGAACTGCTTCAGCTCGCCGGGGATGGCGGTGAAGTCATCGGGCAGCTGGTTGAGCTGCGCGAGCTGGCCGACGTAGCGGTTGAAAAGGACTCGAGTGTTCGGCTGCATGGGGGCGACTCCGGGGGGCGGGGGGCGATTGGGGGTTGGCGCGCTGGCTGGATCAGCAGTCGGTGACGAACTGGGCGTTCGGGCTTGCACCGGTGGCGGGGCCGCGCGCGAAGCTGCTGTCGGGCGACTTTTCGAGCTTCGCCTTGATGTCGGCGAACTCGGTCTGGATGCCCGCGACAGTCTCGGTGACCGGCTTCATCGCAGCGGCGATCTGCTCGCCGACCGTCGCCGCGAAGGCGGTGGCGAATGCCTGCGCGTCGAAATTATCGTTGGCGGGCGGCGCCGGCTCTTCCTTGGCCGGTTCGGTGCGAAACTTGGCGAAGAACCCGGTCAGGCCGTTCGTGATCGCATCCGTGATGCCGGTCGCATCGGCAGCCTTGGCGTCGAATTCGATCGCGACCCCTTCGGTGCCAGTCGAATAGATCGTGCGATGAACGGTTGCCGAGCGCGAAAAGGCGAGCTTCTCGGTGGCGATGCTTGCTGGGTTGTCGGTGAAGGCGAGGCCGACCAGGCCGACCTTGCCGGTGCCAGCGTAGTCGGCGGTCAGCTCGACCGAGGGGAAGGGCTTCTGGCCGCTCTTCGCCAGCTCGACCAGCTGATCGAGGGCATCGACCTGGGCGTAGAGCGCGCGGCGCTTCTCGCTCTTGCCGGCGATGACGACGTCATCGGTTTGCGCCTTCACCGCGCAAATGTCGCCATAGCGGTTGAAGGGCGGGTTCGGGCTGAAGCCGGACAGATGCTCGATGTTGATGCCGGGGGTGTAAGTGGCGGCGTTGAACGTCTCGACGGCTTGGTCGATCATCTCGGCAGTGACGTTGCGGCCGTCGCTGATCGTCTGCCCCTCGACGAACGCGCGGAAGAACTTGCTCTTGGTGGCCATGGCGATGCGGTCCCCTGGTCGGTGCGATGCTGGCGGCGATGGCCGCAGTGACATCGGCGAAAGGGGACGAAGGGGCGCAGCTTCTCAAGCGCGGGGGATTGTAGAGCGGGGTTCTACATTGATCGGAAGGTCGGTTGAGGCGGCTTCGGGCCGAATGCCGACACATCCCGGATAACCAAGGCAGTCGTCGCGGCATGTCTGGCTAGAGCGGAAGTTCTAAAACATCGCTGTGTTCGATCGGCGTCGCCGGATTCAGATTTTTTCGGGATCCAGCAGCATGTCTTGGGCGCGGCAACACTGGTTCACTGCGGTGCGAATTTCGCCAATCGGACTTTTAAGGGCTTTGAGTGCTGCAACCATGTCCGACTTATTTCCCGCCGCTTCAGCCTCCGCCATGATCCTAATTACATTGTCCCACGAGGTCTCACTGCCTTGCCTTTTGCCATTGGCGGCGTCGTACCAATGGTCCCCTTCGCAGTAGGCGGAAAGCTTGGCCTCTTCTAACGCACTTGCGAGCTTGTCCTGGGCATCGACGAGTAGGATCAAAAGGACGCCAACCACTTTGGACTGAAAGTTAGACTCATCAAGCTGCTGTGCTTGGTGCACGACGACTCTGCTCGCATCGACCAGATCGTCTAACGCGCTTTCAATCCGATCACGCACACGTGCCCACTGCCCAGCGCGGTATTGCTCTGTTCGCAATTGCTCGGCGACTTTTCGTGTTCGCCAAGAGTTATAGAAATTCCAGCCGAGACTAATTACGATCCCGATACCTGTTACGGACCAGCCGACGGCTTGCGCCGTTGTTATCGCGTTAGCTGGCTCTCCCATGAAGGGCTCAGTGTGTTGTCAAGTCGCGATTGGTGAGGATTGCCGAGATGCCGCGGTCGAACTGTCGCTTGATCAAATCGGTCGCAACAAGGCGATAGCGCGCAAAGAACTTTTCACGGTCTAAGCCAAACTTCTGGAAACTGCCGGATAGCAGGCCCTGCACGAACGACGGGCTCACAGCATAGATATGCTCCGGTACGACAATCTCGACTTCGCCGGTCTCAGCATCGTGTCGGTCGAGCTCAAACGCGACACGCGCAGCGACGCCCCGGTCGTGGCCACTTAGGTTGTGCACCTTGCCATTATCCGTCAACGCGTCGAGATCAATCATCGTCTTGTCCATCGTGTTCGCTTTCGGGGACGAAAAGTCCCGGATCCAACGTGAACGCAACACTAACGAGCGTGCCGGCAAAATGCGCCGGGAGGTCAAAGGCAATGTCGCGATCCGGTGGGTATCTAGGGTCGTTCGCCTGATTGCACCACTGCACCCGCCGATTATTCCCATCGCTCCGCCCTACAAGGATCGGATGCCGGAGTCGAATGCAAGATTTGCCTGATACGATCGTCACGCGCGCGTCCGCGCCGGGATCCGGAGCGCCGCCTAGGTCACCGATCAGATCGAGAGTGTCTTGCAAACCCGTTCCTCCTCGGCGGTTGGACACAGCTTCATGCGCCGACGTTACGCCATCCTGAAGAGCTGCGATCGTGATCAGAGTATCGCGCGACTGGCCCTTTCTTGCGTGCTGTACAGCATACCGGTTACAAAACTCTTGCGTTTGCGCCGGCGCCCGCTCGATCGTTTGCGCGATAGATCGCCCAACGCTGAGAAAGGCCAGGTAGCACTTCATTGCGTCGGGTTGGCCGTCTTCCGACCGCTTTGCCATGAAAGCGGCCATCGTCCAGTCGCCGTCCCCATCGCCCGAACTATGTCGCTCGGCATTGTCGAGAATCTCTCCGACCATATTGGCGATGTTCGCTTTCCCTTCCAGGGTGAGCTCCCACATCACGTCATCCGGGACGTTTGGCGCGTTTTCAGAGGCGACCGCCAACCACTCGTCCATAAGCTCAACCAGCTTATCGTTCAGTTGCTCCCGACCTTGTGGGCGCAATTGCGCAGTCGGTGATTGTGTCGTTCCTCTCGGCCGGCGTCGGCGCATCTCAAATGGCCAGATATCCTCATGATCTGAAACACCTAGAAGCCGAATGCCTAAATCTCGACCCACTCCTACGGTATCGAGCACCTTCTGGATGGGGGCACTCATTCGGCCTCCCCGGTAGATCGGGCTGAGCTGATGCCAAACCTCGGAGATTACGAGAAATGCGCCGATATCGTAGCAGTAAGGGTCGTCGAAATCGAGAAACGCATTCACTTCCTCGCAATCGATCTTCGAAAGCGCACATATGTTTTCGATCGTGCCGATTGGATCATCCAAGAAATTCAGACTGGTCAGCTTGAGGCGTAAATACTCAGATCGGTACTTTCTGGCGAGAATCCTCCGCCACCGGCCAGCGCGGTCCGGGTCAAGGCTATCGAGCAGAGGGGATGGAATCCGGTCGCGCATTAACGCAGACTGATTCATTTTCAGCCGCTGGTTGTTATCCACAATTTGTTTCTTGAGCTCGCGCGCCTTGTCGCGAGCGAAGCGTCGTACTGCCGCGTTATGCTGAGGGTCTGAGCCTCCCCCTTGCGCCGCTTTGGATATTCGCATCCGCTTTTTGGCCAACGTTTCTGCGAGCATGAACTTTGCCTGCTCTCTTCGCTTCATCCCTACAGATGTGCGACTCAGTCCCTTCTGAACCAGTGCTCGGAGAGCAACCTTAGTGCTGACCTTTCGTTTCTTGGTTTGGCCGTTTTCATCGCTCAACTAAAGATCTCCCCGACACGCTCGCTAGCAAACCTTGATTCGATATTCCACAATGGAACGAGCGCTTGCGATGGTTTCAGCCGCACGATTGCTTTGCCAGTGTGTCGAAGACGGAGTTTATGGCCTTCGCAGGCCAGACCCGTAACCACACTCTATTCCAGGTGATGTAGAATGAGTTTCTACAGTGCATCCCGCTTACCCCGACGGTCTGACCTGGTCGAGGTCGGCGGATATGGCGCCGATCGACGAACAACTTCCCGCATCGACCCTGCCGATCCCGGTCGATGCGCGCCGTCAGGCGCGCAGTCTCTATTGGCGCGGGTGGGGCGTAACCCAGATCTCGGACGAGCTGGGGCTGAAGCGGCCGACCGTCCAGGCGTGGAAGGATCGCGAGAAGTGGGATGACGCGCCGTCGATCGCCAAGGTTGAGGACGCGCTTGAGTGCCGCCTCAACTTGCTGATCGCCAAGGAAAGCAAAACCGGCGGCGATTTCAAGGAGATCGACCTGCTGATGCGCGCGGTGGTTTCGGCCGCGCGGGTGCGCCGGTACGAAGCGCCGGGCGGGCACGAGGGCGACCTCAACGAGAAGGTTGGCAACCGCAACGCCGGCGAGCGGAAGAAGGCAGTCAGGAACCACTTCACCGCGGAACAGGTCGAGCAGCTCGAAGCGATCTTCGAAGACGAGCTGTTCGGATATCAGGAGGATTGGTGGGCCGCGAAGGATCAGCGCACGCGCATGATCCTGAAGTCGCGCCAGATCGGCGCGACCTGGTATTTCGCGCGCGAGGCGCTGCTCGACGCGCTGCGCGGGGGCGGCAACCAGATCTTCCTGTCAGCGTCGAAGAACCAGGCGCATATCTTCCGGGGCTACATCATCCAGTTCGCCGCGCGCGTCGGGGTCAAACTGCAGGGCGACCCGATCGTCGTCACCGCCGACACGATGCCCGATGACGAACCGGCGGCCGAGCTGATCTTCCTCGGCACCAATGCGCGCACCGCGCAGGGCTATCACGGCAATTTCTACTTCGACGAGTTCTTCTGGACCTATGGCTTTGAGGAACTGAACAAGGTCGCGAGCGCGATGGCGATGCACAAGCGCTGGCGCCGCACCTATTTCTCGACACCCAGCTCGGTCGCGCATCAGGCGCACCCCTATTGGACCGGCGAGCGGCGCAACCGACGGCTCAAGAAAGAAGATCGCGTCACGATCGACGTCAGCCATGCACGGTTGAAGGCGGGCGTGGAGTGCGAGGACAAGATCTGGCGGCAGATCGTGACAATCGAGGACGCGGCCGCGCGCGGGTGCGACCTGTTCGACATCGACGAGCTGCGCGTCGAATATGCGCCCGACGAATTTGCCAACCTGTTGCTGTGCCAGTTCGTCGATGACAGCCTGTCGGCATTCAAGTTCAACGAGCTGCAGCGCGCGACCGTCGATGCGATGGTCGATTGGCGTGACGTCGATCTGCTCGCCCCGCGCCCTGTCGGCAACCGCGCGGTCTGGGCGGGCTATGATCCGCAGGAGAGCGAGGACGGCGACAATGCGGCGCTCGTGATCGCGCTGCCCCCCGAAGGGCCGGGCGGCAAGTTCCGCCTGATCGAGCGCCACCAGCTGCGCGGGCTCGATTTTCAGGCGCAGGCCGAGTTCATCATCGCGCGCCTCAAACGCTACAACTGCACCTATCTGGGCATCGACGCCAATGGGTGCGGCGTCGGCGTCTATCAGTGCCTGCAGCGCGAGAATGTGCGCGGCCTGGTCAAGATCGAATATTCGCTCGAAGCGAAGGCGACGATGGTCATGAAGGCGCAGCACAGCTTCGCCCGTGGCCGCATCGAGTTCGACGCCGGGTGGATCGACGTCCAGTCGAGCTTCCTGTCGATCAAGAAGGCGCTGACCCGTGGCGGCGCGGCGATCACGTTCAAGGCGAGCCGCAGCGACGACATCGGCCACGCCGATCTGGCGTGGGCGGTCATGCACATCCTCATCAACGAACCCCTGGACGGCAAGGCGCGGCCGAAGACGCGCATGGAGATTATGGATGGCGAAGAGGGATCGAGCGCAGCGGATGTCGACGAAGGAATCGGCGGCGGCTTCCCGTGGAGCCATCGTCGCGGCGACGAATGCGGGGGGGATGACCGCCTTCAGCTTTGGCGACCCGGAGCCGGTGTTGAACCGGCGCGAGCTGATCGACATGCTCGAATGCCCGCACAATGGCCGCTGGTTCGAGCCGCCCATTCCCGTCGATGGGCTGGCCCGCGCGTTCCGCGTCTCGCCGCACCACAGCTCCGCCATCTACCTCAAGCGCAACTTGCTCGCCGCGTCGTTCGTCCCGTCGCCGCAGCTTAGCCGGGCGGCGTTTGAGGCGTTCGCCCAGGACTATCTGGTCTTTGGCTATGGCTATCTGGAGGAGCGGCTCAATGTGCTGGGCGGGGTGCTGCGCTATGAGCACGCGCTCGCCAAGTTCACCCGACGCGGGGTCGAGCCGGGGCGCTTCTTTTTTGTGCCGGGGCATCAGCAGGAGACCGAGTTCCGACCGGGCAGCGTCGTCATGCTGCGCCAGCCCGACGTGAACCAGGAGATTTATGGCGTGCCCGAATATCTGAGCGCGCTGCAGTCGGCGTTGCTCAACGAGGCGGCGACGCTGTTCCGCCGCCGCTACTACCTCAATGGCAGCCACGCCGGGTATATCCTCTATGCAACGGGCGACATCGATGCCGACGACACCGACAAGCTGCGCGACGCACTGCGCAAGTCGAAAGGGCCGGGCAATTTCAAGAACCTGTTCGTTCACGCGCCGAACGGGAAGGAAGGGAGCCTGAAGATCCTGCCGATCGCCGAGGTGGCGGCGAAGGACGAGTTTCTGGGCATCAAGACCGCGACGCGCGATGACGTGCTCGCGGCGCATCGGACGCCGCCGGCGCTGCTCGGCATCGTGCCGGCGCAGGGCACGACTCCGGGCAACCCGCTGCAGTCGATGATGATGTTCGTGGTGCTGGAGATTCAGGCGCTGCAGGCGCGGTTCCTGCAGGTCAACGAGGATCTGGGACGCGAGCTGATCGCGTTCGACAACACCAAGATCACGGTCGCGGACGCGGCCTGATACTGCCCCCGCTTGGCGTCGGCCAGGCGGGGGCGAGCCGGGTGGCGGCCCGGTTCACCGACGAGGTTACGCTCGCCACGACAGATTGGCCAGATCGGCCGTCCCGCACCCGGCAATGCCGGGCGGGAGTCCTAAGAGAGCGAGATTTCCAACATGTCCAGTACCAGCGTTCAGCCCGTGGCACCCGCTGCGGGCTATATCGGCGGCAAGCGCAACCTGTCGGCCCGCATCGTGCGGATCATCGACGCGGTCGACCATGACGCCTACGCCGAGCCGTTCGTCGGCATGGGCGGCATTTTCCTGCGCCGGCGGCGGCGCGCGCGGGCCGAGATCATCAACGATGTCTCCGGTGACGTCGCGACGTTCTTTCGCGTGCTACAGGAGCATTTCCCCTATTTCATCGACATGCTGCGGTTCCGCGTGGCGAGCCGGGCCGAGTTCGAGCGGTTGCGCGCACTGCCGGGTGAGCGGTTGACCGACCTTCAGCGGGCGGCGCGGTTCCTCTATCTGCAGCGGCTCGCCTTTGGCGGGCGGGTCAACGGGCGCACCTTTGGCGTCGATGTCACCCAGGGCGCGCGGTTCAACATCGCCAAGCTGGAGCCGATGCTCGCGGATATTCACGAGCGGTTGGCGGGGGTAGTGATCGAGCAGCTGGCGTTCGGCGAGTTCATCCGCCGCTATGATCGCTCAGGCACGCTGTTCTATCTCGATCCGCCCTATTGGGGGTGCGAAGGCGACTATGGCCCCGACGTGTTTGTGCGGGCTGATTTCGAGGCGCTGGCGGCGCAGCTGGCGGGGATCCGGGGGCGGTTTCTGCTCTCGCTCAACGACACGCCGGGCGTGCGCGAGGTGTTCGGCGCGTTCAAGATGGATGAGGTCGAGACGACGTACACCGTTGGCGCGAAGGGCGCGAACAACGCGGCCGAGCTGCTGATCAGCAACTTCTAGGCGCAGGGCGCTCGCCGGGGGGCGAGCACTGGCTCACGGCCGCCAATAGTTGATCGTGTAGAGGACGTCATTGTCCTGCGCGATACGCACCGCCGCGTCGATCGCTGCGGCCTCATCGGCAACCGGCATGGTTGTATCGATGCCGTTCGACAGCTCGAAGCCGGATCCGCGGCGGTACACATAAAACGTCATCGACTCGCTCCCTCTGTGACCGACCGATTGCTCTGTTCCGGGGCGTAGTCGAGCGGAAGCGACCGCGCCGCGCGACAATCTGCAGACGTGCGCGGGGCGGCCGACGCGTCGCGCCGATCTCTTGCGCAGGAGTGGAACATAATGCGAACAACATCGCATGATGATTCGCGACGACTTCATGCGCCAGGTCGATCTGGATGAGCTGACCTATCAGATTTTCGCCGGGCTTCGATCGTGGACGCCATCGGTGCGGAAACGGGTATTCGCCCCGGTCCCCAAGCGGCGAGATGTCGATATCGAGATCGCACTCGACGGCGTGCGCCGATCGCTCAAGACTTGGGCGTTCATCGATTCGGCGCAACCCAGCGCGGCGGTGCCGATCGCTGAGATCGCGACGGCGCTGATCCCGGTGATCAAGGGCTTCCCCGGTGCCATCCCTTCCCTCTGGATGAGTGGGCAGTATATTCGGGAGCGGGAAGCGCAGGCCGCCGCTGCGATCCTGCTTGCGCAGGCGCTTGAGCCATTCGAGATCCTATCGGGTGTGCCGCTCATCCACTTCGGCGCGCGCGTCGTGTTCTTCACGCTCCCGGAGGCTCCGGCCTACGCTTTCGCGCCGCGCTGGCCCTAATCACCGCCCCATCGAAGCGGAAGGCGTCCATGCCGAGGGGGAGGGGGCGGCCGCAGCGTCGCGCCCGCTCGCGGCGCGCTATTCCCCCCGCCGCGCCCGCACGCTTAATATGTCCCTTTCGATGCAATGAGTGGCCCCAGAGGCACCCCTCGGCGCAGAAGCGCGATTTGCTGATGCGGATTGATGCAGCCAGCGGTCCAAATTCACTGTCGTGAGACCAGCGCAAAATCGCTTGCCGACAGCGACGGGAAAGGGCGAGGGGTCGGGAAAACCCCAACATCGCCAATCATCCGGCAGATGTTGGTTTAAACAATTGAAAAAACGCCAATAAAAAATTGGCGTTGATGGCCAACCGCACCCCAACCTGCGAATGCCAAAGCCCCAATGTCATTGTTTATATTGGATATTTTTGATTCTGATTGTTGGTGTGGCGAGGGCCGATTTGGTTGGGGTGATGTTGGCAAAAATGTTGGGGTAAAAGCGGCGGATTTCTGCGAATGTTGGGGATGTTGGGGTTTTCCCGCGTGCTATATTCTATCTGGGGCAGGGGGCATGAAATTAGATAACCGAGCGATAGCCGACGTGATCATCGCGGAGCTGATGCGCCAGAGCGAGATCACCGGCTGCGCGACTGATACGAATGGCCGGTCCGTCCAGGTGGATGGCAGCTTCAACGTCGAACTGCTTGCTGCGGCGATCGTCGATCACCTCCAGCGGCAAGCCTGAAGAAGTCCTCTTCAGCGAGTCGCCGCCTGATTATGTGTTAGCGGTGGAGCGGGTAGCGGGAATCGAACCCGCGTATTCAGCTTGGAAGGCTGCTGCACTACCATTGTGCTATACCCGCCCGCTCTGGCCGCATGGCCGCCATCGAGGCGTGCCCGGACGAACCGGGTGAGCGCGCGCCCTGCCACGACTGGACGCCGCTGGTCAAGCGGGCCGGTCAAGCCGGGCGGTCAGACCCGCACGTAACGGAAATACCACACCTCATGCCCCTGCCGCCGCGCCTTGCGCTCGTAGCGGGTCTCGGGCCAGTCGTCGGGGCGCGTCAGAAAGTCCTTCGCTTCCTTGGCCTGCCACACGAAATCGCGGCGCTGGTTCATCACCATCATCGACCAGCGGCAATAGGTCGGATCGTCGGTCCCAAGGCGAAATTCCGCGCCCGGCTTCAGCTTTGCCGCGATCAGGTCGAGCGGGCCATGGTTGACCATGCGCCGCTTGGCGTGGCGTGCCTTCCGCCAGGGATCGGGGTGGAGCAGGTAGAGGCGGTCGAGGCTGGCGTCGGGCAGCCGCTCGACCACGTCGAGCGCGTCACCCATGTGCAGCCGGACATTGGTCAGGCTGCCATCCCGAATATGGCCCAGCGCGCCGACCACACCGTTCAGGAACGGCTCGCAACCGATGAAACCGTGGTCCGGCCGCATCGCCGCCTGTCCAGCAAGATGCTCGCCCGCGCCAAAGCCGATCTCGACCTCCAGCGGACGATCGTCTCCGAACAGGCGAATCGCGTCGATCGGGCCATCGGCGGGGACAGCGACTTGGGGCAGTCCCTCATCGACCAGCGCCTGCTGGCCGGCGCGCAGCTTATGCCCCTTGGCGCGGCCATAGAGGCGGCGGATCGTGCTCGGATCGTTCATCGCGAGCCCCTTGGCGCAGCATGACCCGCGGGGCAAGGTTTGAACGGCGACGAAGCGGGCGGACGAGACTGCCTGCCCGCCCGCACGCCGGCTCAGGCTGCGGGGCGCAATCGTGGCTGTTCCAGCACGCCGATTTGCGGCCGCGCGATATAATAGCCCTGGAAATAGCGAACGCCGAGCGCAAGCAGCTTGTCGTAGTCAGCGCGGGTCTCGACGCCTTCGGCAATCAGGCGCACCGCGCGCAGTCGCGCCATCTCGATCATTTTTTCAACCAGCAGTCGGCGCGACCAGCTCGACGACAGGCCACGAATCAGGCCGGGATCCAGCTTGATCGCGTCAGGCGTGAAGCGCGAGAGCAGGGCGAGGCCGACATCGCCCGATCCGAAATCGTCGAATGCGGTCTGCATGTGCATCTTGCGATGCGCCTCGATCGTCTCGGCCATGCGGCATCCGTCGAGCCGGTCATGCTCGGCAAACTCGAACATCAGCCGCTCGGGCGGCAGGCCGGTTTCCTTGGCGACGCGCATCGTGCGTTCGCTGTCGGCAAAGGGATCGGTGATGACGTCGGGGAAGAAGTTGATCGACAGTAGCGCCGGCACCTTGAGAATGCCTGCCGACACCGCCTGCTTGATCGCCGCGACGCGGCATTGCTGGTCGAACGCGTAGCGGTCGGCCGGCTGGATCGCATCGATCACCGCGCGCGCGGACTCGCCATTGGGGCCGCGCACCAGCGCTTCATAGGCATAGACTTCGCCCAGCCGCGCGTCCCAGACAGGCTGGAACGCCATGGTCAGGTCAAAAACGGGCTCGGCCTTGGCCGGGGAAAAGGTCGGTACAGTCTGCATCAGCGTCTCCACCCGTCCTTATTAGGACGGACGAGAGGCGGATGGTTAACTCGGCTAGGGATTTTTGCGTAGCGTCCTGTGGAGACCCTAGTTCATTGCTCCGGAATCGACACTGATCTGACGGTCGCCCCAGGTGGCGGCGCTTGTGGCCGGGCGCTCCTTGAGGATGGCGTCCACCTGGCTGGGAAGCGGTAGCCGATCGCGCCCGGCGAAATTATACGTCCTGCCCGCGGTGAGCAGGCTGACCGACCAGGACGGGCTGTCCTTTTCGGCCAGCATGGCCGATGCGGCGGAGGGTTGGGTCCAGACCGCGATGCCCGAGTCTGACAGTGGTGCAAGGTAGCGGTCGCGCGTGCCCTGCGGTCGGTAGAGGCCGGCCTGATTGACGATGCTGCGGTCGGCGCACCACTGAACGGGTACCGCCGCCGCCGCGTCTGGCGCCTTCTTCCGGCTGGACGGGTTGCCCGCCATCTGCGCGAGCACCGCCTCGACCAGCGCGTTTGCGCCATTGGCCGCGACGGGCTTGGCGTCGCCGCCGAGCGCGAGCGGTTCGGTGCAATCTGCAATCGCCACCGCAGCGGGCGCGGCCGCGATCCGCTTGGGCCAGCCCAGTGCGGCGACCGCCTCGGACGTGCGGCGCTGGAGCGAGGCGACTTCGTGCGCGATCGACGAATGACGAATTTTGACCAGCCAGTCGCCCATCGGGATCAGCGTCAGCGACGTACTGCGCAGGGCGCTACCGGTGATCGTCCAGCCCAGCTGCAATGCCGAGGCGCTGGACTGACCGGGCGGGGTGAATGCGGTCGCGGTCCCCCATGCGGTCTTGCTGCCCGTTTCCTTGCGCGTCTCCACCACCATGCGCGACACGTCGAACCAGAGCGGCACCGACCCGGAGGTCATGCGATAGACATAGACCGAGATTTCCTCGCTAGCGTCTGCCGCGCGATAATTGAACATCAGGTCGAGCTGCGGGGCGACCACTTCGCGCCCCTGCACGCGCTTGAGGCCGATCAGGGTCGGCGGGAAGCTGAAGCCGCTATGCTTATGCTTATACGCCGATCCTTCGCGCGCCGCGATCGGGGCCGGTTCCTGTTGGGCGAGCGCGGGGCTCGTCAGCAGCATGATGGGCAGGGCCAGCCGAACGAACATGATGCGTCTCCGGGATTTTCACTGATCCTGACCGCAAATCGCTGATCCGCAAGCCGAAATCGGAAGCCGCACAACAAAATGGGGCGGCGATCCGCAGACCGCCGCCCCTTTGTTACTTCGCGACGCGAAGGATCAGGCCAAAGCGGCCTTGAGATCCTCGACCAGGTCGGTGCGCTCCCACGGGAAGAAGTCGCCGTCGGGCTTGCGACCGAAATGACCATAGGCCGCGGTCGGGCCATAGATCGGCTTGTTCAGCTTGAGGTGCGTGCGGATGCCGCGCGGGGTGAGGCCGCCCAGCTTCTCGATACCCTGAATCGCCTGCTCGATCTGGTCGTCGCCGACGGTGCCGGTGCCATGCGTGTCGACATAGAGCGATAGCGGCTTGGACACGCCGATCGCATAAGCCAGCTGGATCGTGCAGCGCTGGGCGAGGCCGGCCGCGACAATGTTCTTGGCAAGGTAGCGGGTGATGTACGCCGCCGAACGATCGACCTTGGTCGGATCCTTGCCACTGAACGCGCCGCCGCCGTGCGGAGCCGCGCCGCCGTACGTGTCGACGATGATCTTGCGGCCGGTCAGGCCAGCGTCGCCGTCAGGGCCGCCGATTTCAAAGCTGCCGGTCGGGTTGATGTGATATTCGGTCGCGTCGCTGAGCAGCTCGGCCGGGATCACATCGGCAACCACCGACTTCACATAGGCCTTGAGCTCGGCTTCCTTCTCGCCCGCGTCATAGCCCTTGGCATGCTGGGTCGAGACGACGATTGCGGTGCAGGCAACGGCCTTGCTGCCCTCGTAACGCAGCGTGACCTGGCTCTTCGCGTCCGGCTCCAGGAACGGCGCCGCGCCCGAATGGCGGTCGGCGGCCATGCGCTCGAGGATCTTGTGGCTATAGTCGAGCGTCGCCGGCATCAGATCCGGGGTGTCGTTCGCGGCATAGCCGAACATGATCCCCTGATCGCCTGCGCCCTCGTCCTTGTTGCCGCTGGCGTCCACGCCCTGCGCGATGTGCGCCGACTGCGGGTGCAAATTGTTCTCGAAGCGCAGCGTCTCCCAGTGGAAGCCGTCCTGCTCGTAACCGATCCGCTTGACGGTATCGCGGACGGCCTTTTCGACCTCGTCCTTGACGCCGGGCGCCCAGTTGCCGGCTTCGTCCATGATGCCCTTGCCGCGGATTTCACCGGCGAGCACGACCAGCTGGGTGGTGGTCAGCGTTTCGCACGCGATGCGCGCTTCGGGGTCCTTGGACAGGAACAGGTCGACGATGGCGTCGGAAATCTGGTCGGAAACCTTGTCCGGATGGCCTTCGGACACCGATTCGGACGTAAAGAGATAGCTGGAACGCATGGTTTTCCTCAAAAAAAGCCGGGCCGTTGCCATGCCCGGCTGGGGGTAAGGGAAGATATAAAGCTTCCCTTATATCGCGCCGCCCTAGCGAGCGAAGCGGCGGAAGGCAATGGCGATGGCGAACAGCAATGCCGCGACGAGCGCCGCCGCGAGATTGCCGAGCCGCGCGAACAGGGTGGGGGGCAGGGCATCCGGCATCGGCGCCTCGATCGCCTTGGCTTCCCCCATTCCCGCCGACGCGACGATCCGCCCGCGCGCGTCGATGATCGCGGAAATACCGGTCGGGGTGGCGCGCAGGATCGGCAGCCCTTCCTCGATCGCCCGCATCCGCGCCTGCGCCAGATGCTGGGGCGGCCCCCAGGCACCGAACCAGGCGTCGTTGGACGGGTTGAACAGGATTGCGGGGCGCTTGGCGGGATCGACCGTTTGCCCCGAGAAGATGATCTCGTAACAGATCTGCATGCCGATCTCGCCGAAGCCGGGCACGGTCATTGTCTTCGGCCCGGGACCCGGCTCGAAATCGATCTCCCCCGCAACCAGCCGCGACAGGCCGAGCGGCTCGAGGATCGGGCGCATCGGCAGATACTCGCCATAGGGGACCAGATGCGCCTTGTCGTAGCGGCCGAGGATCGTGCCGCTGGCATCGATCGCGAACACCGAATTGGTCGCGGCGTCGAGCGTGTCGTCGCCCTTGAACAACAGGCCATTGCCGCCGACCAGCGCAATGTCCTTCGGTCCCAACGTCTGCGCGATCATCCGGCGGACGGTGCGCGGATCGTTCTTGGCGTACCAGGCGGCCGGATAGCCCTCTTCCAGCCAGTAATCGACGGTCCCTTCGGGCCAGACGATCAGGCGCGGGACCGGGCCGCCGGGCAGGATCGTGGCGGTGTCGTTGGACAGGCGGATCAGCTCGCTCAGTGCTTTTTGCGCGTAGCTGCCGTCGAGGACCGTCTCCTGCCCGACGTTCGGTTGGAGCACGCGGACGATGGGGCGAATGGGTTCATTGGCCGAACGCGTGACCTGAAGTTCGACCCCGCTTAGTGCCAGAAGCGCGACCGTGACCGCGATCGCGGCGGGGAAGCGCCAATATCGTTGGCTGGCCAGTAGCAGAGCCCCCGCGACAAGGATGGTCAGGCCCGACAGCGCATAGGTGCCAATCCAGCTCGCGGTCTGCGCGACGCCCGACACCGGTAGCCAGATCACGCCAAGCGGGTTCCACGGATAGCCGGTGAACAGTACCGCGCGGAGATATTCGGCGACGATCCACGCCGCGCCTGCGACCAGCACGAACGACAGGCCGAGCTTGCGGCGCTGCCCGAACCGCCACGCCAGCCCCATCGCCAACGCCGGATAGATGGCGAGATAGAGCGAGAGCAGGACAACCGCGACATAGCCCAGCTCGGCCGGCATCTTGTCCTGATAGGTGAAGGCGTGCTGGATCCAGTTGTTGCCGACAGTGAAATGGCCAAGCCCGAACAGCCAGCCGCGCAACAGCGCCTGTTTGAGGTTGGGTGCCTCATGCGTCAGCCGCAGCAGGATGGCGAAGCACACTAGCCCCGCAACCCACCAGTCGAGCGGGGCGAAGGCAGTTGCGGAAACGGCGCCGGTCAGCAGCGCGATCAGGCGGGGACGGGGCAGGGCAGACATTGTCGCCTGCTATCGGGCCTGACCGTGACAGATACAAGCGCGCTGCGTATTATGCATTCAGCACACCAGAGGAATAGTCATGCCCGAACCCGTCATCGTCGATATCCCCCACAAGCTTGGCCGCGACGCGGCGCGGGCGCGGATTGCCGGCGGGGTGGGCAAGATCGGGTCGATGTTCCCCGGCGGCGGCACGGTGGACGAGCGGTGGGAGGGCGACACGCTCCACTTCACCGTCACCGCACTCGGCCAGAGCGTCGCCAGCCGCCTCGAAATCCACGACGCCCATGTCCATGCCGAGGTCGATCTGCCGCCGATGCTCGCGCTGTTCGCGGGCAAGATCCGCGAGAAGCTGATGCAGGAAGCGCCCAAGCTGCTCAAATAGGGAACCGCGTTCCCGCTTTGCAGTTTCTTGCGGCGAGGAGACACGCGATGAACCGATCGCCCCGCCCCTGGCCGATGATTGCTTTCGCCCTGCTCGCCACCGGCGCGCTGGGCAGTTGCGCGGGCACGGTCGCTGCCCACTACACTGTTACCGGAATGCTCCCGCTCGCCCCGTCAGGCGGAGTGCCGGAGTATCAGGCGGAGCTACGCGCCAGCGACGCGGTCGCGCCTGCCAGCGCCCGTTGGGGCGAGCAGGCGGGCTATTCCGATCTTTCCTACACCGCCGCCGATTACTGAGCCGGAGCGCTGACCCGCCAGATCGTGTTGCCGACATCGTCCGCGACCAGCAGCGCGCCGGTGCGGTCTGCGGTCACGCCGACCGGGCGCCCCTGCGCCTTGCCCTTGGCGTCGAGGAAGCCGGTGAGCACATCGACCGGCTTGGCATCGGGCACCGGCAGGCCGCGCTCGCCGAACGGCACGAACACGACCTTGTAGCCGGACGCTGGCACGCGGTTCCATGATCCGTGGAGGCCGACGAACGCGCCCTTGGCGAACGCGCTGCCGAGCTTCACGTCAGTGGCAAAGGTCAGGCCCAGCGGCGCGGTATGCGGCCCCATCGAATAGCTCGGTCGCGCGCTATATTCGCGCAGGTCGGGCCGCTCGGGCTGGACGCGCTTGTCGACATAGCCGCCCCAGTAATTCCACGGCCAGCCGAAGAACTGGCCGATCGTCACCTGGGTCAGATAATCGGGCGGGCCGTCCGAGCCGAGCATGTCGCGCTCATTGACCACGGTCCACAGCCGCTGCGTCTCCGGGTGGAGCGCAAGGCCGATCGGATTGCGCAGCCCTGCCGCGAAGATGCGGAAGCGTTTCGTCTTCGGATCGACCTCAAGGATCGTCGCGCGGTTCTTTTCCACCTCAAGGCCGTTTTCGGCGATGTTCGATGCCGAGCCGACGCTGACGAGCAACGTGCCCTCTGGCCCGGCGATCACGTCGCGGGTCCAGTGATTGCCGCCGCCGGGCAGATCGACGACCTTCTCGCCCTTGCCGGTGATCTTGGTCACGCCCGGCTCGAAGGGGAAGCGGATCAGCGCATTATGGTTGGCGACGTACAGCGTCTCCCCGACCAGAACCATGCCGAACGGCGAGTCGAGGCCATTATCGGCGGTCAGCAGCACCGAGCGCGCCTCCGCCACGCCATCGCCATTGGTGTCGCGCAGCAGGGTGATTCGGTTGGCCGAAGGAACGCCGGCGCCAGCGCGGCTCATCAGGCGCTTCATCACCAGCCCGGTGACTCCGCCGCCTTCGCGCGGCGGCGAATTGCTTTCGGCAACCAGCACATCGCCATTCGGCAGGCGATAGAGCCAGCGCGGGTGATCGAGGCCGGTGGCAAAGGCGTTGACCGCCAGCCCCTTGGCCGCGACCGGCTTGGCGCCTGCGGGCCAGCCCACCGCTTCGGCGATCTTGACCGTCGGGATCGTCTGGGCGCGCGGATCGACCAGTTTGGGCCGCACCCCGCTCGTCGCCTCGACGCTGAGCTGCGCGACATCAGGGCGCGTGGCGAACCAATAGGTGCCGGCGCCGATGACGACGATTGCGGCGGTGGCGATCAGGAGTTTGCGGCGCACTGGGTCAGTCCTCGGGTTCGACTAATTCTTCGGGCGGGTGCAAACGCAGGCGACGGACGCGGGTTGCGTCGGCCTCCAGCACTTCGAGCGTCCAGCCGCTGGGATGCTTGAGGCATTCGCCGGCTTCGGGAACATGGCCGGCGAGGATGAAGGCGAGCCCGCCAAGCGTCTCGATATCCTCCTCGACCTCGCCCAGCCGCGGATCGATCGCCGCGGCGACATCCTCGAGCTCGGCGCGGGCGTCGGCGTCCCAGCCGCCATTTTCGAGCGGGACCCACAAAGCCTCGGGCGCGTCGTCATGCTCGTCGTCGATCTCGCCGACGATTTCCTCGACCAGATCCTCGATCGTGATCAGCCCGTCGGTCCCCGAATATTCGTCGAGGACGATTGCCAGGTGCGTGCGGCTGGCCTGCATCTGCGCGAGCAGGTCGAGCGTCCCCATCGATTGCGGGACATAGAGCGGCTGGCGCATCAGATCGGTGATCTTGGACGGCGGCCCGGCTCCGGCGGCGAGGACGGCGAACACGTCCTTGATGTGAATCATGCCGATGACGCGATCGAGCTTCTCGCGATAGACCGGCAGGCGGCTATGCCCCGCTTCGGCGAAGATCTGCACCAGTTCGGCGAAGCTGGTCGCTTCATCGACGGCGATGACATCGGCGCGCGGGACGCCGACATCGCCCGCGTCGCGCTCACCGAAATGGAGGAGGTTGCGGAGCATCTTGCGCTCCAGCGGCGAGAGGTCGCCCTTGGCGGACTTGCGGTCCGTACCCTCTTCCGCCTCGTCGATCGCGTCCTCGATGCGTTCGCGCAGCGTTTCCTCATGCTCGTCGCCAAAGAGCAAAGAGCGAAGGCCGCGCCATATTCCGCCGTCGCCGCTACTGTCGCCGTTCCCGTTGCTACTGGGGCCGTCCGCCATCTTAGAGTTCAATCCTCGCGTATCAGATAGGGGTCAGGGATCCCCAAGGTTGCGAGCGCGGTGCGCTCCATCGACTCCATCGCTTCGGCTTCGGAATCCCCCTGATGGTCATAGCCTAGCAAATGCAGCACGCCATGGACAATCAGGTGCGTGGCATGTTGCTCGACCGAAATGCCCTTTTCCGCAGCTTCGCGTTCACACACACCCTGCGCAAGGATGATGTCGCCCAGAATGACCTCACCATCGTCGCTGTTCTGGGTCAGCGATTCGATCAGGTCGGGCTCGATCATCGGAAAGGACAGGACGTTGGTCGGCTTGTCCTTCTGACGATATTGCGCGTTGAGCTGATGCACCTCGGCATCGTCGGTCAGGCGCACCGCGATCTCGATCATCGCGTCGCTGGTCGACAGATAGCCATAGGGCGTCTGGTCGACCGCAGCGGCGGCGGCCTTCATGCCCAAGGCATCCCAGTCGAGTTCGGGCCAGCCGGGTTCAGCCTGGACGGCAACGTCAAGCATCAGCCCTGATCCCCGCCTTCATACGCCTCGACGATCCGCCCCACGATCGGGTGGCGGACGACGTCGCCGATGCCGAAGCGGACGAATGCCATGCCGTCGATCCCCTCGAGCTTGTTGACCGCGTCGTTGAGGCCGCTCGCCGAGGGGCCGCCGGGCAGGTCGGTCTGTTTGGGGTCGCCGCACACCACCATGCGGCTGTTCTGGCCGAAGCGGGTGAGGAACATCTTCATCTGCATCGGCGTCGTATTCTGCGCCTCGTCCAGGATGACGAAGGCGTCGGCCAGGGTGCGTCCACGCATGAACGCGATCGGGGCGATTTCGATCTCGCCGCTGGCGATGCGCCGCTCGACCTGTTCGGCCGGCAGACAATCGTAGAGC
Organism: Sphingomonas sp.; assembly: GCF_035998645.1. Taxonomy (GTDB): domain Bacteria; phylum Pseudomonadota; class Alphaproteobacteria; order Sphingomonadales; family Sphingomonadaceae; genus Sphingomonas. The sequence goes on from NZ_DASYHL010000002.1 coordinate 745,556, forward strand.
GCGTCGTAGAGCGGGCGCAGATACGGATCGACCTTGTCCTTCATGTCGCCGGGCAGGAAGCCCAGCCGCTCGCCCGCCTCGACCGCAGGGCGCGACAGGATCAGGCGCTTGACCGATCCGGTGATCAGCTGTGCCACCGCCTGCGCCACGGCGAGATAGGTCTTGCCGGTTCCCGCCGGTCCGAGCGCGAAGATAATGTCGTTGGACACCAAAGCGCGCATGTACGTCGTCTGGGTCAGCGAGCGCGGGACGATCGTCTTGTTGCGCGTGCGGATCATGATCGGCGGGGCGCTGCCGCCGGACTCGTCATTCTCGGCGCGGACAATGCCGGTCAGCATCGGTTCGGTCGCCATCGCGATCACCGCGTCGATCAGGCCGGTGTCGATCGCCTCGCCCCGGATCACGCGGCTGTGCAGTTCGATCAGCACTTCGCGGGCATGGGCAACCGCCTCGGCGCTGCCCTCGATCACCACGCGTTGTCCGCGCGCATGGATATAGACGCCGAGCCGCTCCTCCAGTGCGAGGATGTTGCTGTCGTATTCGCCGAACAATTGCGGGAGCAGTTGCGGGCGGTCGAAATTGACCTCCACACGGGCGCGCTGACCATGCTGGGCGGGGACTGGCTTGCGGCTCATGCGGTCCTTTCGGTGGCTGGAACGTCACACAGGTCATGGATTTGCGCGATCATCGACGCGCGCGGCGGCAGACGAAGCTGACAAAAATGCACGTATGAGGGCGACTGCGGGCCATGATGGGCCGAACCGGTTTTCAGCGCGGAGGTTCCGTTTCGCATGTCGTGGTGCGAGGATGGCAGAGGCGGGCCGCGTAGGACAGCGGAAATGCTGCCCCGATGCCGATTGGCACCGGGGGTGACGCAGCCGGGCAACAGTGGGTGGTTCAGTCCGTGCCGAGCCAGGCGCGGCGGAACGCCCGCTGCGCCTCTGTCAGCGTGCCGCCGGTCTTTTCGAGCGTGACGATCGTCAGCTTCGGATCGGCGACCGGGGTGATCGTCGCGCTGCTGGCCCCGGCGCGGTTGGCATAGGCGATGGTCGCTGGCTGACCCGGCTTCAGTGCCGCGAGTGCGGTGCGCCAGTCGGCGGGGGTGGCGATTGCTTGGCCATCGATTGCGACGATCGTGTCGCCGCGATTCAGCCCGGCGGCGTAGATCGGGCTGCCGGGAACCGGAATTTCCGCGAGGCGCACAGGTTCGTCGCCGCCGCCGGTGACATTGCTAGTGCCGATCCATGCCTTGCTGGCATCGGCCGGGCGCAGCACCAGCCCCGCCTGGGCGAGCAACGGCGCGAAATCGGGAAGGTCGCTGCCCCGGATATGCGCGTCGAAGAACGCCTTGGCGAAGGCGGGGGCGCGGGTGAGTTCGGCAAGGCCCGCTTCGAGATCGGCGGGGGTATAGGGTTTGACCGGCGCGAAGCCCTGCTGCGCTTCACCGTGCCGCTTCCACAGGTGGCGCATATAGGCGTCGAGATCGGTGTCGAAGCGCTGGCGCAACGTCAGATCGAGCGCGAGCGCGACCACCGCGCCATAGGGGTAATAGGAGGCGAAGATCCGCTCATTCACCGGGTCAATCGACGCGGCAGCATCGACGAACGGCGCGCGCAGGCTCATTTCCTGCGGCGATCCGTAGCGGCGGGCGGAGTTGTTGACGATGAAGTCGAGCGTCCCGCCCAGCCCCGCGAGCGTGGCGTCCAGCGTCGCCTCCTTCGCGCGCAGGATCGCCAGCGGGCCGTAATATTGCGTGAAGCCTTCGGCGAACCACAAGGACGGCGTCGGATCGGCCTGGGTGAAGTCGAACGGCTCGAGTTCCGCCGGGCGCAGCCGCTCGACATTCCAGGCGTGGATGAATTCATGGCTCAGCGTGCCGAGCTGGGCGAACTTGCCCGCTTCCAGCGTGCGCGGCTGGCTGATGATTGTGGAGTTGCGATGCTCCATCCCGTCGCCGCTGATCTGCGGCACATAGTCGGCGATGAAGGTGTAGGTGCCGAAGTCGAACTCGGGCGCGGTGCCGAAGATGCGGATCTGCTCGGCCACCACCTTCTTCGCCTTCTCGGCATAGGCGTCGATCGTTTCCGGCGTGTCGGCGCTGTGGACGGCGAGGCGGATCGTCTGGTTCTTGCCGCCCGAAGTGATCGTCCATTCGCGCAAATGGTGGTCCGACAGTTCGGTCGGGCTGTCGAGCAGATACTGGAGGTGGGGCGCCCAGAAGGTCGTCGCGCTGCCGCTCACCGGCGCGAGCTGGGTCGCGATCTTCCACTTGGGATCGGCGGGGCGGAAGGTGACGCGGATCGGCCGTTCGTCATAGCCCGCCGCCCAGATCAGCGTCGCGGGCATGTTGAGATGCGCGTGGGTCTGGTCGATCTGGCTGTAGGTGCCATCGCCGCGGTCGCCGTAGAGGGTGTAGGCAAAGGTGACGGTGCCGTCATGGCCGCTGACGCGCCAGCTGTACGGATCGCTGCGGTCGATCTTCAGGTCGCGGCCCGCGCTGTCCTTGGCCGAGACCGAATAGACGTTCTTGGCGAATTCATGGATCGCGTAGCGGCCGGGCGAGGAGCGGGCCATGCGGAACTCGACCGCGCCGGGCTTGAGGTCGCGATAGGTAACCGCGATCCGCGCTTCGCGATGCGCGGCGTTGTCGAAGCTGAGCTCGTAGGAGATCGGCGCGTTCGGGCCGGGGTCTTTGGCTTGCTGTGCGAGCGCGGTGGTGGCGAGGAGGAGCGGGGTAGCCAGCGCGAGGATGCGGGCGGTCGAGGTCAGGTTCATCGGCGGAACGTGGCTGAGTGGGCGGGCGGTGTCCAGATGGGCATCCCAAATCCTCCCCGGAACGGGGAGGGGGACCAGCCGCAGGCTGGTGGAGGGGGCCCGAGGCAAAGGAATCCGTTGCCTCGGGCCCCCTCCACCACGCCGCTCCGCGTCGCGGTCCCCCTCCCCGTTCCGGGGAGGATTTTTAGAGCGCTACCCCCGCCAGCGAGTTCGGATCGGCGCGGACGATCTCCACCTCGATCAGGTCGCCGATCGCGGCGTCGGTCATCAGATGGACCGACTGCAGCCAGGGCGATTTGCCCAGCATCTGCCCCGGCAGCTTGCCCTTGCGCTCGATCAGCACCGAACAGGTTCGGCCCAAGGTCGCGGCGTTGAACGCGGCCTGATCGCGGTTGAGTGCGGCCTGCAGGCGCTGGAGGCGGTCATCCATCACCTCCTCGGGCACCGCGCCGTCCATCTCCGCCGCCGGCGTGCCGGGGCGGGGCGAGTATTTGAAGCTGAAACACTGGGCATAGCCGACCGCGTCGACCAGGCTCAGCGTATCGCGGAACTCCGCTTCGGTCTCGCCGGGGAAGCCGACGATGAAGTCGCCCGACAGCGCGATATCGGGGCGGACGGCGCGGACGCGGTCGAGGATCGCCAAGTACGAATCGCGGCTGTGGCTGCGGTTCATGGCTTTCAGAATGCGGTCATTGCCCGCCTGCACCGGGAGGTGGAGGAACGGCATCAGCTTTTCGACCTCCGCATGCGCGCGGATCAGGCCTTCCTTCATGTCGTTGGGATGGCTGGTGGTGTAGCGGATGCGGGCCAGCCCCGGAATCTTGTCGAGCGCGGCGATCAGGCCGTGCAGGCCGGTACCCTCGGCGTCGTCCCACGCATTGACGTTCTGGCCGAGCAAAGTGATCTCGCGCGCGCCGGCGTCGACCAGCGACTTGGCCTCGTCGACGATCGCGGCGAACGGCCGGCTGACCTCGGCGCCGCGGGTATAGGGGACGACGCAATAGGTGCAGAATTTGTCGCACCCTTCCTGCACCGTCAGGAACGCGGAGGGGCCGACGCGGCGGCGGCTGGGAAGCGCGCCGAACTTGCTGGCGGCGGGCATGTCGATGTCGGTCGCGGCGGTGCCGGAGGCGGCCTGGGCGATCAGGGCGGGCAAATTGTGATACGCCTGTGGGCCGACGACCACGTCCACCTTGGCGCGGCGAATAATCTCGTCGCCTTCGGCCTGAGCGACGCACCCGGCGATAGCGATCATCGGGGCGGCGCGCTCGGCGTTGCGGGCCTTTTTGCGGAGGTGGCCGATGTCCGAATAGACGCGGTCGGTCGCCTTTTCGCGAATGTGACAGGTGTTGAGGACGACCAGATCGGCGCTGTCGGCATCGGCAGCGGCGGTCATGCCCTGTGCCGCCATCAATTCGGCCATGCGCTCGCCGTCATAGACGTTCATCTGACAGCCGAAGGATTTGACGTGATAGGTCTTGGGGGTGGCGCTCATGGCGCGGGCCTATAGTCGAAAGGGGGCGGTGCGTGAACAATCTTCCCTTCCGGCCCCCTAGCCAATAGAGACCCGCCCACATGGCACGGATCGAAACCCCCCGCCGCGTGCGCGGCACGCAGGATATTTTTGGCGACGAGCAGCGCCGCTTTGCGCGCGTGGTCGAGGCGTTCGAGCATGTGCGGCGGCTGTACTGCTTCCAGCAGGTGCAAGTGCCGGTGTTCGAATCCACCGCCGTGTTCGCGCGCTCGATGGGTGAGACGTCGGACGTGGTGTCGAAGGAGATGTACACCTTCCCCGACCGTGGCGACGATTTGCTGACGCTGCGGCCCGAATTCACCGCGGGGATTTGCCGGGCGTACATCACCGAGGGGTGGCAGCAATTCGCGCCGCTCAAGCTGACCACGCACGGCCCGGTGTTCCGCTACGAACGCCCGCAAAAGGGGCGCTATCGCCAGTTTCACCAGATCGACGCTGAGATCATCGGCGCGGCGGAACCGCAGGCCGATGTCGAGCTGCTGACCATGGCGGACCAGCTGTTGAAGGAGCTGGGGATCGCCGAGGGCGTGACGTTGCAGCTCAACACGCTGGGCGATGCCGAAACGCGTGAGGCGTGGCGCGCGGCGCTGGTCGCGCATTTCGAGGCGCATCGCGGGGAGTTGAGCGAGGACAGCCTCACGCGGCTCGAGAAGAACCCGATGCGGATTCTGGATTCGAAAGACCCGCGCGACCGGCTGATTGCGGATTCGGCGCCGGATATCGATGCCTATCTGACGGATGAGGCGCGGGCGTTTTTCGACGCGGTGACCAGCGGACTGGATGCGGCGGGCGTCGCGTGGACGCGTAATGCGCGGCTGGTGCGCGGGCTCGACTATTACCGGCACACCGCGTTCGAATTCGTCACCGATCGGCTCGGCGCGCAGGGGACGGTGCTGGCGGGCGGGCGCTATGACGGGCTGATCGGCAATCTGGGCGGGCCGGAGACGCCGGGCGTGGGCTGGGCTGCGGGGATCGAGCGGCTGGGGATGTTGCTGGAGGAACCGGGAGTTCAGACTCCACTCATCACGGTCATTCCCGTCGGAGCCGACGCCGAACAGCTTTGCACCGCGTTGGTGGCGCGCTTCCGGCGTGGCGGCCAGATTTGCGACATGGCGTTTCGGGGCAATCTCAAGAAGCGGATGCAGCGCGCTGACGCGGCTGGAACGCGTTTCGCCGTCATCGTGGGTGAGGATGAACTGGCCGCTGAAGAACTCGTCGTGCGCAGCCTTCGCACCGGGACACAGGTGAAACGTAAGCTGAGTGACCTCAAAGCCGCCGAGGGTAAGACGGGGTGGGATTATCTGAGCGTTTTGGCAGGCGGTCTTGACGGAATCGGTCGCACCCCATGACCCGCATCTCCCCCGAGCGGATCGCGCAGATCGAGGCGCGGCGGGATGAGCTGTCGGCGATGATGGCGACCGGCGATCTTCCGTCGGATCGCTTCGTCGCGGTGTCCAAGGAATATGCCGAGCTGGAGCCGGTCGCGGCGGCGGCGGGTGAGGTACGGCGGCTGCGCGCCGAGGCGGTGAGCCTGGCGGCGATGACGCGCGATGCCGATGCCGAGCTGCGCGCGATGGCGGGCGAGGAATTGCGCGCGAATGAGGCGGCGCTGGCGCAGGCCGACCACCGCCTCGCGCTGGCGCTGCTCCCGCGCGACGCGGCGGACGAGCGCGCGGCGATGCTGGAAATCCGTGCCGGGACCGGCGGGGACGAGGCCGGGCTGTTCGCGGGCGACCTGCTGCGCATGTACACCCGCTATGCCGAGCGGCAGGGGTGGAAGGTCGAGCTGATCTCCGCCAGCACGTCGGAAGCCGGGGGCTATAAGGAAGTGGTCGCCAGCGTGGCGGGCAAGGGCGTGTTCGCGAAGCTCAAGTTCGAGAGCGGCGTGCATCGCGTCCAGCGCGTGCCGGTGACCGAGAGCGGCGGGCGCATCCACACTTCCGCCGCGACCGTCGCGGTGCTGCCCGAGGCCGAGGAGGTCGATGTCGAGATCCGTAACGAGGATCTGCGCATCGACATCTATCGCGCGTCCGGTGCGGGCGGGCAGCACGTGAATACGACTGATTCGGCGGTGCGGCTGACGCATATCCCGACCGGGCTGGTGGTGATCCAGCAGGATCAGCGGTCGCAGCACAAGAACCGCGACAAGGCGATGCAGGTGCTGCGCACGCGGCTCTATGAGCTGGAACGCGAGCGGCTGGCGAGCGAGCGCTCCGGTGCCCGCAAGTCGATGGTCGGCTCGGGCGACCGGTCGGAGCGGATCCGCACGTACAACTTCCCGCAGGGCCGGGTGACCGACCACCGCATCAACCTGACGCTGCACCGCCTGCCCGAGATCCTTGAGGGCGAGATGGACGAGCTGGTCGGCGCGCTGGTGTCCGAGGACGAGGCCGAGCGGCTGGCGGCGCTCGATTCGTGAACGAGGCACGGCCCGACCTGAGCGTCGCGCTTGAGGCGTACATGGGTTATCGCGAGCACCCCTGTCCTGGAAATCATTGGAATGCGGTCGTGGCGGCGCTCGGTCCAGCGCGTGCGCAGGAGATCGAAGTGCCGATGCTCGGCGTGCTCGCTGACCTTGACGCGATCAAGCCCGATTGGCGTCTACAGTCGCTCGATCAAGCGTCGGAGGCGGCCGCGCGCGAAATTCGAGCGCGATATGCTGACATCGATGAGCGCGCCGGGAAGGCGCTGTTTTGGGCCTATAGCTATGGCTACAAATGAGCGGTGTTTGCTGCCTGTCATCTTGGTAGAGGGCGGGGGTGACTGGGTAGTTTGGGTGGCTGACGGCGCGGCTATTATCGTCCCGCTTGCGGGAGGGGCTAGGGGAGGGCCTGTCCATTCGGGCCGCTCCCTATGGTGACAGGCCCTCCCCCGACCCCTCCCGCAAGCGGGAGGGGAGTTAGGGTTGCCCTTGCCGAGGCGGCTGCGCGCATTTCGTCTGCTACCCCTCGGCTCGATGCAGAACTGCTGATGGCGCATGCTCTGGGTATGTCGCATCAGGATTTGCTGCTCAAGCATCTGGGCGACCCCGCTCCGGCCAGCTTCCACGCACTGGTCCAACGCCGCCTCGCCCATGAGCCTGTCGCGTACATCACCGGCTCGCGCGGCTTCTGGAGCGTCGAGATCGGCGTCGGTCCCGGCGTGCTGGTGCCGCGTGCCGACAGCGAGACGCTGATCGAGGCGGCGGTGGCGCATTTCGTCGGAACGAGCGGGCCGAAGCGCGTGCTGGACCTGGGGACCGGGCCGGGGACGTTGTTGCTCGCCGCACTGGCGGAGTGGCCCGGCGCGAAGGGGCTCGGTGTGGACGCATCTGATATCGCGATCGACTATGCGCGTAGCAACGCCGACGCTCTGGGTATGGCGGCGCGGGTTGATCTGCGGCGCGGCGACTGGGCAACCGATCTCCACGGCCAGTTCGACCTGATCCTGTGCAACCCGCCATATATCGGCGTTGGCGAGGAACTGGGGCCGGAGGTGCGCGACCACGAACCGTCCGCCGCGCTGTTCGCCGGCGCCGACGGCCTCGACGACTATCGCCGGATCATCCCCGACCTCCCTCGGCTGCTCGCGCCGGGCGGCATCGCGGTGGTCGAGATCGGCTGGACGCAGGGGCAGGCCGTGTCGGCGCTGATGCGTGGCGCTGGGCTCGATCCCGTGCTGCACCACGATCTGGGCGGACGCCCGCGTGCGGTTGCGGCCAAAATGCCGCGAAGTTGAACTATCGCTGCGGGGCACCAATATAAGGCTTGGAGATTGTTGCCGCGCGGGCTAAGGATGACCCCGGGGCAGGAACCAGCAACTTAAATCGTTGAAAAGGTTCGCCGACCCAAATCAAGGCATGCGCGCTGCTGATTGTCCGGCAGCCATGCAGGAGCCGTTTCGATCCGAAGGATCGTGACGGCATGCGGTGTAACACGCATCCGGGATCGCTGTTTGACCGATGGCGGATTGAGTAAGGACAGGACACACAGACGTTGATAAACAATCGTCAGGCGAACAACGGTCGCCGTCGCGGTCGTGGTGGCCAGCGCCAGCAGGGCGGCGGCAATCCCAACCAGGGCAACCGGATCGACAATCGCGCACGTGGCAATGCCGCGCAGCTGCTTGAGAAATACAAGAACCTCGCTCGCGACGCGCAATTGGCGGGCGACCGGGTGAACACCGAATATTACCTGCAGTTCGCCGATCACTATTTCCGCGTGCTGGCCGAAACGCGCTCGCGCTTCGAGGAACAGAATCCGCAACAGCGCCGCCAGCGCGACGAGTTCGACGGCGACGAGGATGAGTTCGACGGTGAGGACGGCAATCGCGGCCAGGACGGCGACTTCGGCGACGACGGCGACGAGCAGTCCGAGCGTCCGGTGCGCAACGAGCGTTCCGACCGCGGCGAGCGCAACGACCGCCGCCCGAACCGCGACCGCGATCAGGCTCCGCGCGAGCATGCGCCCCGCGATCAGGCACCCCGCGATCAGGCACCCCGCGATAACGCGCCGCGTGATCGTGACGGACGTGACCGCGACGGCCGCAACCGTGACCGCGATGCGCGCCGCGAGCGTCAGCCGCGTGGCGTCGAGGGCGAAGTGGCTCCGGTCGCTGCGAACGAGGACGAAGCTCCGGCCGAGGATGGTCGCCGCGCGCGCCGTGGGCGTCCGCGCCGCGACGAGGCGAGCAGCGATTCGGGCCATGGTGCCGAGATCGCGGCAGTGCTGCCGCCGGCGCTGGGCGTCGAGGGCGAGGTGGTCGAGGTCAAGCCGCGCCGTCGCCGCGTGAAGAAGGAAGAGGGCGAACCGGCTGCGGCCGAATAAGCGCCCTCCGCTTCGACGAAAAATAAAGGCCGGTCCGTGACTTACGGGCCGGCCTTTTCGTTTCTGGCACCGTTGACCGTTGACATCGGGCGCCCATTGGCGATGGTGCGCACACCAGATCGAAGGGGAAATGCGATGCGGCGGATGACGTTGGCGCTTGCGGCCGGAGCCGCGCTTTCCGGGACGATGCTGGCGCTGCCCGCCTTCGCCCAATCTGCCCAAGCACCGCAGGCCCCAAGCGCCCAGGGCGAGGTCGCGGTCACCATCTATAACAACAATCTGGCGCTGGTGCAGGACAAGCGCGAACTGCGCCTGCCCGCAGGCAAGTCGAAGCAGGATTTCCCCGATGTGTCGGGACAGATCCGGCCCGAGACGGTGACAATCGGCGCGCCCGGCGCGACCATCGTCGAACAGAATTTCGATTTCGACCTGCTCACCCCCGAAGCACTGATGGAAAAGGCGGTCGGCCAAAGCGTCACCGTGGTGCGCGGTGGCCAGAACCTGCCTGCCAAGATCCTTGCCTATAATGACGGGACGGTGGTCGAGATCGGCGGACGGATCGAGGTGCTGGGGAAGGACGACCGGGTGATCTTCCCGTCGCTGCCGCCATCCCTGCGCGCGCGCCCGACGCTGTCGGTGACGCTGGATGCCGATGCCGCGGGCGCGCGCCCGGTGACGCTCAGCTACCTGACCTATGGCATGGGCTGGAAGTCCGACTATGTCGCGCTGTTCGACGAAAAGGCGGGCAAGATCGACGTTCAGGGCTGGCTGACGCTGACCAACAATAGCGGCGTGACCTATACCAATGCCAACACGCTGCTGGTCGCGGGTGCAGTCGGCGGCGGCGGGCGCGGCATGGGATCGGTGATGGTGCCGGGTACCGAGACCGCGGGCCGCGAGCGGATCGGCGACTTCTATGTCTATCCGATCCCCGGCCGCACCACGATCGCGCAGCGTCAGCAAAAGCAGGTCAGCTTCCTCGATGTGGCGGGCGCGCCGGCGGCAAAGGCCTATGCCTATCGCAACCCCTGGCTCGGCCGTCAGGATCAGGCGCGCAGCGTCGACACGGTGCTGCGCTTCTCGTCCTCGAAGGAAGGCGGCCTGGGCGACGCGCTGCCCGCCGGGACGGTGCGCATCTATATGCGTGACGCGCGCGGTGCGCCGCAGTTCATCGGCGAGAATGCGATCCCGCATACCCCGATGGGCTCGCGGCTGGCGATCAAGACCGGCGAAGCGTTCGACGTGAAGGTCAAGGCGGTGGTCCAGACGCGCACGCGGATTAACGACAAAAAATGGCGCACGACGATGGTCTATACGCTGACCAATGCGCGGCCCGACGCGGTGGTAGTCGAACTGTCGCAGGCCGGGCTCGACAGCTGGTGGCAGGATACGCGGATCCTGGAGGAGACCCAGGTCAGCGAGCGCGTCAACGCCGACGAGGCGCTGTGGAAGGTGAGCGTCCCCGCCAATGGCGAGGCGACGCTGACCGCGACCTTCGAAACGCGTTACTGAGTCGCGCCTGTGCGGCGTGCCGCCCTGCTGCTGATCGCGACCGCGCTCGCCGGGACGGGCGGGGCGTGGGCGCAGAACGTGCAGACTTCCGCTGGACCCGACTCGGTCGGGGTCACCATCTATCGCGCGCCCAATCGCGATTCCGCCGAGAAGATCAATCTCGACTGGCTCGGCGGCTATGCGCTGATCACCGAGACGCGGACGGTAACGATCCCCGCCGGCCGCGCGGTGATCCGGTTCGAGGGGGTCGCGTCGGGCATCCTCCCCGAAAGCGCGATCGTCACCGGATTGCCTGAGGGTGTACGCGAGAAGAATCTCGACGGCGATCTGTTGTCGGCCGGGAGCCTGTACAGCCGCGGCTATGCCCGACCGGTGACGCTGCGCCGGACGCGCGATGGCAAGACAGTGGAGGAGCGCGCTGTGATCCGCTCCGGCCCGGCGGGCGCGGCGATCGTCGAAACCGAGCGTGGGATCGAGGTGCTGAACTGCGGTCCGACCGAGGATGCGATCGCCTATGACGCGGTGCCGACCGGGCTGTCGGCCAAGCCCACTTTGTCGGTCGAGACCGAATCGCCGCAGGGCGGAACGGCGACGATCACTTTGTCTTACCTCGCCTGGGGCTTTGACTGGCAGGCGAACTATGTCGCGACATTGCGTGACGGCGGCGGCACCGCGGCTGGCGTGCGGACGGCGGACCTGTTCGCCTGGGTGACCTTGGCCAGCACCGACATGACCAGCTTTGCCGACGCCGAAACGATGGTGGTCGCGGGCAAGGTCAACCGGACGACGGGGCGGACGCGCAACCCATTCGAGACGGTCGAGACCTTCGAGTTCAAATGCTATTTGCCCGATGGCGCGGGTGGCATCCCGCCGCCGCCGCCTCCACCGCCTCCACCGCCTCCCCCGCCGGTCGCCATGGCCGCACCAATGGCGCGTGAGGAAATCGTCGTGACGGGCGCGCGGATGCGGGTCGCGGTTCAGGAGGATCTGGGCGACCTCAAGGCCTATCGCATTCCCGACCGCACCACCGTTGCGGGCAAGGCGCAGAAGCAGGTGGCGATGCTGTCGAAGGATGCCGTGCCGGTGCGCATCATCTATGCATCCGAAATCGGTTTCCGGGGCGCGGAGCAGCCGCAGATCCTGCTCCGCGCGATGAACAAGGAAAGCGACCGGCTGGGGCTGCCGCTCCCCGCTGGGCCGGTCGCGCTGTTCGAGCAGCAGGGTGAGCGCTCATTGCTGATCGACGAATCAAGCACCGACGACAAGGCGGTGGGCGAGGAGGTCGAGGTCAAATTCCCCGCGACCGCCAATGTGACGCTGGAAATGAAGCAGCAGCAGGCCCCGCAGAAACAATCTGGGCTGCGCCGCTACGCATTCGAGCTGATCGTGCGCAACGCCAACCCCTTCCCGGTCCAGTTCGAGGGCGAGTTCAACATCGACCCCGCATTGATGCGCGGGCCGAGCGTCAAGCTGGGCAAGAAGGATGGCCGCACTTTATGGGCGGTGACGGTGCCGGCGAACGGATCGCAGACGCTGAGCTATAAGGTGCAGCTGCCGCCCCCGCCAAAGCGGCAGCGTTAATCCCGCTTCTTTTCCGTCGCATCGCGCGACCGCTCGTCATGGCCGGTGCCGGAGCTCAAAAACACCAGCCCCATCAGCGCGCCGCCGAGCAGGATCGACAGCCCGACCCCGATCGCCATCGCGATCGACGCGTGCAGCTGAAACTCGCCGACCGCGACATAGAGCGCGATCACCGCGACGATCGCCGACCCCAAAGCGAGCAGCCCGACAAAGCCGAAAATGCGGCGGTAACGGCGCCAGGCGAGGCGCGCATAATCGGGATTGTCGAGGTTCGGTTCCATGCCCTTTCATTTGGGGACGAATCGTGGGACTCTCAACCGCCTAACGAGATGAAGGAGACTGGCGATGACCATCGCAGCAATCCTCGGCACCAAGGGACAGGATGTCACAACCATCGGCGGCGACGCGACCGTGCGTGAAGCGGTTGCGCTGCTTGCCGAAAAACGCATCGGCGCGGTGCCGGTGGTCGAGGGCGGCGTGGTGGCCGGCATCTTTTCCGAACGCGACGTGATTCACTGTTTGAAGCGCGATGGGCCGGCGGCACTCGATACGGATGTGCGACATGTGATGACCGCCCCGGCGATCACGGTGACGCGCGGAGAATCCGTGCTCGGCGCCTTGTCGCTGATGACCCAGCGGCGCATCCGCCATCTGCCGGTAGTCGAGGGCAGCGCGTTGATCGGGTTCGTGTCGATCGGCGATCTGGTCAAATTCCGGATCGAAAAGATCGAGGCCGAGGCGGATCAGATGCGGGCCTATATCCAGACGGCGTAGCGAAGGCGGGTCCAACGGGCGTTGGGGCGGCGGGTTTGGTCAACGCCGGATCATCGCAATCGCATCCTGCACCGTCGCGCGCGCGAAAAGCCACAGCCACGCACCATAGACGCCAGCCCCCACGCCGGTGAGCAGGGCCAGATGCGGCAAGGGCGCAAGCGGCGGGAGCAGGCGATCGACCAGCCCGACGATCAGCGCCATCGCGACCGCCGCCGTAACCGGAGGAAGAATTGCCTCCAGCCATTCGCGCCACGACAGGCCGATCACCGGCAGGCTGCGGGCGGCAGTCACCAGTAGAAAGAGCGGCCATACCGCGATCCACGCCCAGGCAAGTCCCTCGACTCCCCATTTCACTCCGATCAGGAAGGCGGCGGGAAGCAGCAGTGCGCCGATCGCGGCGGTCTGCGCCCCAAGCCCCGGTCGCCCGCGTGCATCCGTTGCGGGGGCGAACAGCACCTGCAGCGTCATGAACGGCATGGCGAGCGCGAGCAGATGGACGATCGGCCCTGCCTCGAGCCACTTTTCGCCCAGCGCGACATGTACCAACGGCTCGGCGGTCGCGGCGAGTCCGAGATAGAAGGGCATGGCGACGACCATGATCAGCCGCACCGACCGCGCAAAGGCAATCGCGGTTCCCTCAGCATCATCTTGCATCCGCGCATAGGCGGAGAAGGCGACCTCGTTCAGTGCGGGGATGAACTTGGACACAAGGATCTGGGTCAGAAACAGGCTGGTCGTATAGATGCCGAGCCAGTGCGGGTCGAAACTCCGCCCCGCGATGAACACGTCGGACTGGCTCTGCACGAACCAGAAGAACTGGCCGGTCGCGATCAACCCGCCAAAACGCGCCATCTCGCCCGCGCCGCGAAAGTCGAAGCTCGGCCACATCAATGATCCCGCAGCCCAAGTCATGCCGATCGCGCGGGTGCCGAACAGGACAAGGGGGGCCAGCACGAGCGTCCATACGCCAAGGCCGGCATACGCACCCGCAACCGCGGCGATCGCACCGGCCACTGCCGACACGAGATTCACCTGCGCCTGCTTGCGGAAGTCCATCGCCCGCGCGAGCAGTGCATAGGGAAAGGCGATGAAGGGCGTCGCGATATAGAGCAGCGCCTGAACGCGCAGCAGATCGGCGACGACTGGCTGACGGTAATAGGCCGCAGCGAGCGGGGCGAGGATGAACTGGAGCGCGCCAAGCCCGAGGTTGAGCAGCAGCAGCATGCCGAACAGCTGGCGCACCGCACGCTCATCGACATCCGCCTTCTGGATCAGTCCGCTCGCCAGACCATAGCCATTGAGCAGGTTGAGCAGCACCAGCACGACCTGGGTCATCGCGAACAGGCCATAGTCGCTCGGGTCGAGCATTCGAATCACGAGGAAGGTGGCGCCCCAGGCGATGACCTGCCCCAGGATCTGGGTGCCGGAGCGCCAGATCACCGCACTGCGCACCTGATTTCGGAGCGATTCTCGGCCCCCATTCGGCGATTCGGCGTGTGATTCGGTCATGGAATGGCTATGGCAGGTAGGTGTTGCTGTGTCGTAAACCGCAGTTTTCTGCGGGTTTGGTGTGCTGCGCAACAAAAATGCAAAAACCCTGTTGACCGAATCCGAAGCCGGGCATAGAAGCCACTCCACCGACGCGGTGCTCCTCACCGGAACGCTTCGACGGTCACCAAAAACCAGACGCACAGGTCGTCCCGAGAAAAAGGGATTAGACGGTGCGTCGGTCTTTGTCGCTATTTGACATTGTGATTTTGATGAAGGGACATGTGGGCGGCGGCCCCGGGTCTTG
>NZ_DASYHL010000004.1:0-882015 GCF_035998645.1 Sphingomonas sp.
GGCGCGGGGTGGAGCAGCCCGGTAGCTCGTCAGGCTCATAACCTGAAGGTCGTTGGTTCAAATCCAACCCCCGCAACCATCACAACACAATCAGCCGCCTCCGGGCGGCTTTTTTGCGTCCGGCGCAGATCAAACGCGCGCGGCCGTTGTGCAAGGCAGCTGCCTCCGCCACGCTGGCAGGATGACAGTTCACCTTTCGCGTCGCGCCCTCCTGATCGGATCAGGCTGCATGCTTGCTACACCGCCTGTCGCGCGGGCGAAGGACGTCCCCTACGTTCCGACGCCGCCCGAAGTCGTCGAAGGCATGCTCGACATGGCGGCGCTGAAGGCCGGAGAACGCCTGATCGACCTTGGTTCGGGCGACGGTCGCATCCCGCGCGCTGCGGCTCGACGCGGGGCAACTGCTCTCGGAGTGGAACTCGACAGCAATCTGGTCGCACGCGCGCGGTCACTGACGCGGCTTGAAGGGCTGGAAGAGCGCGCTCGGTTTGTACGCGATGATCTGTTCACCGTGTCGCTCCGCGACGCGGATGTCGTGACACTCTATCTGCTCCCGGCGGTCAATGAGCGATTGAAACCTAAGCTGTTGAACGAGATGAAGCCGGGTGCACGGGTTGTCAGCCACGCGTTCGACATGGGCGATTGGCCGCATGATGAATTTCGGGAGATCGCCGACAAGCGCGTCTATCGCTGGACCATTCCGGCGATTGCTGGCGGCGAATGGCAACTCGTCCGTGACGATGGGCGCATGTCCAGGCTCATGCTGGATCAGCGCTATAGCCGCATCTCGGGAACGCTCGACGGCCGGGCAGTCTCCGGGGCGCAATTGGTTGGCGCGGCGCTAAGTTTCGTCGCCGAGGGCATTACGCATCGCGGCACGGTCGGGGATCGGCGGATTGTTGGCGAGGGGTGGCGCGCCGAACGGATCGACTAACAAGCGTTGGCGCACTAAGCCGACGCCATGCTGTACAACGCCAATCTCACCACCGACCGCCCGACCTTCGTCTCCCATCTCGAATGCGGGCTTACCGGTGAGCGTTATGACGCCGATACGCTGCAGGGCCTGTCGCGGGTCGGGCGCCCTTTGCTGGTTCGCTACGACCTGGATGGCGTTCGCGCGGCGGTGACGCCTGCGGATCTGGCCCAGCGACCGGCGGATCTGTGGCGCTACCGGGAACTGTTGCCGGTGCGGGACCGCGAGAACATCGTCAGCCTGGGCGAGATTACGACGCCGATCGTCCCGCTGTCCAAGGTTGCGGCGGGGGCGGGGGCCGCCAATCTGCTGGTGAAAGACGAAGGCCGGCTGCCGACCGGATCGTTCAAGGCGCGCGGCCTGGTCATGGCGATCAGCATGGCCAAAGAGCTGGGTGTCCCCACCATCGCCATGCCGACTAATGGCAATGCCGGTGCGGCCGCCGCCGCCTATGCCGCGCAGGCGGGCATCGAGGCGGTGATCTTTTGCCCCGACGATACGCCCGAGATCAATGTGCGCGAGATCGCGGCACAGGGCGCGCGCGTTTATCGCGTCAACGGACTGATCGACGATTGCGGCAAGCTGGTCGCGGCCGGGAAGGAAGCCAATGGCTGGTTCGACCTGTCGACGCTGAAGGAGCCGTACCGGATCGAGGGCAAGAAGACGATGGGGCTGGAGCTGGCCGAGCAGCTTGGCTGGGAGCTGCCCGATGTGATCTTCTACCCCACCGGTGGCGGGACCGGGTTGATCGGGATGTGGAAGGCGTTTGCCGAGCTGGAGGCGCTGGGATGGATCGGGTCGAAACGCCCGCGCATGGTGGCGGTGCAGGCCGAGGGCTGCGCACCGATGGTTCGGGCCTGGGAGGCGGGGGAGCGCCATGCGACGCGGTGGGAGGATGCCCACACCGTCGCGGCGGGGATCCGCGTTCCGCAGGCGGTGGGGGATTTCCTGATCCTCGACGCGGTACGCGAATCCAACGGGTTCGCGATGGCGGTCAGCGATGCTGCGATCCTGGAGGCGGTCGAGGATGCGGCGCGGCTCGACGGGTTGCTGCTGTGTCCGGAGGGCGGCGCAACGCTGGCGGCGTGGCGGGCGGCGGTGGCCGATGGGCGCGTGTCGCCGGACGAGACGGCGTCGCTGTTCAACTGCGCGACCGGGTTGAAGTATCCGATGGACGATCGCTCGCGCACGCTCGACCGGCATGGGCCGATTGATTTCTCGGCGATCTAAGCCTCCCTCACCCGTGCCATCGCAAGCGCCGCCAGCACCAGTGTCCCAGCGGCGAAGGCCATCGTCCAGATCGGCCGATCGGGGAAGAACGCCTTCATGATCGAGCCCATCACGGTCGCGACCAGCAGCTGGGGAACCACGACGAAGACGTTGAACAGCCCCATGAAAATGCCGAGCTTTGCCTGGGGCAGGTTCGAGGCGAGGATCGCGTAGGGCATGGCGAGGATCGAGGCCCAGGCGATGCCGATGCCGATCTCACTGACGATCAGCCAGTGCGGATCGCGGATCAGGAAGAAGCTGGCGAACCCTGCGGCGCCGCAGAGCAGGCCGATGATATGCGTGCGGACCTTGCCGAAGCGCGCGGCGAGCAGCGGGAGCAGTGTTAGCGCGGCGACAGCGGCGACGCCGTTATAGACGGTGAACAGCACGCCGACCCAGTTCGCGCCTTCCTGATACCGCGGATCTGCGGCGTCAGCTGCGCCGAAGAACGCGCCCGCGACAACCGGGGTCGTGTTGATCCACATGATGAACAGCGCCGACCAGCTGAAGAACTGGACGACCGCCAGCCGCTTCATGATCGGTGGCATCCCGGCGAAGTCGCCGACGATGCTGGCGAGCATGCTGGTGCCGCGCCCCGCCCTGGCCAACCGGACCGCGATCAGGCTGGCGATGCCATAGCCGGCAAGCAGCCCGCCGAGCAGATAGACTTCCTTCTCGAGATCGAACCAACCGACCGAGGCAGCGACCAGCGCGCCGGCGCCGATCCAGATCAGGCTGGCGACCGGACGACGCGCCGCGAGAACGCGCACACTGTCTGCCGCCGCCTCCTCCCGCGCGCCTTCGAACGCGGCGAGCTGTTCGGGGTTGTATTCGCGGGTGGTGAGGATCGTCCACAACACGGCCAGGAACAGGGCCGCGCCGCCGAACCAGAAGGCATAGCGAACGGTGTCCGGGATGCTCCCAAGAGGCGCTTCGTTGGAGACGCCGAGATGCTCAAGGCCCCACGGAAAGATCGACCCCACAACCGCGCCCGCACCGATAAACGCGGTCTGCACCGCATAGCCCGCGCTATGCTGGTCCTTGCGCAGCATGTCGCCGACGAATGCGCGAAACGGCTCCATCGAGATGTTGAGCGAGGCGTCGAGGACCCACAGCATCACCGCTGCGACCAGCAGCACCGGCGCGAGCGGCATCACGAACAGCGACAGCGCGGCCAGGATCGCACCGGCAAGGAAATAGGGACGGCGGCGACCCAGCCGGCCGAGCCAGGTCCGATCGCTCATATGCCCGATCACCGGCTGAACCAGCAGGCCGGTCAGTGGGGCGGCGATCCAGAGCGCAGGCAGATCGTCGATGCTGGTGCCGAGCGACTGGAAGATGCGGCTCATATTCGCATTTTGCAGCGCAAAGCCGATCTGGATGCCGAAGAATCCGAACGAGATATTCCACAGGCCCCAAAAGCCCTGGCGCGGTTTTTCCATCATTGATCCTTGGGCAGTGTCAGGCCGGTGCGCCGCACGAGCGGCGGACGACGAGTTTGGCGGGCAGCAGGACGTCGTGGACGCGCTCTTCACGAATGCGGCCGAGCAGCGTTTCGACCAGCATCCGGCCGGCTGCGCGGGTGTCCTGCATCACGGTGGTGAGCGGCGGGTTGGTGAAGCTCGCCGCCGAGATATCGTCGAACCCGACCACCGCGACATCCTCGGGCACGCGCAGGCCACGCGCGGCGAGTGCCCGCATCGCCCCGATCGCGATCAGGTCGCTGGCGGCAAGGATTGCGTCGAACTGCGCGCCGCGCTCGATCAATGCATCGGCAGCGGCAGCGCCCGCCTCTTCCGAGGTCAGCGCGTCGACCTGAAGCGCGGGGTCCGCAGCAACGCCCGTGTCTTTCAGCGCCGCAACATGGCCGCGATAGCGGTCGTGGAATTCGGGATAATGGCTCGATGCATGGCCAAGAAAGGCGATGTGCCTGCGGCCCAGGTCGATCAGATGCCGGGTTGCGGCGCGCCCGCCGCCGTGATTGTCGCAGCCGACGGTGAGGCCCGCCCCCTCCGCCTCGACCGATCCCCAGCGCACGAAATGGGTGTTCTGCGCGATCAGCTCGCTGATCTTGGCGCGATAAAGCTCATAGTCGCCATAGCCGAGCAGGATCAGTCCGTCGGCGCGGCGCGAATCCTCAAAATCCTGATGCCAGTCGCTGCCGAGCTGCTGGAACGACACCAGCATATCCTGCCCATGATCGGCGCAGGCGCGCATGATCGAGCCGAGCATCGAGAGGAAGAACGGGTTGATCGCGCTGTCGTCGGCGCTTTCGTCCTGAAAGATCAGCACCGCGAGCGTTTCGGCATGGCGGCTGCGCAGGTTCGATGCGGCCTTGTCGACGCGATAGTTGAGGCGCCGGGCGATCGCCTCGATCCGCATCCGCGTGGCTTCGTTGACGCCGCGTCCGCCGCGCAGCGCGCGCGAAACGGTCGGCTGAGACACGCCGGCGAGATGTGCGATGTCGAAGGATGTCGGCTTGCGTTGCATGGCCAATGGCCCACTTCCCCTAAATGCCCGCAGATGTAGCCCCTGCTTGGCCCGGCGACGTTGAGCGCCTTTCCGAGCCCCGTCAATGTTGCGCGGCGGACACGCAGCATGGCCTTGGCGGTGAATACGTATGCCGTTCGCTGGCGTATCCCGGCGCTTGCCCTGAATATTATGCACAACGCGCCGCAACGGTGCGCCCCGGCCAGAATAGGGGGCCGGCATAGGGGAGGATATCATGCGTCACATGCTTGGCGGCCGCGCGGCCGCACGACTTTCCACCGGGGCCAGTGGCTCTGCGATCGCCGCCGCGATGCTGATCGCCGGGCTGGCGATGCCTGCCCATGCGCAGGAGGCGGCCGAGCCCGCAGCGGATAGCGAAGAGGTGGTCGTCACCGGGTTTCGCGCGGCGCTGGAAAGCGCGGTTTCGACCAAGAAGGACTCCGAACAGATCGTCGAATCGGTGTCGGCCGAAGATATCGGCAAGCTGCCCGACGCCTCGATCGCCGAATCGATCGCACGCCTACCCGGCCTGACGTCGCAGCGTATTTCGGGCCGCAGCTCGTTCATTTCGATCCGCGGCTTTGGCCCGGATTTCTCTTCGACCCTGCTGAACGGGCGTCCGCAGACCTCGACCAACGACAATCGCGGGATCGAGTTCGACCAATATCCGTCCGAAATCGTCAGCGGCGTCAATGTCTACAAGACGCCGAACGCGTCGCTGACGTCGCAGGGCCTAGTCGGCACGGTGGACATCCGCACGATCCGCCCGCTCGACTATGGCAAGGAAGTCTTCGCGATCGGCGCGCGCGGCATCTACACCGACATGGGCAAGCTCAACAGCGGGTCGAAGGACTGGGGCTATCGCCTCAACGCGACCTATGTCGGCAAGTTCATGGACGACCGCCTGGGCGTTGCGCTCGCCGCGGCCTATGTCGACGAACCCTATCAGATCGAAGAGTTCGAGGCGTGGGGCTATGCCACCAATCCGGCGGGAATTAGCCTGATCGGCGGCGTGAAGCCGTTCGTCACGACGTCACAGCTCAAGCGGCTCGGCATTTCCGGCACGATCCAGGCGGATCTCGGTAGTAACTGGGAACTGACGCTCGACGGCTTCTATTCGAACTTCGACGACACCCAGATCAAGCGCGGCATCGAACTGCCGCTGGCATGGAGCGGCGCGGCGCTGTCGCCGACCGGGGTCGAAACCACCGGAAACCTCATCACGGCGGGCACGTTCACCGGCGTCGAAGGCGTGGTCAACAACCACAATTATCTGCGTCAGGCAGACCTGTATTCGGGCGGCTTCAACCTCAAGCATGAAGGCGATGACGGCTGGAACGTGAATTTCGATTTCGGTTGGTCGCGCACCGACCGTCGCGAGCTGATCCTTGAATCGAACGCGGGCACTGGACCTGGCGGTGGTGTCGGCGCAACCGATACGCTGTCGTTCCGCACCACCGAGACGGGCACCTATTTCACCTCGCATGCGCTCAACTACAGCGACCCGACGCTGATCGTGCTGACCGATCCGCTTGGCTGGGGCGGCGGTGCGCCGGGTGGGCGCCAGCATGGCTATTACAACGACCGCATCGTCGATGACGAGCTGTTCAGCTACCTCGCCGAGATCGAGAAGGAGTTTGACGGCGGCTTCATCAAGAGTGTGAAGTTGGGCGCCAACTATGTCGACCGCGAAAAGTCGCTGGTGCCGGATGAGTATTTCCTCCAGCTCGCGGGTGGGGCGCTGCAGGCGCAGGTGCCGACGCAATATCGCCTGACGCCGACCAATCTCGACTATCTCGGCCTTGGCCCGATGTTGAGCTATAACCCGCTCGATCTGCTGAATGGCGGGGTTTACACGCGCGTCGCCAACACTGCGCAGGACGTGTTGTTCAAGAGCTTCAGCGTCGGGGAAGAAGTGCTGAGCAGCTTTGCTATGGCAAACCTCGAAGCCGGCCTAGGCGGGGCGCGGCTGACCGGTAATGTCGGCGTGCTGGCACAGCATACCAACCAGAATTCGACCGGCTATATCCAGACGCCAACCGGGCCGCAGTTGCGCACATTGGGCGACGATTACTGGGATATCCTGCCCAGCCTCAGCCTCTCGCTGCGCTTCGACAGTGATTTCGTGATCCGCTTTGGCGCGGCGCGCGAGATCCAGCGGCCGCGTCTGGACGACATGCGCGTCAACATCTCCTATGGCGCCAACACCGCCGAGGGCATCGTCACGGGCAGCGGTGGTAACCCGTCGCTGCGCCCCTATCGCGCAACCGCATTCGATCTGACGTTCGAGAAGTATTTCGGTCGGAGCGGCTATGTCGCGCTGCAGCTGTTCCACAAGACGCTGCACAACTACATCTACACCGCCGAACGGCCGTTCGATTATTCGAGCTATCCGGTCATCCAGCCGACCCCGCCGGTCAGCACGCAGGGGCGGATCAGCCAGCCGTTCAACGGCGATGGCGGAGAGATTTACGGTGCCGAGTTTGCGGGTACCGTGCCGTTCGAGACCTTTACCTCGGCGCTGTCGGGCTTCGGCGTGACGGGTGGCGTGTCCTACACCAAGTCCAAGATCGCTCCCGAACCGGGCCAGCCGCCGGAGAATATCCCCGGCTATTCGGACTGGGTCGCCAACGGCACCGCCTATTTCGAGAAATGGGGGTTCAACATGCGCGGTAGCGTCCGCTATCGCTCGACCTTCCTTGGCGATTTCTCAGGTCTTGGTGCGAACCGGACACGTCGTCGCGCACTGTCGGAAACGATCGTCGACGCACAGGTCGGGTACGACTTCCAGCCGGGCAGCGCGCTGGAGGGGCTGTCGCTGTTCCTGCAGGGGTCGAACCTGACCGACGAACCGTTCGTCGCGATCAACCCGGGCCGCCCGCTTGAGGTGATGAACCACCAGCGCTTCGGTCGCCGGTTCCAGGCGGGCTTCACCTTCAAGTTCTGATCCGTGTATCTCCCGGCGGCGCGTCCGCCGGGGGGAAAGGCGATACGATGTCTGAAATGTTGCGCAGCATCGTCATCGCGGGCGGTGGGACCGCCGGATGGATGACCGCAGCGGCGCTGGCGCGCTTCTGCGGCAAGGGCTGGCGGATCACTTTGGTCGAATCCGAGGAGATCGGGACCGTCGGGGTGGGTGAAGCGACCATCCCGATGATCCGCACCTTCAACCAGGCGCTGGGGATCGACGAGGCGCAGTTCCTGCGCGAGACCCAGGGAACCTACAAGCTCGGGATCGAATTCGCCGGATGGGGCGGGTTCGATGATCGCTACATCCACGCCTTTGGGCTGGTCGGGCGCGGGCTGGGGCTGTTGCCCTTTCACCATTATTGGCTGCGCGCGCGGGCGGCAGGCAGAGCCGGGCCGCTGGGCGATTATGTGCTCAACGCCGCCGCCGCCTATGGCAACCGCTTCGCGCATGTGCAGCGGGCAGCAGACAGCGCGCTGCCGCCGATGCCCTATGCCTATCATTTCGACGCCGGGCTCTACGCCGCGTTCCTGCGCCGCTATGCCGAAGCGCGCGGCGTTATGCGAGTTGAGGGGAAGATCGGTGCAGTCGAGCGCGATGGCGAGAGCGGCGACGTCGCTGCGCTGACCTTGAACGGTGGCGAGCGGATCGACGGCGAATTGTTTGTCGACTGTACCGGATTTCGCGGGCTGCTGATCGAGGGTGCGCTGGCGACCGGTTACGAGGATTGGGGCCACTGGCTGCCGTGCGACCGCGCGGTCGCGGTGCCGTGCGCCGGGGTGCGTCCGCTAACGCCGTATACGCGCTCCACCGCGCGCACGGCCGGGTGGCAGTGGCGCATCCCGCTGCAGCATCGCACCGGCAACGGCCACGTCTTCGCCTCGCGCCACATCAGCGAGGATGAGGCGACCGCGACGCTGCTGGCCAACCTGGACGGCGAGGCGCTGGCCGAACCGCGCATGCTGCGCTTCACCACCGGCAAGCGAAAGCGCTTCTGGAACCGCAATGTCGTGGCGATCGGGCTGTCATCGGGCTTTATCGAGCCGCTGGAGTCCACATCGATCCACCTCATCCAGACCGGGATCAACCGGCTGCTCGATTTCCTGCCGAGCGGCCCGGTGGCAAGCTCCGATCGCGATGCGTTCAACCGCATCGCGGATGTCGAGATCGAGCGGATCCGCGACTTCGTGATCCTGCACTACACCGCCAATGGCCGCACCGGCGAGCCGTTCTGGGACGCGCTGCGCACGATGGCGCTGCCCGAGCCGCTGGCGAACCGCATCGCGATGTTCCGCACCGATGGCCGCATCGTGCGCGAGCATGACGAGCTGTTTGACGTCCCCGGCTGGCTGCAGGTGATGGTGGGGCAGGGGATCGTGCCCGAGCGCTGGCACCCGCTGGCCGATCAGCTCGACGACGCGCAGCTCGACCAGTTCCTGTCGACTGTCGCCATCGCCTTTGCCTGCGATGCCGCGCGCATGCCCGATCATGATGAGTTCGTCGCACGCTTCGTCGCGACCCCGCAATCCCAGCCCCAGGAAGTGACCCGCGTATGAAGCTGTTGCCGCTGATCCTCGCCACCGCGCTTGCCAGCCCCGCGCTGGCCCAGACGCCCGCCCCGCAGCCATCGCTGCGCGAGCGGACGGCGGAGCAGGAAGTGCTGTACTTCATGCTGCCCGATCGGTTCGAGAATGGCGACCCGACCAATGATCGCGGCGGGCTGAAGGGCGACCGGCTGACGCACGGCTTCGACCCGACGCACAAGGGATTCTTCCATGGCGGCGACCTCAAGGGGCTGATCGCGCGGCTCGACTATATTCAGGGGTTGGGCGCGACCGCAATCTGGCTGGGTCCGATCTACAAGAACAAGCCCGTGCAGGGCGGGCCGGGGCAGGAAAGCGCCGGCTATCACGGCTATTGGATCACCGACTTCACCCAGGTCGACCCGCATTTCGGGACGAATGCGGAGATGAAGGCGTTCGTCGACGCGGCGCATGCGCGCGGGATCAAGGTCTATCTCGACATCATCACAAACCACACGGCGGACGTGATCCAGTATCGCGAGTGTCCGGTCAGCGCCTGCGAATATCGCAGTCGGGCGGACTATCCGTACCAGCGCAAAGGGGGCGTCACCGGCAAGGCCATCAATCCGGGCTTTGCCGGTGACGGCATCGGCACGGCGGAGAATTTCGCCAAGCTGACCGATCCGAACTTCGCCTATACCCCGTTCGTGCCCGAAGCCGAGAAGTCGGTGAAGGTGCCGGCATGGCTCAACGACCCGATCTTCTACCATAATCGCGGCAACACGACCTTCCGCAACGAAAGCTCGACCATGGGCGATTTCGTCGAGCTGGACGATCTGATGACCGAGAATCCGCGCGTGGTTCAGGGGTTCATCGACATTTATGGCGGGTGGATCGACCAGTTCGGCATCGACGGATTCCGCATTGATACCGCACGGCACGTGAACCCCGAATTCTGGCAGGCGTTCGTTCCGGCGATGCAGGCGCGGGCAGCGGCGAAGGGCATCCCGAACTTCCACATCTTCGGCGAAGTCGCGAATGAAGGCGATGCCGGCGATCTGGCGCTGCACACCCGCGTGCACCGGTTGCCGAGCGTGCTCGATTTCGGCTTCCGCGCGGCGGTGCAGGCGACGGTGGCGGGAAGCAAGGGCACCGATACGCTCGCCGCGCTGTTTGACCGCGACGCGCTGTACGAGGGGGGGGCGACGACCGCGCTGCAGCTGCCGACCTTTATCTCCAATCACGACCATGGCCGTTTTTCGACCGATGTGCGCAAGGCGTTTCCCAAGGCGGACGATGCCGAGCTGCTGGCGCGCGTAAAGCTCGGCCATGCGATGCTGATGCTGCTGCGCGGGGTGCCGACGGTCTATTCGGGCGATGAGCAAGGGTTCATCGGCGACGGCAACGATCAGGACGCGCGCGAGGACATGTTCCCGAGCAAGGTCGCGGTCTATAACGACAACAGGCTGATCGGCACGACCAAGACCACGGCGGACTCGAACTTCGACATGGCGCACCCGCTCTATGCCGAAATCGCCAAGCTGTCGGCGGCGCGCAAGGCGACCCCGGCGCTGAGCAGCGGGCGGCAGGTGACGCGTAATTATGACGAGACGCCCGGGCTGTTCGCGGTGTCGCGGTTCGATCCTACTACGGGTGCCGAGGTGGTCGTCGCGTTCAACACCAGCGCCAAGCCGATCACCCGCAACCTCGAGATCGGTGTTGGTTCGACCGGCTTCACGTCGATCGTGGGTAGCTGTTCGGCCAGCGCCGCTGCGCCCGGCAGCCTGACCGTGACGCTCCCTGCGTTCGGCTATGTCGCCTGCGCTGCGACCGGAGGCGCCAAGTGAGTCAGGCTGCACCCGCAATGGCAACGGAGCCGCAGCATGACTGGTGGCGCGGCGCGGTCATCTACCAGATCTATCCGCGCAGCTTTGCCGATTCGAACGGCGACGGCATTGGCGATCTGCCCGGCATCACCGCGCGGCTCGATCATGTCGCGGGGCTGGGCGTCAATGCGATCTGGCTGTCGCCGTTCTTCACCTCGCCGATGCGCGATTTCGGGTATGACATTGCCGACTATTGCGACGTCGACCCGATTTTCGGGACGCTGGCCGATTTCGACGCGCTGATCGACCGCGCGCATGCGCTGGGGCTGAAGGTCATTATCGACCAGGTCTATTCGCACACCTCCGACCAGCATGCCTGGTTCAAGGAAAGCCGGGCGAGCCGCGATAATCCGCGCGCCGACTGGTATGTCTGGGCCGATGCCAAGGCGGACGGGTCGCCGCCGACCAACTGGCAATCGGTGTTCGGCGGCCCGGCCTGGACCTGGGACGCGCGGCGCGGGCAATATTATCTGCACAATTTCCTGAGTGAGCAGCCCGACCTCAATCTGCACAATCCGGCGGTGCAGGATGCGGCGCTGGCGGCGGCGCAATTCTGGCTGGAGCGCGGGGTCGATGGCTTCCGCGTCGATGCGATCAACTTCGCGATGCATGACCCGCAATTGCGCGACAATCCGCCCGCGCCCGACGATGGCCGCCCGCGCACGCGCCCGTTCGATTTCCAGAGCCATGTCTATAACCAGAGCCACCCGGACATCGTCTGCTTTCTCGAACGGCACCGCGCTCTGACCGATGCGCATGGCGGTGCGTTCACCGTCGCCGAGGTCGGCGGCCCGACGCCCGAGGCGGAGATGCACGCCTTCACGCGCGGCAGCACGCGGCTCAACAGCGCCTATGGCTTCGACTTTCTCTATGCGCCGCAGCTGACTCCGGCACTGGTGAAGAAGGCGGTCGAGACCTGGCCGGACGCGCCGGGCACCGGCTGGCCGAGCTGGGCGTTCGAGAATCACGATGCGCCGCGCGCGGTGTCGCGCTGGGTGGAGCCTGAACATCGCGATGCGTTTGCGGCGATGAAGATGCTGTTGCTGCTGTGCCTGCGCGGCAATGCGATCCTGTTTCAGGGAGAGGAACTAGGGCTGACTCAGGTCGAGATTCCGTTCGACAAATTGCAGGACCCGGAGGCGATCGCCAACTGGCCGCTGACGCTGAGCCGTGACGGGGTGCGGACCCCGATGCCGTGGCAGTCCGATGCCGAGAATCTGGGTTTCGGCGCGGGCGAGCCGTGGTTGCCGGCCGGGGCGGACCATGCCGCGATGGCCGTCGATCGCCAGACGAGCGAGAACGGATCACTGCTGAACCTCACGCGCGGGCTGATCGCGACGCGCGCGGCCAATCCGGCGCTGCGCGAAGGCGCGATGGCGGTCGTCGAAGCTGATGATGCGTTGCTGGTGTTCACCCGCAGCATTGCCGGGCAGCGGCTGACCTGCGCTTTCAATCTGGGCAATGTCGCGCGCCCGTGGCATCCCGCGCCATCGGACCGGTTCCGGGTGATCGCCGCCGTCAACGGCGCGGCTCCGGGCGACCTGCCAGCCTATTCGGGCATGGTCCTCGAACAAATAGACTGACGCGAACGGGCGTCGCCGACAGGAGAGTGTAATGCGTGGAACCTTGGCCCTGACAGCGTTGACGCTGCCCTTGCTGGCGCTGGCCAGCCCGGCGCTGGCGCAGGATGTCGCGCAGGCGACGACGGCAAAGGCGGGCGGCGCGACGGCAGCCTCGCCCGATGGCAGCATCCGCGTCACCGTCACCACCGACGGCGACGGGCGCCCCTATTACAGCGTCACCCGCAACGGAAAGCCGCTGATCCTGCAATCGCGCATGGGCTTCATGCTCGGCGACGCGCCCAAGCTGGAGCGCGGCTTTGCGATTCTGAGCCAAAGCGTGACCAGCGCGGATTCGACCTGGGAACAGCCCTGGGGCGAGTGGCAGAGCGTGCGCGATCGCCACACCCAGCTGCGCGTGCGACTGAAGGAAACGACCGCGCTCGGCCGGGTGATGGATGTGGTGTTTCGCGTGTTCGATGACGGCTTCGGCTTTCGCTACGAACTGCCGGCACCAGCCGATGGCAAGCCGACGCGGATCATCGAGGAGCTGACCGAATTTTCGCTGGCGAGCGATGGCACGGCCTGGTGGACCCCGGCGGGTGAGTGGAATCGTTACGAATATCCCTACAACAAGACGCCGGTCAGCAGCATGACCCAGGCGCATACCCCGGTGACGATGAAGCTGGCCGACGGCACGCATGTCGCGTTCCATGAGGCGGCGTTGGTGGACTATGCCGGCATGTGGCTGCGCCGGGTCGAGGGTACGCGCTTCCGCGCCGCACTGTCGCCGTCGTCGCAGGGGGCGGCGGTGGTGCGTGAGGGGGCATTCACCACGCCGTGGCGGACGCTGCGCGTCGCCGACAGCGCGGCGAAGCTGTACATGTCGCAGCTCGAGCTCAACCTCAACGAACCCAACAAGCTGGGCGATGTCAGCTGGTTCAAACCCAGCAAATATGTCGGCGTGTGGTGGGAAATGCACCTCGACGCCGCGACCTGGGGCACCGGCGAACGGCTGGGGGCGAAGACCGAGAATGTGAAGCGCTACATCGACTTCGCGGCACAGAACGGCTTCCGCGGCGTGCTGGTCGAAGGGTGGAATGTCGGCTGGGACGGCAACTGGTTCGACAATGGCGATGGCTGGGACTTCGACAAGCCGGTGGCGCAGTTCGATATGGCGGCTCTGTCGGCCTATGCGAAGAAGAAGGGCGTGCACATCGTCGGCCATCACGAAACCGGCGGTGGTGCGGGACAGTATGAGGCGCAGTCCGACGACGCCTATCGCTATGCCGCTGCCAACGGGATCGAGGTGGTGAAGACCGGCTACGTCACCGATGCCGGACAGATCGATCGCGTCTGGGCCGCTGGTCGGATGACGCAGGAATGGCATGACGGCCAGTACATGTCGCGCCACCACCTCAACATCGTCCGGACTGCGGCCAAGTACAAGGTTGCGGTCAACCCGCACGAGCCGATCAAGGATACGGGGCTCCGCCGCACCTATCCCAATTGGGTCAGCCGCGAGGGTGCGCGTGGGCAGGAATACAACGCCTGGGGCGAGCCGAAGAACCCTCCCGAGCATGAGGCGAACCTGTTCTTCACGCGGATGCTCGCCGGCCCGTTCGACTTCACGCCCGGCGTGCTGAGCCTCACGGGCAAGGGCGGCACGCCGTTCATGTCGACGCTGGCCAAGCAGTTGGCGCAGTACATCGTGCTCTATTCGCCGATCCAGATGGCCGCCGACCTGCCCGAGAATTACGCGAAACATCCGGGTGCGTTTCAGTTCATCAAGGATGTCGCGGTCGACTGGACCGACACGCGCGTGCTGAATGGTGAGGTGGGTGAATATGTCACCGTGGTGCGCAAGGCGAAGGGGACCGGCGAGTGGTTCCTGGGCGCGGTGACCGACGGCACGGCGCGGACGACGCAGGTGAAGCTCGACTTCCTCGATCCGGGCAAGAGCTATGAGGCGCAGATCTATCGCGACGGCGAGGGCGCGGATTATCGCACCGACCAGCGCCATGCGATCGTGATCGAGAGGAAGCGGGTGAATGCTGGCGATGACCTGTCGATCTGGATGGGGCCGGGCGGAGGCGCGGCGGTGCGCTTCGTCGCGAAATAACAGGTCACAAGCGAAATAATTTCATTTCGCGAACGGCCGGTGGTGGCCTAGCGTGCGCATCAGACAGGAGGCGCAACGATGGCCACCACCTTCCAATTGAACGGCAAACCCGAAGTCTTTGACGGCGATCCCGAAACGCCGCTGCTGTGGGTGTTGCGCGACCATCTCGGGCTGACGGGCACCAAATATGGCTGCGGCGTCGCGCAGTGCGGGGCGTGCACCGTGCATCTCGACGGCAAGAACCGGCGGTCGTGCGTGACCCCGGTCGGCATGGTCGCGGGCAAGAGCGTGACGACGATCGAGGGCGCGAGCGGCAAGGTCGCCGACGCGGTCAAGGCCGCCTGGGTCCAGATCGACGTGCCACAATGCGGATTTTGCCAGTCGGGACAGGTGATGTCGGCGATCGGCCTGCTCACCGCCAAGCCAAGGCCGACCGACAAGGACATCGATGCGGCGATGGCGGGCAATCTGTGCCGCTGCGCGACCTATGTCCGCATCCGCCAGGCGATCAAGGACGCCGCGGGCGTGAAGGGAGAACGGGCATGAACGCGCTTGCCAATCGCCGCGCCTTCCTGACCGGAAGCGCCGCGCTCACCATCGGGTTCACATTGCCAGCCAAGGCAGCAAAGGCGCAGGCGGCGGCTGCGATGCTCGCCCCCAATGCGTTCGTGCGCATCGGCAGCGACAGCCGGATCACGATCATCGCGAAGCATGTCGAGTTCGGCCAGGGGCCGGCGACCGGGGTTGCGACGATCATCGCCGACGAGCTGGACGCCGCCTGGGATCAGGTGAGTGTCGTGTTCGCCCCTGCCAATGACCCGCTCTACAAGAACCTCGCCTTCGGGACGATGGGCGTCGGCGGATCGACCGCGATGCGCGAAAGCTGGGACCAGATGCGCATGGCGGGCGCGGCTGCGCGCGCGATGCTGGTCGAGGCGGCGGCGAAGCGCTGGGGCGTTGCGCCGGGTGCGGTCGCAATCTCGAAGGGCGTGGTGAGCGCCGGGAACCGCAAGGCAAGCTTCGGCGAACTCGTGGAGGATGCGGCAAAGCTGCCCGTGCCGCAAAAGCCGGTGCCCAAGACTCCGGACCGCTATGTCTATATCGGCAAGCATGTGGCGAAGGTCGACAGCAAGGCCAAGACCGACGGGTCGGCGGTATTCACGCAGGATGTCCGCCTGCCCGGAATGGTCCATGCCGCCGTGCGCCGTCCGCCCGCATTCGGCGCGACCGTCAAGAAGGTCGAGGATGGCGCCGCGCGCGCGATCCCCGGCGTGCTCGACATCAAACCGATCCCGAGCGGGGTTGCTGTCTATGCCCGCGACACCTGGACCGCGCAGCGTGGGGCGGCGGCGCTCGAGGTCGACTGGGATATGGCGAAAGCGGAGACGCGATCCTCGGATCAGATGCTCGCCGAATATAGTGCCGCCGCGCGCACGCCGGGCCGACAGGTCGAGGCTGCCGGCGATGCCGCTGCGGCGCTAGCCCGCGCGGCCAAGACGATCGATGCGACCTATTACTTCCCGTTCCTCGCCCATGCGCCGATGGAAACGATGGACTATGTCATCGAGAAGAAGGGTGAGGGGATTTCGGTCCATGCCGGCAGCCAGTTCCAGGTCGGCGAGATGGGCGCGATGTGCGGCGTCGCCGGGGTGCCATTCGACAAGAGCGCGCTGGTCCAGCATTTCGCCGGGGGCAGCTTCGGCCGCCGCGCGACCCCGGTAATGTTCGACGGAACCGAAGCGGCGGCGTGCGCCCGCGCCTATGGCTTTGCCGCGCCGGTGAAGGTGGTGGCGAGCCGCGAGAATGACCTGACCGGCGGCTTTTACCGCCCGATGACGGTGCATCGCGTGCGCGCGGGCGTCGATGCCAGCGGCGCGATCAGCGGCTGGGATCAGGTCTGCGCCGCCAAGTCGATCATGAAGGACACGCCGTTCGAGCCGATGGGCATCCGCGACGGCATCGACGGTAACATGATCGAAGGCGCGAACGACGCCAACCAGTACAAGATCGGCGATTTCCGGCTGGGTCAGCATCTGATGAAGGGCGGGGTGCCGGTGCTGTGGTGGCGATCGGTCGGCCACACGCACACCGCCTTCGTCAAGGAAACGATGATCGACGAGCTGCTCGAACTGGGCGGCAAGGATCTGGTCGCGGGGCGTATGGAGCTGCTCAAGCACGACCGCGCCAAGGCGGTGCTGGTGAGGGTCGCGGAGATGGCGGCGTTCGGCAAACCTGCCAAAAAGGGCCGGGCCAAGGGCATTGCGGTGCATGAGAGCTTCGACAGCTTCGTGGCGCAGGTCGCCGAGGTGTCGAAGGGGCCGGACGGCCTGCCCAAGGTGCACAAGGTTTGGTGCGCGGTCGATTGCGGCATTGCGGTCAACCCCGACATCATCCGCGCGCAGATGGAGGGCGGCATCGGCTATGGCCTCGGTCACGCGCTCTATGCCGAACTGACTTTGGGTGAGGGCGGCGTGGTGCAGCAGACCAATTTCGACAGCTATCGCTCGCTGCGGATCGGCGAGATGCCCGATGTTGAAGTGGCGATCATTCCCTCGACCGAACGTCCGAGCGGCGTTGGTGAGCCGGGACTGCCGCCCATCGCGCCGGCGGTCGCCAATGCCTGGCGCAAGCTGACCGGCAAGGCGGTGCGCCGCCTGCCCTTCGCGCATGGAGACAATGCATGAGCGTGCAACGTTACGGCCTGATCGCGCTGGGCCTAGCCGCCGTCGCGTTGCCCGCCGCCGTCGTGGCATCGAGCCAGTCGGCAGCGCCTGTCGGACTGAAGCCGGTCGCGGCCTTCGCGACGATCGCCGACCCGGCGGCGCGATCGGCGGCGCTCTTCACCGAAATGGGCAAGGTGCTAACCCACCCGCGCTGCATCAACTGCCACCCGCGCACCGACAGCCCGTTGCAGGGCGACGACATGCGTTTCCACATGCCCCCGGTCGAACGCGGACCGGGAGGGATGGGGATTGCCGGGATGGAGTGTTCGACCTGTCACGGCCCGCGCAATGTCGCGTTCGCCGATGGCAAGGGCAGCATTCCGGGCCATCCGCTGTGGCACCTCGCGCCGAAATCGATGGCGTGGGAGGGCAAGTCGCTGCGCGAGATTTGCGAACAGTTGAAGGACCGCAAGCGCAATGGCGGCAAGACGCTGGCGCAGATCCACGAACACAATGCGAGCGACACGCTGGTCGGCTGGGGCTGGAACCCCGGGCCGGGGCGGACGCCAGCACCGGGGACGCAGGCCGAGTTCGGCGCGTTGACCAAGGCGTGGATCGACAGTGGGGCGAAGTGCCCGGCCTGATTGCGTAGCCTGATCCTATTATAACTCCGCTCGTCACCGCGGCCCTGTGCCGGGGTCCACTGTGCCTCGCTTCCCGCGCAAGCGCCTCTTGCTTTGCGCCTCGCCTCCCGGGGGACCCCGGCACAACGCCGGGGTGACGAGGGGGTGTCGGGGGTTTAGGTCCGCACCCACTCCACCTTGGGATCGTTGAAGTCGATCAAGTCGGCCAATTCCCAGACGTTCGCATAGCCATAGCCGACCAGGTTGATGAACGTCTGGATGTTCAGCGCGAGCGGGGCGGCTTTGATCGGCACCGGGCGGCGGCGGTTCGAGAAATTGTTGTTGCAGTAGATCAGGATCATCCGCTTGCGGTCGCGCCCGATCAGGTCGTCGAGCGACTCCGCGTTGAAATCGGGCAGCGGTAAATTGACCGCGCCCCTGATATGCCCTTCCCGAAACGCCGTTTCCGAGCGTGCGTCGAGCAGCAGCGTGTCGTCCGATGCGGCCAGTTCCTTGAATCGCGCAAAGGGCAAAAGCCGGCGAGCGCGCAACTGGCGCACATCGCCGGTCAGCCGTTCGAACCCGCCATAATCGATCTGGGGATTGGGCTCCTTGGACAGCTTTTGCTGCGCCAGCGCCGGCGCAGCTGCAGTCGCGCCAAGCGTGGTGAGGAACAGGCGGCGCTGCATCGGTCGAACCCTCCAGTCTGCGTCCGAAACGATGCGCGTGATCGCATGTCGCGGGCATGAACCGTTGACCTGCGCGCGCGTCCGTCGCACCCCTTGGGCATAGACAGGGGGGATCGCATGGCCGACGGTTTGTTTCGTACAAAGGGCGTGAAGGGCGCGGATGAGCACGCGCCCGAACATCGGCTGGCCGCGACCCTGTCCTGGCCACATCTGATTGCGCTGGGCGTGGGCGCAATTGTCGGCACCGGCATCCTGACGCTGATCGGCGTCGGCGCGGGCAAGGCCGGGCCGGCGGTGATCCTGTCGTTCGTCATCGCCGGCGCGATCTGCGCCGCCGCCGCGCTCGCCTATGCCGAGATGTCGACGATGATGCCGGCGTCGGGCAGCGCCTATAGCTACAGCTATGCCGTGCTGGGCGAGATCATTGCCTGGATCGTCGGCTGGTCATTGATCCTTGAATATTCGCTGGTGGTCAGCGCGGTCGCGGTCGGCTGGTCGGGCTATGCCGCGCCGCTGCTGCAATCCTGGGCGGGGGTGCCGATGGACCTGATGCAGGGGCCGCATGCGGGCGGCATCGTCAATATCCCCGCCATCGTCATCATTGCGATCGTCGCGGGGCTGTTGTGCCTCGGCACGCGGGAAAGTGCGACGCTCAACGCGGGCCTCGTCATCGTGAAGATCGTTGCGCTCGCTGTGTTCGTTGCAGTCGCGCTGCCCTATTTCAACGGCGCGAATTTCGAGCCGTTCGCGCCGTTCGGCTTTGCCAAGAGCGTGTCGGCGGATGGCGTGGAGCGCGGGGTGATGGCGGCTGCGGCGATCATCTTCTTCGCCTTTTACGGCTTCGACGCGATCTCGACCGCGGCGGAGGAAACCAAGAATCCGGGCCGCGATCTCGCCATCGGCATTGTCGGATCGATGGTCGCCTGTGTCGCCATCTACATGCTCGTGGCGGTCGCCGCAGTCGGCGCCTTGTCGTACACCCGGTTCGCCGACAGCCCCGAGCCGCTGGCGCTGATCCTTCGTGAACTGGGACGGCCGGGCTTTGCCACCTTCCTCGCGGTATCGGCGATCATCGCGTTGCCGACGGTGCTGCTGGGTTTCCTGTTCGGGCAGAGCCGCATCTTCTTCACGATGGCGCGTGATGGGATGCTGCCGATCGCGCTCGCCAAGGTCTCGTCGCGTGGCGCGCCGGTGCGGATTACGATCTTCACCGCGATGATCGTCAGCGTGATCGCCGGGCTGCTGCCGATCGAGGAGATTGCGGCGCTGGCCAATGCCGGGACGCTGGTCGCGTTTTCCGCAGTCGCGATCTGCATGATGGTACTGCGCCGCCGTGCGCCCGAAGCGCCGCGCATGTTCCGCACGCCTTTGTGGTGGCTCGTCGGGGCGATCGCGGTATTCGGCTGCATCTATCTGTTCTTCAGCCTGCCGGCCACGACCCAGCTCTATTTCCTGTATTGGAACGTGCTCGGGGTTGTCATCTACTTCGCCTATGCGCGGCCCAAAGTGAGCAAACAGGGGCTGGTATGAGCGGTTGGCATATCGGGGTTATCGGCGGATCGGGTCTCTACGACGTCGCGGGAATTGAAGATGGCCAATGGGTCGAAGTGGACTCGCCCTGGGGTGAACCCTCTGACGCGATCTTTAGCGGGCGGCTGGGGCATGTGCGCGTGTCGTTCCTGCCCCGCCATGGCCGCGGACACCGGGTCAGCCCATCCGAGCTGAACGCGCGCGCCAATATCGATTGCCTCAAGCGGCTGGGCGTCACCGATGTGCTGTCGGTATCGTCGGTCGGCGGGTTGCAGGAGGCGCGTGCGCCGGGGACGTTCACGATCGTCGACCAGTTTATCGACCGGACCAAGGGGCGGCCGTCGAGCTTTTTCGGCACCGGCATGGTCGCACATGTCTCGATGGCCGATCCGGTGTGCCCGCGCCTGTCGGCGTTCGCCGGGGACGCGGCGGAGGCGGCGGGCGCCACCGTCCATCGTGGGGGCACCTGCCTCGTGATGGAGGGGCCGCAATTCTCGACCCGCGCGGAGAGCCATCTCTATCGCAGCTGGGGCTGCGACGTGATCGGTATGACCGCGATGCCCGAGGCGAAGCTGGCGCGCGAGGCGGAACTGCCGTTCGCGATGGTGGCAATGGTCACCGACTATGATTGCTGGCGCGAGGAAGAGGCTGCGGTCGATGTCGCGCAGGTGATCGCGCAGTTGGGGGCCAATGCCACCAAGGCGCGGGCGATGGTGCTGAACCTGCTGCGCGCGCTGCCGGCGGAGCGGGTGGCGTCGCCGATCGACACTTGCCTCGACACCGCGCTGATCACTGCGCCTTCAGCACGCGACCCGCATCTTCTCGCAAAGCTCGACGCGGTGGCGGGGCGGGTGCTGGGCTAACCCAGCATGTCCGCCAGCGCGCGGGCGACATTCTCCATCGTATAGGGCTTCTGCACCACCGGCCGGCCGCGATGCTGATCCGGGAACTGCGCCTGCTCGCCATAGCCGGTCGCGAACATGAACGGGATGCGCCGTTCGAACAGCGCATCGGCGATCGGGAAGCTGGTCGTGCTCCCCAGATTGATGTCGAGGATCGCCACCGTCGGCGGCTGGGCCGCGATCAGGTCGAGCGCGGCATCGACCGACGCCGCCGTCGTCACGTCGGTGGCGCCGAGCCGTGTCGCAATATCCTCGGCATCGAGCGCGATGATCAGGCTGTCCTCGACCAGCAGCAGCCGCTGGCCATTGAGCAGATCTGCAGGCGGCTCTTCGCGCTGCCCATGCGCCGCGCGCGGGAAGCGGATCAGCGGCGCACCGCCCTCGCGCGGCTTGGACACATGGCGCGCGGGGATGCAGAAATCGGCCTCGAACCCCGTCTCGACATAGCGCGCCAGTGCTTCGCCGCCGAGATCATAGGGCACCGACCGCTCGATGATCGTCGTGCCAAAGCCCTTGCGCGACGGCGGCTTGACCGGCGGGCCGTCGATATCGCGCCAATGCAGCAACAGGTCGCCGCGCGCATTGCACTCCCAACTGAGCTTCACCGTGCCGCCCGCAACCGACAGGCTGCCATATTTGCTCGAATTGGTGACCAGTTCGTGCAGCACCAGCGCCATGGTGGAATAGGCCTGCGGGTTGAGCATCACCGGCTCGCCCTCGCTCAGGATACGGTCGCCCTCTTCGACAAAGGCGGCGGCTTCGGCGTCGATCAGCGCCTGGAGCCAGGCTGGACCCCAATGATCCTCGGTAATCTGGTTGTGCGCGCGCGCGAGGGCATGGATGCGGCCATCGACGACCTTCACGAAGTCGCGGACGGCCGCTTCTTCGGGCTGGGCCTGACGGATCAGGCCACGGATCAGGCCCAGGATGTTGCGGACGCGATGGTTGAGCTCGGCGATCAGGACTTCCTGACGCGCGCCGGCGCGCTGACGCTCGGCCGATGCTTCGTCCGCAAGGCGCAGCACGACCTCGATCAATGTGGCGCGCAGCGTTTCGGCGACGCGTAGTTCGGATGCGGTGAACGGGCGTGAGCGGCCGCGGACCAGCTCCTTCCACTCATTGAAGCTCTCGCGGGGGCTCAGGCGCGGGCCGTTGGGGCCGTACGCGACCGGCTTGTGCGGATCGCCCGCCCAGCGGATCGAACGGATCAGTTCGGTGCGGAACAGCACGACATAGTCGCGCGGCGAGCGCGAGATCGGGATCGCGAGCAGCCCGGCCGCGCTGCCGGCGAACGGCTCGGCATCGACGATCAGCGACCCGATATTGTCGGTCGCGAACACCTTGCCTGCTGCGGTCGCGTTGAGCGCGCGCACGATCCGGCGGAAATCGTCGGTTGGCGGGGTGACGCCGGAAAAGGCGTAGCTGCCGTTAAGCCACACGCCCACCCCATCGGCGGGGATCGCGTTGGTGAGGATATCGGCGAGCCAGTCGGGATCGCGCAGCAGGGTTTCGTCCGACGCGACCGCACCGAGCAGCTGGTCGGAAATGTCGCGGGCGCGCCGCTCGAACTCCACCGTCTGCTGCCGCTCACGGCTTTCGAGTCGCATCGAAAACATCTGCGCGAACAGTTCGGAGATCGAGCGCCGCTCGAAGCTGGGGTGGCGCGGGGCATAATGGTGGCAGGCGAACAGGCCCCACAACTTGCCATCGACGATGATCGAGATCGACATCGACGCATCCACGCCCATGTTGCGCAGATATTCGATATGGATCGGCGACACCGAGCGCAGCAGCGACAGCGACAGATCGAGCGGCTCGCCCTTTTCATCCAGCGCAGGGACGATCGGGACGGGGGTCGCGTTCACGTCTGCGATCACCCGCAACAGCGAGCGGGTGTAGAGGACACGGGCCTGCGCCGGAATGTCGCTGGCCGGATAGTGCAGGCCAAGGAAGCTGCCGATGCCCGGCTTGCTTGCTTCCGCGACAACCTCGCCCGATCCGTCGGTGGCGAAGCGATAGACCATGACACGATCATAGCCGGTCAGCGCGCGCACCTGACGCGCACCTTCGCGGTAGAAGGACAGCATGTCGGCGCACTGGTCGAGCCGCGCGATCATCGAGCGCACCATGCCGGTGACGTCACCGACCTCGCCGGTCGATCGCTGCCCCTCGATCACGATCTGCCCACCCGACAGGTGGATCGCCAGATCGAAATTGCCCGCGCCGGGGGTGAGTTCGGTGTCGAACATCCGCTCGACCGAATCGGGGCCGCGCAGCAGTGCGGTTCGGTTGCGCAGGTCGTGGATCACCGGGGCGGGCAGAAACTCGGCGAGCGGATGGCCGACGATCTGCTCGGGATAGAAATCCAGATATTCGGGCAGGTTGGCCGACCCGCGCGCGACGATCCAGTCGGCGGTCAGCGCGATCAGGAAACCGATCGGCTGGATTGCGCCGAGGATGTGGATGGGCTCGCGATCACAATTGGTGAGATCGACGGGGTTCGGATCATTCAACGACGGGCATCCTTCCATGCTGGCGCGCGCTTCGCCAGAACAGGTCGAACACGGCACGGGCAGCGCTGATCGCCGCGTCACGCTGTGCTTCAGTTTCAAGGGTCCGGTCCAGAACCTCGATCAAGCTGCGCCAGCGCTTCGGCGCAGCGGGGCAACGAATGAACCGGGCGGGAAGGTCCATGGGAACGTTTCGCGCAAGTAACGCCCCGCCGAGCCGCGACCCTTCCAGCACGTAAACCGCGCCCAGCGCAGCGGCTGCGTCGGTCAGTGCAAACGGCTCGGGCGCGGGGGGCGTGGCTTCCAGATCGGTGAGATCCTGCACGATCAGCCCTGCACGCCGCCGCTCGGGCCAGTCCGGCAGCACCGCACTCGGATCGAACGCATCGATCGCGGCTTCGACGGTAATCAGCGGCAGTGCCTGCGCGCGCAGAAAGGCACGATAGCCATCCCGATCGGCCAGATCGAACCCGCCAAATGCCGTATCGACCCGTTCATGCTCGGGCGCGGTCGCGGTGCGCAACAGGCTCCGGGCAGGCGGGGGGCTGGTCATTCCCCAACCTTGTGGCGAAACCGCCGATCCGCAACAAGTCATTGTTTCCCCGGTGGAATGACCTTCCGGAGCATTCAGGCGGCGTGACGGTGTCGCGGTTTTGCGATCTCCACGCGGTTGCGGCCATGCTGTTTGGCGCGCAACAGCGCCGCATCGGCGGTCGCGATCAACTGGTCGGCGGCGACATGGTCGGGCGCTGCGGCCAGACCGATCGAAATCGTCACCGGGCCGACCAATTTGCCATCATGCCGAACTTCCAGTTCGGCGACGCGTGCGCGGATCCGCTCCGCGCGCTCGGCGGCGTGGTCGGCGTCGATCGGGAGCAGGATGGTGAACTCCTCCCCACCATAGCGGAACGCGTCACCCACGCCGCGCGTGCCGTCAGCCAGCACCTTGCCCACTGCGCGAAGCACCGCGTCGCCCGCATCATGGCCGTGCGTGTCGTTGAACCGCTTGAAATGATCGACGTCGATCATCAGGCAGCTCAGCGGAGCATTGTTCGGGACTGACGTCGCGAGCAGCGCCGCCAGCCGCTCCTCGAGCTGCCGGCGGTTGGATAGCCCGGTCAGCGCGTCCACCATCGCCATCGCGCGCAATGCTTCACGCAGCCGCAAATTGGCGAGGGCGAGGCCGATATTCTCCGCGAGCATGTACAGATAGGGTGCGGGCATCGCGACGTCGGAGGCGGGTTCGCCCTGGCGCGGCTCAAGGTACAGCAGCCCCAGTATCTCGCCATGCGCGGTCAGCGGCAGGCACAGGGTGTCGCCTGGCGGGTCCTGATTACCGGCCAGATGCAGGCACGGCACATCGATTGCGTCACCCGCGGGGCGATGCGGCTGTCCGCGCCGTAGCGCCCAGCAGGCCGATGCGGGAAAGCCGTCGTGCGAACCGAGCGGGGCGAGCCATTCGCATGCCGCGCGAAGCTCGCCCGCGGCCGTGTCCATCAAGTAGAGCCGACCGGCGAAATCCGGCGCAATTTCCGGCGCGAATCGTAGGGCAACGCCGATCAGGCCGTCGAGGTCATCGCACCCCTGCATCCGCTGGGTCATGCGCGCCAGCGTGTCGCGTACCGCCAGATCGCGATCACGCTCGGCCTCTAGCCGCAGGCGCTCGAGGCCATTGGCGCGGAAAATGTGGATCGCCTGCGCCATGTCGCCGATCTCGTCGATCTGGTCGATCTGTGGCGGGATGGCCGAAAAGTCCTGCGCGGCGAGCCGGGTGACGACATCGCTCAATCGCACCACCGGGCGCAGCACACGCCGCTTGAAGATGAAATAGAGCACGGCAAGAAACAGCAATGCGGTGGTCGCCAGCACGATTTCGGACACGGTGCGCCATAGCCGCGCGAACCGCGTGGCGGTTTCGATCTGGCTGGCGGTGCGGGTCTCGATCTGCATTTCGAACCGCTCGAGTACGGTCTTGGCCCGGTCGAGCTCGCGTTGATGTGCCTCGCCGAACAGGATGCGTTGCGCGGCTTCCCGATCGCCCCGGCGATAAGCGAGGATCGCCGCGCGCTGCTGGTCACCCATCGTCTGCGACCAGCGGATCGCTTCGCGCAGCGTGCGCAATTCGTTGGGCAGGGCGCCCGCCTTTGCAAGCGGCGCAATCCCCGCCTCGACATCGCTCAGCGCCCTCCCGGTGCGGTAATGCAGGATGCGATAGACCGGGTCGCCGGTAACGACGAACTGCCGCGCATGATCGGCCGACAGGAACATATTCTTGCCGAGCTCGGTCGTTGCCCGTTGCAACGCATGGCGGTCCGCGACGGCGGCACGCTCCCGCTCATGGGCATCGGATGCCAGCAACATCGTCACGCCCGAGGTAAGCGTCAGGACAAGCGTGGCCCCATAGGCCCAGTTGGTAATCGTCGCGAGGCGCATACCGCCCTATAGAGGGCCGGGGTCAGGTCTGGGTCGCTGGGTGCCAAAAGGACAGGGTGTTCAGCGCGCCGCGATGCGCCGAAGGATCGCGCTACGACGTGCGTCGCTGGCAACCGACCATTCCGCAATCTCGTCGAGCGTGCGCAGACAGCCTTCGCAAACATCGTCATCGCGCATGCGGCAAACGCCGATGCACGGACTGGCAACGCCGGGGACCGGGGTGAAGGCGAGGAAATCATCCTCGTCCTCAGACCCGGTCACGCGGGAATCGTGAAATTCAGGAAGTCGGGGATCGGCCCGTTCCAGCCGCCATCGTCCTTGCCGTCCGGGCCATCGTCGCGACCCTCATAACGGCGGTCGCGGCGGGGGCGTTCGTCGCGGCGCGCGTCGCGGGGACGGTCATCGCGAGGACGGTCGTCACGCGGGCGCTCATCGCGGGGCAGTGCCTCGCGCGGGCGATCCTCACGGGGCTTTTCTTCGCGGGGCTGCTCGTCGCGCGGCTTGGCTTCGCGGGGCGGAGCCTCGACGGCTGCGTCCTTCGCCGGCTTGGCCTTGCGGCCACGCGGCTTCTTCGCCTCTTCAGGCTCACCTGCCGGAATTTCGCCGATCCGCTCGATCTTCTGCCCCTGCAGCTTCTCGATATTCTCGATCGCTTCGGCATCGGCGCTGGTCACCAGCGTGTAGGCGGTGCCGGTCGCCCCCGCGCGACCGGTGCGGCCGATGCGGTGGACATAATCGTCCGGGTGCCAGGGCGCGTCGAAGTTGAAGACGTGGCTCACGCCCTTGATGTCCAGCCCGCGCGCGGCGACGTCGGACGCGACCAGGATGTTGACGTCGCCCGCCTTGAACCGGTCGAGCTCGGCGATGCGCGACGACTGGTCCATGTCGCCATGGATCTCCGCCGAGCGATAGCCGTGCTGCTTGAGGCTCTTGTTGAGCTCACGCACCGTCGTCTTGCGGTTGCAGAAGATGATCGCGGTGCGCACATCTTCACGCTCGAGCAGGCGGCGAACCGCTTCGCGCTTGGCGGCGGCGCTGTTGCTGACGGGTACGAGCCGCTGGGTGATGTTCAGATT
Source organism: Sphingomonas sp. (assembly GCF_035998645.1). Lineage (GTDB taxonomy): Bacteria > Pseudomonadota > Alphaproteobacteria > Sphingomonadales > Sphingomonadaceae > Sphingomonas. The sequence continues at coordinate 27,217 of NZ_DASYHL010000004.1, forward strand.
GGTGCTGGCGGGCCGAGCGACTTCGATCGTCTTCGGGTTCGACAGGAACTTGTCGGCCAGCTTCTTGATCGGCGGCGGCATCGTTGCCGAGAACAGCAGCGTCTGGCGGTTCGCGGGCAGCTTGGTGCAGATTTCCTCGATATCGGGAATGAACCCCATGTCGAGCATCCGGTCCGCCTCGTCGATCACCAGCAGGTTGCAGTCGTTCAGCATGATCTTGCCACGACCGAACAGGTCCATCAGCCGGCCCGGCGTAGCGATGAGGACGTCGACGCCCTTTTCCAGCGCCTTGACCTGATCGCCCATCTGAACGCCACCGATCAGCAGCGCCATGCTGAGCTTGTGATAGGTGCCGTATTTCTCGAAATTCTCGGCCACCTGCGCCGCGAGTTCGCGGGTCGGCTCAAGGATCAGACTGCGCGGCATCCGCGCGCGGCTGCGCCCTTCGGCCAGCACATCGATCATCGGGAGCACGAAACTCGCGGTTTTGCCCGTCCCGGTCTGGGCAATGCCGATCAGGTCGCGCATCATCAGCACCGACGGGATCGCCTGGCGCTGAATAGGGGTGGGTTCGGAATAGCCGGCCTCAGTAACGGCCTTCAGCAATTCGTCAGAGAGGCCGAGATCGGCAAAGCTCATTCAGATGTCCGGAAAAACGGGGGCTCGCCCCTCAAAGTAAACACAGGCGCTCTCCGGGAAAGCGCGCAAAAAGTCAAGGTAAACGCTGATCAGCGTTCGGGCGTCAGCGCGCGGAACGACCGAATCCGACATTCGCCGCCCGCCCGCGAGCGGAACACGTCGCGCTTGGCGCAGACTTTTCCGTCCTTGTTGGGCTTTACATAGAAGCCGGCATAGAAATCGAGCGCGGGGCATTCGCTGCCCAGCTTGGCCCGCACGCGTCGGCCCCCCGACAGGACTAGATCCACGCTATCCGACCGGATGATCGCCGCACCCGACAGCGCGTCGGCGCTGACGCAATCGTCGGTGCGCTTTTCGACCCAGGCGATCGGCGGCAGCGGCGCAGGGGGCGGGGCGGCCATGCGGCGCACCGGATCGGGGCGCGGCACGCGGATCACGATATGTTGCTGGATCCGCACCTGCGCGAGGCGGGTGGACGCGCCTGCCGACGGCTGCACCGTGCCCTGCCCCGAGGCTCCGAGGGGCAGCAGCAGCGCAGCAGACAGGGACGCGATCAACAGCTTCACCATTACATGATGCCCTATACGCGCCGCTCTTGAACAGTGGATGAATTGCCCCGCGCCGTCCCATCATGGTAGCGCGCCGCCATGACCGCGCCCGATCCCGCCGCCGCCCTGTCCGCTCTCGCCGCCGCCGTCGCGCAACGAATCGGTGCGGACGCGGTGGTGACCGATTCGGATGCGATCGCACCCTGGCTGACCGATTGGCGCGGGCGCTACCATGGCGCATCGGCGCTGCTGCTCCAGCCGCGATCGACGCAAGATGTCGCCGCGCTCGTCGCGCTCGCCGCTGCGCATGGCGTGCCGCTGGTGCCGCAGGGTGGCAATACATCGATGGTCGGCGGTGCGACTCCGCCTGCCGATGGCACTGCCGCGATCCTGTCGCTGCGGCGGATGAATGCGATTCGCCGGGTCGATGCCGATGCAGGGCTTGCGATAGCGGAGGCCGGAGTGATCCTGTCCGATCTGCACGATGCCGCGCTGGCGCGGGGGCGCCGCTTCCCGCTGACCTTGGGGGCAAAGGGCAGCGCGACGATCGGCGGCCTGGTGTCGACCAATGCCGGCGGGACTCAGGTGCTGCGCTTCGGGACGATGCGCGCATTGGTGCTGGGGGTCGAAGCGGTGCTGCCCGATGGCAGCATCCATGACGGGCTTGCCCCGCTCAAGAAAGACAATCGCGGCTATGACCTCAACCAGTTGCTGGTCGGGGCGGAGGGCACGCTGGGCGTGATCACCGCCGCGACGCTGAAACTGGTCCCCGCCGTGGCTGCGCGCGCGGTCGGCTGGGTCGGGGTCGAATCGCCGCACGCCGCGCTCGAGCTGCTGCGGCTGTGCGAAGCCGCGACCGATTCGATCGAGAGTTTCGAGATCGTGCCCGCGCATTCGCTGGCGCTGGTGCTCGAGCACATCCCCGGCACGCGCGATCCGCTGGCGGGGCCGCATCCCTGGCATGTGCTGATCGAATCGGTGGCGAGCGACACCGGTGCGGAGGCGCCGGCACAAATCCTCGAGCGGCTGCTCGCGGCGGGTCTGGAGCGCGGCCTGATTCGCGATGCGGCGATTGCGGCGAGCGAGGCGCAGGCCGAAGCGCTGTGGAAGCTGCGCGATTCGATTTCGGAAGCCGAGCGCGCGAGCGGACCCGCGCTGCAGCACGACATTTCGGTCCCGGTCGCGGCGATGCCCGACTTCATGATCGACGGCGCGGCGGCGGTCGAGGTGGCCTTCCCCGGTACCAGCGCGGGCGCGTTCGGGCATCTGGGTGACGGCAATGTCCATTTCCATGTGCGTGCACCGGCAGGGGCCGATCGCGGCTGGGTCGCGGAGAATTCGGCGCGAATCAGTCCGTTCGTCCACGATCTGGTGGTCGCCGCGGGCGGATCGATCTCGGCGGAGCATGGGATTGGCCAGATGAAGCGCGACGAACTGGCGCGGCTGTCATCGCCCGCGCGCATGCACGCGCTCGCCGCAATCAAGCGCGCATTCGATCCCGACAATCTGTTCAATCCGGGGAAACTGGTTACGCTTGCACCCGCGCGCGCCGACCAATAGACCGCGCACACCTAAATCCAGGAGAATTTCATGGCCAGCGCGCCGCAAGCACAGGGTCTTCCCGTTTTCTATAACGACCTTCTCCCGCTCTCGAGCGAGATGCATGGCAATTTCCGTATTCGTCCGGCCACCACTGCGCCGTTTGTGGGCAAGCAGCACGCGGTGCCGCTGACCGTCGAAGAATTCCCGCTGGTTCAGCGGTATATGCCGATCGTGTTTTCGGCGGGTGACGAGCCGGTGCCGTTGGCGCTGATGGGCCTGAACGAAGGCGTCAACGTCTTCTTCGACACCGATGGCAAGCCGCGCGGGACCGAGCCGATGTACATCCCGGCCTATATCCGTCGCTATCCGTTCCTGCTCGCCCGGCTGCGTCCGGATTCGGAAGAGCTGTCGCTGTGCTTCGATCCGAGCACCGATTCGATCGGCGCGTTCGATGAGGGCGATGCCCTGTTTGAGGACGGCAAGCCGACCGAGCTGGTCCAGCAGATCCTGAAGTTCAACGAGGAGTTTGAGATCGCGGGTCAGAAGACCGGCGCGTTCCTCAAGGAGCTGAACGACATGGGCCTGTTGATGGATGGCGAAGTCGCGATCCAGCCGGATGGCGCTGCTCAGCCCTATATCTATCGCGGCTTCCGCATGGTCGATGAGGCGAAGCTCAACGAGCTGCGCGGCGACCAGCTGCGCAAGATTCAGCAGAACGGCATGCTGCCGCTGATCTACGCCCACCTCTTCTCGCTCGGCTTGGTCCGCGAGATTTTCGGTCGCCAGATGGCGCTGGGCGCCGTCGCGCCGCAGATCGCTCCGGCCGTCTGACCTATTCGCTCCGGAGCCGCTCAGCCGGCTCCGGAGGTGAACCCAAGGTCAGTTTCAGCTTCGCTGAATCGGCACCGGCCCGCTCCCCCACCCGGCCACCCATAGAATACACTGTCGTTGGGTGGCCGGGTGGGGGAGCGGGCCGGTGCCGCCTAACTGAAAGCACTCCAGCCGATCTCGGCTGGAAATGACGGGGCTGGCCCCGCCGCAACCCTCCACTCGTCGCATTTTGAACTGTGGCCTTGAAGCCACGGTCAAGCGTAACTATAAAGTTTGTAGCGCGGTTTCGTGTCCCCCCTTTCGCGGACCCGCGCGGCACGCCCTTGGGCGTGTCTCCTCCCTGAACCTAGGCCGCCCGGTGGTAACACCGGGCGGTTTTTTTATGCGTGAAGCGAATCCGGGGCTTACTGCGCAGCGTCGGCGAGCGGGAGCGCCTCATCGGCGACCGCATCGATGATTGCGCGTAGCAGGCGTGCTGTCTCTTCCAAACCCGGTCCCGGCTGATCGCGGCGGCGGTCGAGATACAGGCTGCGGTCGAACTCCAGCTGGATCGCGTGGATGTTGCCCGCCGGATCTGCGTGGCGCTCGAGCACATGGCCGCCGGCATAGGGCGTATTGAGCGCGCTGCGCACCCGCGCGGCATGCGCGATGCCCTCGATCCGTGCGACGAAGCGGGCGGCGCTCGACCGGCCGAAGCGATCACCGATGACCAGGCGCGCCGCGCCGACGCCGAGCGGGGGCATCGAGTGGACGTCGATCAGCACCGCGACACCGAACCGCGCCCGCGCCGCCGCCAAGGCATCGGCTACTGCCGCGTGATAGGGGCGGTGATCCTGCTCGATCCGCGCCCGCACCTCCTCTGCGGCGAAGCGGCGGCGCCACAGCTCGGCTCCCCCCGCGCGGCGCGGGATGAGGCCGAGCCCGCTACGCAGCTTGAGCGACTGTGCCGCCTCGGGCACCGGGTCAGCACCTTCGTCGATCCGGTGGTCGCGCTCATGCTCGGCGCGGTTGAGATCGATCCAGGCACGCGGCCGCGTCGCGACCAGCGTGGTTTCGATCCCCCGCGCCGCCAGCGCCAGCGTATCGGCGTGGCGGTCCTCGAGCGGGAGCAGGCTGTGCAGCGGCACGCGGAGCGCCGCCCGCAGCGGCAGAGGATAATCGCGCCCGGCATGTGGAACCGACAGCACGATCGGCGAGGCCGGAAGCTCTGGCCCGTGGCGATGAAAGGGCGGTGGCACGCTCACCTGCCAAACCCTATGCTCCGATGCGCGTCATCGCAACGTCCGGCTGACCGAACCAGACATGGCCGGGGTCGCATGGCTGGAATTTCTTAAGGGCTTCGCGCATAGTATCGTGGTGAGCAGGCGCAGGCATCGGCCGCGGGCGAGGGGTGAATGATCAGGATTTTGTTGGCCGAAGACGATCAGGTGATGCGCGAATATCTGTCGCGCGCGCTCGAAAAGTCCGGCTATGCCGTCACCGCGGTCGACCGCGGCACCGCCGCGCTCCCGCTGATCGAGACCGAACGGTTCGATCTGCTGCTCAGCGACATCGTGATGCCGGAGATGGACGGGATCGAGCTGGCGCAACGCGCCGCCGAGATCGCGCCCGACATGCGCATCATGTTCATCACCGGATTCGCCGCCGTCACGCTGAAGGCAGGCAAGCAGGTGCCGCAGGCACGCGTGCTGTCCAAGCCATTTCACCTGCGCGATTTGGTGCTGGAAGTTGACCGATTGTTCGAGATGGAGCAGGTGCCGAGCTCTAATTGAAATCAGGTGCTTGCAAGGGGAGACGACCCCCGCTAAAGCGCCGCTTCCCGAGATTCGCCGCAAGGCGAGTGGGCGTGTAGCTCAGTGGTAGAGCACTGTGTTGACATCGCAGGGGTCGCAAGTTCAATCCTTGCCACGCCCACCATTATAGGCCCGCCAGCTCATTGAGTTGGCGGGCCTTTTTTGATTCTGGCCCCGCCGGACAATGCGACGAGCCGAGGACCGTTTTGCGCTCCCCATCGGTTGAGCTTCCATGAGTGGGCGATTCCAGGAGAGTGACATGAACGAGCGTCAGCAGGACCAGACCCCAGGCGGCCAGCAGAACCAGCAGGGCAACCAGAATGTCGATCGGCAGCAGAATCAGCAGCCGCGCGAGCAGCGGGACCCGCAGGGCGACCGCGCGCCGGACGAGCAGAACGACAATGACGGAGCGGACGCTGGTCAGCAGGGCTGAGCAGGTCGTTCCACTACCGGAAGGGGCCGCACGCGCGGCCCCTTTTTTGTGCGCGACGCGAAACAATCCGCCCGTCATGCGTTGGCGCGGCATGGAACGTCTGTGGTTCATTACCAATCCGCAATCCGGCTCGGCCACGCAGGAGAAGTGCGCAGCGCTGGAGGCGGTGTTCGACGAGCGCGGCCTTACGCTGGCTGGGCGCACCCGCTTTCCCGACGATGCTATTCCCGATCCCGCAGCGCTCGACGTCGCCAATATCGATACGGTGGTGCTGTTCGCGGGCGACGGGACGATCAATGCGGCGCTGTGCGCGCTGGCCGGGTGGGATGGCGCATTCCTGATCCTGCCCGGGGGCACGATGAACATGCTGGCCAAGGCGCTGCACGGCGACGCTGATCCGGCGGCGATCGTCCATGCCGCCCATCGCGCGGCGCGCCGGGTGGCGATGCCCTATGTCGAGGCAGGGCCGCACCGTGCCTTTGTCGGCCTGATCCTTGGTCCGGCGGCGCATTGGGGCCGGGCGCGTGAGGCTGCCCGCGCCGGGCGGCTGGCGCGGATGTTCGGTGCCGTGCGCAACGCGTGGCGGCGCACCTTTGGCCGGGGGCTCAGGGTCCGCGGAGTGCCGGGCATGGACGCACGCTATCAGGCGATCTTCGTCGCGCCGACCGATACCGGGCTGCGCGTCGATGCGATTGATGCGCGCGACTGGGGCGCGATTGCGGAACTTGGCTGGTCGTGGCTGACCGGCGATTGGGTCGCCGCGCGTGCGGTGACTCAACGCCGGGCGCAGCAAATCGCGCCGTTCAGCAGCCGCCCGGTGCTCGCGTTGTTCGACGGTGAGCCGGTGACGCTGGAGGCGGGGACCATCGTGGGCAGCGGGACCACCGCGCCGGTGTTCCTATCCACGCGGGAGACGATGGCATGATCCGGCTGTTCCATGTCAGCGACATTCATTTCGGCGCCGAAGACCGCGCCGCACTCGACTGGTTTGCCGATCGTGTCGCCGAGGAGCAGCCCGATGCGGTGATCGTCACCGGCGACCTGACGATGCGCGCGCGCCAGCACGAGTTCGCTGCGGCGCAGGAGTGGCTCGAATCGCTCGGACGACCGATCACGGTCGAGGTCGGCAATCACGACCTGCCTTACTTCAACCCCTGGGCGCGGTTCGTGACGCCCTATCGCCGGTTTCAGGCGCTGGAGCGGATGATCGAGCGCCCGCTCGACCTGCGCGGCGTGTCGATCGTGCCGCTCAAGACGACGGCGCGCGCTCAACTCCGGCTCAACTGGTCGAAAGGCTATGTCAGCGGGCGGGCGATCAACCGAACACTCAGTCAGGTCGCCGATGCACCGGACGGGCATGTCGTGCTGGTCGCCTGCCACCATCCGCTGGTCGAGGCGGGGACGCGGAGTACATCGAATACGCGCGGCGGGCGTGCGGCGCTGGAGGCGCTGGCACAAGCGGGTGTGCATGGCGTGCTGACCGGCCATGTGCATGATCCGTTCGACGTCCGGCATGTCGTGGAGGAGCGCGAGATCAGGTTGATCGGCGCTGGCACGCTGTCGGAGCGCGTTCGGGACAGTGCGCCTTCGTTCAATGAACTGCGCCTCGGTGTAGGGATCGAGACGATAGCGCGGCACATGGGGGCTCCAGACTTGCCCCTGTGACGGCGGCTGGTGACGGCTAGTACTACCGGGCTGCAGGGTCCCTAAGCTGTGGCGTGCCTCCGCCGCGGATTAGGCGTCCATGCAACGGACGCCGCGCCCCGGCCAGCGCGCCGAGCGCGCGCGCCCGGGCGCAAGGCGAAAGCCGGAGCAGCATCTCGCGATCACGCTCTGACAGCGCGTAGATCCGCCATCCTCTTGTGACCATGCAGGAATCGACAGAGTCCAAAGGGCCAGTATCGCGCGAAAATGACTCGGGCTCGGCGGGCGTGAGCGGCGCTGTCGTCTCGGCAGATCCCATGGGCGCAGTAGTGATCAACCGGCAACGCGTGATCTCGGCCGTCCGCATCGCATCCGTCGAGCCGGCTCGATTGTAGAAGAATGTCGGTAGCGTATCGGGCGCCGATTCGGTCGGCAGCGCCATTTGCAGAACCAGGAAGGGCAGCAAAGCCGGCACGCGATAAGCCCCCCCCCTCAGATGCCACGCGCGTCGGTCACGGCGCAGCCGGATCCGGGGCGGCGCGAGCCGCCCCGGTCCATGTGTCAGAACGCGACCTTCAGGCCGGCCCGATAGGAACTGTTGCGAACGTCGGAGCGGGCCACGGTGACGTCTGCTGCGACCGAAAACGTGACATTGCCTGTCCGATAGGCAAACCCACCGCCCAGTTCGCCCCAGTTGCGATCCTGCGATGCGACCAGGAATGGTGCGCGTGTCGCGTTGCCGGCAGCGAAGCCGGCATTGAAATAGCCGGGCTGTTCGACAAAATCATGAACCAGATAAGCCGAGGCAAATGGGCGGAAGGCACTCGCACCCCCGTCAAGCTGCAGTCCGGCCCGTCCCTGTACGCTATCGACATTGTCCCCATCGAGGAACAGCGCGGGGCCAGTGCCGGTTTCGACTGTCGGCGTCAGTCCGATGCGGCTCGCGCGGAGGGCGACGCGTGGACCGAACCGCAGCTTCTCGCTGCCGGCCCAATAGTTCACGCCCAGTTCGCTCGACAGCGCCAGTGCATTGTCGCGGCCGCGCAGGTCAAAGCTGGTGCCCGCGAAGCTGCCGGTACGATGGGTGGCCGACTGATACACGCCGGCGCTCACCTGAGCATCGACCGAGATGCCCAGCGTCGCACCGTGCCGCCCGTACAGCGTGCCCTGGATCAATTCACCCTTGGCCGACTGACCGAATGTCCGCTCCCCTTCGATACTCGAATAGGAGAGGCCAAACCCCAGCGCGACGGTGTCGCTGACCCGCGCTTCCAGCCCGCCGACGATGTAGAAGCCGTCGAATGAGTCACGATCGCCAGCTGGCGTGGTGCCGGGCATCGCCGCACCAGAGCCTTTGAGATAGCCGCCGGCGAGATAGGCGGCGACGTTCTCCGGCAACGCACCTTCACGAACCATCGCCGCCGGTGAATCGGCCACGACCTCATTCTGGCCCGGCAGGGCGATTGCGTTCGCTGCGAACTCGATTGGCTTACCGATCATTGTGAGCGCCCCGCCTTCGAACGTCGAAGCGGACATCATCGACGTGCGATCCCGGAAGAAGCGCGCCATGTTGTCGGTCGCGGTGACACCAATCGCGCGGCGCGTCGTTTCGGCGCGCGGGGCGATCGCTTCGAGCGAGCCCTGGATGGTGGCTGCACTCTGCAGGTCGAGGGCATCGTAGATGCCCGTGAGCGTCGAATAGCTCGACCGGTTGCCATCGAGCAGGCGGGCATAGGACGTCTGGACCGGCGTGCTCGCGACAACGCCCGCATATGGCCGTGCGGCGACCGTGGCACGCACCGCATTGGTGCTGTAGCTCACCTGCGGGAAGAGGATCGCGCTGAAGGACGTGGCGGTCCCGAAGGTGCCGGTCACTTCGCCCGTGGCGGTCAGAACGGTGTAGCTGTCGCCGAACCGCGGCAGACGGCCAACCGGCCGCAGCGTGATCGTCCCGCCGCCCAGGGTGGCGGTGGCGGCGGCAATCCGGTCGGATGTCCCGCTGGCGCCGATATCCACGACAAACTGGCTGCCGGAAGCGAGCGTCACCGCGCCGCCGACGGTCAGGGTTCCGATGGCGCCCACGCTGCCTGGCGACACAATGCCGCCCGACTGTGCGGTCAGCGACGTCAGCGTGCCGTTGCCGCCGAGGGTCCCGCCCGATGCAACGGTGAGACCCGACCGGGTCAGGCTGCCGTTTACAGTAAGGGTGCCCTGGTCCACGCGCGTCGCGCCGCTGTAGCTGTTGACGCCGGCCAAGATCAGCTCGCCGCCCCCACGCTTAACAATGCCGCCAATATCATCGGGGAAACCTGCCAGCACTTCCGGCGCGTAGCGATCCCGGGCGTCCTGGATATTGTTGCTCCAGATATCGATGGTCCCCATCGAGACATTGACGTCGCGCGTCTGGCGCAGTGCGGTCGGGCCGGCCAGCGCAACATCCATCTGCGGCGCACCCCAACCGGAGCGTAGATCGACGCCAGCGGTATCGAGATCCCTGGAGCTGGAAAGCAGGATGTCCGCGATCAGGCCGGTGTTATAGTCCGGGAAGAACTCCATCAGCACCGCAGCAAAGCCCGAAATGTTCGGGGCCGCCATCGACGTGCCGGTCAGCGCTCCATAACCGGGACCAGTGAAGGTCACGAAATCGGGAAGTTTAGTGGTAAGCAGCGCGTCGGCCTGAACCAGCACCGCTGCCGAGAAGTCGCGCCCCAGTATCGCAACGTTCCCGGGCGCGGTCAGGATGTTTGCCAGCACGCTGGTGTATCCGTTCAGGTCTCCGCCGATAAACCGGCTACCGTAAGCGAGCGTGATCGCAACCGCCTGTTGCGCAGCATTGGCATACTCGGCTGCCTCGTCGAACGGGAGGCCGCCGAGCTCGGCCGCGGCGCGACGCGACAGGTAGCCATTGAGTACGGTCAACCAGGCATTGGTCGCGGCGTTCTGCAACTGGCCGAGCGATCCCGCAGAGTAGATGGCGGGATAAGCCGCCCGGTAGGTGTCGCGAATCGCGACTGTGTTGACCGTATAGGTGTTGATACCGGAAACCACTGAGCTGCCCGGGCCAGCGGCACACCAGGTCGCGGTCTGACCACACAAGCTCGTCGACGCAGCCGCTGTGCCGTTTGCCTGATAATTAGCGATTGAAAGCCAGTTCGAGCGAAGACGAAGGTCGTTCAGGGGGGTTACGGCATCGATGCTGGCGTGCACGCCCGAGCCGTTGCCGGCGGAGAAGACCACCAGAACGTCGTTGGCGAGAACCGGATCATAAAAGCCGTTCAGCACCTGGCGGAACTGCGCCCGCGCAGTTGCCATCGAGGCCGTGTACGGCAGCGACGTATTCGACCCCCAGCTATTGTTGATGATTCGAACCCTGCCGGTGCGCGCCAGATCGACAATATTCTGCTGGGCGGTCGCAACCGTCGTGCCGTCAAGGATTTGATCCTTCCACCACAGGAAGTCACCAGCGGAAAAGTTTGTCGTCGCCGAAAGGATGTTGGCGCCGAACGCGTTCCCGAACATCACGCCGTTCGCGCTACGCCCGCCAGCTGCCGTGCCGGCGACATGGGTGCCGTGAATTTCCCAGGGACGGCGCGGGTTCACCTTACCGTCATTGCCGTAGGTATCGGGAACGACGGTACGGATCCCTGAGATCTTTCCTGCGCCGCTGAACAGCGGATGCTCGAGCAAAACGCCCGAATCGTTGATGCCGATCGTCTGGCCGCGACCGGAAAGGCCCAACGCATAGGCATGCTCCATGCCCAGAAAAGCCTTGGTATAATCGACCGCAAACTGTGCGTCGTTGCGCCATGAGGCGATCGCCGCGGCATAGTCGGTCGTACGCTGGCCATTCGCCAGATAATAGCCGCCGCTCGGCGCGGGTGGCACCGCCGCGATCGTTGATGCCGCCGAAATGGCGCTAGTGGACACGCCGGAATCGCCCGGCTGCGGGGCAGCGCCGAGCGTCGAAATCCGGAACGTCTCCGGCGATTCCTCGACAAGGTCGCCGGCCCGCATCGATTGGGCCTGCGCGCCACCGGCGACCGTGAGGCCAAATGCGGCTGCAGAGAGAAGAAGCGATGCGCGGACGCGCTGCTGCGGACGAGCGAAATACATGAGGGCCCCCAAAGTTAAGCCCCGACCACCCAGGCCGGACTTGGATGCAGGAAGGCTATGCTGCTACCGCCGGACGTCAAGTGCCTCCTTGTTACATTTGCGTGTATTTTCACGCGGATAGAGGCTTTGGCGCCACAGGTCCGGATGCTGCGGTTCGTTGGCGTTCTTCAGTAGAAAGCGTTGTTGGAGCAGCCCTCTGGCGGGGTATCTTACGACGCCCAACGAAAAAGGGCGGCCCGTGCGGACCGCCCTTTCGCATGTCGAAGATCGAACCTGTCGGTCGATCAGCGCTTCGAGAACTGGAAGCTGCGACGGGCCTTCGCCTTGCCGTACTTCTTGCGCTCGACGGCGCGCGGATCGCGGGTCAGGAACCCGGCCGCCTTGACCGGCGCGCGCAGCGTCGGCTCATACTTGGTCAGCGCCTGGGCGATGCCGTGCTTGACCGCGCCGGCCTGGCCCGAAAGCCCGCCGCCCTTGACGGTGCAGATCACGTCATACTGGCCGTCACGCTCGGCAACGCCGAACGGCTGGTTGATGACGAGACGCAGCGTCGGACGCGCAAAATAGACTTCCTGATCGCGGCCGTTGATGGTGATCTTGCCCGAGCCGGGCTTCAGCCACACGCGGGCAACGGCGTCCTTGCGACGGCCGGTCGCATAGGCGCGGCCGAGCTTGTCGATTTCCTGCTGACGCAGCGGCATGGTCGAAACCGCCGGGGTCGCAACGCCGGCTTCAGTGGTTTCGGCAACAGGCGCGCCGTCGGCGATCGCACCCAGATCGGAAAGGGACTGGCGATTGTCGGACATTATGCGCCCACCTTGTTCTTGCGGCTCATGCCGGCGATGTCGAGGACCTCGGGGTTCTGCGCCTCATGCGGATGCTCGGCGCCCTTGTAGATGCGCAGGTTGCGCATCTGCTGACGGCCCAGCGGGCCGCGCGGGATCATGCGCTCGACCGCCTTTTCCAGAACGCGCTCAGGGAAGCGACCCTCGAGCACCTTCTGCGCGGTGACTTCCTTGATGCCGCCAGCATAGCCGGTGTGCTTGTAATAGACCTTGTCCGCCAGCTTCTTGCCGGTGAAGCGCACCTTGTCCGCGTTGATCACGATGACATTGTCACCGCAGTCGACGTGCGGGGTGAAGCTCGTCTTGTGCTTGCCGCGCAGAACGTTGGCGATGACGACCGCAGCGCGACCGACGACCAGATTCTCGGCATCAACGATATGCCACTTCTTCTCCACCTCGGCCGGCTTTACCGACTTGGTGGTCTTCATGAGCGCCTTCATGGGGCCAGACCTCTTGGGTTTAAATGAATGACGCCGCCCCTTGCCAAACTGGCGCAGGACGGCGCGAACGGCGGCCAATTGACGAAATGGGAGTCAAAAGTCAAGCAAATGGCGGGATTGCTGACGGGTATTGGAATACCTTGGCGGTCGGCCCGGGTGAACTGGATCGCTGCGGCAACGGCCAAACTAGCGCGTGAGCCGGGTCACGGTCAGCCGTTCGGAGTGCAGGCTGCCATCGGGGGCGAGGGTCTCGACCTGCTCGCGGCTTTCGACGACCAGTCCGGTTGCGGGATCGACGCGGCGCAGGGTTTCGAGCGTGATGGTCGCGCTGGCCGTCCCGACCGCGACCGGGCCGGTCGCGCTGACCGATATCTCGATCCCCTCGGGCCGCGCCCGCACCGCGCGCAGTCCGTCCAACTCGGCCTTGCCATAGATCGAGGTCGCCGGAACCCGCACCGCGCGCGGCGGGGCGGGGGTTGCCGCTTCGGCGACCAGTTCGGGGGCGATCAGTGGGGTGACGAGTGAGCCGATCATTCGACGCTGTGTCGCTTCGGGCTGCACCGCGAGCGTTGCCACGATCGCGCGGACGCGGGCGGCGCGCTGCCGGGTCTCCGGATCGGTGCCGGTCGGCGCCAGCGCCCCCATCCCGTCGATGACTGCGCGCCAGGTCGCGGGGAGGTCGTCGATGCTGACCACGGAGCCGGCGCGGTCGAGTTGCAGCACGACGGTGCGCCCCGCCAGCCTTGCAAAGCCGGCGCGCAACAGCCCAGCCGGATCGCTGTCGTCTTCGCCCGGCGCGGCCGCATCGAGCGTCACCGCCACGCGATAGCCGTCCGCTGCCGCCGAGAACCTGACAGTGCGATGCGCAATGAAGCGGCGCGTCGTCGTCCCTTCGGTCCGCACCGTTTCGGTCGTCATCACTAGCGGCCGGTCGAGCGGAGGCGCGAACACGGGCGCGGCCTGCGTCGCGATCAGTAGCGCGACGGCGATCACCGCGTTTCGGCCCGGACCCAATCCAGAACCGCGTCGCCCGCCGCGACCGGCCAGATTTCGATCACCGGCAGATCATAGCTGTGCGCTGCGGCGATGGCGTCGGCGAGTTCGCGCGCCAGCTCCGGCGTGGTCTTGAACAGCGCGCGATACTCGTCACCGCGCTCGACCACGCCCCGCCAGCGATAGATGGAGGTGCAGGGCCCGAGCAGGTTGACGCAGGCGGCGAGCTGCGCCTCAACCATCGCCTGTCCGATCCGCTCAGCCTCGCCTGCATCGGCGAAGGTCGCGTGGACCAGCGCAATGTCGCTCATGCGCGATAGCCGCGCACGCGCCGCCCTGTGACATGCAGGCCCCACGCTGTGGCGATCACCAACAGCGCGCCGACAAACTGATGGAGCACGCCCAGCGTGATATCCACGCCGGTCATCACCGTGGCGATGCCGAGCAGGATCTGGACGCCGAATGCGCTGTGGATCGCGACCGATGCCGCGCGGCTTCCTGCTGCGCGGGCACGGCGGGCGAGCAGGATCAACGCGACGACCGCGACCCATGCCCACCAGCGATGAATCCAGTGGATCATCGCCGGATCATTCACCGCCGCGTCGAGCAGCGACCGGACCGCCAGCACCTCGGACGGGAAGAACTTGCCGTTCATCATCGGCCATTCATTCGTCACCAGACCGGCATTCAGCCCCGCAGTGAACGCGCCATAGAGCAGCTGCACGAACAGGATCAGCGCGACGACGAAACCGAAGCCGGTGAGCCGCGCGGGCCGATACGCCGGATCGCGCGCGAGATGACGCAAATCGAGGATCGTCCAGGTCAGCGACGCGAGAATGAACAGCGCCAGCAACAGGTGCGCAGCAAGCCGGAAATGGCTGACATCGGTGCGCTCGGCGAGGCCCGAACTGACCATCCACCAGCCGATGACACCCTGCAGCCCGCCCAGCACCAGCAGGCCGGTCAGGCGCAGGCCATAGCCCTTGGGAATCGCGCGCTTCCACGCGAACCACAGCAGCGGCGCGGCAAAGGCAAAGCCGATCACGCGGGCCAGCAGGCGATGGATATATTCCCAGAAATAGATGAACTTGAACGCAGCCAGGCTCATCCCCTGATTGACCTGCTGATATTCCGGGATCTGTTTATACTTGTCGAATTCGGCCAGCCACGCTGCTTCGGAAAGCGGCGGAAGGATACCAGAAACGACCTTCCATTCGGTAATCGACAGCCCCGATTCGGTCAGGCGCGTGATGCCCCCGACGACGACGATCAGGACGATCAGGATGGCGACGACCGTCAGCCAATTGGCGATGGCGCGCGGGCGGATGGGATGGCGGAACTCGGACACGGAATCCATGTACCTGCCTGTAACCACAAATGCCAGCCGGGCCACCTGTCCCCCGGTGCATGTGATGTTGTAACTTTTCTGGCGGCGATCTATATGCTGGGCCATGCAGCCGGCTATCGCCCCCCGATTCTGGGAACAGATCGACACGCGCTTCGATCGCTTCGCGATCGGGCTGTCGAGCCTGTGTCTGGCGCATTGCCTGGCGACGACCGTGCTGCTGGCGCTTGCGTCGGCGGCGGGGTCGCTGATGCACCCGCTGATCCATGAAGTCGGGCTGGTCGCCGCGATCCTGTTCGGGATCGTCGCGCTGGGCCGTGGCATCATGAAGCATGGCTATATGATGCCGGCCGCGGTCGGTGCATTCGGCCTTGGCATCATGGCGGGCGCGCTGACTCTGGAGCATGGCGGGCCGGAGATCGTCTGGACGGTGGTCGGCGTTGCGATCCTCGCGCTCGGCCACGACCTCAACCGCCGCGCTACTTACTGAGCACACGCTTGCCCGGCGCTCCCTGCGCGCCTACATTTCCCCCATGCACGCGCACGATCATCACGAACATCATGGCTCCGACCTGACCGTCGCCGCCCAGGCCACTCTGGAAAAGGCGGGCGAGCAATGGACGACGATGCGCGCATCGATTTTCGAGGTGCTGGCCGGGTTCGACAAACCCGCCTCCGCCTATGACATTGCCGAGGCGGTGTCGAAGCGGGAAGGGCGGCGCGTCGCGGCGAACAGCGTCTATCGCATCCTCGACCTGTTCGTGACGTCGAACCTCGCGCGCCGGGTCGAAAGCGCCAATGCCTATGTCGCCAACGCGCACCCCGACTGCCTGCACGACTGCATCTTTCTGGTGTGCGATTCGTGCGGCAACACCACGCACCTCGATGATGATACGATCACCCGCACCGTCCGTTCGGCGGCCAAGGGCGCGGGCTTCTCGCCCGTGCGCCCGGTGATCGAGGTGCGCGGCAAGTGCGCCGACTGCGACTGAAGCCACCAAGTTGAACCCGGTCGAGCTTGCCGCAGCGGCGCTGGGGCTGATCAATGTCGCGCTGGTGGCGCGGCGCAGCCTGTGGAATTACCCGTTCGGCATCGCGATGGTCGCGCTCTACTTCTTCGTGTTTGCGGACGCGAAGCTGTACAGCGACGCGCTGCTCCAGATCTTCTTCGTGGTCATCCAGCTCTATGGCTGGTGGAACTGGAGCCGCAGCGAGCGGGTGGATGATGGCATCGCGGTGGGCCGGCTGACCTATCCCGCTCGCGTCGGCTGGATCGTCGGCACCGCGCTGGCGAGCATCGCATGGGGCGCGGCGATGGCGCGCTTCACTGACGCCGCCGCGCCCTATGCCGATGCGGCGGTGGCGGGGATGAGCGTCGCCGCGCAGATCCTGCAATCACAGCGCCGCGTCGAAAGCTGGCTGTTGTGGATCGCGGTTGATATCGTCGCGGTCGGACTGTTCTGGAGCCGCGGGCTGTATCCGACGGCAATCCTCTACGCGATCTTCCTCGGCATGGCGGTGTGGGGGCTGTTCGCCTGGCGCGCGAAGCTGGATGTGGCGCGGTGACGCGCGGCTTTCTGCTCGGCAAGTTCATGCCGCCGCATGCCGGGCATCTGACGCTGGCGCGCGCGGCGCGGGCGATGGTCGATCGGCTGACCGTGCTGGTGTGCTGGCTGCCCGACGACCCAATTCCCGGCGAAGTGCGGCTGGCATGGATGCGCGAACTGCTCCCCGATTGCGACGTGGTCGGCCACGGCGCGCCGGTGCCGCAGTCGCCCGACGACAGCCCCGATTTCTGGCCGATCTGGCATAAAATCGTGCGCGCGGCGCATCCCGATCCGATCGACCTGCTCTTTGCGGGTGAGGATTATGGCAAGCGCCTCGCCGAAGAGGTTGGCGGGCTGTTCGTGCCGCTGGGCGGGCGGATCATGGCGGCCGATCCCGACGGCATTGGCGGCCTGTCGGGCAGCGCGGTACGCGCCGACCCTTGGGCGCATGCCGCATTCCTGCCCGGCTCGGTGCGCGCGCACTATACGCGCACTGTCGTGCTGCACGGCGTTGAAAGCACCGGCAAGTCGGTGCTGGCCGAGCGGCTGGCGCGGCATTTCGGCAGCGTCTGGGTGCCCGAATATGGGCGTGCGCAGGCCGAGGTTCATGGCGTCGAGATGGATGGCGCGGACCTGACGTTGATCGGCGCGGCGCAAAGCGCGACGATCGCGGCGTGGAAGCGCTGGGCGACGCGCTATTTGTTCGCCGATACCGATGCGCTGATGACGGCAGCCTGGGCGCGGATGATGCTCGGTGCTGCACCTGATGCACTGCTGCAGCATCCGCGCGCCGATCTTTATCTGCTGCTCGAACCGGATGTCGCGTGGATCGACGACGGCACGCGCATCTATGGGACCGACGCGAGTCGGGGGCGGTTCGCAAGCCTGTGCCGCGATGTGCTCGACGAGGCCGGGGTGCGCTGGATCGCGATTCGTGGCGACTGGGATGCGCGTTTCGACGCGGCGGTGGCGGCGGTTGAGGCACTCGGCCGCGATTGACGCTGCGTCACCGCCATTTTTCACCCAACGCTCAGCTTTTGCTCATGACCTTTCATGGGCAGCGGTGTCAGGCGTTGGACAGGTTCAACGCGCTGGAGTAAATGCGGTCGAATGTCTGAACTTCCCACGACGCCGCTGCTCGACACGGTCGATACCCCGCATGACCTTCGCAAGCTGAAGCCCGCGCAATTGCGCCAGCTCGCCGACGAACTGCGCGCCGAAACGATCAGTGCGGTCGGCACCACCGGCGGCCATCTCGGCTCTGGCCTCGGCGTAGTCGAACTGACGGTCGCGATTCACTACGTATTCAACACACCCGACGACCGGCTGGTGTGGGACGTCGGCCACCAATGCTACCCGCACAAGATCCTGACCGGGCGCCGCGACCGCATCCGCACGTTGCGCATGGGCGGCGGCCTGTCGGGCTTCACCAAGCGCGCCGAAAGCGAATATGACCCGTTCGGCGCGGCGCACAGCTCGACCTCGATCTCTGCCGCGCTCGGCTTTGCCATGGCGAACAAGCTGGCGGGGACGCCGGGCAAGGGCATCGCGGTGATCGGCGACGGCGCGATGAGCGCGGGCATGGCCTATGAGGCGATGAACAACGCCGAACAGGCCGGCAATCGCCTGATCGTCATCCTCAACGACAATGACATGTCGATCGCGCCGCCGGTGGGCGGGCTGTCGGCCTATCTCGCCCGCGTCGTATCCAGCTCCGAATATCTCGGGCTGCGCAACCTCGCCAAGAAGATCACCGACAAGATTTCGCGCCGCCTGACCAGCGCTGCATCGAAGGCCGAGGAATATGCCCGCGGCATGGCGACCGGCGGCACCCTGTTCGAAGAACTGGGCTTTTATTATGTCGGCCCGATCGACGGTCATAACCTCGACCATCTGATCCCGGTGCTCGAGAATGTTCGCGACGCCAAGGAAGGGCCGGTCCTGATCCATGTCGTGACGCAGAAGGGCAAGGGCTATGGCCCGGCCGAGGCGGCGGCGGACAAGTATCACGGTGTCCAGAAATTCGATGTGATCACCGGCACCCAGGCCAAGGCTCCCCCGGGACCGCCCGCCTATCAGAATGTGTTCGGTGAAACGCTGGCAAAGCTCGCCGAGACCGATCCGCGCATCTGCGCGATCACCGCGGCGATGCCCGGTGGCACTGGGGTGGACAAGTTCGCCAAGGCGCATCCCGAGCGCAGCTTCGACGTCGGCATCGCCGAACAGCATGCCGTAACCTTTGCCGCGGGTCTCGCGGCACAGGGCATGCGGCCATTCTGCGCAATCTATTCGACCTTCCTCCAGCGCGCTTATGATCAGGTCGTCCATGACGTCGCGATTCAGAACCTGCCGGTGCGGTTCGCGATCGACCGCGCGGGGCTGGTCGGCGCCGATGGCTGCACCCATGCCGGCAGCTTCGACGTCACCTATCTCGCCTCGTTGCCCAATTTCGTGGTGATGGCCCCCGCCGATGAGGCGGAGCTGGCGCATATGACGCGTACCGCCGTCGAACATGATTCGGGGCCGATCGCGCTGCGCTACCCGCGCGGCAATGGCGTCGGCGTCGAGATGCCCGCCGAGCCGCAGGTGCTGGAGATCGGCAAGGGCCGGATCGTGCGTGAGGGCAAGAAGGTCGCGATCCTGTCGCTCGGCACCCGCCTTGCCGAAGCGCTCAAGGCCGCCGAAGCGCTTGAGGCGAAGGGCCTGTCGACCACGGTCGCCGACCTGCGCTTTGCCAAGCCGCTGGACGAGGCAATGATCCGCCGCCTGCTCACCACGCATGAAGTGGCGGTGACGATCGAGGAGAATGCGGTCGGCGGCCTCGGCGCGCATGTGCTGACGATGGCGAGCGACGAGGGGCTAATCGATGCGGGGCTCAAGCTGCGCACGATGCGCCTGCCCGATCGCTTCCAGGATCAGGACAAGCCCGAGCTGCAATATGACGAAGCGGGGCTCAACGCGCCGCATATCGTCGATACGGTGCTCAAGGCGCTGCGCTGGAACGAGGCTGAGGTCGGCGCAACCGCCTGACGCCGCTCCCGAAAGTCTGTCGATAAGCCCCGTGCGCCCTGCGCGCGGGGCATTCGTGCGTATGAGCGGCGCAAACAATTGTTAAGTCGCGAAGGTCTGCCGAACAAAAACCCGCGACTCGCGGTTTCGCGACTCGCCTGAAGACAGTTCCGCGCCGCGATTGACTCGGACATTCACCATCTTGTTCGCCCGCACCGCACCGGCGCGTCTGCAAAGATTCTTGCGCGCCGCCGCCCGACCCCGCTGCTGCCTCCTATCATAGCTGCGACGCCCCACCGCATTCGTGCGGCGGTGCGCGCGCATGGAAAAAGCCCGGACGCGATCCGGGTAACGTCTTCAAGGGTGGGCAAGTTACGCATGAACAAGCATCTTCTTCTCTTTGCAGCGGCACCGCTGGCACTGATCGCCCCGGCCGCCGCGGCAAAGAACATGGCCGTCGAGGCAGGCACCGCGCCGACCGCCGCCGAGCCGGCTGCGACCAAGGAAGCGGAGCGCGAGGTCTTCACGACCGGCGTCGCCAAGGGCCGCGACCCGCTCGACAGCGCGACCTCGACCAGCGTGCTCAAGGCGGGAGAGATCGAGAAGCTTGGCGCGCGCAGCCTGGCGGAAGTGCTGCGCAACATTCCCGGCGTGCGCACCGAAAGCTCGACCGGCGAGGGCAATTCCAACTACACGATCCGCGGCCTTCCGCTCGCATCGGGCGGGTCGAAGTACATGCAGATCCAGGAAGACGGCCTGCCCGTCCTCGAATTCAGCGACATCTTCAACGTCGCTTCGGACATCTTCATCCGCTACGATTTCAACGTCGGGCAGATCGAGGCCATTCGCGGCGGTTCGGCATCGACCTTCGTGTCCAATTCGCCCGGCGGCGTGATCAACCTGATCTCGAAGACCGGCGACACCGAGGGCGGCTCGATCGCGTTCACCACCGGCATCGGCTATGATTCCAATCGCCTCGACTTCGATTATGGCATGAAGCTCAGCGACACGCTGCGCATGCACATCGGTGGCTTCTATCGTGTCGGCGAAGGTCCGCGCGACGTCGGCTTCACCGCGTACAAGGGCGGCCAGCTCAAGTTCAACGTCACCAAGGACTTCGCGGGCGGCTATGTACGTCTGCACGGCAAGTGGCTCGACGACCGTTCGCCGCAATATGTGACCGTTCCGGTCAAGATCACCGGCACCAACGATAACCCCGAATATTCGTCGTTCGCCAATTTCGACGTGCGGCGCGATTCGATGTTGTCGAGCAACATCACCAGCCTGGTGACGCGTGATAGCAACAACAACCCCACCGCCTACAGCACCAGCGAGGGCATGCACGCCAAGGTCAAGTCGATCGGCCTGGAGTCGCAGTTCGACCTGGCCGGCTGGACGATTACCGAACGGTTCCGCTACTCGGCAATCTCGGGCAGCACGCTGCGCAACCAGATCTTCTCGCTGTTCTCGGGCGCGGCGCTTCCCGCTACCGCAGGTGGCGCTGGCGGCACGCTCAGCTATGCCAATGGCCCCAATGCCGGTCAGGTGATCGCCAACCCGGCCAACCTCAACGGCAACGGCATCGTCGGTAACATGCTGCTGATCCGGGTCAACGCCAACTCGCTCGACAATGTCAGCAACGACCTGCGCGCGACCCGCGTGTGGAATGTCGGCGGTGGCAAGCTGACCACGACTGCGGGCGTGTACAAGTCGCTCCAGACGATCGACACGACCTGGCTCTACACCAACACCTATCAGGATGCGCTGGGCGGTGGTCAGTCGTCGCTGCTGAACGCGCGCGACGCGTCGGGCACGCCGATCACCCAGGACGGCTATGTCGCGTTCGACCTCAACGTCGGCGGGATCCCGGGACAATATCGTCGCGCCTTTGACGTCGATTACAATGTCACGGCACCCTATGGCTCGCTTAACTTCCATGTCGGTCCGGTCGCGATCGGCGGCAGCGTGCGCTATGACATCGGCAAGGTGCGCGGGCGCCTGTTCGGCAGCGATCTGGGCGGCGGCCGTGTCGGCACCAACCCCTTTGACTTTAACAATGATGGTGTGATTTCCGCCGCCGAAGCGCGCACCGGTGCGCTGCCGCTGTCGCGGCCGGCCCCGGTCAATTACGACTATGACTATGTGAGCTATTCGACCGGCATCAACTGGCGCATTTCCGAGCCGCTCGCGGTCTTCGCCCGCTACAGCAAGGGTGCCCGCGCTGGCGCCGACAAGATCCTGTTCACCCCGTCGGTCAGTTCGGTCGATGGCAGCCTGGTCGAGCCGGGTGCAGCCTATGACACCGTCACCCAGCTGGAAGGCGGCTTCAAATATCGCGCGGCGAATGCCACGCTCAACATCACCGGCTTCCTCGCCGACACGACCGATCGCAACATTCAGGGCGGTACCGGCCTTGAAATCCTGCGCGAATATCGGGCCTATGGCGCCGAGGTCGAGGCAAGCTATCGCACCGGTCCGTTCAGTGTCACGGGCGGCCTGACCTACACCAGCGCGGAGATCCGCTCGGACAGCCGGGTTCCGACGGTCAACGGCAATACGCCGCGTCACCAGCCCGACTTCATCTTCCAGCTGACCCCGCAATATGATTCCGAACTGGCGACGGTCGGGTTCAACGTCGTGGGAACCACCAGCAGCTATGCCCAGGATACCAATGGGCTGAAGATGCCGGGCTTCACGGTGGTCAATGCGTTCCTTCAGTATCGTCCGATCGATCGGGTCCAGCTGATGCTGAACGTCAACAACCTGTTCGACACGATCGGCTTCTACGACATCGCGCAGAATGCCGTTCCGGCCGATGGTGTGGGCTGGGGTCGCGCGATCAACGGTCGCACCGTGTCCACATCGCTGCGCTTCGACTTCTAATGGGTTGGGGTCGGTGCGCCGCGCGCGTGCCGACCCCCTTGGGTTCCGCGGAGTTCGGATGGTCATATGAATATGCTGAAATCGCTGAAAATCCCACGAAAGCTGGGCCTGTCCTTCCTGATCATCTGTGCGTCGGCAGCGGTGATGATGGCGGTGTTCTTCTCGAACATCTCGATGATCCGGTCGGTCACCGACGCCAACACCGCAGCGCAGAGCCGCTACGCCAAGGCGCTGGCGCTCGAAACCGCGTTGCTGCGGCAGAACAGCCAGATGCGCGGCTATCTCGTCACCGGCGACAAGACCTACCTCAAATCCTATGAGGAAGGGCGGGTCGACTATGACAAGGCCTCGGCGGAGCTTGAGGCCGAGCTGACCGATCCCAAGCTGATCGAAGCGGTTCAGACCTCGCGCAAGGAAACGCTCGACTGGCGCGCCAAATGGGGCGACCGCCTGATCAAGCGCGTCGATGGCGGCGATCTTGCCGGCGCTCAGGCCGAAGTCCAGGGAGCGGGCAAGGCGGTGCTGGTCAGCGCTGCGGTGCTGCCGCTGCGCGACGTGCGCGACGCCGAAATGGCGGCGATCGAGAAGGGGTCGGCAACGCAGGAATCGGCGATGGACACCGCAACGACGGTGCTGATCGTCGGCGGCATTGCTCTGATTACACTTGCCATTGCGCTTGCCTGGCTGCTCAGCCGCGCGATCGCGACGCCGATCTCGGCGCTGACCGGGACGATGAGCACGCTCGCATCCGGTCGCAACGACGTCGATGTCGACGGCACCGACCGTTCCGACGAACTGGGCGACATGGCGCGCGCCGTGCTCGTCTTCCGCGACGCCGCGATCGCCAAGCAGGCGACCGATGCCGCAGCGGCAAAGGCCGAGGCGGAGCAGAAGATGGTGGTCGAGATCGTCTCGGCGCAGCTGTCTGATCTCGCTGGCGGCAATCTGACCGCCACGATCGACGCCGATTTCCCGGCCGACTATGCGGCGGTGAAGGCCAATTTCAACGCTGCCGTTGCCAGCCTGCGCGGCCTGATCGCATCGGTGATGGAAGCGACCACGTCGATCCATTCCGGATCGGGCCGGATCGCCGAAGCATCCGAGGATCTGGCGCGCCGGACCGAGGCGAATGCCGCGAGCCTTGAGGAAACGTCCGCCGCGATCGTCCAGATGGACCAGCGGCTCAAGACCACCGCTGCGGCGGCAGGCCAGACGGTCGAGCGGGCGAACGGCGCAATCGGCACTGTCGCCAATGGCCGCGCCGTTGCCGAAAGTGCGGTAGGCGCGATGGGCCGGGTCGCCGAAAGCGCCAAGGGCATCGACAGCGTGATCGAAGGACTCGACAAGATCGCGTTCCAGACGCGCGTCCTTGCCATGAACGCGGCGGTCGAGGCGGGCCGTGCGGGCGAAGCGGGCCGGGGCTTTGCCGTCGTCGCCGATCTCGTCTCCGCGCTCGCGATGCGCGCTGAGGAAGAAGCCGGGCGTGCGCGTGACCAGCTCACCGCAACGCAGACCGACATCGTCGCCGCGGTCCAGATGGTGCAGAAGGTCGACAGCGCACTGGTCGACATCTCGACCGATGTGAACGAGGTCCATTCGCTGCTCGACAAGATCGCGCAGGACAACCACGCCCAGTCGTTCGCGATTACCGAAGTGAGTTCGGCGATCGGCATGATGGACCAGACCACCCGCCAGACGAGTGCGATGGTCGAGCAAAGCTCGAACGCAGCGCGCGAGCTGGCGAACGAGGTGACCCATCTCGCCGATCAGGCCGGACAGTTCACCGTCGGCGCGGACGGCGGGCGCAGCCCGGTCCATGCGATGCACAATCGTCTCGCCCAGACGATGGGTGCCGATGTGTGGGACGCGGCGTGATCGAAGCGGGCCGTGGCGACGTCCGCGGCCCGTCTTCTGTATTGAGTAAAGCCGCGTCCGCGCGGTTGGGGGAAGTCGCATGAACATGATGACGCGCGTCGGTTCGCAGGGGGAGCTGCGCCGCCAGTCTCGGGTCATCCGCGCGCTCGGGTCGGAGTTCGTCGCTTCGGTGCTGGAGGCGGGGGACCGTCAGCTGCACCGTGCGCCACTGACTGCAGCGCTGATCGAGGGCTGGCCCGATGATCCGTCGGCGGCTGCGCTGGCGATGCGGTTCAACGCGGCTCTGCATGCGCTGGCGCGGCGCGGCGATGTCGCCGACCTGACCGCGCTCTATCAACGCGAGCATGACGATTTCGACCGCGCGATCGGTGCGGCGCTTGCCACGCATGACGGCTTCATCGTGCGCTGGATGCACGCGCCGACCCAGACCAACGAAGTCGCGCGCGCCGCAGGATTCGCAGCAGCGCTGATGGCACTTCGCGCGCGCATCGACATGCCGGTCGACCTGCTGGAGCTCGGGTCGAGCTGCGGGCTCAACCTCAACCTTGCCCGCTATCGCTATGAGCTGGGCGAGGTGGTCGCGGGCGATCCAGACGCGCCAGTGCGGATCGCGCCGGAATGGCGCGGGATGATCCCGGTGGTCGCGCCGATCGACGTCATCCAGGCGCGCGGGGTCGATCTCAACCCGCTCGACGCCAATGACCGGCGCGCACGCGAGCGACTGTTATCGTTCGTGTGGGCCGATCAGCCGCGACGGATCGAGCGGCTCAAGGCCGCGCTGCGGCTGGCGCGCGCGCACCCGCCGGCACTGACCCGCGCCGATGCAACGCTGTGGCTGCCCGAGCAGCTCGCCGAGCCGCAGGCCGAGGGCGTGTGCCGCGTGGTGTTTCATTCGATGGTGATCCAGTATCTGGGTGGCGCGGCCCGGGCCGCTGTGATCAAAGCGATCCATGCTGCGGGTGCCCGTGCGACCGATGCCCGCCCGCTGGCGTGGCTCAGCCTCGAATGGACGCCGGGGCGCGAGCGCGTCGAGCTGGCGCTGACCTGCTGGCCCGATGGGGCGCGGCGCGTGCTTGCCACCTGCCACCCCTATGGCGACTGGTTCGACTGGCACGGTTGAACCGCCGCGCGATTCCGCGCAGCATTTCCCGAAACCCGGCGCGTCGCGGCATCTTGCGCGCGATGCGTTTTAGCGCTTAGTTAGCGCTAACATAAGCGCGGACCCACCGCGCGTCAGGAGAGGGAGAAGCGCTTTGACAAAGACCACAGCGGCGCAGGCCAATATGGGCCTGATCACCGCGATCGTGGCGGTGGCCACCATCGGCGGCCTGTTGTTCGGCTATGACAGCGGGGCGGTGAACGGCACGCAAGCGGGACTCAAGTCCGCTTATGGGCTCGATGACGCCGGGCTGGGCTTTACGGTGGGCTCGCTGCTGATCGGCTGCACCATCGGCGCATTTCTGGCCGGGCGGCTCGCCGACATGATCGGTCGCCGCAATGTGATGATGCTGTCGGCAGTCCTCTTCCTGATCGGCGCGTTGATTCAGGGCTTTGCGCCGTCGCAGCCAGTGTTTGTCATCGCGCGCATCATGGGCGGCATGGCGGTGGGCGCGGCAAGCGTGCTGTCCCCCGCCTATATCTCCGAAGTCGCACCTGCGAACATTCGCGGGCGCATGACGACGGTGCAGCAGATCATGATCATCACCGGCCTGACCGCCGCGTTCGTGGTCAATTACTATCTGGCGCAGAGCGCGGGCAGCTCGACCAGCGGCTTCTGGCTTGGTCTGGAAGCATGGCGCTGGATGTACCTGATGCAGGCGGCACCCGCAGCGGTGTTCCTGGTGGCGCTGCTCTTCATTCCGGAAAGCCCGCGTTATCTGGTGTCGAAGGGCCGCGACGAAGAGGCGATGCAGGTGCTGACCAGCCTGTTCGGCGCCGACACAGCCGCGACCAAGCTGGTCGAAATCCGCAACAGCTTCTCCGCCGATCACCGCCCGCGCCTCTCCGACCTGATCGACCCGACCAAGGGCGGGGTGCGCGGCATCGTCTGGGCGGGCCTGTTGCTGGCGGTGTTCCAGCAGCTCGTCGGTATCAACGTGATCTTCTATTATGGCGCGACGCTGTGGCAGCTCGCCGGGTTCACCGAGAATGACGCGCTGCTGATCAACATCGGTTCAGGCGTCGTGTCGATCCTCGCATGTTTCGTCACCGTGCTGCTGGTCGACAAGATCGGGCGCAAGCCGCTGCTGATGGCCGGGTCGCTCGGCATGGCCGCGACGCTGTTCACGATGGTGTTCGCGTTTAGCCAGGGCTCGCTCGATGCGGACGGGCAGCTGGTACTGTCGCCGCAGATGGGCATGCTCGCGGTCATCGCCGCCAACATCTATGTCATCTTCTTCAACGTCAGCTGGGGCCCAGTGATGTGGGTGATGCTGGGTGAGATGTTCCCCAACCAGATCCGCGGATCGGCACTCGCCGTCGCCGGCTTCGCACAATGGGGGTCAAACTATCTGATCGCCCAGACTTTCCCGATCATGGCCACCGGGCTGGGGCTGACCGTGACTTACAGCTTCTACGCGGTCTGCGCCGCAATCAGCTTCTTCCTGGTCCGCGCCTTCATCAAGGAGACGGCGGGTCGCGAGCTGGAAGAAATGGAAGGCTGAACGGTCCTTCCACAAAAGGGGCTGGGGCGGGGGGAAACCCCCGCCCCTTTTTTGTTCAGGCGGCGCAGTTCTGCCGGATATACTCGGCATGGTCGGGCATATAATCGACCGACTTGGCGACTGCGGTCGCGATGTGCGCGAGCCGGTCGCGCGTCTCGGCCAGCGTCAGCAGCTCCGCGACCGGATCGTAGCGCGACCAGCGCATGCCCTGACCCACCATCACCGCGAACCAGCTGGTGTCGTTGAACAGCTCTTCATGCTCGCGGAAGCAGCGGCCCGAGCTTTCGAACACGCGGATCTTCTCCGCCAGCCGCTCCGGGATCGGCATCGTCCGGCAATGGTTCCAGAACGGCGAATCGGTGCGGTCGGTGGCGCAATAATGCAGGACCAGGAAGTCGCGGATCAGCTCGCTCTCCTCGATCATCAACCGGTTGTAGCGCGCGCGCTCGGCCTCGGCGAAGGTCGAGTCGGGGAAGTTGGACAGCAGCCGCGCGATGCCGGTCTGGATCATCCAGATGCTGGTCGATTCGAGCGGCTCCATGAACCCCGCCGACAGTCCGATCGACACGCAATTGCCTTCCCAGAAGCGCGCGCGATGCCCGGTGGTAAAGCGGATGAAGCGCGGATCGGCCAGCGCCTCCCCATCGAGATTCCCGAGCAACGTCGCCGCCGCCTCGTCGTCGCTGATATAGTCGCTGCAATAGACCATGCCGTTGCCGGTGCGGTGCTGCAGCGGGATGCGCCATTGCCACCCAGCACTGCGCGCGGTCGAGCGGGTGAAGGGGGTGAGGCCGCCCGGCACCGACGCGCACGGCATGGCGACCGCGCGGTTGCACGGCAAATGCGCCGACCAGTCGACGTACGGGACGCCGAGCGTCTTGCCGATCAACAGGCCGCCAAAGCCCGAGCAGTCGATAAACAGCTCGCCCGCCACGCGCTCACCCGATTCGAGCGCGACCGCGGCGACATGGCCGCTCTCGCCGTCGCGTTCGACATCGACGATCTTGCCCTCGATGCGCTTGACCCCCATCCCCTCGGCCAACTCGCGCAGATACAGCGCATAGAGGCCCGCGTCGAAATGATAGGCATAGGCGATGCCTGACAGCGGCGAATTGCCAGCATCGACCGGCGGCATGAAGCGATTGGCGCGCCCTGCGCTCGCCATCAGCGAAAAGGCGTCGACATTGGCGAACTGCGGCTCCTGCGCCAGCCGCTGCCAATAGGCGTGGAAGGACACGCCCTCCATATCGATCCCATATTTGCCAAACGGGTGGAAATAGCGGCGCCCGAGGCCGCCCCAGTCGACGAACTCGATCCCCAGCTTGAAACTGCCCTTGGTCCGGCGGATAAACTCATTCTCGTCGATGCCCAGCAGGCGGTTGAAGGTGCCGATCTGGGGGATGGTCGCCTCGCCGACGCCGACCGTCCCGATCGCGTCCGACTCGACCAATGTGATCGTCGCATAATCGGGGCCGAGAATGCGGGCCATCGCGGCCGCCGTCATCCATCCGGCAGTGCCGCCGCCCACGATCACGATCGACCGGATCCGTTCCGCCACGCTTTTCCTCCCCAAAATCGCTGTGCAGCATCGCTGCAACATGCGCGTCATTTTCTTTCTGGTAGCGCACAACATCTCTTGCCGAAAGCTGCGCATTGGCTTAAGCAAAAGAAATGTTAGCGCTACCTTATTAGCGCAACTGGGCAGAAGAGCCGCAAAGGCTCTCGAACGAGGAGGGGATGGATGTCGAATTGGCGGAAGCGTGTGCGCGCTGAAGGTCGCGCTGCATGGGGACTCGGAGTTTCGACGGCTGCGCTGATGACAGCGCTGGCCATGCCGAATGTCGCACTGGCACAGGATACGCCGGCGGCTGAGGAAGCGACCGATCCGGATACCGTTGTCGTTACCGGCTTCCGCGAGTCGCTGCAAAGCGCTCAGACGCGCAAGCGCACGTCCGACACGATCGTCGACTCGGTGACCGCCGAGGATATCGGCGCACTCCCCGACCGTTCGGTGACCGAAACGCTTCAGCGTATTCCGGGCATCTCGATCAACCGCTTTGCCGCTGGCGTCGATCCCGACCACTTCTCGGTCGAAGGTTCGGGCGTCGTCGTGCGCGGCCTCACCTATGTCCGTTCGGAATTCAACGGGCGTGAGGCGTTCACCGCCAATAACGGTCGCGCGTTGAGCTTCGCCGACGTCCCGTCGGAACTGCTCGGCGGCGTCGATGTATTCAAGAGCCCGTCGGCCGATCGCGTCGAAGGCGGGATCGCCGGTGTGGTCAATCTGCGCACGCGCCTGCCCTTCGACAAGAAGGGCTTCGTGATGGCGGGGTCGCTCGAACTCAACTATTCCGACTTCGTCGAAAAGGCGTCGCCGACCGCCGCGCTGGTGGTCAGCAACACTTGGGACACCGGAATCGGCGAGATCGGCCTGCTGGGTAGCGTGTCCTATTCGCAGCTGTTCTCGCGCGCGGATCGCTTCCAGGTGTCGAGCTTCCGCGTTCGCCCGATCTATTCGGACGGTACCCGCACCGATGTGGTTCCGTTCGGCACCGCGACCCAGCGGGGCAGCGGCCTGTTCCCGCGCGGCGCGGTGATCGGTACGCAGGAGTTCGAGCGTCGGCGCTTCGGCTATGCCGCCGCCGCCCAGTGGCGCAGCAACGACCGCCGCGCCGAGGCGACGTTCCAGTTCCTGCGATCCGACGCGCGCCAGGCATGGACCGAGCACACGATCGAAATCGCGACCGACAATGTCGAATCGAACGGGGACTCGCGCGCCCGTGACGGCACGTCGATCGCGTTCGACTCCTCGGGCCTGTTCGAAAGCGGCGTGATCACCGGCCCGACCGGTTGGCGCGACGATCAGAACACCGCGGGCAACATTCGTACCCCGGCATTCGGTTTGCAGTCGAACAACATCCGTCGCGATCATGACGAACGCGCGGTGACCGACGATTATGCGTTCAACTTCCGTTACCAGGCCACCGATAATCTTAGCATCAGCATGGATTATCAGCATGTCGACTCGTTCGTCGATATCATGGACAACGGCCTGTGGACGTCCTCCTATCAGGACGTCGGAATCCGGCTGAACGGGAGCAATCTGCCGACGGTGGACTTCCGCGGGCCGCAAAACTGCCCGACCCTGCCCTGCACCGGCACGCCGGGCGGCGCGGCTGACTATCCGGCCTATTATACGGGTACGAACAACAGCTTCGCCTCGCCGGCCAACAGCTTCTACCGCTCGGCGATGGACCATATCGAGGCGAGCACGGGCAACTCCGACGCCTTCCGGCTCGATGCCGAACTGTCGTTCCCGGAGGACAGCTTCTTCAAGTCGGTCCGCGTCGGCGGCCGTTACGCCGATCGTGATCAGGTTGCGCGCTTCTCGACCTATAACTGGGGTCGCCTGAGCGAGCAGTGGGGCAATGGTGGTCCGGTGTGGCTGGACGACCCGGTCGATAACGTCCAGGGCGGCAGCGGCGGTGCCCCGCTTCAGAGCTATCAGCAGTTCTGCTTCACCGACTTCTTCCGTGGGTCGGTCAGCAACCCACTGAACGGCCAGTGCCGTCCGTTCTACAACAGCAATACGACAACTTATTACCAAGGCTATGTCGATTATGCGAACCGCGTTAATCGTGAGTGGGAACCCACGACCACGGGTGCAGGCGGCCGCGTGATCAATGGCGGCTGGCGTTCGCTGGCCGACCGGCCCAATGCGATTGCGGGCTCGCCGTTTACGCCGGGTGAAATCAATCCGCAGCGTGAAACCAACAAGGCTGCGTACCTGATGCTGCGCTTCGGTAACGAGTTCGGCAACGGCATGAACCTGAGCGGCAATCTCGGGGTGCGCTACACCACGACCAACCGCAAGTCGGAAGGCTTTATCGAGTTCCCGTTCCCGACCGACCTGCCGACGGACGCAACCTGTCAGGAGTCGATCAATAACGTCATCTCGGGCGCCGGAGCGACGGTCAATGCGTTGTGCGCGCTGTCGCCTGCACAGCTCACGCAGATCACAAATTACCTGAACGGCGCGATTGTCCCGAACAATTTCGATCTCGATTATGACTATTGGTTGCCCAGCCTCAACGTGAAGCTTGAAGTCGGGGGTGGTCTGCAGTTCCGCGCGGCCTATTCGAAGGGGGTTGCCCCGCCATCGTTGGGCCTGGTCCGCAACTATTTCCCGGTCGGCGTAACCGCACGGCCACGGGTCGACGCGAATGGAAATCAGGTTCCAGTCGTCGTCACTCCCGTCGCACCGGGTACCGGGTCGTTCGGGTCAGATGGCCTGATCGCGCCGGGGCAGGTGCAGATCCAGGGGACGTTCAATGCCGGCAATCCCGAACTGCTCCCGACCGAGGCTGACAGTTTCGACATCACCGCCGAATGGTATTTCTCGCGGGTCGGCCAGCTGACGGCGTCGTTGTTCTACAAGGAGCTCCACAATGTGCTGACCAACAGCACCGTGCGGCGCACCTTCAGCAACAACGGCCAGACGTTTGAAGCGGTGGTGACCACCCCGATCAACTCGCCGGATGTGGGCAAGATCAAGGGTTTCGAAATCGCCTATCAGCAGGTGTTCGACTTCCTGCCCGGACCGCTCAAGGGTCTCGGTCTGCAAGCCAACTACACCTATGTGTCGAGCGAGGGCGTGCCGCAGAGCACCTTGTCGGAAACTGATCCGGACGTCGCGGCGGGCCGTCAGCCGACGATTTCCGGCGCCAACTTCCCGCTTCAGGGGCTGTCGGAGCATCAGTTCAACATCACGCCCTTTATCGACATCGGGCCGGTGTCGGCGCGAGCATCGTATAGCTGGCGTTCGCAATATCTGCTGACGCTGCGCGACGTGATCACGCCGTTCGATCCGATCTTCCAGGAGGATTACGGCCAGCTCGACGCATCGATCACGATCTCGGTCAGCGACCAGCTGAAGATCGGTATCCAGGGCGTGAACCTTACCAACTCGATCACAAAGACGAGTGCTGCGGTGGCCGACCAGAATGGCGATATCCGACTGGTCCCGCGCGGCTGGTATGTGAACGACCGCCGCGTCACCGGCATGATCCGCTTCAACTTCTAAGGGTCAATCTTCCCAACCTCCCCGCCGTCGCCCCTCCCAGGGCGGCGGCATTTTTTTGTCTGGCTTGGGCGCGGCCGCAGCGGGGTGGTACAAAAAATGCTGCGCAGCACGGTGGCTGCGCAGCGGACTGCTTTTGAAGGATGTGAGGCCCGCTGGCCCGCTGCGGAACTGCGACGGGTCGGGGGTTCGATCAGGCGATCGGCTTGGCCTCGGCAAACAGCCGCGCCAGCTCGTCCCGCATCGGCTTGGCGCGGAAGCTGCTGTCATAGGGGCAGCATCGCTGCGGTAGGCCGTCCTTGCGCGGGGCGAAGCCCTGCAGCCAGCTATACTTGTCGACCATGCCCCAGGCGAGCACGTCGCGCAGCTGGGGATAGGACAGCATCAGCTCCATATAGGCGCGCAGATAGGCGACGACGCCCGCATCGCGCTGCGCCGGATCGCCGGGCAGGGCGTTATCCTTGACGTCGAGCTCGGTGATGACGAGGCGATAGCCCATGCCCACCGCCTCATCGACGAACTTGCGCCACTCGCGCTCCTGACGCGGGCCGAGGCCAGTGGCGGGATCGAGCGTGAACATCTCGATATGGCTCTGGATGCCCAGCGCATCGACCGGCACGCCGCGCTTCTTGAAGCCTTCCAGCAGCTTCAGCACCCCAGCGCGGTGCTTCTCGTTGCCCGGCTCCCAGCTCATATAGTCGTTATAGACCAGCTCGGCGTTCGGCATTTCCGCGCGCGCGGTGTGGAAGGCGAGGTCGAGCACCGGCTCGACACCGCCCATCGCCTTGGACAGCGAAGTTTCGACAAGGCCTGAGGTCTCGGGATCGACCGCTTCGTTGACCACGTCCCAGCTGCGGATCGTATCCTTGTAGCGGCGCATCACGGTCTGGACGTGATCGGTCAGCAGCTTCTCCGCCGCAGCCTTGGGCGCAGAGCCGAAGTCATGGTCGTTCAGCCAGTTCGGAAACCATTTCGGCCGGTGCCACAGCAAGGTGTGCCCGCGCACGTCCAGATTCTTGATGCGCGCCCAGGCGACCATCGCGTCGAGCCGGTCGAAGCGGTATTCGCTCGCGGATGGGCGGATCGACTGCCACTTCATCTCGTTCTCGGGCACGATCAGACCGCACTCGCGCTCTACGACCGCGGCATAAGCGGGGTTATTGAACGACCCCGCATCCGCGCCCGGCGGCGCCCAGGCGACCGCAGTGCCGAACCGCCGCCCCGTGCGCTTTGCCACCGCGTCGATCCCGGGCGGCGAAAGGCTCGCGCCAGCTGAAGTCGCGGCGACGAGCGGAAGCGCGGCAATACCGGCGAGCGTTTGACGGCGGGTCGGGTTCATCGGGGCTCCTTGGATTTACCAGTCATGCATCGTGCCATCCGCGTGCGCATGGCTCAGACGATCGTCAGCAACGCGGACTTGAGCGAAGCGGAGCTGTTGCCGACGCGGATATCGACTTCCCCAGCCTCGACGATTTCGCGCATGTTCGCATCCCACAAGACGAAGGTCTCCGCCGGCAGGTCGAAGCGGACGGTGCGCGCTTCGCCCGGCTGGAGCGTCACCCGCTCGAACCCCTTGAGCTGCAGCACCGGCTGGGTGACCGATGCGGTGCGGCGGCTGATATAGAGCTGCACGACCTCATCCCCGGCGCGTGCGCCGGTGTTGCGGATGTCGACCGACACGCTGACCTTGCCGTCGCGCTGCATCGTCGCGGCGGACAACGTCGGCGCGCCGATCGCGAAGCTCGTATAGCTCAGGCCATGCCCGAACGGGAACAGCGGCGACTTGTCCGCGAACAGATAGCCGCGCCGTGCCGATGGCTTGTGGTTGTAGAAAGACGGGACTTGCCCGGCATCGCGGATGACGGTGACCGGCAGCTTCGCACCCGGATTGACCCGGCCGAACAGCGCCTCCGCCATCGCGGTGCCGCCTTCTTGGCCAGGATACCAGCATTCGAGCACGGCGTTCGCCTTGCCGATCACCGCAGGCCAGCTCGGCGGACGGCCGTTGATCGCCGCGATCACCAATGGCTTGCCCAGCGCCGCCATCGCAGCGACGAGTTCATTCTGTTCGCCAACGATATCGACGCTGGTTCGGTCGCCGAGATGGTTCTTGGCAAAGCCCTCGCGGCTGGTCTGTTCGGTATCGCCGATCGCGAGCACGATCGCATCCGCGCCCTTCGCGACCCCAACCGCCTGCGCGATCAGCGCGCGGTTCTTGGCCGGATCGGCGAGCAGCACTTCGTCCGCCGACCGGTCCTCGCTCTGCGTGATGAACACGCCCTGCGCGGTCAGCAACTCAACCTTGTCTCCGACCAGCGCGCGCAGCCCCTCGATCAGGCTGACGGTCTGCTTCGGCACGCTCGAATAACCGCCCAGCCGCGCGATCGCGTGGTTGGGGCCGATCACCGCCAGCTTGCGGACCTTGCCCTCAGCGAATGGCAGCGTGCCATCATTCGTCAGCAGGCACAGCGACTTGCGTGCCGCCTCCAGCGCCAGCGCGCGGGCTTCCGCGTTACCCGTGATCCGCTCGGCCAGCGCGGCGTCGCCATAGGGGTTTTCGAACAGACCGGCGCGGAACTTCAGCGTCAGCATCCGCGCCGCCGCGCGGTCGATCGCGCTCACCTCGACCTTTCCCGCGCGCACCTGATCGACCAGCGTGCGGAACGCCATGCCGTCGGGCAGCTCGCTGTCCACGCCCGCCGCCAGCGCAAGGCGCGCGGTTTCGGCGAGATCGGCGGCGACGTGGTGGATGCTCTCCAGCTCGTTGACCGCGCCATAGTCGCTCGAAATCAGCCCGTCGAAGCCCCATTCGCCGCGCAGCACATCGCCGATCAGCCAGGTGTTGGCATGGCTCGGCACGCCGTCGATCTCGTTATAGCTCGGCATCACCGAAGCGATCGATGTGCGCTTCACGATCTCGCGGAACGGCGGGAAGAAATACTCGCGCAACTCGCGCTCGGACAATTGCGCCGGGCCGACATTGACGCCGCTCTCCGGCTGGCCATGCCCGGTCATGTGCTTCAGCGTCGCATAGACCTTGCCATCGGCAAGCCGGTCGAACTTGCCCGGCCCCTGCAGCCCCTCGACCGCCGCGACGCCCAGCTCCGCCACCAGATAGGGGCATTCGCCGAACGTCTCCTCGATCCGCCCCCAGCGCGGATCGCGGACGATATCGACCACGGGGGAGAGGACGTAGGGGACGCCGCGCGCGCGCGTCTCGCGCGCGATCACTGACTGGACGCGCTGCATCAGATCGCGGTCGAACGCTCCGGCCAGGCCAATCGCCTGCGGGAACATCGTCGCGTCGGTCGCCATATATCCGTGCAGCGATTCCTCATGGAACAGCACCGGGATACCGAGCCGCGTGTCATTGAGCGCCCAGCGCTGCATCGCGTTGATGAATTCGACCGTCTCGCGCGGGGTGCGCCAGCGCGCGGCGGTGCCGCCGGCCGCGCCGGTGATCCCCGGCACGCCGCGCTTGTCCGACGGGCGGGTGACATGGCCGACACCATTGGGATAGGCCGCAGACGCCTTCTTCGCGTTGAAGTCGAGGCCGTCCATGACCTCTTCCTTGCGCGCCCAGATGGCGATCATCTGGCCGACCTTCTCCTCCAGCGTCATCCGGCCGAGCAGGTCGGCGACGCGGGCGGGAATCGGCGCGCGCGCATCCTTGTAGAGCGGCGCGGCGAGCGCGTGCGCGGCGGGGGCCAGCGCAACGGCACCAGCCGCTACCGATGCACCGGCGAGCAGGCGAAGCGCGGCGCGGCGCTTCACGGCGTCACCGCCAGCGTGACGGTCTGCAGCGTCGCGGAATTGGCCCCGGTCATGATCTCGAACTCACCCGGTTCGATCACCCGTTTCATGTCGATATTCCACATATGAAAGGCGTCGGGGCCGAGCGTCAGCTTCACCGTCCGCGTCTCGCCGGGCTTGAGCGTCACGCGGCGAAACGCCTTCAACTCCTTGATCGGGCGCGTGACCGACGCGACCTTGTCGCGGACATAGACTTGCACCACCTCATCGCCTTCGCGCGCGCCGGCGTTGGTGACATCGACCAGCACATCGACGCTGCCGCCTGCCTTGACCGTGGTTGCCGACAGGCGCGGCGTGGACAGGGTGAAGCGGGTGTAGCTGAGGCCGTAGCCGAACGGATACAGCGGCTTGGTCGTGTCGAACAGGTAACCGCGCTGCGCGCTCGGCTTGACGTTATAGACCATCGGCAGCTGGCCGACATGGCGTGCGACCGTCACCGGCAGCTTGCCGCCCGGATTGACGCGCCCGAACAGCGCATCGGCGATGGCATGGCCCTGTTGCTCGCCGGCATACCAGGTTTCGAGGATCGCATCGGCCTGCTCCGCGATCTTGGGATAGGATGGCGGGCGGCCATTGACGAGGACGACGACGAGCTTCTTGCCCAGCTTCTTCATCGCATCGAACAGCTCCAGCTGCTCGCCGACCAGATCGAGGCTGGCGCGATCACCCAGATGCGCGTCGGCCCATGCCTCACGGCTGGTCTGTTCGGTGTCGCCGATGAACAGCAGGATGGTGTCGGCGCCGCGCGCGGTCTCGACCGCCTGGGCGATGCGCTTGCGGTTCTCGATCGGGTCGGACAGCTTGACCTCGTCCGCCCACCAATCGTCATCCTCGGTGATCTTGACGCCCTCGGCGTGCACGATCTTCGCCTTGTCCCCGACCAGCGCGCGAATGCCCTGCAGCGGGGTCACGGTTTCGGGCGGGATGCCATAATAGCCGCCGAGCCGCGCGACATCGGAATTGGGGCCGATCACCGCGATCGTCTGCTGCGTGTCGAGCGACAGCGGCAGCGCCGCGCTTTCATTCTTGAGCAGCACGAAGGATTTGGCCGCAGCCTTGCGGGCCAGCGCGACCGATTCCGGGCTGTGGTTGATCTTGGTATCGGCCAGCTTGGCGTAAGGATTTTCGAACAGCCCGGCGCGGAACTTGATGCTCAGCATCCGCG
The DNA here is from genome assembly GCF_035998645.1 of Sphingomonas sp. Lineage (GTDB taxonomy): Bacteria > Pseudomonadota > Alphaproteobacteria > Sphingomonadales > Sphingomonadaceae > Sphingomonas. The sequence continues at coordinate 64,418 of NZ_DASYHL010000004.1, forward strand.
ACGTGGCGGTGTCGATCGCGCTCTGGCTGACCTCGCCCTTGCGCACCGCGTCGATCAGGGTCGAATAGGCGGTGGCGTTGGGCAGTTCGCTATCGACGCCCGCCGCGAGCGCGCGCTTTGCGGCTTCGGCATTCGACCCGGCGATCCGGTGGATGCCGACCATCTGCTCGATCGCATAATAGTCGCTGACCACCGCGCCGGGGAATTTCCATTCACCGCGCAGCACGTCGCCCAGCAGCCACTTATTGGCATGGCTCGGCACGCCGTCGATTTCGTTGTAGCTCGCCATCACCGCCTCGACCCCGGTGCGGGTGACGACCGCCTCGAATGGCGGGAAAAACACTTCGCGCAGCGTGCGCTCGGCGATCGGCGCGGGGCCGATATTGGTGCCGCTTTCGGGTTGGCCATGGCCGGTCATGTGCTTGAGCGTCGCGAACACCTTGCCCGGGCCGAGCACGCGGGCGCGGTTTATGCCCTGCAGCCCCTCGACTGCGGCTACGCCCATTTCGGAAACGAGATGCGGATCCTCGCCGAAGGTTTCCTCGATCCGGCCCCAGCGCGGATCGCGCGCGACATCGACGACGGGGGAGAGGACGAGATGCACGCCGCGCGCGCGCACTTCGCGGGCGATCGCGGCGTTGATGTCGCGGATCAGGTCGGGGTCCCAGGTCGAGGCGAGGCCGATCGATTGCGGATAGCTGGTTGCGTCCTGCGCGGCGAGGCCGTGCAGCGCCTCTTCATGGAACAGCACCGGGATGCCGAGGCGGGTGTCCTCGACCGCCCATTTCTGGACTGCGTTCACATAAGCGATGCTGTCGGCGATGCTGCGCGGCGGCGCGACGCGCGGTGACACCGGACCCTTGCGGTCCGACGGGCGGGCGAGCTGGCCCAGACCATGCGGGTGCTTGGTTTTCGCCTTGGCCGGATCGAACCGGTCCTGTGCGTCCTGGATCTCGATCTTGGTATCCCAGACCGAGGTGATCTGAGCGATCTTTTCCTCCAGCGTCATCCGCGCGAGCAGGTCGGCGACGCGCGTCTCCAGCGGCAGGTTCGCATTGCGATAGGGCGCGTTCGCCGGGGGGCGCTGTGTGCTGTCCTGCGCGGCGGTAGCAGCCGGGGTGGCAGGCGCGCTGGCCATCACTGCGGGCGTTGCCGATACGCTCGCCAGCAACAGGGCCACCCAAGCCTTTCGCATCTTCACTCTCCTGAATCGGACCGCAAAACGGTCTTTATTGTTAGCGCTAACATGATATGAGGCGGTTGAGCTTGTCAACCCGCGACCGGCCAGGAATTGGACCGGCGCGTGACGAAAGGGGTGAGGATGGTGACTGCGCGGCTCTGTGCCCTGCTGCTGCTTGCGGTGTCGTTCGCGACAGGCGGTGCGGCGCGTGCGGAGGACGGATATCGCCTGTGGCTGCGCCATGCGCCGGTCGCCGATGCTGCGCAGCAAACACCGGGCTCAGTGACCCTGTCGGGCAGCGAATCTCCGACCGCATTGCTTGCGCGCGCTGAGCTGACGCGCGGACTTTCTGAACTCTATCGCGATGCCGCGACGGGCAGCGGAACACCGATCCTGCTCCGCCGCACCAGCGATGCCGCGATGCGCGACGGCGCGTTCCGGATCGCACCGGCGGAACGCGGCGTGGCCATCACCGCCGCAAGCGACACCGGGCTGCTCTACGGCGCCTTCGCGCTGCTGCGCGAGCTGGGGCAGGGCAAGGCGATCGGCGCGATCCGCCTCGATGAAGCGCCCGCCTACACGCTGCGCATGCTCAACCATTGGGACAATCCCGACGGGCATGTCGAGCGCGGCTATGCCGGGCGTTCGATCTTCGACTGGTGGCATTTGCCCGGCCATGTCGATGCGCGCATGACCGATTATGCGCGCGCCAATGCCTCGATCGGCATCAACGGCGTCGTCATCAACAACGTCAACGCCCGCGCGATGATGCTGGAGCCGCGCTACATCGCCAAGGTCAAGGCGCTGGCCGACACGTTCCGGCCCTGGGGCATCCGCGTCTACGTGTCGGCCCGCTTCTCCGCGCCGCGCGATATCGGCGGGCTCAAGACCGCCGACCCGTTGGACCCGGCAGTGCGCGCGTGGTGGAAGGCGAAGGCGGACGAACTCTACGCCGCGATCCCCGATTTTGGCGGGTTTCTGGTCAAGGCAAACTCCGAAGGCCAGCCGGGGCCACAGGATTATGGCCGCAGCCATGCCGATGGCGCGAACATGCTGGCCGAGGCGATCGGCGACCGCGGCACCGTGATCTGGCGCGCCTTCGTCTATGCCGCCGAGAACAAGGAGGACCGCGCGAAGCAGGCGTTCACCGAATTCCAACCGCTCGACGGCAAGTTCGCGTCCAACGTGGTCGTACAGGTCAAGAACGGCCCGATCGACTTCCAGCCGCGCGAGCCGTTCCACCCGCTGTTCGGCGCGATGCCGAGAACGCAGCTGGCGATGGAGCTGCAGATCACCAAGGAATATCTCGGCTTCGCCTCGCACCTCGCCTTTCTCGCACCCCTGTTCGAGGAAGCCCTCGACGCCGATACCGGGCGCGGCGGCAGCGTCGCAGAGACGGTCACGGTGATCGCGGGGGTCGCGAACACCGGCAGCGACCGCAACTGGAGCGGATCGCATTTCGATCAGGCCAATTGGTACGCGTTCGGCCGACTGGCGTGGAACCCGAAGCTGCCCAGCGACCAGATCGCCCGCGAATGGGCCGCGCAGACATTCAGCCGCGATCCCGCTTTCCTGAACGCAATCGTGCCGATGATGATGGGCAGCCGCGCGGCGGTTATCGACTATATGACGCCGCTCGGCCTCGCGCATGTCATGGGCACCGGGCACCATTACGGCCCCGCGCCATGGGTGTCGGACCTTGCCCGGCCGGAGTGGAACCCGGTCTACTACCACCGCGCCGACCGCGCCGGCGTCGGCTTTGACCGCACGCCGACCGGCAGCGACGCGCTCGCCCAATATGCGCCAGACGTGGCGAAGCGCCTGCTGGCGGACGAGGAGTTGCTGCTGTGGTTCCGCCATGTGCCGTGGGACCACCGGCTCAAGAACGGGAACACCCTATGGGAGGAACTGCCCCGCCGTTACGACCGCGGCGTCGCGGCGGTCGCGCAGATGGGCACGACCTGGGCGACGCTCGCGCCGCATGTCGATGCGCAGCGCCATCGCGCCGTCGCCGATTTCCTCCGCATTCAGGCGGACGAAGCGCAATGGTGGCGCGACGCCAGCCTAGCCTATTGGTCCGCCGTCTCCGGTCGCGCGCTCCCCGCCGGCCATGCTGCGCCCCGGCATCCGCTGAGCTGGTATCAGGCGCAGCGCTTCCCTGAGGCACCGGGCGAATGATTGCGCTCCCACTTCGGGTCACGCTGCGCTTGCTGCCACGGGCGAACGGGGCGTATGGGCGATGACCATGGCTCTACCCGCATCTGCCAAGCCCCGTTCTTCCCGCCGCCGTGGTGGCGCTCCCACCATCGCCGATGTCGCGACGGAGGCGCAGTGTTCGCCGATGACGGTTAGTCGGGTGATCAACGGCGAGGGCAATGTCCGCGAGAACACGCGCGAACAGGTGCTGGCGGCGATCGCCAAGCTCAATTTCGCGCCCAACCGCGCCGCGCGCAGCCTTGCCGGGGGTGAGCAGCTGCGCATCGCGCTGATGTTCGACAACCCCTCGGCATCCTACCTCAGCGAATTCCTGATGGGTGCGCTGGAGGAGGCTAGCCGCGCCGACATCCACCTCGTCGTCCAGAATTGCGAGAATGTCGCGGAGGCCAAGTCGCTGGTCCATCACCTGATCGACGGCGGGATCAAGGGCTTCATCCTGCCCCCGCCCTTGTGCGACGACCAGAGCGTGCTCGACCTGATCACCGACGCCGGGGCCGTCGCGATCGCGGTCGGGCCGGGCAAGGCGAGCGGGTCCCACGCCGCCGTGCTGATCGATGATTTCCAGGCCGCCTATGACATGACGCGGCACATCATCGACCTTGGCCACAGCCGGATCGGCTTCATCATCGGCAACCCCGAACAGGTGTCGAGCGGCCGTCGCCTCAATGGCTACAAGGCCGCGCTCGAAGCCGCGGGCATCCCGGTGCGCGAAGAGCTGATCGCGCAGGGGCGCTTCACCTATCGCTCGGGGATGCAGGCGTCGGAGCGGCTGATCTCGGTCGATCCGCGCCCGACCGCGATCTTCGCCTCGAACGACGACATGGCCGCAGCAACCGTCGCGGTCGCGCACCGGCTGCATCTCGACGTGCCCAACGACATCACCGTCTGCGGCTTCGACGATACCGCGATGGCGAGCACGATCTGGCCCGAACTGACCACGGTCCGCCAGCCGATCCGCGGCATGACCGCCTGGGCGGTATCGGCGGCGGTGCGCATCCTCAAGGCGCGTCGCAACGGCGAGCCGCTCGAGGTCGAGCAGAAAACCTTGCCCTACACTCTGGTCCGCCGCGATTCGGATTCTGCGCCGACGCTGGCCCGCCGCGCCTCGCCCAAACGGAGCCCCGATGCCTGACGATACACCCGTGCGGCTGCGGTCGCGCGACTGGTTCGACAACCCCGAACGCTGGGACATGACCGCGCTCTATCTCGAGCGGTTCATGAACTATGGCGTGACGCCCGAGGAACTTCAGTCGGGCAAGCCGATCATCGGCATCGCGCAATCGGGCAGCGACCTGTCCCCCTGCAACCGCATCCATCTCGACCTCGCCAAGCGCGTGCGCGACGGGATCCGCGATGCGGGCGGCATCCCGATCGAATTTCCGGTCCATCCGATCTTCGAAAACTGCCGCCGCCCGACTGCGGCGCTCGACCGCAACCTCGCCTATCTTGGCCTGGTCGAGCTGCTCAACGGCTATCCGATCGACGGCGTTGTGCTGACCACCGGCTGCGACAAGACAACGCCAAGTCAGGTGATGGCTGCAACTACGGTCGACATCCCCGCGATCGTCCTGTCGGGCGGGCCGATGCTCGATGGTTGGCATGAAGGCGAGCTGGTCGGGTCGGGCACGGTCATCTGGCGCAGCCGCCGCGCGCTCGCTGCTGGCGAGATCGACGAGGCGGAGTTCCTGCGCCGCGCGACCAGCAGCGCGCCGTCGGCCGGGCATTGCAATTCGATGGGCACGGCATCGACGATGAACGCGGTCGCCGAAGCGCTCGGGCTGTCGCTCACCGGCTGCGCGGCGATCCCGGCGCCCTATCGCGAGCGCGGGCAGATCGCCTACCGCACCGGCCAGCGCATCGTCGAAATGGTGCGCGCAGACCTGCGCCCGTCGCAGATCCTGACGCGCGAAGCGTTTCTCAACGCGATTGCCACCGTCACCGTGTGCGGCGGATCGTCCAACGCCCAGCCGCACATCGTCGCGATGGCGCGCCATGCCGGCCTCGAGCTGGAGCCGGAGGTCTGGTACGACCATGGCTACCACCTGCCGCTGCTGGTCAACATGCAGCCGGCGGGCAAATATCTGGGCGAACGCTTCCACCGTGCCGGTGGCGTGCCCGCGGCGATGTGGGAATTGCTTCAGGCGGGGAAGCTGCACGGCGACTGCCTGACCGTCACCGGCCGGACGATTGCGGAGAATCTCGCCGGCACCGAAAGCAACGACCGCGAAGTGATCCGCCCGTTCGCCGATCCGCTTCAGGAGAATGCCGGGTTCCTGGTGCTGCGCGGCAATCTGTTCGATTTCGCGATCATGAAGACCTCGGTCATCTCGCCCGAATTCCGCCGCCGCTATCTCTCGCGGCCAGATGCGGAGAATGTGTTCGAGGCGCGGGCGATCGTGTTCGACGGGTCGGACGATTATCACCACCGCATCAACGATCCCGATCTGAACATCGACGCCGACTGCATCCTCGTGATGCGCTCGGCGGGCGTGCTCGGCTGGCCGGGTTCGGCGGAAGTCGTCAACATGCAGCCGCCCGACGCGCTGATCCGCGCTGGCGTGAACTGGCTGCCGACGCTGGGTGATGGCCGTCAGTCCGGGACGTCGGACAGCCCCTCGATCCTCAACGCCTCGCCCGAGAGCGCGGCGGGCGGCGGGCTGGCGTGGCTGCGCACGGGCGATCGCGTGCGCATCGACCTCAACACCCGCCGCTGTGACATGCTGGTCGAGCCGGACGAGATCGAGCGGCGCAAGGGCGACGGACTGCCCGAAGTTCCGGCGAGCAACACGCCATGGGAGCAACTGGCGCGCGAGAAGACCGGGCAACTGGGCGAGGGCGCGGTGCTGGAGTTCGCACTGGAGTATCGCCAGACGTCGAAGACGCTGCCGCGGCATAATCATTGAACTGAAAAATCCTCCCCGGAACGGGGAGGGGGACCGCCGCCGAAGGCGGTGGTGGAGGGGCCCCGAGGCAAGCGAGTCGCTTCACGGAGGGCCCCCCTCCGTCAGCGCTGCGCGCTGCCACCTCCCCGTTCCGGGGAGGATTGGTTTGCTAATCCACCACCAACTCGAACGAGGTCGGCGTCATATTCGCCGCATCGTACAGATTCACCACCGGCGTATCGGCCCAGGCATAGCGCACCCGCGTCACCGGCTGACCATCGCCCTTCACGCGAACGCTGTTGCCTTCGATGATCGCCGCAGCAAAGCGACAGCTCTGTGCGCACAGCTCGAACCCGATCGGCGCGCCGCTCCAGCCCACCAGCGCCCCTTCGACGCCGCTGAACGTCACGAGCACATCGCCGCCATCGCGTCGCGCCGCCACCGCCTGTGGCCCCGGCTTGCCCAGCGCCGCGCGGGCGAGGCGCTTGCCCAGTTCATTCTTGTCGCCGGGGTGGATGTCGGTGCGCGACCCCAGGTCGATCGCGGAGACCAGCGCCGTCCCCGGCGTCGCCGCGACCGCGCGCCGCTGCTCATCGCGCAGCTTGCCCCAGCCACTTTCGACCGGAGCGCTCGCCGGCGCGCCATAGTCGGCCAGCCCGACCACCAGCACCGGCAGCGCCGGATCGCCCGACTGGCGGCGATAGCCGTCGATCAGGCCGCGCAGCCGCACGTCATAGCCGGTTTGCCCGGAATCGCTCTCACCCTGATACCAGGCGACACCGCGCAGCCCGATCCCGCCCAGCGGCGCAACCATCGCATTGCCGATCAGGCCGAGGCCCGCAATCGTGTCCCATGGCGGCCGCGGCGGCGCGCCCTTGGCCGCAGAAATCCAGTAGCGCCACTGGTCGCCCAGCGGGACGCTCGACCCGTCGGAGAGGGTCAGCTTCAGGCGATCGGCCGGACCCATGAAGCCGCCGGTGCCATAGCTGTTCCACACCGCGACCACGACCTCGTTGGCCCCGGCTTTCCAATAGCTGCCCGGCACCGTGTAATCGCGCGGGTTGGACCAGCCGAAGCTGTTGCCGACCGGCTTTCCGTTGACGAACGCTTGGTCGCCATCGTCGATGATGCCCAGCGAAAGCGTCGCGCCGCCGCGCGCCTGCTGCGCCGTCAGCGGTACGGTGCGGCGGAACCACACCCAGCCGATAAACCCCTGAAGCGGTGCCTCACCAAGGCTGTCCCACGGTCCCACGCCGGGGACCGGCGACCACTGGACCGCATCGGGCGTGCGCCACGGTTCGACCTTGTCCTGCGTCCGCCACCAGTCGATCCAGCGCGGCGCAAATGCGGTGTTCGCGGCCAGCGGGTCGCGATCATAGGTTTCGAGCAGCGCCGCATCCTGCGCACCATAAATGCTGCGCGTCGCGACCGGATCGAGCCACGCGCGGATCGCGGTGCCGCCCCAGGTCGCGTCGATCAGGCCAATCGCAACGCCCGGCTCGGCCTTGCGCAGCGCGCGCGCCATATACCAGCACGCGGCGGAAAATTCAGGCGCGGTATCGCGCGTCGATGCCTGCCAGCTGGCCGGCTCGGCAAACTTGCGCTGTGGCCGCGTTGAGGTTGCCTTGGGCACGGTCAGCAGCCGCAGCATCGGATCGGCGGCGTTATTCATCTGATTGTCGAAATCGAGCGCGCGGCGGACCGGAAACTCCATGTTCGACTGCCCCGAACACAGCCAGACATCGCCGACCATCACGCCATTCGCCTCGATCGCGGCATCGCCGGTCGCGGCATGCAGGCGATAGGGGCCGCCCGCTTTCATCGCCGGGAAGGTTGCGCGCCAATGGCCGTCCTTGTCGGCCTTGGCCTGCGCGATCGTGGCGCCGAGCGTGACGGTCAGGGACATGCCGGGAGCGGCCTCGCCCTCGACCACGATCGGCTTGTCGCGCTGAAGCACGCCGTGATCGCCGATGACGGGGGCGAAGGCGAGCTGCGCGGCGGCGGGCAGGGGAGCGAGCGCCGTGGCGGCGAGCAGCACTGCCGTACCCCTCACGCGACGTGCGCCCGGGCGAGCGCGTGGCCGGGGACGGTCGCCTCGAATGCGAACAAATCGCCGGCATGCGGCTGGGCGGCGCGTTCCTCGGCGCTCAGGCCCTTGGCGGCGGTGGTGGCGTAGAGCGTTTTCAGCCCATCGCCGCCGAACGCCAGCTTGGTGACATTGGCGACGGGCAGGCGCACGAATTCGATCTCGCGCCCGCTTGGGTCGAAGCGGCGCGCGCCGTGCCCTGCGAAAAACCCGACCCAGACATTGCCCTCGGCATCCGTGATCGACCCGTCGGGATAGCCCTCGTCCCCGGTGAAGGTCAGATAGGGCTGGGCGCCGCCGAGCGATCCGTCATCATGCAGCGGTGCGACCCAGATGCGGCGGCCGATCGTGTCGGTGAAATAGATGCGGTCGCCCGCCGGGGACACCGCCGGGCCATTGGTGATGCTCACCGGTCCCGGCCCGACCCGGTCGATCTGTCCGGCATCGAGCCGGTAGAACCAGCCGGTGGCGGCGGATTCGCTATTGTCCATCGAGCCGAACCACACGCGACCCTGCGCGTCGGTGCACGCGTCGTTGAGTCGGTTGCCGGGAAGCGCCGGCTCGACCACGCGCCAGAAGGTGAAGGCGCGTGTGTCGGGATCGAACCAGTGCAGCCCGCTCTGAAAACCGCACAGCAACCGGCCATTGTCGGCGGGCAGTGCCCAGCCGATCTCGCCAGGCGCATCGGCGCTGCTCAGCGCGGCGGTGGCGGGGTCGAAGCGGTGGAGCTTCTTGCCCTTGATATCCACGAACCACAGGCAGCTGCGCGCCGCATCCCACACCGGACCTTCGCCCAGTGTGGCGCCGACACGCGCAGCGACCCGTGCTTCGGTTACCGCCATCCGGCATCCACCCAGTAATTATGCGCAGTACACATCCGGGCATCGTCGGAGGCGAGGAAGGTCGCCATCGCGGCGATATCGGCGGGCTGGATGCGACCGTTCAGCGCCTGTGCCGCGACGATCTCCGCTTCCCCCTCGGGCGTGTACCATTTCTCCTGCCGCGGCGTCTGAACATTGCCGGGGACGATGGTGCAGGCGCGGATGCCGTGCGGGCCGAGTTCGCGCGCGAGGCTGCGGGTCAGTCCTTCGATCGCCGCCTTGGCGGTCTGGTACAGCGTCAGGTCGGGCAGGCCGAGATGCCAGCTGATCGACCCGAAATTGATGATGACGCCGTGCCCGGCCTCTTTCATCCCCGGCACTACCGCCTGCGCGGCGAAGAACAAATGGCGTAGATTGACCGCCATCCGATCGTCCCAATAGGCCGGCGTCACCTCCTCGATCCCGTGGCGGTCGTCGCTCGCGGCATTGTTGAGCAGGATGTCGACCGGCCCCTGCTCGGCAAGGATCGTGGCGAGGCACTGCTGCAGCGCCGATACATCGGTCAGGTCGCAATGCGTAAACTGCGGCGCATGGCTCGCGCCCGGGGTCAGGCGTGCGCTCAACGCCTCGCCCGCCTCGGTCTGGACATCGACGAAGCTGACCCGCGCGCCCTGCGCCACGAATGCCTCGACCAGCCCCTCGCCGATCCCCGACGCGCCGCCGGTGACCAGCACATGGCGGTCACGCAGGCTGGGATAGATGGCGCGCAGCGCGGCCGGCCCGGTGGATTTCTGCAACAACCTCAATCCCCCGAATAGACCGTTTTGACGGTCGTGTAGAATTCAACCGCGGCAAAGCCCTGTTCGCGGGCGCCGTAACTGGACTTGCGCGTGCCGCCGAACGGCACATGGTAATCGACGCCCGCAGTGGGCAGGTTCACCATCACCATGCCGGCGCGGATGCGCTTGCGGAAATCGCGCGCATATTTGTGGCTGGTGGTGACGATGCCCGACGACAGGCCGAACTCGCCCTGATTGGCGATGTCGAGCGCGTGCTCGTAGTCCTTTGCGCGGACGGTCGAGACGACCGGTCCGAACACTTCCTCGCGGTTGATCGTCATGTCAGGGTCGGTGTCGGCGATCAGCGTCGGGGCCATGAAATAGCCCGGCGTGTCGAGCTTGAGCGGATCGGGTCCGCCGCTGGCGACGCGGCCGCCTTCCTCGATCGCCCTGCGAACATAGCGGAGGTTCTGCTCGAACTGGCTCTCGCTCGACGCCGGGCCGACCTGGGTGTCGGCGGCAAGGGCCGGGCCGACCTTGAGCGCCTTGGCGCGTTCGGCGAGTGCGGCGACGAAGCGGTCGTGGATCGCATCCTCGACGATCACCCGGCTCGACGCGGTGCAGCGCTGCCCGGTCTGGAAGAAGCCGCCGTCCAGTGCGATTGCGACCGCCTTGTCGAGATCCGCGTCCGCCAGCACGACCAGCGGGTTCTTGCCGCCCATCTCCAGCTGTACCCGCGCCTGCCGCGTCATCGCGGCCATGCCGACCTTCGCGCCGACGCCCTGCGACCCGGTGAAGCTGATCGCATCGACATGCGGGTGATCGACGATTGCCTGTCCGACGCCGCCCTGACCGAGCACGAGGTTGAACACGCCAGCAGGCGCGCCGCATTCCTGGATGATGTCGGCGAGCGCGCTGGCCATCGCCGGGGTCACATTGGCAGGCTTCATCACGACGGTGTTGCCGAACGCGAGCGCGGGCGCCGCCTTCCATGCCGGAATCGCGATCGGGAAGTTCCACGGGGTGATCAGGCCGACCACGCCCACCGCCTCGCGATAGGTCGCGACGTCGAGGCCGGGCCGGGTCGATTCGAGCGTCAGGCCGTGACGGCGCAGCGCTTCCCCGCCGAAATAGCGGAAGATGCGCGCGGCGCGCATCACTTCGCCCATGCCCTCGGCGCGGGTCTTGCCCTCCTCGCGGGCGAGCAGTTCACCGAGTTCTGCGGCGCGCGCCATGATCGTCGCGCCGACCTTGTCGAGCAGGTCTGCGCGCACTTCGGGCGAGGCCGCGGCCCAGCCCGGCTGCGCGGCGCGGGCGGCCTGCACCGCCTGGTCGACCACCGCAGCATCGCCTGCAGCAAAGGTCGCGACGACCTCATCGGTGTTCGACGGGTTACGGCTTTCCAGCGGCGTGTCGACCGCGACGCGCTCGCCATTGATCAGGTGGGTCAGCTTCATGATGTGCATGTCCTGCAAGTCAGAGTTCAAATCCGTTCGGCGAGCCCGCGGCGGGCAAGGTCGCGCACGAATGCGGCGATGCCCATCTCCCATTTTGGCGCGTCCCGCGACGTCGTCACCGTGTTGGCGAGCGTGCCGAGGCGGGGCGATGCGATCGTCACGCGGTCGCCGACCTTGTGGGTAAACCCGCCGCCCGGCACATCGCGATCCTGCGTCGGCGCGAACAGCGTGCCGAGGAACAGGACGAAGCCATCGGGATAATGATGTTCGCTCATCGCCTGCGCCGCGATGTCGAGCGGATCGCGGCTGATCTCGCTCATCCGGCTCGCGCCCTCAAGGCGGAAGCCGTCGCTGCCCTCGATCGTCAGCGCGACATCGGCGCTGCGCACATCGTCGATGGTAAAGCCGTCGTCGAACAGGCGGATGAACGGGCCGAGCGCGCAGGACGCGGTATTGTCCTTGGCCTTGCCCAGCAGCAGCGCCGAGCGCCCCTCGAAATCGCGCAGATTGACGTCGTTGCCCAGCATCGCGCCGACCGTTTCTCCACGGCTGGAAATCGCCAGCACGATTTCGGGCTCGGGATTGTTCCAGCTCGAATCCGATCGCACCCCGATTGGCGCGTCATGCCCGACCGCCGACAGCACCGGCGACTTGGTGAAGACCTCCGCATCCGGGCCGATCGCGACCTCCAGATATTGCGACCACATGCCGTCTTCGATCAGCACCGCCTTGAGCGCAGCCGCCTCGGCCGATCCGGGGACGACTGATCGGATGCCGCTGCCGACGCGTTCCTCGAGCCGCCCGCGAATCGCCGCCGCCTGGCTCGCATCGCCGCGCGCGCGCTCCTCGATCACGCGCTCGATCGCCGAAACCGCGAAAGTGACGCCCGCCGCCTTGATGCATTGCAGGTCGATCGGGGCGAGCAGGGTCGCGCCATCGGGCAGGCGTGGATCGGCGGCGTCGAGGTCGGCGATGTGCCGGCCATGCGCGGGCGCGGTCAGATCGCGGTCGATCGCACCGGAGATGGTGGCAGTGCCCGGCGTCAGGTCGAACAGCGCGCCATCGGCGATCAAGACCGGCACCGGACCGTCACCCTGATCGATGCGCCCGAGGAACCGGCCAGACCGCCAATCGTCCGGCAATATCCCAGCCAGCGAGACCGTCATCGCTTGTACCCCTCCGACATCATTGCTCTTGATAGCGCTAACATCATGCTCCTATGGAGGTGTCAAGCATCGTGCGGAAAAAACGTCGGTGCAGGCGCGGGGAAACCCGTGCAGACAAGGAGGAGAGGAGCGAGATGAAGGGTTTGGCCGCATTGCTGGCGCTGTCAGTTGCTGCGCCCGCTGCTGCGCAGCAGAGCGCGGCGCGATTCGATTTCGTCGCTTATTCGGCGGAGTCAGAGGTGCGCGAGCTTCCCGCTGGGCAGTTCGCGAATCCGGTGCTGCCGGGCTTCCGCCCCGACCCGTCGATCGTGAAGGTGGGGCAGGATTTCTACCTCGTCACCTCGACCTTTGCCTGGTTCCCCGGCATCCCCGTCTATCACAGCCGCGACCTGGTGAACTGGCGCCAGATCGGCAATGCGATCGACCGCCCGGACATGCTCGATTTCAGCGGGCTGGCGCTGGATCGCGGCGTGTTCGCGCCGACGATCGAGTATCATGACGGCAGCTATTACATCCTCAACACCTGTGTCGGGTGCCGCGATAATTTCATGCTCACGGCAAAGAACCCGGCGGGGCCGTGGAGCGGGCCGCACTGGCTCGATTTCGGCGGCATCGACCCGTCGCTCTATTTCGAGGATGGCCGGGCGTGGATCATCAACAACGACGCGCCGCCGGGCAAACCCGAATATGACGGGCACCGCGCTTTATGGATGCAGGAAATCGACCTCGCCACCTACAAGATGAAGGGGACGCGGCACTTGCTGGTCGACAAGGGCGTCGATCCCGCGACCAAGCCGATCTGGGCCGAGGGGCCGCATATCTACAAGGTCGATGGCTGGTATTATCTGTCGGCGGCCGAGGGCGGCACGGCGGACCAGCACGCCCAGACCATCTACCGCTCGCGCAGCCTGACCGGCCCGTACACCCCGGGCCCGGTCAATCCGATCATGACCCAGCGCGACCTGCCCGAGGATCGTCCGAACCCGGTCCAGGCGACCGGCCACGCCGATATGGTGAAGCTCGACGATGGCAGCTGGTGGGCCGTGTTCCTCGCCACCCGTCCGTTCCGCGGGCAGGAAACGCTGTTGGGTCGAGAGACCTTCCTGCTGCCGGTGACGTGGAAGGATGGCTGGCCCTCGATCCTGCCGCCGCGCACGCCGATGCCCGCCAGCGTGGCGCGGCCGAAGCTGCCTGTCTCGCCCGGCGAAGCGCGCGACTGGCGCGAGGAGTTCGATGCGCCGAAGCTTGGCGATGACTGGCTGATGCTGCGCTCGCCCAAGGGCGCGCCATGGTGGCGGATCGCCGATGGCGCGCTGACGCTCGACACGCGCCCGGTTGCGGCTGGTGCGCTCGCCCAGCCCAGCTATCTCGGCAAGCGGATGCGCCATGCCAAAGCGAGCTGGACGACGCGCGTGTCGTTCGATCCCAAGAGCGCGTCCGAGCGCGCGGGGCTGCTCGCGGTCGCCAACGAACATCATCTGATGTTCGCGGGGCTTGAGGGCGACAAGCTCGTCGTGCGGCGCCGCATCTCGAAGGACGAACCCGACAATGGCGTGGTGATCGCATCGGTCCCGCGTGACGGTGCGACGCAGGTCGAGCTGAAGCTGAGCTTCGACGATGGCACCGCGCAGGCGCAATGGCGTCCAGTCGGCGAGACTGCCTGGCGCAGCATCGCGAAGGATGTGGACGCTTCGCGCCTTGCCACCATTCATGCCGGGCTGTTCATGGGGCTGGTCGTCGGCCCGCACGCGGCGAGCGCGCCGTGAGCGATCCGGTGCGCGTCGTCATCGTCGGGGGCGGAACCGCGGGGTGGATGGCCGCATCCGCCCTCGCGCGCTTCCTGCCCGGCGTGGCCGATGTGCGCCTGATCGAATCCGAAGAGATCGGCATCGTCGGGGTGGGGGAGGCGACCCTCCCGCACCTGCGCGCCTTTCTCCAGCGGCTCGGCATCGACGAGGCCGAGATGATGCGCGCGACCAACGCGACCTATAAGCTCGGCATCGATTTCCGCGATTTCGGCAGGCTGGGCGACCGCTATGTCCACCCGTTCGGGGCCTATGGCGTCGATCTGGCCGGGGTGGGGTTCCACCATTATTGGCTGCGTGCGCGGCACGAAGGATCGCGGCGGAGCCTTGAGGACTATTCGCTCCCGATCGTAGCCGCCCGCGCCAACCGCTTCGCGCTTCCGCCGGCTGACGGCGACTTCCTGTCGACCAGCTATGGCTGGGCCTATCAGTTCGACGCGACCAAGCTGGCGCCGATGCTGCGCGGCTATTCCGAGGCACGCGGCGTGACCCGGACCGAGGGGCGCGTCACCGGAGTCGAGCGCGACGGTGAGAACGGCGACGTCACCGAACTTGTGCTGGAGAGTGGCGAGCGCGTTGCGGGCGACCTGTTCATCGACTGCTCGGGCTTCCGCGCTTTGCTGATCGGCGGGGCGATGGATGCGGCGTGGGAGGATTGGTCGCACTGGCTGCCCTGCGACCGCGCCGCCGCGCTGCCCGCTACGCGAGTGGACGGGCCGATCGAGCCGTACACGCGTGCGACCGCGATGACGGCCGGCTGGCGCTGGCGCATCCCGCTTCAGCACCGCGTCGGCAATGGCTATGTGTTCTCCAGCAGCTTCCTGTCGGAAGATGCGGCGTGCGTCGCGATCCTTGGCGCGGTTGAGGGCAAACCGCTGGCCGATCCCCGCATCCTGCGCTTCCGTGCCGGGCGGCGGCGCGAAAGCTGGGTCGGCAACGTCGTCAGCATCGGCTTGGCCAGCGGCTTCCTCGAACCGCTCGAATCGACCAGCATCCATCTCGCGCAAATGGCGGTGATGCGGCTGATCGAGCTGTTCCCGGAGCGCCAGATCGACCCCGCCGACCGCGCCGCGTTCAACGCGACGGTCGATTATGAATATGACCGCGTCCGCGATTTCCTGATCCTCCATTACCACGCCACGACGCGCGACGATTCGGACTTCTGGAACCATGTCCGCACGATGGATCTGCCCGACAGTCTGGCCGGCAAGCTGGAGCTGTGGCGTGAGGCGGGCCGGATCGAGCAACATGGCGAGGGGCTGTTCCTCGAGCCAAGCTGGGTTGCGGTCTATCTGGGCCAAGGAATGATCCCCGCGCGGCACGACCCGCGCGCGGACAATCCCTCACCCGCCGCGCTCAACCGCGCGCTCGACGATATGGCGCGCACGATCCGCGAGCGGGTCGATGCGATGCCCGACCATGAGGCTGCCTTGCGCGCGCAGGGCGCATGGGGGGCGGTATGAGCGGCCCTGCCAGCGTCGCCGTGCTGGGCAGCGGCGTGGTCGCGCTGTCCGCCGCCATCGCCTTTCGCCGCGCGCTTCCTGCCGCGCGGGTCACTTTGGTCGAGCGCCCCACCGATCCCCGCTCGCTGCTCGACCGGATCGGCGCGGCGACACTGGCGATCGACGGATTCCACCGCGCGATCGGGCTGGACCAGAGCCTGTTCATCCGCCGTACCGGCGCGGTCGGGATCTATCGGACCATGCTCGACGGAGTGCGGCTCGGCGCGCCGGGTGCGATCCCGCATGTCGAGGGCGTCGCACTGCACCAGCTATGGCTGCGCAGCCTGGCCGAGCGGCCCGATGCGACGCCGGACTGGGCGATGCTGACCGGGCCGGGGGCCGAACCATTTGGCGTGCGGTTCGACATGCCCGCCTATCGCGCGCTGCTTGCCGAAATGGCCGCCGCGCTCGGGATCGCACGGGGCGAGGCGGAGGACGGCGCGCTGCTGCTCGATTGCACTACGCCCGGGGAAGACTGGATCGACGCGCAGCTGCCGAACCTGATCGCCGAGCCGATCAAGTCGGGCGGTCCAGAAGGCGAGGCGCTGACGACCAGCGAAACTGGGGTCGAGTGGCAGGCACCCCCATGGGGCTGGCGGCTCGCACAGGGCGATGGGCTGCCCGCCGGCCGCCACCCGGCTCCGCGTGCCGGTCGGAGGATCGCGCTCGGCGAGGCTGCGCTGGTCGCCGAGAGTTTCGATGGCCATGCGCTGTCCGCCGCACATGCCGATATCCTGCGCGCGATCGAGTTCATGCCGCATGCCGAGCCGAGCGAGCGCGAAGCCGCTGAATATAATCGCCGGACCGCCATCGCACACCAGCGGATGATCGACTGGGCGACCGAGCGCTGGAGCGGCACGCCGACCGACGATCTGGCGACCCTGCGTCGCGGCTTTGCGGCGCGCGGGCGGATGCCCTATCGCGACTGGGACCCCGTCACGCCCGGCGAGTGGATTGGCTGGTGGTTCGCGCGTGGGGTCCGTCCCGACCGCGTCGATCCCAGCGCCCGCGCCGTACCTCAAGACCAACTGATCCGCATCCTGGAGAGGACTAGATGAAACGATTGATGCTTCTGGCGCTCGGCGCCGCCCTGGCCGCCCCGCTCGCGGCGCAGGAAAGCCCGGTGAACCCCGAGATCTGGCCGAGTCCGACCTGGCCGCAGCAGACGGACAACGCTGTCGAAGCGAAGATCGCGGCGCTGATCGCCAAAATGTCGGTCGAGGAGAAGGTCGGGCAGATCGTCCAGGCGGACATCGCCAGCGTCACGCCCGCGGACGTGCGCACCTACCACCTCGGCTCCGTCCTCAACGGCGGCAGCAGCGGCCCCTATGGCGATGATTTCGCGCTGGCGCCGAAATGGCTGCAACTCGCTGACGAATTCTACGAAGCGTCGGTCGACAAGAGCGGCGGTCGCGTCGGCGTGCCGATCATCTGGGGCACCGATGCGGTCCATGGCCACAGCAACATCATTGGGGCGACGCTGTTCCCGCACAATATCGGCCTCGGCGCGATGCGCGATCCCGATCTGATCGAAAAGATCGCGCAGGCCACCGCGCTGGAAATCCGCGCGACCGGACAGGAATGGACCTTCGCCCCCACCGTCACCGTCCCGCGCGATTTCCGCTGGGGCCGGGCCTATGAAGGCTATTCGTCCGACCCCAAGCTGGTCGCATCTTATGTCGAGCGGATGGTGCGCGGGCTGCAGGGGCCGGGTAGCGGCACCAACCTGCTCGCCGGTCCCTATGTCCTTGCCTCGACCAAGCATTTCCTCGCTGACGGCGGCACGCATGAGGGGCGCGATCAGGGCGATGCGCGGATCAGCGAGACCGAGCTGCGCGACATCCACGGTGCCCCCTATATTCCTGCGATCGAGCAGGGGGTAGCGACGGTGATGGTCAGCTTCTCGAGCTGGAACGGCACCAAGATGACCGGGCACAAGGGTCTGCTGACCGATGTGCTCAAGAACCGGATGAACTTCGGCGGCTTCCTAGTCTCCGACTGGAACGCGCATGGTCAGGTCGAAGGCTGCACCAACGCCTCGTGCGCCAAGTCGGTCAATGCCGGGCTCGACATGTATATGGCACCCGATAGCTGGAAGCCGCTCTGGCATTCCCTCGTGGCGCAGGTGAAGTCGGGTGAAGTGCCGATGGCGCGGCTCGACGATGCGGTCGCGCGCATCCTGCGGGTCAAGATGCGGCTCGGGCTGTTCGAAGCGGGCAAGCCATCGACGCGCAAATATTCGGGCGACTGGTCGCTGCTCGGCCGTGCCGATCACCGCGCGGTCGCGCGCGACGCGGTGCGCAAGTCGCTGGTGCTGCTGAAGAATAACGGCTCGCTGCTGCCGGTAAAGGCGGGCGCGCATGTGCTGGTCGCCGGGGATGCCGCCGATGATATCGGGCGGCAGTCGGGTGGCTGGACGCTGACCTGGCAGGGCACGGGGGTGAAGAACGACCAGTTTCCCGGCGCAACCTCGATCTGGAAGGGCCTCGAAAGCGCGGTGACGGCGACCGGCGGCAGCGCCGAGCTGGTCGCGGACGGCAAGTTTGCCAAGAAGCCCGACGTCGCGATCGTGGTGTTCGGTGAGACGCCCTATGCCGAGTTCCAGGGCGACCTCAAGACGCTCCAGCTGCGCCCCGAACTGCGCAAGCCCTATGAGACGATGAAGGCGCTCAAGGCGCAGGGGATTCCCGTGGTCGCGGTGATGGTCACCGGCCGCCCGCTGTTCATGAACCCGGAACTCAATGCCGCCGATGCCTTCGTCGTCGCGTGGTTGCCGGGATCGGAAGGGGCGGGGATCGCCGACCTGCTGGTCCAGCGCAAGGACCGCCGCGCGCCGTACGACTTCACCGGCAAACTGCCCGCCGCCTGGCCCGCCACCGCGCGTGCCGATGGCCCGACGTTGTTTCCCTTCGGCTATGGCCTGACGCTTGCCGGTGGCGCTTCGGCATGGAAGCCGCTGTCGGAGGATAGCGGGGTCGCCGACGAGGATGCCGGCCATGTCTATTTCGCGGGCGGCGTTCCCCCCGCGTCCTGGTCGCTGCTGGTCTATGGCGATCCGGCGGATTCGACGCGGATCACCACCGTTCCCGCAGTGGCGGCGAGCGGGCGGGTGCGCGTGACTGCGGTCGACCATGTCGTGCAGGAAGGCGCGCGCCGCTTCGCCATCGCTTCGGGCACCGCCGATGTCGCGGTCGCGACCCAGGCGCTGCTCGACCTGACGCGCGAAACCAATGGCGATGTCATGCTGGTTGCGACGATGCGCGTCGACGCCAAGCCCGCCGGCCCGCTGCATTTCCGCATCGGCAATGCCGCAGTGCGCGCAACTGCGGTCGAGGGGGCCAAGCTCGGCGCGTGGGTCAGCTATGGTGTCCCGCTCAAATGCTTCGCCAAGGGCGGGGCGAATCTCGGCCGGGTCGAGGCACCGTTCGTTCTGCGCAGCGAAGGGGCGGTCACCTACAGCCTGTCGCGCGTGGCGTTGGGCACAGCGGCGGATCAGGTCGTGGGCTGTCCCTAAACCCGGCGCTGTCGCCATGCAGCCCCCCTCCCTTTCAGGGAGGGGAATCGGAGATCGCTGGACCCTACCGTACCATCGCCGCGATCTGATCGGCATGGCCGGGGAGCTTCCCCGCCACATCGGCATAGGTCGCGGCGATCTGGCGCATCGCCGCGGTCACGCGCGCATCGTCCATCGAATCGACCAGCGGGTCGTGCCCCTCGGGCATGATCCCCTGGCCGATCAGCACCGCGACCCAGCTGGGTACGCCGAACAGGTCATGGTCATAGCGGCGGATGCGCCCGCGCTCGCGCCACAGTTCCAGCTTGGCGGCAAGGCTGTCGGGGACCGGCATCTCGCCCACATGCCGCCACAGCGCGGTGTCGCGCCGCTGGGTCGCCTTGTAATGCAGCACGATGAAATCGCGGACATATTCGTACGCTTCGTGCATCAGCCGGTTATATTCGTTGCGCCCCGCCGACCCCATGCCGCTGTCCGGGAACAGCCACATCAGCTTCGATATGCCGGTCTGGATCAAATGGATGCTGGTCGATTCGAGCGGCTCGATGAACCCGGCGGACAGGCCGAGTGCGACGACATTGCCCTGCCATTGCTTCTCACGCACCCCGGCGGTGAAGGACAAAGCGCGCGGCTCGGCGGTCGCGGGCGCGTCGAGGTTCGCCAGCAGCGTCTCACGCGCGGCTTCGTCGCTGCCGAACGCGCTGGCATAGACGATGCCATTGCCGGTGCGGTGCTGCAGCGGGATGCGCCATTGCCAGCCAAACTCATGCGCGGTGGAGCGGGTGAGCGGGGTCAGCGGATCGGCGCGCTCGCATGGCACCGCCATCGCGCGGTCGCACGGCAGCCAGTGCGACCAGTCGCGATAGCCGACCCCCAGCGCGTCGCCGAGCAACAGGCTGCGAAACCCCGAACAGTCGATGAAGAAGTCGCCGGCGACGCGGCGGCCATCATCCAGCACGACCGCGGCGACATGGCCCGTCGCGCCGTCGAGTTCGACCGACGCGATCTTCCCCTCGACGCGGCTGACCCCACCGGCCTCGGCCCGGCGGCGCAGGAATGCGGCGTAGAGCCCGGCGTCGAAATGATAGGCATAAGCGAGGCCACCCAGCGGTGTGCGCGGATCGGCGGCGGGATGGGCAAAGCGGTCGCGCCGCGCCGCTTGCGCCGCCATCCAATAGTCCTCAAGGCTGCCGATGCGGTGCTTGAGCCAATATTGGTGGAACGCGACGCCCTGAAAATCATGCCCCAGATCGCCGAACGGGTGCAGGTAGCGGTCGCCCTTGCGCCCCCAGTTCACGAACTCGATGCCAAGCTTGATCGTCGCGCCGGTCTCACGGACAAAGTCGCGTTCGTCGATGCCCAACTGGTGGTTGAACTCGCGGATCGGCGGGATCGTCGCCTCGCCGACGCCGACCGTGCCGATCGCGTCGGATTCGACCAACGTGATCGTGCGCCGACCATCGTTCAGGAAGCGCGCGGCGGCGGCGGCAGTCATCCAACCGGCGGTACCGCCGCCGATGATGACGATGCTGGCGACGGGCGGAGCGATCATGCGCGCACGCTAACAGGTTGCGCGATCAGGCGCATCGTCGCGCGATGGCTCGCACCAGGCGCAACCGTGACACTGAGCGCGTTCGGCAGGTGCGCGACCGGCTCGAAACAGAAATGCGGGGCGCCGCCGGGGGTATAGACCACCGCATGATCGACCTCGGACTCGATCCGCAGCGCGCGTTCCGGCCAGGCAATCGTCGCAACCCCGTCCCATCGGGAAAAGGCGCAGTCGAGCGCGCGTTCGGCTACCGCGAAATCGACCTGCCGGTCGGCAATCTCGACCGGATCGCCGGGCAGCATTCGCGCATCGGGGGGCCAGCGCCGCTCCGCCGCAAAGCGCAGCCGCGCGCCTGCTGCCGGAAAATAGGGGTGATGCCCGCACGCCAGCGGCGCGTCGAACGCCTCCAGATTGCGCGCGGTGAGGGTGACGGTCAGCGTGTCGGGGGTCAGCGCGACAATCTGCTCGGCGGCAAAGGCAAAAGGCCAGCGCGCATCGCCGGCATGGTCGAGCGTCAGGACGACGCGATCGTCGCGTGCCTCGCTGACCTCCCATGCCGACGTCCAGCCGATGCCATGGATCGCATGCGGCTCGGGCGCGAAGTTCGGCGCGATCGCATGGTGCTCCCCCGCCCAGTCGAACCGCGCATCAGCGATCCGATTGGAAAAGGGCACCAGCGGAAAGCTGGCCATGCCGAGCGGATCGCGCGCCGCGATGGCCTCCGCCGATGCTGCGCGCAGCATCGGTACGCCATCCACAGTCCATAGCGTTAAGGCACCGCCAAGCGCCGGGGCGACCGCCGCACGCGCAGCCCCGGCAATCAGGGTCAGTTGCTCGACGATGTCAGCACCGCTTCTTCGCGAATGACATAGACGGGCCCGACCTCGATCTCCTGTTGGGCGCCGCCGGTGTGGATCGCGAGCTGCGCCGCACCCTTGGCGATGTCCATCCCGGCCTGGGTGCGGAACTGGTAGAGACGCCAATTCGGCCCGACCTGAATTTGCTTGTCGAGGAAGCCGTCATAGGGCGCGGTGTTCTTCTGGATGCGCACTGACAACAGCCCCTGGCCATCCGTCGTACCTGCCGACAGCGTACGCGCGAGCACCGCGACCAACAGCACGTCGCCGTCCTTGATCTCTTCGTCCAGCGTGATGCTGGCCCCCGACACATAGGGCGCGGTCCCGGCCGCCGCGATGCTGAACAGGGTGCCGACGCGACCATAGACATTGGTCACGGTCGCCTTGGTCGTCTGCCCTGCGCCGTGAAAGCCCCAGTCGCGATTGGCCGGATCGTTGAGCATCTTGCCCTTGTCCTTGAGCTGCGGCGGCAGCTCCGGATCGGGCGCGGCGGCGGTCTCGACGCGCTTGGTCGTGCGGATGCTGGTGGCGCCTTCAACGATGATGACCTGACCGATCTCGATCACCTGCTTGGCTCCGGCGAGCTGAAGGCCGACCACCGCCTGTCCGGTCGGCAGCGCCTTGTCCGATCGCGCGGTGACTTCGTACAGCGCCCATTCGCTGCCCACGTTGAGCACGGTGTCGCCAAAGCCCGCATAGGGCGCGGCATTCTGCTGGAACCGCACGCCGATCTTGCCCTTGCCGCCCGGCGCCTCGGACTTCACCGTGCGGGCATAGAAGGCAACCGTCACGTCGCGCCCGACTGCGATGCCGCGACGGATCGGCACGTTCGCGCCGCTGTCATAGATGTTGGCACCGGCGCGCGGCACCTCGACCCGCACGGCGGCACCGCCACCCGGGATCGACGGGTCCTGCACATTCTTGGTCTTCTGCTCGGCACCGTAGAATGCCCAGTCCATCCGCGACGGATCGTTGATCAGCGCGCCGGGCAACGCATCGTCCAGCGCCTGCAGCTCGGCGGTCGGCTGGTCCTGTGCCGCACCGGCGGCGGGAGCAAGCGCGGCGAGCGCCGCCGCAGCGATCAGAACCCGCTTCATTCCGGCAGCCCCATCGCGCCGCGCAGACCCGGAAGCCATTGCTTCTTCTCCTTGTCGTAAAATGGGAAGGTGTTGCTGTACGCCCATGTGCACATGCCGATGTCCATCGGCCCGAACGCGGCGGTGACCGCGCGGTGATAGGCGACGCGTTGGTCGAGGCTGGTGGTCGTGTGCGCCCCCGTCTCACCCATGAACGGCGTCTTGCCGGTGCGCGCAATATAGGCGCGGATCTTCTCGACATCGCGCTTCAGGCGCAACGCATCCTCGGCCGTGCCATAGGTGCGGCCCAGCGGCGGGGCGGGATTGACCCAGCTCGCGCCCTGATGGCTGAAGTCGAACGGCTCGTAATAGTGAAAGGTCGGGACGATATGCGGGTCCTCGGGCAGCGGCAGCGTCGCGAGGCTGTCGATCCCGCTCCAGAACTCGCCGCCGACGATGACGGGGCGATCGGGGTTGGTCTCGCGGATCGCTTTCAGCGCCGGGGTGATCACCGCGATCAGGTTCTTGTTGTCGAATTTCTCGTGCGGCTCATTCTCGACCTCGAACCACACATGCTCGCGCGGCATGTCGGCAAAGCGTGCCGCGATCTGCCGCCACATCGCCGCCAGCTGTGGCGCGCTGCCCAGCGGATCCTTGTGAATCGCCTCGAAATGATGGCTGTTGAGGATGACGTTCAGCCCCGCCGCGCGCGCCTGTTCCACCGCGCTACGGACGCGCTTCATATAGGCTTCGTCGATCTTGAAGTCCGGCCCCGGCCCGGCATGCGTGTCCCAACGGACGGGCAGGCGCACCGTCTTGAACCCGGCTTTGGCGATGATCGCCATGTCGTCATCGGCCAGCGGCTTGCCACCCCAGGCGGACTCAGCCGGCGGCTCGAACGTGTTGCCGATGTTGATGCAGATGCCGACCGGCAATTTGTCGGTCCGGGCGGGCACCGCTTGCGGCGCGGCGGCAAGCAGGGCGACCAGCGCCAATGGGGCGATCATGCGCATCTCTCCTCTAAGATTCCGGCCACTGTCGGACCGTGTACGAGTAGATTGGTAGCGCTATCAGACAACGCTGGTCAATCGGGGTTTTGAGTGATCCCTGAAGGCGTCAGGATAGCCGCCGCGCCCCCGCCTCGCGCAACGCTGCAGTGCTCGGAAATCCATCGACCGCCATCAGCAAATCCGCCTCGGCCAGGATCGATCGCAGCACATGCGCCGCGCCCTCGGCGCCGCCGAGCGCGAGGCCGTAGCAATAGGGCCGACCCACGCCGACCGCAGTCGCGCCGAGCGCCAGCGCCTTGGCGACGTCGCTGCCCGACCGGATCCCTGAATCGAACAACACCGGCACCTCGCCCGCCGCCGCGACGACATCGGGCAACAGGTCGATCGCGGCGATCCCGCCATTGGCCTGACGTCCGCCATGGTTGGAGCAATAGATGCCGTCTGCGCCCTCATCGATTGCGCGGCGCGCATCGTCGGGGTGGCAGATACCCTTGAGGATGATCGGCAGCGTGGTCAGCGAGCGCAGCCACGGCATGTCGGCCCAGGTCAGCACGCGCCCGAACGTTGCGGCCCAGGTCATCACCGCCGCGCGCGGGTCCTCCGCCACGGGCTTGGCCAGCATCTGCTGGAAGCGCGGGTCGGACCAATAGTTGGACAGGACATGCCCGCGCAGCTGCGGGAAATTGGCGGTGTTGAGGTCCCGCGGTCGCCAGCCGGTGACCCAGGTGTCGAGCGTCACCACGATCGCCTTATACCCCGCCGCCTCGGCCCGGCTGACCAGACTCGCGGCGAGTTCGGGGTCCTTGGGTGTATAGAGCTGAAACATCCCCGGCGTGCCGCCCATTGCGGCGGCGACATCCTCCAGCGGATCGTTGGTCAGCGTCGAAACGGTCAGCGGCACCCCGGTCATCGCGGCGGCGCGCGCGGCGGCGATGTCGCCATGCCCATCCTGCGTGCACATCCCCGCCACCCCGACCGGGGCCATGAACAGCGGGGAGGGCAGCTTCATTCCGAGCAGTTCGACCGAGAGGTCGCGGACCGAGCAATCGACCATCATTCGCGGCACGATGCCCCAATGGCGGAAGGCGTCGGCATTGGCCCGCTGCGTCTGCTCGTCCCCGCACCCGCCCTGGACGTAGGACAATAGCGACGGTGCCATCGCCGCCTCGGCGCGCTTCTCAAGGCTGGCAAAGTCGACCGGGATCGTCGGCAGCACGCCCTGAAGTCCCGCGCCATAGATGGCATGCTGATAGTCGCCGAAATGCGGCATCGCGTCCCCCTCCCGGTCCCTCCGCTTTGCGCGGAATGGCTGGCGCGCCCGGCAGGACTCGAACCTGCAACTCCAAGCTTAGAAGGCTCGTGCTCTATCCAGTTGAACTACGGGCGCGCGTGAAGGCCCCGTTAGCGCGGATTGGGGGGCGGCGGAACCGCGATTTATGCCGACGGCCGCATCGTCAACTCAATCGATACGCGCACGTGACCAGATTCTTCTGCCGATCTCCTAACGATCCAGACCCCTTCGACTCAACGGTCACCAACATGGCCTGCACCTCCCGATAGCTGATAGGGCGTGTCGCGCAGCGGACCATTCCCGTGGCGATGTTCGATCCCTGGCTGGGGTCGCTCAACTGAAAGCTGACTTTCAGACCACTTGTGATCACCGCAGCGCCAGGCATGCCCAAAGAGAACCACACATTCGATCGCGTTACTGAGGTTCCGCCAATGTCATCTATCGAGACGCGCAGAATATAGGGCATGGCCCCAAAGTTGGTGATGCCCATATCCGTTGGCACCGCATTGGCCGCTTCGGCGGCGGCGAGGATCGCGGGTGTACCCTTCTCCGCGGAAAGAACACTGGCGACGAACTTGTCGATAGTCTCGACTGTGGCCTTGAACTCGTCCGATCCACAATGGCGCCATTGGTCGGTCCATGCCTGCAGTCGTGCCAGTTTGGTGAATGCGGGATTGCTTGCCGGATTGATCATCTGGCGCTCACCCAATGTGCGGAAATCGGGATCTGCGATGCCTTGGAGCTTGTTCTTTTCTATCGTGGCTACGTCGCGCCATACGGGATCGGGTCCCCGTCCCATCTGAATGGCACTGATCAGGACGCGGTCCTCGGCGGTCAATTTGATCGCCCCGACCGATATGTCGCTTGCCAGCGCGGCGGTAATGTCGCTGAGGGCGAAGCCGAATTTCTTCGTCGTTCCATCACCCTCTGTGGATTTGAGAATTCCGGCCTTTCGCTCTGTCTCCTCGATCAGGACCTTTTCCTTCACGCACTTGGCACCCGAAAGCGTGCGATCCCCTCTCGCGGCGAGCTCGTCCATGCGCTGGAGCACCCACAAGCCCATCGAGAAATCGACCGTATCGCCCTTCGAGACGATCAGGATTGGGCGGGTCGACTCCGTGCGCAGCGCGTGTGCGATTTCCCGGATCGCGCTCCCCGCCTTCAACACGGCATCGCTGTTCAGCAACGAAGCCTCGATTGCACCTGCGCCATCGCCCAAACTTGTCTTTCCGCTTGCCGCAGCAACGCCGATGCCGGCGGCAATGCCTGTTTTCTCCGTGTCATCCGCTGCCATCGCCGGAACCGCGCAGGCCAAGTAGATTCCGGTAAATGTTGCGCCGAAACTATGAGTAATGATCTTCATCGTCTTGCTCCAACAAGATAATATCGAACGCATTACACAAATTGCACAGTCGTATTGTGATCAGTATCATTCATTCGTTGCCACAGGTCCAATGATATCGCCGATATGGTTCAGTCTGGTCGGAGGGTGCATCAGGCTGTCTGAGGCGTGCGGTCTGTTGCAAGCTCGCTCACTCGCGATCATAGTTTGGGTGCGTCATCAGGGGGGGGCAGCGATGAGCGACGGGGCAGGACCGGCACGGATCAACGCGGCGCAGGTCGCGGGCGGGCATTTCCGCTATTATGATTATGTGATGGCGGCGTTCGTCGCGATCCTGCTGCTGTCCAACGTGCTCGGCGCGGGCAAGGTGGCGCAGATCTGGATTCCGTTGTGGGAGGTGTGGTGGCCGTTCGGCGCGGGCATCCTGTTCTTCCCGATCTCGTACATCATCGGCGACGTGCTGACCGAGGTTTATGGCTATGCCCGCGCGCGCCGCGTGATCTGGGCCGGCTTTGTCGCGACTTTGTTCATGGCGTTCATGTCGTGGGTTGTCGTCGTGCTCCCGCCCGCGCCGGACTGGACCAACCAGCCTGCCTATGACGCCATCTTCGGACAGGTGCCGCGCATCGTGCTCGCCTCGGTCGTCGCCTTCTGGGCGGGGGAGTTCGTCAATTCCTTCGTGCTCGCCAAGATGAAGATCTGGACCAAGGGCAAGCATCTGTGGGCACGTACGATCGGGTCGACCTTTGTCGGGCAGGGGGTGGACAGCCTGATCTTCTACCCGCTCGCCTTCTGGGGCGCGACGGGGTGGACCAACGATCTGGTGCTCAAGGTGCTGGTGACGCAATGGGTGCTCAAGGTCAGCTGGGAGGTGTTGCTGACCCCCGTCACCTACGCCGTGGTCGGGTTCCTCAAGCGCCGCGAGGGCGTGGATGTGTTCGACGAGGGGACCGACTTCACCCCGTTCCGCACGCGGGTTTGACCCGTGCTCGATGTGTTCGGCAATGCCAAGGGGTGGCTGGTCGAATGGTCGGGGCTCGCCCGCGATAGTCTGCATGTGCATATCGGGCTGCTCGTCTTCTTCGCCGCCGCGCTGATCTTCCGCTGGCCGCTGCGCAGCTGGAAGCCCTGGGCCGTAGCATTGGCGATCACGCTGGCCGGCGAAGCATGGGATATCTGCGACACGCTCGCCGCCGGGCGCAGGGTGCGCCTCGACCATAACTGGCAGGATATCTGGAACACGATGCTGTGGCCGACCGCTATTCTGATCCTCGCGCGCACGACGCGAGTGTTTGGCACCAAATCGCGGACCCCGTGACACCGGCCGCGCCTAGTTTGACAAAGCGCAAAGCGGGACGCCTTTAGCCCGCGCATCGTCCCTCCCGACAAGGAGACCGACGATGAACATGCCCATTCACCAGACCGTTTTCGCAAACGCCGTCGCGATGCCGCGCACCCGCGGTGAGCATGTGTTCGACCTGCATCCGGCGCTGCACATCGGGGTGTTTGCGGGCTTCTTCGCCTATCTCGGCATCATGTGGGCGGCGTTCGGGGAGAAGGGGCTGGCGATCCCGTTCGTGATCTTCGGCGTCTTCCTTACCGCCGCCTTCATCGTCCCCGGCTGGTGGGCGCGGGTGGCACCGGGCGAGGGGCGCGCGCCCAGCTTCGCCGATTTCGTGGCCCAGGGGCTGCCGACCGGATCGGGCCATCTCGGCGCAGGCGGCGCGACCGTCCAGGTGATGATCATGCCGGCCATGCTGATGATCTGGGGCCTGATCGTCGCCGTGATCCGCTTCACGGTCTGACCAACCAACCCTCCCTCAGGCGGGTGGACCCACGGGTTCACCCGCTTTTCTTTTATCCGGCGGCGAGGTCGTCCAGCGCGGCGCGGTCGCGAATCGCGATACCATGGCTGCCGTGCCGCGCGATCAGCCCCGCCGTTTCCAGCGCGGTGAGCGTGCGGCTGACCGTCTCGATCGTGATGCCGAGCAGCTGCGCCATCTCCCCGCGCGTCAGCGGCAGGTCGAAGCTGTCGGCGTCGTGACATGGCGCGGGGCTGGCCGCGCGGGCAAAGGCGAGGATCAGCGCCGCGACGCGCCCCTTGGCCTGACGCTTCGAGATCAGGTCGATCAGCGCGCGGCTCGCGTCCAGTTCGCGGTTGACTTCATCCAGCAGGCGGCGGGCGAGCGCCGGGCGCGCGTCGCTGAGCGCGGCGACGTGCGACGCCGGAAACAGGCACGCCTCGCTGTCGGTCAGCGCGGTGACGTGCAGCGTCGCGGTCGGCGCGAACAGCTGGCCGAGCATCCCGGCCGGGTGGACGAGCGCGACGATCCGCTCGGTCCCGTCGCGGTCAATGGTCGACATCTTCGCCGCACCGCGCGTGAGGGTCGCGCAGACCGTGGCCGAATCCCCCGCCGCAACGATCGTCTCGCCGCGTGCATAGCGGCGGTGATGCCCGATCCGCGCGAGTTCGCCGCGATCGTCGGACGACAAGGCGGAGCAGACGGCGCGATCGGCGACCGGGCAAGTCGCGCAAACGATGGCGTCGCCGCTCACCGCCTCACGCTACCGCTTCGAGCAGCCCTTCGAACAGGCGGCGTCCGTCGCTGCCACCATGCGCGGCTTCGATCTTGCGTTCCGGGTGCGGCATCATGCCCAGCACATTGCCGCCGGCGTTGACGATGCCCGCGATCTGCCGCGCGCTGCCATTGACGTCGCTGGCATAGCGGAATGCGACGCGGCCCTCGCCCTCGAGCTGGTCGAGCGTGGCGGCATCGGCGAAATAATTGCCGTCATGGTGCGCGACCGGGATTGAGATCGTCTCACCCGCATCGTACCGGCTGGTGAAGATCGACTGGCTGTTCTCGACCGTCAGCGCGACGTCGCGGCACACGAAGTTGAGGCCGGAGTTGCGCATCAGCGCGCCGGGCAGCAGGCCGGTTTCGGTCAGCACCTGGAACCCGTTGCAGATGCCGATCACCGGCACGCCGCGATTCGCCGCATCGACCACCGCGCGCACCACGGGCGAGCGCGCCGCAATCGCGCCGCAGCGCAGATAATCGCCATAGGAAAAGCCGCCGGGCAGCGCGATCAGGCCAAGCCCGTCGGGCAGGTCGGTCTCACCATGCCAGACCATCGCCGGCTTGGACCCGGTCACGCTCTCGATCGCCACCGCCAGGTCGCGGTCGCAGTTCGATCCGGGGAAGACGATGACGGCGGTTTTCACTGCTTTTCCACCCGATAGTTTTCGATCACGGTGTTAGCGAGCAGCTTCTTGCACATCGCGTCGATGTCCGCGTCGCTGGTGTCGTCGGCGACCTCGAGCTCGATCAGCTTGCCGACGCGCACTTCGCCCACACCCGAAAAGCCGAGCGAGCCGAGTGCATGCTCGATCGCCTTGCCCTGCGGGTCCAGCACGCCGTTCTTGAGGGTGACGACGATGCGCAGCTTCATGGGAATTCCTCCGGGGATTTGCCGCGCCCTATGGGCCTAACGCCACGCGGGTTCAAGATTTCATCGCCCATTTACCCCGATGCGCAACACTCGGCGTTGCCGAGTCGCCGCCGCGGGGGCGGAACCTTGTGCCATGGAGTCTGGCGTGATGGCATTTCTGGCAATCACCCTGTTCGTCGCGCTCGCCGCGTTCGGCAGGGACTATTTCGGGTGGAGCGACCCAAGCGGGCAGGTTCAGATCGCGCTGATCTGTTCCTTCATCTTCGGGATTATCGCGGGCTTGAAGGCGAAGGGGTAGGGGTAGGGGCCGGCCCCGCCGCAGCGGGACCGCGCACCAAACTTACTTCCCGCGCTTCTTGCGGTGAGTCTCAAGGTCGAGCACCGCCGAATCGGCGCCCTCGGGCAACAGGCCCAGGCGGCGTGCGACTTCCTGATAGGCTTCGACTTCGCCGCCCAGGTCGCGGCGGAAGCGGTCCTTGTCGAGCTTTTCGCCGCTGACCATGTCCCACAAGCGGCAGCCATCCGGGCTGATCTCATCGGCGAGGATGATGCGGGCATAGCCGTTCTCATCGAAGATCCGGCCGAACTCGAGCTTGAAGTCGACGAGGCGGATGCCGATTCCGGCGAACAGGCCCGACAGGAAGTCGTTCACGCGCACCGCCATGTCGGCCATGTCGTGCAGCTCTTCCTGCGCGGCCCAGCCAAAGCACAGGATATGCTCGTCGGTGACCAGCGGATCGCCGAGCGCATCGTCCTTGAAATAATATTCGATGATCGTGCGCGGCAGCGGCGTGCCTTCCTCGATCCCCAGCTTCTTGGCCAGCGACCCGGCGACGACGTTGCGCACCACAACCTCGATCGGGACGATCTCGACCTGGCGGATCAACTGCTCGCGCATGTTGAGGCGGCGGATGAAGTGGGTGGGGATGCCGATCCCGCCGAGCAGCGTGAAGATATGCTCGGAAATCCGGTTGTTGAGCACGCCCTTGCCGCTGATCGTGCCCTTTTTCTGGGCGTTGAACGCGGTCGCATCATCCTTGAAATACTGGATCAGCGTACCGGGTTCGGGGCCTTCGTAGAGGATCTTGGCCTTGCCCTCATAGATCTGGCGGCGGCGTGCCATGCGGGGTCCTTCAGAAACGCGGTGCCCCGGCGGCACGGTCGCGCGACGCCGGGGCTTTGTGGCGCGGCCTATATCGCAGCCGCGCGTGCGGTGCAATCAATCGCTGGCCGGTGCCGTCGCAGGTTTCGTGCGGCGGATGCGCGGGCGCAGCCAGCGCCAGCCCAGAAAGCCGATCGCCAGCACCAGTCCGGGAGGCGCCAGCACTGCCAGCGCGCCAAGGACAAAGGCCAAAGTCGCCTGCGCCGATCCCGCGAGCAGGTCGAGCGCGCTGCTGAGCGGCGCGCTGGCATCGAACCCGCGCACCGCCGGGCCGGAGCCATAGTCGAAGGTCATCGGCGTGGTGGCGAGCGAGTCGCGTTGCGCGCCCGCCGCGCTCTGGACCTGCTCGATCTGTGCGACCAGATCGGCACGCTGGCGCTGCAATTCGGCGCGCTCGCTGGCGGGCAGGTTGGTGCGGGCGAGCTCGCGGTCGATTCGCGCCAGTTCGTCGCGGGCGCTGGCGCGTTCTCCGGCAAGGCGGGCAATCTCCGCCCCGGCATCGGTACCGGTGATCTCGGCATCGACCAGTCGTCCTTCAGCCTCCTCGATTGCGGCGATGCCTTGCTTGCCAAAGGCGCGTGCGAGCGTCGGGTCGAGCTTGAAGGCGAGCATCGCTTCGACCGCATTTTCGCCGGTCAGGCGATAGCGCATGCCGGTGATGCGGCACCGCGCGATGCCCAGCTTCTCGCAGGCAGCAGCATGGGTTTCCTGCGCGGCGGCGACGCGCTGGGCGGGCAGGCTGAAGGCGTAGCGATAGTTGAACGCGACCCCGGGCGCGGCGGTGACGGAGACTCCAGCGGGCGGCTCGGAGACTTCGGCGGCCGCTTCGGCGCGTTCGGACGACGGGTTGGTTTCCGGAGCCTGCGAACAGGCGGCAAGGGTCAGAGCGAGGGCGAGAAGCGCGGAACCCGATTTCCAGTGCATGGGCAACCTCCTGTTCGCGGCGCTCGATTCATCGCCGCAGAGGCACGTCTGGGCGTGCCGTGATAACACATCACATTACAGGGGTTTCGGCAATGCCACTTTTCCGCCTTATTCTGACATGTAATATATCCTGCAAACAAAGTTGCTTGGGCGGGTTCGTGCCGGCGAGCGCCCCAAAAATGACAAGATGTGGCGCGATCCATTGTGCCCTGGGGCGGGGGCGAGACACTCGCGCTCGACTCCCCGTGCGGTTTGCAGCTGCAACGACAGGGGAGTTGGTTAGTGGTCGCAAGCGCGAGTCTCCGACCCTGTGCCGAATCGGGAAGCAAGCGCGCGGCGCGTTTCTGATTTGTCCCGGACGGGCAGCGTTGCTATCGCCATCGGGATGGCCACCGACCTTAGCGACCCGTTCGACCAGATCGTCGACGCCCCCTTCGATAGCGCATTGTCCGAACGCTACCTTGTGTATGCGATGTCGACGATCACCGCGCGGTCGCTGCCGGACGTGCGTGACGGGCTGAAGCCGGTGCACCGCCGCCTGCTGTGGGCGATGCGCGGGCTGAAACTCAATCCGAACGACGCCTACAAGAAATGCGCGCGCGTCGTCGGCGACGTGATCGGCAAATATCATCCGCATGGCGACCAGTCGGTCTATGACGCGATGGTCCGCCTCGCGCAGACCTTTGCGCTGCGCTACCCGCTGGTCGACGGACAGGGCAATTTCGGCAATATCGACGGCGATAACGCCGCTGCCTATCGCTATACCGAGGCACGGCTGACGCAGGTTGCGATCGACCTGATGGACGGGCTGGACGAGGATTCGGTCGATTTCCGCCCGACCTATAATGGCGAGGATCATGAGCCGGAGCTGTTCCCCGGCCTGTTCCCCAATCTGCTCGCCAATGGCGCGAGCGGCATCGCTGTCGGCATGGCGACCAGCATTCCGCCGCACAACGCCGCCGAGTTGATCGACGCGGCGATCATGCTGATCGACCAGCCGGGCGCGAGCGACGCGCAGGTGCTGGAGCATGTGCGCGGCCCCGATTTCCCGACCGGCGGCATCGTCGTCGACAGCCCGACATCGATCGCCGATTCCTATGCCACCGGGCGCGGATCGTTCCGCGTGCGCGCCAAATGGGGGCTTGAGGATCAGGGGCGCGGCACCTGGCAGATCGTCGTCACCGAAATCCCGTACGGGGTGCAGAAGGGCAAGCTGATCGAGCAGATTGCGGGCCTGATCAACGACAAGAAGCTGCCGATCCTCGCCGATGTCCGCGACGAATCGGATGCAGAGATCCGCATCGTGCTCGAACCGCGTGCGCGCACGGTCGATCCCGACACGCTGATCGAAAGCCTGTTCCGCCTGTCCGACCTTGAGGTGCGCGTGCCGCTCAACCTCAACGTCCTCGACGCGCAGCGCACGCCGCGCGTGATGAGCCTGCGGCAAGCGCTGTCGGCCTGGGTCGACCACCAGTTCATCGTCCTGCGCCGCCGCAGCGAGCACCGGCTGCAAAAGATCGCCGACCGGATGGAGCTGCTCGAAGGCTATATCATCGCCTTCCTCAACCTCGACCGGGTGATCGCGATCATCCGCACCGAGGATGAGCCCAAGCCGGTGATGATGGCCGAGTTCGAGCTGACCGACCGCCAGGCCGAGGCGATCCTCAACATGCGGCTGCGCGCGCTGCGCAAGCTCGAGGAAATGGAACTGCGCAAGGAGCGCGATGCCCTCGCCAAGGAACAGGCCGAGCTGCAGGCGCTGTTGTCGAGCGAGGCGCGGCAGCGCACGCGGATGAAGCGCGACCTGACCAAGGTGCGCGACCGCTACGGCCCCGAGACCGCGCTCGGCGCGCGGCGGACGGTGGTGGCCGAGGCGGCCCCCGCGCGCGAAATCCCGCTCGAAGCGATGATCGAGCGCGAACCGATCACCGTGATCCTGTCGCAGCGCGGTTGGATCCGCGCGATGAAGGGCCATGCCGAACTGGCCAGCGCAGAGACCGCGAAGTTCAAGGAAGGCGATGGCCCGTTCATCGCCTTCCACGCCCAGACGACCGACAAGCTGCTGCTCGCGGCTGAAAATGGCCGCTTCTACACGCTGGCGGCCGACAAGCTGCCCGGCGGACGCGGCTTTGGCGAGCCGGTGCGGCTGCTGATCGATCTCGACGGGGGCACCGGCATCGTCGGGCTGCTCCCCGCCAGCTCCGCGCCAAAGCTGCTGGTCGCGGCCAGCGACGGGCGCGGCTTCCTGGTCAAGACCGAGGATGTCATCGCCGAAACCCGCAAGGGCAAGCAGGTGGTGACCCCGCGCAGCGGCGCCGCGCTCAAGCTGGTCCGGCCGTTGGGCGGTGAGGATGATTACGTCGCGGTGATCGGCGACAACCGCAAGATGCTGGTCTTCCCGATCGCCGAACTCGCCGAACTGGCGCGCGGGCAGGGGGTGCAGCTTCAGCGGTATCGCGACGGCGGGCTGTCCGATGCGATCACCTTCCGCTTCGCCGATGGCCTCAGCTGGCGGATGGGCGGCGAACAGGGGCGGACGCGCACCGAATCGGACCTTGCCCCGTGGCGCGCCGCGCGCGGGGCGGCCGGACGGATGCCGCCGGTGGGTTTCCCGCGCGATAACCGCTTCTAAATCGCGCTTTTTGGTGGCGAACAGGCGGATTCAGGGGGGCGCTCTTCAGGTCCGTTTAACCAAATGCGCCTAACCCGCTTTGGTGATGTTGCTCTCGCGCCGCCGTAAGGACAAGCCAGTCCCCGCGCCCGTCCTCGTGACGGGGCAGGACCCGCGCGTGCTCGGCCCGGCGCACTCGGCGCAGTTGCTCAATCTGCTGCCGATCCCCGCTGCGCTGGTCGAACGTACTGCCGGTGGACTGGTATTCGAATCGGTCAACCGCCCGTTCCGGCTTTCCGGGCTTGGTACGACCGCAGAGCAGTCGCCGGTGATCCGGCATCTGGGCGCGCGAATCGTCGCCTTCCTCGATTCGGACGCGACCGAGAGCGAGTTTGACTGGGAATTGGGCGACGCGGTCGACGCGCGCTTCTTCCGCGTCCGCATCTCCCGGCGCAGCATGGACCGGCATCTTGGCCAATGCCTCGTCACGCTGATCGACCATACATCGGAACTACGGACCCAGCGCAGCCTGCGCCGCGAAATGCTGACCGACAGCCTGACCGGCCTGACCAACCGCGCCGGGTTCGGCGAGGATCTGGAAAGCGAGATCGAGCGCGTCGGGATAGAGCGATTCGCCATCCTCGTGATCAATCTCGACCGGTTCAGCCGCATCAATGCGTGCATGGGCGGCCTCGCTGGCGACGAGCTGCTGATTTCGGTCGCGCGCCGGGTCAAGGGCGCGCTGCGCGGCCATGACGTGCTGGCACGCACCGGCGGCGACGAATTCGCGATCCGCCTCGAACTCGATGAAGGGCTGCAGGACGCGCTCCATGTCGCCAAGCGCATCCAGAACGCGCTGACCACCCCGTTCCGCCTGTCGGACTTCGAAATCCGCGTCGATTGCGCGATCGGCATCGCGATCGGCGAAGGCGAGCGCGGCGACGCCGAAGAGCTGATCCGCCACGCCCAGTTCGCGATGAAGCGCGCGAAGAAATCGGGCCGCACCGAAGTCTATCAGACCCGCGCGTTCGACGTGGTGCGCCAGGAATTCAGCATCGAGACCGAGCTGCGCCGCGCGCTCGACAATGGCGGGCTGACGCTCAATTTCCAGCCGATCTGCGACCTCGCCTCGGGCAAGATCGTCTCGTTCGAGGCACTGGCGCGCTGGACGACCGAGAGTGGCATCGCCCTGTCCCCGGTCGAGTTCATCCCGGTTGCCGAGGAATCGGGCCTGATCGTCCCGCTCGGCCGCTGGGCGATGCATGAGGCCGCCCGCGCGATTTCAGTGTGGGATGCCAAGGCTGGCGGCGATTGCGGGATCAAGGTCGCGGTCAACCTCTCGGCGATCCAGCTGCAGCGCGACCAGATCGCCCCGATGGTCCAGGCCGCGCTTGAGGCCAATGGCGTCGATGGCAGCAAGATCACCCTCGAACTCACCGAAAGCGCGCTCGTCACCGATCCCGACCGCATCGCCCAGACGATGCAGGCGCTCAAGGAACTCGGCACCACGCTGGCGATGGACGATTTCGGGACCGGCTATTCCAACCTCGCCTATCTTCAGAAGCTGCCGATCGACGTGCTCAAGATCGACCGCAGCTTTGTGTCGGGCATGCTCGCCGACCGCGACAAGGTGGCGATCGTGCGCGCGATCCTCAGCCTCGCCCAGGCGCTCGGCATGAAGACCACGGCGGAGGGGATCGAGACCAACGAACTCGCCCAGACGCTTGCGGCCTTGGGCTGCAATTACGGGCAGGGCTTCCTCTATTCGCGCCCGCTGTGCATCGATCAGGCCTATTCGCTGCTGCTCGAACGCAACGCCTGATCCGCCACCGCGTCGGCGATTTCCCCGAGGCGCGCAGCATCGGGAAACCCCTCTTCGACCCACTGGCTCTCCACGGCACGCAGCGCCCGCGCCACGTCCGGCCCCTTGCTCAGCCCGCGCTGGATCAGCGCACCGCCACTCAGCGGAAGGCGCGGAATGTCCCATCCGGTCAGGTCGCGCGCAGCATCCACCGCGCCATTTGCATCGAACAGGAACAGGCGATCGATCGCCTCCTCGCGGCCAAGCCGATAAGCGGCGCTGCGCGGCGACCCCAGCAGATCGGCTTCGGTCGCGCCGATCAGCCGCTTGCGCTGGATATTGGACAGTTTGAGTCGGGCGCCGACCGCTTCGGCGATGGCCGCATCGGCGGGGAGCAGAGCGGCGAGCCGACGGATCGGGTCGGGATCAAGCCCCGCCTGCGCCTCCAGCACCCCGACCCGCGCGAATCGCTCGACCGACACGATTTCGGGCAGAACGGGGCGAAAAATGCCGCGTTCCAGCATCAGCGCGATCACCCGCACCGCGTCCTTCGCCACCACCAGCTTGAGCAGTTCGTCGGCAATCCGCTCCCGCGACAGCGCCATCAGGTCGTTGGCGCGCGCGGTGCAGGCGTCGAGCGACTCCGCATCGGGGCTGTCCCCGAACCGCGCCAGGAAGCGGAAGAAGCGCAGGATGCGCAGATGATCCTCGGCAATGCGGCGCAGCGGGTCGCCGATGAACCGGACATGCCGGGCCGCCAGATCGGCGCGCCCGCCGAAATAATCGAAAATCTCGCCCGTTTCCGGGTCGGCGTAGAGCGCATTCATCGTGAAGTCGCGCCGCGCCGCGTCTTCCTTCCAGTCGTCGGTGAAGGCGACGGTGGCGCGGCGGCCATCGGTGGTCAGGTCGCGGCGCAGCGTCGTCACCTCGACCACCGTCCCGCTGCTGACCGCCGTGATCGTGCCATGCGCAAGCCCGGTCGGAATGGCCTTGATCCCCGCGCCCTCCAGCCGTCGCATCACTTCTTGCGGGTCGAGCGGGGTGGCGATGTCGAGGTCGGACACCGCGATGCCGAGCAGCGTATCGCGCACCGCGCCGCCCACGACGCGCGCATTGCCCGCCCCCAGCGCACCCGTCAGCCGGTCAAGGCCGGGCCAGTGCCGCCACGGCGCGTCGGGCAGCGTCAGGGTGTCCATTTGAGCCGCCGCGACAGATTGACCAGCATCGCTGCGGTCGCGCCCCAGATCCGGAAATCCTGCCATAAAATCTCGTAGAAATGCCGGTCGCGGCCCTGCCATTCGACGCTGGATTGCAGCTGGTTGGCGGGATCGAGCACATAGTCGAGCGGCGCTTCGAAAATCGCCGCAACCTCGCCCGGTTGCGGCGTCAGCACCAGATCGGGCGGGATCACCGCGACAATGGGCTGCACTTCGAACCCGGTGACGGTGCGATAGCGATCGGCCAGCCCGACCAGCTCGACCGCGTCGGGCTCCAGCCCGATCTCCTCGTGGGCTTCGCGCAAGGCAGCGGCGGTCGCATCGGCGTCTTCGGGGTCGATCCGCCCGCCGGGAAAGGCGACCTGCCCGGCATGGCGGCGCAGCGTGTCGGTGCGCTGGGTCAGGATCAGGCCGGGGCGGGGGCGGTTGGTTACCGCGACCAGCACTGCAGCGGGCATCGGCACGCCATCCGCAGCCGCGGGTTCGTCGAGGACATCGCCGACGATCAGTTCGGGCGCCTCGTCATGCTCGGCATCCAGCGCCGCGCGCAGCCGCTCCGCCAGCGTCACGCCGGGGCCATCGCAAAGAACGCGCCGTTGCTCCACACGCCCGGCGGCTCCGAGCCATTGTCGAGCGCGAGTGCGGCCAGCTCATAATAGACCGGCCGCGCGACCAGCGCCTCCAGCCCACGGCGGACCTGAAGATAGGGGTGGGGGCCGTCGTCACGCTCGACGAAGCGCAATTCATGGTCCGGCCCGGCGGGGATCAGGTCCCCGGTGTTGAGGCGGAACGCGATTCGCGCGTCGGGTCCGACACCCTCGACCTTCATCTCGACCGCGACGAACGCGGCATCCTCGACATCGATGTCGAGCTTTTCGACCGGGGTAACGAGCACATGGCGGCCATCGGCCTCGCGCCGCAGGATTGACGCAAACAGCCGCACCATCGCCGGGCGGCTGATCGGCGATCCCTGATGAAGCCACGTCCCGTCGCGCGCGATGCGCATGTCGCTATGCCCGCAATGCGCCGGGTTCCAGCTGTCGACGGGGGGCAGCTTTTGCTCATCCGCCAGCCGCGCGATCTCGGCGAGCGACAGGCTGGCGAGGTCGGGGGGCGGGGTCATCGGCATCGAAATGCCGTTAGGCGCTTTTGGCCGCCGGGGTAAAGGGTCAGCGGCGCGGACCCACCGTTCCGGCGCGGTCCGGGGCCGGGCCACGCGACAGCAACCGCGCGCGTTCGAACGGGCCGGGCAGCCGCCACGCGCCGGTGTGCGCGGCGTCGAAACCGAACTGCGCGTAATAATCATGGTCGCCGATCAGCATCAGCACGCCGTCGCCCGCGCCTTCGATGGCTTTCCACATCAGCGCCCGGCCGATCCCGACATTCTGCCGCTCGGGTGACACCGCGACCGGACCAACCAGAATCATCGGCATCACGCTGCCATCATCGCCCGCCAGTTCGACCGGCCAGCACTGGATTGATCCGACCAGCGTCCCCGCTTCCACCGCAGCAAAGCTCAGCGCCGGTACTGCGTCCACCCCAGCGCGCAGCCGATAGGCGGTGCGCCCATGGCGGTCGGCCCCGAACACCCGGTCGAGCAGATGCTCGACCGCATCGCGATACACGTCGCCCAGGGGAACAAGCTCGAACAGGTGCAATCTCCAGCCGCCCGGAGCACAGATGCCGGGGGCGCGCGCCTTTAGCCCCGAAACACAGTGCGGCCTAGCGGAATAAGATGACTATCTGGCGCGCACCGTGATCACGCGCCGGTCGTTCCCATAGGCGTTTGGATTGAAGGTTACCGCATCGCCCTCGACGGACACCAACCGCATATAGCCGAATATCTTGCTGACGAGTGTGACG
This sequence comes from Sphingomonas sp., assembly GCF_035998645.1. Classification (GTDB taxonomy): domain Bacteria; phylum Pseudomonadota; class Alphaproteobacteria; order Sphingomonadales; family Sphingomonadaceae; genus Sphingomonas. Next base: position 103,983 of record NZ_DASYHL010000004.1, read on the forward strand.
CTCAGTCCGACCGGATCAACCAACGCCAGCGCATAGCCGTTGGTGAGAAAACCGGATTTGCGGACCGGGATGAGGATGCCGCCGCGATACTCCAGGGCGTGCGGATCGACGCGCCACCGCGCCAACGGGCGGCCATCGACCAGCAGCGTGCAGGCTTCCGGCCCGCCCTGCCCAATCTCGGCGCAATCGGTGAAGGTGAGCGCGTGGCCCGCAACTGTCACCATCCGCTGTTTCTTCCTCGCTATGGCTGGGGTCGCACGCCCCACGACCTCGGTCGATCCTACGCTAAACCGAAGCAACCCGCCATGCATGCTCCATCCTCGCGGGGGCGGAATAAGGCGCTGCCCGACCGCCGCCGCCGGAACGGCCATTGCCGTTTGTGGGGGCGCAGCCTATTGGCGCGCGATCATTTTCCCCGAGGGGCTTTGCGTTGCACGATCTTCTTCAGCTTCAGGTTCGCGATCTCGAGGTTCAAGTCCTCACCGGCGTCTATTCCGAAGAGACGCATCTGCCCCAGCCGCTGCGCATCTCGATCACCGTCGACATGCTGCCCGGCGATCCATTCCGGCCGGACACACCGCTCGACGCGTCGAAATCCTATCTCGATCTCAAGCACGCCGCGAGCGGCGCGCTGCCGCCGGGGGTGCATTTCACGCTGATCGAGGGTGTCGCCGACCATATCGTCGAGACGCTGATGACCGGCGATTCGCGCATCCGCCGCGTCGAGGTCGAGATCGTGAAGCTCGCCATCGCCGAAGCGGACGAGCGCATCGGGATCACGCTGGTACGGCACCGCAAGTAGCGTTCGGCCGGAGCCGCCGCTCCATCAGCGCCTACCGCTTGCACGGCCCCAGCTGCTCCAGCACGAACCGGTAATCCTCGCGCGCCGCCGCGACATTCGCCGGATCCTCATCAGCGATGCTGGTCGCGGGCAGGGCGCGCGGCAGGCCACAGGCGAGCCGATACCATAGCAGCGTATCGCGCTGCGGCGCGGCGGCGGCATCGTCGACGATCTCGCCCAGCGCCACCGCCCAGCGGCGCTGCTCCCCCGGCCGCCGCAGGATCGACAGCGAAATCGGCGCGCCCGTCGCGGTCTGGACGAACACCTGCGTCTCGCCCTCGCCCGGCAGTGATCCCTGAACATGGAATGCGTTGCCAAGCCCGGTGATCGCCGGCGGCGCATCGGGGGCGATCACGTCACGCGCGATCCGACGGACCAGTGCGTCCAGATCTGCGCTCCAGTCGCGCTGGGCGTCGCGCGTGGTGAGCTGGATCATCGTCGCCTGACCCGCGACCGGGCGCGCGAACAGCAATACGCGGCGCTTGGCGAGCTTGGGTGCCCGCCCGCGCGCATCGAGCGGCACATCGACGACATAGCCGACGCGCGTCGCCATCGCCGCATCGGCGCGAATCAGCGCCAGCACATCCGCCTCAACATAGAATCGCAGATGCCCGGCGGGCACGTTCGCGGCCTCCGGCCCCTTGATTCGCGTCGCGCTGCGGATGCGCGCATCGACGATCGCGGGTGCACCAATCACCAGATCGGCGACCTGCGCATAGGGTGGGAGAACGACCCCGGATTCAGCCACCAGCTGGGCCGAGGCCTCCGGCAAGAGCGACGGAGAAGCCGCACAAAATGCGGCACAAAGCGCAACGATACGGGTACGAAACATGTGATTCATTCTACGCAGATGTCTCGCTGGCATACAGAAATATTTCTGCCACGTGCGGATTATACGTTTATTGCGTCCGACAAAGCGTTTGCGTCCCGCAAAACGCCGCGATAGGACTCGCGCCGCCGCCGGTCGGTCTTACGATTGCCCGACCGGGAGAGCCACGCCGATAATGATGCCAGGGTGCCGGGCAACGGCGCGGCGAACGAAGGAGTTTAGTTGCTGAATGGCCTACGCAGATCGTGATGTAGGAGGCAGTCGGGTCGTGGCGATCGTGTTCGTCTCGGTCATCCTCGCCATTCTCGGGTACGTGTTCGTGACCGGGCTTGCCTACAAATATATCAAGGAAAAGGCGGAGGAGATGGAAGTCTTCGACGTCCAGGAACCGCCGCCCCCACCTGAGGAGGTGCCTCCCCCGCCGCCGCCGCCGGACTCTCCGGTCCCGCCGCCGCCTACCACCGTCGTGGTGCAGAAGCCGATCGTTCAGGTTCCTGCCCCTCCGCCGCCGGTGAGCGTGTCGAACGTGATTCCGCCGAGCCAGCCGCCGACGCCGCCCGCGCCGCCGGCTCCGCCCGCGCCGCCACCGCCGCCACCGCCGCCTGCGATCAGCAAGGCTGCGGCCGCACGCGGCAACCCCGGCTCGTGGGTGACACCGGATGACTATCCGCCCGCCGCGCGTCGCGCCGGCGACGAAGGGTCGGTCGGCATCACCTTCACGATCAACGCCCAGGGGCGGATCGAGAATTGCCGTGTGAGTGCATCGTCGGGCTCGTCCGCGCTCGACAGTGCGACCTGTAGTCTTGTGACCCGTCGCGGTCGCTACTCGCCTGCGCTCGACGCGGCCGGGAACGCGGTCTCTGGCGGTACCAAGTCACTACGGTTCCGCTGGCAGCTGGAAGACTGACGGGCGGGCGCGCCTCGCGCGCCTGGCCTCACTACTGACATCACAATCTTTATCTTTATCTCAAGGGAAAGAACCGCACATGTTCACCACCATCCTCGCCGGAGCCGCCGCCGCCCCGGCCCCCGCCGCGAACTTCGACATCCTGCACGCGATGAACGAAGGCGGCGTGATCGCTTGGGGTACCGCGATCATCCTGACCGTCATGCTGTTCTTCTCGCTCTACATCCTGTTCACCAAGGTGTTCGAACAGCAGAAGGTGATGAACCAGTACAAGCGCGTCCGCGCTGCCTTCTGGCAGGCCGGCAGCCTGCGTGAAGGCGCTGCGAAGCTCGAGAAGAACTCGGCCTATCGCCAGATCGTCGACGACGCGCTGCTCGCCCAGGACCAGTACAAGGAACTGACCGATCCGATCGAAGCGCATGACTGGCTGCACGGCTCGCTCAAGCGTTCGCAGGACGCGATCAACTCGCAGCTGGGTGGCGGTCTCGCCTTCCTCGCGACCGTGGGTTCGACCGCACCGTTCATCGGTCTGTTCGGTACCGTCGTCGGCATCTTCCGCGCACTGATCAAGATCGGTGCAGCGGGCGACGCGTCGATCGGCACCGTTGCCGGCCCGGTCGGTGAAGCGCTCATCATGACCGCGCTCGGCCTCGTCGTCGCGGTTCCCGCAGTGCTCGCCTACAACTGGCTGCAGCGCCGCAACAAGTCGATCGCAGAAGACCTCAGCGGCTTCTCGAACGACGTGCTCGGCTACCTGGCTTCGGACGGCCGCGTGCGTCCGACCGTGAAGGGTGCGAAGGTTGCGCCGAAGGCGCCGCCGGTCGCGACGACTGCCAAGGCCTGAAGCTTCGACTGACGACCGTGCGGTGGCGGCGCGCCGCCCCGCACGGTCAGCCATCGGGCCAACTGGGTCCGGGGACAGGATGCGAAAGATAGGATTGCGCCAATGGCGATGAGTACTGGCGGAGGCTCCGCCGAAGACAAACCGATGTCGGACATCAACACGACGCCTCTGGTGGACGTCATGCTGGTTCTGCTCATCATCTTCCTGATCGCGATCCCCGTCGCGATTCAGTCAGTCGAGCTTGAGCTGCCCAAGACGCAGTTCGAACCGACCGAAACCAAGAAGGAAAACGTGCTGCTCGCGGTGCGCGCGGACGAGAACGGTACGTGCCAGGTGTTCTGGCAGATGACGCCGATCACCAGCACCGAGTTGCTCAAGCGTGCGAGCGACAACCTCAAGGCGGTGGTCGATTCGATCGGCGAGGCCAACCTCAAGCCGGACGACATTCCCGAAGTGCACATCCGCGGCGATATCAATACGCCGTACAAGTGCATCGGCGGCGTGGTCTATACGATGCAGAATGCGGGCTTCGTCAAAGTCGGCTTCATCTCGCAGCCGCAGCTGGGCGCCGCCCAGTAAGCCCAAGGTTCAGGAGTACACGTCATGGCAATGAGCGCCGGCCAGGAAGATGGCGAGCCGATGATGGAAATGAACACGACGCCGTTGATCGACGTCATGCTCGTTCTCCTCATCATGCTGATCGTCACCATCCCGCCCCAGTCCCACGCGGTGAAGGTCGACCTTCCCCAGAATCAGGGACCGCAGACTCCGCCTCCGGTGGAGCCGACCAAGAACAAGATCACGATCGAACCCGATGGTCGCATCTATTGGAACGGTAGTGAGGTCAACGACGTCACGCTGCGTCAGTATCTGGATGCGAGCCTTCAGATCTCGCCGGAACCCGAACTGCATTTCCAGCCCAACCCGCTGGCGCGCTATGAGCGCGTCGACGAGGTGCTGGCGATCATCAAGCGGTCGGCGGTCACGAAGCTTGGCTTCGTCGGCAACGAGCAGTATCGCAACGACTTCTGATCGCTCCGGCGACCAGTGGAAGCATCAAAGGGCGGCTTAGGCCGCCCTTTTTTGTTGTCCTTTCAACGCGATGGCCCGCGGACGGTCGATTGCAATCAACGCATTTGCTCTCATGAAACATTAGTGACACGTTTGTGTCATTGAAATGTAATATTAGGAGAGAGTGCAGATGCGTAAGTTGCTCGCCTCGATTGTCGTCGCTGCGCCGCTGGCGCTGACCCCGGCGGTGCAGGCCCAGACGACCGAACAGCCCAACGCCCATCTCGCCATCGCGGCCGGCGACCATGACCTCGCCGAACGGCAGCTGCTGGCTGAACAGCGCATCTTCCCGACCCGTCCCGAAGTGATGCTGAACCTCGCCGCCGTCTATGCCCGCACCGGTCGAGTAAGCGAGGCGCGCGCGCTGTACCACCGCGTGCTGGCGCAAAAGCCGGTCGCAATGGACGTCAGCGACGGCCAGATCGCCCCCTCGCACGCCGTCGCCCAGCGCGGCATCCGCCTGCTCGATTCTCAGCAGATGGCGGGTCGCTAGAGCTTGATACCCCGGGCGAGCCCATTGGCTTGATCGACCTTTTATTCCCCTCCCTGAAAGGGAGGGGCTAGGGGAGGGTGTAGCGGTGGGCGGGGCTCGATGCCCCGCCCGTCGCTTTTCTTCCTGACCGGTGGGAGTCTCTGAAGCGCGACGCGCGCCCCTCCCCCGACCCCTCCCGTTCCGGGAGGGGAGCGCAATCGCTGCCGGCGACCCCTTAAAGCCGCGGCAGCGTAACCCCGCGCTGGCCCATATATTTGCCCGCGCGGTCGGCATAGCTCGTCTCGCACGGCTCGTTCCCCTTGAGGAACAGGAACTGGCACGCGCCCTCGTTCGCATAAATCTTCGCGGGCAGCGGCGTTGTATTGGAAAACTCCAGCGTGACATGTCCCTCCCATTCGGGCTCGAGTGGCGTCACATTCACGATGATCCCGCACCGCGCATAGGTCGATTTGCCAAGGCAGATGACCAGCACGTCGCGCGGCACCCGGAAATACTCGACCGTCCGCGCCAGCGCGAAGCTGTTGGGCGGGATGATGCAGCAATCGGTCTGGCGATCGACAAAGCTGGTCGACGAAAAGTCTTTCGGATCCACCACCGCACTGTCGATATTGGTGAAGATCTTGAACTCGTCCGCCACCCGCGCGTCATAACCATAGGAGGACAGGCCGTACGAGATACACCCCTCCCGCCGCTGCGCCTCGACAAACGGCTCGATCATGCCGTGATTGAGGGCCTGTTCGCGAATCCAGATGTCGGAAAGAATGCTCATATCGTCGGCTGTAATCCGGATTCCAGGCGGACGGAACGGTTCAGTCGCACCAAGCTGCGAAGTTTCCGCCCCACCTCCGTTTGCCCTGAGCTTGTCGAAGGGCGGCAGGCTGATCTCGAGGCGTGGCGCAGGTGCTTCGACAAGCTCAGCACAAACGGGCCCTGGGTATGCGAACCGGTTTACCCAATCCCCAAATTCCCCGGCCCAAACGCATGCGGCAACAGATCGCTCAACCGATGCGTCTCATATGCCTCGCCCTCGGCCCCGGCGCAGTACACGGCAAGGTCGCGACCACCCAGCTGTGCAGCTTCATTCAATACCTGCCGGCACCGGCCGCACGGGCGGATCGGGTCGCTGCCATGCGCCACGCCGTCGGTCATCATCCCCCCGATGATCCCGACCGCGACCACCTCACGCAGCCGACCCTCGGCATTCGCCCGCGCCGTCGCCACCGTCTCGGCACACAGCGAAAGGCCATAGCTCGCATTCTCGAAATTGCAGCCGGTGACGATGCTGCCATCGGTCATCAGCAGCGCCGCGCCGACCGCGAAGTTCGAATAGGGCGCATGGGCTTTGCGCGCGGCCTCACGCGCGGCGGCGATCAGGCGGGGGGCTTCGGTCTCGGTCATGGGGCGATCACGTTCCAGTTCACGGGGCGCTCGGCCCCTTCGATGCGGCGGATGGTGCTGGCCTGCCACAGACGCCACGGGCGGGCGGAATAGGCGGGCGGGAAGAACATGCCGGTGCTCCACAGCGGGCGGTCGATCGCCCCGCTGATCTGATAGTGCGCCTCGAACTCCGGGGTGATGCGCAGGATCACCGGCTTGCCGCTATGCGTCTCGATCGTCGCGGCGAGCTGGCGCACCTCGCCCAGCACCACGTCGCGCTCGGGCCGGGCGGGGCAATCGTCGCGAAAGCCAAGCTCGATCGCCACCGGCAGCGCATCGGCGTCGCGCGGCACGGTCGCGGTGAAATTCCCCGCCTGATCGCTCGCCAGCTGGCACAGCGAATAGGCATGCAGCGCCCCGCGCCGCACCCCCGCCTCATAGATGCCCGCCCAATTCTCCGCGAACAGTGCGTCGCGCACATCGGCGCCCACCGTTGCGCGGGCATAGGCGAAGTCGAGGCTGCTGCTGCGCGCAGTGAACCAGTCGATCTTCCCCGCCTCGTCCGACACGTCGATGCCCTGCTGCGCATAGTCGCTGCGTGGCGGAGCCCAGGCAATCGCCCACATCCACGCGCACACGCCGACCAGCGCCAGCGCGAGGACAATCCCGGCCCAGATGCGCACCGCCTTCATGCCTTGATGTGCAACACACAGATCAGCGTGAACAGCCGCCGCGCAGTCGGATGGTCGACCGCGATCTTGCCGTCCAGCCGCTCCATCAACAGCCGCGCGGCCTCGTCATGGATGCCGCGCCGCGCCATGTCGATCGTCTCGATCTGCGTCGGCGTCGCGCTGCGGATCGCCTGGAAATAGCTGTCACAGATCGCGAAATAATCGCGGATCGGGCGGCGGAATGCGGCGAGGCTCAGGATCAGCGTCTCCAGAGCGCTGTCATCCGCGCGCTTGATGTCGAGCTGCAACCGCCCCTCGGGCACCGACAGCGCGACGCGGTACGGCCCGGCATAGCCATCGGGATAGGCGCGCTGCGGCGCGAAGCTGTTCTCCTCGATCAAATCGAAGATCGCGATCCGCCGCTCCTGCTCGATATCCGCCGAGCGCCACAGAATCGTGCGCTCGTCCAGCGTGACATCGATGATCCGGGGATCGGCCATGCGGCGCATCTAGGGGGCAGGGCAGCCTTTCGTCCACAGGTTAAACAGGCTGTTGCGGGTTGAGCCAAGGCGGCGGGAATGGGAAAGGGGGACATGGCCACACTCGTTTCGATTCCTCCCGCCCCGGCGGATGCCGCCCCGCGCCTGCCCCAGAATCCGGAGGCGGAGGCCGCGTTGCTCGGCGCGATGATGATCGACAACCGCCTTGCCGACGACATCGTCGAAGTGTTGCAGGACCAGCATTTCTTCGAACCGGTCCACGGCCGCATCTTCAAGGCGATCAAGACGCTGCGCAAGCAGGACATGCTGGCGACGCCGGTGACGCTCAAGCCCTTGTTCGAAAAGGACGAGGGGATGGCCCAGCTGGGCGGTCCGGCCTATCTCGCCCAGCTTACCGGGTCGGGCGCGGGCCTGATCGGCGCGCGGCAATTTGCGCGCCAGATCTACGACCTCGCTTTGCTGCGTGAACTGGTCACGGTCGGCCGCACGATGGTCGAAAAGGCGCTCGACACCAGCGAGGACGTCAACCCGCGCGAACAGATCGACCGCGCCGAAGAAGCGCTGTTCAAGGTCGCGGCCGACGGCGGCACCGCCAACACGGTCAAATCCTTCAACGAAGCGACCAAGGTCGCGCTGGAAAACGCCAAGCGCGCGCAAAGCGCGGGCGGCGGGGTCGCGGGCGTCACCACCGGCTTCGATTCGGTCAATGGCCGGATCGGCGGTCTGCACCACAGCGATCTCATCATCCTTGCCGGCCGTCCCGGCATGGGCAAGACCTCGCTCGCCACCAACATCGCCTATAACGCCGCGCGCCGCCTGATGGACGATATCCGCCTCGGCATCAGCGCCAAGGAATCGATCGGGGCGAAGGTCGCGTTCTTCAGCCTCGAAATGTCGGCGGACCAGCTCGCGCTGCGCATCCTGTCCGAACAGTCCAAGATTCCGTCCGAATCGCTGCGTATGGGCAATATCAGCAAGGCCGAGTTCGGCCAGCTGGCGCAGGCGGCGGCGGACCTGGAGCAATTGCCACTCTATATCGATGACACCGCCGGCCTGACGATCAGCGCGCTGCACAGCCGCGTGCGCCGGCTCCAGTCCAAGCATGATGGCGAGCTCGGCCTCGTGATCATCGACTATCTCCAGCTGCTGACCGGCAGCGGCAACAACCGCGACGGCAACCGCGTGCAGGAAATCTCGGAAATCAGCCGCGGGCTCAAGACGCTGGCGAAGGACATCAACGTTCCCGTGATCGCCCTGTCCCAGCTGAGCCGCGCGGTCGAAAGCCGCGAGGACAAGCGCCCGATGCTGTCGGATCTGCGCGAATCGGGCTCGATCGAGCAGGACGCCGACATGGTGTGGTTCGTGTTCCGCGAGGATTATTACGTCGCCGCCCGCGAACCCAAGCGCCCGCGCGAAGGCGACGATCCCAAGACGTTCGAGGATCACGCCAAATGGGCGCTCGACATGGAGCGCGTCTATGGCCTCGCCGAACTGATCATCGCCAAACAGCGCCACGGCGCGACCGGCAAGACGCTGCTCAAGTTTGAGCCGAGCTACACCAAGTTCACCGACTATGCCGGCGACATGGTGGCCGAGCCTTACGAGTAAGGCCCGGCCCCCGGCCGATTAAAACCGCTGGTGCCGCGCACCGTCGATCGTGTCGCAATCGCCGCGGAAGCGGTAGCTCGACAGGCCCTGGATGTTGATCCGCCCGCTCATCCGGTCGATCGTCACCCGCGGCTTGTTCAGGCCGTTGAGGCGATAGGTCGCGCGGACGCTGCGGCGATCGGTGTAGACATCGTTCAGGTCCCACCACCCGTCGCGGTTGGTGCCGCCCGAATGGATCGGCGGGATCAGCGATCGGGGCAGGCGGATGCGCCCGCCGCCATCCCAGATCTGGATCATCACCGACGCATCGAATTGCTGCCGGGTCAGCTCGGTGCGGTTGCCGAAATCATAGCGGCCGCTGTCCCAATTCCACTGCCAGCCCCAGCGATTGGCAAGCGCGGGCTTCTGCCCCTCACCGAAACAAACCAGGCCGAGCGAAATCGGACGTCCGCCGGGCCAGCCACCGGCGCCTCCGGGGCCGCCCGCGCCGGGCCGATCCGGACGACCGGGCCGGTCATCCCAATCGGGGCGGCCGGGCCGATCGTCGCCACCGGGCCGGTCGGGCCGCCCGCCGCCGCCCGCCTGCTGGCGACAATCGGGTGCAGGCGCAGTGACAATTGAATCGTACCGCCCGTCGACCGTGGCGATCGACACGCACAGCCGGCGATCGGCATTCCACCAGAACGCCCATTTGCGGTCGCGCCCGGTTTCGCCGCGGACAAAGGTGTAGCCGCGGCGCTGCAACTCGCCTTCGGCCTGCCCGGCCCGCGCGCCGACCATGTCGCGCAGGTCATAGGGGGTGTTCTGCGCATAGGCCGCGGCGCTCAGACCCATGGTCATGGTCACGGCGGCGGTGGCGAAATATGTGGAGCGTCGCATCGAAATTCTCCTGCAATCAGAAGGGCGAATGCTTCAACCTTGTCGAGTCGCGCCAATCGGGCGCATGCTGAGGCTATCGGTATTTCGGCCCTGACGAAAGGTGCGCCCGCGATGCATTTGATGAGCCTGCTCAAGTCGCTGGACGACCTGCTTTACGAGGTGATGTCGTGGCTCGTCTTCTATCCGCTCACCCTGTGGCGGGTGCTGCGGCGGCCGCTGGTGATGATGGATTATTCCGACCGCGAACTGCACCAGAGCGCCGGCGAGCAATATACCGACACGCTGACGCCGCCGCTGTTTCTGCTCGTCTCGCTGCTGCTGTCGCACGCGATCGAGCTCGCCTTTGTCGGCGACAATGTTCTGGTGCGCAGCAATCATGGCCTCGCCGCGCTGGTCGATGACGACACCAGCCTTGTCATCCTGCGCCTCGTCACCTTCAGCGTTTTTCCGCTGATGTTCGCGGTGCGGCTGGTCCGCGCCCAGCACAAGCGGCTGACCCGCGACTCGCTCCGCCCCGCTTTCTACGCGCAATGCTATGCGGCGGCCCCGTTCGCGCTGCTGATCGGGATCGGCACGCTGCTCACCACCGTGCATCGCGTTACATGGGCGGTGCCGCTTGGCCTCGCCATCATCGCGGCGACGCTGCTGATCTATTTCGTCGTGCAGGCGCGCTGGTTCGCCGAGCATCTCAAACGCTCGATCATCGCGGGGCTGGGGCAGGCCGCAATCGCGATGGGCGTCAGCCTGGTGATGATCCTGCTGGTCGCGCCGCTGTTCGCTTGAACGGTCAGAACACCGGGAGGTCTGGGTCGCCGTCGTCGACCGGCGTGTGAATCCCGCACTCGGTCTTTTCCCAGCCGACCCAGCGGCCCGAACGCGGGTCTTCGCCCGGCTTCACCTTGCTGGTGCACGGCGCGCAGCCGATCGACAGGTATCCCTGCGCCTCCAGCGGGTGGCGGGGCAGGTCGTTCGTCGCGAAATACGCCTCGATATCCGCCTTGGTCCAATCAGCGAGCGGATTGACCTTCAACTTGCCCGCCGCATCCACCTCGAACCGGGGGAGGGCGTTGCGGGTGCTCGCCTGAAACGCCTTGCGCCCGGTGATGCTCGCGTCGAACCCGGCCATCGCCGCGTCGAGCGGCAGCACCTTGCGGATCTCGCAGCAGCCATCGGGGTCATAGGACCAGCGCAACCCGCTCCCGTCCTTCTTCTCAAGCAATGCAGGATCGGGCGTCAGCACCCGCAGCCCGGTCAGCCCCAAGCGCTCCGCCAACGTATCGCGATAAGCGAGCGTCTCGGGAAAATGCTTGCCGGTGTCGAGGAACAGCACCGGCACCGCCGGATCGATCGACGCGACCAGATGCAGCAACGCCGCGCTCTCCGCGCCGAACGACGACACCAGCGCCACATCACCGACCATCGATTCGGCCAGCACCGTGCGCAACATCTCCTCCGTCGATACACCGCGGAACAGATTGTTGAGCCGCAGTGCATCGCGCTCGGTGAAGGCCGGGCCGGTATCGATCCGGTCGATCTTGCGGGCGGTCACGCTACCCATGCCGCCGCTTCCAGACGGGCACCGCCCCGTCCGCTGCGCTCTGATACACTGCGTCATAGCGCGCGAGGCTCGCGGCCAGCACCGCCTCGTCCACCGGCGCTTCGGGCGCAAAGCTATCAAAGCCGCAGCGGCGCATCAGCGGGATCTGGTCGACCAGCACATCGCCCTGTGCCCGCAGTTCGCCAGCATAGCCCGCCTCGCGCAGGATGCGGCCCGCCGAATAGCCGCGCCCGTCGCGGAACTTGGGAAAGCTCACTTCGACCAGCGACAGGCGATCGAGATGCGGGATCAACGCGCGCGCATCTTCGCTCGATTCAAGCCGGACCGCGGTCGCGTTGGACTGACCCAGAAACACATCGAGCGTCACTGCAGGCTCGTCATGCGGAGCGTCGTCGCGATAGCGCAACTCAACCATAGATCGCCTCCTTGAACGGGGCCATGCCGATGCGGCGATAGGTGTCGAGGAAGCGTTCGCCCTCCGCGCGTTCGCGCAGATACACGTCGGTCGCGCGCTCGACCGCGTCGACAATGCCGTCCTCGCTGAATCCGGGGCCGGTGATCTGGCCGAGCGACACATCCTCCGCCCCCGATCCACCGAGCGAGAGCTGGTAGTTTTCGACGCCTTTCTTGTCGACGCCCAGGATGCCGATATGCCCGGCATGATGGTGGCCGCAGGCGTTGATGCAGCCGCTGATCTTCAGCTTCAATTCGCCCAGCTCGCGCTGCCGCCCGAGATCGGAAAAGCGCGTGGCGATCTTCTGCGCCACCGGGATCGACCGGGCGTTGGCGAGGCTGCAATAATCCAGGCCGGGGCAGGCGATGATATCGCTGATCAGGTCGAGATTGGCGTCGGCCAGTTCGGCCTCGACCAGCGCCTGCCACACCGCATACAGGTCCGCCTTGCGCACATGCGGCAGCACGATGTTCTGCGCATGCGTCACGCGCAGCTCGTCAAAACTGTAGCGTTCGGCCAGGTCCGCCATCGTGTCGATCTGCGCCGACGTGGCGTCGCCGGGAATGCCGCCGACCGGCTTCAGGCTGATATTGACGATGGCATAGCCGGGCGCCTTGTGCGCGGCGACATTCTGGTCGAGCCACACCGCGAAGTCGGGATCGCTGCGTTCGAGATCGTCGCTCAGGCCGCTCTCGAACGCCGGATCGGCGAAGTGAGCCGCGATCCGGTCGAACTCGGCCTTGGGCGGATCAATGCCCAGCTTCTTGACCGCGACAAACTCATCCTCGACCTGCGCGCGATAGCTGTCGGCGCCGATCTCATGGACCAGGATCTTGATCCGCGCCTTGTACATATTGTCGCGGCGGCCATAGCGATTGTACACGCGCAGACACGCCTCGATGTAGCTCAGCAGGTCTTCGAGCGGCACGAAGTCCTTGATCAGCGGCGCGATCATCGGGGTGCGCCCCATGCCGCCGCCGACATAGACCGCCGCGCCATGCACGCCGTCCTTCTCGACGATCTGGATGCCGATATCGTGCAGCCGCATCGCCGCGCGATCCTCATCCGCCGCGATCACGGCGATCTTGAATTTGCGCGGCAGATAGCTGAATTCGGGGTGGAAGGTGCTCCACTGGCGCAGCAATTCGGCCCAGGGGCGCGGATCGGTCAGCTCGTCCGCCGCCGCGCCCGCCCATTGGTCGCTGCTGATGTTGCGGATGCAATTGCCCGACGTCTGGATCGCATGCATCTCGACCGTCGCCAGTTCGGCAAGAATGTCGGGCGCGTCCTCCAGCTTGATCCAGTTATACTGGATATTCTGGCGCGTAGTGAAATGGCCGTAATCGCGGTCGTATTTGCGCGCGATGTGCGCGAGCATCCGCATCTGGCGGCTGTCGAGCGTGCCATAGGGCACCGCGACGCGCAGCATGTACGCGTGCAGCTGCAGATACAGGCCGTTCATCAGCCGGAGCGGCTTGAACTGGTCCTCGGTGATCTGCCCCGCGAGGCGGCGGTTCACCTGATCGCGAAACTCCTCGACGCGCGCTGCGACGATCGAGTGGTCATATTCGTCATATTTGTACATGTCAGATCACCCAGCTGCCGGCATTGGGATCGGCGGGTTTGAGCGTCAGGTCCGGGCGCACGGTCGGCCCGAGCGCGCGGATGCGGTCCTTGATATGCGCCGGGCGGGGGCCGTCGGGCGTTTCCGTCGCGTCGATCACATAGGGGCCGTTGACGCGGCGCGCGCCTTCCTCGGCCTGCGCAATCGCCTCACCCTGATCGGCGACGTCCGCCGCATCCTCGACATGGCGCGACCAGCCGCTGCCGGTCCACCAGGTGACATCGCCACTGGCAAGGTCGTTTCCGGTCAGTAATTTCATGCTAGCGCCTCCGCCGCTTTCGCCCAGCTGGCGAGCTTGTCCTGCGCATCCGACAGCGCGACCACTTCGCCGACCACGATGATCGCCGGGCTTTGCACCGCCTCACGCTCGACCATCGGGCCAAGATCAGCAAGTAACGTCCGGATCGCGCGGCTGCCCGGCAGCGTCGCGCGCTCGAGCACCGCGACCGGCATGTCCGGTGCAACGCCATCGCCCATCAATTTCTCGGCAATGTCGGGGCAGGTCGCGACGCCCATATAGATGACCAGCGTGCGGCCCTTGCCCGCAAGGCCCGACCAGTCCTGATCCTTCAACCCCTTGCACTGGCCCGCAACAAAGCTGACCGCGCTCGACCAGTCGCGATGGGTCAGCGGCAGCATCGCCTCGGCCGCGCCGCCCAGCGCCGCGCTGACGCCCGGAATGACCTCGACCGGCAGGCCCGCGGCGCGCACCGCCTCGACCTCTTCGCCGCCACGGCCAAAGATGAACGGGTCGCCGCCCTTCAGCCGCACGACGATCGCGCCGGTCTTCACATGCGCGATGATCAGGGCGTTGATGCCATCCTGTGGCACGGTGTGCTTGGAGCGCTTCTTGGCGACGCAGATGCGGTGGGCGTTCGGAGCCAGATCAAGCACGCGCGGATCGACCAGCCCGTCATGGACCAGCACATCGGCGGACTTGAGCGCTTCGACCGCGCGGACGGTCAGCAGGCCCGGATCGCCGGGGCCGGCGCCGACCAGAATCACGCGGCCACGCGCGGTGGGATCGAGCAGGGAAACCATGCCACCCAGATGGATGCCGGGCGCGCAACCCACAACCGAGGGTTGCTTGGGGATGGACTAGCGAATCTATGCCTTGGACAGCTCGCGCGCCCGCTGGGTCAGCTTCACCGCTTCGTCGATCAGGTCCGCCGCGAACGCGACATCGTCATGCCCGACCGCGATGGTCAGGCAATTGCGGGCTTCCTGGGCAAGGCGTTGGGCACGGGGCGGGGCGGGCGACGCGAGGACGAGCGGTTTCACGGCGCGCTTAATCCACGGATCGCCCGGCGGTTCCGCGCTTCGTCGCATCGCCGCAAAATCAGGCGTCAGCTCTCGCGCAACCCGATCCCGATCGACACGCGCGCCTGTTCCGATTCCGACGAAACCACTGGATAGGCGCAATAATCCGCGGCGTAGAAGGCGCTCGGGCGATGGTTGCCCGACCAGCCGATGCCGCCGAACGGCGCCGACGAACTCGCCCCGTTGGTCGGCTTGTTCCAGTTGACGATGCCGGCGCGGATATTCGCCCAGAACTGGTCGTACAGCTTGGGGTCCTGGCTCACCAGGCTCGCCGACAGGCCGTAGCGGGTGTTGTTCGCCTCGGCGATCGCCTCCTCGAACGTCTTGACCCGGACCACCTGCAGAATCGGGCCGAACAGCTCGACATCGGGCTTTTCGCGCGCATCGGTCATGTCGATCATCGCCGGGGTGACGAACGGACGCCCCTCGATCGGCCGCTCCATATGCCGCAGCGGTTTGCCGCCCAGAAAGGTCAGCTCGAGGAAGCTTTCGGTCAGCAAATCGGCGGTGTCGTTATCGATCACCGGCCCCATGAACGGCGCGGGGTCGGCATGCGGCTCACCGATGATCAAGCGCCCGATCAGCTTGTTGACTTCACCCACCAGCGGCTCGAACAATTTCTCGTCGACGATCAGGCGGCGCGCGGCGGTGCAGCGCTGCCCCGCGCTGGTGAACGCCGACTGCACCACCAGCACCGCGGCGGAATAGATATCGGGCGTATCCCAGACGAGGATCGGGTTGTTGCCCCCCATCTCCAGCGCCAAAATCTTCTCGGGCTTGGACGCGAACGCGCGGTTCAATGCAATGCCGGTGCGCGCCGAGCCGGTGAACAACAGCCCGTCGATCCCGTGATGGCTCGCCAGCGCCTTGCCTTCGTCCGGCCCGCCGATCAGCAGGCGGATGCACCCCTCCGGCACCCCCGCCGCATGGAAGCATTCGACCAGGAACGCGCCGGTCGCCGGCGTCTTTTCCGATGGCTTGAACACCACCGCATTGCCCGCGAGCAGCGCCGGCACGATGTGCCCATTGGGCAGATGCGCCGGGAAATTATACGGCCCCAGCACCGCCAGCACGCCATGCGGCTTGTGCCGCAGCGCGAGCCGCGTGTTCATCGCCGCGTCGATCCGCCGCTGTCCGGTGCGTTCGGAAAAGGCGGCGATCGAGATATCGACCTTGGCGATCACCGTTTCGACCTCGGTCCGCGCTTCCCATAGCGGCTTGCCGGTCTCGCGCGCGATCAGGTCGGTGAACGCGTCGCTCTTCTGCCGCACGACATTGGCGAAGCGGCGCAGCGCCTCGATCCGGTAGGCGAGCGGCCGCGCGGCCCACTCGGCCCAGCTGGCGCGGGCCTTGGCCACCTCTCCGTCGACATCGCCGCTTGCACGCCGCCACAGCACGGCGCCGGTGGCAGGTTCGGTCGAAATGATTTCCATTCCGGGCATTGGTCTTTCTGTGTGTGGCCCTGAAGATGGCCTAGTCTCTAGCAGCTATTGTGCGCGATGCCACCTCACCCGTGACATGCGCCCGCATCCAGCGCCTCGCCCATCGCGCGGATCGCCGCGACCTTGGCGTGAAACGGCCCCCAATCATCGTCGCGATCGATTCTCCCCCAGATGTCCTCGACCTCATCGATCAGCATCGAACAGGGTTCGCCCGCGAAATAGCGGTGGCCGCGCCCCTGCGGAACCGGGGCGTAGGGCAACAGCGCCGCGCGCACCGCATCCCATTCCGCGCCATAGCTGTCGGGCAGCGTCCCGCCATAGGCATCGAAGTAGAACCGGTCGATGCCATGCCCGGTCGCCATCAACGCCGCCGCGATCGCCCCGTTCAGCGCCCAGCCCAGCTCGGCGGCATCCACCCCCTGCGGCGCGACGACGCCCAGCCGCCGCCGCAGCGGCAGCTCATGGAACATCCGGTAATAGTGCTCGAACTTCTCCAGCCGTTCGATCAGCGGCGGCGCCTCGCTGATGATGCGCAGCGACACCGCCAGCTGCGCGACATCCCACAGGATCGCATCGGGCTGACGACCAAAGGCATACAGCCCGGCATGGTCGAAATAGGCGGCGGTAAAGCCGGGGTCGAAATTGGCCGCAAACCGCCACGGCCCATAGTCGAAACTCTCGCCGGTCACGTTGATATTGTCGGTGTTGAGCACGCCATGCACAAACCCCGCGACCATATATTCGCCCGCCAGCGCCGCCGTGCGCGCGACCACCAGCTCCAGGAATTGCGCGACCGGGTCCTCGAACGGCGTCACCCCGAACAGTTCGGCGAGGCACCAGTCGACCAGCCGCCGCATCCCCTCGGTATCGCCATGATAGGCCAGCCGCTGGAACGTCCCGATGCGGATCTGCCCATGGCTCATCCGCACCAGCACGGCGGAGCGGGTGGGGGAGGGCTCGTCATTGCGCTGCAGCGCCTCGCCGGTCTCGATCAGCGAAAAGCTGCGCGAGGTGTTCACGCCCAGCGCCTGCAGCATCTCGGTCGCCAGCACCTCGCGCACGCCACCCTTCAGCGTCAGCCGCCCGTCGCCGAACCGGCTCCACGGCGTCTGGCCCGAACCCTTGGTGCCCAGCTCCATCAGGTCGCCGTCCGCCCCGCGCCGCATCTGCGCAAAGGTAAACCCGCGCCCGTCGCCAAGCTCGGGATTATACACCCGGAACTGATGCCCGTGGTATCGCATCGCCAGCGGCCCGGGGAGGTTGCCGGGCAGCGCCAGGAACCGCCCGAAATGGCGCAGCCACTGATCGTCGCTCAGCACGTCCAGCCCCACCTCCGCCGCCGCACGATCGTTGCGGAAGCGCAGGATCGTCTGCGGAAAGTCGGCGGCATCGACGGGATCGTAGAATGAATCGCCCAGTTTCAGCACCGCCGGATCGGGGGTGTACGCGGGCGCTTGCGGGAAATCGGCCATGCGGCGATATGGGGGGCGATGGCGACCGCGCGCAACCTGCCCAGTTATACCGATGGCTATTGGTGGTCCGGCGACGGGCTGCGGCTGCATTATCGCGACTATCCGGGCCGTGCAGACCGCCCGCCGTTGCTGTGCATCCCCGGCCTGACCCGCAATGCCCGCGATTACGAGCAGCTCGCCGAGCGCTTGTCCGGCGAATGGCGCGTGATCGCGGTCGAGCTGCGCGGGCGTGGCGAGAGCGGCTACGCCAAGGACCCGATGACCTATGCCCCGCTGACCTATCTCCAGGATCTGGAGGCACTGGTCGGCGAATTGAAGCTCGACCGCTTCGTCGCGGTCGGCACGTCGCTGGGCGGCATCCTCACGATGCTGATGGCCTCGACCCATCCCGAACGCATCGCCGGCGCGGTGCTCAACGATGTCGGGCCGGAAATCGACCCCGCAGGCCTCGGGCGCATTCGCGGCTATGTCGGCAAATCGACCTGGCACCCCACCTGGATGCACGCCGCCCGCGCAGTGGCGGAGGCGAACGCGCATGTGTACCCCAATTGGGGCATCACCGAATGGCTCGACATGGCCAAGCGCACGCACCGCCTGACCAGCGCCGGGCGGATCGTGCTCGACTATGACATGAAGATAGCCGAACCCTTCCGCGTCCCCGGCAACGAAGCCGGCCCCGACATGTGGCGCGCGTTTGAGGGGTTGAAGGACAAACCCCTGCTGATCGTCCGCGGCGGCACCTCCGACATCCTCCCCGCCGCCGTGGCGGATCGCATGCATGCCCAGGTCACGGGGAGTGAACTGGTGACCATCTCCGACACCGGCCACACCCCGACGCTAACCGAACCCGAGGCGGCAGCGGCAATCGACCGGTTGCTGGAGCGGGTGACTTAAAAAATCCTCCCCCGCCAGGGGGAGGTGGCGCCGAAGGCGACGGAGGGGGAGGACGGCGATGCGCCTGAATGGATCGGAACCCAGCCGCCGCAATGCCAACCAGTTGCGCAAGCAAATGACCCCGCCCGAAATCGGCCTCTGGCTCGCACTACGCGCCAACCAGGCAAGACTGCGCTTCCGCAAACAGCACTCCGCCGGACCCTATGTCCTCGACTTCTACTGCGCCCCCGCCCGACTAGCGATCGAGGTCGATGGCGAAGCGCACGCGCGCGGTGATCGTCCAGCCCGCGACGTCGAGCGTGACGCATGGCTGGCAGCGCAGGGAGTCCGCACTGTGCGCTACGCGGCGCAAGAGGTGCTGGAAAATCTCGACGGTGTGGTCACGCAGATCATGACCATCGCCACCGCCCGCCGCGCACAAATCAATCCTCCCCCGCAAGGGGGAGGTGGCAGCGCGAAGCGCTGACGGAGGGGGAGGAAGCACGCCGGCAAGAGCCGAAAGGACACTGCCGTCCTCCCCCTCCGACGCCTTCGGCGCCACCTCCCCCTGGCGGGGGAGGATTAAGCAGACCCTCACCCAACCCTCTCCCGCAAGCGGGAGAGGGCTAAGAGCGATCCATCAGACGCGCTGCCTCTGCGAGCAGAGGTCGTGTTGTCTCCAAGGGCACAAGCTCCAAGTCGGACAGTGCATCGATCAACTGATCGTAGGCTAATCCAAATTCGTTGTGATCGAGATAATCGGTGACGTGGCTCGCTTGCTCCGTGCCTATCCTGCCTCGCTCTAAGTCGAGAGCTTTGGCCAGAATTGAGCGCAGTTTACGCCATCGCCAAGCATGTCTCAGCGCCTGCATCCTCAATGCTACCCCCGCAAAAGCAACAGCCGCAATGGCCTTACATGTGTCCCAAAACCCTTCCAATGTTGGATTTATTCTGATCTACCCTTGGGGTGGACACAATCCGACTCCCTGACCCGCAAAACACCCCGCCTGACACTGTCGCGCGCCCGTCGCGCAACAGTCGCCCACCTGTCGCGTCCCAGTCCAAAACCCGTCGCGTCGCAGTCGCCTCGCAGTCGCGTCACCCCAAAACCCCCGCATTTACGTCAGCTTCGTCGGACGCCCCGGTTGACTCCGCCCCGAAAATGTCGAGTGCAAAGCGCCGATGATGCTCAACATCCTGCACCTCCACTCCAGCTTCGACCTGGGCGGCAAGGAAGCCCGCGCCGTCCGCCTGATGAACGCTTTCGGCGACCGGGCGAAGCATGTCATCGTTTCCGGGGTCGACGGGGCGCTGAGTGCCCGCGACGCGATTGCGAAGGGCATCCGCTACGAAATCGCACAGAATCCGCCCCCGCTGACCGGCAAGCCCTCGGTCGCCCGGTACGAGGCGATTGCGAAGTTCATGGCGCGGTTCGACCTCGTCCTCACCTATAATTGGGGCGCGATCGACGGGGTGATGGCGCGGCGCGTGTTCGGCAAGAACATGCCCCCGGTGATCCATCACGAAGACGGCTTCAACTCCGACGAGGCATTCCGCCTCAACCGCGTCCGCAACATGTACCGCCGCATCGCGCTGACCGCGGCGCATGGTCTGGTGGTGCCGTCGCACACGCTGGAGAGCATCGCCTACCATATCTGGAAACAGCCCAAGGCGCGCATCCACCGCATTTCCAACGGCATCGACGTCGCCGCTTATGGCCGCAAGCCCGATCCCAGGGCGATTCCGGGGCTCAAGCGCTTGCCCGGCCATGTCGTTGTCGGGACGCTGGCCGGTCTACGTCCGGTCAAGGACATTCCGATGCTGGTCCGCGCTGTCGGCGGCATGAAGACCAAGGCGCAACTGGTGATCGTCGGCGAAGGCCCGGACCGGGAGGCGATCGAGGATACGATTGCGAACATGGGCATGGAAAAACAGGTGTTGCTCGCCGGCTTCCTGCCCGATCCGCACAAGTACATGGGCCTGTTCGACATCTTCGCGCTGTCGTCGAAGAGCGAGCAACAGCCGATTGCGGTGATGGAGGCGATGGCGGCGGGCCTGCCGATCGCGTCGACCCCGGTCGGCGACGTCGCCAAGATGGTCGATCCTGAAAATGTCGCGACGATCAGCAAGGACTGGAACCCGGTGCATCTGCGCGACCGGATCGAAGTTCTCGCTGCCCATCCCGACGCCCGCCGCACCGTCGGCAAGGCGAACCAGATGCGCGCCCGTGCGTTGTTCGACGAACAGGCGATGATCGCATCCTATGCGAAACTGTATTCGGAGGCTGCGGGGCGCCCGGGCGCGCTGGGCTAATAGCGCTCGCAAAACCGACCTGTCGAAGCTAAGGCAAAAGCGAAATTTCTCGGAGGATGTCGTTGTTCAAGGGTTTGAAGCCGATCGTCTATAACGGCCAGGAAGTCTGGCCGTTGGTGGAAGGCGGCAAGGGTGTCGCGGCGACCAATCATGCTTCGGCAGGTGCCTGGGCCGCAGCGGGCGGCATCGGAACGGTCAGCGCGGTCAACGCCGACAGCTATGACGCCGAAGGCAAGATCATCCCCCAGATCTACAAGGCGCTGACCCGCCGCGAACGCCATGAAGAGCTGATCGCCTATGCGATCGAGGGCGCAGTCGAACAGGTCAAGCGCGCGTTCGAGATTTCGAACGGCAAGGGCGCGATCAACATCAACGTGCTGTGGGAAATGGGTGGCGCCCAGCGCATCCTGCATGGCGTGCTGGAGCGGACCCGCGGCATGGTCGCCGGTGTCACCTGCGGCGCGGGCATGCCCTATAAGCTGTCCGAAATCACCTCGTCCTATGGCGTCAGCTATCTGCCGATCGTCTCCTCCGGCCGTGCCTTCCGCGCCCTGTGGAAGCGTGCCTATTCCAAGGCGGCCGAATGGCTTGCGGCGGTGGTGTATGAGGATCCCTGGCTCGCCGGCGGCCATAACGGCCTGTCCAACGCCGAAGACCCCCGCGCGCCGCAGGACCCCTATCCCCGCGTCAAGGAACTGCGCGCAGTGATGCGTGAAGGCGGCATTTCGGACGATGTGCCGATCGTGATGGCCGGCGGCGTCTGGTATCTGCGCGACTGGTCCGACTGGATCGACAACCCCGAGCTCGGCACCATCGCCTTCCAGTTCGGCACCCGTCCGCTGCTGACTCAGGAATCGCCGATCCCGGAGGGGTGGAAGGCAAAGCTGATGGAGATCGAGGAGGGCGATGTGCTCCTCCACCGCTTCTCGCCGACCGGCTTCTATTCCTCCGCCGTCCGCAACCCGTTCCTGCGCAGCCTCGAAGCGCGCTCCGAACGCCAGATCGCCTATTCGACCGAAGCGGCGGGCGACCATACCTTCCAGCTCGACGCCGGGGTTAAGGGCAAGAATTTCTGGGTCACCCGCAACGACCTGCTGCGCGCCCGCGAATGGGTTGGCCTTGGATTTACCGATGCGCTCAAGACGCCGGACAACACGCTGATCTTCGTCGATCCGGTCGAAAAGCAGGTGATCCGCAAGGATCAGGCCGACTGCATGGGCTGCCTCAGCCAGTGCAGCTTCTCTAGCTGGGCCGATTCGGAGACCAGCTCGACCGGCCGCCTCGCCGACCCGCGCAGCTTCTGCATCCAAAAGACGCTGCAGGATATCGCGCATGGCGGACCGACCGACCAGAATTTGATGTTCGCCGGCCACGCCGCCTACAACTTCAAGCGCGACCCCTTCTATTCCAACGGGTTCGTGCCGACGGTGAAGCAGCTGGTCGACCGCATCCTGACCGGGGACTGAGGCGTGCGGGCGCTCGTGATCCGGCACAAGGTCTATGAAGGCCTGGCCGGATTCGAAGCGCCCATCGCGGCGGCCGGCTATGCGATCGAAGCGATCGATGCCGACGAACCGGCCTTCGCCACGGCCGATTTCTCCGCGCCCGATCTGCTGGTGGTGATGGGCGGCCCGATGGGCGTGTACGAGCGCGACGCCCATCCCTGGATCAAAGGCGAGGTCGCCCGGCTGGCGGACCGCCTCGCCGCAGACAAGCCGACGCTCGGCGTCTGCCTCGGCGCACAGCTGATTGCAGCGGCGCTGGGGGCGCAGGTGTTCGCCGGGCCGGTCAAGGAAGTCGGCTTCGCGCCGGTCGAGCTCAACGACGCCGGAGCCGCGTCCCCGCTCCGCCATCTCGACGGGGTGCCGGTGATGCACTGGCATGGCGACACGTTCGGCTTGCCCGATGGCACCGAATTGCTCGCATCGACCCCGGCCTATCGCAACCAGGCATTCCGCCGCGGTGCGCAGCTTCTGGCGCTGCAATTCCATCCCGAGATCGGGGAAGATGCGCAGTTCGAAGACTGGCTCGACGGATCGGACGACTATGTGGCGCAGGGCGGGCTGACCATCCCCGAATTGCGCGACCAGCACGACCGGCTCGGCCCGGCAGCGGCGGCGGCAGGGCAGGCAATGCTCGGCGAATGGCTGGCCGGGCTCTAGCCGATCTGCCGCTTGATCGCCGTGTCGGTCGCTTTGCCATAAGGCGGCTTGAGCCCGCCGAGCTTGGCGACATCCAGCTTCGACTGTTTGAACACTGACTTGGCATGGCTGAAGGTGCGGAAGCCCGGTTCGCCATGATAGGCACCCATCCCCGACGGCCCGATCCCGCCAAACGGCAGCTCCTCCATCGAGACATGGAAGATCGTGTCGTCGAGGCTGACCCCGCCTGAAATCGTCCGGTCGAGCACCCGGCGGCGCTCGTCCTCGTCACTCCCGAAATAATAGAGCGCGAGCGGGCGGTCGCGGCGGTTCACCTCGGCGATCGCGCCGTCGATGCTGTCATATTTGCGCACCGGCAGGATCGGCCCGAAAATCTCTTCCTGCATCACCACCATGTCGTCGGTCGGGTTGCGGACGATGTGCAGCGGCAGCTTGCGCGCGTTGGACGCGCCGAAATCCTCATTTCCCGGATTGACCGCGATCACCTCCGCCCCCTTGGCGCGCGCGTCGTCGAGCGCGGCAGTCAGGCGTTCGAAATGCCGGTCGTTGACGATCGCGGTATAGTCGGGGTTGGACAGCAATGTCGGATACATCGCCGACGCCGCCGCGATAATGCCGTCCACCGCCGCCGCCTCCTGCTCCGCCGCGACCATCAGATAGTCGGGGGCGATGCAGATCTGACCCGCATTGAGCATCTTGCCCATCGCCACCCGCTCGGTCGCCTGCGCCAGATTGGCGGAGCGGCCGAGAATCGCGGGCGACTTGCCGCCGAGCTCAAGCGTCACAGGGGTGAGATTATCCGCTGCGGCGTGGAGGATGTGGCGGCCGACCGCGGTCGCGCCGGTGAAGATCAGATGGTCGAAGGGCAGGGACGCAAACGCCTTGCCCACATCAGGCCCGCCGCTGACGAACGTCAGTTCGGTCGGGTCGAAGTACTTGGGCGCCAGTTCCTCGAACAGCGCAGCGGTGACCGGGGTGAATTCGCTGGTCTTGACCATCGCGCGATTGCCCGCCGCGAACACACCGGCGAGCGGGCTCATCACCAGATTGACCGGGAAATTCCAGGGCGAGATAATCCCGACCACGCCCTTGGGTTGATATTCGACCCATGCTTTCGCGCCGAGCAGGCCGAGCGGGAACATCACCGGCTTTTTCTCCCGCCGCGCCCAGCGGTCGAGCGATTTGCGCGCATGGTCGAGCGGGGAGACCGATGCGGCGATGTCGGTGATCATCGATTGCTGGCGGCTGCGATGGCCGAAATCCTCGCTCAGCGCGTCGCAGAAGCGCGATGCGTTGTCGCGCACCATCGCGGCGGCGCGCTTCAGCCGATCCTTGCGCACGTCCAGCCCGACCGGCAGTTCCGCCATGAACGCTGCCCGCTGGGCTTCCAGAATCTCGCGCATCGTCACACTCCAACCGAATAGAGCCACGCCGGAAATGCGGCGATGGCAAGCAATGTGCCGAGTGGAAGCCGACTCGTCATCCCGATTTCGCGTCCCGACAGCTTCATCGCCATTGCGACGGCGAGGCCGGTGACGCTCGCACCCAGCAAGACGGGTGCGAGCATCGATGCGCCGAGCCACAGGCCGATCGCTCCGAACAGCTTGGGATCGCCCCCGCCCAACCCCTCGCGCTTGCGAACATGGCGATAGGTGAACGCGACCAGATAGAGCAGACCGAAGCCGATCACTGCCCCGAGCACGCGATCGACCCGGCCGGGGGCGAAGAAGAAGCCATCAACGACCCCCGCGAGCGCAAGCGCTGCGGTGAGCACATTGGGCAGCCAGAAGGCTGCGAGATCGAGCGCGGCGAGTGCTAGAAGAAGCCAGCCGAACACCGCGCCTGCGACGCCTTCCCAACCCGGCGCGACCAGTCCGGCGGCAACGCCGATCGCCAGTCCTGCGATCTCGGTCGCCGGGTGGGCGAGGTGGATGGCTTTGCCGCAACCACGGCACCGCCCGCGCTGGAGGAGGAAGCTGAGCAGGGGGACCAGTTCGTGCCCCGCCAGCCCCTTGCCGCACCCGTCGCACGCTGACCGCCCCCGCATCGCGCTGCGTCCCTGCGGCCAGCGGATCGCGACCGTCGCGATGAAGCTGCCGAAGACCAGGCCGAGGATGCCGAGCAGGATCGGCCAATAAAGGTCAGGCATCGACGGGCTTCTTGCGGATCAGATAGCGGTACACGCCGAAGATGTTGATCCCGAACAGCACCGCATTCTGCGACAGCAGTGCCTCTTCGCCGTCGATCATCGCGCCGGTGATCCACGCGATGCTCGACGCGACGAACAGCGCAAAGCCCCATCCGGTGATCCGTCGCCCATTGTCGAGGCTGACCATGAACGCGGCGATGATGCCGCTGATCGAAGCGAACCATTTGAGGATGTCGAGCAGTTCCATCGTGGGTCCCTTTTGCATTTGAAGGGGCGCCCGCCTAGACCGCCCGCAACGCAAACTCCCGGAGAGGCTTTCATGTCCACCGATCCCGTCGTCATCGTTTCTTATGCCCGCACGCCGATGGGCAGCATGCAGGGCGCGCTGGCCGATGTGACCGCAACCGAGCTGGGCGCGACCGCGGTCGGCGCGGCGGTCGAGCGTGCCGGGCTGAAGGGCGAGGCGATCGAGCGCATCTATATGGGCTGCGTCCTGCCCGCCGGCCTTGGTCAGGCACCCGCGCGCCAGGCCGCGATCCGCGCGGGCCTGCCGCAACATATTGAGGCGACGACGGTCAACAAGATGTGCGGATCGGGCATGCAGGCCGCGATCATGGCATCGGACGCGCTGGTGGCCGGATCCGCCGACCTGATCATCGCGGGCGGGCTGGAGAGCATGACCAACGCGCCGTATCTGTCGCTCAAGCACCGCAACGGCGCGCGGATCGGGCATGACCGGCTGTTCGACCATATGTTTCTCGACGGGCTCGAGGACGCCTATGAACCCGGCCGCGCGATGGGCACCTATGCCGAGGAGATCGCGACCGAATACCAGTTCACGCGTGAGGCGCAGGACGATTACGCCATCGCCAGCCTGACCCGCGCGCAAAAGGCGCAAGCGAATGGCGGCTTTGATCGCGAGATCGTGCCGGTCGAGGTCAAGACCCGCAAGGGCGTGGTCACCGTTGCGATCGATGAGCAGCCATCCAAGGGCGATCCGGCCAAGATTCCGACGCTCAAGCCTGCCTTTGCCAAGGACGGTACGGTGACCGCGGCGAACGCATCGTCGATCTCCGACGGTGCGGCGGCATTGGTGATGACTCGTGCCTCGGTTGCGGAGCGGTTGGGCCTGACCCCGGTCGCGCGGCTGGTGGCGCATGCCGGCCACGCGCATGCGCCAGCCCGCTTCACTACCGCGCCGGTTTTCGCGATGCAAAAGGCGCTGGCCAAGGCCGGCTGGGACATCGGCGATGTCGATCTGTTCGAGGTGAACGAGGCGTTCGCGGTGGTCGCGATGATCGCCATGCGCGACCTGTCGATTTCGCACGACGTGCTCAACATCAATGGTGGTGCCTGCGCGATGGGTCACCCGATCGGTGCGAGCGGTGCGCGGATCATGGCGACGCTGATCGCCGCGCTGCAGAATAACGGCCAGAAGCGTGGCGTCGCATCGCTGTGCATCGGCGGCGGTGAGGCGACGGCGGTGGCGCTGGAACTGATCGATTGAGGCGACGCGACGCGACCGGTGCACTGCGCCGGTCGTGGTCTGCGAAGATCAGAGAATTGGATGCCCCGTGTGGATTCGAACCACAATTAACGGAGTCAGAGTCCGTGGTCTTACCATTAGACGACAGGGCATCGCGCTCGGAGGCGCGCATCTATGCGGGCTTTGCTTCCGGGTCAATAGGGTAACGACACAGATGCGCTAGGGCGCCGCTTGCCTGCCCCAAGTCCTTGCGCTAGCTTGGCTGCCAAGCACCGGCGGCCCATCTCGGCCGTGACGGAAGAACATAAGTGAGTAGTTGCATGGGGGATGGCTCCGCCAGGATGCCGCGCCCGCCGGCGAAGAAACCGGCCCGCCCGGCCCCTGATTCGGCCCCGGTAACGGGGCGTGCGCGCTGGCCCGAGGCGCGCCATTATGCCGCGCTGGATCTGGGCACCAATAATTGCCGTTTGCTGATCGCCCGCCCGACGGGCGGGGGATTCACCGTGGTCGATGCCTTTTCGCGGATCGTCCGCCTTGGCGAGGGACTGGCGTCGAGCGGGCGGCTGTCCGATGCCGCGATTGAGCGGACGATCGCGGCGCTGCGCATCTGCGCCGACAAGCTGCGCCGCCGCAACGTCGCCTTGTCGCGCTCGGTCGCGACCGAGGCTTGCCGTCAGGCGGCGAACGGGCCTGAGTTCATCCAGCGCGTCTATCGCGAGACTGGCATCGTGCTCGACATCATCACCGCCGAGGAAGAGGCGCGGCTCGCCGTGCTGGGCTGCCATGCATTGCTTGAGCCCGGGGATGGCCCGGCGCTGGTGTTCGACATCGGCGGGGGGTCGACCGAACTGGTGGTGGTCGATTCGACCGGTGAGACGCCGCGCATCCTCGACTGGCACAGCGCGCCGTGGGGCGTCGTATCGCTGACCGAGGCGCGCGGGATCGTGGGCGATAACGACGCCGCAACCCGGGCCGCTGCCTATGCGCGGATGCGCGGCGCAGTGGAGGAGGCGTTCGCGCCCTTCGTCGCGCGGCTTTCGAAGATCAACGGCACGCCGCGACTGCTGGGCACCAGTGGCACCGTGACCACGCTCGCCAGCGTCCATCTGGGTCTGCCATCCTATGATCGCAATGCGGTCGATGGGCTGATCGTGCCGGCCGCATCGATGCGCGCGGTCAGCCAGCGGGTTGCGGAACTGGACCTTGCCGGGCGATCGGCAATCCCGTGTATCGGGGCAGAGCGCGCCGATCTGGTCGTGGCGGGTTGTGCGATATTGGAGACGATCATGGATATCTGGCCCGCCGAACGGCTCGGCATTGCCGACCGCGGCATTCGCGAGGGCATTCTTCGCCGTCTGATCGACGGACGCACGCTGTGAGCCGCGGTGGTAGCCGCGGTCATACGCGCGTACGCACCGCGCGCGGGCGGACGACTCAGTCGGTGCGCTGGCTCGAACGCCAGCTCAACGACCCCTATGTGAAGCGCGCCAAGGCCGAGGGCTATCGCAGCCGTGCCGCCTACAAGCTGATCGAGCTCGACGAAAAGTTCGACATGCTCAAAGGCGCCAAGCGCGTCGTCGATCTCGGCATCGCGCCGGGCGGGTGGGCTCAGGTGATCCGCCGCAAGCTGCCCAAGGCGGCGGTGGTGGGTATCGACCTGTTGCCGGTCGATCCGATCGAGGGCGTCACGATCTTTCAGATGGACTTCACCGACGATGCCGCCCCCGATCGGCTGATCGAGGCGCTGGGCGGCGCGCCCGACCTGGTGATGTCGGACATGGCGGCGAACACCGTCGGCCATGCCCAGACCGATGCGCTGCGCACGATGGGGCTGGTCGAAACCGCGCTCGACTTCGCGATCCGCAATCTCGCGCCCGGCGGGGTGTTCGTGTCCAAGGTGTTCGCGGGCGGGGCTGACAGCAATCTGGTCGCCGAAATGAAGCGCAATTTCACGAGCGTGAAGCACGCCAAGCCGCCGTCGAGCCGCAAGGGATCGGTCGAATGGTTCGTAGTGGCGCAGGGGTTCAAGGGGCGGTCGGAGGACTTGGTGGAGGACGCTTAAGGCACTTCCTCGCCATGATCGGTGCCCCAGATGCGGTTCTGCTCGACATAGCCGCGTCGCCCACGGACATCGAACCAGCACCAGCCTCGGCTGCACTGGCTGATCCGGCCAACCACCCCGGGGGCCGCACGCCAGTTGACCCGCGCGTTATGACGCGGGGCGTCGCGCATCTCGAGCACAGATCCCGTGACGATTGCTGTCCGGGTGCTGGACAGCAGCGAGACGAGCATCCAGCCTTGGGTCCCATCGGGGTCCTCGATTTTCCGCCAGTCGTTATACACTTCGACCACTTTTACGGGCAGGTCGGCGCGGACATACAGCCAGCTTGATGGATAGTTGCGGCCCGGACCGGTCCGCATCCGCGCCTTTCCCGCGGAGATCGACGCATAGTAAGGCGGCTTGCGCTGCTGCGCCCACGCCTCGCCGAAGGCGCAAACCCCCAGCGCCAGCGTCACGAGCGCCGCCAAAACCACCCGCACCTGCATAATCTTCCTTGATCCTTCCTCGAATCCCCCTCTTAAGGGCGAGTGGGCCGGCGCATCAACCGTTGACTGGCGCTCGCGGCGGGGCCAAGCGATCCGGCATGGCACAGCCGCGCGTATCCCGGCCCCGCGTGATCGTCACCCGCAAGCTCCCCGATGCGGTCGAGCAGCGGATGGTCGAGCTGTTCGACACCGGCCTCAATCCCGTCGAAGAGGGCATGGACCGCGCGGCGCTGGTCGCGGCGGTGCAGGATTGCGACGTGCTGGTCCCGAGCGTCACCGACACGATCGACGCCGAGCTGATTGCGGCGGCGGGGGAGCGGCTGAAGCTGATCGCCAATTTCGGCGCGGGCGTGAACCATATCGACCTTAAGGCTGCCCGCGCGCGGGGCATCGTCGTCACCAACACGCCGGGTGTGCTGACCGAAGACACCGCCGACATGACGATGGCGCTGATCCTCGCCGTGCCCCGGCGGCTGGCGGAGGGCGAGAAGCTGGTCCGTTCGGGCCAGTGGAAGGGCTGGTCACCGGGCGGAATGCTGGGCCATCGCATCGGCGGCAAGGCGCTCGGCATCGTGGGCATGGGCCGAATCGGCCAGGCGGTGGCGCGGCGTGCGCGGGCATTTGGCCTCTCGATCCATTACCACAACCGCCATCGCCTGCCCGAGCAGGTCGAGGCGGAGCTGGGCGCGACCTTCCACGCCGATCTCGATACGATGCTGGGGCAGATCGACATTTTGACGATCCACACCCCGCTCAACGACACCAGCCGCGACCTGATCGATGCGCGGCGGATCGGGCTGCTCGGGCCGCATGTCTATCTCATCAACGCCTCGCGCGGCGGGATCGTGGATGAAGAGGCGATGATCGACGCGCTGGAAAGCGGCCGGCTGGCCGGCGCCGGACTCGACGTGTGGCGGTTCGAGCCGCAGATCGACCCGCGCCTGCTCGCCTTGCCCAATGTCGTGATGACCCCGCATATGGGCTCCGCGACGTTCGAGGGGCGGCAGGCGACGGGTGAGAAAGTGATCGCCAATATCCGCTTCTGGGCCGACGGCCACCGTCCGCCTGATCAGGTGCTGGAAGGATGGATATGACCATGACGATGCCGCGCTTTCATCTGGCGATCCCGGTCGATGATCTGGAGGCGGGACGCGCCTTTTACGGCGAGTTGCTCGGCTGTCCGCAGGGGCGCGAGGATCCCGGTCATTGGATCGATTTCGACCTGCGCGGGCATCAGCTGGTGCTGCACAAGGGCGAAGGGGCCGGGGTGCGGTTGCGCAACGCAGTCGATGGCGACGCGGTGCCGGTGCCGCATTTCGGGCTCGTGCTCGACTGGGACGAATGGCACGCGCTGGCGGATCGGGTGAAGGCGGCGGGGACGCAGTTCGTGATCGAGCCGCATATCCGCTTTGCCGGTCAGCCGGGTGAGCAGGCGACGATGTTCTTCTTCGACCCCGCCGGTAATGCGCTGGAGTTCAAGGCGTTCAAGGATATCGGGCAGCTGTTCGCGGTTTAATCCGCGGCTTCTGCGCCCTTCGTTTCGCGCCGCTTCTTCAGGGCGCGGGCGATCAGGATGCCGCCCAGGATGAACCCTCCCGGCGCGAGCAGCACCGTTGCTGCGATGGCGGCGTTGCGGGCGGTGTTCGACTTTTCGGGGACGTCAGACAGTGAAGCTCTCTCCGCAGCCGCAGGCGCCCTTGGCGTTCGGGTTGTTGAACACAAAGCCTGCGGTGAAATCGTCCTCGACCCAATCCATCGTCGATCCGATTAGGTACAGGATCGATCCGCCATCGACGAACAAGGTGCCGCCGGGGGTGTCGATCCGCTCGTCCATCGGGTTGGCGGTCGTGACATAGTCGACCGAATAGGCGAGCCCCGAACAGCCACGGCGCGGGGTCGACAGCTTGACTCCGATCGCGTCGTCGGGTGCGCGCGACATCAGGTCGGCGATGCGGGCCTCCGACGCCGGGGTCAGCAGGATCGCGGCGGGGCGGGCGCGGGTTTTGACTTCGGTCATCACAACATCCCCAGTTCGAGCCGCGCTTCGTCGCTCATCTTCGCCGGGTCCCAGGGTGGGTCCCAGACGAGGTTGACCTCGGCATGGCCGACACCGGGCACCGCGCCGACGCGAAGTTCGACCTCGGCCGGCATCGATTCGGCGACGGGGCAGTGCGGGGTGGTGAGCGTCATCGTCACCACCGCATGGCCCGCATCGGTGACTTCGACATTGTAGATCAGGCCGAGGTCGTAGATGTTGACGGGGATTTCGGGGTCGTAAATGTCCTTCAAAGCGTCGATGATCGCGTCATAGGTCACGCCGCCGGGTTCGCCATTGGGGACATCTGTGGGCTTTTGTGAAAGGAAGCCGTCAAGATAGTCGCGCTTGCGTTCAAACGTCTCGCGCGCATCTTCCACACGTGCGCGCGGCGGCGCGGCGACGGCGTCCACTTCCTCGATTTCAATCCTGTGTTCTTCGTTCATCCGAAGATCCTCGTCACTCGTTCGATTCCCTTGACCAGCGCGGCGATGTCGCTCGCGCTATTATAGACGCCGAAGCTGGCCCGTGCCGTCGCCGGCAATCCCAAGCTGTCCATCAGCGGCTGGGCGCAATGATGCCCGGCGCGGATCGCGACATTGCCTTCGTCCAAGATGGTGGCGACGTCGTGCGGATGCACCCCCTCCACGACGAAACTGACGATTCCGGCGCTGTCGTCAGGGCCGAGCAGCCGGACGCTGTTGAGGCCGGAGAGCGCGTCGCGCGCCTGTTTGACCAGTGCGGTCTCATGTGCGTGGATGCGGTCGAGGCCGATCGCGTCGACATAATCGATCGCGGCGTGCAGCCCGGTGACGCCGATGATGTGCGGCGTTCCCGCCTCGAACCGGCCTGGCGCAGGGGCGTAGGTGGTCTTTGCGAACGTCACCCGGTCGATCATCGCCCCGCCACCCTGCCAGGGCGGCATCGCGTCGAGCAGTTCGTGACGGCCCCACAGCACGCCGATCCCGGTCGGGCCGTAGAGCTTGTGGCCGGAGAAGACATAGAAATCGCAGCCGAGTTCGGCGACGTTGACCGCCAAGCGCGGCACCGCCTGACAGCCGTCGATCAGGATTTTCGCGCCGACGCGATGGGCCAGTTCGGTCGCGCGCTTCACGTCGAGGATGGAGCCCATGACGTTGGAGACATGGGTCAGCGCGACCAGCTTGTGCCGGTCGGTCAGCATCGCCGCCATCGCGTCGAGATCGATGCGGTGATCGTCGGTCAGCGGGATGACGTCGATGATCGCGCCGGTGCGCTCCGCTGCCAGCTGCCACGGCACGATGTTGCTGTGATGCTCAAGCTGGCTGAGCAGGATGCGGTCACCGGGCTTGAGGTTGGGGATCGCCCAGCTCTGCGCGACGAGGTTGATCCCCTCGGTCGCCCCGCGCACGAACACCACTTCGTCTTCGCGCCCGCCAATGAAGCTCGCGACGCGGCGGCGCGCGGCCTCATAGGCCAGCGTCATATCGGCCGAGCGCTGGTACACGCCGCGATGGACGGTGGCATAGTCCTGCGCATAGCCACGCGTGATCGCGTCGATCACGGGTTGCGGCTTTTGCGAGGTCGCGGCGGTGTCGAGATAGGCCCAGCCCGCCGGGATCGCCGGGAAATCGGCGAGGACGTCGAGCGGGGCGGTGGCCGTCAGCGTGCTCACAGCGCCGCCTCCAGCCAGCCATCGGCATCCGCTGCGAACGCCGCGCGCACGGCTTCGTCACCGATCCGGTCGATCGCGTCGGCGACGAACGCGCGCGTGAGCAGCGCCTTGGCCTGTGCCTCGGGGATGCCGCGCGACTGCATGTAGAACAGTGCCTTGGCGTCCAGCTCGCCCACCGTCGCGCCGTGCGCGCACTTCACGTCGTCGGCGAAGATTTCGAGCTCGGGCTTGAGGTTCACCGTCGCGGTGCGCTTGAGCAGCAGGCCGCGCAGCGATTGCTCGCCATCGGTCTTCTGCGCATCGCGGCGAACTGCGGCGCGCGACGCGATGCTGGCGGTCGAGGTGTCGGCGGCGACCGCGCGCCAGATCTGGCGGCTGGTCCCCTCAGGCGCGGCGTGATCGGCGACGGTCGCAGAATCGGCCTTCTCGCCGTCACGGGTGAGCAGCGCGCCGCCCGCTTCGCCAAAGGCGCCTTCGCCGGCCAGCGTCAGCCGTGCCTCGACCCGCGCGGTGCGGCATCCGGTGACCAAAGCGGTGCTGACGAAGCTGCCGGCCTTGCCGATGGTCGCATCGGCATAGTCGGTATGCGCGCCATCATCCTTGAGCACGCGAACCGCGCGCATCAGTCGCGCGCCTTCGCCAAGCTCCACCCACAAATTGGCGTTGCTCCAGCCGGAACCGACATGGGTTTCGACCAGCGAGGCGACGGCGTCGGCCTGAAGCACGATCGTGTTCGACAGATGCGCGACCCCGCCGGTGGTGGCGTGGATCACCTGGATCGGGCCGTCGAGCGCGGCCTGCGCATCAAGGTGCAGGGCAAAGCCTGCTTCGGCGCTGGCGGAGGCTGCCTGCGAATAGGGGTTGGCGCGCGTCATGGCCGACGCGGCGGATACCGCGACCGGGCCGGGCGTGCTTGCGTCGGCAACAAATGCGCCGTCGACGAACAACAGGCGCGGTCCGGGCAGGTCGATCCACAGATGCGAGATATCGGGCGCAGCCGCGCGCGGCGTCGCCGCGAGCGCGTCGAGCGGCGCGGCGTCGAACCAGCGCCAGTCTTCCTTCACCGGGGCGTCGAGAAGGCGGTCTTGCGTCATTTCGCCCCCTTGACCCGCGCCGCAGCGAGGGTGTCGATGCCTTGGTTGCGCTCAGTTTCGAGGCAGGTCATTTGCCCTTGGATGACCTCATTGATCCGGGTCTGAACCGTCGCCCTGTCCTTCTTCTCGGCAGTGATCGCCGTAATTGCCGCGACTTTGGGCTCGATGCAGTTGATCATGGCCTGACAGCCGATGCGGTCGATCTCGGCATCGCCGGTCGACGTGACGGTTTTGCACGCCACCTTGCCACTGCGCAGCCGCCATGTTCCACGCCAGTCACGCAGCTGGCGGCCGATAACCACGATTTCGCGTTCCTCCGGCGTTCCCGCGTCGGGGGTCGGCGACGTCTGAACGGCAAGGGCAAGCAGCGTTGAAACGATCACGCCGCCACCTGCGCGTAACCCTCACGCTCCAGTTCGAGCGCGAGTTCGGGGCCGCCGGTCTTTACGATGCGGCCATCGGCGAGGATGTGGACGAAGTCCGGCTTCACATAGTCGAGCAGGCGCTGATAATGGGTGATCAGCAGCACCGCCTTCTCGGGCGCGCGCATGATGCGGTTGATGCCGTCGCCGACGATGCGCAGCGCGTCGATGTCGAGGCCGGAATCGGTTTCGTCGAGGATCGCGAGGCGCGGGGCGAGGATGCCCATCTGCACCATCTCGTTGCGCTTCTTCTCGCCGCCGGAAAAGCCGACATTGACCGGGCGCTTGAGCATTTCCGCATCCATTTCGAGCGCGGCGGCCTGAGCGCGGGCGAGTTTCAGGAACTCGGCGCCCGACAGCGGGGCTTCGTCGCGCGCGCGGCGCTGGCTGTTGAGGCTTTCGCGCAGGAACTGGACGTTCGACACGCCGGGGATTTCGACCGGGTACTGGAAGCCGAGGAACAGGCCGGCGGCGGCGCGCTCATGCGGCTCGAGTTCGAGCAGGTCGGTGCCGTTGAAGGTCACGCTCCCCTCGGTCACCTCGTAACCGGGGCGGCCGCCAAGGACATAGCCGAGCGTCGATTTGCCCGCGCCATTGGGGCCCATGATCGCATGGACCTCACCTGCATTGAGGCTGAGGGTCAGGCCCTTGAGGATCGGCTTGCCGTCGATTTCGGCGTGGAGGTTATTGATCTGGAGCATGATTTTCCGAGCTTTTCCGAGAATGCAGTGCTGTTAGCCCCTCCCCTTCAGGGGAGGGGTTGGGGTGGGGCCTGTCCCAGCGGGCTGGGGCCTCGGCAAGGGCGGTGCGGATCGCATAAGCGACACCGTCGATATTCGACATCACGTCAAGATTGGTGACCCGCACGACGCGATAGCCACGTTCCGCAAGATGGTCGTCGCGCAACCGATCCTTGGCTTCATCATGCGTGTCGCCATCGACTTCGACGATCAGCGCTTTCTGCGGACAGAGGAAGTCGGCGATGTAGGGTGCGATCACCGCCTGACGGCGAAACTTGTGCCCGCCAAGCTGCCCGTTGGACAGGATGCGCCAGAGCCGTTTCTCCGGCTCGGTCGGATTGCGGCGCATTTCGGCGGCGCGTTGGTTCAACAGATCGATGAATCCGGCGGAGAGGCCCCACCCCCGGCCCCTCCCCTGAAGGGGAGGGGAGTTTAGGCGCTTCGCATCGTCGGTTGGCGTGAGGATCACCGCGGCTCCTCCTTCGGCATCGGGCCCAGCGTGATCGCGGGGGTGCCGCTTTCGTCCTTGGGCGGGGGCGGGAGTTTGCCGAGGCGGTTGGGGTCTTCGTCTGGTTTGCCCGCGACGACCGGGCCGACCGCGGGAGTCTTGGGCGGTTCGGGCTTGAGCGAGACGCCCAGGCCGAGCTTGGGGTCGGGCGTGGGCAGGAGCTTGGGCGCGACGGCAGTCAGGCCCGCGCCGGTGCCGCCGCAATATTCCTGCCCCACGGTCGAGGTCACGCAATCGGGCAGCGCGGTGCAGGCGGCATCGTCGATCCGCTTCGTCCCCGACGATTTGAACACGCGGCAGTTGATCAGCCGACCATCGGCTGCGCGATCGAATACGAGCGCGACGCGGCCGACCCGTGCGGTGATGACCACCTCTTCATATTCGGGATCTGGCGCGGCGGCCGCATCCTGCGGAACCACGGCCAGAAGAGCGAGCGCGGCGATCACCCCACCGACCCCTCAAGGCT
Organism: Sphingomonas sp.; assembly: GCF_035998645.1. Taxonomy (GTDB): domain Bacteria; phylum Pseudomonadota; class Alphaproteobacteria; order Sphingomonadales; family Sphingomonadaceae; genus Sphingomonas. The sequence continues at coordinate 140,322 of NZ_DASYHL010000004.1, forward strand.
GATGCCGAGCAGCTTCTGCGCCTCCACCGCAAACTCCATCGGGAGCTGCTGCAGCACCTCCTTCGCGAAGCCGTTGACGATCAGCGCGACCGCGGCTTCCTGATCGAGGCCACGTTGCATGGCGTAGAACAGCTGATCTTCGGAAATCTTGCTGGTCGTCGCCTCATGCTCGATCTGTGCGCTGGGGTTGCGCACTTCGATATAGGGGACGGTGTGCGCGCCGCATTCCGAGCCGAGCAACAGGCTGTCGCACTGGGTGAAGTTGCGCACGCCCTCTGCGCCCGGCGCGACGCGGACAAGGCCGCGATAGGTGTTGTTCGAGCGGCCGGCGCTGATCCCCTTGGAGATGATCGTCGAGCGCGACCCCTTGCCATTGTGGATCATCTTGGTGCCGGTATCGGCCTGTTGGCGGTTGTTGGTGACCGCGACCGAATAGAATTCGCCGACGCTGTTTTCGCCGTTCAAAACACAGGACGGGTATTTCCAGGTGATCGCGCTGCCGGTTTCGACCTGGGTCCAGCTGACCTTGGAGTTGCGGCCCTGACACAAAGCGCGCTTGGTCACGAAATTGTAGATGCCGCCCTTGCCGTTCTCGTCGCCCGGATACCAGTTCTGGACCGTGCTGTACTTGATCTCGGCATCGTCGAGCGCGATCAGTTCGACCACGGCGGCGTGGAGCTGGTTTTCGTCGCGCATAGGCGCGGTGCAGCCTTCGAGATAGCTGACATACGCGCCCTTGTCGGCGACGATCAGCGTGCGTTCGAACTGGCCGGTATTTTCGGCGTTGATGCGGAAATAGGTGGAGAGCTCCATCGGGCAGCGCACGCCCTCCGGAATGTAGACGAAAGTGCCGTCGGAAAAGACCGCGCAGTTGAGCGCGGCGAAATAGTTGTCGTGCATCGGCACGACCTTCCCCAGCCACTTGCGGACCAGGTCGGGATATTCCTTGATCGCTTCGCTGATCGAGCGGAAGATGACGCCGGCGGCCTCCAGCTCCTTGCGGAAGGTGGTGGCGACGCTGACGCTGTCGAACACCGCGTCGACCGCGACCTTGCGCGCGCCCTCAACCCCGGCGAGCACCTTTTGCTCCTCGATCGGGATGCCGAGCTTTTCATAGACGCGCAGGATTTCGGGATCGACCTCGTCCAGGCTGCCGAGCTTCGGCTTCGCCTTGGGCTCGGCGTAATAGTACGCGTCCTGATAGTCGATCGGGTCGATGTCGAGCTTCGCCCAGTCGGGCGGGGTCATCGTGAGCCAGTGGCGATAGGCTTTCAGCCGCCAGTCGAGCATCCATTCGGGCTCGTTCTTCTTGGCCGAGATGAAGCGGACGGTGTCCTCGCTCAGCCCCTTGGGCGCGAAGTCCTGTTCGATGTCGGAGGAGAAGCCCCACTCGTACTTCTTGTTGGCGGCGGCGATCGCCTCTGCGTTCTTCGTGGCCATTATCCGGGTACCGACTGGGAGGAGAGTGAGGCGAGGGTGATGCCCGCGAGTGCGTCGCGGACCGAGGCGTTGACGCTGGTCCAGTGCGGCTTCACGCGACAGGTGGCGACGATCACGCAATCCTGCTTGGCTGCGTCGATGCAGCCGGTGAGTGCGATCGGCCCCTCGATCGCCTCGACGATATCGGCGAGGCTGATCGCGGCGGGCGGGCGGGCGAGGCGAAAGCCGCCGCCGGTGCCGCGTGTGCTTTCGATGAGGCCGGCCGAGGACAGGCGGCTGACCAGTTTCTGCACCGTGGGAAGCGGCAGCCCGGTCTCGTCCGCCAGCAGCGTTGCGTTCAGCCGCCCGCTCACGCCGCAATGGCGCGCGGCGGCGGAGAGCATCACCACTGCATAATCGGTTTGAGCGGAAAGCCGCATGGGGTCCTTCGCAATTGCGAGCGATTCTTAAATCGGATTGATTCCGTCCGATTAGGCAAATGGGCTTGGGGGTCGCCTTCGTCAACCCATGGTTTTAAGGGAAGGGCATGCTTTACGACCTGCTCAAGCCGCTGATCTATACCCTCGATGCCGAACGCGCGCACCGGCTCGCGATCCGGGCGGCGGCGCTGTCGTCCGGCGGCGCGATTCCGCGGGTGCGGCCGGTGACGATTGGCGGGGTGGAGTTTCCCAATCCGGTGGGCCTGGCGGCGGGGCTCGACAAGGATGGCGAGGCGATCGACGGGCTGATGGGGATGGGCTTTGGCAGCGTCGAGATCGGGTCGCTGACTCCGCGACCGCAGGCGGGCAATCCCAAGCCGCGGCTGTTCCGGCTGGTCGAGGATCGCGCGGTGGTGAACCGGATGGGGTTCAACAATGGCGGGATCGATGCGGCGATCGAGCGGGTCAAGCGGGCGAAACGGCCGGGTGTGCTCGGCATCAATGTCGGGGCGAACAAGGATAGCGATGATCGGGTGGCCGACTATGCGCTCGGCGTGGCGAAGGTTGCGCCGCATGCGGACTATGTGACGATCAATGTCAGTTCGCCCAATACGCCGGGCCTGCGCGATCTGCAGTCGCGGCCGGCGCTGGACGAGCTGTTGAACGCGGCGAGCGCGGCGCGTGTCCTGGAGGGGCGGCGGGTGCCGTTGTTCCTGAAGGTTGCGCCCGATCTGGATCGCGATGGCATGGCCGGCGTGGTCGCGGCTGCGGCAAATGCTAGCATCGACGCGCTGATCGTTGGGAATACGACCATCTCGCGCCCGGATAGCCTGCTTTCTCCGCTGGCGCGGGAGGCGGGTGGTCTGTCGGGGCGGCCGCTGGCGGTGCTTGCCCGTGAGAAACTGGCGCAGGCGCTGGAGATTGCCGACGGCGCGATGCCGGTGATTGCGGTGGGCGGGATCGATTCGCCGGAGGAGGCGCGGGCGCGGCTCGATGCCGGGGCGGTGATGGTGCAGATTTACTCGGCTTTGGTGTTCGAAGGGCCGGGGCTGGTGCGGCGTATCCTCAACGCGCTTTGACGTAGCGGCATTGCGATTGGCGGCAGCCGCGTTAGGGTTCGCGCTCAAATCGAGCGCGGGCACGAACTCGCGCCGCAGGAGTTGGGAACAGGATGCGCAAGCTCGAAAAATTCGACAATCTGGTTTCGATGTTCTTCACCCGCGCACGGGAACTGGGCGATGCGCCGTTCCTGTGGGCGAAGTCCGGCGGCAAATGGCATTCGACGAGCTGGGCCGAGTCCGCGCGCAAGGTTGCGAGCCTGGCGGCGGCGCTGAGGAAGCTGGGGCTGAAGCCCGGCGACCGCGTCATGCTGGTCAGCGAGAACCGCCCCGAATGGTGCCTGAGCGATCTGGCGATCATGGCGGCGGGCGGGGTCACCGTGCCGACCTACACCACCAATACTGAGCGCGATCACCAGCACATTATCGATAACTCCGGCGCGACGATGACGATCGTGTCCGATGGCAAGCTGGCAAAGACGCTGCTTCCCGCGATTCTGCATACCGCCGGCAGCGCCGGGCATGTCGTGATCGGGATGGAGGAGATGAAGCTCAGCCAGCCCGGCGCGATCGATTTCCACGACTGGAACGCGCTGATCGCCGCCAACCCCGCCGATGTCGGCGAAGCGGAGCAGGCGGCGGCGCGGATGAAGCGCGCGGATCTGGCGTGCATCATCTACACCAGCGGCACTGGCGGATCCCCACGCGGCGTGATGCAGCACCACGGCGCAATCCTGACCAATGTAGAAGGCTGCTGTGTCGTCATCAGTGAGGATTTCGGGTGGGAGGACGAGGTGTTCCTGTCGTTCCTCCCGCTCAGCCACGCTTATGAGCATACCGGCGGGCAGCATTTCCCGATCGGGCTGGGCGCGCAGATCTATTATTCCGAAGGGTTGGACAAGCTCGCCTCGAATATCGAGGAGGTGCGCCCGACGCTGATGGTCGTCGTCCCGCGCCTGTTCGAGGTGCTGCGTACGCGGATTTCCAAGCAGGTCGAGAAACAGGGCAAGTTCGCCAATTACCTGCTCGATCGCGCGGTTGCGATCGGCGGCAAGAAGGCGGCGGGCAGAGGCTCGCTGCTCGACCTGCCGATGAGCCTGTTTCTCAGCCGGACGCTGAAACCCAAATTGTCGGCGAAGTTCGGCGGGCGGATCAAGGCGATGGTGTCGGGCGGCGCGCCACTCAACCCCGAAGTCGGCATCTTCTTCGAAAGCCTCGGCATCACCTTCCTGCAAGGCTATGGCCAGACCGAGGCGGCGCCGGTGATCAGCTGTAACCGGCCGAGCGCGGGCCTCAAGCACGATACCGTCGGCCCGCCGCTGCACGGCGTTGAGGTCCGGATCGCCGAGGATGGCGAGATTCTGGTGCGCGGCGAGCTGGTGATGCACGGCTATTGGCGCAACGAGGCCGAGACCGCCCGCGTGCTGAAGGACGGGTGGCTGCATACCGGCGACATCGGGCTGATCGACCAGCGCGGGCGGATCAAGATCACCGACCGCAAGAAGGACATCATCGTCAACGACAAGGGCGACAATGTCGCGCCGCAAAAGGTCGAAGGGATGCTGACGCTGCAGCCCGAGATCATGCAGGCGATGATCGCGGGCGACCGCAAGCCGTACATGACCGCGGTGCTGGTGCCCGATCCTGAATGGACTCAGGAATGGTGCGCGAAGACGGGTGCGAAGTGCGACCTAAAGGGACTGCGCGACAATCCTGACTATCGCGCCGCCGTTGGTGCGGCGGTCGAGCGGGTGAACAAGGATCTGTCGGTGATCGAGCGCGTGCGCCGGTTCATCCTGGCGGATGAGCCCTTCTCGATCGAGAACCAGCAGCTGACGCCTAGCCTGAAGATCCGCCGCCATATCCTGAAGGAGGTTTATGGTGCGCGGTTGGACGGGTTGTACAAGGGTTAGCTTCTACGTCGCCCCGGGCTTGACCCGGGGCTGGGCTTCTTTTTCGCAGCTCGAAGGAAAGCCCGGCCCCGGGTCAAGCCCGGGGCGACGATGGGATGTGTTCAGCGCGCGCCCGCCGCCGGGGTTGCCGCCTTTGACTCGGGCAGCACCACCATCGACCAGTCCTTTTCAGGCGACAGATATTTGATCGCGAGCGCCTGAAGCTCCTCCGGCCCGGTGCGGCCATAGTCCTGGCCAAGCGTGTTCACCGCGGCAAGCCGGCGTGGGTCGTTGGTGCCGCCTTCGGTCTGCTGCATCCAGAACGGGTTGCCGCTCGATCTACGCGAGATCAGCTGAACCGTCGGCACCAGCGCGCGGCGCAGTTCGTCCAGCTCGATCGGCTTGGCGATCAGGTCGGCGGCAATCTCACGCGCGACGGTGAGGAACAGGTCGGTCTTGTCCGGGGGCAGCAGCGTGAGGGCGATCACCCGCCCGCCGCCGGGCTGGCCGACCGGCCACTGGCTGATGACGGTGGGGGAGTAGCTGACGCCTTCGGTCGAGCGGATGCGATCGAGGATGCGGTCGCGCATCACGGCGGCGAGAATCTCGAGCTTGCGCCCCTCGGTGATGTTCACTGCGCCGCCGCCCGCCTGCCACGCGATCACTGCCGCCGCCTGATCAGGTTCGCCCGTGTGGCGCAGCACCACGGGGCTGTCGACATGCGCCGGGAACTGCACCGCCGCCGACACGATCCGCGCCGCGCGGCGTGGCTTCATCGCGCCAAAGCTGGTGCGCACCGCCTCGATCGCCTTCTCGACGTCGATGTCGCCGAACACCTGCACCTCGATCGGTCCGCTGGCGAGCAACGGCTCCCAGAATGCGCGGAAGTCCTTGGCATTCAGCTTTTGGATGTCGGCTAGTTCGGGCATGCCCCAGCGCGGATCGCCGGCATGGAGCAGTTTTTCCAGGCTGTTGCCGAGCACCGCGTCGGGCGAAGCGTTGCGGGCGGCATAGCCTGCAACCGCGAGCGCGCGGGCGCGTGCGATCGGCTTGGGGTCCCAGCCGGGCACCTCCAGCTTGGTCGCGATCAGGCGGAGCTGATCGGCGAGGTCGGCGGGGGAGGTCTGGCCGGCGATGACGAAGGCGTCGTCGCCAACGCCGAACTGCATCGTGATACGGCGGTCGCCGGTGATCTGGTCGATTTCCTCCTGACCCAGCTTGCCGATGCCGCCCTCAAGCAGCGCAAGGTTCGCGGCCCAGGCCGGCGTCTGGCGCCTGGATGGCAGCGCCTGCATCCCGCGGCCGAACCGGACCGAGACATAGATGCGCCCGACTTCGCCCGGATTCTGGAAGAACAGGCCGGTGACGCCGTTCGAATAGCGGACCTGATCGATCCTGGGGTCCGGCACCGCGACCGATCGCGCCATAACCTTGCCGGGTGACCCAAGCGGCGGGAGCGAGGCGAAGCTGACGTTGCGGAGCGTCGCGCGGGCACCGGCCAGCCCCGACACATCGGCCTCCAGCGCGGCGGCGAGTTTGGTCTGGATATTGGCGTCGGCGGTGCGCGTGTTGATGATCGCCCGCGTCCCAACGCCCTGAAGCACCCGCTGGGTCGATGCCAGCACGCGTTCGGGGGTAAACATCTTCTGGTCGATCGCGCCCTGGAAGATGCCGAGGCTCGCTTGTTCGCTGGTCGTGACCTCGTTGATATCGACGGCGGCGATCAGCGTGTCGGCGCGCTGCGACCCGGCGGCCACACGGGCGGTGTCGATCGCGTTGCGCATTTCGGACGCGATCTCGTTCACTTCGCGATCGATCTCGGCCTGGGTCGGGGCGGTGGCGAGCGCATCGGCGACGACGCCGCGCACTTCCTTGAGCGCAGTCTCCCAATCCTCGCCGATCGGGATCACCTGAATCGTCGTGATATTGGCCGAGCGCACCGCATCGGACAGGTCGGCGCTCGCCGTGAGATAGCTCGACCCCGCGCGCGCGCGGCGTTCGAGGCGGCGGTTGATGATGCGGACGGCGACGAAATCGACCCAGCGCTCCTGATTGAACTTCACCGTGTCCTCGAACACCGTCCACGGACGGAGCGTCGCCAGCAGGACGACGGGGGGCAGGGTCGGTTCGACCAGAGCGGCGCTTTTGGGGTGACTGTCGCTCGGCTTGCCGAATTCGGGGGTGACGGGACTGGGGCCGGTGCCCTTCCACGCCGCGAAATGCTTGGCGATCTGCGCCTCGAACAGGTCGGGATCGAGATCGCCGACGATGACCAAAGTGGTGCGCTCCGGACGATACCAGCGCTGGTGAAAGGCGCGGACCGAGTCGGCGGTTGCACCGGTCAGGGTCTGGACCGTGCCGATCACCGGCCGGTCGGCGAAACGCTGTCCGGCGAAGAACAGGCGGCGGCGCACGTCATCAAACCGCTCCTCCGGCCCCAGCGCCTCGCGCTGTTCGGCCAGGACGACCGGGCGCTCGAGCGTCAGCGACTGGGTGGTGATGTTGGGCGCCGCCATCATGTCAGCGAGGATCATCATCGACTGGTCGAGGCTCGACTCGTTCGCGTTGGGCAGGTCGAGCTTGTAGGTGGTGGAAATCGGCGTCGTGCTGGCGTTGCTGTCGGACCCGAAGGTGACGCCGAGCCGCTGCCACACGCGCTTTGATTCGCCATCGGGGACCTTTGACGATCCGCGGAAGGAGAGATGTTCGAGCAGGTGCGCGAAGCCCTTTTCGCTCTCTTCCTCCATCAGCGATCCGACCGCTACATGCAGCCGCACGGCGACCTGGCCGGGGGGCACGCCATTTTTGCGCACCGCATAGCGCAGGCCGTTGGGCAGCGTGCCGAAGCGCCATTCGGGGTCGTGCGCAATGTCGCTGCCCTTGTAGAGCCAGGCCGTCTTGTCGACCGCGACCGGCGCGGGGGCGGTCTGGGGTGCGGGAGCGGTGGACTGGCCGAGCGCGGGCAGCGCCACAGCGACCAGAAGGAAGGGAAGGGCGAGCGGCCGGAAGCGCGGAAACAATGCCATTGTGGGGCAGCTTAGCTTGGATGCGGTCCCCGTGCCAGCCGGTGCCGCAACGGTCCGTCGCGCGCGGCTTTGGCGCGGGTTCGGCCATGTTTTGGCCCCGGTGTCGGCCTAGCCGTAGAGTCGAAGCCGTGCCCGACAGGGAGAGCGCGGCCAGCGTAACGGGGCGTGACGTGTACCAGCGGTCGATCGATCGGGGCGAGGGAGAGGCGGTGGCGGACGCATGCGTCGTGCCGCGCCCGCTGCCGATTCGCGAACGCGGCCGGTTACGCGTGCTGGCGGATCGGGTGATCGCTGCGTTCTCGCTGGTCCCGGTCGCGCCGGTGCTCGACGTGCGGGTGTTTTGCTGGACGCGCGGATTGCGCGACGCGTGGCGGACGATTCGCGAGGAGGCGCTGGCCACCGCATCGCTGCGCGATCAGGGCGACGCACCGTTCGTGCTGTGGCGCCGGGGTGCGCGGGTGGACGCGAATATCGCGCGCTGTCCGGCGACCGCCGCTGCGGTGGGACGGATTCCTGGACTTGAAAGCGCGAGCTTCGCGATCCTGCCGCCGGGCGCACATGTACCGCGACGGCGTGGCGCGACGCGCGGGCTGCTGACCTGTCACCTTGGCCTGATCGTGCCGCGTGATGGCGATGTGCGGATGCGGGTCGGCGACCGGATGGTCCGCTGGGCTGAGGGTGAGACATTGGTGTTCGACGACACCTATGACCATGAGGCATGGAACGACACCGGCGGCACGCGGGTGGTGCTGCGCGTTCGCGTCCGGCGGCCGTTGCGCCAGCCGGGGCGGTGGTTTGCCGATACGCTGTTGCGGGTGCGGTCGGCGCGGAGCCGTTGAAGTAGCGGGCCGCCGGCATGACGCCGACGGCCCGTTGCTCTCAGAACTTGGCCCGCACGCCGATCGAGAAGCGGCGTTCGGATAGCGCATAGCTGTTGAGCGCGATCGGCCCGGCGGCGCTGTATTCGGTCGTCGCCGAATCTTCCGGGATCAAATTCTGCGCCTGGAGCGAGAGCGCGATGCCCTTGGCCAGATCGATGCCGATCTGGGCGTCGAGTTGCGAGCGCGCGCCGACGAAGCTGGGTCGGCCTTCGGAGAATTCGAACACCGCCTCGTCGCGGTAGTTGTACGCGATCCGCGCCGAGAACGGCCCCTTCTCGTACAAACCGACCAGATTGTAGCTGTTCTTCGACACCGCGACGAGCGGGAAGCCCGCATTATCCTCCGAGTCCGAGAAGGTGTAGTTGGCGATAATGCCGAGGCCGTCGAGCGGGGCAGGGAGGAAGTCGAAGAACTGCTGAACGCCGATTTCGAACCCCTTGATCTTCGCGCTGGCGAGGTTTTCGGGGCGGGAGAAGGTCAACTCGCGCCCGGCGGGGTCGAGGTTGGTGTCGGTCCCGGTGGTGACGAAGCTGGCGATGAAGTTCTTGACGTCCTTGTAGAAGAACGCGCCCGAGATCAGCGAGCTTTTGCCCGTATAATATTCGAAGCTGATGTCCGCCTGGGTCGAGATCGGCGGTTCGAGCGCGGCGTTGCCGCCGGTCACCGACAAATTGGTCGCGTTGAAGAAGGTCGATGGGGCAAGGTCGGCGATCGATGCGCGCTGCATCGTCTGTGACCCCGACAAGCGGACGAGGAAGCTGTCGCTGACGTTGAACACGATGTTCGCGCTCGGCAGGACGTTGGTATAGTCATTCTCGTCGGTCACCAGCGTGCTGGTGGCTCCGACATTGAGGAAGGTGTCGACCGACAGCTGGGTCCGCGCGATGCGCACGCCGGCATTGGCGGAGAAGGGGACGCCGCCAATCTCGCCCTTGGTCGCGACCATCAGATAGCCCGCCAGCGTCCGCTCACTGAAGTCATAGTCGCGCTGCGAATTGGGCAGGAGGGTCGAGCGGTCATTGGGGTTGGGGTTGGGCTGTGCCGCCTGCGCGCGGGTGAAGACATAGGTGAAGTCGGGCGCGGTGCTGACGAAGCCACGCGGGAAGGTGCCTGGAAGGTCGGGCAGGAACGACCCTGGCATGACCTGGTTGAGATAGGGCTGAAGCTCGGCGCGGGTCGGGGTTACCTGGCTGCGATAGGCGTTCGATAGCGCGTGGAGGTCGGTGTAGCGCACGCCCGCCGACAGGGTGAAGCCGCTGTCGAATTCATAGGACAGGTCGAGCTTGCCGGTCCATTCCTCGAGCAGGCCGAGCAGGCGGTTGCTGCGCACCCCGTTGCTGGCCGGATTGTACGACGCAAAGGCGGTCGGATCCCAGCTGCCAAGGGTGAGGGTCGGGATCGTGCCGGTGCGGAAATCGAACGCGCCGGGGACCGCTGCGGTGCCCTGAAGCGTGATGATCTGGATCGTCTGGTCGATCGTGCCCTTGCTGTAATAGCCGTCAGCTTCGATCCGGAGCCCGCCGCTCTCATATTTGCCGTTGAGGCCATAGAGGTAGCTTTCGGTCGGCTCGTTGCGGATCTGGCCTGCGGTGGTGACGGTGCCGTTGGCGTTGCCCGCGACGACCACGCCGTTTTCGACGACGCGGTTGCTGACCGGGTTGCTGCCGGTGGGCAGGCGGAAGGCGAAGAAATCCTGATGGCGACCGGTGGTCAGGCGCGAGAAGAGCGCGTCGGCGGTCACCACGAATTCGGGCGTTACCTCAACCTGCACCGCGCCGTTGAGGCCGAGCCGCGAGCGGTCGACCACGAAATTCTCATATTGCAGCAGCACCGGGGTCGGCGTCACTGCGGCGCCCGTGCCGGTATAGGTGCGGTTGAGGAAATTGTTGCGCTCGAACGCCTGGGTGGTCGAGGTGCGCTTCTGATACTCCGCCGCCAGCATCACGCCGACCTTGCCATCGGCGAATTTGGTGGTGGCAAAGCCGGTCAGCACCGGTTCGAACGTCTCGCTATTCTCCGAATAGACACCGGTCGCGCGCAGCGAGACAGTGGTGTCGCGGAAGTCGAGCGGCTTGGGCGTTACGAGGTTGACGGTACCGCCCAGCCCGCCTTCAGCCTGGCTGGCGAGCGGCGATTTGCGCACTTCGAGCCGGCCGAACAGGCTGGAGGGCACCGAATCGAGGCCCGACGAACGGCCAAGCTGGTCATTCTCCGGCGGCGACAGGCGCGCCGACCAGCCGAGCAGGGTGCGGCCATCGACCTCGACCCGCACTTGTTGCAGGCCGCGTACCGACACCGACTGACCCTCGCCGAACACGCGGGTGATCTGGACGCCGGTGACGCGTTGCAGCGCTTCGGCGACATTGGCGTCGGGCAGCTTGCCGACATCCTCGGCGGTGATGACGTCGAGGACCTGGTCGGCCTCACGCTTGATATCCGCCGCGCGCTCGAGCGACGCACGGATGCCGGTCACGACGATTTCGTCCTTTGCCTCGGTTTCGGCTTCCGGTGCGCTGTCCTGCGCCAGCGCGGATGTGCTGAATGCGAGTGCGGTGGCGAGCGCGCTGGCGGCGATCCCCGACTTGACGGATGTGCTGATGTTCATGGTGTTTTCCTCCCCATTCCGCACGGAACGGACAGGGCAGGGTGCGCCTCTCACCCAGTTTCACCCTCTCGCGCGCCGTACGCCAAACCGACCCGGCTTTAGACACCGGTGTCAGGCATGTTGTGTGACAAACCGATTCAGGAGTCAACCAAGATGTCGGACAACTTGATGCTAGCGTAGCGGCGCGGGACCGGTGCTGGCGCGCGCGATCAGACGCGTGTCGAAGGTCAGCCGGTCGCGCGGGCTCTTCGCGTCGAGCAGCAGATCGGCGGCGCTGCGGGCGAGCTCATGCACCGGTTGCCGCACGGTGGTAAGCGGAGGCCACACGGCGGCGGCAAGGTCGGAGTCGTCGAACCCGACGATCGACAGCTGGTCGGGCACGGTGATCCCGCGCTCATGCGCGACGGCGAGCGCGCCTGCGGCCATGTCGTCATTGCCGGCAAAGATCGCGGTCGGCGGGTTGGCCCGGTCGAGCAGGGCCGCAGCGGCGCGGCGGCCCGATTCGATGCTGTAGTCCCCCGCCGCCACCAGATCGGGTTCAAACGCCACCGCGGCGGCATCCAGCGCGGCGCGATAGCCCTTCAGGCGCTCGACCGTCGACACATGGCTGAGCGGCCCCTTGATGAACGCGATGCGGCGATGACCATGGGCGACGAGATGCGCGGTCGCCTCCTGCGCGGCGCTGGCGTCGTCGATCGTGACCGATCGCCCGACATCGCGGCGCACCCCCGGCTCGATCCGGACATAGGGCAGGCCGCGCCGGTCGAGTTCGTCGAGCAACGCCTCGTTTTCGGTTACCGGGGGCGACAGGATGAGGCCGTCGAGATGCGTTTCATCCACCAGCGCGGCGACATCGGCGACGAGGCCGGGTGCGGCGCTGTCCACCGGTTGGGTCAGCAGGCGATAGCCATGTTCGGCGCACCCCTCCTGCGCGCCGGCGAGAAGGTGATAGACATAATAGGGACTGGGGTTGTCGTAGAGCAAAGCGACCTGAAACGACTTGCGCCCGGCCAGCGTGCGCGCCGCGAGACTGGGGCGGAAATTGAGGTCGGCGACGACCTGTTCCACGCGGCGGCGGGTCTCGTCGCTGACGTTTTTCTCGTTGTTGAGCACGCGGGAGACGGTCTTGAACGACACGCCCGCGAGCTTTGAGACTTCCTTGATCGTCGGCCGTCGCGCCATTTGCCTCCCCTGACAGGTTCAAGGCATAGGTGACAGCGTTGGCAACAGGCAAGAGTGGAGTTCGGTGCATGGATCGGCGCGGAGTGATGGCTGCAGCGGCGGCGATGGGGCTGATGCCCGCACTGGCGCAGGCCGCAGCGCCGCGCGCCGGGCTGCGGGTGATGAGCTTCAACGTCCGCCTGCCGCTCGACTCGGATGGGCCGAACCGGTGGGATGCGCGGCGTGACCTGTTCGTCGAGACGATCCGGCGGTGCGATCCCGACATTATCGGCACTCAGGAGCTTTGGAAGATCCAGGGGGATCATGTGATTGCCCGGCTGCCGCAGTTCAGCTGGTTCGGGGTCGATCGGCGCGGGGGGCATGGCGATGAACATATGGGGGTGTTCTTTCGTCGGGACCGGATGCGGGTGGTGGACCTGGGCAATTTCTGGCTGTCGGACACGCCTTCGGTGCCGGGGAGCATCAGCTGGGGACATTCCTATCCGCGCATGGCGACTTGGGGGCTGTTCGAGACGGTTGCGGGCAAGCGGTTGTGGCTGATCAACACCCATTTCCCCTATCGCGCCGAGGACGAGGTTGCCCGCAGCAAATGCGCGGCGGCGATTGCGGAGTGGGTGGCGAAGCGGCCAGTTTCGGATGTGGTTGTGCTGACCGGGGACTTCAATACGGGGCCGGAGAGCGATGCCCATCGTATTTTGTCCGGCCGACTGGACGATGCCTGGGTTGCGGCACCGGAGCGGAAGGGGCCGGAGGGGACGTTCCATGGCTTTTCCGGAATGCCGGGCAAGCGGATCGACTGGGTGATGGCCCGGGGTCTGACGCCGGTGGCGGTCGAGACGGTCGATTTCGGGCGGGATGGCCGGTTTCCGTCGGATCATTTTCCGGTGGTGGCGGACTATCGCTGGCCCTGAAGAAACGAAGAAAGAAGACCCTCCCCAACCCCTCCCGCGAAGGCGGGAGGGGTTGAAGAAGGCCATAGGGTTTATCCCGCAGCTAGTGCCGCGAGCAGCAGCAGGGCGACGATGTTGGTGATCTTGATCATCGGATTGACCGCAGGGCCAGCGGTGTCCTTGTAGGGATCGCCAACGGTGTCGCCGGTCACCGCGGCCTGATGCGCCGGGCTGCCCTTGCCGCCATAGGCGCCGAGTTCGATCACCTTCTTGGCATTGTCCCACGCGCCGCCGCCGCTGGTCATCGAGATCGCGACGAACAGGCCCGAGACGATCACGCCAATCAGCAATGCGCCGAGTGCGGCAAAGCCATTTGCCTGACCTGCCACCGCAGTGATCGCGAAATACACCGCGATCGGCGCGAGCACCGGGAGTAGCGAGGGGACGATCATCTCGCGGATCGCGCCCGACGTCACCAGACCGACGGTGCGGGCATAGTTGGGACGGACGCTGCGATCGGCGATGCCGGGATTTTCCTTGAACTGCGCGCGGATGTCCTGCGCCACCGCTTGCGCGGTGCGGCCGACGGCGGTCATCGCCATGCCGCCGAACATGTACGGCAACAGCGCGCCGAGCAGCAGCCCGACGATGACATAGGGGTTGGACAGCGAGAAGTTCACCGCGACATCGCCGAAGAACTCGCCCAGATCGACGGTGTAGGTGGCGAACAGCACCAGCGCGGCGAGGCCGGCCGAACCGATCGCATAGCCCTTGGTCACCGCCTTGGTCGTGTTGCCCACGGCGTCGAGCGCGTCGGTGCGCTCACGCACTTCCTTGTCGAGCCCGGCCATCTCGGCAATGCCGCCGGCATTGTCGGTCACCGGACCATAAGCGTCGAGCGCGACGACCATGCCGGCCAGCGCCAGCATCGACGTGGCGGCAAAGGCGATGCCCATCAGCCCGGCAATCTGGAAGCTGGCGATGATGCCGATCACGATCACCAATGTCGGCAGCGCGGTCGATTCCATCGAAATCGCCAGACCCTGAATGACGTTGGTGCCATGGCCCGAGTCCGATGCCTTGGCGATCGACTTGACCGGGCGATAGTTGGTGCCGGTGTAATATTCGGTGATCCACACCAAAAGGCCAGTGACACCAAGTCCGACCATCATCGACCAGAAGAGGTCCATGCCGGTAAAGTTGAGGCCACCGCCGACCTGCGTGTCCATGCCGCCCAGCGTCTGGGCGGTGACGTAATAGATCGCCGGGATCGACAGCAGCGCGGTTGCGATGAAGCCCTTGTACAGCGCGCCCATGATGTTGGTGCCAGAGCCGAGCCGGACGAAATAGGTGCCGATGATCGAGGTGATGATGCAGATGCCGCCGACTGCGAGCGGCAGGCTCATCAGTGCGAGCAGCGACGCATTGTCGATGCCGGTGACGAGCAGGGCAGTCAGCACCATCGTCGCGCCGACGGTGACGACATAGGTTTCGAACAGATCGGCGGCCATGCCTGCGCAATCGCCGACATTGTCGCCGACGTTATCGGCGATCACGCCGGGGTTGCGATCATCATCCTCGTCAAAGCCGAGCTCGTTCTTGCCGACCATGTCGGCACCGACGTCCGCAGCCTTGGTGAAGATACCGCCGCCAAGGCGCGCGAAGATCGAGATCAGCGATGCGCCGAATGCCAGTGCGACAAGTGCGTCGACGACATGCCGATCCTGTGGGGCGTAACCGGCCGGGCCCGTGAGATACCAGAAGAAGACCGAGATCGCGAGCAGCGCAAGCCCCGCCACCAGCATGCCGGTGATCGCTCCGGCGCGGAACGCGACGGTGAGGCCCGACTGCAGCGAGGTGCGTGCAGCCTCTGCGGTGCGAACATTGGCGCGGACCGAGATGTTCATCCCGATAAAGCCGGTGATGCCCGACAGCACCGCGCCGAGCAGGAAGCCCACCGCCGAAGTGAGTCCCAAGAAATAGCCGACCAATACCGCGACAATCACGCCGACGACGGCGATCGCGGTATATTGCTTGGCAAGATAGGCCTGAGCGCCTTCCTGAATAGCCGCAGCGATTTCCTGCATCCGGGCATTGCCGGCCGAATACGCGAGCACCTGATAGCTCGTGAAAATTCCATAGAGCACGGCGAGTAAGCCGCACCCGATGGCGATCGTGACAACCGTCATCTGGTATCCTTCCCCTGTGAATCCCGCGGGTCGTCCAGATCTTGATGCCCGGTACAAACCGCGTCGGGGTGGAGCGTAGAGAGGGGCGGGGGGCTGTCAAGCGGCGTGGTTGACGGGGAGGCTGACGGACGATGCTGACGAAAATGGGCTGTGTCACGCGCGGTGGACGGGAACGGGCCGGGTTTGCGACCGGAAAGCGCCGGGTTTTCGACGACTGCGCGACGGTGACGCGACAGGGGCGCGACGCGGGCGCGACGGGCTGACACCCGCGACGCGACGGGGAAGCGACGTGCTGACAACCGGTACGCGACTGGCGCGCGTCGGGTCGGCGACGCGGGGGTTGCTGAGTCGGATGGAGTCGGCTTCATCGATCAGGGTAGATCAGAAGAAATCCAACATTTGAAGAGGGTTGTTTGGGTGGGTGCTTCCCATTCCTCCCCTGCCCCGCAGGGGAGGTGGCATCGCGCAGCGATGACGGAGGGGCCGCCCCGCAGAGGGCGGAATTTTGCCGAGATGCTCACGGCCGTCTGCGCGGCCGCCCCTCCACCACCCGCTGCGCGGGCGGTCCCCCTCCCCTGCTGCGCAGGGGAGGAATGTTATAGTCAGCCGCCGTGGCGGTAGCCGAGGCGGGCGGGGAGGGGGATGGGGGCGCCGTTTGCCGTGAGGGTGAGGCCGCTGCCGGGGCTGGCGGTGCCGATGCGGGTGGCTGGGACTGGCGGCTCGGTGCCATCGGGCAGGGTGAAGAGCAGTTCGTAATCGTCGCCGGCACAGGCGGCGTCGAGGACGGGACCGGGGAGGGCGAGGGGGATGGCGTCGAGGTTGATGGCGAGGGCAATGTTGCTGGCCGCTGCGAGCCGCTGGGCGTCGATCAGCAGGCCGTCGGACACGTCCATCATCGCGGTGGCGAGCGGGGCGAGTGCTTGTCCTTCGGCGACGCGCGGGACGGGGTGGAGGTAGCGGGCGAGGTCGCGCGGGTTCCCATCCGCGCCGAACGCCGCGCCGCCGATGGTGCCGGTGACCCAGAGCGTGTCGCCGGGCTGCGCGCCGTTGCGCAAGGGGACTTTGGGCGGCGCGGTGCCGATCGCGGTGAGGGTGAGGCTGCGCGGGGCGCCTGCGGGCATCGCCACCGTGTCGCCGCCGATCAGGGGCATGGCGTAGCGGGTGAGCGCCTGGTTGAGGCCGTCGAGGAACGGGCGATCCCATTCGGGATCGCCCGACAGGCTGTAGTTGAGCAGGCAGGCGAGCGGCGTCGCGCCCTTGGCGGCGAGGTCCGAGAGGTTCACCGCCGCGAGCCGCCAGCCGACCGACTCCGGCGGATCATGGGGGCGGTAATGCACCGATTCGACCATGGTGTCGCTGGTGAGGATCAGCGTGCCCGCTGCGACGTCGAGTTGGGCGGTGTCATCTGCGAGGTCCGCCGCCGCCGGGTGCGTGGCAATGGCGCGCAGGGCGGTGAGGAAGGTGAATTCGTCGGACACTCGGCGGATGTAGCCATACTATAGGTGCGGTGCCAGCACGGCCTTTCCCCCCTCTCCCCTTGATAGCGGAGGTTGGGAGAGGGGTAGATCGGCGCGCAGCGCCGAGCGTCCGCTCCGCGGCCGCGCACCCCTCGCCCAGCTCCGACTAAGGCCTTGCTTCGCAAGACCCAAGTCTGCGCATCCCTCTCCCCTCCTGCGGAGGGGCGAGGGGAAGAAGGCCGATCAGCTCTCATGGAACCGTTCCCCCCAACCGCCAAGCCACCACCACGCTCCCTGCAAACACCCCGCGCCATTGCGACAAATCGGCGCGGCTGCGTTCGTCGAAGTCTTGCGCGCGGGCGGCGCGGGTGAGGGCGCCGGTGGCGGCTTCGCGGATCAGGGTGCGGGCGACGGGGAGGGCGGTGTCGTTGGCGGCGAGGAAGCGGGCGAGGTTCTGGGCGGCGCGGATGCGCAAGGGGGCGTCGGGGGACAGGGTTTCGCGGGCGCCGGCATAAGCGAGCATGTAGAGTTCGAGCGCGCCGCTGCGCTTGCCCTGCGCGTCGAGATTTTCGGCGAGCATCGTCTGGGCGAGTGTGGTGCGCGGGTCGCCGGGGATCAGCACTGCCTCACGCGTCATCAGCCCGGCGCGCAGATAGGGTTCGGCGATCAGCCGCGCGGCATCGGGCTGACGCGCGAGCAGTTCGGCGAGGTTGAGCATCGAGGTGCCGAGGTCGTAATGGCTGCCCTTCAGCCGCTCGCGCCGGATCGTCAGCGCGGCCTGTTGCTCGGCAAGCGCATCGCGGTTGCGGCCCATGCGCGCGAGCAATACGCCGAGATTGGCGCGCGCGGTGGCGATGGCGAGGAGGTTGTCGGGCAGCTTGTCCTGCCGCACCGCGATGGCGCGGCGCAGCGCGGGTTCGGCGTCGGCGTAGCGGCGCTGTTCGGCGAGCACGATGCCGAGGTTCATCAGGTGATCGGCGAGCAATTCGGGGTCGCCGCCCTGACCCGCCTGAAGCGTTTGCGCCGCGACGCGCAGCACCGGTTCGGCCTGATCATAGCGGCCGCCGCGCAGCAGCACCGCGCCGAGCATGCCGCGCACGACGCTGGTGTCCTCATGCGCGGGGCCGCGCAGGGCCTCCATCATGGTGAGGGCGGTGCGGGCAGCGCGTTCGGCCTCATCGAACAGGCCGGCGGTGGCGAGCATCTCGGCGGCGGCGACAAGGCCGAGCGCGCAGTGTTCGCTGGGCGGGGTGGCGGGAGTGCAGTTGGTGCGCGCTTCCGCTGTCGCCGCGAGCACGGTTTCGCGCGGGATCGCGGTTGCGCTTTCGTCGAGCTGGAGGCCGAATTTGAATTCGTCCGCTGCGGCCGGGACGGCGATCAGGGCTGCGATCAGCGCGGATATGCGAAGGGCCATTGCGCAGGTGTGATTGCGCAATGGCCCGGGTTCAAGGGACGATTTGCGGCGTGGAGGGCTGAACTTGAACTATCCTCCCCCGCCAGGGGGAGGTGTCGCCGTAGGCGACGGAGGGGGAGGACGGCTGCGACCTCTCGATCGTCGTGCTTCCTCCCCCTCCGTCAGCTTCGCTGCCACCTCCCCCTGGCGGGGGAGGATTGATTAGACCGCCTTCAGCGCTTCGGTGAAGTCCGCGATCAGGTCGTCGGCATTTTCGACGCCGATCGAGATGCGGACCAGATTGTCGGTGATGCCGAGCGCCGCTTTGCGCGCGTCGGGGACCGAGAGGTGGGTCATCGCGGCGGGGGCGCTGGCGAGGGTTTCGGTGCCGCCGAGGCTGACCGCGAGCTTGGCGATCTTGAGCGAGTCGAGGAAGGCGAACGCCTCCTTCTCGCCGCCCTTGAGGTAGAGCGAGAAGGTCGAGCCGGCGCCGGTGCAGTGCCGGTCGTAAATGTCGCGCTGGCGGCTGCCTTCGGGGAGGAAGCCGAGATAGCCGACGCTTTCGACCTTGGGGTGGGTGCGCAGATAGTCGCAGACCTTGGCGGCATTCTCGCCCGCGCGGCTCATGCGCAATTCCAGCGTCTCGAGGCTGCGCAGCAGCATCCACGCGGTGTTGGGGTCGCAGATCGTGCCGATCGTGTTGCGCATCATGCGGATCGTGTTGATGTGCGCCTTGCCGCCCAGCACGCCGCCCGCGACGAGGTCGCTATGGCCACCCGCGTACTTGGTCAGCGAATAGACGACGAGGTCGGCGCCCTGCTTGAGCGGTTGCGCCCAGAGCGGGCCGAGAAAGGTGTTGTCGATCGCGATCGGCGGCTTGGTGTCGCCGGTGAAGATCGCGTCGCGGCTGGCGGCGACGGCCTCGACATCGACCAGCACGTTGGTGGGGTTGGCGGGGCTTTCGAGATAGATGAGGGCGACATTGCCCGACGATGCCTTGGACAGCACCGCGTCGATCTCTTCGCGGGTGGCGCCGGCGGGGAAGTCGACCCAGTGGACCCCGAACTTGCCGAGGATGCGGGCGATCAGCGTTTCGGTCGCGGCGTAAAGCGGGCCGCTGTGCACGATCGTGTCGCCGGGCTTGACCATCGCGAGGAACAGGGTGGCGATGGCGGACATGCCGGAGGAGAAGGCGAGCGCGTCTTCGGCCTCTTCCCACACGCCCAGGCGATCCTCGAGGATTTCCTGGTTGGGGCCGTTGAAGCGCGAATAGACGAGGCCCTCGGCACCGCCGGGGCGCTTGCCGGTCACGCCCTCGAAATGGCGCTTGCCCGCTGCCGCGTTGGGGAAGACGAAGGTGGAGGTGGCGAAGATCGGGGGTTTCAGCGAGCCTTCCGACAGCATCGGGTCATAGCCATGACCCATCATCAGCGTGCTGGGGCTGAGCTTGCGGCCGCCGACGGTGTCGATGTCCGGCTTGGGGCGGCGGCGCGGGGTGGTGCCGGTGAGGGCGGCTTCGTCGGGGGTCTGTTCGGGGGTGTCGGTCATGGTGCGTCCGCTCCTGGTATCAGATGAAACTAATTACCGCAGCCGTCGCACCGATCGTTTAGTCCGTCAATGCGATCACGCTGATCTGGCGGCCATAGTCGGGCGCGCCTTCGTGCGTCGCGCGGCGATAGCTGAAGAAACGCGCGGGGTCGGCATAGGTGTCCGCGCCGACTGCCTCGATCCGGCGTAGCCCGGCGGCGGCGAGGCGGTGGACGACATAGGCCTCAAGGTCGAACTGGTGGTGGCCGGGCTTGCCGGGGGTGAAGAAGCGTTCGTTCGCCGGGTCGGTGGCGGCGAAGCGGGTGAGGAAAGTGTCGTCAACCTCGTAGCTGGTGCGGGCGATGCAGGGCCCGACCGCAGCGGCGATGCGACTGCGGTCGGCGCCGAGGTCTTCCATGCGGGCGATGGTCGCATCGGTGACGCCGTGCAGCGCGCCCTTCCACCCGGCATGGGCGGCGGCGATTACGCCGGCGGCGCGGTCGGCGAACAGGACGGGGGCGCAGTCGGCCGTGAGGATTCCGAGCAGGATGTCGGGGCGGTCGGTGACGAGCGCGTCGGCGTGCGGGCGCGCGTCCTCGTCCCAGCCGTCCGCGACGATCACTGCGTCGGGCGAGTGGACCTGATGCACGGTGGCGAAGCGGCTGTCGGGCGCGATGGCGGCGATGACGCGGCGCTGGTTTTCCTGCAGCTCGGGCGTGGGGGGCAGGCCGCGGCGGCCCATGTCGAGGCTGGCGGTGGGGCCGGTGGTGATGCCGCCGGTGCGACCGAGGAAGCCGTGCGCGACGCCGTCGAGCGCTGCTGCGCGCAGGATGGTGAGGTCGCTCACAGCGCCAGCCGCATCACGAGGTCGCGGTCGATCTGGCGGCCGACCGGGAACGCATAGTCGCCGACATGGACGAAGCCATATTTGCCGTAAAAGGCGATCGCGCGGTGGTTCTCCTCGAACACCGTCAGCAGCAATGCGGGCGCGCGGCGGGCGCGGGCGGTGGTCATCGCCCAGTCCATCAGCGCCTGCGCGACGCCGCGGCCGTGCCAGTCGGTCGCGACATAGAGCTGTGCCAGCTGGGCGTCGGTCGCGTGCGCCTGTTCGAGATTGGGGGGCACCATCTTGGCATAGCCGGCGATGGCGCCATCGACGCGCGCGACCTGCCACGACATCAGCGGGTTGCTGAGATCGCGGGCCAGGCGGCCGTCTTCGCCAAAGTTTTCCTCAAGGAATGCGTTGAGGTCTTCGGGCTTGTAGAAATGGGCGAAGGTGTCGCGCCAGCTTGCCTCCGCCATCGCGTCGAGCGCGGCGGCGTCGGCGGGCGTGGGGGTATAGAGCTGAATCACGCGAAGCCCGCCGGGATCGGCCAGCCGGGCGCGGTCAGCGCGACGACCTTGAACAGCTCGCCCATCGCATCGTCGCCGATCAGGCGGTCGCGCGCGATGGTGACATCGGCGGCGCGGTCGGGGGCGGCGCGGGCGAGGGCGTCGGCGCGCGGTTCGATGCCGAGTTCGCGCAGCCATGCGCCCTGCGGGATCGGACCGTACGCCGCTAGCCCCTCGACCCGCGCGGCTTCGATCAGGGTGCCGAAATCGACATGCGCGGTGAGGTCGGCCTCGCCCGGATTTTCGAACGGATTGACGTAAGCGTGGCCGCGCACCGCCTGAAGCGTGTCGCCGATCGCGGGGCCGGCATAGCCGTAATCGATGACGATCGCCGCGCCGCCCTGTTCGAGCAGTCGTGCGGCGAGCGCGCGCAGGATCGCGACGCTGGGGGGCGAGGTTTCGAGGATCGACCCGTCGGGCGCGTCGCGGAACTGCGGCGGGATGATCGGATCGAAGATCGTGTTGCCGATCACGGGGATGAACAGCGTGTCCTGACACGCGACCAGCCGCTCGCGCCAGCCTTGCGGCGTCTTGACGAGTTGCCGGATCGGGAGCGCGTCGAAGAATTCGTTGGCGACGACCAGCAACGGCTTGTCATCGGGGATGCCGACCAGATCGAGCGACCATTCGGCGTGCGGCACCTGCTTGGCCTGTTCGGCGCGCAGCATCGGGCTGTTTTCGACGAAATGCACCGGCGGGGTGAGGCCGGCGCTGCGCATGGCGCGCAGGGCATCGGCGGCGAGCGTGCCGCGACCCGGGCCAAGCTCGACATAATGGCAGTCTGGGCGGTCGGCGCGGTCCCACAGATCGGCGAGCGCGAGGCCGACCAGCTCGCCGAACATCTGGCTGATTTCCGGCGCCGTCGTGAAGTCGCCGCGCGTGCCGAGCGGGTCGCGCGTCGCGTAATAATGGGTGTTGGCCGCGCCCATATATTGCGAGAGCGGGATCGGCCCGGCGAGCGTGATCGCGCGGGCGATCCGCTCGGGCAGGGGGCCTTCGGAATTACCTTGATCGGTCATGGTTGAGCGACATGCCCTCCCCCAACCCCTCCCGCAAGCGGGAGGGGCGTTTTACGCAATCGTCTGGTCGCCCGCGAACGGTTCGACGCGTTCGCGGCGCTTCTTGGCGGTGGCGATGAGGTAGAGGCCGCCGAAGATCATCGGGAGCGTCAGCAACTGGCCCATGTGCAGGCCGGGCGTGGCGAAGATCGTGCCGTCGAACTGCGCGTCATGCTCGCGGAAGAACTCGACGAACCAGCGCGACAGGCCATAGCCGAGGATGAAGGTGCCGACGAGCTTGCCCGGCTGGTAGCGGGCATCGGTCTTCCAGAACAGGAACCACAGGATCAGGCCGACGACGAGCCCTTCGAGCCCGGCTTCGTAGAGCTGGCTGGGATGACGGGCAAAGGTTTCGCCGGTCAGTTGCTGGCGGTCGTTCATGTCGTGAACGATGCCCCAGGCGACATTGGTCGGATGGCCCCACAGCTCGCCATTCACGAAATTAGTGATGCGCCCGAAGAACAGGCCGAACGGGACGCAGCAGGCGACGTAATCGTGGACGCGCAGCCAGTTGAGCTTTTCCTTGCGGCACAGCCACAGGATCGCGAGCGTGACGCCGAGCACGCCGCCATGGAACGACATGCCGCCTTCCCATAGCTGCAACAGCTTGAGCGGTTCGAGGAACAGCGTCGGCTGATAGAAGATCGCATAGCCGAGGCGACCGCCAAGGATGATGCCGATGGTGGCGTAGAACACCATGTCGTCGGCATGGCGACGCGCCATCGGCGCACCCGGCTGGGCCAGCAGCTTGAGCAGATACCACCAGCCGACCAGGATGCCGGAGATATAAGCGAGCGAATACCATTTGAGCTGAAAGAAGCCGAGATCGAGCGCGACCGAATGCAGGCCGAGGTCGCTGAACTGGATATGGGAGGTCGCTTGCGCGGCGGCGGTCAGGATCAAGGTTCGGGCTCCCCGGGGGTTCGGCGCTGTCCTATCGGGATATGACGGCGGGGCCAAGGGGGTGGGGGGTGCTCGAATTCCTCCCCCAGCTTGCTGGGGGAGGGGGACCGCCGCCGTAGGCGGTGGTGGAGGGGCGGCTGCGCAGACAGCCGTTGAGCAGCTCGGCAAAATTCCGCCCTCTGCGGGGCGGCCCCTCCGACAGCGCTTTGCGCTGCCACCTCCCCCAGCAAGCTGGGGGAGGAATGGTGTGGCGCCTCGCTTTGCGCCCCGCTAGAGCGGCGGGGATGGAGCGCAAGGGCATCAAGGGGATCGACCGGCGCACGCTGCTGATTGGTGGCGGGGCGGGGATCGGGCTGATCGTCGCATGGGCGGCGTGGCCGCGGACCTATCTGCCCAATCTGCCGGTGCGCGAGGGCGAGGCGGCGTTCGGCGCATGGTTGAAGATCGCGCCCGACGGACAGGTCACGGTCGCCGTTCCGCAATGCGAATATGGGCAGGGCGTGTTCACGACGCTGCCCCAGATTATCGCCGATGAACTGGGCGCCGACTGGCGGCGGGTCGGGGTCGAACAGGCGCCGCTGAGCCCGCTCTACGCCAATGCACTGGCGGCGGGGGAGCTGTTCCCCGGCGTGCTGCCCGAGCGGCTGCGCGCCACCCATGCGCGGCGCAATGCGCTGGTGCTGACCGGTGCTTCGACATCGATGCGGCAATTCGAGGGGCCGTTGCGCGAAGCAGGGGCGGCGGCGCGGGCGATGCTGTGTCAGGTGGCGGCGCGGCGCTGGGGCGTCGAATGGACCGCGTGCGACACGGCGAACGGCTTTGTCGTGCATGACAAGCAGAAGATCGGCTTTGGCGAGATCGCGGCGGAGGCGGCGGGTGAGGACGTGCCGGCCGATCTGCCGTTGCGCGAGGGCGATGGTGCGCGGTTGAGGGGCGAGCCTGCGCCGCGGCTCGACGCGCCGGGCAAGGTCAATGGCAGCGCGAATTTCGCTGCCGATATCCGCCTGCCCGATATGGTGTTCGCCGCGATCCGGCAGGGGCCGGTCGGCACGGTGAAGCTCTATTCGGTGGACGAGGCGGCGGCGCGCAAGGTTCCGGGCGTGCTGCAGATCGTCAAGGACGAGCGCTGGGTCGCGGCGGTGGCCAATAACAGCTGGGCGGCACAGCGCGCACTCGACGCGATGAAGCCGCGGTTCGAGGTGGCGACCAAGGTCGACAGCGCGTCGATCCAGGCCGCGCTCGACGCCGCGCTGAATGGCGATGGCACGCGGATGGAGTCCGAGGGCGACCTGTCCGCGACGTTCACGGGCGCGCGCGTGGTCACCGCCGAGTATCGCGTCGGCGTGGCGCTGCACGCCGCGATCGAGCCGATGGCGGCGACGGCGAGCTTTGCCGATGGGCGCTGCCGCATCTGGATGGCGACGCAGGCGCCCGGCCTTGCGCGTGCGGCGGTGGCGGATGTGCTGGGGATGAGCGAGAGCAATGTCGTCATCCATCCGGTGTTCGCCGGGGGATCGTTCGGGCAGAATCTGGAGCATGCGGTCGCACAGCAGGTTGCGGTGATCGCGCGCGAGGTGGGCAAGCCGGTGCAGTTGACCTGGTCGCGCGGCGAGACGTGCCTGCATGACCGCTATCGTGCGCCCGCCGCCGCGCGGATGACCGCGCGGCTGGGCAGCAATGGCGCGGTGGCGGGCTGGCTCGCGAAGATCGCGGCGCCGGCGAGCGGGCATGAGCTGGCGGCGCGGTTGATGGCAGGGGACAATGCGATCGCTGCGGGGCTGGTGCTGGCGGGAAGCGGCGATCCGGCGGCGGTGGCGGGGGCGCGGCCGCCCTATCGCATCGCCAATCTGGCGGTCGATCATCATCCAGCAGATATCGGCATTCCAACGGGTTACTGGCGGTCGGGGTCGCATGGCGCGACGGCGTTCTTTACCGAGAGCTTTATCGACGAGTTGGCGCATGTTGCGCAGATCGAGGCGCATAGCTTCCGCATCGCGATGCTGGGCGGCGAGCCGCGACTGGCGCGGTGCCTGTCTACCGTGGCGACGCTGGGCGGGTGGCAGGGGGGCCTTGCCGGCAGCGGGCAGGGGCTGGCGTGCCATGCCTTTCGCGGATCGTATATCGCGGTGATGGTCGAGGCGTCGGTCGGCGGGGATCAGCGGATCAAGGTCGATCGCATCGTCGCGGCGGTCGATTGCGGGCGCGTGGTCAACCCCGATGTGGTGCAGCAGCAGATTGAGGGCGGGCTGATTTTCGGCATGGCCGGGGCGCTGGGCGCGACGACTGGCTTTACCGGCAACATGGCCGAAGCGCGCGGCTTTGCCGATCTCGACCTGCCGCGTCTGGCCGATACGCCCGAGATCATGATCGAGCTGATCGCGAGCGAGGCCGATCCCGGCGGGGTGAGCGAGCTGGCAGTGCCGCCGGTCGCGCCCGCCATTGCGAATGCGATCCATGCCGCGACCGGCGTGCGGTTGCGGCAACTTCCTTTGATTCCCGGAGGCGAATGATGGTGTTACCCGATGGCCACCCCGCGGTTGCGCGGCGGCGGATCGGCGTGCTGCTGGTCAATCTCGGCACGCCCGACGCGCCCGATGCGGGTGCGGTGCGGCGCTATCTGGGCGAGTTTCTTTCGGACCGCCGCGTGGTCGAGATTCCGGCGCTGCTCTGGCAGCCGATCCTGCGCGGCATCATCCTGCGCACGCGCCCGGCCAAGTCGGCGCATGCCTATCAACAGGTATGGACCGACGACGGATCGCCCTTGGCCGCGATCACCAAGCGGCAGGCGGTGGCGTTGCAGGCGGCATGGCCCGAAGTGACGGTCGACTGGGCGATGCGCTACGGCAATCCGTCGATTCCGGCGAAGCTGAAGGCGATGAAGGATGCCGGATGCGAGCGCATCCTGATCGCGCCGCTCTATCCGCAATATTGCGCGGCGACGAGCGCGACGGTGGTGGACAAGGCGTTCGAGACGCTGGCCGCGATGCGCTGGCAGCCGGCGCTGCGCACACTGCCGCCCTATCATGACGATCCGCGCTACATCGCCGCGCTGGCAGAGTCGGTGCGGACGCAGCTGGCCGCGCTGGAGTTCGAGCCGGATGCGGTGCTGGCGAGCTTTCACGGGATGCCGCAGCGGACGCTGGAACTGGGTGATCCCTATCACTGCCATTGCCGCAAGACCGCGCGGTTGCTGGGCGAGGCACTTGGTCGCGAGCTGACGGTGACGTTCCAGTCGCGGTTCGGGCGGGCGAAATGGCTGGAGCCGGCGACCGATACGGTGCTGGAAGCGCTGCCGGGCAAGGGCGTGAAGAAGATCGCGATCGTCGCGCCGGGCTTTTCCGCTGACTGTTTGGAGACGCTGGAGGAGTTGGCGATCCGCGGGCGCGAGAGCTTCGAGGAAGCGGGGGGCACGCATTTTGCCTATCTGTCGTGCCTCAACGACAGCGCTCCGGGCATCGCGATGTTGCGCAGCATTGTCGCATCGGAACTTGCGGGTTGGGTCGACCTTCCCTAGCCTTTGCCGAAATCGGCTTAGGAGAGACTATGGCACGGGTAGCGATCGTTACGGGCGGCACGCGCGGGATTGGCGAGGCGATCAGCGTCGCGCTCAAGGATCTGGGGATGACCGTCGCCGCCAACTATGCCGGCAATGACCAGCGCGCGGCCGAGTTTACCGAGCGCACGGGGATCGCGGCGTTCAAATGGGACGTGTCGGACTATGACGCGTGCCAGGCGGGGATTGCGGAAGTCGAAGCGGCGCTGGG
This sequence comes from Sphingomonas sp., assembly GCF_035998645.1. Taxonomy (GTDB): domain Bacteria; phylum Pseudomonadota; class Alphaproteobacteria; order Sphingomonadales; family Sphingomonadaceae; genus Sphingomonas. The sequence goes on from NZ_DASYHL010000004.1 coordinate 167,398, forward strand.
GCCGGTCGATGTGCTGGTCAACAATGCCGGCATCACCCGCGACGGCACGATCCTGAAAATGACCTACCAGATGTGGAAAGAGGTCATGGACACCAACCTTGGCGGGTGTTTCAACATGGCCAAGGGCGTGTTCCCGGGCATGCGCGACCGCAAATGGGGCCGCATCGTCAATATCGGGTCGATCAACGGCCAGGCCGGCCAGTACGGCCAGGTCAACTATGCGGCAGCGAAGAGCGGCATCCACGGCTTTACCAAGGCGCTGGCGCAGGAAGGCGCGCGCGCTGGCGTGACCGTCAATGCGATCGCGCCGGGTTATATCGACACCGACATGGTCGCGGCGGTGCCGGCCGAAGTGCTGGAGAAGATCGTCGCCAAGATCCCGGTCGGACGGCTGGGCCAGGCGAATGAGATTGCGCGCGGCGTGGCGTTCCTGTGCTCGGAAGAGGGTGGGTTTGTGACCGGGTCGACGCTGTCGATCAATGGCGGGCAGCATATGTACTAAGGGGCGCAGGGGCGGCCACGCCCGCCCCCGGTGCGCCGCGCAATCGGCGCAGCGCCCCGCCCGGACGGCGGGGCCGCGCAAGCGGAACCCGTCCGACGCCAAGCACGGGCTTTGCCCGTGCTGACGGCACCCTCCCTTTATCCTCCCCCGCCAGGGGGAGGTGCCAGCGCAGCTGGCGGAGGGGGAGGAAGCACGACGATCGAGGGCGCAGCCGTCCTCCCCCTCCGTCGCCTGCGGCGCCACCTCCCCCTGGCGGGGGAGGATTGATTAAAGGGCCGGCTCCACCATCGGGAACCGGCCCCTTTCTTCATCACAGTCCGATCAGAAGCGCAGGCCGATGCCCGCAACCCCCTGATGACGGCTCACGCCCGCTTCATAGTCGGTGTAGCGATATTCGACCTTGGCGAAGACCTTGTCGCCCAGCTTCTGTTCGACGCCGGCACCGACGCGGAAGCCGTCGGCGTTGCCGTTGCCGGCGATGCTGAGCAGGCGGAAGTTGGAATAGCCCGCCTTGGCGTAGACCAGCGTCTTGCCGGTGACGACGCCGACGCGGCCACCGATGTACAGGTCGCGGCTGGTTTCCGCGACGGTGGCGGCGCCGGCCTTGAGCCGCGAGGTCGAGTCGGCGACTTCGGCTTCGACACCGAACACGGTGCTGCCCTTTTGCACGTCATAGCCAAGGCCGAAGCCATAGATGACGCCATCGGGGTTGCGGACGCCGGGGGTGTTGAGATCGACCACGTCATAGCCGGTGATCACGGTCGCCTTGGCGCCGCTGAAATCTTCGGTGTCCTGCGCCAGCGCGGGGGTGGTGATGGTGGCGAGGGCGGCGGCGAGTGCCAGAGCGAGCTTCTTCATGTCGTGTTCCTTGCAATCTGAATGTCGACGCGGCGTCGTGCCGCGGTGCGTTCGATTTGCGGGACGGGCCGGGTGCGAACCACTGACAGAAACTGAGAATGCACGGGTGCTGACACTGGACACCCGCTGTGAGGGGCGTAGGTTCCGCGGACCTGTCGGGGGGAATGGGTCCAATGAAGCAGTTCGCACGTGCCGCCGCGGTTCTGGCCCTGGCCCTTACGCCGATTGCGGCATGGGGTGATTCGAGCCCGCAGGTGGTGCTGGCCACGCCCGGCATGGGTGACGGCGCGATCGAGCGCTACACCGTGCGCTTCAGCCAACCGATGGTGCCGCTGGGTGATCCGCGCGCGGCCTCCCCGATCAAGGTCGAATGTGCGGTCGGCGGCGAAGGGCGCTGGGTCGATCAGGAGACCTATGTCTGGGAGTTTGCCAGCCCGCTGCCGGGCGGGACGACGTGCAAGATCGCGCTGGCCGAGAAGCTGAAGAGCGTTGCCGGCTATGCCGTGTCGGGCAAGCGCGAGTTTACGGTCGATTCGGGCGGTCCCACGGTCAAGGCGATGCTGCCGCAGCGTTGGGGCGGGGAGATCGAGGAGGATCAGGTCTTCCTGATCGGAACCAACATGCCCGCCACGCGCCAGTCGGTCGCGGCCAACGCCTATTGCGCGGTCGAGGGGATTGGCGAGAAGATTCCGGTCGAGCTGCTCGCAGCCGAAGTGCCGGGCAAATTGCTGCAGGATCTGAACCCCAAGCGCTGGGAAGTGCGCAATTTCCTGAGCGAGGCCGGGATGGCCGAGGCGCTGCCGGAGAAGGCGGAGGATCGCGCGCGGGTGCTGTCGAACGTCGTCGCGCTGAAGTGCGGACGTCCGTTGCCGCCGGGACGTGACGTGGCGCTGGTGTGGGGCGCGGGCGTGGCTGGGGCGGGCGGCAAGACCGCGGGCGCCGACCAGCGCTTCGACTTCACCGTGCGCAAGCCGTTCGAGGCGCGGTTTGAGTGTTCGCGGGTCAACCCGCAGGCGGGGTGTAATCCGGTCAAGGAGGCGTGGGTCCGATTTACCGCGCGCATCCCGCGCGAACAGGCCGAGGCGATCCGCATTTCGCTGCCCGATGGCAAGGAGCTTAGCCCCGTGCTGAGCGACGAGGACAAGCGCGCCAATACGGTCAGCGACATCAAGTTTGCAGGGCCTTTGCCGGCATCGGTCACCGCCAAACTGGTGTTGCCCGAGGGGCTGAAGGATGAGAGCGGGCGGGTGCTGTCCAACGGCCAGCGCTTCCCGCTGGAAGTGCGGTTCGACGAGGCGCCGCCGCTGGTGAAGTTTGCCGCGCCGTTCGGGATCATCGAGGCGCAGGAGGGCGGGGTGCTGCCCGTCACGGTGCGCAATGTCGAACCGTCGCTGCAGGGCAAGGGGCTGACGGTCGCTGGCCAGCAGCTGCGCGTTGACGCGTCGGATGGCGAGATCGCCAAATGGCTGCGCACGATCGACGATGCCGGTGATTACAAGAGCGAAGAGGTCAAGAAGGGTGCCGAGACGGTCACGATCAACCAGACCGGTGCTGCGTCGATCCTGACCGGGGCGACTGGTAAGGCGCTCCCGGCGATTGCGCTGCCCGGCAAGGGCAAGGAGTTCGAGGTCGTCGGCATCCCGCTGGGCAAGCCCGGATTCTATGTGGTCGAGCTGGCGTCGCCGCAACTGGGCAAGGCGCTGCTCGGGCGCGATGCGCCGCGTTATGTCGCCGCGGGTGCGCTGGTCACCAACATGGCGGTGCATTTCAAATGGGGTCGTGAGGGCTCGCTGGTGTGGGTGACGTCGCTCGATAGTGGGAAGCCGGTTGCGGGTGCGACGGTGCGCGTGACCGACAGCTGTTCGGGCAAGGGGCTGGCGACGGGCCAGACCGACCAGTTCGGTCGGCTTGCGGTGGCGCAGGGGATTCCCGAGCCGCAAAGCTGGGGCGGGTGCGAGGAGGGTTCCTCGCCGCCGCTGATGGTGTCGGCGCGCAAGGGCGATGACATGAGCTTCACGCTGACCGCGTGGGGCGAGGGCATCCGACCGTACGACTTCGACCTGCGCTATGGCTATGAAGCCGCGAGCGACATCGTCCATACCGTGTTCGACCGCGCGCTGGTCCGCCAGGGCGAGAGCGTCAACATGAAGCATATTCTGCGCCGCCCGGTCGCGAATGGCTTCGTCTTCCCCGAGGGGTTCAGCGGCAAGTTGCGCCTGTCGCACAGCGGATCGGACACGCAGTTCGAGTTGCCGGTGGCGATCAGCGCGATGGGCAGCGGTGAGACGCAGTGGAACGTGCCGCAGGGTGCGCCGATGGGCGACTATAACCTGCAATTCGTGAAGAGCGACGGCAAGGGCGGCGAGGAGACGGTCTGGACCAGCCAGTCGATCAAGGTCGACGAGTACAAGCTGCCGACGATGAAGGCGTCGGTCGCCGGGCCGAAGGAAGCGGCGGTGCGGCCCAAGACTTTGCCGCTCGACCTGTTTGTCGGGTACCTCTCGGGGGGCGGGGCGTCGAACCTGCCGGTCGAACTGCGCATCGGCTATTATGACGAGAGCGACACGCCCGATGGCTGGGACGGCTACACGTTCGGCGGGCGCGCGATCGAAGAGGGCACCAAGCCGCTCAACGGCGATGGCGAGGAGGATGCGGCGAACAGCCTGCCGCCGATGCAGACGCTGCCGGTCACGCTCGGCGCCGATGGCACCGCGCGGACCAGCGTCGACATTCCCCAGACGCTGACCGGCACCAGCCGGATGCGGGTCGAGATGGATTATCAGGACGCCAATGGCGAGGTGCTGACGGCATCACGCGGCATCCCACTGTTCGGCTCGGGCGTGCAGCTGGGCGTCAAGACCGATGGCTGGCTGATGAAGGAGGACGACCTGCGCCTGCGCTTCGTCGCGCTGGACACGCAGGGCAAGCCGTTGAAGGGCCAGAAGGTTCAGGTTGCGGTGTATAGCCGCGAGATCCTGACCGCGCGGCGGCGGCTGATCGGCGGCTTCTACGCCTATGAGAACAACATGCGCACGACCAAGATCGGTGCGTCGTGTTCGGCGAAGACCGACGAACTCGGCCTCGCGCAATGTTCGATCGACCCGGGCGTGTCGGGCGAGGTGCATGTCGTGGCGACCACCACCGACAGCGCAGACAATGTCGCGCGCGCGACGACGTCGGTGTGGCTGGCGGGTGAGGATGACTGGTGGTTCGGCGGCGACAATGGCGACCGGATGGACGTCATTGCCGAGGCGCAGGAATATAAGTCGACCGACACCGCGCGCTTCCAGGTGCGGATGCCGTTCCGCGAGGCGACCGCACTGGTGACGGTCGAGCGCGAGGGCGTGCTGTCGAGCTTTGTCACCACATTGTCGGGCGACAATCCGGTGGTCGAGGTACCGTTGCAGGGCGTCTATGCTCCCGATGTGTTCGTGTCGGTGATGGCGGTGCGCGGGCGCGTCGGCGGGTGGAAATTGTGGTGGGCCGATCTGGCGCGGCGCTGGAACCTGCCCTTCTTCTCCCGCGAGGGGGCGAAGCCGACGGCGATGGTCGATCTAGCCAAGCCGAGCTTCCGCATGGGCATCGCCAAGATCAAGGTCGGCTGGGAAGGGCACCGCATGGCGGTGACCGTCAAGGCGGACAAGGAGCGCTATGCCGCGCGCGACACCGCGAAGGTGTCGCTGCAGGTCAAGAACCCCGATGGCAGCGTCGCGCCCAAGGCCGATGTCGCGTTCGTCGCGGTGGATGAGGCGCTGTTGCAGCTTGCCCCGAACGAGAGCCTGGATGTGCTCAAGGCGATGATGGGTGAGCGGCCGCTGTCGGTGCTGACCTCTACCGCGCAGACGCAGGTGGTGGGCAAGCGGCATTATGGGCGCAAGGCGGTCGAGGCCGGCGGCGGTGGTGGCGGGGACCTGTCGGCGCTGAACCGTGAGAATTTCCAGCCGGTGCTGTTGTGGCGCGGAACAGTGCCGCTGAATGCACAGGGGCAGGCGGTGGTCGATGTGCCGCTGAGCGATGCGCTGACCGCGTTCAAGCTCGTTGCGGTGGCGGTCGGTGACAATGGCCAGACGTTCGGCACGGGCGAGACGGCGGTGCGGACGGCGCAGGATCTGAGCATCTTTGCGGGCATCCCGCCGCTGGTGCGCGATGGCGATTTCTTCTCGGCTGGCTTCACGCTGCGCAACGGGTCGGACAAGCCGATGAAGGTGACGGCGAAGGTCGAGCTGTCGCCGAAGGTGGCGCAGGGGCGTGACCTGACCGTCGAGATCCCTGCCGGCGGCGCGGTGCCGATCGCGTGGAACCTGACCGCGCCCAAGGGCTTCGACAAATTGCAGTGGAAGGTCACCGCGCGCGATGCGGGCGGCAAGGCGGTCGATGCGGTGACGGTGGTGCAGGATATTGCGCCGGCGGTGCCGATCGAAACCTGGGCCGCGACGCTGGCGCGTGTGGGTGAGGGCGGGCCGATTGCGATTGCGCCGCCCGCTGGAGCACTGCCGGGTGTGGGCAGCGTGACGGTGCGGTTGACGCAGACGCTGGTCCCGCCGCTGCAGGGCGTGCGCGATTATATGGCGGCATACCCCTATGGCTGTTTCGAGCAGCGCACGTCGCAGGCGGTGGTGCTGGGCGATGTCGGTGCGTGGAACCGGCTGGCGGGCGAGATGCCGGTCTATCTCGATCGCGACGGACTGCTGCGGTACTTCCCGTCGGAGAGCCTGCGCGGGTCGGAGGCGCTGACCAGCTATATCCTGTCGATCACGGCGGAAGCCGGGCTGCCGATCCCCGATGCGTCGCGCGGCCGGATGATCGAGGCGCTGAAGGCGGTGCTCGACGGGCGGCTGCGGCATGACGATTATGGCGACGTCCGGCTGCAAAAGGTCGCGGCGTTCGCGGCGCTGGCGCGGCAGGGGGCGGCGTCGGCGGCGATGCTGGGACAGCTCGGCATCACGCCGCAGGACATGCCGACATCGACGCTGGCCGATTATATCGCGGCGCTCGGCCGGGTGCCCGGCCTTGCCAATGGTGCGCAGCTGCGCGCGGCGGCGGAGGGCGTGCTCAAGACGCGGCTGGTCTATGAAGGGACGCGGATCGACCTGAGCGACAAGGGCAATACGCCGTGGTGGCTGATGGCGTCGGGCGATGAATCGGTGCTCAAGGCGCTGGTCGCGACGCTGGGCCGTCCGGCGTTCCAGGGCGAGGGGCCGAAGATGATGGTCGGCGCGTCGCTGCGCCAGCAACGCGGGCATTGGGACACGACCACCGCGAATGCCTGGGGCGTGATCGCCGCACGCAAGTTCGAGGGCGTCTATCCGGCGGCTGAGGTTGCGGGGGTCACCACCGCGACGATCGGCACCCAGACGGTGACGCGCGGCTGGCCGCTGGCGGAACCGCAGCGCAGCCTGTTGTTCGCGCTGCCGCGCACGCAGACGCCTTTGATGCTGAGCCAGTCGGGCGGGGCCGGGCCATGGGCGAGCGTTCAGGTCAAGGCGGCGGTGCCGCTGACCCAGCCGCTGAATGCCGGGTACAAGCTGACCCGCACGGTCGAGGTGGTGCAGGCCAAGACCAAGGGCGTGCTGACGCGCGGCGACGTGCTCAAGGTGACGCTGACGGTCGAGGCGATTGCCGATCGCAACTGGGTGGTGATCAGCGATCCGGTGCCGGCGGGTGCGACGGTGATCGGGTCGCTGGGTGGCCAGTCGGAGATGCTGGCCGAGGGCACCAGCAGCGGTGGGACCAGCTATGTCGAGCGCGGGCGTGATGCGTGGCGCGGTTACTTCGCCTGGATGCCGCGTGGGACGCACAGCGTGAGCTATGCGATGCGGCTGAACGCGGCGGGCCGGTTGCAGCTGCCGCCGAGCCGGGTCGAGGCGATGTATTCGCCCGAGATCCGCGCGGCGGTGCCGAACCAGCCGATGGTGGTGGCGCAGCGGTGATGGGTGCTTCGCCCTCTCGATCGTCACCCCCGCGAAAGCGGGGGGCCATCTCCAGCGTGTGCGGCAACCGCACCGGCGCGGATTTGGATAGTCCGGGAGATGGGCCCCCGCTTTCGCGGGGGTGACGGGTAGTGGCGTTGGCGTTTCTCCAATCCTTGATCGAGCGCGTCGGCGGTCTGTGGACCCGGCTCGAAGCCGCGACGCATCGCGTGTGGTGGACCGGGCCGCGCATTGCCGTCGCGGCGATCCTGACGTTGGCCGGGGTGCATGTCGCGGTGGACTGGGCGACGCTGCCGCCGCCGCTCCCGTCGCATCGTGCGACGGTGGCGGGGTGGAAGCCGTCCGAGGCGTGGCTGTATGATCGTGAGGGGCGACTGCTCGATAGCTCGCGGGTCGATTTTCAGGCGCGGCGGTTGGGCTGGACTCCGCTCGACCAGATTGCGCCTGAGGCGGTTGAGGCGATTGCGAATGCCGAGGATCGCCGGTTTCGCGACCATGACGGGGTCGATTGGTGGGCGGTGGCGGGATCGATCCGCGACAGACTTGAGGGCAAGCGGGCGCGCGGGGCGTCGACGCTGTCGATGCAGGTTGCCGGCTATCTGTCGCCCGATCTGGCCGCGCCGGGATCGCGCGGGTTCATGGACAAGTTGCGCCAGATGCGCGCTGGGGCGGCGCTGGAGCGCGGGTGGAGCAAGGAGGCGATCCTTGAAGCCTATCTCAACCTTGCCGGGTTTCGCGGTGAGGCGCAGGGGATCGGGGCAGCGGCGCTGGGGCTGTTCGGCAAGACGCCCGATGCGCTGACGCGCGACGATGGGCTGCTGCTCGCGGCGTTGCTCCCCGATCCGTCGGCGGGGGCGGACAGCGTTGCGCGGCGGGCGTGTGCTTTGTCGCGGGACGATGATTGCAGCCGCTTTGCCGGGGCGGCGGCGTCGATGCTGGGGCCGGCGCGCAGCCTGACGCTGGATCCCGGCCTCGCGATGCACCTGTCCAACCGGATGCTGACCCAACCGGGGCTGAAGGTGAAGACCACGATCGACCTCGACGTCCAGCGCGTCGCGATCCGGGCGTTGCGGCGGCAGCTGGTTGGCCTTGGCGGCACGCGCGCGCGCGACGGGGCGGTGATCGTTGCGGACAATGCGACCGGGGAGATTCTGGCCTGGGTCGGCGGGATCGGGGGCGCGTCGACCGCGCCGTCGGTCGATGGCGCGGCAAGCTATCGGCAGGCTGGATCGACGCTCAAGCCGTTCCTGTACGCGCAGGCGATCGAGAAGGGGTATCTGACCCCCGCCTCGATCCTCGACGACAGTCCGGTGCAGTTGGACACCGCATCGGGCCTGTATGTGCCGCAGAATTACGACCGCGCATTCAAGGGGCCGGTGAGTGCGCGATCGGCGCTGGCGGGGTCGCTCAACGTGCCTGCGGTGCGGACGCTGATCCTGACCGGGGTAGAGGCGTTTCGCGATCGGCTGTGGGACAGCGGCTATCGCGGGCTGACCGAAAGCGGGGACTATTACGGGTTCAGCCTCGCGCTGGGGTCGGCGGAGGTGACGTTGGTTGAGCAGGTCGCGGCCTATCGCAGTCTCGCGCGCGGTGGGCGGTGGTCGCCGCTGCATGTGGAAGCGGAGGCGAAGGACGCCGAGGCACGCCCGACGACGACGCCACAGGCCGCTTGGCTGGTCGCCGACATGCTGGCCGATCCGGCGGCGCGGGCATCGACCTTTGGGATGGATTCGGCGCTGCGCCTGCCGTTCTGGGCGGCGGTGAAGACGGGGACGTCGAAGGCGATGCGCGACAATTGGTGCATCGGCTTTTCCGACCGCTACACCGTCGGCGTGTGGGTCGGCAATCTCGAGGGCGACCCGATGCGTGCGGTGTCGGGGACCAGCGGGGCGGCGCCGGTATGGCGCGACGTGATGATGGCGCTGCACGCCGAGCAGCCGGGCCGCGCGCCTGAGCAGCCCAAGGGGATCGAGGTGCGGCAGGTCAGCTTTGGCGGCAATATCGAGCAGCCGCGCCGCGAGTATTTTCTCGCCGGGACCGGGATGACCAGCGTCGCGGCGGCGCCGGCGGTGGCGCGGCGGCCGCGTATCGTCAGTCCGGTCGCGGGCAGTGTCTATGCGCTCGACCCCGATATTCCGATCGAACGCCAGCGCATGGCGATTAGCGTGTCGGGGGAAGTGATCGGCCACCGGCTGCTGCTCGACGGGCGCGATCTCGGCACTGCCGATGCGCGGCCATTGGTGCTGGCAGGGCCGGGGCGGCACCAGTTGCGGCTGGTGGCGCCGGGTGGGCGCGTGGTCGATCAGGTGTTGTTTACGGTCCGCTGAACCAAAGCGGATTCGGTGCGTTCACGCAGCCGGTCCCTTACCCTTTCTGGACCGGAACCATGTTCAGGCCGCGCCGACAGCGTATCCGTCGGCGCGGCCATTTTTTGAGTTTGTCTCAGCAAAGCTGAAACCAACCCTGGACGTTACCAGTAGAAGTTGCGGATCGCCCGGACGACATAGCCGCGGCGGGTATCGACCAGCAGCACGTCGTCATAGTGACGCACCCAGCGCTGGTAACGGCCAGCCGGGGGCAGGCGATAGCGCCACGGGTCGCTGATGAAATAGCGGCTGCCATAATAAGTCGGCGCGATCCGGACACCGGCGCGGAAGCCCTGATAGCGGAACGGCGCGCGCCAGCTGCCACGGGCATAGACACCGCGGTTCGAGCCGCGATGGGTGCGCCAGTCATTGTCGCCCCAGCGGCGGTTGCGATCCTGAACGGCGTCGCGATATTCGCGGCGCTCCTCACGCACGTCACGCCGTTCGCGGCGCACGTCGCGGCGGTCGCCATAGCGGCGCGCATCGCGCAACTCACGGCGTTCCTCGCGCAGATCCTGGCGCTCGCGGCGCACTTCGCGCTGCGACTGGGCGCTGGCGGCCGGAACCATGATCGGCATGGCGACGGCGGCGATCAGCGCGGCTGCGAAAAATCTCTTCATTGCGTCCTCCTTCGACTCGGCCTTGTTGGCCGGTATGGGAGGACATTAGGCAGCGGCGACTGAACGGCGCGGGAACGCGTAATTCAGCTGCCAGACAGGCAGGTTACGGCCCGTCAGGACCGCCGCCACCGGCGCCGGGGGCGCCGACGGTACCGATATTGCCGAACAGATCCTCGAAGAAGCCGCGCTCACGGCCCAAAGTCGGGGTCTTTTCGTTCGACGGATTGATCTTTGCGATCTGCTCCACGCCGGTGCGCGACACTTCGGTCACATTGCCCGCCGCATCGAAGCGGATGCGCAAGGTCGTCTGGTCCCTGGCAGTCGGGTTGTTGAAGGCATAATTGCGGGTCTGTCGCCCGACATAATACCATTCGCCTTCGTTGAACTGGCTGGTCAGCGTCGGCTTGCCCAGCGTCTGCAGCACCGATTCGCGGTTATCCACGCCGGGCTGGACCGAATTCACCAGGTCCGCATCGACCACATAGCCCTGATAGCCGCGCAGCGGGGCCACGCAGGCACCGGTGCCGAGCAGGATCGTACCGCACAGAGCGGCGGACAGGATACGGGCGGACTTCATCAAACTCACTCTCCCCAGGCGGGCACAGGCACGCATTGCATCGCGCGCCGATCCCCTCAATATGCGGGGCGGCCCCGGCAAACAAGCGTCGTGAGGCCTTTGGAGTGTGACGATGCGATTGTGGGACAGGCTGACCGGGCGCAAGGCGGAAAACCCGGCGGCGGCGCTGTATCAGGCGGTGGTGGCGCGCGGGCGCGAACCGCATTGGTATGAGGCGGGGCAGGTGCCCGACAGCGTCAATGGCCGGTTCGACATGATCGCGAGCGTGCTCGGACTGGTGATGCTGCGGATCGAGCATGAGCCCGAGGCGGCGGAGACGACCGCGCGGCTGACCGAATGTTTCGTCGAGGACATGGACGGCCAGCTGCGCCAGATCGGGATCGGCGACGTGGTGGTCGGCAAGGGGATCGGCAAGATGATGGCGCTGCTCGGCGGGCGGATCGGCGCGTATCGCGACGCACTGGCGCCGGATGCGGAGCCGGGCGCGTTCGCGGCGGCGTTGGTGCGCAACCTGTATCGGGGCGAGGATCCGGGGGCAGTGGCGCTGGCGCATTCCGCCGATGCATTGCGCGCGCTGCGCGATCGGCTTGCGGGCGTGTCGCACGATGACCTGCTCGCGGGGCGGCTGCCGTGATCGCGCCGGAGTTTTCGCGGCCCCAGCGGCTCGATGCGATCGGCAAGGGTGAGCATCGCGTCGAGATTTCCGCCGATGCGGGCGAGCGCGCGGCGCTGGCGAAGCGATTCGCGCTGATTGCGATCGACCGGCTCGACGCGGTGATGACGGTGCATCGCGATGCGACCGGAGTGGTCGCGCGCGGGCATTTGTCGGGCGCGGTGGTGCAGCCGTGCAGTGTGACCGGCGACAGGGTTCCGGCGCAGGTTGAAGAGGATTTCGCGATCCGCTTCGTCCCCGAAGGCACGCCCGAGGGCGACGAGGTCGAGCTGTCCGACGCCGATTGCGATACCGTCTTCTACGCGGGCGGCGCGATTGATCTGGGCGAAGCCGCGGCGGAGACGCTGGCACTGGCGCTCGATCCCTTCCCCCGCAGCCCGGGTGCGGACGCGGCGTTGCGCGATGCCGGGGTGCTGGGCGAGGATGAAACCGGGCCGTTCGCGGCGCTGGCCAAGCTCAAGAAACAGGACTGAGTCGGCGATCCGCCGCGTGATCGTCAGTCGCAGGGTTTGATGCAGGTCGGACAGCTTTCCTGTCCGTCCTCACGCTGGGTGCTCGCGGTCGGTTTGATCGGGGCGGCCGCAGTGGCCGGGGTCGCCGATCGCGCTCGGCAATCGGCAGGTGGCGCTGGGGTTCGCGCGGACCCCGTTCGGGCGCGGCGCGTTGGTTGTGTGGCCGGCGGCTTGGGCCGCGGAGACAGTTGCGGGTGTGGGCGCTGCACCTGCGCGCCAAGCGGGACGGGCGCGGCCAGCGTCGCGACCGCCGTCGCGGCGAGCAATCGGGTCAGGAGTCGCTCGAATCGCATCTATGTCCCCCGCGGCGACGATGAACGCGCGGCACAGACGAGTCAAAGCCGCGCGGCGGCGGTGCGCAGGTCGGTGATGAAGGCGGCGTGCTGTTCGGCCTTGGCCTCCGGGTCGGGCAGGCGCAGCAGATAGCTGGGGTGGACGGTGATCCAGGCCTCTGCGCCGGAGTCGAGCGGGATCGCGCGGCCGCGTTCGCGGGAGATGGTGACAGCCTTGCCCAGCAGTGACCGTGCGGCGGTGGCGCCGAGCGCGACGACGACCCGGGGCCGGACGATGAGCAATTCCTGTTCGATCCACCAGCGACAGGCGCTGATCTCGCCCGCATCGGGGGTGGCGTGGATGCGGCGCTTGCCGCGCGATTCGAATTTGAAATGCTTGACCGCGTTGGTGAGATAGGCGGCGGAGCGGTCGATGCCGGCCTGCGCCAGCGCCTCGTCGAGCAGCCGCCCGGCCGGGCCGACGAACGGGCGACCGACGAGGTCCTCCTGATCGCCGGGCTGCTCGCCGATCAGCATCAGCGGGGCATCGACCGGGCCTTCGCCGAACACGGTCTGCGTCGCATGTCGGTGGAGGTGACAGCGGGTGCAGGCGGCCGCCTCATCGCGTAGCGGGCCCCACGCCTTTTGCGCATTGTCGCCGGGGCCGGCGGTGCGTGCGGTTTCGACCATCGCCACTTCGCGCGCGCGGGCACCCTTGATCAATTCTGCCACCAACGCGGTTTCGGGCATATTCTTCCAATATTTGCGCGGCATTTCCTTGAGCATCGCGCCGGTCTTGAGGCGGGCGGGGTTGAAGATCGACGCGTAATAGGTCTTCCACACCGCCTCGACCGGATCGTCCTGCGGCGCGTCGGCCTTGCTCGCGCCGGGGCCTTCGGACAGCGTCTTGCCGTCCCAGTGGAGCGTGACGTCGGGCGTCAGGATCGACCAGCGCATGGTGTGGAAGCGGTCGACGAAGAAGCGGGCATTGGCGCGGACGATGTGATGATCGGGCTCGAACCAGGCGATGAAGCGGGGGCCGGTGTCGTCGGCGACTTCGCGGAAGCGCAGGAAGGCGCGCATCTTGTGGATGTCGCGGCGCACGGATTTGGCCATGTCATCGAGGCGGCGCAGCAGCGGGTCGGCCTTGTCCTCGATGCTGCCGGGGCGCGCGATCACGCGGGTCAGCAGCGTGTAGAGCAGGGCGAAGCGTTGCGGGTCGCTGTGCAGGATCGCCTCATGCGCGAGGCTGACGAAGCGGCGCGAGACGCGCAGTTCCGGGGCGGCGGAGGGGAGGACGGCTTCGTCGCCGAACAGGTCGGCGGGCTGGTCGCCGATCTGCCAGACTACTTCCGAAGGATCGACACGCGCGGCGGCGAGCGAACGGGCGGCGTCGCGCCAGCCTTCGAAATCATCCTGTGAGCTTAGGGCTACGACGCGCATCGGTCCCCTTAACGCGTGGGGAGCGATTCGATCCATTCGGACAGCAGCGCAATTCCTTCGTCGTGCGCGGTGGCGCGGCCGAGTTCGGGCATGGCGATGCCGGGGTCGGTGCTGCGCAGGCGATAGATCAGGATCGACGCATCGGCATTGCCCGGCGCAATCGCGAAGTCGCGCCCGCCGCTGCCGCGCCCTGCCGCCACCGGGCGCTTGCCGATGCCGAGCGCGACGGGGTCGGTGCGGTCGAGTTCGAGGAACAGGCCGGAGTTGGACGCGGCCCCCGCCGGATTGTGGCAATGTGCGCAGTTGATTTCGAGATAGGCGCGGGCGCGGGCGTCGAGCGGGGCCTTGGGGTCGTCCCACCGGGCGACGCGCGGGGCGTTTGTGGGGGCGCGGTCGAGCAGGCCGGCTTTGACCAGCGCCTGAAGCTGGCCGTGATGGTTGAGGTAGCGTGCCTTGGCGCCGATCGGGGTGATCTGGCCGCTGAGCGCGTGGCAATCCTTGCACTGATTCGCGTTGGGGACGGCGTAGCTGATCTGGCGGGCGCGGCCCGATGGGTCGGTGAAGCTGACGGGGAGGCGGGTGCCAGCGCGCTTGACCAGCGCGTCGGTGCCCTCGGCATTCCAGACATAGGGGATCGCGACCCAGCCCGATGCGCGGCGCAGCAACAGTCGGGTCTCGATCGGTTTGAACGCTGGCCCTGCGCCATAGCCGAAGGTCTTGATGAGGGCGGAGCCGACCGGGAAGTCGAACGCGGCCTTTGCGTCGTACTTCGCTTGGGCTCCGGCGGGGACGTAGATGAAACGCTGCTTCGTCGTGTAATCGGAAAAGAGCGGGGTTTCGAGGCCGTAGCCGACGACGCGCGCGGCCGGGGTGCGCTTGGTCAGGTCGGCGAAGAAGCCATAGTCGGACAGCTTCGCGGGGTAGCCGTCGGCGGTGATCGCGGCGTCGTTCACCCGCGCAGGCTGGCTTGCCGCCGCGACCCCGAACGCCGCTACGCATAGGGCCAGCAGGGCGAGTCCGGCGCGGGTCACTTGGCGGCAGCCTCCATCGCTGCGGGTAGCACCACTGCCACGGGGCGCGGCGCGGCGGGGGCGTCGAGCACTGCCTTGCCCGGTTTGGCCGAGCTGGTCGGCGCGGCGAGCGCGAGGCCGAGGGTCAGCACCGGCACCGGATCGGCGACGTGCAGGCCGAGTTCGGCGACGGTCCCGGTGCCGTCCCACCATATCGGCGGCGCGGCTCCGCCGAATGCAGCGACGAGGAAGCCGCCGCCCTCGACCCCCGGCTCGAACCCGGCGCGGCCGTGGCGATTGCCCGACACGACGATGTGGCGCGGATAGGGGTTGTACTTGGGGTCGTCGTAGCGCTCGCGATAGGACATCAAGATCACATTGGCGGTGGCGTGTTCCGACAGGTCGTTGTCGAACACGTGCACCCCGTCATTGGCCATCACCAGCACCCCGGTCCCCCTGGGCACGGTGGCGACGATATTGCCCTTTGGCGCGAAGTTCGGGGTGTCGTTGAGAAATACCTTGTTGCCATAGACCCGCACCGCGCCGCCGTTCATGCGGGGCAGATTGGGCAGGTCGAACACCAGAATGCCGCCGGTGTTCTTCGTCGCTGTGTTGCCGTAGACATCGGCGTGGTTGCTGTTCTCGATCTCGATGCCGGCGACATTGTGCGAGACGAAGCTGTTGCGGACGATGATCTGCTCCGACTGGCCGACATAGATGCCGGCGTCCGACGCACCTTTCACGGTCACGCCGTCGATCAGGACCATGCTGCTGGAGACGGGATAGACGCCGTAGGCGCCGTTGCTCTCCTTCGGCCCGCCGGTCCATTCGACGCGAATGTCCTTGTAGACGATGCGGTCGGCGCCCTTGGACTTGATGCCGTCGCCCTTGCTGTCCTCGACCGCGAAGCTGCGCAGGACGACATCGTCGGAGGTGACCAGCAGCCCTTCCCCCGCGCCGAGCTGGCCCTTGAAGCTGAGGATCGTCTTGTCCGGCCCGGCGCCGCGCACGGTGACCTTGTCCACGTCGAGGCTGAGGCCGTCGGTCAGATCGAACCGGCCCGCGCCGATTTCGACGGTGTCGCCGGGCTTGGCGTCGAGCAGCGCCTGTTGCAGCCGCTCCTGCGCATCGGGACCGGCGGGGACCTTGAGGGTTTCGGCGTAGGCGGCGGGCGCACAGGCGAGCAATGCGGCGGCCGCGACGGCGGTGCGGATCATGGGCCTCTCCTCGTTTTGGGGAGCAGCTTACGCAGTCCGCACCGCGCGTCCAGTCGTTTACACGGGTGTCAGTAATTCCTCCCCCAGCTTGCTGGGGGAGGGGGACCGCCGCCGCAGGCGGTGGTGGAGGGGCGGCCGCGCAGACGGCCGGGGGCAGCTCGGCAAAATTCCGCCCTCTGCGAGGGCGGCCCCTCCGTCAGCTTCGCTGCCACCTCCCCTGCGGGGCAGGGGAGGAATTGGCTCACTCGCGCGCGTCGCCGGGCATTTCGTCTTCGGCGCGTTCCAGTTCCTTCGGCTTGCGCGCCTCGAAGATCTTGGCGAGCTTGGCCTTGGTCGCGTCGTCCAGATCCTTCGACGCGGCGGGGAACATCTCTTCCTCTTCCTCGTCGATATGGTGGAGGTAGCGGTCGCGCATCGACTTGAATTTGGTCAGCCAGCCGCTCGACGACATCTCCATCTCGACCAGTTCGCCGAGCATGTCGTCGACTTCCTTATGCTCCGACACCGAATGGCGCGCTTCGTCGCGCAGGTCCGGATTGGCGAGCATCGTCGCGTAGAGCGATTCCTCTTCGGCGGCGGCATGCGCCTGCAACTCGACGCGCAGCTCCTCGAACAGCGTGCGCCGCTCTTCGCTGTCGCCGCTGGTTTGCGCGATGCGGTCGAGCAAGTCGCGCTGGCGGTTATGGTCCTGGATCAGATCCTCGAAAATGCGTTCGTCGGCCATGCAAAGTCTCCTTTGCGCGCTCAACCGCTCGCCCGCGCGCTTGTTTCACCCGCGAATCATTCTCACGCGGCGAACAATTCCATCTGCTTGGCCGGCGGGGCGACGAGCGGGCGCAGGTCGGCGCGGTCGGCGAGGAGAGTGGGGCGCCAGTCGCTGGTAATCAGGAAGGGCTTCAATTTCTTCACCGACACGGTGAGCCGCGCGACGTCCGCCAGCGTCATCCGCCGCCAGCGGCGCGAGACGAGGATGCGGTCGACGGCTTTCACGCCAAGGCCGGGGACGCGCAGC
The DNA here is from genome assembly GCF_035998645.1 of Sphingomonas sp. GTDB lineage: Bacteria > Pseudomonadota > Alphaproteobacteria > Sphingomonadales > Sphingomonadaceae > Sphingomonas. The sequence goes on from NZ_DASYHL010000004.1 coordinate 184,390, forward strand.
AGCGCCTGACGCGGGGCGGTGTTGACGTCGACCGGGAAGCTGTCGCGATGCTTCAATGCCCAGGCGAGCTTGGGGTCGATGTCGAGCGGCATCATGCCGGTTGCGGTGTCGGCGGCGTCGGCGACCTCGCCCGGCGAATAGTCGTAGAAGCGCATCAGCCAGTCGGACTGGTAGAGGCGATGTTCGCGGATCAGCGGCGGGCGCTGGAGCGGGAGTACCGCGCTCGCGTCCGGGATCGGGCTGAAGGCGGAATAATAGACGCGGCGTAGGCCGAAGCGGCCGTACAGTCCGGCGGCGCGACCGACGATGTCGCGGTCGGTCGCGGCATCGGCGCCAACGATCATCTGGGTCGACTGGCCGGCGGGGGCGAATTTCGGGGCAGAGCGATAGCGTTTGCGGGCGTCGCCGCTATCCTCGATCTCGCGCTTCAAATCGCCCATTGCCCCCTCGATCCGGGGGGCGGATTTTTCGGGGGCGAGGCGGGCCAGGCCGGCGACGGTCGGCAGCTCGACATTGATCGACAGGCGGTCGGCATGAAGGCCGGCCTGATGGATCAGGCCCGGATCGGCGTCGGGGATCGTCTTGAGATGGATATAGCCGCGAAAGTCGTGATCCTCGCGCAGGCTGCGTGCGACCTCGACAATCTGCTCCATCGTGTAATCGGGCGAGCGGATGATGCCTGAGGAGAGGAATAGGCCCTCGATATAATTGCGGCGGTAGAAATCGAGGGTTAGCCGGACGACCTCCTGCGCGGTGAAGCGCGCGCGGCGGACGTTCGAGCTTTTGCGGTTGATGCAATAATGGCAGTCGAACACGCAGCTGTTGGTCAGCAGGATCTTGAGCAGGCTGATACAGCGCCCGTCCGGGGCGTAGGCGTGGCAAATGCCCATCCCCTCGGTCGATCCAAGCCCCTTGCCGCCCGAGGATTTGCGTTTTGACGTGCCGGACGAGGCGCAGGATGCGTCATATTTCGCCGCGTCGGCGAGGATTTCAAGCTTTTCGCGCAAATCGAGCTGGGCCATATGTTCTTCATACGTTCCAGTCGCTTGCGTGTCCAGTCAGTCCGGCGCGCTGCGGCGGCAGGCGAGCGCGAGCAGGGCGGCGAGGGCGCCTGCGAGGATGACGTAGAGGGTGAGCCCTGCGCCGGGCGACCAGCCCCAGAATTCGTTGGGGAGGGTGCGCAGGTTGCGTGCGAGGAAGCCCGGGAGGATGTGGTCGGTCAGGGGGGCGGCGAACTGGGCCGGGGCCTGAATATCGACTGCGGCAATGATCAGGTTGAGCGCGACGCTGGCGGCGAGGAAGGCGAGGCCGAGGCCGCGCTCGATCCGGCTGGCGCTGCCCCAATAGGCGGCGAGGCCGAGGGCGAGATAGGCGATTGCCGGGAGGGCGTGGCGCGGGCCGGTGGCGTTGCCGCCGTCCCAATAGATGTATGCCGCGTGGTAGAGGAAGCAGGTGAGTGCGCCCACCACTGCGAGCACGCCGAGGTCGCGCCGGGCCGGATCGCGCAGCAGCGTCCAGATGCCGAACGGGGCAAGTACGAGGATCGGCGCGACCCAGATGATCCCGCGCCGTTTGCCGAACAGGATCTCATAGAGGATGTCGGGCTTGGGATAGGTCAGGCCGAACAGCCCCTGCTTCATCCCCTCAAACCCCACCACGCCCGAATAGCCGGTGGTGACGGGGTGGCCGAAGGTGGCGAGGTTATACGCGAGGAGGGGGATGGCGGCGATGGCGCCACCTGCGATGGCGAGGCTGATCGTGCGGAGCTGGGTCGCGCGGTCCGCGTCGCGAATGCGCCATAAGGCCCAGAGCGCGACCGGTGCGCCGAGCAGCAGCGCGCCGTGCTCGACCACGACTGCCCAGCCGAGCGCGAGGCCGGCGATCAGAGCGTAGCGGGCGGCGAGCCCGTCGCGTGTGCCGCGCCACACTGCCCAGAGCGCGATGGCGATCAGCGAGGTGGCGGCGGCATGGCCGAACCAGGTGGTGGTCCAGCCCCAGACCGTGGCGCCGAGCGCAAAGCTGACTGCGGTGAATAGCCCCGCCGCGCGGCTGCCGCCGATACCTGTGCCAAGGTCGAGCAGCGCGACCGCCGCGAACGCGGTCAGGACCGCGCCGACCCCGGCGATGGCGGCGCGCATGCGCAGGCGCAGGAATGCCTCGGCTTCAGGGTCGAACAGCTGGTGCGGGACATCCGCGCTGGTCTGTTGCGTCACCCAGTTGGTCGCGGCGACGAAGGGCAGTGCCATCAGCGTCATGCCCGGCGCCTTGTCCATGTAGAGATGGCCGTCGAACTGCGCCTTGTCGATCGTCATCGCGGCATAGGGGTCGATGCGTGCGCTGCCGGTCTCGACGATCGCGGTGGCGGCGAGGATGCGGGTGGCGCTGTTGGGGTTGAACGCCCAGGAGCCGAACCAAGTGCAGGACAGCCAGACGAGTGCGAAGAGGAGGGTAGGGATGTGCCAGGGGCGTGGCGCGATTCCCCAAACCCGTTTGTGCTGAGCCTGTCGAAGCACGGTTCCTGCACTCTCGGAGTGTTGGAGTCGCCCTTCGACCAGCTCAGGGCAAACGGATGTTTGAATGCGCCGCTAGCGTTTAGTCCGGCAGAACCTTCTCTGCCCGCTTCCGCGCATCCGCTTCGGCCTTGCCGGCCTGAATATCCCGCGTCGAACAGCCGATGCCGCCGCCGGGGCCGACAGTGGTGCAGCTGCCGATGCCGGTGTCGCCTGCGGTCAGCGCCGAACGCTGGCGTACTGCCCAGCTTTCGCGCTGAGGTGTGGCTTCGGTATCGCGGAGCTCGCTCGGGATGCGGAAGCGCTCGCCAGCCGGGCGGCGGACGCAGACCACGATCTCGTCGCCGTCCGAATTGGTCGGGCAGCGGTCGTCGCCATAGATGATCAGCACGCCGTTCTGCGGCGCGTTCTGGGCGAGCGCGGGGAGCGCGGGCAGCGCCAGCGCGGATGCGGCGGCGGAGAGGGTCAGCAGGATCGTCTTCATATCATCGACTCCTTGCGGCGCTTACAGCCGCTTTGAAACGCCAATCGCCGCCCGGCACGCCAGCCGGATCGCCCCGGCGAGCAGCGGATAGGCCGGAGCCGTCTCCGCGCCCGCCGCCAGCGCACTATCCTTGTGTTCCAGCTCTTCAGCCCGAAACTCGGCGACCGCTGCTGCCAGCTCGGGATCGTCCTCGCCGAGCGCGTCGAGCTGTTCCTGATAGTGGAGGTCGATTTCGGTCTCCACCGCCACGGTGCACGCCATCGCCGCAGTCGGCCCGATCGCCGCCGTGGCCGCGCCGAGCGCGAAGCCCGCGACGTTCCACACCGGCTGCAACGCGGTTGGGCGCACGCCGCGCCGCGCAATCAACGCGTCAAAGAAGGCGCGGTGCCGTTCTTCCTGATTGGCCATGCCCGAAATCGCGCGCGCCGTGTCGTGGCGGTCGCCCATCACCGCGAGCTGCCCCGCATAGATGCGCGTTGCGCCATATTCGCCCGCCTGATCGACACGAACCATCGAATCGATATCGCGGCGGGGGTCTCCGGGTTTCCACTTCACTTGGCCTTGCCCTTCAGCATCAGCGTTACGATCACCAACGCACCACCGAGCGAAAAGATCGCATTCCACCCGGCGAGCGACACTCCGAACAGATCCCAGGGTGCGACATCGCAGCGGATCACGGGCGCATTCATGATGCGCTCAAGCGCGCTGCCCTCTCCACCGAAATGGGTGGCGCATTGGGTGATCCCCTCCCACCAGCCATATTCGACCCCGGCATGGAACGCGCCGATCGCGCCGCTGACCGCGATGCCGAGCGTGGCCAGCCACACCAACGGCGTGCGCGCGGGCGCCACGACGAAGGACAGGGCGGCGAGCACGATCGCGGTATAATGCGGCCAGCGCTGCCACATGCACATTTCGCACGGGAACAGGCCAAAACCATATTGGCTGGTCAGCGCTCCGCCGATCAGCGCGAGCGGGATGAACAGGGCGAGTGCCTGGGCGGTGCGGTTCGGGGTCATCGCGGCGCTCAGCGCTTCCCGGCCTTTGCCGCGCCGCCGCCGGCCATGCGCGGGGGCGCGGCGGTGCGGGCGATGGTCTTCAGCGCATAGTGCAGCTGGAAGTCCTTGATCCCCTTCTTCTCCAGCTCCGCTGGCGTGGCGGCGAAGCGCGGATCGGTCTTGGTATCCTCTTCCAGCACCGCGTTATCGACCTTGGTCTCGTTGATCAGATGACGGCGCAGATCGGCCTCACGGAACACCGGGCGGGTCTTGTAATCGGGGTCGGAAATCTGCGGCACGGCCAGATCGGGCTCGATCCCGCCTTCCTGCACCGACTTGCCCGACGGGGTGTAATAGCGCGCGGTGGTGATGCGCAGTGCAGTGCGCGGGCCGAGCTGGAGCAGCGACTGGACCGATCCCTTGCCGAAGGTCTTTTCGCCCAGCACCAGCGCGCGGTGGTGATCCTGCAGCGCACCGGCGACGATTTCCGACGCGGATGCAGTGCCGGCATCGACCAGCACGACGATCGGTAGGCCGCGAGCGAGATCGTCGGCCTTGGCATACCAGCGCTCGATATCGCTCTTCTCACGCCCACGCTGCGACACGATTTCGCCATGTGTCAGGAACGCGTCGCTGACCTCGATCGCTTGGTTGAGCAGGCCGCCGCCATTGCCGCGCAGGTCGATGACATAGCCCTTGGGCTTGCCGCCCAGCTGCTGTTCGATCGCGGCGATGCCAGCGCGCATGTCGTCGGCGGTGGTTGCGCTGAAGGTGTTGATGTTGAGGATGCCGATGCCGTCCTGCACCTCCCACTTCACCGCCTTTTGCACGATGGTTTCGCGGGTCAGCGCGACGTCGAACGGCTTGTCGCGGCCGGGGCGGACGATGCGGATCGTGATCTTGGTGCCCGGTGCGCCGCGCATCTGGGTGATCGCTTCATCCAGCGTGCCGCCATAGATCAGCTTGCCGTCGAGATGGGTGATATAGTCGCCGGCCTTGATCCCCGCCTTCCACGCTGGCGTGTCTTCGGTCGGGGTGATCACCTTGACCGCGCCGTCCTCCATCGTCACCGACAGGCCCAGGCCGCCATAATTGCCGTCGGTGGCGAGGCGCAGATTGTCGAAGGCGAGCGCGTCGACATAGGAGCTGTGCGGGTCGAGGCTGGCGAGCATGCCGTCGATCGCGCCCTTGATCAGCGTCTTGTCATCGACCTTCTCGACATAGGCGGCCTTCACCCGGGTGTAGACGTCCATGAACGCGTCGAGCTCGCGATAGCTCGACGTATCGACGCTCGCCATCGCGCCGGTGGTGACGGGGATCAGCGCCAGTGCGCCGACCGCAGCGGAGACCTGGAGGATGGGACGGATCATACGCGTTACTCTCTGAGCGGGTCTTCGCGACAAGATAGACCGGAACCGCGTGGCCGCAAAGCGGCAAGCGAATGTCAGCGACATGTCATTTCGTCCCTGTTGCGCAGGGAAGAAATCAATCCAGCAGCTGCGCCAGATCGACCGGGCGGCCCTGTCGGCGCAGTTCGACGGTGATGCGCGGCGCCTCGCCCTGTGGCGCGCGGCCGAGCGGGGCACCCTGGATCAGCGTGTCACCGACCTTGACCATCACCGCGTCGAGCCCGGCGACGAGCGAGGTCCAGCCGCCGCCATGGTCGAGGATGACGATATTGCCATAACGGCGGAAGCGCCCGGCATAGATGACGCGGCCAGCGGTCGGCGCGACGACCTGTGCGCCCGGCCATGTCGCCAGCGTCAGGCCGCGGGCACGGACGCCGGTGTCGGACAGCTCGCCAAGGCCGGTGACGACGGTTCCGGAGACGGGCAGGCGATAGGGTGGCGGGCCGTTGCGTTTTGCGACCGGGGCGGTATCGGGCGTTGCGGCTTCGCCCTCGGCGGGGCGCGGGAGTGGCCCGGGCAGCGCTTCGAGCGCCGCGCGGGTCTTGGCAGCCTCGCCCATCGTGTCCATCAGGTCCACCAGATCGCGCGCCTGTTCGCCCAGCGCCAGCGCGCGATCCGATTCGAACATCGCTTCGCGCCGATAGCCGACCGATTTCAGGCGATGCTCGCCTTCGGCACGGACCAGAGCGAGGCGGTCGTTCTGGAGCCGCGCGCGGCTGTCGGCGAGGCTTTTGGCGGCGAGCTGCGCGCCGTCGCGCAGGCGGCGGGTGCGGGCGATCTCGGCGCGAATATCGGCCGTGCGCGCGCGCATCGCCGGGGTGACCGCGCCCAGCACCGCGCGGACATGGACGATGTCGGCGGTCGATCCGGGCTGGACCAGCCCGAGCACGACGGGGCGGCGGGCGAGCGATTGCAGCGCCGCCATCAGCCGCGCGATCGGCCCCTGACGCTCGGCGAGGCGGGTGCGTTGCTGACCCAGCATCCGGTCGACGATCGCGATGCGCGCGCGGGCGGCGACGATTTCAGCCTCCGCCGCCTGAATGCTCGCCGCGATCGCGGCTTCGCGGGCGCGGGCGCGGCGGGCTTCGTCGCGTTCGTTGACCGCGGCGCGCTGCAGTTGCTGCGCGCGCGCCTCGGCATCCTTTGCGGCCTTGCTCGCGGCGGTGAGCTGGGCGCGCTGGTCGGTGATCGAGGGGGTCTGCGCCGGGAGCGCGGCGATGCCGACCGATGCGGTGGCGATCACGGCGGCGGCAAGGGCGATCCGCCGCATCATCCCTCGCGATGATACGGGTGGTTGGCGAGGATGCTGGTCGCGCGCCACAGCTGTTCGGCCAGCATCGCGCGCGCCATCATGTGCGGCCAGGTGGCGCGGCCATAGGAGATGAGCAGATCGGCCTGCGCGCGCGCGGTATCGTCGAAGCCATCCGCTGCCCCGATCAGGAAGCGCGTCTCCCGCACCCCGTCCTCGCGCCACGCCTGAATGCGCTCGGCGAAGACGCGTGAGGGCAGGTTCTCGCCCTTCTCGTCCAGCATCACGATGCGCGTGCCCGGCTCGATCGCGGGCATCTTGCCGCCGGTATCTGGCAGTTCGGTCACGCGCGTCGGCAGCGTCACGCGCTTGAGATAGCGATCGACCAGCTCGGCTTCAGGGCTGCGGCCGATCCGCCCGCGGGCGACGATGTGCAGCAGCATAGGGTTAGTCCCGGTTGGCGGTGCCGAGCTTCAACTTAGGCCGATCCGCCCGGCGCGCTGTCGCCGAACGCCCACATCCGCTCCAGATTGTAGAAGGTGCGGACTTCGGGGCGGAACAGGTGGACGATCACGTCGCCGGCATCGATCAGCACCCAGTCGGCGGTCGGCAGACCTTCGATCCGGGGATTGTGACCGCGCTCGGCCTTGATCTTCTCGGCCAGCTTCTGCGCCATCGACGCGACCTGACGCGTCGAGCGGCCGCTCGCCACGACCATATAGTCGGCGATGCTGCTCTTGCCGGCGAGCGGGATCGAGACGGTCTCGACCGCCTGATCGTCGTCGAGCGAAGTCAGGATCAGTCGATGCAGTGCCTCGGCATCCGGGGCGGGGCCGCGGGCGGCCGGGGCGGCATCGAGTTGGGGGGAAGCGGGCAAGAGGACTCCTGGGTTAGGGCGTGTCGGGCTTGGGCGGCGTGCGGCCACGGGAAAATCTCCGGTGCCAGCCGGGATCGGCGGCGCGGAGGCGAGTCGCCGAAGTCGGGTCGGGGCGGAAGCGCAACAGCACCAGGGCCGGCAAACTCCACTTCGTCCAAGTCTTCGCCTGGCGTGCGGGGCGCACGAAACGCCGCAGCCAGCTCATTGCAGGGCTTGCATGAGCGTCGCGATCATAGCCCGGACGCGCGATCACCGCAATCGGAACCTGACGCGCGATCCGCCGCCACCCGCGCCACTGGTCGAACTGCGCCAGATTGTCGCCGCCCATCAGCCAGATGAACTGATGTCGGGGGTAGAGGCGGGGAAGTTTGGTGAGGGTATCGACGGTGTAACGGGTCTTGAGCCGCTGTTCGATCGCGCTGGGGCGGATCGGCGCGTGGCGGGCCATCGCCCGCGCCGACGCCATCCGCGCGGCGAACGGGGCCATGCCCTTCGCTTCCTTGAGCGGGTTGCCGGGTGAGACCAGCCACCACACTTCATCGAGCCCGAGTGCGCGCATGGCGTGGAGCGAGATCGCGCGATGCCCGCGATGTGCCGGGTTGAACGACCCGCCGAGGAGACCGATGCGTTTCATGTGCGACGTGGGCGCCAGTCGCGCTTGGCATGCTGAACGCGCAAGATCTCGACGCCGGTGTCGGTCGGCCGATACAGCAGCACATAGTCGGTCCGCTGAACCGCCCATTTGCGGACCGGGCCGTCGAGGATCGGCCCAGCCTTAGGATAGTCTGCCAGAAACCGGCCAGCCGCCAGTGCGGCCCGGCCGACGCGATAGGCATAGTCGGAGCTGAGCTGGGAGAACTCGTCGTCGAGCGCCGCCAGATCGGCTTGCGCTTCGCGCGTCCACTCAGCTTTGTTCATTCCGCGGCGGCGGCCTGGCGATGGCGCGCTTCAAACCACGCTTCCATGTCTTCCTGGCTGACGAGCTCGCCGCGATCTGCGGAGTCAATTCCGGCCTGGATGAACGCGCGGTACTCCAGCTCTTCCTCGACATAGCGCTGCACGGCTTTGGCCACGACCCATGCGCGCGAACGGTCAATCTCCGAAGCCAATGCATCGAGTTTCGCCAGCAGTTCGGGTTCAAGCCGTGCCGTGATGACCGTCGTCTTGCTCATGTACTCGAATGTATACAATCGATGCGGTTGGTCAAGGACGCGCCTGCCCGGTCCCGCGCACCACCCACTTATACGTGGTCAGCCCCTCCAGCGCGACCGGGCCGCGGGCGTGGAGGCGGCCGGTGGCGATGCCGATTTCGGCGCCCAGGCCGAACTCGCCGCCATCGGCGAACTGGGTCGAGGCGTTCCACATCACGATCGCGCTGTCGACGCTGTTGAGGAAGCGTTCGGCGGTCGCGGCGTCTTGCGTGACGATCGCGTCGGTGTGGCGGCTGGAATGGCGGGCGATGTGTGCCATCGCGCCGTCAACGCCGTCGACCAGCGCGACCGACAGGATCGAATCGAGATATTCGGTGTCCCAATCCTCTACGGTCGCGGCAACCGCGCGTGGCTCGATCGCGCGGATATCGGCGTCGCCGCGCAGCTCGCAGCCGGTGTCGGCGAGCGCGGACAGGATCGGCGCGGGATCGGCGAAAGTGCGGTCGATCAGTAACGTCTCGGTCGCGCCGCAGATGCCGGTGCGGCGCATCTTGGCGTTGACCGCCAGCTTGGCTGCCATCTCCGGATCGGCGGCATGGTCGATGTAAAGGTGGCAGATGCCGTCGAGATGCGCGAGCACGGGGACGCGCGCTTCCTCCTGCACGCGCGCGACCAGGCTTTTGCCGCCGCGCGGGACGATCAGATCGATCACCCCATCGGCCTTGAGCATCGCACCCACGGCGGCGCGGTCGGTGGTGGGGACCAGCTGCGCCGCATCGGCGGGGAGGCCCGCTTCGACAAGGCCCCGCGCGAACGCGGCGTGGATCGCACGGTTGCTATGCACCGCTTCGGATCCGCCGCGCAGGATCACCGCATTGCCGCTCATCACGCACAACGCCGCGGCATCGGCGGTGACGTTGGGGCGGCTTTCATAGATGATGCCGATCACCCCGATCGGAACGCGCACGCGGCTGAGCTGCAAGCCGTTGGGGCGCTGGCTCGAATCGATCACCGCGCCGACCGGATCGGACAGCGCTGCGACCGCCTCTACCCCCGCCGCCGCGCCCTCAAGCCGTGCGGGGTCGAGCCGCAGCCGGTCGAGCAGCGCGCCCGACAGACCGTTCGCCGTGCCGGCTTCGACATCGCGGGCATTGGCGGCGAGGATCGCATCGGCATCGGCGCGGACTGCGGCAGCGGCAGCGCGCAGCCCTGCGGCCTTGGCGGCGGTCGGCAGGCCGGCCAGCATCGTTGCGGCGTTGCGGGCGCGCGCGCCCATGTCGGCGATCAGAGTCGAAGCATCCTGTTCCATGCCTCCGGGCTATCATGCTGCAACCGCAAAGTCCCTATCGCGCGGGCTTTTCCAAGCTGATAGATGAGCTTCATGGGGGAATTCGACGCAGCCGGGGATCTGGTCACGGGGACGCTGCTTGGCCGCGCGGTCGAGCGGCCGGGCGCGCATGGCGATCACGATCATGGCATCTGCCTGAATTGCGGGACGCAGCTGATCGGCCCGCATTGCCACCGTTGTGGGCAGGTCGGGCATGTCCACCGCACGATTGGCGAGATCTGGCATGAGATCCTGCACGGCGTGGTGCATTTCGAGGGCAAGCTGTGGAACACGCTGCCGCTGCTGGCCTTTCGCCCCGGTGAGCTGACCCGCCGTTACATCCATGGCGAGCGCGCGCAGTTCGTGTCGCCGATGGCGATGTTCCTGTTTTCCGTCTTCACGATGTTCGCCGTGATGCAGATCATGGGCGTCGCCCCGCCAGCAGACGTCGGCACGACCGCACAGTTTGAGTCTGGCCTGCAATATGCGCGGCAGAACACCGAAAACGCGATCGTGGAGCTGCGCGAAGCGCGCGCCAAGGCGGAGAAAGGGAGCGAGCGCGCCGCCAAGCTCGACCGGCAGATCGAGAAGCTGACAACCGACCTTGCCGAGATCAAGAGCTTTCCGATCAAGATGAGCGGTCGGATTGGGCTCTCTCCAAAGGTCAAGACCGGATGGTCGCGGCTGGATAAGGGAATCGAGAAGGCCGAGCGCAACCCGGGCCTCGCACTCTACAAGCTGCAGACCAACAGCTACAAGTTCAGCTGGGCATTGATCCCGCTGTCGATCCCGTTCGTGTGGCTGCTGTTCCTGTGGCGGCGGCGGTTCAAGGGGTATGACCACGCGGTCTTCGTCACCTATTCGCTCGGCTTCATGTCGTTGCTGTTCATCGGGTTGATGATCGCATCGGCGCTGGGTGTTGGAAACAAAGCGATCGCCCTTGTCGCAGTGTGTGGGCCGCCGGTGCATATCTATTTCCAGCTGAAGGGCGCCTACCGCCTGCGCTGGTGGAGCGCGGGGCTGCGCACCTTCGTGCTGCTGCATCTGATCAGCTTCATCGTGCTGATCTTCGGCTTGCTGCTGCTGGGGCTGGGGCTGCTGGGTTGACGCTCAGCCTTTGCAGGGAAAGCGCTTCTTCATCATCGCGTAGAACGCTGATTTGACGCTCATCCCGCGTTGGGCGGCGGGGATCGACTGGAATTCCGCCATCAGCTCGTTGCTCCCGATCTTGGCCTTGCCCTTGGGCGGGGGGCAGCTGTGGGGGGCGCGGCCGGCGGCGCGCGCGCTGGCAAGGTCGGTGCGATAGGCGTCCGACGCGCGTTCGACTTCGCTCCGCAGCAATTTGATGTCGGGGGAGCCCATCGCCATAAAGCCCTTGGCCTTGAGTGCATTCGCCTTGGCCAGAAACTCGGCGACGCTCATCGCCTGCGCGCTCGCCGGAAGCAGCAGCGCTGCACCCGCTATCACCGCCATCATCGTCCGCATCCACACCCTCCCGTGATCCCGGGAGAAAACACGACATGGCGCTTGAACGCCATATGAATTCGTCCGCTTCACAGCCGCGCGCGGCGCGTTAGAGTTCGCCCGAATCGACAGGGGACGCAGTGAAATGATTATCGGTATCGACCTCGGCACCACGAACAGTGCCGCGGCGGTCTTTCGTGACGGTGCGGCGGAGCTGATCCCCAACCGGCTCGGCCATTTCCTCACCCCCTCGGCGGTCAGCATCGATGAGAATGGCGATGTCATCACCGGCCTTGCCGCGCGCGAGCGGATGGCGAGCCATCCCGACGTCACCATCACCGCGTTCAAACGCTATATGGGCACGCAGCGCACGACGAAGCTGGGCAAGCGCAGCTTCGCGCCGGAGGAACTGTCCGCGCTGATCCTGCGCAGCCTCAAGGCCGATGCCGAGGCGTTTCTGGGGCAGGAAGTGACCGAGGCGGTGATCACCGTCCCCGCCTATTTCAACGACAAGCAGCGCAAGGCGACGCACCGCGCGGGCGAACTGGCGGGGTTGAAGGTCGAGCGGCTGGTCAACGAACCGACCGCCGCCGCGCTCGCCTATGGCATCCACCAGCTTGCCGATGAATCGCGCTTTCTGGTGTTCGACTTGGGCGGCGGCACGTTCGACGTGTCGATCGTCGAGATTTTCGAGGGCATTATCGAGGTGCGCGCCTCGACCGGCGATAATCATCTGGGCGGCGAGGATTTCAACGAGCTGCTGGTGACGCTGATGCGCGACGCGCATGCCGGAGAGTTCGGCAATGCCGGGCGCGGCGACGATGCGCTGCACCAGAAACTGCGCGAAACCGCCGAACGCGCCCGCCGCACGCTGAGCAGCGCGGGCGAGGCGGAGATGCGGATCGTGTGGAACGATGCCGAATATCGCCACATCGTCACCACCGCGATGTTCGAGGAGGCGGCCAAGCCGCTGATCGACCGGCTGCGCGAACCGGTGCTGCGGTCGATGCGCGATTCGGGGATCAAAAGCGCGGAGCTGAGCGAGATCATCCTGATCGGCGGGGCGACGCGGATGCCGGTGGTGCGCAGCGCGGTGACGCGGATGTTCGGCCGCTTCCCCAATGCCACGGTCAATCCGGACGAGGCCGTGGCGCTGGGCGCGGCGGTGCAGGCGGGGCTGAAGTCGCGCGATTCGGCGCTCAAGGAAGTCGTCGTCACCGACGTCTGCCCCTATTCGCTGGGGGTGGAGGTTGCCCGCCGCCTGCCCGGTGGCGGGATCGAGGACGGGCTGTTCGCGCCGATCATCGAGCGCGGCACGGTGATCCCGGCGAGCCGTGTCCACACCTTCAGCACGATGAACGACAACCAGACCCGCGTGGAATTCGGCATCTATCAGGGCGAGGCGCGGCTGGTCCGCGACAATGTCGAGATTGGCCGCACCACGGTTCAGGTGCCGCGCGCGAAGGCGGGACAGCCGGTCGATGTCCGCTTTTCCTACGATATCTCCGGGTTGCTCGAGGTCGACATCATCGTCCCTGAGAGCGGCGAGACGGTCAGTCTGGTCATCAATGACGGCAATGTCGCCGACCCCGCCGCGCTGGAAAAGGCGCGCGCGGCGCTGGCGGGGCTGAAAGTCCATCCGCGCGACGAGGCGGAGAACCGGGCGGCGATCGCGCGCGGCGAGAAATGCTTCGAGAATTTCCTGGGCGAGCAGCGTTTCTGGGTCGGCGAAGTCATGTCGCGCTTTGCCGCCGCGCTCGAGACGCAGGACCCGCGCACGATCGAGACCGCGCGCAAGGAACTGCACGCCGCGCTCGACCAGCTTGAGGGCGAGACCTTCCTATGAAGTTCGGCCTGTGAAGCAATGGTGGCAGGTGCTCGGCGTGCCGCGCGGCAGCGACCGCGCGACGATCCGCCGGGCCTATGCCGCCAGGCTGAAGACCACCAATCCCGAGGATGACGCCAAGGGCTTCATGGCGCTGCGCGAAGCCTATGAACAGGCGCTGCGCTGGGTCGACTACGACCATTTCGATAACTGGGACGATGAAGGCGAAGAAGAGGCCGGGGAGGCCGTTGCGGCGGTCGCCGACGATCCCGAGCCGGTTCTCGTCACTGCTGATGACGCCGCGCCATTCGAACCCTCCGGGCCGTTGCCGGCTGACGCCGCCCCGACGCCAGCGGCCCCGTCCGATCCGTTCGAAGCAGCGCGTGCCGCCGATGCCGCCGAGCTTGAGCGTCGGCTCGCCGATCTCGATGCCGGGCTGCGCGGGCCGTGGTTCAAGGATCGCGATGCAATCCGCGCCGCGTTCGACGCTGTGATGAGTGCGCCCGCGCTGATCGAGATCGATCGGCGCGCGCACACCGAATATCGCCTCGCCGCGCTGATCGCCGACACCATCCCGCGCAGCGACGCGATCCTGCGTGAGGCGATGGCGGTGTTCGGCTGGGAAGGGGAGGGCAACCATCCGCCCGCAGTTTGGGCATTGCGCGCGCGGCTGGACGAATGGCGCCTGATCGCGTCGTTCGGACGCGGCGGCCATGGGTTGCAGGGCGGGTGGCGCGCGCTGACCAATGGCAAGTCGCCGGGCTGGCTGCGCCGCCTCGCCGCGTTGCGCCCGGGCGTGGCGGATCAGGTACGACAGCTGTTCGAGCTGGCGGATTATGACGTGCCGGGGATCGCGCACAGCTTTCACCCCAAGGCTGCGGACTGGTGGCGCGCGCATCTCGACGCGCCGCGCTTTGGCTTTGCCGAAGTGGCGCTGCTGCTGATCGGTGCGCTGGGGGCGGGGTTGTTCGCGCTGGTCGGGGCGACCCCGGCGTTGCAGCTATGGGGCGCGGTCGCGGCGCTGTCGGCGGGCGTGGCGCTGGCCGTTGCGCATTGGCGCTTCGTCGCGCCGATGCGCTGGCGGCGGTTGCAGGGACAGCAGGACAGCCCCGGCGGGTTCGGCTGGCGGTTCGGCCTGTGGCTGGTGGTGACGGCGGCGGCGATCGGCGCGCCGGCAACGCCATGGATCGCGGGGAGCATCGCCGCTGTGGCCTTTGCGCTGGCGCTGGCCATGTTCGTGCTCGACGGCGGCGAGCATGGCGGCGGGGGATTGCCGTGGCAGCGGGTGGTCGTGCTCGGCGTCGCGGGCCTGTTCATCGGCCCGGCCTTTGCCGCGATGAGCGTGGCCGAACAGGCGCTGGTGCTGGTGTTTGGTGCGTCGTGCGGGCTGGTCGGCCTGTCGGCGCGGGGAGCGATTGCGCGGCTGATCGCGCCAAGCCCGGTGCTGATCGCGCTCGGCCTGATGCTCGCGCTGATCGTCGGGGCGGTCGTCCGCAGCGACTGGTTACCCGGAACGCCGCTGATCGCGTGGGGCGCGGCGGCGGGGACCGGGCTGGTGGTGATGAGCGGACTGCGCGCCGCCGATCCGAATGGCCGAGGCGACGGTGTGGCGTCGCTCGCCAATATAGTGTTGTGGGCGATTTTGATCGCCGCGGCGGTGATGTCGATCCCGCCATCGCAGAAGCAGGGCGATCTGATGCCCCCGATTTCGGTCTCGCCCGCCGATCCGATGAAGGCGCTGGAGGCGAGCGAGCCGGGCTTTCGTGCTGTGAAAACCGGCAACCCGAAACTCTATGCGGAGGTTGCCGCGATCCGCACGGCGATGGCGAACGGCGCGCGCGATCGGAATGCTGGGTCGCGGGAAATAGACCGGCTGGTCAACGAAGCTTATCAGAAGCGGCTTCCGCTCGCCTCGGCGGCGCTGATCGCGGCGGAGATGGACATTCGCCTTGCCCGGATGCGCGAGTTGCGGATGGAGGACCCACGCGTCTGCGTCGGCGATCGCGACGAGACCCAGTCGATGTTCACCCGCCAGTTGCGCGAACGGCATTACGCCCATGCGCTGCGCGTCGCGGCGAGCGCGCCGCAGGGGGTGCGCGAATTGGGGCAGGGGCGTGAGATCACCGCCACGGAGCTGCTGCGGATTGCAGCCAATGGCGACACCGCCGCCGCCAATCGCTTTGCAGCAGCGCTTAGCGGGACGGATGCGGCGGCGAAGTGCGATGCCCGGATCGCGATGGTGGAGGGGCTGGTCGCCCAACCGGATATCGACATCGCAAAAACAATGCGGCCCGCGCTACTCGCACGGGCCGCACCGAAATCAGAGAAGAAATAGGGCGGTTACGCGCCCTGCGGAGCCGGGTTGCCGAACGGACCCTTAGGGCGGCGGGTTTTGGGGATCGACGTGCCCGCGACCCCGACCGGACCCTTGATCGTGGAGGGATCGGGGCGGCCGATGTCGCCATCGGACAGCAGCTTCTTGATCTCCTCGCCCGACAGCGTCTCATATTCGAGCAGCGCGCCGGCCAGCTGGTGCAGCTGGTCGATATGCTCGGTCAGCACGTCGCGCGCGCGGCTCAGGCCGCCCTCGACCGTCGCCTTGATCTCGGCGTCGATCGCCTGCTGCGTCTCGTTCGACATATGCCGCGGCTGCGACGCCGAATAGCCGAGGAAGCTCTCGCCTTCGGGTTGCGAATACTCCACCGGGCCGAGCTTGTCCGACATGCCCCACTTCGTGATCATGTCGCGGGCAAGGCCCGTCGCGTACTGGATGTCGCCAGAGGCGCCCGACGAGACCTTGTCATAGCCGAAGATCACTTCCTCGGCGACGCGGCCACCCATGGCGACGGCGAGGTTCGCGTACATCTTGTCGCGGTGATAGCTGTAGCTGTCACGCTCGGGCAGGCGCATGACCATGCCCAGCGCACGACCACGCGGGATGATCGTCGCCTTGTGGATCGGATCCGATGCCGGCTCGTGCAGGCTAACGATCGCGTGGCCGGCCTCGTGATAGGCGGTCATCCGCTTCTCATCGTCGGTCATCACCATCGAACGCCGCTCCGCGCCCATCATGACCTTGTCCTTGGCATCCTCGAACTCGCTCATCGCGACGAGGCGCTTGCCCTTGCGCGCCGCCATCAGCGCGGCTTCGTTGACGAGGTTAGCGAGGTCGGCGCCCGAGAAGCCCGGCGTGCCGCGCGCGATCACGCGGGCGTCGACGTCGGGAGCCAGCGGCACCTTCTTCATATGGACCTGAAGGATCTTGATGCGACCCTCGATATCCGGGCGCGGAACGACAACCTGACGGTCGAAACGGCCCGGACGCAGCAGCGCGGGATCAAGCACGTCGGGACGGTTGGTCGCCGCGACGATGATGATGCCCTCATTGGCTTCAAAGCCGTCCATCTCGACCAGCAGCTGGTTCAGCGTCTGCTCGCGCTCGTCATTGCCATTGCCCAGACCCGCGCCGCGATGGCGACCGACCGCGTCGATTTCGTCGATGAAGACGATGCACGGCGCGCTCTTCTTGGCCTGTTCGAACATGTCGCGCACGCGGCTCGCGCCGACGCCGACAAACATTTCGACAAAGTCCGAGCCCGAAATGGTGAAGAACGGCACGCCCGCCTCACCCGCAATCGCGCGGGCGAGCAGCGTCTTGCCGGTGCCGGGCGAACCGACCAGCAGTGCGCCCTTGGGGATCTTGCCGCCGAGGCGGGCGAATTTGGTCGGGTCCTTGAGGAACTCGACGACTTCCTCCAGCTCTTCGCGCGCTTCGTCGATGCCGGCGACGTCGTCGAAGGTGACCTTGCCTTCCTTCTGCGTCAGCAGCTTGGCGCGCGACTTGCCAAAGCCCATCGCGCCCGAGCCCGAGCCCTTCTGCATCTGACGCAGCACGAAGAAGGCGATGCCGAGGAACAGGAGGAACGGGAGCGCCTGAACCAGCACATATTGCCAGATCGAAGGGCCTTCCTCCGGCCGCGCGCTGATCGTCACACCCTGCTTGCGCAACGTCGGGATCAGGTCGGGGTTGGCGACGGCGTTGGTGCGGAACTTCGAATCATTGTCGAGCGTGCCGGTGATGACGCTGCCCGCGACATTGACGTCCTTGACCTTGCCCTGCTCGACATTGTCGAGGAACTCCGAATAGGCGATCGTCGTGCCGGCGTTCGAGCTGCTCGGCGCGCCGAACATGCTGACGAACAGCGCGAGTGCAGCCAGAATGCCGACCCACACGAGCAGGCTCTTCATCCACGGATTGCCGTTATTCTCAGGGCCGGGGGTCTTGTTGTCGTCGCTCATGGGTCGAATGCACCTTCCTCAGCGCACAAGATAGGCGGTCGCAGGTTAATGGCAATGGAACAGCTTCGATCAGTGTGATCGACGCGGCGGAGCGGGGCGGAAGTGCCAGATTTCGCCTTTTGCGGCCGCCTGGACCCCGGCCTGAGTAGCGCCCGAACCGCTTTCGAGTGCGTCCAGCAGCGATTCGATATTGGCCGAATCGGTGAAGACGGGAAGGGTGATGTGTTTCAGCGCCCGCATCGTATGGATCGCGCGGCGAACCATGCGGCGCTGAAGTTCACGCGGCAGGTCGAGTGCGCGAAGCGTCGCATTCCGGTCGTCCCACCGATCTGCCCAGAACCGATCGACCAGTGCGTCGAATGCGGCGTTGGTCTCGGCGATGTGCGCCGCGGACTGGGCAAGCGCGGCGGCGTCGAGCATGCTCTGGTTCGCCAGCATGTCGCGAATGCGGGTGCGATCATGGTGCGGATCGGCGTTGCTTGGATCATCGACCCATGGCGCGCCGGCAGCCGCGACGATGTCCCGAAGCGCCGCGCGGCGCCAGCCGAGCAGCGGGCGCAACACTGGAAATTCGTCGGATCGGATTGGGCGAATGCCGCTGAGCCCCGCAACGCCCGACGCCCGGTTGAGCCGCATCAGCAGGGTTTCGGCCTGATCGTCGGCATGGTGGGCGGTCAGCAGGGCACAGGCATTGGCCCGGCGCATCCACGCAAACAGCGCGGCATAGCGCGCCGCACGCGCCCGACCCTGCAGGCTGCTCCCCGTAATTGGTTCGGCTGGCGTGAGCGTGACATGCGGGACGCCCAGTCGCGCGCAGACGCCTGCGACCATTGCAGCTTCATCCGCCGCCTCCGGCCGCAGCCCATGATCGACAGTCGCCGCAACGACGCGACCGGGACAGGCAGTCGCGGCGAGCAGCAGCATCGCCATGCTGTCCGCGCCGCCCGAGACGGCGAGCGCGATCCGCGTGTCGGTGGCAAGCGCGCCGTCGAACGCGCGGATACAAAGCTGATCGAAATCCGCCCGAAACCGCTCGACCCAAGCCGGATCGAGCGGGTTCAGCGGGTCACCGGCACTTGCTGGCGGAACGGCCGGTGGCGACATCCATCTTCATCGCTTCGGAGATACGGTCGCCATAGACCTGGGTCAGCTCGTCATAGACCTTGCAGACTTCGCTCGCCGGCTTCTTCATCTTCACCAGCGCCTGCGCCAAATAATAGAGCGAGTCCGGCGCGCGCTCGCCATTGGGCATCTTCTGGTAATTTTCGAAGAAGGCGGTCGCGGCGAGCGCGGGCTTGTTCTGGTCGAGCAAAGCGCGGCCGAGAAGGTTCTGGGCGTAGCTGGCGCGGCGATGCTTGGGATGCTTCTGCACCACGCTGCGCAGCTCGACGATCGCCTTGTCATACTGCTTCGCCTGCCACAGGCGGAAGCCGTAGACATAGCTGTCCTCGGCCGCGTCGTCGGTGCTCGGCCGTTCGATCCCCGCGACCGGCGTCGTCGGCGCGCTCGTGGTCGGAGGGGGTGTCGTCGGGCGCGGCGTTGTCGGGCGCGGGCCGGGCGTCGGCGTGCTGCCGATCCCGGTCACCGGGGCCGAACCGCCGACTGCCGAGGCACCATCCTCCAGCGCCTTCAACCGCGCATCGGTCGAGCGCTTATAGGCGGTGAACGCCTCTTCCAGCTGGCGCAGGCGATACTGGTTCTGCTCGATCTGGCCGGTCAGCGTCGACAGCTGCGATTCCACCGCGCTGACCCGCGCGGTCAGGTCGCTGACCACGCCGCTCGCGGGAATGCCGGGGGCAGGGCCGCCGCGGTCGGGGGCAGTGATCTGCGGCTCGACCGTCTGGCCCGCGCCGCCCGGAAACACCTTGCGCTGCACCGCGCGCATCTCGCGCTCCAGCCGGTCGACCCGACCTTCGATTCCGTCGCGGCTGGTCTGTGCCGCCGCCGGCACGGCGATCGATGCCAGCCCCGCCAGCACCACCGCCATCGCCGCACTCTTGTTCAGAAAACGCATATTCGTCCCCACCCGCGATACCCTTCGCTCAACCTTCTATAGCACCAAAGTCTCGTCCACCGATGCTGACCCCAGCCTTAAGCATCCGGCGTCGCTGCCGGCTGTGGCGCCGGACCCGATGGCTGGACCGGGGCAGGCGTCGTGGCCGATGGCTGCGTCGCCGGGCTACGCGTCGGGGCGGCGGCCGGACGCGCGGCCGGAGCGCGCTGCGTCGTCGGGGTCCGCGTCGCGGCCTGGCTCGCCTCTGGAGCGGGCGTCGCGGCGGCGCCGGGCTGGCCGCGCGTGCGCAGGGCATCCGCGCTGATCGGCACGTCCTTGATCGCGATACCCGGGCGGCCGAGTGCCGCCACTTCTGCCCCGTCGATCGTCACCTGCACGGCTTCCGGCCGGCCAAGATTGATCATCGGATTATTGGCGTCGGCCGGCACGTCGTAGCGCTCACCCGCCGCCATTTCCTTCTCGTACAGCCGCGTACCCGCCGCATCATAGATGCGCAGCCACACCGGCTGGGTCGCGATCAGCGTTACCTGCCCGCCTGTCATAGCGGTCGGCTCCGTGCTCGGCACCACATCGGGAGTGGCGATCGCAGTCGGTGTCGGCTCGGGCGCTGCACTCATCCCGCCCCGGAACAGGTCGGTCCCGTACCACAGCCCGACCGCGCCAAACAGCAACAGCGCGACGATCGCGCCGGCCCAGGCCAGCCCGCTCGGCGGCTCACGCACGGGTTCTTCGGGGTCATAGCGCTCATAGACTTCGCGCGCGGCAAAGGTGCTTGCGGTCTCGGCGCGCAGCTCACGCGCCAGCGCCACTTCATCAGCGCCGATCGCGCGGGCATAGGATTTGACGAAGCCGATCGCATAGGTCGGCGAGGGGAGGCCCGAATAATCCGACGTTTCGATCGCGGCGAGATGCCGAAGCGGAATGCGCGTGCGCGAGGCAACATCGGATAATTCCAGCCCCTGCGCCACCCGGGCGTCGCGCAGCTTCTCCCCGACCTTCACCGGAAACAGGTTCGGGGTGTCGCCCGGTTCGCCGTCCATTCAATTCCCTCCGGTGTCTGATAATCGCGCGTGTCCGCAGTTCTTAAAGAAGTGTCAACGTTAGCACTATCGGAAATGCCCGTTTTTCGCTCACGCGAGCTCGACACCATGCGCTTCTGCCCAGCTTTCCAGCGCCGCCCGCATGTCGCGCGGTGGCGTTGCCAGCAGCGTGTCCATCGCCGGGCCGAGCGCAGCGTGGTTCAGGCTGCGGACCATCGCCTTGATTGGCCCTACCGCTGCCGGGGTGATCGACAGCCGATCGATGCCAAGCCCGATCAGCGCCATCGCCTCGAGCGGTCGCCCGCCCATCTCGCCGCACACCGCGACCGGCACATTCGCCGCATGCGCTTCTCGCGTCACGCGGCGCAGGAAGCGCAGGATTGACGGGCTCAGCCAGTCATAGCGCACCGCCAGCTTGGGATGCGCGCGGTCGGCGGCGAACAGGAACTGCGTCAGGTCGTTGGTGCCGATCGACAGGAAATCGATCTGCGGCAACAGGATGTCGAGCACTTCGGCAAGCGCCGGCACCTCCAGCATCGCGCCATAGCGGATGTGCAGCGGCAGTTTGTGCCCGCGCCCCTCCAGCCAGACCCGCTGCGCCTCAAAAATCGCGCGCGCCTGCTCAAACTCCCACGGCTCCGACACCATCGGGAACATGACGCTGAGCGTGCGCCCTGCGGCTGCTTCGAGCAGCGCGCGCGCCTGCACCTTCATCAGCCCTTCGCGGTCGAGCGCCAGCCGCAGCGCGCGCCAGCCCATCGCCGGATTCTCTTCCTCGCCATTCTCGTCATGATCGAGATAAGGCAGCGCCTTGTCGCCGCCGATATCGACGGTGCGGAAGATCACCGGACGGTCGCCCGCCGCCTCCAGCACGTCGCGATACAGGCGCTTCTGCCCCTCGCGCTGGGGCAGGGTTGCGGAAACGAGGAACTGGAATTCGGTGCGGAACAGCCCGATCCCGTCCGCGCCGGTCAGGTCGAGCGCGGCGACATCGTCGCGAAGGCCCGCATTGACCATCACCGTCACGCGGTGGCCATCGCGCGTCTCGGGCGCGAGGTTGCGCATCGAGGCAAAGACGGCGCGGCGCTTCTGCGTGATCAGCAGCTTCGCCTCGAACACCTCTTCCATCGCATGGGTCGGGCGGACGACCAGCGAGTCTTCGGTCACGTCGAGCAGCAGCCGGTCGCCTTCGGCAACCAGACGGCGGACATCTTTGACGCGACCCAGGACCGGCACGCCCATCGCCCGCGCGACGATGGTGACGTGCGCGGTCAGCGACCCTTCCTCAAGGATCACGCCCTTAAGGCGGCGGCGGTCATATTCGAGCAGTTCGGCGGGGCCGAGATTGCGCGCGATCAGGATCGAATCCTGCCGCAACCCCAATTGCGCCGCAGTGCCAAGCTGCCCCGACACGATCCGCAGCAACCGGTTGGATAGGTCCTCCAGGTCGTGCATCCGCTCACGCAGCAACGGATCGTCGATCTGCCGCATCCGCATTCGCGTGCGTTGCTGGACGCGCTCGATCGCCGCCTCGGCGGTCAGGCCGCTGTCGATCGCCTCGTTGATGCGACGGCCCCAGCCTTCGTCATAGGCGAACATCTTGTAGGTCTCGAGGATCTCCTCATGCTCGCCGCCGACGCCGAACTCGGCCTGGCTGGTCATGCGGTCGATCTGCTCGCGCATCTTGTCGAACGCGGCATAGACGCGGTGGCGCTCGGCCTCGGTATCCTCGGCCACCGTATGCTCGATGGTGATGCGCGGCTGGTGGAAGACGGCGGCACCCGCGGCCATGCCCTCGACCAGTTTGAACCCGCTGATCCGCGCGGTCGCGGTCGGCTGGGCGCGGGGCGATCCTCCGGCGCTCGTGTCAGCGCTGTCGATCAGGCCGGCATTGGCGATCAGTTCCGACAGCACCATCGCGACGGTCTGGAGCGCCTCGATCTCCACCTCTTCATATTTGCGGGGATCGGCATGCTGCACGGCGAGCACGCCGACTGCGCGCTCCTTGCGGATGATCGGAACGCCGGCAAAGCTGTGGAACTGCTCCTCGCCCGTTTCCGGGCGATAGGCGAAGTCGGGGTGCGAGGCGGCTTCGTCGAGGTTGAGCGTCTCGACATTCTTCGCGATCATGCCGACCAGACCCTCGCCCAGCGCGAGTTTGGTGACGTGGACGGCCTCCTGCGAGAGGCCACGGGTCGCGAACAGCTCGAGCACGCCCTCACGCAACAGGTAGATCGAACACACCTCGCTGCGCAGCGACTCCCCGATGATCTCGACCACCGCATTGAGCTTGGACTGGGCCGGGGTGCGCGACGCCATCACGTCGTGCAACCGCGTCAGGATTTCGCGGGCGGAGGCGGCGGCGGAAACGGGCATGGGAGAGCGCTATCAGATCGCCCCGACAGCGCCAAGAAATTCAGCGTGCGGCGAGCGTGACGGTGCCGCCACCGACATGCGGCTCGGCGCGAAACACTTCGGTCGCATAGGCAAGGCGCGGGGTCGCCGGAACATCGCCCGCGCGCCATGCAGCGAGATCGGCGCGCCAGGCGTCATAGCGCGCGTAGAAATCGGTGAAGGGCCGGTCGATCTGCGCCAGCGCGGCGGGCGCGATGGCGGGAAGCTCGCCAGCGGGAAGCGCGGCTACCTGATGCAGCAGCGGCGCGGCGGTCGCGCAGAACTGCGCCATCACCGGCGGCTGCGCGAAGTAATTGTAGAGGCGGGTCATCGCCGGATCGAACGCCGATGCATCGCCATATTCGCGGGTCAGCGCGTGATGCGCCGCCTTCAGCGCGCTGCGATGCGCCTTGAGGAACTGGTTATAGGCGGGGGCGAGCGCGGGATCGTTGCAGTTGAGCGCGGCGACGTTGAACGCAGCGCGCAGATGCCAGGCAGCGGCTGCGGCGGAGATGGAGCGGTTGGGCGTCGCATAGCTCCCGTCCGGCAGG
This sequence comes from Sphingomonas sp., assembly GCF_035998645.1. Lineage (GTDB taxonomy): Bacteria > Pseudomonadota > Alphaproteobacteria > Sphingomonadales > Sphingomonadaceae > Sphingomonas. The sequence goes on from NZ_DASYHL010000004.1 coordinate 207,982, forward strand.
CGCGTCGGGATGGTAAGGTTGGCGGCGGCCCCATCGGGCGCGCGTGGCGCTGCGGTCGGCGCAGGGGCGGGCGCGGGAACCGGGAGCGGCGCAGGAGCGGCGGTCCGCTCTGGCCCGGCGCAGGCGGTCGCGAGGGCGAGTAGCGGGAGGGCGAGGAGGACGCGGGACATGGCAGCCATCCAAGCAGGATGGAGTCAAGGACTGGTTAATCACGAGCCGGAATGGGACGAGGCGGGCCGGTCGCCGCCCGGCATGACTTGGCGGCGGAGCGATAAGCCGCACACATCCGGCATTGACGCTCCTCAGCCTGACCGCTTGCGGCGCTAGGGAGCCGTTACGCGACCGGCCGAAAGTGGATGAACGGCCGAAATCATGCGTCGTCGATAAAACGATAAAGCTGCGCATAGAGCGCGTCGGCCTAGCCTTCTTTTTTCCCTAGCGTACCGGTCCAGTCGGCCACGAAATCCTCGGAAAGTCCTGAGGCGGGTGCGGAGCGAACCGCTGAATCAGCATTATGGACCCCGTCGCGCCACTCCTCGCGGAAGCGATCGACCATCCGCCTGAGTTCGACCTTTATCTGTTCCTTGGATAGCTGCGGGACCATAGCGCCCTCCCACGGTGAGTATTACATAGATAATACACCGCAGTATGGCGTTACTCAAGGCCGCAGTGCGATGGGAACGCGGCGGCGGCACCTATCCTGTGACTGACGCCCGGTCGGACCGCTTTTCGGGAAGTCTCGACCTGATCCGCCCGCTTCTCCAGCGCCGCCGCCGCCTCGGCCATGCGCTGGGCGATGACGTCGGCGACTGTCCTTCCTAGCTGCCATGCCGCCCACCGGCTGTGGTCGGGTCGCGGATGATCCCTAGGCGCGTGGCCAGCACATCATCACGCTGCTCACGATGCGCAGCAATTTGTCGCGGTCCGCCCCATCCTTGGCCAATGTCGACATGCCCTGCACGACGGCGAACACATGCCCCGCAAGCGCTTCAGCATCGCTGTCGCGGGGCAATATGCCTTCGTCGACGTCGCGCCGGATCCGCGCCCGCAGCGCGGCTTCGATCTCGCGCCGGATGATGGCCAGTTCTTCCCGCATGTCTGCCGCATCGGCCGAACTGGACACGATGGAGCTGGCGAGCAGGCACCCCGGCGGCGTGCTGTCTCCGGTGTCGCCGACCGCCGCCGCAGTCAGCAGATCATGGGCTGCGTCGCGCGCAGAGACCGCGTGCGCAATGCTGCGCACAATCGTGGCCGCACCGCCGCCCCCAAGATAGCGTTCGATACACGCACGGAACAACTGCCGCTTGTCGCCAAAGGCCGCGTAAAGGCTGGGCGGCGTGATCCCCATCGTCCGGATCAGGTCTGAGATGGATGTCGCTTCGAACCCCTGGCTCCAGAATAGATGCATCGCGGCGTCGAGCGCGGCGTCGCGATCAAACGAGCGGGGCCGACCGATGCGGCGCGCGGGGGACGAGGCACTCACTTTCATAGCGTTCGATATATAATGATTGACCTCACGCTGCAATCTGCCAGTAGCGTTTCGTATTGATCACTATGAAAGTATCAGCATGTCGCTTGCCGATTACCGCACTTTGGGCCGTTCGGGCCTGGTCGTCAGTCCGCTTGCGCTGGGGACGATGACGTTCGGCGTTGCGCGTTGGGGCATGGAGCGGCCCGAAGCCGACGCCGTCTTCAACGCGTATGTCGAAGCGGGTGGGAATCTGATCGATACCGCCGACGTCTATGCGAATGGACGCGGCGAAGAGATGCTGGGGGCCATGATCGCCGAACGCGGGTTGCGCGACACTCTGGTGGTGGCAACAAAATCCGGATTCTCGGCGGGGAAAGGCCCGCAAGCGGGCGGCAACGGCTCCAAGCAAATCCATGCCGCGCTCGAAGGCTCGCTGAGTCGGCTCAAGACCGACTTTATCGACCTGTACTGGATGCATGTCTGGGATTCCGTAACGCCGCCCGAGGAGCTGCTGGAGACGATGGTCGGCCTCGTCCGTTCGGGCAAGATTCGCTATTGGGGCATGTCGAACACGCCCGCCTGGTATGTCGCGCGGGTCGCAACGCTGGCGGCGGCACACAGGCTGCCCGGACCGATCGCGCTGCAATATTTCTACTCGCTGGTCAGCCGGGAGGTCGAATCCGAACATCTACCGCTGGCGCGCGACATGGGCCTGGGGATGATGCCGTGGAGCCCGCTTGCTTATGGCTTGCTGACCGGAAAATATGATCGTGCCACCGTGGAGGCGGGCGCACCGCGTGCGGGTGGATTGCCCAGCGATGCCGGGACTGGCGATCTGCGCGCAGCTGACGACAAGCGGCTCGATGGCGCCAACCCGTTTGGCGACACGCTGTTCACCGACCGGAACTGGCGCATCGTCGACGCCTTGCGAACGGTGGCCGATGCTATTGGCGAGACGCCGGCGCGCGTCGCGCTTGCCTGGGTATTGTCGCGACCGGGTGTCGATACCGCGCTGATGGGCGTAAGCCGGGTGTCCCAGCTGCACGACAATATCGCCGCCACGGACTTGCAACTCCCGCTCGACCAAGTCGCCGCGCTGGATGCCGCCAGCACGCCCGAGGCCGCGATGCTCTACGGCCTGTTCACGCCTCAGGCGCGGCAACAGCTTGTGTTCGGTGGCAGCAGTGTCCGTTCCCGCAGGTGACGGGGGCCGCGTCGAGCGCGCTAAGCCGCCCGCTTCTCCAGCGCCGCCGCCGCCTCGGCCATGAGCTGGGCGATGATGTCGGCGACCGGTTCTTCCTTGGTCACCATGCCGACCGACTGGCCGGCCATCAGCGAGCCATTGTCGACATCGCCCTCGATCACCGCGCGGCGCAGCGCGCCTGCCCAATAATGTTCGATCTGGAGCTGCGCCTCCATCATCTCGACCTTGCCCTCGTCCAGCAGCTGCGCAACTTCGCGCTGCTTGGCGGTGAACAGTTCCGATGATGCGTTCTTGAGCGCGCGGACCGGGATAACCGGCAGGCGCGGGTCGATCTGGACGCTCGAGATCGCGTCGCGGGCGCTGGCGCGGAAGAACGCCTTTTTGAAGTTCGCATGCGCGATGCTCTCGGTCGCGCAGGCAAAGCGGGTGCCGAGCTGGACGCCCGCTGCGCCCATGTCGAGATAGCCGGCGATCGCCTCGCCGCGCCCGATCCCGCCCGCGACGAACACCGGCACTTGGCTTGACACTTCGGGCAGGATTTCCTGCGCGAGTACGCTGGTCGACACCGGGCCGATATGGCCGCCGGCCTCCATCCCCTCGACGACGAGCGCATCGACGCCAGAGCGGATCAGCTTCTTGGCGAGGCTGAGCGCCGGGGCGAAGCAGATGACCTTGGCACCGCTCGCCTTGATCGCATCGAGGCTCCCGGTCGGCGGCAGCCCGCCTGCGAGCACGATATGCGTCACCTGATGCTTTGCGCAGACTGCGATCAGGTCGAACAGCATCGGGTGCATGGTGATCAGATTCACGCCGAACGGCTTGTCGGTCAGCGCCTTTGTCGCCGCGATTTCGGCATCGAGCAGCTCGGGCGTCATCGCGCCGCACGCGATCAGGCCGAACCCGCCCGCGTTGGAGATCGCGGAGACGAGGTTGCGTTCGCTCACCCATGACATCGCGCCGCACAGGATTGCCGTCTCGCTGCCGAGAAATTCGATGCCGCGCGCCATGCGGCGCTGGAGGCGCTCTTCACCAATGGTCATGGTTCTCGCCTAGCGCCGGTCTGCGCAGTTAGGCAAGCCGCGAGCGGTCAGGGGCCGCATTCCCACACGCCGTCGATCGCTTGCGGCGCAGATCCCGGAGCCTCGATCGACAGCGTCGCGGTGTGGCTCGATCCCTCATGCCCCGTCGTCCGCTCGGCGCCACGCGTGATCGCGACGATCAGCTTCTCTCCGTCGAAGCTGCTGCCCCGCGTCAGCGCATCGAACCCGCCCGCCTCGCGCGCGGTGAGCAGGACCGGTGTTGTGTCGCGCATCACGACGACCGTTGCGCGGCTCGCCCGATCGACATTGCCGGCGCCGACCAGCACCAGGCGCCCGGCGTCGGAAAGGAATGCACAGCGCAGTTCGCCCTGCAATCGCGCCGCCGCTGCCTCGGTCACGGTGCCGAGCGCGATCGGTGACGGCGAGGGCGTGGGGGAGGGCGGGAGGACGGATTCGACCGGGGCGGGTTGCTGCGCCTCGCCATTGCCCGGCGGGGCCGGGGCGGGGGAGCATGCGGCGAGCGCCACGACGAAAGCGGCAGGGCCGACCAGGGTGAGGCTTCGCATCCTGTGATAATGCCGCAGGCGGGCTTCTGTTCAATCCCCAAGGCGTCCTGCCGCACGCGTCACCTTGGACAGCGCTGTCAGACTTGCTAGTTCGGGGGCATGATCGATCGCCGCACCCTGCTCGCCGCCGCTGCCGCCGCCCCGCTTGCCGCCTGTGCCCCGCGCGCCATCGCGCCGCGCCGACCGTTGCGGGTGGTGACGTTCAACATCTGGCACGATGCGGGAAACTGGCCGCTGCGGCTCAAGCTGATCGTCGATGTCCTGCGCGCCGCCGACGCCGATGTGATCGGCCTGCAGGAAGTGCTGCAGGATTCGAAGAAGAACCTGCCCAATCAGGCCGAGACGATCGCCGCAGCACTGGGTGGCTATCGCGTCGAGTTCATGTCGACTTCGCCGGTCGGCGCGGCCAACCGCTATGGCAATGCGATCCTGTCGCGCCTGCCGGTGGTGGACACGGACACGATCAAGCTGGAGCCGGCGAATGATTATCGCACCGCGCTGCGCGTGCGGGTGCAGTCCGGCGGGCGTGTGCTCGATATCGTCAACACCCACCTCGCCCATCAGCCCGAGGCCGGGCCGGTGCGGGCGCAGCAGATCAACGGGCTGCTCGGCTGGCTGCCGACTGACGATGTGCCCTTGGTGCTGATGGGCGACTTCAACGCCCCGCTCGACGAAGCCGCGCTGGCGCCGATCGCGATCCGCGGGCTTGAGCCGGTGCTTGCCCCCGGCGCGGTGGAAACGACGTTGGTGGTCGCGCGCGGGCACAAGTCGCGCGTGATCGACCATATCTTCGCCGACCCGCGCGCGTTCGAAATCAGCGACGCCCGGCGCATCGCCGATGCGGTGGCGGGCGAGTTCCCGTCGGACCATTATGGCGTCGCGGCGACGCTCACGCCGCGCTGAGCAGATCGCGGGGGCGGGAACCCCGCGCCGTCCCATGCTTTAATCCCGGGCGGCCCGGGCCCCTCTGGCGATCCCTTGATCGTGATGTCGGACGCATCGAGCCGGCCGGGTCGTGCACGCGGATACCGCGGTGCGCTGCGCCCCGGCCTGAGATCTAAAGACCCGAAGGATTGAGGTTTTCATGAAGATATTCGCTCTCGCCGCCGCTGGTGCGGCTGTGCTCGTCGCGACCCCCGCGCTTGCCGATCGCGCGCCCACCACGACCGAAGCCGCCGCGATCGAAAAGGCGGTGCGCGCCGCCGGCTTTGTCAGCTGGGAAGAGGTCGAGCTGGACGATGACGGCCCCTATTGGGAGGTCGATGACGCGCGCATGGCCGACGGCAAGCGCTACGACCTGAAGCTGCGCCCCGGCACGTACGAGATCGTCAAGCGCGACCTGGAAGACTGATAACGAGAGGCGGGGCGGCCGTGTTTACGCCGCTTCGTCCTCCGGCGCATCGAGCCCATAAGCGGTGTGGAGCACGCGGACGGCGAGTTCGGTCTCATCCTCGTGGATCAGCACGCTGACCTTGATCTCGCTGGTGGTGATCGCGAGGATGTTGATGCGGCGCTCGGCCAGCGTGTCGAACATCGTCGCGGCGACGCCGGCATGGCTGCGCATGCCGACGCCAACGACGCTGATCTTCGCGATCTTGGTATCGTGGACCAGCGCGTCATAGCCGATCGGCGCCTTTTGCTTGCCCAGCACGTCGAGCGCGCGGGCGAGTTCGGCGCGCGGCACGGTGAAGGTCACGTCGGTCGATCCGGTCGCATGCGCGACGTTCTGGACGATCATGTCGACGTTGATCCCGGCTTCCGCGAGCGGGCCGAAGATATGCGCCACTGCGCCCGGCCGGTCAGGGACGTTGGTCAGCGTCACCTTGGCTTCGTTCTTGTCGGCGGCGATGCCGGTGATGAGCTGCCGTTCCACGTCGTTGATCTCCTCTTCGCTGACGATCAGCGTGCCGCGATGGCCGTTGTCGTCATGCGTATCCTCGAACGAAGAAAGCACGCGCACGCGCACCCCCTCCTTCATCGCCAGCCCGACCGAGCGGGTCTGGAGCACTTTCGCCCCGACGCTCGCCAGTTCCAGCATCTCTTCATAAGTGACCTTGGTCAGCTTGCGCGCGCGCGGCACGATGCGCGGGTCGGTGGTATAGACGCCGTCGACATCGGTGTAGATGTCGCAGCGGTCCGCCTTCATCGCCGCCGCGACCGCGACCGCGCTGGTATCCGATCCGCCACGGCCGAGCGTGGTGATGCGATGATCGTCGGCGACGCCCTGAAATCCCGGAATGACCGCGACATGGCCGTCGGCCAGGCTCGCATTGAGCGTGTCGGTGTCGATCGTGTCGATCCGCGCGCTGGCATGCGCGCTGCTGGTGTGGATCGGCAGCTGCCAGCCGAGCCAGCTGCGCGCGGGCACGCCGATCGCCTGCAGCGCGATGGCGAGCAGCCCGCTGGTGATCTGTTCGCCGGCCGAGACGACCGTGTCATATTCGCGCAGGTCATAGAGCGGCGAGGCTTCCTTGCAGAACCCAACCAGCCGGTCGGTTTCGCCTGCCATCGCCGACACCACGACCGCGACCTGATTGCCCGCCTCCCACTCGCGCTTCACGCGCGCGGCGACGTTGCGAATCCGCTCGATCCCGGCCATCGACGTGCCGCCGAACTTCATCACGATACGCGCCATTTGAACCTGTCCCCCAAAGTCCCGGTTGGGAAGCTGTGGGCGCGCTGATAAGAGGGGGGGATGGCGATGACAAGCAAAGCAACGATTGACCCGCGTGAAGCTGAACATTTCGGTCGGCTGGCGGCGGACTGGTGGAATCCCAAGGGCGAGTCGGCGATGCTCCACCGGCTCAACCCGGTGCGGCTGCGCTATATCCGTGAGGCGGTCGATGCGCATTGGGGCAGCGACCCGCGCGATTTCGCGCCGCTGAAGGGCCGGACCGCGCTCGATGTCGGGTGCGGCGCGGGGCTGTTGTGCGAGCCGCTGGCGCGGATGGGTGCAGCGGTGACCGGCGTTGACGCGGCGCCCGAGAATATCGGCGCGGCGCGGGCGCATGCCGAAGCGGCGGGCCTGACCATCGACTATCGCGCGGGCGAGTTCGAGAGCGAGGTCGCGGGGCGCCAGTTCGACCTCGTCACATCAATGGAGGTGATCGAGCATGTCGCCGATCCGGCGGCATTCGTGCGCGGCCTGGTGGCGGCGCTGGCGCCGGGCGGGCTGATGATCCTTTCGACGCCCAACCGCACGCCGCTGTCGTGTCTCGCGATGATTACGGTTGCCGAGGGTGTAGGGATGATCCCGCGCGGCACGCACGACCACGCCAAGTTCCTGACGCCCGAGGAACTGACCGGGTTGCTCGAGGATGCGGGGATGGCGGTGTCCGACCTGCGCGGGCTTAGCTTCTCGCCCGGTGCGGGGTTTCATCTGAGCGAGGATACGGCGCTCAACTATTTGCTGACCGCGCGGCGCGCTTAACTGGCGCTACATTCGCAGCTCCCCTCCCTGAAAGGGAGGGGTTGGGGGTGGGTGCGCGCGTCTGCGCGCTCCAAAGATACTCAATGGCGTCGGAAAAAGCGCCGTGCGAGGCATCGAGCCTCGCCCGGCGCTAAACCCACCCCTAGCCCCTCCCTTTCAGGGAGGGGAATTGAATGTCGATCTAGCCTAAAATAACCGCCCGCCGTTCGGCACCGGTACGCTCGGGTGGAACAGCACCACCTTCCCCTCCGCATCGGGGAAGCCGAGCGTCAGCACCTCCGACATCATCGGGCCGATCTGGCGCGGGGGGAAGTTGACCACTGCGGCGACCTGGCGTCCGGGCAGGTCGTCCAGCGTATAGTGCTCGGTGATCTGTGCCGAGGAGCGCTTGACCCCGATCGCCGGGCCGAAGTCGATGGTCAGCTTGAACGCTGGCTTGCGCGCCTCTGGAAACGGTTCGGCGGCGATGATCGTGCCCACGCGGATATCGACTGCGAGGAACTGGTCGAAGTCGATCTGCGGTGCGGCGGGGGCGTCGGCGGCGTGGGTCATGTGCATGACGCTCGATTGACACAGGCGGCTGGATTCGCCCAGTCCCTTGCCATGACCGTAAAGCTGCATCCAAGCTGGCTCGCCCCGCTCCAGAGCGAGTTCGACAGCCCGTACATGGCCGATCTGCGCGCGTTCCTGCTGGCTGAAAAGGCGGCGGGGAAGCGCATCTTTCCCAAGAGCGCCGACTGGTTCCGCGCGCTCGACCTCACCCCGCCGGAAAGCGTGCGCGTCGTGATCCTGGGGCAGGACCCCTATCATGGCGAGGGACAGGCGCATGGTCTGTGCTTCTCGGTCCAGCCGGGGGTGAAGGTGCCGCCGAGCCTGGTGAACATCTACAAAGAGCTCAAGAGCGACCTTGGCATCGATCCGCCGGGGCATGGGTTCCTTGAGCATTGGGCGAAGCAGGGGGTGTTGCTGCTCAACACCTGCCTGACGGTCGAGATGGGGCTGGCAGCGTCGCACAAGGGGCGGGGCTGGGAGCGGTTCACCGATGCGGTGGTGGCGCAGGTCAACGCGCTGCCCGATCCGGTGGTGTTCATGCTGTGGGGCAGCCATGCGCAGAAAAAGGCGGCGTCGGTCGATCCGCGCCATCTGGTGCTGAAATCAGTCCACCCCTCGCCGCTATCGGCGCATGGCGGGTTTTTCGGCTCGCGGCCATTTTCGCAGGCGAATGCGTTTCTGGAAGCGAACGGGCGTGGGACGATCGACTGGGCGCTGCCTTCGGTCTGAACCCGTCGAAATGCCGCTTTTCAACGCCCCTCCCTGAAAGGGAGGGGCAGGGGGTGGGTGCGCGCGTCTGCGCGCCGAAAAGACTCCAACAGACCGTGCGGCAAAACAGCGGCCAGCGAGGCATCGAGCCTCGCTGGCCGCTAAACCCACCCCTAACCCCTCCCTTTTAGGGAGGGGGATTCTGAGCCGTTAGAAGCTCAGCCGCGCTGACACGCGGATGTCGCGGCCGGGGAGCGGCACGAAATCCTTGGTGAAGCTCGCATGGCGGCGGGCGTCGACGTCGAAGATGTTGTTCGCCGACAGGATGATCGCGGTCTCGCGCTTTTCGCCCAGCGGGTGCCAGGTGACCGAGGCGTTGACGAGCGTGAAGGCCGGGGTCTCAGTCTCGAACGCTGCGACGCGGGTCTGGCGGATCGCATGCTCGACTTCGACCCGGCCACCGAATGCGCCCTGGCTGGCGTCGATGCCGGCAAGCACGCGGAACGGCGGGATGCGCGGCACCGCGCTGCCATCGCCCAGTTCGGCATTCACATAGTCGGCAACGAGATTGCCGCCGAGCGAGAAGCCGCCTTCGCCGCCATCGATGAAGGTCGTCGATACTTCGCCCTCGACACCGAGATAGCGCGCATCGGACTGACGGAATTCGAACACCGGCAATTCGTCGATCTCGTCGCCGGTCGCGACTTCATAGATGTAGTCGTCGAACCAGTTGGCATAGGCCGCGACCTGGAAGCGCACCGGCCCGGCGGCGCCGCGCGCATAGACTTCGCCGCCCCAGCTCTTTTCGGTGCGGAAATTGGGGTTGCCGACTTCGTAGGATTGCGTCGCGATGTGCGGGCCGTTGGAGAACAGCTCTTCGGCAGACGGGGCACGAACCGCGCGCGACACGTTGAAGCCGATTTTCACTTCGGGCGCGAGCGAATAGGACAGGCCGACCGCGCCGGAGAAGGCGTCGAAGCGGCGGTCAAACGCTCCGGTCGGGCCGTCCTCGTCCAGATCGAGCTTCACGTTGTTCGACCGGACGCGGGTGTGCTCGTAGCGCAGTGCGCCTTCGAGCCCGATCGCGCCGAGATCGACTTCCTGCAGGGTGAAGAAGCCATATTGGTCGGTCACATTCTGCGGCACGAACGCTTCCGCGCCCACCGCCGCGAAATCGCGCGTAAAGCCCTGGAAGCCGGTCACGCCGCGCCAGCCATTGCGGTTGGCCTGAACCAGCTCGAGCCGGCCTTCAAAACCCTCGGCGTTGAACACGGTGCCGACCTCTTCGCCTTCGAACTCGGTGTGCTCATAGTCCGAGTAGCCGGCGCGGACGCGCAGCGCGTCGATGAAGCCGCCGATCTTGACCTCGCCGCGCACGTCGGCGCGGAACTGCTTCAGGCCGATCGTGACGGCTTCCTCGCCATGGCCATGCTCTTCCGCGTCCGGATCGACGACGCCGCCGTCATCATGGTGATGCTCGGCGCCGGGACGCGCCGGGACGCCATAGTTAGTGTCATAATAGCCGGCGGAGAAGCCGAGGCTCCCGCCATCGTTGATCAGCGCGAGACCGCCGCCCAGCGTGTAGGTGCGCGTGCCGCTATTGGGCAGGCGACCGCGGCGGTTGGCGTTCTCCAGCGCTTCGGCGGCTTCCTCCAGATGGCCCTCATCGGCCTCTTCCTCGGCGATCTCGAGCTGTTCGGCGCGCAGCGGGTCGCTCAGTACATAGCCGCCGACGCGCAGATCGTCGCTCTTGCGATAGCTGCCATCGATATGCGCGACGATCTGCGGGGTGATCGCGAAGTCCACCGCCGCGCCGCCGCCGCGCTCGTCAGCGGCTGAGCCATAGGCACCGATCGCGTCGACATGGAAGCCATTCTCCGGCACCGCGCGCGGGATGCGGCGGTCGAGCACGTTGACCGCGCCGCCGATCGCCTGGCTGCCGAACAGCAGCACGGCGGGGCCGCGCAGCACTTCGATGCGCTCCGCCGTCAGCGGCTCGATCGACACGGCATGGTCGGTCGACGTGTTGGAGACGTCGAGCGTGCCAAGGCCGTCGGTCAGCACGCGGACGCGCTCGCCCTGAAAGCCGCGCAGCACGGGGCGCGACGCGCCGGGGCTGAACGAGGTTGCCGACACGCCGGGCACCTGCGTCAGCGACTCGCCGATCTGCCCGCGAATGTCGCGTACCAGTTCGTCGCCGGTGATCACCGACGTGCCTGCGAGCAGGTCGAGGCGCTCAAGACCCGGCGCACTGATCACCACTTCGTCGGCCGTCTCGCCATGCACCGGGTTGCGGCTCGACCGGTCGCGCTCGGTGTGATCGCTGGTCTGGGCGAGGGCAGGGGCGGCGGCGAGGACGCTGGTGGCGAGCAGGAGGGCGGTGAACTTCATGGTTACGCAATTCCCTGAAACTGGATTTGCGCGCACTCTTAGGTGCTATGATACAACGTCACAAGTAGGAAATTGCTGCGCTGCGACGAAGCTCTGCGCGTTGACTCGCGCTTACAAACCGCTGGCGTCGAAGGCGATGCCGGCATTGCGGTGCGCGGCGACCAGCGTGTTGCGCAGCAGGCAGGCGATGGTCATCGGCCCGACTCCGCCCGGAACCGGCGTGATCGCGCCCGCGACCGATGCCGCACTGTCGAACTCGACGTCGCCGACCAGTGCGCCGTCGACGCGGTTGATGCCGACATCGATCACGGTTGCGCCGGGCTTCAGCCACTCGCCCTTGACGAAGCCCGCGCGGCCGACTGCCGCAACGACGATGTCGGCGCGACTGACATGATGGGCGAGGTCGCGGGTGCGCGAATGGGCGAGGGTGACGGTGCAGTTCGCCGCAGTCAGCAGCGCCGCCATCGGCTTGCCGACCAGGATCGAGCGGCCAATCACGATCGCGTCGAGCCCCGACAGGTCGCCGATCTGATCCTGCAACAGCATCAGGCTGCCGAGCGGGGTGCACGGCACCAGCCCGTCGATGCCTAGCGCGAGCCGACCCGCGCTGACCGGGGTCAGCCCGTCGACATCCTTGCCCGGATCGATTGCGGCCACCACCGCCTGCTCGTCGAGATGGCGGGGCAGGGGCAGCTGGACGAGGATGCCATCGACCGCCGCATCGGCGTTCAGCTGGCGCACCAGCGCGATCAGCGTGTCCTGAGTCGTGTCGGCAGGCAGGCGGTGTTCGAAGCTCGCCATGTTGGCGGCGATCGTCGCCTTGCCCTTGCTGCGGACATAGACGGCGGAGGCGGGGTCGTCGCCGACCAGCACGACCGCGAGGCCAGCCTTGCGGCCTGCCTGTCCCTCAAATGCCGCCGCAGCCTCGCCCACCCGGGCCCGCAGATTGGCGGCGAATGCCTTACCGTCGATGATCTCAGCGCTCATGCCCCGCTCCATAGAGCGACGCGGCGATTCCCGCCAGCGTCTTGGGATCGCCGGTGATGCTGAGGCGCTTCACGCGCGCAGTCCCCCCGGCGATCAGCGTCACGTCGCGCTTGGGCACACCGAACGTCTTGGCGACCAGTTCGATCAGCGCCGCATTGGCCGCGCCGTCCACCGGCGGCGCGGCGACCCGCGCGGCGAAATGCTCAGGCGTGCCGGGCAGCAACACGCTCTTCGACGCGCGCGGCGTCGCGCGCACGGCGATGGTCAGGCCCGGCGGCGCTTCCCGCCAGGGCTGGCTCACGCCGGCGTGCTGGCGAGCGCGACCGCGAGGTTGGGGATCACCGCATAATTGATGATCGCGATCAGGATCAGCACCACGAATGGCGCGAAATCCATCGGCCCGGTGTCGGGCAGGATGCGGCGGATCGGACGATAGATCGGCTCGGTCAGCGTATTGAGGCCGCGCCACAGCGAGCTGACGAAATCATTATAAGTGTTGATCACGTTGAACGAGATCAGGATCGACAGCACCGCCTGAATGACGATGATCCACCACAGCACGTTGAGCAGGATCTGTACGATCCCGAAAAGCATGTTCAGAAACGGGTCCAATCGGGCCTCCGGAGTTTTGGCGCTTTTACAGGAAAGCGGCGGCTATCGGCAACTGTGTTGGCTATATAAGACGGCTCAGCGGTGAACCAAGGTTCCCGCACCCTGCGTCGTGAAGATTTCGAGCAGCATCGCGTGCGGGATGCGCCCGTCGAGGATGACGGCGGCGTCCACCCCGGCATCGACCGCGGCGACGCAGGTCTCGACCTTGGGAATCATGCCCCCGCTGATCGTGCCATCGGCCTTTAGCGCCATGATCCGACCGGGGTCGAGGTCCGTCAGCAGGTTCTTGTCCTTGTCCAGCACGCCGGGGACATCGGTCAGCAGGAAGAAGCGCGATGCGCCGAGCGCACCGGCAATCGCCCCCGCCATGGTGTCGGCGTTGATGTTGTAGGTGTGGCCGTCCGCGCCCAGCGCGATCGGCGCGATCACCGGGATGAAGCCCTGATCGCTCAACGTGGTCAGTACCGACGCATCGACCGCAACCGGCTCGCCGACAAAGCCCAGATCGACATGGCGTTCGATGCCCTGCAGCGGATCGGCGGAATCGCGCTGCACCTTGCGCGCGGTGACCAGCCCCGAATCCTTGCCCGAAATGCCCAGCGCCTTGCCGCCGGCCGCGCCGATCCAGCTGACGATTTCCTTGTTGATCGATCCGGCCAGCACCATTTCGGCGATGCGCGCGGTTTCCGCATCGGTGACGCGCAGCCCGCCGACGAACTGCGATTCGACGCCAAGCCGCTTGAGCATCGACCCGATCTGCGGCCCGCCGCCATGCACGACGACCGGGTTGATGCCCACCGCCTTGAGCAACACGACGTCTTCGGCGAAGTCGCGCGCCAGCTCGGGATCGCCCATCGCGTGCCCGCCATATTTCACGACGAACGTCTTGCCCTTGTAACGCTGCATATAGGGCAGCGCGTCGGTCAGCGTCTCGGCCTTGGCCAGCATCGCGGGATCGGGTGCGTGATCGGTCATGCCGCGCCCTTAGCGGGAGTTGCGCTCTTGCGAAAGCATGCGCGGATGAGAGGGCTTGACTCAATTCGATGATTAGCTAAATAACAAATCATGAGCATGGTCTTCAAGGCATTGTCCGACCCCACCCGCCGCCGTGTGCTGCAACTGCTGCGCAAGGGGCCGATGAGTGCGGGCGACTTGAGCGACAAGTTCGACGTGTCGAAACCGACCATGTCGGCGCATTTCGCCGTGCTCAAGGAAGCGGATCTGGTTCACGCCGAAAAGGCGGGGAAGTCGGTTATCTATCACCTCAAGCTCTCGGTGCTCGAAGAGGCGCTGCTGGGCTTTGTCGATTCATTCGGGGGCAGCGGATCGACCGCACCCGGCAAGGAGAGCGCATGATGAACAGCGAAACCAAGATCAGCCTGGCGTGGGGCGTGGGGATTGTCGTGCTCGCGCTGGGCCTCAGTTCGGCGCGCAGCGCGGGCCATGTCGATCACGACACGGTGACGCGTATCGTACTGGGTGCGACCGGGCTGATGGTCGCGTGGTTCGGCAACATGATGCCCAAGCGGTTTGTGCCGAGCGCACTCGCGCGCAAGGTGCATCGCGTCGGCGGCTGGTCACTGGTCCTCAGCGGCCTCATTTATGCGGGCGCGTTCGTGTTTCTGCCGGTTCAGACGGCGGTGTTCGTCGGCGGCGGCGCGATCGTCGCGGGCCTCGCGATTACCATCGGCTATTGCCAGTCGGTGCGGACCAAGGCGCGGGCGTGAGCCTCAAATCCTCCCCGGAACGGGGAGGGGGACCGCCGCCGAAGGCGGTGGTGGAGGCCCCCCGAGGCAAGCGCATTGCCTCAAGGAGGGGCCCCTCCGTCAGCGCTACGCGCCGCCACCTCCCCGTCCCGGGGAGGATTGAACAGGAATTACGCCCGGTCCAGTCTGCGGCCCAGCGCCACGAAGCCATAGATCAGCACCGGTACCAGCACGATCGACAGCGTGACCTTCGCCAGCATCTGCCCGGCGAGCAGGTTGGTGATGTCGAACAGGCCGTAAAAGGCAATGAAGACGAACACGAGCGTATCGACGATCTGGCTGAGCACGCCGGCCACCGCCGAGCGGAACCACAGCAGCCGCGACCCCTCGCTGCCCTTGAGCGCGGCGAAGATCGTGACGTTCAGCGTCTGCGAGATGCCATAGGCGATGATCCCGCCGATCCAGATGCGCCAGGTGCTGAACAGGATCAGCTGGATCGCCTTCAAGCCATCGGCGCGCTGTTCGATCATCTCTGCAGACGGCGGCAGTGCGAAGACGAGAAGCGACAGGAGCAGCGACGCGATCAGCGGGATGAAGCCAAACAGCACCAGCTTGTTGGCGACCGAGCGCCCGTGCAGTTCGGCGACGGCACTGGAAACGGCGACCAGCAGAAGGAAGGCGAAAATGCCCGCCTCTACCGCCAGCGGTCCCAACGCCACCTGCTTGTTACCCAGCACGCCCGCGATGCAGACCATGCCGCCATAAAAGATCGAAAGGACGAAGAGCGAGCGCGTCAGCGGAGCCGGTGTGGTCATTGCGCTGCGTAACGCGGTTTCACCCGATACGGAAGCACCTAGCGGTGTGCGCGTCACACGCTATGGTGCGACCCCGAACGCTGCGCGCAGACGCGGCACGAAGGGGTCCTTTAGTTGAACAATCTTCCGATCGGCATTCTCGGTATCGTCGCGATTCTCGCGATTGCCTTCCTGCTCTCCTCGAACAAGCGCGCGATTCGGCTGCGCGTCGTCGGCCCGGCCTTTGCGTTGCAGGCGGGAATCGCCTTCCTCGTCCTCTATGTTCCCGCGGGTCGCGCCGCGATCGAGGGGATGGCAAAGGGCGTGTCGGCGCTGCTCGGCTATGCGCAGGCGGGCACCGACTTCATCTTCGGCCCGCTGGCCCGGCCTGAAGTCGGCGGCCAGAGCTTCGCGATCGCCGCGCTGCCGGTCATCATCTTCTTCGCCGCGCTTGTTTCGGTGCTCTACCACCTCAAGATCATGCAGTTTCTGGTCCGCTGGATCGGCGGCGCGATCGAGAAGGTGACCGGGGTCAGCAAGGTCGAATCGCTGTGCTCGGCGGCGAACATCTTTGTCGGCCAGAGCGAATCGCCTTTGGTCATTCGCCCCTATCTCGCCAGCCTGACGCCGTCGCAGCTGTTCGCGATCATGTCGGTCGGTATGGCGGGCGTCGCAGGCACGATCCTCGCGGCCTATGCGGCGATGGGGATCAACATCCAGTTCCTGCTCGCCGCCAGCTTCATGGCTGCGCCCGGCGGGCTGCTGATGGCCAAGATCATGATGCCTGACGAGCCCGTGGTAAAGGCGGACGAACTCCCGCTCGAGGATACGCTGGTCGATGGCGAGGCGGCGGTGATCCGCGCGGTCGAGACCGAGGTGGAGGAAGAGCGCGCCGCCAACATCATCATGGCCGCGGCGATGGGCGCGCAGACCGGCGTCAAGATCGCGGTCGCGGTCGGCGCGATGGTGCTCGCGTTCGTCGCGCTGGTCGCGCTCGCCAACGGCCTGCTCGGCGCGGCCGGCGGGCTGTTCGGCTATCCCGACCTGACCTTTCAGGGGATCATCGGCACCGCCTTTGCCCCGGTGATGTTCCTGGTCGGCATTCCGTGGAACGAGACGGCAGCAGCCGGCGGCCTGTTCGGCACCAAGATGGTGCTCAACGAGTTCGTCGCCTTCCTCAACCTCGGCCAGACGCAGGGGCTGAGTGAGCGCAGCACCGCGATCATCACCTTCGCGCTGTGCGGCTTTGCGAACTTCAGCTCGATCGCGATCCAGATGGCCGCGACGGGCAGCCTTGCCCCGAACCAGCGTCCGATGATCGCCAAGCTCGGGATCAAGGCGCTGCTGGCGGGCAGCCTCGCGAACCTGCTGAGCGCGGCGCTGGCGGGGTTGATGCTGCCGTGATCGCGTTGCTGGCTGCAGCATTTTGTCTTCCGCCACCTCCCGGCACGGTGCCAACGCCCCCGCCGACGATGGAGCAGCGCGCCGAAATGGCCGCGCGCAGCTTCCGCAACATCGTCGAGGGCGTGATCATCCACGAGCAGGATGAGCGACCCGCTCGATTCAGGATCACCCGCGTCTACAAGGGGCAGCTCAAGGCCGGGATGGTGGTTGAAGCCGCACCCAGCTGGGGCTTTCGCGACATGCCGTGCCCCGGGATGATCCCGCCACCACCGAACCTGAAGGGCCAGCGCGGGGTGATCGCATTCAACGACCCGCCCGAACTCGCCTTCATGCCCGATGGCTGGATCGCGATCATGCAGCAACGCGGCCTGATCGCGCGAACGCCCTAGCGATCACCGCGTCGGCACCGGCTCCGCGCCCGAATAGTCGTAGAAGCCGCGCCCGGTTTTGCGGCCGTACCAGCCGGCCTCGACATATTTGATCAGCAGCGGGGCGGGGCGGAATTTGGGGTCGCCGGTGCCTTCGAACAGCACGCGGGTGATTTCGAGGCAGGTGTCGAGCCCGATGAAATCGGCCAGCGTGAACGGCCCCATCGGGTGGTTGAGGCCGAGCTGAATCGCCGCGTCGACATCGGGGATCGTCGCGACGCCCTCACCGACCGCGAAGCACGCTTCGTTGAGGAACGGCATCAGCACGCGGTTGACGATGAAGCCCGGCGCGTCATTGGCGTGGACGATCCGCTTGTTCAGCGTCTTGCCAAACGCCTCGACCGCCGCGACCGTCGCGTCACTGGTGGCGAGGCCGCGGATGAGCTCGATCAGGCCCATCACCGGCACCGGGTTGAAGAAATGCACCCCCATGAAGCGTGCGGGATCCGGCGCCGCCTGCGCCAGCCGGGTGATCGGAATCGACGAGGTGTTGCTGGCGAGGATCGCGGTGTCGCTCAGCACCTTGCCGACATTGGCAAAGATCGTGCGCTTGATCTCCTCCCGCTCGGTCGCGGCTTCGATGACGAGATCGCACGGCGCGAAGGCATCGGTGCCGGCGACGCATTCGATGTTGGCGAGCGCGGCTTCGGCGGCCTGCGCGGTGATCTTTTCCTTCTCCACCGCGCGGGCAAGCTGCTTGGCGATCCCCGCCTTGCCCTTTTCGGCGCGCGCGACGTCCATGTCGGACAGCAGCACGCGATAGCCCGCCTGTGCCGAAACCTGGGCGATGCCCGCCCCCATCTGTCCCGCGCCGATCACGCCAACCGTTTTCATCACCTTCTCCATCAAATCTGTTGCGCGCCTCCTACCGCGTCGCCGCGCGAACCGCTAGGATGCGCGCCATGCTGATCCTTACCGCACTCGCGCTCGCCCAGATTGCTCCGCAACAGGGGCCGATAAAGACCTTTGGCGACTGGGTCGTCGCCTGCGACAATGTGAAGCAGTGCGAGATGACCTCGCTCCAGCCCGAAGGCGGCGACTGGTCGGAGGCTGGCTGGCAGATGGCGGTGACGCGCGAAGCCGGCCCGGCTGGTGGCTGGACGGTCGAGTTGATGGGCCAGGACGCACCCGCCGGGCTGAGCGTGCATGTCGAAGGCGCACCGGCGGCCAGCGCGGCCGCAGTGTGGCGCGGTACCAGTTTCATCGGGGGTGACGCGTTCAAGCTGGTCGAGGCGCTGGCGAATGGCAAGGCGGTGGTCGTCCGTGATGGCGCGGGCAAGTCGCTCGGGCGGATCTCGCTGACGGGCTCATCGGCCTCGCTGCGCTTCATCGATGCGGAGCAGGGCAGGGCGGGCACGGTGAGCGCGGCGGTGGCCAAAGGTGCAAAGCCCGCCAGCGCTGCCCCCGCTGCGCCGTCGCTCCCGGTGATCGCGTCGATCCGCGCCAGCGGCACGCCTGCGGCGCTGTCGCCTGCGCTGCTCAAGCAGCTCTGGGCTCAATCGGACTGCGCGGAGAACTACGATGGCGCGGCGCGACCCGATGTCGAGCGGCATGCGCTGGGCGGTGACGCGACGCTGGTGCTCGTTCCATGCGGTGCCGGGGCGTATAACTTCTCGACGATCGCCTATATCGTCCGGGGCGGAAAGGCGGAGGTTGCCGCATTCGATTCGCCACCCGGATGGACCGCAGACAGCCCGATAATGCTGGTCAATGCCGGGTTCGACGCGAAGACCGGCGAACTGGGCAGCTATGCCAAGGGGCGCGGCATTGGCGATTGCGGCAGCGCGGAAACCTATGTTTGGGACGGCACCCGCTTCCGCCTGACCGAGGCGCGCGTGATGGGCGAGTGTCGCGGGTCGATCAACTGGCTGACGGTGTGGCGGGCGAAGGCCGTGCCGCGCTGATCAGTTCGCGGTCGGCAGCGCGATTTCGAACAGCGAGGGCCAGTTCTTGCCGGTGACGTAGAGCTTTCCGCTCTTGTCGTCATAGGCGATGCCGTTGAGCACAGCCTCCGAATCGCTCACCGGCACCGTGGCGGCGAGGTCGCGCAGGTCGATCACGCCGGTGATGAAGCCGCTCGCCGGGTCGATCCGCACGATCAGATCCTGGTGCCAGATATTCGCCAGAATCTCGCCGCGCACATATTCCAGCTCGTTGAGCCGCCGAATCGGACGCCCCTGATAGGTGACGGTGATCCGCCGCTGCTCCGCAAAACTCTTCGGGTCGAGGAAGCGGAGTTCAGGGGTACCGTCGCTCAGGATCAGGCTCTTGCCGTCCTGCGTCAGCCCCCAGCCTTCGCCGGAATAGCTGAACGTGCCGATCTGGCGCAGCGTGCGGCGGTCCCAGCGGAATGCTGTGCCGTGTTTCCAGGTCAGGCTGATGATCGTGTCGCCCCAGCCGGTGCTGCCCTCGCCGAAATATTCGCGCGGCAAGCGCACCTCGCGCTTGGCCTTGCCGGTGGCGAGATCGACTTCGCGCACGACCGATTCGCCATGCTGCCCGGTGCTTTCGAACAGCGCGCCGTCGGCGAAGAACAGGCCCTGAGTGAACGCGCTGGGATCATGCGGATGGGTGGCGAGGATGCGCGCGGCTTCGACCGGCACCTCTGCGGGGGCGGGGGCGGGCGCTGACGTCTGGGACTGGCCGGGAGTCGAATCAACAGGGGCTGCCGCGACCGAAATGGCCAGGGCAGCCCCCGCAATGATCCCCCGTCCGGCAATGATCAGCCGGAACATGGGACGTGCTTTACGAGCCGGGCGTCAGGTTCACCGCGGCGTACTTGCCGCGACGGTCTACCTCGAGCTCGAACTCAAGCCGGTCGCCTTCGTTGAGCGTCGGCATGCCGGCGCGCTCCACGGCGCTGATGTGCACGAACGCATCGGGCTGTCCGTCGTCGCGCTGAATGAAGCCGAAGCCCTTCATCGCGTTGAAGAACTTGACCGTGCCGGTCGCCTTCTCGCCGGTCAGCTGGCGCTGGGGGCCACCCATGCCGCCGCCGCCGCCCGGGCCGCTGCGCTCGGGACGATCCGGACGATCGCGCGGCGGGCCGCGGTCTTCGACCGGCATCGGCTCACCGTCGATCTTCAGGTCGGTCGCGCTGATGCGGCCACCGCGATCGACGAGCGTGAAGCCCATCGGCTGACCTTCGGCCAGACCGGTCAGGCCGGCCTGCTCGACTGCGCTGATGTGCACGAACACGTCTTCGCCGCCGTCATCACGGACAACGAAACCGAAGCCCTTCTGCGCGTTGAAGAACTTTACGACGCCGGTGCCTTCGCCAACGACCTGCGGGGGCATGCCGCGGCCACCGCCGCCGCCGCCGCCACCAAAGCCGCCGCCGCCGCCGCCGCCAAAGCCGCCGCCGCCACCGCCGCGGTAACCACCGCCGCCGCCGCCGCCACCGCCGCCGAAGCGGTCGCCGCCGCCGCCGAAGCCGCCGCGATCACCGAAACCGCCGCCGCCGAAGCCGCCGCGATCGCCGTAGCTGCTGCTACCACCGCCGAAATCGTCGCCGCCGAAGCCGTCGCGCTTGTCTCTGCCACGTCCGCCGCGCTCGCCGCGGCGCCCTCGATCAAAACTCATTGCCCTGTTCGTCTTCCCGGTTCGCCCATATTCGAATCGAATGGCTGAACCGGACGAAGGCGCAGCTATTCCGGCGTTTGCGACACGCCTATGGAATCAGGACATAGACCAGATCGCGAAGATGCGCGAACGATTTCGTCGCGTTTTTGCCACCGTTTCGACGGATACTTGCGCGGCGCGCTTCTCGACGGCACAGAGGCGGCATGGATATCGCCGCACTGATCGTAGATCCGGCCGCTTGGGCCGCCCTCATCACCCTTATTGTGATGGAGGTGGTGCTGGGAATCGACAACCTCATCTTCATCTCGATCCTGACCAACAAGCTGCCCGAGCATCAGCAGCAAAAGGCGCGGCGAATCGGCATCGGGCTGGCGCTGGTCATGCGCATCCTGCTGCTTTCGATGATTTTCGTGATCGTTTCGCTGACCACCCCGGTATTCGACCTGGGCATTCAGGGCGCGACCGGTCCGACCGGCGAGCCGAGCTTTGAAACCGCCTTTTCGTGGCGCGACCTGATCCTGATCGCCGGTGGCCTGTTCCTGCTGTGGAAGGCGACCAAGGAAATCCACCACACGATCGATCCGGTCCCGACCGATCATGGCGTGCTCGACAAGAAGCAGGTCGCGACGATGAATTTCGGGTCGGCGATCTTTCAGATCATCCTGCTCGACATGGTCTTCTCGGTCGATTCGATCCTGACCGCAGTGGGCATGACCGACGAGATCGTGATCATGTTCGTCGCGGTGATCGTCACCGTCGGGGTGATGCTGGTCGCCGCCGATCCGCTCGCCAACTTCATCAAGAACAATCCGACGGTGGTGATGCTCGCGCTCGGCTTCCTGCTGATGATCGGCGCGGTGCTGATCGCCGATGGCTTCGGCGTGCATGTGCCCAAGGGCTATATCTACGCCGCGATGGCCTTCTCGGCTTTGGTCGAAACGCTCAACATGGCGTCGCGCCGCCGTGCCGCGAAGAATGCGCCGCCCGCCGCCGAGTGATCGGCACGGTTATTGAGCGTTAAGCGATAAGCGGCTAGGCGCAGGCCATGGCCGTTTATTTGCATGAAGAAGATTTGCCCGAGGGCGTGTTCGCGCCCGGGGCCGATATCGCCGTCGATACAGAGACGATGGGGCTGATCACCCCGCGTGATCGCCTGTGCCTCATCCAGCTGTCGGATGGCGGCGCGGACGAGCATCTGGTCCGGTTCGGACCGGACAGCGATTATGCCGCGCCCAACCTGCGCGCGCTGCTCGCCGATCCCGCGCGGGTGAAGCTGTACCATTTCGCGCGATTCGATCTCGCGGCGGTGCGCCACTATCTCGGCGTCACCGCTGCGCCGGTCTACTGCACCAAGATCGCGTCGCGCCTCATCCGCACCTACACCGATCGCCACGGGCTCAAGGAACTGGTGCGCGAGCTGCTCGGCGTGGAGCTGAGCAAGCAGCAGCAATCGTCCGACTGGGGCGGCCCGGTGCTGTCCGACGCGCAAAAGGAATATGCCGCGTCCGACGTGCGCTACCTGCACGCAATGCGTGAGGAGCTCGACCGCCGTCTGGCGCGCGAGGGGCGGACTGTGCTGGCGCAGGCGTGCTTCGAATTCCTGCCGCATCGCGCCGACCTCGACCTCGCGGGCTGGCCGGAGACGGATATTTTTGCCCATGCGTGAGTTTGGTTCGCGGTACCGGCCCGCTCCCCCACCCGGCCACTCAACGCCAGTATCCTATGGGTGGCCGGGTGGGGGAGCGGGCCGGTGCCGTTCCACCGAAGGTGCAAAATATGTCTGAGATCGCTGTCCAGGAACGCTCGCGGCGCAAGCGCTGGGCGCGGCCTGGCAGCAGCCACGACCGTATCGTGCGGACGTTGCTCGCCGTCCTGCCCGCCGGGATCGGCGTGCTCGGCGCATTTCTGGTGATGGCGCCGCTGTTCATGGGCGGCGACGTGTCGTTCATGCTCGACAAGAACAAGGTCGATGTCGCGAGCGAGCGGCTGCGCATCCAGTCGGCGCGCTATCGCGGCGCCGATGCCAAGGGCCAGGCCTTTGTCCTTCAGGCCGGGTCGGCGGTGCAGAAAAGCTCGGCCGAGCCGATCGTGCAACTGCAGGATCTGATCGCGGGGATCCAGCTTTCGGATGGCCCGGCGCAGGTCAAGGCGGACAAGGGTCGGTACGACATGGAGAGCGAACAGGTCGCCGTCGATGGCCCGATCCAGTTCCGCACCACCGATGGCTATCGCCTCGACACGCGCGATTCGACCATCGATCTGAAGTCGCGCCAGCTGACCGGAACCGGCAAAGTCGCGGGCAGCACGCCGCTCGGAAACTTCAGCGGCGACAAGATGACTGCCGATCTCGACAAGCGAACCGTAAAAATAGAAGGTAATGCCCGCTTGCGGATCGATCCCAAGCGCGCAAATAGGTGACATGGTGCACCGCACATCCCGCCCGTTCCTGATTGCCGCTTCGGCGGCGCTGGCCACTACCGCTCTGCTGGGCGGGGCGGCGCTGGGCCAGTCGGGCCATAATTCGAACGCGCCGATCGATTTCGACGCGCAGAGCATCCAGCTCGACGACCGCGCCAACCGCGCGATCTTGTCCGGCGGGGTCAAGATTACTCAGGCGAACATGACCCTGACCGCCGCGCGCGTGACGGTGACCTATAGCGGTCAGATCATCGATGGCTCGCCCGCCGCCACGCGCTTTGACGCGTCGGGCGGGGTGACGGTCACCCGACCGGACCAGAAGGCGCGCGCGCAATATGGCGTGTACGACATCAACCGCCGCGTCATCACGATGCTCGGCAATGTCTCGCTCACCCAGGGTGGTAACACCGTCAGCGGCGGTCGGCTGACGCTCGATCTCGACAGCGGGCGCGCGTCGATCGACGGATCGGGCGTCGGCACCACCCGCGCACCCGATGGTACGGTCGTGCGATCGGGCGGGCGCGTCACCGGGCGCTTCACCGTCCCGAAGCGCGACTGATCGACCCAATCGGGCGGATCGTCGCCCTTCTTCATGCACAAAACTTGCCAAGTGACTGTGCGGTGGGGATTCGGTAAGCATCCCCTGCGATCAGGAAGAGCAGCATGGCAGACGTCGAGACACTGGAACCCGAAACCATCGACGCGAGCGCGCCGCCCGCATCGGGCCTTGCCGTCGTGTCGATCGCGAAATCCTATGACAAGCGCGTCGTGCTGTCGGATGTGTCGCTGACGGTCGGGCGCGGTGAGGTGGTCGGGCTGCTCGGCCCGAACGGCGCGGGCAAGACGACCTGCTTCTATTCGGTGATGGGCTTGGTGAAGCCCGATGCCGGCCGCATCATGCTCGACGGCAACGACATCACCCCCTTGCCGATGTACCGCCGCGCGGTGCTGGGCCTTGGCTATCTGCCGCAGGAAACCTCGATCTTTCGCGGGCTTTCGGTCGCCAAGAATATCTCCGCCGTGCTCGAGCTGGCCGAGCCGGACAAGGCGGCGCGCGAGGCCAAGCTGGAAAAGCTGCTCGACGAATTCGGCCTCACGCGCCTGCGCGACGCGCCGGCAATGGCGCTGTCGGGCGGTGAACGCCGCCGCGCCGAAATCGCCCGCGCGCTCGCCGCCGACCCGTCGATCATGCTGCTCGACGAACCGTTCGCGGGCATCGACCCGATCTCGATCGCCGACATTCGCGATCTGGTGAAGGAGCTGAAGACGCGCAACATCGGCGTGCTGATCACCGACCATAATGTCCGCGAGACGCTCGACATCGTCGATCGCGCGTCGATCATCTATGACGGCCGCGTGCTGTTTGCCGGGTCGCCCGCCGATCTGGTCGCCGACACGAATGTGCGCCGCCTGTATCTCGGTGAAGGCTTCTCGCTCTAAATCCGATGAGTCTGGCCCCTCGCCTCGATCTGCGCCAGTCGCAATCGCTGGTGATGACGCCGCAGTTGCAGCAGGCGATCAAGCTGCTCGCGCTGTCCAATCTCGAGATCGAGACCTTCATCGCGGAGGAGATCGAGAAGAACCCGCTGCTCGAAACCGGGCGCAGCGAGGAGGAGCGCGGGGAGGCGGCCGAGCCGGTCGAACCGTCCGACACCTTCACCGAACGCGACGACGGCCCGGCGGATTCGAGCGAATTGCTGTCGTCGGGCGAAGCGACCGGAGAGGCTGCACTCGACGTCGATCTGACCGCCGAGACCTTCCATCATGACAGCGCCGCCGATTCGGTCGGCGGGCTCGACGGTGGCCTGGGCATGAGTGGCACGGGCAGTGGCGGGGCCGGGGGCGAGGATGGCACCGACTTCGACAGCTTTTCCTCCCCCGACCTCAGCCTCGCCGACCATCTGACGGCGCAGGTCGGCGCGGTGATCGACGGCGCGGACCTGTTCATCGCCCAGCATCTGATCGATCAGATCGACGAGTGCGGGTATCTGACCGCCGCATTGCTCGACATCGCGACCCGGCTCGGCGTGCCGCTGGCGCGCGTGGAGGCGGTGCTGGCGGTGATCCAGACGCTCGACCCGACCGGGGTCGGCGCCCGCGACCTGGCCGAATGTCTCGCGCTGCAGGCGAAGGAGGCGGATCGCTACGACCCGTGCATGGCCGCGCTGATCGCCAATCTCGACCTGCTCGCGCGCGGAGAACTGGCGCGGCTCAAGCGCATCTGCGGCGTCGATGACGAGGATATGGCGGACATGATCCGCGAGCTGCGCAGCTACGATCCCAAGCCCGGCTGCCGCTATGGTGGTGAGCCGGTGCCGGCGGTCACGCCCGACATTTTCGTCGCGCGGCGCGCCGAAGCCTGGGCAGTCGAACTCAACAGCGCGACACTCCCGCGCGTGCTGGTCAACCGCGCCTATTACACCGAAGTGTCGGCGGGGCCGCAGGACAAGGGCAGCAAGGCGTGGCTGAGCGACATGCTCGCCAGCGCCAACTGGCTGGTCAAGGCGCTCGACCAGCGCCAGCGCACGATCATCAAGGTGGCCAGCGAGATCGTGAAGCAGCAGGAAGCGTTCTTCCGCAACGGCGTCAGCCATCTAAAGCCGCTGACGCTGCGCCAGATCGCCGACGCGATCGAGATGCACGAATCGACCGTCAGCCGCGTGACGTCGAACAAGTATCTCAGCTGCGCGCGCGGCCTGTTCGAGCTGAAGTACTTCTTCACCAGCGCAATCCAGTCATCCGAAGGCGGCGATGCGGTTTCGGCGGAGGCGGTGAAGAGCGCCATCCGCACGCTGATCCAGGCCGAGGATCCCAAGAAGATCCTGTCCGACGATACGTTGGTCGAGATGCTCAACGCCAAGGGCTTCGACATCGCCCGGCGCACGGTGGCCAAATATCGCGAATCGATGGGGATTGGCAGTTCGGTCCAGCGGAGACGGCAGAAGGCGCTGGAGGGGGCTTAGCGCCCTGGCCGACCCACTCCGTTAGCCCTGAGCTTGTCGAAGGGCGCAGTGCCACAGCTGATTTAGCCGGCCCTTCGGCAGGCTCAGGGCAAACGGGGGTAGGGGCACATTACTCCCCCCGACCCGCCTCCTTCGCAATCGCCCCCAACTCCCGATCAAACAACCGCGCCGCCATCACTGCCGTTGCCGCCGATCGCGCGAAAAACGCCTTCGGGATCGTCTCGAAATCGTCGGCCGGCTGGTGATAGTCGGGATAGTCCTCAACCCCCAGATAAGCGAACGGGATGCCTTTGCGGTGAAACGCATAATGGTCCGACCCGGCGGTCCAGTCGTCGCTTCCCTTCCACGGCGGTCCGTCATGCCCGATCTTCAGCGTGACCGGCGCGGTGCCCGCCAGCCGCTCGAACCGCGCGCGCAGGAACGGCGCGTGATGCGCCCCGGCGATCCACAATTCGCCCTTGTCGCTGCGGCTCATCATGTCGAGATTGAGGTTCAGCGCGATTCGCCTGAGCGGTACCGGCGGCGTCTCGACAAAGGCACGCGCGCCATACATCCCCTGTTCCTCGGCATCCCACAGCGCAAAGATCACGTCATGCTGGGGCCGAGCGCGCGCAAAATCCTCGGCGATCGACAGCAACGTCGCGACCCCCGACGCATTGTCGTCCGCGCCATTAAGCACCTTGCCGCCGCGAACCCCGAAATGGTCGTAATGCGCGCCGATCACCAGCACCCGGTCGCTCGTACCCGTCCCACGGATGCGGCCGACCAGATTGACCCCGTTCAGCGCCGCGTCCTTGTGCTGCGCGGTGAAGGGCTGCTCATAGCCTGCGCCATAGGGCTCGATCCCAATCGCCTGCATCCGCCCGGTCAGATAGGCGCGGGCCTTGGCCGATCCCGGCGTGCCGACCAGCCGACCAGCCATGTCATCGGCAGCGAGGATGCGGACATCCTCGAACAACTGGTCCGGCGATGCGACGGCAGGGGTGAGCAGGGCGGCGGCGAGGGCGAACGAACGAAGGAGCATCTTCACTGCTTCGCGACCAACCGGCTGGGCGGCAAGCGAAAAGCTAAGCGGCGCGACACCGCAACAATTCCACTGTTGCAGTCGCCCGCATCCGCCGCCAAGCACGGGCCATGACCAGCATCGGCATCTACGGCAGCCTTGGCCGCATGGGCACCGCCATCCGCGACATTCTGGCCGTTCAGGGCGTCCGCCTCGCGGGCGGCGCGGATGCCGGGGACGATCCCGTCGAACTCGCCCGCGCCGCCGATGCGCTGGTCGATTTCTCGAGCGCCTCGGCGCTCGCCGCGCATCTCGCCGCCGCACGCGATGCCGGGACGCCGATCGTGATCGGCACCACCGGCCTCAGCCCTGCCGACCATGCCGCGATCGACGAAGCCGCACGCGACATCGCAGTGCTTCAGACCGGCAACACCTCGCTTGGCGTGGTGCTGCTCACCCGGCTGGTGCGTGAGGCTGCGGCGCGGCTCGGTCCCGACTGGGATATCGAGATCGTGGAGGCGCATCACCGGCACAAGCTCGACGCCCCTTCGGGCACCGCGCTGATGCTGGGCGAGGCGGCAGCCGCCGGGCGCGGCGTCGCGCTGGGCGAGGTCCGCGTCGCCGACCGCGCCGGCCTGTCGGGCGCGCGGGCAGAGGGGACGATCGGCTTTGCCTCGCTGCGCGGGGGCAGCATCGTCGGCGATCACAGCGTGATGCTGGCGACCGAGGGCGAGCGGATCGAACTGGCGCACTTTGCCCAGGATCGCGCGATCTTCGCGCGTGGCGCTGTGCGCGCGGCGCTGTGGCTCGCGGGCCAGCCCGCCGGGCGCTACACGATGGACTCGGTGCTCGGACTTTGAAGAAGGCAGACGTTTTCGCCTTTTTCGAGCGGCTGGCATCGGCCAATCCGCATCCCGAAACCGAACTCGAATCGGTCAACGACTATACGCTGCTGGTGGCCGTCGTGCTGTCGGCGCAGGCGACCGATGCTGGCGTCAACAAGGCGACGCGGCGGTTGTTCGCTGAGGTCGATACGCCTGAAAAGATGGTCGCACTGGGCGAAGAGGGCCTCAAGCAGCGCATCAAGACGATCGGCCTGTTCAACAGCAAGGCCAAGAACGTCATCGCGCTCAGCGAAGCCCTGATCGCGCAGCATGGCAGTCAGGTTCCGGAGGACCGCGACGCGCTGGAAAAACTCCCCGGCGTCGGGCGCAAGACCGCCAATGTGGTGATGAACGTCGCCTTCGGCCACGAAACCTTCGCGGTCGATACGCACCTGTTTCGCGTCGGCAACCGCACAGGTATGGCACGCGGCAAGACGCCGCTGGCCGTGGAGAAAAAGCTGGAAAAGGGAGTGCCGCAGCCCTTCCGCCTCCACGCGCACCACTGGCTGATTCTGCACGGCCGCTACATCTGCAAGGCGCGCACGCCCGAATGCTGGCGCTGCCCGGTCACGGACCTGTGCGCGTTCAAACCAAAGACGCCCGCGCCGAAGACGAAAGCGCCCACCGTTTAGGCTGGCGCACCGCA
The DNA here is from genome assembly GCF_035998645.1 of Sphingomonas sp. Lineage (GTDB taxonomy): Bacteria > Pseudomonadota > Alphaproteobacteria > Sphingomonadales > Sphingomonadaceae > Sphingomonas. The sequence continues at coordinate 236,771 of NZ_DASYHL010000004.1, forward strand.
TCGCGCTTTGCTAGGCGCGTTCGCCACGCACCCGTAGCTCAGCTGGATAGAGCGCTGCCCTCCGAAGGCAGAGGTCACAGGTTCGAATCCTGTCGGGTGCGCCAATTTCTTATCGTTCAGCCAGTCGCCGGACCGCGCCGTCGCGCGACCCGGCGGGCGGGCATTACCCCTTGCGGCTGGTCTCGAACAGGAACCAGGCGCGTTCCTCGGCCTGATCGGTCCAGTCGTCCAGCACGCCGCTGGTGGCGTTGTCCTTGGCCTCGTCGACGATGTCCTTGGCCTCGCGCAGCAGTTCGACCAGCTTGAGATTGTCCTCGCGCAGTTCGGCCAGCATCTTGTCGGCGCTGACGAACTCGGCGTCATTGTCCTTGATCGTCTGGTGCCGGGCGATGTCGCCGATCGAGCGCAGCGTGGTGTTGCCGGTCTTGCGCACGCGTTCGGCGATCACGTCGGTGGTCGCCAGGATCTGCGCCGCCTGCTCGTCGAGCATCAGGTGATAGTCGCGGAAATGCGGGCCGGAGACGTGCCAGTGAAAATTCTTGGTCTTGAGATACAGCGCGAAGCTGTCCGCCAGAATCCCGTTCAGCGCCTCGGCCACGCTCTTGGTATCGTTGCGGTTGAGGTCGGTCGGCGTTTTCAGCGCGGCGTCGGTGTCGGCCATGATGGAGTCCCTCGATGATAGTTGAGTCGGAGATGAAACGACTCTCTGCCATTTGGGGTCCATTCGTTCAGACGCAATTGCCCGATCAGGCTAATTGACGCGCTCGATCGTGGACTAACGCTAGATCAGGCGCAGCGCCGCCGCACCGATGATGCCGCCCGCGAGCAGGCACAGCAGTCCAAAGCCGATCCGAAACTGCCGAATCGGAAGCTGCCGCCAGGCAAGCTCTCCCATCAGCGCCGCAGCCAGATTGACGACGAAGATCGCCGCGCAGGCCCCGCCCAACGCGAACCACGGCGTCGGGCCGCGTACACCGAATGCCAGTGTGAAGAACTGCGTGGTATCGCCAAGCGCGAGGATGAAGATGCCGAGCAGCGGCGTGAGGAACGTGCCCAGCCGCCAGCCTTCCAGCCGGTCGGGCGCCTTGAGCCGCCACAGCGCGCCCATCGCGGCAAAGATCAGCGCGAGCGCAAGCAGCAGCTGCTTGGCATTGGGGGTGAGCAGGGGGGCGATCAACAGCGCGCCCGTCGCGGCGATGGCGTTGCCGGCGGCATGGGCGAACAGCGCGGCCAGCGCCACGGTGAAGGGGCGGCCATAACGATCGGCCAGAATCGCGACGAGCCAGGGCGAACGATCCCCGGCCTGGGTCAGCAATGCGGCGATGAACGCAGGGACCACCGCCTCCATAGACGATCGCTCAGCTGGCGAGTCGGATCGAGCAGGCGGCGGCGAACGCCGCGCCGGTGCGCGAATCGGTGCGCCCACACGCGACGGCGTCACGCAGCAGGGAAAGCCCATCGGTGATCATCGGCCCGCGCTGCCCCGATGCGAGCGCGGATTCAAGGGCATGCACGATGCACACCGCCGGGGTCAGGCCATTGGCCATGGCGATTCGGCGAATCGCGTCGAGATCGGCGGCAAGGTCCGAGGTCGCGGCGCGCGACGCACGCGCCCCGATCGAGTCGATTCGCTGGTGCAGCTCGTTCGTCAGAACCCAGTTCAGCCCCTCTGCCATGCTTGCCTCCATCGCCTTTTTCACCGCATGACACGAGCGTGCGACAACATGGTGAACAACCCGCTAACACGCGCTAATGGTCGACCACGCGCTTGACATTGCCGTGCCAAGGCGGCATGCGCCCCCTCCTGACAGCGGTCTGCCAGCGCGGGCCGCTTATTCTTTTTTGATTATTGCAGGACCCGGGCGATGGCCAAGCCGACTACCGTCAAGATCAAGCTCGTCAGCACCGCTGACACCGGCTTTTTCTATGTGACCAAGAAGAACCCGCGCAACCAGACCGAGAAGCTGAGCTTCCGGAAGTACGATCCCGTCGTGCGCAAGCACGTCGAGTTCAAGGAAGCGAAGATCAAGTAAGCTTCGCGCAAGCGAAGTTTACGCAGCCCCGGCGCAGGCCGGGGCCGCGCGCCACATGCGGGGCCGCAGAAGGATCGCTTCTGCGGCTTTTTGTGTGTTGAGCCGGAGCGGTCTGCCGCTGGCGGCCCCGGCCTGCGCCGGGGCGACGGGGTGGCTCACAACAACCCCTGCACCTCTTCCACAAAGCGCATCACCGAAATCGGCTTGGTGACATAGGCGTTCGCCCCCGCAGCGCGGATCCGTGCCTCATCCTCGTGCCCGGCATAGGCGGTGACTGCCATCACCGGGATCGACTTGAGCACCGGGTCGCCGCGCATCCTGCCGATGATGTCGATGCCGGAGATATGCGGCAGCTGAATATCCATGATGACGAGGTCGGGCGCAAAGCTGCGTGCGGTTGCCACCGCCTCTCGCCCGTCGCGCACCGGCGCGGTCTCGAACCCGTGCGCGCGCAGCAGGTCGCAGAAAAGTTTGAGATTGAGTTCGTTGTCCTCGACAACCAGCACCCTTTTTGCCACGCGATCCCTTCAACGAACGATTGGCCAACGAACGATTGGGCGAAGCACTAGGCGATGCGTGGCGCGGTGACAAATGAGGACGCGGGGACGCTGGCGCTGGGCGCGCTGGCCTGGGCCTTGTCCGACGCAGCGCGGGCGCACCGGTTGCTCGATTTGACCGGCCTGTCGCCCAACGACCTGCGGTCGCGGGCAGGCGATGCCGAAGTGCTCGCCGCCGTGCTGAGGTTTCTTGAGGCGCATGAGCCCGACCTGATCGCCTGTGCCGAGGCGACCGGGACCACCCCCGCCGCACTCGTCGCTGCCCGCCACGCGCTGGAGACCGCATGAAGCCGCTATTGATCTGTGACTGCGACGAAGTGCTGCTGCACATGGTGCGGCATTTCGGGACCTGGCTCGACGAGACGCATGACATCGCGTTCGACCTGACCAGCCATGAATGGGCGCGGGCGATGAAGCCGCGTGACGGCAGCACGCTGACGCCCGAGGCGATGTGGGGCTATCTCGACGGCTTCTTCCCCGCCGAAATGGCGCGGCAGACGTTGGTGCCGCACGCGCGCGAATCGCTCGCGGCGCTGGCGGAGCAGGCCGACATCGTCATCCTCACCAATCTCCGCGACAATTGCCGCGAACACCGCATCGCCCAGCTCGACACCCACGGGATCGTCCACCGCGTCGAGTGCAATCAGGGCGGGAAGGGGCGTCCGGTCGCGCAACTCGTCGAGGGACATGGCGCCAGCGTTGCGGTGTTCGTCGATGATCTCGCGACCCATCACGAATCGGTCGCGCGCGAAGCCCCGCACGTCTTCCGCCTGCACATGGTGTCCGAGCCCAGGCTTGCCCCGCATGTGCCGGTCGCGCCGCACGCGCACGCCCGCATCGACGACTGGCGGGAGGCGCAGCGCTGGATCATCGCGCGCTTCGCCGATGGCGCGCCCGCCCCGCATCACACCCCTCATGGAGATTGAGCATGACCGACATCCACGCCCGCCTCGCCGAACTCGGCCTCGAACTGCCCGAAGCCGCTGCGCCGGTCGCGGCCTATGTCCCCACGGTCACGGCGGGCGGGCTGATGCATGTGTCGGGGCAGCTGCCGTTCAAGGATGGCGTGGTGATGACCGGCCGCCTCGGCGAGGATCGCGACCTGGCCTATGGTCAGGAAGCCGCCGAGCGTTGCGCGTTGATGGTCGTCGCGCAGATCGGCAAGGCGCTGGGCGGGTTCGACCGGGTCGAGCAGATCGTGAAGCTCGGCGTGTTCGTGAACTCGGATCCCGCCTTCACCGAACAGCCCCAGGTCGCCAACGGCGCGTCGGAGCTGATGGAAAAGCTGTTCGGCGAGTCTGGCCGTCACGCGCGTGCGGCGGTCGGCGTCGCGGTGCTTCCGCGCGGTGCTGCGGTTGAGATCGACGCGATCATCGCGGTTAAGTAACGAACGGGGACGGTCACAAGTGTGACAATCCTGTTGCGCCGCCGCAACAGCGGCGGCGCAATTGCGTTGACCAGGCGAAATGGAATTGTGCAGCGCAACGAAATGCTGCAACTTTCGCGCAGTGGGAGGCAATAGCCGCGCCGGAACGCAGGTTCCGAGCCAATGCGGCAGCCCTTCCGCTGCAGGTGGGGACCGAAATCGCACCAAGACGAAAGGGATCCCATGCGTTTGACCAAGTCCATCGCCGGCGCGCTGCTGCTCGCCGCCACCGCCACCCCTGCCTTTGCGCAGGACGAGACCGATGCACCCGACGCCTTCACCATCACCGGTTCTGCGACGGTCGTCAGCGACTATCGCTTCCGCGGCTTCAGCCAGACCAACGAAGAAGCGACGATCCAGGGCGGCTTCACCGTCGCGCATGAGAGCGGCGCTTATATTGGCACCTGGGGCTCGGGCATCGGCTTTGCCAACGGCACCGAAATCGACGTGTTCGCGGGCTTCGCCACCGAAGTCGCGTCGGGCCTGACCGCCGACATCGGTGCGACCCTCTATCTCTATCCCGGCGCGTCGGACACGACGATCATCGAGCCCTATTTCGCGCTGACCGGCACCGTCGGTCCGGCGACGATCAAGGGCATGGTCGCCTGGGCGCCGAAGGGCCAGATCGCGCTGGGCGATGCCGGCGCATTCTATACCTCGGCCACCGCCACGGTCGCGATTCCCGACACGCCCTTCAAGCTGAAGGGAAGCCTCGGTCATTCGTGGAGCGACAGCTTCCTCGGCGGCTATGACGGCGACAGCAAGGTGCTCGACTATTCGATCGGTGCCGAAGCGAGCTGGAAGGTCCTGACCTTCGGCATTTCCTATGTGAACACCAACGAAGACGCACCGTTCAAGGAAACCTTTGGCGCGGACGGCGCGGTGCTGTTCACGCTCGGCGCGGCTTTCTAAGCCAGTCGATCGCAGGCAAAGCGAAGGGCCGCGGAACTCACGTTCCGCGGCCCTTTTGCTGTCCTGGCACCTCCCGCTTTCGCGGGAGGTGGCTTTTAAACCGTCAGTTCTGCGGCGTCGGCGAAGCGGCCGGGGCGGGGGTGCCCGCCTGGGTCTGCGCGTCGCGGCCATCGCCCTGCGGCGCGGCGACGATGTCGCGGGTCGTGCTGCCCTTGTCCACCACGCTGGTGTCGGGGCTGCCGACGCCCGAGCGGATGCCGGGATCAGCACTGGTGCGACCGCCCGCTGCGTCGAGCGCGGCACGCTCGCTCGCGCTGCGCGGGGCGCTGCCACCGAACAATGCGTCCAGCGCCTGCTGCGCGGGGCCGCCGGCATCCTGCGGACGCGGCGCGCCGGGCTGGGGCGGGCGCATTGCGAAGTCGGGCGGGATCACCAACGGCGCCTGACGCGCCACGGCGAATTCGTCGGGCCGCTTGCGGTCGCCCAACAGGCTGCTGCCGCAGCTGGCGAGCAGGGTCGCCGCGCCGCACACAGCGACAACAAGCACGGACTTACGCATTGGCATTCTCCACAGGGGCGCCGGTGTCATCGGCCTTGGGTTTTTCTCGCACGAACAGCGCCCGGATGAGCAGGATCAGGACGCCGATGGTAATCGCAGCATCGGCGACGTTAAAGACCAAAAAAGGGCGCCATTCGCCAAAGTGCAGATCGGCATAGTCGACGACATAGCCAAAGCGCATGCGGTCGACGATGTTGCCAAGCGCGCCGCCCAGCACCAGCGATAGCGCCAGCATGTCGTTGCGGTTCTCTTCCCTGAGCATCCACCAGCCCACGCCGCCCGCGATCCCCGCGGTCAGCGCGACCAGCGCCCAGCGCATCGTATCGGTCTCTGCGGCGAGCAGGCCCAGCGACACGCCGATATTGGCGACGAAGCGCAGGTCAAAGAACGACACGACCTCGATCGCCTTGCCCGGTGCGTCGATGCCCAGCCCCTCGACCACCCATGCCTTCATCGCCTGATCGGCGACAAAGATCAGCAGGGCGAGGGCGAAGCCGATCGTGCGGTTGCGAGTCATGGGTCCCACGCTTTTCAGGAAACTACCGAGTCGCAGCGGTGGCACAGCGCGCCATCGGCTTCAACCTCCGGAAGCAGACGCCAGCAGCGGCCGCACTTCTTGTGCTCGGTCCGCGTCACCGCGACGCCGTCGTCCGATCCATGATGGACATCGGCGACGATGAACACCTCGGCCAGCTCTGCCGCAGGGCGCAGCAGGTTCGGCACCGTCACCTCGGCCTCAAGGCTCGAGCGAATCACCTTCTCCCGCCGCAACGGCTCGATCGCCTCGGTCACCGCCACACGCTGGCGCCGGATATCCTCCCACTCGGTCGAGACGGCGTCGTCGCCGGGCAGTGCGGGCAGTTCGGGCCATTCCAGGAAATGGACCGACCCGTCCTCGGACGGGAAACGCGCCTGCCACACTTCCTCGGCCGTGAAGGCGAGGATCGGCGCGGCATAACGGACCAGTGCGTGGAACAGCGTGTCGAGCACCGTGCGATACGCGCGCCGCTTCGGGCTGTCCGCCGCGTCGCAGTAGAGGCAATCCTTGCGGATATCGAAGAAGAAGGCCGACAGGTCCTCATTCATGAAGTCCGACAGCGCGCGGGCGTAGCGGTTGAACTCGTAAGCCTCCGCCGCCGCCTTCAGCTCGACATCGAGCATGCCGAGCTTGTGGAGGATATAGAGCTCCAGCTCCGGCATCTTCTCGACCGCGACCTTCTCGGCATCGGCAAAGCCATCGAGCGCGCCGAGCAGATAGCGGAAGGTGTTGCGGATCTTGCGATACGCATCGCCCGTGCCGCCCAGCACTTCCTTGCCGATGCGGACATCGTCGAAATAATCGGTCTGCGCGACCCACAAGCGCAGGATATCCGCGCCGCTCTCGCCGATGATCTTGAGCGGGTCGACGACATTGCCGAGCGACTTCGACATCTTGCGGCCCTGCCCGTCGAGCGCGAAACCGTGCGTCAGCACCGCGTCATAGGGCGCGCGCCCGCGCGTCCCCGCGCTCTCCAGCAGCGACGACTGGAACCAGCCGCGATGCTGGTCCGACCCTTCGAGATACAAATTGGCGCGCACGCCCTCGCCATAGCGCGCCTCGACCACGAAGCTGTGGGTCGAACCTGAGTCGAACCACACGTCGAGGATGTCGTTGACCACCTCATAATCGGCGAGGGCATAGTCCGGCCCAAGCAGCGCCTGATGGTCCGCCCCGAACCACGCGTCCGCGCCCCCGGCACGGAAGGCGTCGAGGATGCGGGCGTTGACGCCTTCGTCGCGCAGATAATCGCCGCTCTGGCGGTGGACATAGAGCGGGATCGGCACGCCCCAGGCGCGCTGGCGGCTGATCACCCAGTCCGGGCGACCTTCGACCATCGACCGGATGCGGTTCTGGCCGCGTTCTGGCACCCAGCGCGTCCGCTCGATCGCATCGAGCGCGAGGTTGCGCAGGGTCGGGGCGTTGGACGGATTGACGACCGGCCCGAACCCCGCAGGCGCGGCAAAGCCGGGCAGTTCGGCCGCGACATCCCTTCCCGTCGCCCCGGCGGAGGCCGGGGCCTCCAGAGGCTCATCCCCCGCGCTTGTCGCAGCGGCCCCGGTCTGCGCCGGGACGACGGATGAGCGGCTCCCATCCATCGGAATGAACCACTGCGGCGTCGCGCGGAAGATGATCTTCGCCTTCGACCGCCAGCTATGCGGATAGCTGTGCGCGAAATCGTCCGATGCGGCGAGCAGCGCGCCCGCTTCGCGCAAATCGGTGCAGATCGGCCCGTCGGCTGCGACGAACTTCTTGTTGATCACCGATCCCTGACCGCCCAGCCACGCCCAATCGGCGCGGTACATGCCCGCGCCATCGACCGCGAACACTGGTTCGATGCCATGCGCCTTGCACAGCAGGAAATCGTCCTCGCCATGATCGGGCGCCATATGGACGAGGCCGGTACCGGCGTCGGTGGTGACGAACTCGCCCGGCAGGAACGGGCGCGGCTTGGCGAAGAAACCGCCGAGTGCGTGCATCGGGTGGCGGGCGGTGGCGCCGGCGAGGTCGGAGCCTTTGATATGTTGAACGTTTTCGGTGGCTGCGAGATCACCGCCGTCCCAATCGAAGCTACGCGCCTCCAAATTGGTCGCCGCCAGCCGTTTCAGGAACGTCTCAACCAGTTCCTCGGCAACTAGCCAGAGCTTCCCGCCGATGCGTACGACCGCATAGTCAACCTCCGGCCCATAAGCCAAAGCCTGGTTCACCGGGATCGTCCACGGCGTGGTCGTCCAGATCACCGCCTGCGCGCCGACCAGTTCCGGCGCATTCGGCGCATCGACAATCTCGAACGCGACGTCGATCTGCGTCGACATCACGTCTTCATATTCGACCTCGGCCTCGGCCAGCGCGGTCTTTTCGACCGGGGACCACATCACCGGCTTGGCGCCGCGATAGAGCTGACCCGACTCTGCGAACTTCAGCAACTCGCCCGCGATGGTCGCCTCGGCGTCGAACTTCATGGTCAGATAGGGATCTTCCCAATCGCCCATCACGCCGAGCCGCTCGAACTGCCCGCGCTGCACCGCGACCCATTTCTCGGCATAGGCGCGGCATTCGGCGCGGAACTCCGCCGCCGGCACCTCGTCCTTGTTCAGCTTCTTGGCGCGATACGCTTCCTCGATCTTCCACTCGATCGGCAGGCCGTGACAGTCCCAGCCGGGGACATAGGGCGCGTCCTTGCCCATTAACGACTGGCTGCGGACGATGATGTCCTTGAGGATCTTGTTCATCGCATGGCCCATGTGAATGTCGCCATTCGCATAAGGCGGGCCGTCATGCAGGATGAAGCGCTCCCGCCCGGCGCGCTGCTCGCGCAGCCGGTGATACAGGCCAAGCTTGGCCCAGCGGGCGAGGATTTCCGGCTCCTTGGCGGCAAGGCCGGCCTTCATCGGAAAATCGGTCTTCGGCAGGAAGACAGTGTCGCGCCAGTCGCGTGCGGGTTCGTTGGTGTCGGTCATGGGTCTGCGCCGATTAGAGGAAAGCGATGGTGGCGGAAAGAGCGTTCCCCTCCCGCTTGCGGGAGGGGCTAGGGGAGGGCCTGTCGCGCGACTGCAAGCGAACCGTTGCGGGGACATGCCCTCCCCCGACCCCTCCCGCAAGCGGGAGGGGAGTCAGGTAATTCGCAGCGCTTCGCGTGCCGCGTCGCAATCGCGCGCAATCTGCGCCTTCAGCGTGTCGAGATCGTCGTACTTCGCCTCGTCACGCAGAAAGTCGATCAGCTGGACCTCGACGCTCTGGCCGTAGAGATCGCCCGAAAAGTCGAAGAAATAGGGTTCGAGCAGCTCGACCGGTGGATCGATCGTCGGGCGGATGCCGAGATTGGCGACGCCGTCGAGCACCCGGCCATCCGCCAGCCGCCCGCGCACCGCATAAATCCCGTAACGCGGGCGCAGATAGGCGCCGAGCCGGATATTGGCGGTGGGATAGCCCAGCTCGCGTCCCAGCTTCGCGCCACCCTCGACCACGCCTTCGATCGCGAAGGGACGGGTGAGCAAGGCGGCGGCCTCACGCGGCCGGCCCTGGCGCAGCGCGTTGCGGATGCGGCTGGACGAGACGACCTCACCCTCCGCTGCGACCGGCGCCACGGTATCGACGCTGAACCCCAGCTCCGCGCCGAGTTCCGCCAGCACCCCAACATTGCCGTCGCGCCCCTTGCCAAAGGTAAAGTCCGCGCCGGTAACGACGCCACCCGCGCCGATCAGGTCGCACAGCCGCTGTTGCGCGAACGCACGCGCTGACAGGCTGGCCAGCGTGCCGTCGAACTGGAACACCAGCATCGCGTCCGCGCCTGCTGCGGCGAACAGCGCCTGACGCTGGTCGAGCGTGGTCAGGCGAAAGGGCGGGGTGTCGGGCCGGAAATGCCGCACCGGATGCGGGTCGAACGTCGCGACGATGACCGGACGCCCTTCATCGCGCGCGCGCGCCACGGCGCGGCCCACCACCGCCTGGTGGCCGCGGTGAAAGCCATCGAAATTCCCCAGCGCAACGATTCCGCCGCGCAAATGCCCGGGGACCGCAGCCGCTCCGTCCAGCCGCTCCATCGGCGCGGCTATAGTGCGAAGGGCGAACGGTGCAAATTTCAAATCCTCCCCGGAACGGGGAGGGGGACCGGCGAAGCCGGTGGAGGGGGCCCGAGGCAGCCGAGTCGGTTCGAGGTGGGCCCCCTCCGTCAGCGCTGCGCGCTGCCACCTCCCCGTGCCGGGGAGGATTTAGTTGGCCGGCGCAATCCCCGCGCGCAGCACCCGCAGCACATTGCCGCCCATAACCTTGCCGATCTCCTCGGGCGTAAACCCGCGATCGACCAAAGCCTGTGTCACATAAACCAGCTGCGCCGCATCGAACCCGGTCGTCACCGCGCCGTCGAAATCCGACCCCAGCCCGACATGGTCGATCCCCACCAGATCGCGGACATGCGCGATCGCCGCCGCGACCTTTTCCGGCTCGGTGCCACAGATCGCCGCGTCCCAGTATCCGATCCCGACCACGCCGCCGGTCTTCGCCACGCCGCGAATTTCGGCGTCGGACAGGTTGCGGTTGACCTTGCACACCGCCTGCACCCCGCCATGGCTGGACACGACTGGGCGCCTGGCGATCTTGAGTACCTCGGCGACGGTCGCGTGGTTCGAATGGGCGATGTCGACGATCATGCCGAGCTGTTCCATCCGCGCGATCGTCTGGCGGCCGAGCGGGGTCAGCCCGCCCTTTTTCTCGCCATGCATCGACCCGGCGATCTCATTATCGAAGAAGTGCACCAGCCCCGCCATGCGGAACCCCGCCGCGTGGAGCCGGTCGATGTTGGCGAGCTTGCCCTCCATATTCTGCAGCCCCTCGATCGACAGCAGCCCGCCGACCGCCTTCTGCCCCGCCGCCCGCGCCGCGAGCAGCGCGTCGAGTTCGCCGGGCGAGCGGATCACGTGCAGCCGCCCGTCCGACCGCGCGGCGGCACGCTCCAGTTTCTGCGCGTGATAGAGCGAGCGTTCCAGCAGCGAGGTCCAGGTGCGCGGCGGCTGCAACTGCGCCACCGCCAGCAGCGTGATGTTGTCGGTCTCGGCGCTGTTGGCGTCGTAATTCTGCCCCTTCGGCGTCTTGGTGACCGAAGAAAACACCTGCAGCGCGACATTGCCCTCAATCAGCCGGGGCAGGTCGACATGGCCGCGGTCCGCCCGCTCGAGCAGGTCGCGTTTCCACAGCAACGTGTCCTCATGCAGGTCTGCGATCTGCAGCGTCGCGTGGAGTTTGCGGGTCGAGTCGGTGACGGTGGGGAGTTTGGTCGCGGCCACATTGTTCATGCCGCGCTCGATCATGCCGGGGGCGAGGATCAGGAAGGCGGCGCCCGCCACCGCGATCAGCGCGAGCGCGCCCCACAGCCATTTTTTCACGACATTGTCCCCAGCTCGTCATGCCGGACCTGTTCCGGCATCCACCGTGCCGCGCATCCGATCGCTTGGGGTTTTGCGGCACCGTGGACGCCGGCACAAGGCCGGGGCGACAATCAGGGACGCCGGTCCAGCGTGACGAAGCTGTACGCCGGGCGCTCGCCGTCGGCGGCGTGATCCTCGCGCGCCACCTCCCGCCACTCCGCACCGAACCCCGGCACCACCGAGTCGCCCTGGGGCGATACATGCACCTCGGTCAGCTCGATCCGCTCCGCCAGCGGCAGGAACAGCGCGAAAATCTCCGCCCCGCCGATGATCGCGACATCACCTTCGCCCGCCAAAGCCAGCGCCTCATCAACCGAATGGACCACCTCCGCCCCTACCGACTGCCACTGCGGGTCGCGGGTCAGCACGATATGGCGGCGGCCGGGCAGGGGGCTGGGAAAGCTCTCGAACGTCTTGCGCCCCATCACCATCGGCTTGCCCATCGTCTGCGCCTTGAAGCGCTTCAAATCGGCAGGCAGCCGCCAGGGCAGGTCGCCATCGACCCCGATGACGCCATTCTCCGCACGCGCGAGGTGAAAGGTGATCCCCATCAATTCCTCCCCTGCGCAGCAGGGGAGGGGGACCATGCGAAGCATGGTGGAGGGGCGGCTGCGTAGACAGCCGTGAACAGCTCGGCAAAATTCCGCCCTCTGCGGGGCGGCCCCTCCGTCAGCGCTGCGCGCTGCCACCTCCCCCGTTGGGGGAGGAATTGCTCCCGCTTCAAACCGCCACCTCAGCCTTGATGTGCGGCTGCGCGACATAGTCGTGCAGCGCGAAATCTTCGAACTCGTAAGCGTCGATCGACGGCCGGCGGCGCAGGATTTCGAGCCGGGGCAGCGGACCGGGCGCGCGGGCGAGCTGCAATTCGGCTTGCTCGACATGGTTGGAGTAAAGGTGGCAGTCGCCCCCGGTCCAGATGAATTCGCCGACCTCCAGGTCGCATTGCTGCGCCAGCATATGGGTCAGCAGCGCATAGCTCGCGATGTTGAACGGCACGCCCAGAAAGATGTCGGCGCTGCGCTGATACAGCTGCAGCGACAGCTTGCCGTTGGCGACATGGCATTGGAACAAGCAATGGCACGGTGCCAGCGCCATCGCGTGCAATTCGCCCGGATTCCACGCCGACACGATCATGCGACGCGAGGCCGGGCTGGTCTTGAGCGTCTCGATCAGCTCCTGAATCTGGTCGATATGGCGGCCATCCGGCGCCTCCCAGTCACGCCATTGCTTGCCATAGACCGGGCCGAGATCGCCCGCCTCATTCGCCCATTCGTTCCAGATGCTCACCCGGCGATCCTGCAGCCACTTCACATTGGTGTCGCCGCGCAGGAACCACAGCAATTCGATGAAGATCGACCGGATGTGCAGCTTCTTGGTGGTCAGCAGTGGGAAGCCCTCGCTGAGGTCAAAGCGCATCTGGTGGCCGAACACGCTGCGCGTGCCGACGCCGGTCCGGTCGTTCTGCACCGCGCCATCGCGCAGCGCGCGTTCCATCAGGTCGAGATATTGCCGCATGCGGCGAGCCTAGCCGAGCGTCCCGAAGCCGCCAAGCGCGGTCGCACCATTTTGGTGTTAAGTCTCACCATCGCGGATCGAGTTGCGCTCGACCCGGCAGCGGCGGCGCGCGACGCTCTGCCCATGGCTGGCGCGTCGTCCGTTATCTCCCCGGAACTCCCCCCCGACGCGCTGGCCAGCCGGCTTGCTGCGGACATCGCCGATGAGCATCGCGAGGTCGCTACCTTCGCCTTTTGCGATTCGCGCGGGACGGTGCTCGGCACGCGGCGAATCCTGTCGCCCTGCGCCCTCTCCGTACAGCTGCCACTGCGCCGGATCGTCGCCGACGCGGTGTTGCTCGACGCCGTGCGCGTGGTGATGGCGCACAATCACCCGCTGGGCGAGGCCTGGCCCAGCCGCGCCGACCGCGACGTCACCGCGCGCCTCGCCCGCGCGCTCGCGGCGGTGGATACGCGGCTGGTCGATCATGTCGTGGTGGGACGCGACCGTGCGACGTGGAGCTTCCGCGCGGCGGGGCTGCTTTGAATTTGGTTCAGCTGCGCTGAACGCGGCACCGGCCCGTTCCCCCACCCGGCCACCCATAGAATACACTGTCGTTGGGTGGCCGGGTGGGGGAACGGGCCGGTGCCGCAAACAAAAAAGCCCCTATTCGTCGCCCATCGGCTTGCCGCTCGCCTTCGCGCTCGGGCGGTTGGGGCAGGCGCGGATCGCGGCGGGGTCGGGGCGCGGTCCGTCGGCCTTGAACATCGCCAGATAGCCGCCAGCCGATGGCATGTCGCGAATCGCGACCTGCGTATAGCCGACCGCCGCGAACTCGCATTTCAGCAGCGCGCGGGGCGTGCCGTGATTCTCGGTCGCGCGATCCGCATCGACCACCACCACCAGCCCGTCGCGGCGCAGCGACGGGCGCATCCGCCACAGGAATTCATAGGGCGATTCGATCTCGTGATACATGTGCACCATGAACACGCGGTCGAAGCTGTTGTCGGGCAGCTTCGGATCTTCCGGCTCGCCCAGCCGCACGCTGACATTGTCGAGCCGGTCGCGCGCCACACGTTGCGCCAGCGCGTCGCGGACCTCGGGAACGATGTCCTGCGCCAGCACCCGGCCCTTGGCACCGACCCGCGCGGCGAGGCGGACGGTGTAATAGCCTTCGCCTGCGCCGATATCCGCAACCGTCGTGCCGGGGCGGATCTCAGCGAGGTTCATCACCGTATCGGCTTCGTTCAGCCGGTCGCGCGCTTCTTCGGTGGACCAGCGCGACGACACGATCGGTGCGACCGGGCGGTCGGCGGCGGGGAACGCCAGTTCTTCGCTCGGTTCCGGCTCGGGGCGCGGGCGCGTCTCGTCACACCCGGCGATCAACAGCGCCGGGGTCAGGAACAACGCAGCGCCGGCCAGTCTCAATCGACGTCCTCCACCTCGACCGTTTCGCCGGTCACGCGCTGTGATAGCGCAGCTGCCATGAACGGGTCGAGAGCCCCGTCGAGCACATCCGACGGCGCGGTGGACGTGACCCCCGTGCGCAGATCCTTCACCAGCTGATAGGGCTGGAGGACATAGCTGCGGATCTGGTGGCCCCAGCCGATTTCGGTCTTTGCCGAATAGGTGCCGAGTGCCGCCTCTTCGCGCTTGGCGAGTTCAGCCTCGTACATGCGCGCCTTCAGCATCCCCATCGCGGTCGCGCGGTTCTTGTGCTGCGACCGGTCCTGCTGGCTGGCGACGATGATGCCGCTGGGCACGTGGGTGATGCGCACCGCCGAATCGGTGGTGTTGACGTGCTGCCCGCCCGCGCCGGACGCGCGATAGGTGTCGATCTTCAGGTCGCTCTCGTTGATCTCGATCTCGATCGAATCGTCGATCACCGGATAGACCCACACCGACGAGAAGCTGGTGTGCCGCCGCGCCGAGCTGTCATAGGGCGAGATGCGCACCAGCCGGTGCACGCCGCTTTCGGTCTTGGCATAGCCATAGGCGTTCTCGCCCTTGATTAGCAACGTCGCCGACTTGATGCCCGCCTGTTCGCCGGCGTGATAATCGACCAGCTCGACCTTGAACCCATGACGTTCGGCCCAGCGCGAATACATGCGCTGGAGCATTTCGGCCCAATCCTGGCTCTCGGTGCCGCCTGCGCCCGAATGCACTTCGAGATAGGTGTCGTTGGCGTCCGCTTCGCCCGACAGCAGCGCCTTGACCTTGTCCTGCTCGGCGCGTTCGGCGAGCGCGGCGAGGCCCTGCGTGCCCTCGACCGCCATCTCCTCATCGCCCTCGGCCTCAGCCATCTCGATCAGCTCGGCGGTTTCGGCCAGTTCGCGCTCGATCGCGCGGGTCGCGGTGATCGATTCGTCGAGACGACGACGCTCGCGCATCACCTCCTGCGCCTCGCGGGGCTTGTCCCACAGGGTCGGGTCCTCGACGCGCGCATTCAGCTCGTCGAGCCGGCGCAGCGCCTTGTCCCAGTCGATGAAGCGGCGCAGCAGTGCGAGCGCGGCGTTGATCTTGTCGGCATATGCCTGCGCTTCGGCGCGCATCGGGAAACCTTTCAAATAACCTTCGTCGCCCCGGCACAGACCGGGGCCAAACTCTACTCGTCGCCCCGGCGAAGGCCGGGGCCGCCACATGGCATCGGCCGAACGTCCCAACGAACCCCCGAAGACCCGCGTGCCACCCGCCGTTCGCCTGACGCTGGCGATCCCGGCCTGCGCCGGGATACGGCCCGCGCTGACGCGGCCCAAGGGTCCGCGCCAGCGCGGGCCTAGTAGATTCCACCCTCGCGTTGCAAGAAGTCGCTATCGCGCTGCTCGCGCTGCACGGCTTTCTTCTTCACCTCGGCCTTGGGCGCCTCCTCGTCGCGGCGGCTGCGGCGGCGCGGTTCGCTTTCGGGCTTGAACGCTTCCCAGATCACCGCGCCCTTGGGGTCGGTGCCCGGCCAGGCGCCGAACACGCGTTTGCCGGTGGTGCGGTCGATGCGGACCATGCGGACGCCGGCAGGGGCGGTGAAGGGCAGGACATCCTCCTTCTCCAGCGCCCTTTGCGCGAACGCCTTGAAGATCGGCGCGGCGATCGTGCCGCCCTGGGCATAGCCGCCCAGATTCACAGGCGTGTCATAGCCCATATACATGCCGGCGATCATCTGCGGCGTGCCGCCGATGAACCACACGTCGCGCGGGCCGGACGAGGTGCCGGTCTTGCCCATGATCGGACGGTTCAGGTCGCGCAGGACCGTGGCGGTGCCGCGCTGGATCACGCCTTCGGTGATGTGGACCATCTGATACGCGCTCATCGCGTGGAGCACCTGACGCGCGCGGTTGACCGGGCGCGGCATCGGCTTGCCATCCCAATTGGGCATGTTGCAGCGGTCGCACGGACGCCAGTTTTCGGGCCACACCACCTTGCCATGGCGGTTCTGGACGAAGTCGATCAGCGTCGGATTGAGCGCGCGGCCGTGATTGACCAGAATGGAGTAGGCGTTGACCATCCGCATCACTGTCGTCTCGCCAGCGCCCAGCGCATAGGACAGATAGGGCGGATATTTCTGCTGGCTGACGCCCATTCGCTGCATCAGGTCGACGACCTTGTCCATGCCGGTCTGGTTCGCCGCCTGCACGGTCATCAGGTTGCGCGACTGTTCGATGCCCCAGCGCATCGTGCGCGGTCCAGCGCCGCGGGTATTGCCGAAGTTGCGGAAGCATTTCTCGCCCAGCGCCGCACCCTGCCACACGCAGAACGGGCCATCGACGATGATCGAGGCCGGGGTCATCCCGCTTTCGAGCGCGGCGGCATAGACGATCGGCTTGATCGTCGAACCCGGCTGGCGCTGCGCCTGAGTCGCGCGGTTGAACGCCTGAACCGTCGCGTCGAACCCGCCCTGCATTGCCAGGATGCGGCCCGATCGCGGGTCTTCGACCACCATGCCGCCCGAAATCTTGGGGATCGAGCGCAGGGCGAACCCGCTGCCCTCGGGCGCGACCGCGATAATGTCGCCCGGCTTCAGTGCAGCGAAGGCGGTGCCGCCCTTGCCCCGCACCGGCGTCTGCGCCGCGCCGCGCGGCAACACGCCGGTCGTGCCGTTGCCAAAGCCGATCTCGGCGCTGCCCGCGCTCTTGGAAATGACGATCGCCGCGCGCCAATCCTCGTAGTCGAGGTCGATATTCTCGTTGAGCAGGGCGCTGCGCCAGCCATCGCCCTCGAACGACTTTTCACGCATCGGTCCGGCCCAGCCGCGCCCGCGATCATAGCGGATCAGACCGTCACGCAGTGCTTTCTGCGCTGCCTTTTGCAGCTCCGGGTCGAACGAGGTGCGGACCCACAGCCCGCCAGCATAGACGCTATACGGTCCCGCTTCCTCATTCTCGCCGAACTTGTCGATCAACTGGCGGCGCACTTCCTCGATGAAATAGCCGCCGAGCGGGTCCGACTTGGGCGTCTTGCGCGGGACCGCGCCCAGCGGTGCGGCGATGGCGGCGCTATGCTGTGCCGCATCGATATAGCCGTTTTCGAGCATCTGCCCGAGCACCCAGTTGCGCCGCTCGATCGCGCGCTTCTCGTGCCGCTCGGGCATATAGTTGCTCGGCCCCTTGGGCAGGATCGCGAGATAGGCGAATTGCGGGACGGTCAGTTCGCCGACGCTTTTGTCGAAATAGGCATTGGCCGCCGCCTCGACCCCGAACGCATTCCGGCCAAGCGCGATCTGGTTGAGGTAGAGTTCGAGAATCTGTTCCTTGGACAGCGAATTCTCGATGCGGAATGCCAGGATCGCCTCGCGCGCCTTGCGGACATAGCTGACCTCGTTGGTCAGCAGCAGGTTCTTGGCGACCTGCTGCGTGATCGTCGACGTCCCGCGCGGCGTCTCGCCGCTGGTCAGCCCCTGCCACGCCGCGCGCACCAGTCCCGGATAATCGACACCGCTATGCTGGAAAAACGTCTTGTCCTCGGCAGAGAGGAACGCGCCGACCATCAGCTTGGGATATTCCTCGAACGACAGTTCGACGCGGCGGTCGCGGGCATAGCTACGCAGCGGCGTTCCATCGCCGGCACGGATATTGGTCGGCAGCGGCGGCTCATAGCTGCGCAATTTGTCGACCGAAGGCAGGTCGCGCAGGAACAGCGCCCACAGCGCGATCGTGCCAAGGCCCGCAAGCAGTGCGAGCCAGGCCAGCACCTTGAACCACCATTTGCGACGGATTCGCGCGAAGCGATCGCCAGCGTCCTCACGCGTGAATTTGAGCACGAAATTGGGTTGGGTCTGGTCCGCCATTGCGCGCGGGGTTTAGCAGGATATCGCCGCCTTGCCAGCGGGGGATGCGACGGGGTGAGGGGGCGGCGGAGCATGAATAGGAAAATCCTCCCCCGCCAGGGGGAGGTGGCGCCGAAGGCGACGGAGGGGGAGGACGGCTTCGCACTTGAGCCTCTTGCCCCTGTGCTTCCGCCCCCTCCGTCAGCTGCGCTGACCCCCCCCCTGGCGGGGGAGGAATTGCTTCACCGCGCCGCCATCCGCGTGGCGAAGTGGATCGCTACCGCGCGGTCGACGCTTTGCGCCACGCGCTTGCGCCCGTCTTGCGTCTTGAGCAGCGCGACGTCGCCGGCGTTAGAGATATAGCCCGCCTCGAACAGGATCGACGGCATGTCCGGCGCCTTGAGCACCAGCAGCGACGCCATGCGGTGCGGGTTGTCCTTGACCGGGATCAGCCCCTGCGCCTCGCGGCCCAGCAGCCGGGCGAACGCCGCGGACGCGTTCATCGTCTCGCGCTGGGTCAGGTCGATCAGGATCGACGAGACGTCACGATTCTGCCCGGCCAGATCGATCCCGGCAATCACGTCCGACTTGTTCTCGCGCGCCGCCAGCCGTGCCGCTTCCTTGTCGGACGCGACTTCAGACAGGGTGTAGACGGTTGCGCCACTCGCCCCGGTGTGCAGCGCAGCGTCGCAATGCACTGAGATGAACAGCGCCGCGCCCAAGGTCCGCGCAATCTCGAACCGGTCGCGGTGCAGCAGATAGCGGTCGTCCTCACGGGTCAGCGCGACCCGCACCCGGCCCGACGAAACCAGTTCGTCGCGGATCGCCTTGGCGATCTTGAGCGCCAGTTCCTTTTCCTGAATGCCGTCAGCCGAGATCGCGCCCGGATCGTGACCGCCATGGCCGGGATCGATCACCACCAGCGGGCGATCATCGTCCGCACCATAGATGCGCGGCATCGCGAACGGCATCGGCTTGGGCGGCACCGGCACCGACACGCTATAGCTGTGCCGGCTGGATGCGCGCACGAAGCTGAATGGCGGGAGGAAGCTCAGCCGCCCTTCCGCTGCGGCGCGGGCGAAACGCGCTTCGTCCACGGTGCGCAGCTCGAGTGTCAGCGTCGACCCGTCGGCGCCGAATTTTCCTTCGGTGACGATCGCCGGACGCGCCAGGTCGAACACGACGCGCGCACCATCGCCCTGCGCGGCCTGCCGCACTGAAGCGACCGGGCCACGATTAAGGTCGGGTGCCGCACCGGGGCGCGCACCCATAAGGTCCAACGCGATCCGGTTCGGACCCGCAAGGACGAAGCTACTGGCGCCGGCGACCCGTTCGTCGAACCGGATCACGATCCGGTTCGACTGCACGTCGATGGCACGTATGGTCCCAGCCCAACTCGGCGCGCCGTTTAAAAAGCCGGCGAGGAGGGCAAGGAAAAAAGACACCCGGGCGATATGCCGCGCCGGGCTGGGGGGGGTCCAGCCCAAAAGCATGCACGTGTACTCACAAAATAAAGTCTCCCTGACGCGACCGGGATAATCACCGGCACCTTCCGGCACGGTGAAGCCATGCGGTTAATTTGCGATTCGGCATTTATTTGCCGGCAAGCGGCAATGCGTTGCCGGGGCGCGGGCCGTATTTGCGGTACGCACGCGAAATGTTGCCGCGCGGCCACACCGATGCTAGGCATCGTGCCGACCGAGCCCAACTCTGGGTCATTCGGTATCCATCGCCGGCCCCATTTGGCCCGGTAATTTCAGGTTGACGCTGCAATGAGGCAATTTCCGTCCATCCCGCATCGCACCGCTCAGGCGGTCGCGCGCGAGGCGGCGGAGGCGGGCACCTACGGGTCCTGCCGTGCCAATGCAGCAGAGGCATCACCAAACCCCTGCGCCCCCATTTTGACGGGGCGCAATCTTGTTCGCGCGCCGCGGCTGACACCCGCCTGGCGCGCCCGGAGACCATATAATGACCATGCGTATGCTGATCGACGCACGCCACCGGGAAGAGACCCGCGTGGCGGTCGTCAAAGGAAATCGAATCGAGGAGTTTGATTTCGAGAGTGCCGAGCGCAAGCAGCTCAAAGGAAATATCTATCTCGCCAAGGTAACCCGCGTCGAACCGTCGCTTCAGGCGGCGTTCGTCGAATATGGCGGTAATCGCCACGGCTTCCTCGCGTTCAGCGAAATCCACCCTGATTACTATCAGATCCCGAAGGAAGACCGCGACGCGCTGCTGCGCGAAGAGGCCGAGCACGCGGCTGAAGAAGCAGCGCTGCGTGAGGCTGACGACAGCGACGACCATGACGACGAGGACGGCGACCTCGAGGTGCTCGAACGCCCGTCCGACGAGGATGAGGACGGCGCCGAGACCGGCGAGTCCGAAGGCGAGGGTGAAGGCGAGAAGGGCGGCCGCCGCCGTCGCGGTCGCAAGGGCAGCGACGATCAGGTTGAGGCGCTGCGTCAGCGCCGCATGAACCTGCGCCGCCGCTACAAGATCCAGGACGTGATCCGCCGCCGTCAGGTGCTGCTGGTTCAGGTCGTGAAGGAAGAGCGCGGCAACAAGGGTGCGGCGCTGACCACCTATCTGTCGCTCGCCGGCCGTTATTGCGTGCTGATGCCCAACACCGCGCATGGCGGCGGGATCAGCCGCAAGATCAGCTCGGCCGCCGACCGCAAGCGCCTCAAGACGATCATGTCGGACCTCAAACTGCCGGCGTCGATGGGCTGCATCGTCCGCACCGCGGGGCTTCAGCGCACCAAGACCGAGATCAAGCGCGACTTCGACTATCTCGCCCGGCTGTGGGACGAGATTCGCGAAAAGACGCTGGAATCGTCCGCGCCCGCCTTGGTCTATGGCGACAGCGACCTGATGAAGCGCGCGATCCGCGATATCTACAACAAGGATATCGACGAGGTGATCGTCGAGGGCGATGACGGCTATCGTCAGGCCAAGGACTTCATGAAGCTCCTGATGCCGAGCCACGCCAAGAAGGTGAAGCATTACAGCGACGCCGTGCCGCTGTTCCAGCGCGCCGGGGTCGAAGAGCAATTGTCGGCGATGTACCACCCGGTGGTGCAGCTCAAATCCGGCGGCTATCTCGTCATCAACCCGACCGAGGCGCTGGTGTCGATCGACATCAACTCCGGCCGCTCGACCCGCGAGCATTCGATCGAGCAGACCGCGACCGCCACCAACCTCGAAGCCGCGCAGGAAATCGCGCGCCAGCTGCGCCTGCGCGATATGGCTGGCCTCGTCGTCATCGACTTTATCGACATGGACCATTCGTCCAACGTCCGGAAGGTCGAGAAGGCGATGAAGGAGGCGCTGAAGAACGATCGCGCCCGCATCCAGGTCGGCCGGATCAGCGCATTCGGCCTGATGGAAATGAGCCGCCAGCGGCTGCGCACCGGCGTGCTCGAGGCGTCGACCGTCACCTGCCCGCATTGCGAGGGCACGGGCCTGGTCCGCACCGCGTCGTCGGCGGGCCTGTCGGCGCTGCGCCTGATCGAGGATGAGGCCGCACGCGGTCGCGGGTCGCACATCACGCTGCGCTGCAGCCAGGAAGCGGCGTTCTACGTCCTCAACAACAAGCGCGCCGACATCGCCGAGATCGAGGATCGCTACGGCGTCCGCGTCGAAATCCTGTCGGACGGCGAGCTGGAAGGCGCGCGCATGTCGGTCGAGGCGAGCGGCCCGCCGCCCGCGCACGCACCGAAATTCGCTGCCGCGATCCAGGAGATCGAAGACGACATCGTCGAGGAGGTCGACGACGAGGAAGAGGAAGAAGAAGAGGAAGAGCAGGTCGAGGCCCGCGCCCCGCGTGAGCGTCGCGACCGTAGCGAGCGCACCGAGACCGAGGCTGAGGGCCGCAAGCGTCGCCGCCGCCGTCGTGGTCGTCGCGGCCGTCGCGAGGACGGCGAAGGCACGCCGGGTGCCGAGGGCGAGCAGACGTCGGACGCTGAAGGCGCGGACGAGGATGGCGACGCCAGCGACGCGGCTGAGGCTGTCGAGGCGGCCACCGACGCACCCGTTGCCGACGAGTCGAGCGAGGGCCGCAAGCGCCGTCGTCGTGGCCGTCGTGGCGGTCGTCGCGGCAATGGCGCTGGCGAGGACGGTGCGGTCGAGGACGGCGCGGTCGAGGCCGGCGAAGACGCTTCGGTCGAGGCCGATGCGCCGCAGCCAGAACCGGTAGCCGAAGAAGCGCCGGCCAAGCCCAAGCGCAGCCGCCGCAAAAAGGCCGACGCCGAGCCGGTAGCGGACGCCGCCGAGCCGGTGGCCGAAGCCGCGCCCGTCGAGGCTCCGGTCGCTGAGGAAGCCCCGGCCAAGCCGAAGCGCAGCCGCCGCAAGAAGGGCGAAGAGGCTCCCGCCGCCGAAGCCGCACCGGTCGAAGCGCCGGTGGTGGTCGAGGCGGCCGAAGCTCCGGTCGCCGAGGAAGCTCCGGCCAAGCCCAAGCGCAGCCGTCGCAAAAAGGCGGACGAAGCAGCCGTCGCCGAACCCGCTGAGGAAGCGGCACCTGCGGAGGCGGAAGCCACGCCGGTGGCAGCCGAAGCCGAAGCCGAAGCAACCGATGGCGGCACCGACGAAGCCAATGCCGACAGCGGCGCGCCACGGCGCGGCGGCTGGTGGCAGCGCACCTTCGGGGCCTGATCGCGAAAACAGGGGCGGGGGCCGATGCTCCCGCCCTTTTTTCATCGCGGGTTCATGGCGCCCCGGCCACCGCATCTAGAGCTGGATTCAGCTGCGCTGAATCGCGGCACCAGCCCGCTCCCCCGCCCGGCCACCCATAGGATACTGGCGTTGGGTGGCCGGGTGGGGGAGCGGGCTGGTGCCGCAGTCGTTTCAGCTTTGCTGAAACAAACTCAAATTGCGTTCGGTCATGCCGACTGTTGATCGCGGGGGAAAAACCACCATGATGTGTGGCATGAAGCGGCTTGTATCCCTGTTCGCGCTGCTGCTGTTGTGCGTCACCAGCCCGGCCTACGCCCAATCGATCCTGCGCGATGCGGAGAGTGAGGCGTTGCTCGCCGACATGTCGCGCGACATTATCAAGGCGGCGAACCTGTCGCCCGCCAATGTCCGCATCGTCCTGATCAACGATCAGTCGATCAACGCCTTCGTCGCAGGCGGGCAGACGGTCTATCTTCATTCCGGCCTGCTCGATGCCGCCTCCAGCGCGAATGAGGTGCAGGGCGTGATCGCGCACGAACTCGGCCATATCACCGGCGGCCACGTCCCGCTCGGCGACCGGATGGGCAAGGGCGCGACCGGCATCACGATCCTCAGCCTGTTGCTCGGCGCGGCGGCGATGGCGGCGGGCTCGGCCGATGCGGGCATGGGCCTGATGCAGCTGGGCCAGCGCGCAGCGATGGGCAATTACCTCGCGTTCAGCCGCGCGCAGGAGGCGACGACCGACGCCGCCGGGGTCAAGTTCCTGTCCGGCGCGGGCGTCAGCGGGCGCGGCATGCTCGATTTCTTCAAGAAGCTGCAGCAACAGGAATATCGCTGGGGCCTGAAGCGCGGCAGCGACACCAGCTACGTGATGAGCCACCCGATGTCGGGTGATCGCATCGCGACGCTGACGGCCGACCTTCAATCCGATCCGGCGTGGAACAGGCCGAACGATCCGCAGATCGAAGCACGCTTCAAGCGGGTGCAGGCGAAGCTGCGCGGCTATGTCGCCGAACCCAAGGATACGCTGCGCCGCTATCCGGCAACCGACGTCACCGTGCCCGCGCGCTATGCCCGCGCCTATGCCTATCATCTCAGCGGCTATCCCAAGGAAGCAGCGGGAGAGGCGGCGGCGCTGGTCCGGGCCGAGCCGGACAATCCCTATTTCCTCGAGCTGGAGGGCCAGATCCTGCTCGAATCCGGCAAGCCGCGCGAAGCGCTGGCTCCGTTGCGTGCGGCGACGACGCGCACCAATTTCCAGCCGTTGATCGCCACCAGTTTTGGCCATGCGCTACTCGCGACCGAGGATGCGACGCACCTCGAAGAGGCGGAGAAGGTGCTGCGTCAGGCGGTGGTCCGCGACAAGGAGAACCCGTTCGCATGGTATCAGCTCGGCATGCTATATGAGCGCAAGGGCGACAGTCCGCGCGCCGCGCTCGCCACCGCCGAACGGGCGAGCATGATGGGCGACTTCGGCCGCGCCATTCCCAGCGCGCAGGCGGCGATGGCGGGACTGACGCAGGGCACGCCCGACTGGATTCGCGCGCAGGATATCGTCATGGCGGGCCAGGCGATGATACAGGACAGGAAGCGCAAGTGATCGAAAAACTGGCGAAGAGCCCGCTGGCGCTGGCCGGCACCCTCGTGCTGTCCGGCGTGGTCGGCGGTCTGGTCGTGGTCGGCGTACAGGCCCTGACGCCCGACGGGGCCGCGCGCGACGACAAGGCGATCGGGCAGGTCGTGCGCGACTATGTCCTCGAAAACCCCGAAATCCTGCCCGAGGCGATGAAGCGCCTGCAGGAACGCGAAAGCGGCAAGGCGGTCGCCGCCAACCGCGCCGCGATCTTCGACGCCTATGCCGGGGCGTGGGAGGGCAATCCGTCGGGCGACGTCACCCTATCGGTGTGGATGGACTATGCCTGCGGCTATTGCCGCGCCAGCCTGCCGATCGTCGCGCGGCTGGTGGCGGAGGACCCGAAGCTCCGCGTCGTCTACCGCGAATTGCCGGTGCTGAGCGAGGGCAGCCGCGTCGCCGCGCGCTGGGGACTCGCCGCCGCCGAGCAGGGCAAGTTCAAGCCATTCCACACCGCGCTCTATTCGGGCGGGCAGCTCAGTCAGGCATCGATTGATGCCGCCGCCGCATCGGCCGGGCTGGACACCGCGCGCGCGCAACAGTCGATCGCCAGCGAACGCGTCGAGGCAGAGGTTGCCCGCAACCTCGACACCGCCGGCAAGCTCGGCGTCACCGGGACGCCAAGCTGGGTGATCGGCGATCAGGTGATTTCGGGCATGGTCCCCTATGAAGTTCTGAAACAGGCGGTCGAAGCGGCGCGGCGCAAGGGGAAATAATCCGCCCGGCCTTGTTCGGGCTTTGTCCCGTGCCTAGATGGCGCCCTCCACATGCGGGGGCCATGCATGCAGCCGATACTTTCCGTCCGGGGCGTCAGCAAGACCTATGCCTCCGGGCATCAGGCGCTGGGCGCGGTCGATCTCGAGATCAACAAGGGCGAGATTTTCGCGCTGCTCGGCCCGAATGGCGCGGGCAAGACGACACTGATCAGCATTATCTGCGGGATCGTGACGCCCTCGTCCGGCACGATCACCGTCGGCGGCCACGATGCGATCTCCGATGCGCGCGCCGCGCGGATGATGATCGGTCTGGTGCCGCAGGAATTGTCGGTCGACATGTTCGAAACCGTGCTGGCGACCACCCGCTACAGCCGCCGCCTGTTCGGCCGCCCCGCCGACGATGCTCATATCGAACAGGTGCTGAAAGACCTGTCGCTATGGGACAAGCGCAACTCCAAGATCATGGAACTGTCGGGCGGAATGAAGCGCCGTGTGCTGATCGCCAAGGCGCTGGCGCATGAGCCCGAAGTGCTGTTCCTCGACGAACCAACCGCGGGCGTCGATGTCGAACTGCGCCGCGACATGTGGAAGCTGGTCCACCGCCTGCGCGAACGCGGCACGACGATCATCCTGACCACCCATTATATCGAGGAGGCCGAGGAAATGGCCGACCGGGTGGGGGTGATCAACAAGGGCGAGCTGTTGCTGGTCGAGGACAAGGCGGTGCTGATGAAGAAGCTCGGCAAGCGCGAAATGGACATCGCGCTGGTCGAGCCGATGGACCACATTCCTCACGATCTCGCCGAATGGCAACTGGCCCTGACCGACGAAGGGACGCGGCTGCGCTACACGTTCGACGCGCAGGCGGAGCGCACCGGCATCCCGTCGCTGCTGCGTAAGCTCGCCGAGCTCAACATCGCGTTCAAGGATCTCGACACGTCCAAGTCGAGCCTTGAGGACATTTTCGTCGACCTTGTGGCGGCCAAACAGGAGGAAGCGGCGTGAAGGGTTTCAACCATCACGGCGTGTGGGCGATCTATCGCTTTGAAATGGCGCGCGCGCTGCGCACCTTGTGGCAGAGTCTGGTCACGCCGGTGATCACCACCGCGCTCTACTTCGTCGTGTTCGGCGGCGCGATCGGGTCGCGGATGCAGGAGCTGGACGGGGTCGCCTATGGCAGCTTCATCGTGCCCGGCCTGATCATGATGAGCCTGTTGCAGCTGTCGATCTCGAACGCCTCGATCGGCATCTACTTTCCGAAGTTCACCGGCACGGTGTACGAATTGCTCTCCGCCCCGGTGACCGCATGGGAGATGGTGATCGGCTATGTCGGCGCGGCGGCGACCAAATCGATCGCGATCGGCCTGATCATCCTGTTCACCGCGATGGTGTTCGTGGATGTGCCGATCGCGCATCCGTTCATGATGATGACGATGTTGGTGCTGACCGCAGTCACTTTTTCGATGCTCGGCTTTATCATCGGCATCTGGGCCAAGGGGTTCGAGCAGCTGTCGTTCGTCCCGGCGCTGATCGTCACCCCGCTGACCTTCCTCGGCGGCGCCTTCTACACGATCAACATGCTGCCCGAACCTTGGCGCACGGTGAGCCTCGCCAACCCGGTCGTCTATCTCGTCAGCGGCTTCCGCTGGGCGTTCTTCGACAAGGGCGATGTCGCGATCGGGGTGAGCCTGGGCTTCACCGCCGCGTTCCTGATCGTCTGTCTCGCCGTGATCGGCTGGATCTTCAAGACCGGCTGGCGGCTAAAGAACTGACGGGCACGAGCAAGGGTCGCAGGACCAGCGCGTTGAGATTGAGCAGCGCGTGGACCAGCATCGCGAACCATAGCTGGCCGGTGGCGAGGTAGAGGATCGCGACCGTCACGCCGACCAGCGCCGATGCCGCGACTCCCGCCCAGCCCTGATAGCGATGGGCGTAGGCGAACAACGCGGTCGCGAGCGCCATGCCGAGCAGCGCATCGCCCGTGACCAGCGCCGCGAACAGCGGCAAGGCGAGGCGGAAGAACAGCTCCTCGACCACACCCGCCGTCACCCCAAGCGCGGCAGTCCAGCCGGTCTCGCCGGGGGTGCGGGGCAGCAAAGCGGCGAACTTGCCCGCGACCAACTGGCGCTTGCCTGCGCGTGCGCGCCACCACGCAATGCCGAGCCCGATCACCGCCCCGCCGGCAAACCCGGCCAGCACCGCGATCTTGAGGTGCAGGACATTGCCGCCGAACCCTGCGAGCCGCCGCGCGGCGGGGACCAGCGATGCAAATTCGGGCGGCAGCACCGCGATCGCATCCCAGCGGCCCGTGAGCAGCAGCGCCACCAGCGCACTCGCCCCGAATGCCAGCGGCGCGCGGCGCATCCAGCGGCGATAGCTGGTGATGCGGTCGGCGGGTGCCTGCCCGCTGCGGTCGCCGCGGATATACCAGAGATACGCGCCGATCAGCGCGATCAACAAAAAGGCGTCGAGAAGCGCGACGCCCATCAATCGATGCGATGCTCGCCCTTGACCCAGCGCACCGTGCCGCTGCTGGCGCGCATTACGACGCTCTCGGTCGTCATCTTGCCCTTCTTGCGCTTGACGCCGGCGAGCAGCGATCCGTCGGTCACGCCGGTCGCGGCGAAGATGCAATCGCCCTTGGCCAGTTCCGACAGGTCATATTGCTTGTCGAGGTCGGTGATGCCCCATTTGCGGGCGCGGGCGCGCTCATCCTCGTTGCGGAACAGCAGGCGGCCCTTGAACTGGCCACCGACGCAGCGCAGCGCCGCACAGGCCAGCACGCCCTCGGGCGCGCCGCCCTGGCCCATATAGACGTCAATCGTGGTGTCGGGATTGGTTGTCGCGATCACCCCGGCAACATCGCCATCGCCGATCAGCACCACGCCGCAGCCGAGCGAGCGCAGCTCGGCGATCAGCTTTTCATGGCGCGGGCGGTCGAGCACGCAGGCCATGATCTCATGCGGTTCGACGCCCTTCACCGCTGCAATGGCCCGGATATTCTCGGTCACCGACCGGTCGAGGTCGATCACCTCAGACGGATAGCCGGGGCCGACCGCGATCTTGTCCATATAGACGTCGGGGGCGTTGAGTAGATTGCCCTCCTCGGCGATGGCGAGGACGGCGAGGCTGTCTGGACCCGCCTTGGCGCAGATCGTGGTGCCTTCCAGCGGATCGAGCGCGATGTCGATCTTCGGCCCCTTGCCCGGCGCCGATCCGACCTTCTCGCCGATATACAGCATCGGCGCTTCGTCGCGCTCGCCCTCACCGATCACGACGGTGCCGTCCATGTACAGCTCGTTGAGCGAGGCGCGCATCGCCTCCACGGCGGCAGCATCGGCGGCCTTTTCGTCGCCGCGCCCGGTCAGCGTCGATGCGGCGATGGCGGCGGCTTCGGTCACGCGGACCATTTCGAGGACGAGTACGCGGTCGAGAACCTGGCTGGCGGTCTGCATGGGGCTGGCTTGTCCTCTTCTGCCTTGATTGAGGGGGGCGATAGGGGGGTGGGCAAGGCTTGTCGATGCCCGCCAACGCTGTCATCGCCAGCAAATTCGCATCACCGCCGGAATGGTAACTGACGTTACGGACTCGTTGACGCGATCCATCTTGCAGTGCAGCACGCGCGGCATGGCTAGCGCACCTCCCATCACCAACAATCCCGATGTCCGTTTTCTTGGTCGCGTCCTTGGCGACGTGATCCGCGCTTATGGTGGAGAGGCGCTGTTCAGGCGGATCGAATATATCCGGTCGGCATCGGTCGACCGGCATCGCGGCATTGCCGGGGCGGACTCGATCGATCCGGGCCTCGACCGCCTCAGCCTCGACGAGACGCTCGATTTCGTGCGCAGCTTCATGCTGTTCTCGATGCTCGCCAATCTGGCTGAGGACCGTCAGGGCATCGCCGCCGAACCGGGCGCGGATATCGAGCATGCGGTGGCCAAGCTCAAGGAACATGGCATCGGGCGTGAGCGGATCGCCGAGCTGCTCGCCGAAGCGCTGGTCGCCCCGGTGCTGACCGCGCACCCGACCGAGGTGCGGCGCAAATCGATGCTCGATCACCGCAACCGCATCGCCGAACTGATGCGCCTGAAGGATCAGGGCGTCACCGAAACGCAGGACGGCGATCTGGTCGATGAGGCGATCGTGCGGCAGGTCGGACTGCTGTGGCAGACCCGCGTGCTGCGCTTCGAGCGGCTCTATGTCGCTGACGAGATCGAAAATGTGCTGTCCTATCTCCGCGACGTATTCCTGCCGACCCTGCCCGCGCTTTATGCCCGCTGGGACCGCGCGTTGGGCAGCCGCGTTCCGGCATTCCTGCGCCCCGGCAACTGGATTGGCGGCGACCGCGACGGCAACCCGTTCGTTACTGCCGATTCGATGCGCCTCACCATGGCGCGCTCGGCCGAGACGGTGCTCGCTTACTATCTCGACGCGGTCCACGCGCTCGGTGCCGAAATCTCGATCTCGGCGCATCATGCGCAGATCGATGCCGGGGTGCAGGCGCTCGCCGATGCCAGCGGCGACGATGCCGCGAGCCGCAGTGACGAGCCCTATCGCCGCGCCATTTCGGGTATCTATGCGCGCCTCGCCGCGACCTATCGCGACCTGACCGGCAAGGCGCCGTCGCGTCCGGGCGCGCTCAAGGGTGAACGCTATCCCGATCCGGCGGCGTTCCGTGCCGACCTGTCGGCCATCGCCAAGGGGCTGGCGGCGCAAGGTGGCGAAACATTGGCGTCGAGCGGCTCGCTGGGTCGCCTGATCCGCGCCGTCGACATCTTCGGCTTCCACCTCGCCACGCTCGACATGCGGCAGAACAGCGCGGTGCATGAGCGCGTCGTCGCCGAGCTGCTCAAGGTCGCCGGGGTCGAGGCCGATTACACTGCGCTCGACGAGGAGGCGCGGATTGCGCTGCTGCGCCGCGAACTCGCGAGCCCGCGCCCGCTCACCAGCCGCTATACGACCTATTCGGACGAGACCGCGTCCGAACTGGCGATCGTCAACGCCGCAGCGGAGGTTCACGCCCGCTACGGCCGCGCGGCGATCAGCCAGTATATCGTGTCGATGGCGCAGTCGGTGTCGGACCTGCTCGAAGTGCATGTTCTGCTCAAGGAAGCCGGTCTGTATATCCCCGGCGAACCGGCGGTCGCGCACATCATGGCGGTGCCGCTGTTCGAAACGATCGGCGATCTCGACGCCGGGCCCGACATCATGCGCGCCTGGTTCGCGCTGCCCGAGGTTGCGGCCATTGCGGGCAAGCGCGGGCATCAGGAAGTGATGATCGGCTATTCCGATTCGAACAAGGACGGCGGTTACCTGACCTCGACCTGGGGCCTGAGCAAAGGATCGACCGCGCTGCGCCCGGTGTTCGAGGAAGCTGGAGTCGGCATGCAGCTGTTCCACGGTCGCGGCGGCGCGGTCGGGCGCGGCGGTGGGTCGTCGTTCGCCGCGATTCAGGCGCAGCCCCCCGGCACGGTGCAGGGCCGCATTCGCATCACCGAACAGGGTGAGGTGATCGCGGCGAAATACGGCACGCGGGAAAGCGCGCAGACCAACCTCGAAGCAATGGCCTCGGCCACCCTGCTCGCGAGCCTGGAGCCGCAGCGGCTGTCGGACGCCGACGCCGCGCGGTTCGAAGGCGCGATGGAGCAGCTCTCGACGACCGCGTTCAAGGCGTATCGTGACCTGGTCTATGGCACCGACGGCTTCACCACCTTCTTCCGCCAGCTGACCCCGATCGCCGAGATTGCCGGCCTCAAGATCGGCAGCCGTCCGGCAAGCCGCAAGAAGAGCGACGCGATCGAGGATCTGCGCGCGATCCCCTGGGTGTTCAGCTGGGCGCAGGCGCGGGTGATGCTGCCCGGATGGTACGGCGTCGGCCATGCGCTGGCCGCCTTCCCCGATCGCGGTTTGCTGCGAGAGATGGCGGCGGGCTGGCCGCTCTTCGCCTCGACGCTGGCGAACATGGAGATGGTGCTGGCCAAGTCCGACATGGGCATTGCCGAGCGCTACGCCGCGCTGGTCGAGGATCGCGCGCTCGCCGACGGGATTTTCGGCGGCATCCGCGATGGCTGGCGCACGACGCACGACCAGCTGCTCGAAGTGACGCGCCAGACGCGGCTGCTCGAAAAGCACCCGGCGCTCGAAACATCGATCAAGCTACGGCTGCCCTATATCGAGCCGCTCAACCTGCTGCAGGTCGAGTTGCTCAAGCGCCATCGCGCGGGCGAGACCGATCCCAAGATCGAACAGGGCATCCTGCTGTCGATCAACGCGATCGCGACCGCGCTGCGCAATTCGGGCTAGGCATCGCCCATAAACGGGGCTGCGATTTCGGGCCGCACCCGCACCAGCCGCCCGGTGGCGCGGTCGATCATCGCCCAGGTCGACACCGCCTCCACCTTCACCCGCCCATCGGCGCCGGTGAAGCGCATATGGCGGTCGAAGCGCGCGCCCTTGGGCGGCTCCGGAACCCAGGTCTCGGCGGACACTGTCTCGCCCGCCACCACATTGCCGCGATAGTCGATCTCGTGCCGGGTCACGACCCAGACATAGGCGTCGCGGTGCTCGGGCGGGGCGACGGCGGCCCAATGCGCCACAGCCACATCCTGAATCCAGCGGACCCAGACCGCGTTGTTGACATGGCCCAGCTCGTCAATGTCTTCGGGCGCGGCGGTTATCGTGCGGGTGAAGCGCTTCATGCAGGCGGAATAGAGGAGGATCGCGGGCCGTGGAAGCGTCGGCGGCACGATCCTCCTGCGAGGGGGCTTAGTCGATCTTCATCCGCTCATGCCCGACAAAGGCGAGCTTGCTGATGCCGGCCCGCTTTACCTGCGCCAGGATCGCGTCGAACCGCGCATAGCGGGCCGCTTCGTCGGTCTTGACCAGCAGCGCCGTGTCGGCGGCGACCTGCGCCTTCAGCAAAGCCGGAAGCTGCGCGTCGGAAATGCGCGTGCCGTCCCACAGCAGCGATCCGTCGGCGGTGATGTCGAGCTGATGGGGCAGGGCGGGGAGCGCTTTGCCTTCCCCCTGCGGCAAATCCACCGAAACCTTGTGCGTTAGGCTGGGGATGGTGACGATCAACATGATCAGCAGCACCAGCATGACATCGATCAACGGGGTTATGTTGAGCGCGCTGAACGGTTCGTCTTCGCTGGCGCGGCTATAGGCAAGTGCACGGGGCATCGATACCTCCTCTCAATAAGAGATGATGTATCATGGCATATTCAACGCCCGTGGCAAGCTGAATTGTGCGGGGAAGTGCCGGGGCGCAGAAACGCTGCGCCCCGGGTAAATCGCGGCGTTATGGATTGAGCGCCGCTGCCTCGGGATCGTCGAGATCGTCTTTATCGACCTCGCCAGTGTCGAACTCCGTCTGAAGCGAGTCCTCGATCGCATCATCGTCCTCGTCGGGATCGCCAATCTCTTCATCGGCGGTCTCGTCCGCGACCATCAGGATCTCATCCTCGTCCTCATCGGCATCGACATCCGCGCCAAGGTCGGGGGCCAGATCGGTCAGCAGCGTGCCGTTGCCCGGGCCGCCGACCGTCGCCTCGAGAATCTCCGCGCGCTGGCTCTCGTCATAGCCGTCTTCGTCATAACCGTCGTCGCCGGTTCCATGACCTTGCACCTGGTGACCACCCATCGCCATCTCCTGTATCTAACTGGAGACGCGAACGGCGGGCGGGGTCGGCTGGTTCCGTGCGGTGCGACGGACGCCTTCAGTTGCGGCGAAACAACCTGCCGCGCTCGGTAACAAACACGATGGCCAGCGCGGTCAGGCCGAGCGTGGTAAAGCCGATATAGAGCGGCACGGTCGTCCCATCGAACGCCTGACCGATCACTGCGCCCATCACCGCCGCACCCAATGTCGAGATAAAGCCCTGAAGGCTCGATGCGCGCCCGGCGATCTCGCCCATATTCTCCATCGCCATCGCCGAGAAATTGGAATTGGCGAGGCCCATCGCGGCCATCATCGGCGCCTGCAGCACGATGAAGATCCACAAGGTCTCCCCGTAGAACAGGATGATCGCGAGGTGGATCGCGGCGAGCAACGTCGTGACGACGATGGCGAGGTGCGACAGGAAGCGCATCCCGAACCGCATCACCAGCCGCGAATTGGCAAAGGCGCTCGCCGCCATCAGCCCGGCGATCGACGCGAACACGACCGTCAGCAGCTCGGGGCGCTTGAACACGTCATAAACGATCTGCTGGATCGAGCCGATGAAGGCGAAGAAACAGCCGGAAATCGCAGCGGTCGCGAACGTGTATCCCACCGCCCAGCGGTCGCGGAACATGATGCGATAGCCCCGCCAGATCTCGCGCAGGTCGAGCCGGTTGACCGATGCCGGATCCAGCGTCTCGGGCATTCGCCACAGGAACCAGGTGAGCACCAGCGCCGAGACGATCCCGATTCCGCCAAAGATCAGCCGCCACGATCCAAAGATCATCACCATCAGCTGGCCCCAGGCGGGCGCCAGAACGGGGACGATCATGAAGGTCATGAAGGCAAGGCTCATCACCCGCGCCATCGCCCGCCCCTGAAAACAGTCGCGCACCAGCGCCACGGTCACGACGCGTCCGGCGGCAACCGCCGCACCGCTCGCCGCGCGCGCGACCAGCAGCAGTTCGAAACTGCTCGCGCTCGCTGCAATCAGGTTGGTCACGACATAGAATGCCAGCGCGACTCCGATCACCGGCTTGCGGCCAAAGCGGTCGGCAAGGGGGCCGTGGACCAGCTGTGCGAAGGCAAAGCCCAGCATGAAGGCGGTGATCACATATTGGCGGTGGTTCGGCTCGCTTACCCCCAGCTGATCGGCAATCGCGGGCAGGGCAGGCAGCATCGAGTCGATGCCAAGCGCGGTCAGCGCCATGATCGATGCGATCAGCGCCACGAACTCACCCATCGGGATGGGAGACCGGTTTTCCGGCGCGGCGGCTTGCGAAGTCTGGGTACGCACGTCCATGCGCCGCCCATGCCGCATTGCAACCAAAGCGTCACCCCCGGGATTTGACCTGTGCGCTAAAGCGCGATAGTGTATTGCTCAAATAACACGCGTGGAGTTTGTGATGAAACCTATCTGGCTTGTGCTTCCGCTCGCCGCCGCGCTCGCCGCCTGTGGCGGAGAGGGTGATGGGACCAGCATTTCGATCCAGGGCGACAATGGGTCGGTCACCGCCGCAGCGGACAAGGACGGCAAGGTATCGGTCAAAGTCCCCGGGTTCGAGGGCTCGATCAAGCTGCCCAAGTTCAACATCGGTGCGGAGAATTTCGAGGTCGACGGGGTCAAGCTCTATCCCGGCGCGACCGTCGCCAGCCTGAATATCGACGACCGCCAGGACGGCACCAAGTCGGGCGGCGTGAACGTCACCTTTGACGCGCCGGCCGAGGCGACCCGCGTGCGCGACTGGTTCCGTGAGCAGATGGAGGGGGCGGGCTTCACCGTCACCGGCAACCGCGACGAACTGACCGGCAAGACCAAGTCGGGCAGCCCCTATACGCTCAAGATCGACAGCACGGGCGATGCGAAGAGCCGTGGGACGCTGACCGTTTCGGGCAACTAATCTTGCTATACGCCGTCCACGCGCAGGCGGACGGCGCAGCGGGAGGGGCGCACGGCACCCGCGCCTCTCCCGCGCCTTCAATCCGGAGTTTCCCGCCTCTGTTCGTTCGTGACGCAAGCGACTATCTGAACCGGAATCGTTTCCCGGAGTCGCTTTGAAATGCCCGATACCATCCTCGCCCAGGTTCCGCTCGTCAGCCTCGCCGATCAGGCCAGCGACCCGCAGGGATTTGCCGCCGCATTGGGTGGCTCGTTCGAGCGGTTCGGCTTTGCGATGGTCGCCGATCACGGCATTCCGCAGGACCTAGTCGATCGTGCCTGGGCGATGACCAAGGCGTTTTTCGACCTGCCTGAGGATGTGAAGCGCAGCTATTTCGTCGCCGGCGGCGGCGGCGCGCGCGGCTATACCCCGTTCAAGACCGAGATCGCCAAGGGCGCGACTCATGTCGACCTCAAGGAATTCTGGCATATCGGCCGCGAGCTGGCGGCGGGCCACCGTTTCTCGGAACTGATGGCGCCGAATATCTGGCCCGACCAGCCCGAGGGCTTCCGCGAGACATTTATCGAGCTGTTCGCGGCATTCGACACGGCCGGCGACAAGCTGCTTTCGGCGATCGCCGTCCATCTTGGCCTTGCGCCCGACTGGTTCGATCATGCGGTCGCAGACGGCAATTCGGTGCTGCGCCTGCTCCATTATCCGCCGGTGACCGAGGATGCGCCGAATGTCCGCGCAGGCGCGCATGAGGACATCAACCTCATCACGCTGTTGCTCGGCGCGGAAGAGGCCGGGCTCGAACTGCTCGACAAGGATGGCGAGTGGCTGCCGGTCAAGCCGCCCGAAGGTGCGCTGGTGGTCAATGTCGGCGACATGCTGCAGCGGCTGACCAACCATGTTCTGCCGTCGACCACTCACCGCGTGGTCAACCCTCCGGTCGAGCGGCGCGGCCATTCGCGCTATTCGATGCCCTTCTTCCTCCACCCCGCGCCCGATTTTCTGATCAAGGCGCTGCCGCAGACGGTGACCGCGCAGAACCCGGAGCGCGAGCCGCCGATCACCGCGCACGACTATCTCGCCGAACGCCTGGCCGAGATCGGGCTGACGAAGAAATAGAAAAAATATCTCCCCTCCCGGCAAGGGAGGGGGGTATGGGCGGCACAGTCGGCTCGGGCGATGCCCGGGCCGTTGCCGCTTACAGGGATGAAGACATGACTGAACCGCTCCGCGTTGCACTGGCTGGCCTTGGCACGGTGGGCGCGGGTGTCATTCGTCTGATCGACGCCAACGCTGATCTGATCGCGCGCCGCGCGGGGCGGCCGATCGAGATCGTCGCGGTCTCCGCGCGCGACCGGACCAAGGATCGCGGCGTTGATATCACCCGGTTCGACTGGGTTGATGACATGCGCGATCTGGCGCAGCATCCGCGCGCGGATGTCGTGGTGGAGCTGATCGGCGGATCGGACGGCCCGGCACTGGCACTCGCCCGCGCGACGCTGGCGGCGGGCAAGGGGCTGGTCACCGCCAACAAGGCGATGATCGCGCATCATGGGCTGGAACTCGCGCATGTCGCCGAACAGGCCGACACGCCGATGAAGTTCGAGGCGGCGGTCGCGGGTGGCGTGCCCGTCATCAAGGGGCTGCGCGAGGGTGCTGCCGCGAATGTGATCGACCGCGTTTACGGCATCCTCAACGGCACCTGCAATTTCATCCTGTCCAAGATGGAGGCCGAGGGTCGCGACTTCGCCGAAGTGCTGGCGGAGGCGCAGGCCAAGGGCTTTGCCGAGGCGGACCCGAGCTTCGACATCGACGGCGTCGATGCCGCGCACAAACTCTCGATCCTTGCCAGCCTCGCCTTTGGCACCCAGCCGGCATTCGGCGATGTTGCGATCGGCGGCATCCGCCACCTGCTCGCCGCCGACATCGCCGAAGCGGCGGCGCTGGGCTATCGCATCCGCCTGCTCGGCATTGCCGATCTGAACGGCGACGGACTGTTCCAGCGCGTCCATCCGCACCTCGTCCCGCTCGCCCACCCGCTGGCGCACGTCACCGGCGCGACCAATGCGGTGGTTGCCGAAGGCAATTTTGTCGGCCGTCTGCTTTTCCAGGGTGCCGGTGCAGGCGACGGCCCGACCGCAAGCGCGGTGGTCGCCGACCTGATCGACATCGCGCGGACCGAATTCGGCCCGCCCTATGCGATGCCGGCCGCCAGCCTGGCCAAGGAACCCGCCGCCCCCACCGGAGAGCGCCGCAGCCGCGCCTATCTGCGCTTTACCGTGCCCGACAAGGTCGGCGTGCTGGCGGAGATCGCGGCGGCGATGCGTGACGCGGGCGTGTCGATCGAATCGCTGATTCAGCGCGGCGCAATCGCCGACGGCAGCGTGCTGCTGGCGATCGTGACGCAT
The DNA here is from genome assembly GCF_035998645.1 of Sphingomonas sp. Lineage (GTDB taxonomy): Bacteria > Pseudomonadota > Alphaproteobacteria > Sphingomonadales > Sphingomonadaceae > Sphingomonas. The sequence goes on from NZ_DASYHL010000004.1 coordinate 273,950, forward strand.
GAGGGGCCGGAGCGCTGTGTCGCGCAGGCGCTCGAGAAGCTGCGCGGGTCACAAAGCCTCGCGGGTGAGCCGATGTGGATGCATATCCTCGGCGAGTGAGAAGCGATTTCCTGATCAATCCTCCCCCGCCAGGGGGAGGTGTCAGCGTAGCTGACGGAGGGGGCGGAAGCACGACGGATTGAGGCGATAGGTCACTCCCATCCTCCCCCTCCGTCGCCTTCGGCGCCACCTCCCCCTGGCGGGGGAGGATTGTTTGGCTAAGGCGCCGGTTCGCGCTTGCGCACCACCTTGCCGTCGAACCCGACACCGACGGTCACTCCGACCATCCCGCCGCATTGCGTGAGAAATGGTCCGGACACGCCGCACTGGAACATCGTGTCTTCCAGCACCCGTGCCGTCTCGGCAGGCCGGTTGTCGACCGCGCGGGCGGTGATGAACGGGACGCGGTACTTCTTGTCCGCTTCTCGCAACGCGCAGATCGTCACCTCGTCGGGATCGGCGGTTTTCTGACACGGAATCGAAGCGCGCGTCTTCTCGCGATAGGTGCGGATCGCCGCGTCGTCGGCGCCGGACTGGAATGCGAGGGCAAGCAGCAACAGGGACATGGCATCAGACCTCCCGGTGCGATGATAGCATGGACCTTACGTACCCGAAACGGGAATTACTCGGCTGCGGTCGCTTCCGCAGTGTCAGCCAGCGCAATCTCGACCACCGCGCGGCCGCGACGGACGATGCCCAGTTCGCGTGCGGCGCCTTCGGACAGGTCGAGAATGCGGCTCTTGTGGAATGGCCCGCGGTCGTTGACGCGGACGATCACGCTGCGCCCGGTCGACGGATCGGTCACGCGCAGCCTGGTGCCGAAGGGCAGGCTGCGATGTGCGGCGGTCATCCCGTCGGGGTCGAAGCGTTCACCGCTCGCGGTGCGGTTGCCGGCATGGGCGTCGCCATAGAAGCTGGCCATGCCGCTCGCGAGCACGCTGGACGCGGGGGCAGGGGCGGCGGGCGCAGCATCCTGCGCCGCGACGGGCGCGGCGGCGAGCAGCAAACTGCCAGCAATGAGTCCCCACATGTCCCAGCCCCTCGTTCGGACCGCCTGTGAAACAGAGACGGCGCCGGACGGCAATCCGTCCAGCGCCGCTCTGTTTGGATTCTGCGATCAAACGTCGAGATTGGCGACGCTGAGCGCATTTTCCTGAATGAACTCGCGGCGCGGTTCGACCACGTCGCCCATAAGGCGGGTGAAGATTTCATCCGCGACATCGGCCTGATCGACCTGGACAACCAGCATCGACCGGTTCGACGGGTCGAGCGTGGTTTCCCACAGCTGTTCGGCATTCATCTCGCCCAGCCCCTTGTAGCGCTGAATCGACAGGCCCTTGCGGCCCGAAGCGAGGATCGCGTCGAGCAATTCGCTCGGCCGCGCGACCAGCGTCTCGCCCTTCGCCGCAGCGACGGGGAGATCTTCGTCGCCCTCGGTGGCGGGAGCGGCGTCCTCCGCCTGCGCTGCCTTTGCCGAAACGAGCTTGGCGACCTGTGCGTAGCTGTCGGCCTGTTCGGCGGCGAGCGTGTGGAGCTTGCGTCCCTCGGCAGAGATCAGGAACGCGGCTTCGATGATGTGATGATCGGTAACGCCGCGCCACCAGCGCTCGAAGTGGAAGCCGCCATCCTCGGTCACCCGCGCGGTCCAGCGCGCATCGGCATCGGTCAGGTCGAGCCGCTGCGTCACTGCCGCCAGCCGCTCGGCGCGCTGCTCGCGCGTCGCTTCGGGATCGAGCGCACGGCCCAGCGCCAGCGCCTCGATGATCGAGGAATCATAGCGGCGAGGGACATAGCGCATCAGCGTCTTCATGCGGCGGGCATGGTCGACCAGCCCGGCAAGGTCGTCGCCAAAGCGCGTCCCCGCGGCAGTCTCCAGCCGGTTGCCGCCGACCCCCGCCTCGACCAGATAATCGTCGAGCGCGGCATCGTCCTTCAGATACACTTCCGACCGGCCCTTGGTCGCCTTGTACAGTGGCGGCTGAGCGATGAAGAGATGCCCGGCTTCGATGATCTCGGGCATCTGGCGGTAGAAGAAGGTGAGCAGCAGCGTGCGAATATGCGCGCCGTCGACGTCAGCGTCGGTCATGATGACGATCTTGTGGTAGCGCAGCTTTTCGAGGTTGAAGTCGTCGCGGCCAATGCCGGTGCCCATCGCCTGAATCAGCGTGCCGATTTCCTTGGACGACAGCATCCGGTCAAAGCGCGCGCGCTCGACGTTCAGGATCTTGCCGCGCAGGGGGAGGATCGCCTGGAAATGGCGGTCGCGGCCCTGCTTCGCCGATCCACCTGCCGAATCACCCTCGACCAGGAACAGTTCGGACTTGGCGGGATCGCGCTCCTGACAATCGGCGAGCTTGCCGGGGAGCGAGGCGATGTCCATCACGCCCTTGCGCCGGGTCAGTTCGCGCGCCTTCTTCGCCGCCTCACGCGCGGCGGCGGCGTCGATCACCTTCTGGATGATCTGCTTTGCAACAGCGGGATTTTCTTCCAGCCAGTCGCTCATCTTGTCGGCCATCAGGCTTTCGAGCGGCTGGCGCACCTCTGAGCTGACCAGCTTGTCCTTGGTCTGGCTGCTGAACTTCGGATCGGGCAGCTTGACCGACACGATCGCGGTCAGTCCTTCGCGCATGTCGTCGCCGGTGAGGGTGACCTTTTCCTTCTTCAACAGCCCCGACTTGTCCGCATAATTGTTGATCGTGCGGGTCAACGCCGCGCGGAAGGCGGCGAGGTGGGTCCCGCCGTCGCGCTGCGGGATGTTGTTGGTGAAGCAGAGGACATTTTCGTAATAGCTGTCGTTCCACTCCAGCGCGACGTCGATCGTGACGTCGTCGCGGGTTCCGGCGATCGCGACCGGGTCGGGCATCAGCGCCGTTTTGTTGCGATCGAGATATTTTACGAACGCGGCAATCCCGCCTTCGTAGAACAACTCGATTTCCTTGACTTCCTCGTGCCGCGCATCGCGCAGAAACAAGCGGACGCCAGAGTTCAGAAACGCCAGCTCGCGATAGCGATGCTCGAGCTTTTCAAAATCATATTCGGTGATCTTGAAGGTTGCGGGCGAGGCGAGGAAGGTGACGCGCGTCCCCTTCTTGGGGTTGCCGTTCTCGTCGACGGCCGGACCGACAACCTTGAGCGGGGCGACTGCATCGCCGAACGCGAAGCGCATATAATGCTCTTCGCCGTCGCGCCAGATGTTGAGGTCGAGCCACTCGGACAGCGCGTTGACCACCGACACGCCCACGCCGTGCAGACCGCCCGACACCTTGTAGGCGTTGTCGTCCGAGGTATTCTCGAACTTACCGCCCGCGTGCAGCTGGGTCATGATGACCTCGGCCGCCGATACGCCTTCTTCGCTATGGATGCCGGTCGGGATGCCGCGGCCGTTATCCTCGACCGAAACCGAGCCATCGGCATTCAGCTGGATAATGATCCTGTCGCAATGCCCGGCCAGCGCCTCGTCGATCGCGTTGTCGCTGACCTCGAACACCATGTGGTGCAGACCCGACCCGTCATCGGTGTCGCCAATATACATGCCCGGCCGCTTACGCACCGCGTCGAGGCCCTTGAGAACCTTGATGCTATCCGCGCCATAGGCGTTTGCGTTGGGGGTATTTTCGGGGGTTTTATCGTCTTGGGATGCCATGCCCGGCATATAGGATCAGCGGTCACAAAACGGAAGCAAAATGGGCCTGCACGGCGCTTTACCCCCCGCCCGGCCCCTTCTTTTCATGGCCATGGCCGATCGGCATCTTTTGCTCGCCACGGGGGCTTTGCGTCCAGTCGATTCGATAGAGGTCGAAACGGCGATCGGTGAGGTTGCGGACCGTGCCCTCCGCCCGTGCCCAGGTCAGGTCGGCAAGGTTCACATCGGCGATCGTCAGCGTCTCGATATTCTCGCTCGCCTCTGCGGCGATGCCGTCGCGCGCAAACGGAAAGTCGCACGGAGTCAGGATGCAACTTTGCGCATACTGGATGTCCATGTTCTCGACGCCCGGCAAATTGCCGACATTTCCGCTCATGACGACGAAACACTGGTTTTCGATCGCCCTGGCCTGCGCGCAATAGCGTACGCGCATATAGCCCTGGCGGCTATCGGTGCAGAAGGGGACGAAGATGATCCGCGCGCCCTCGTCCACCAGCCGCCGGGCGAGTTCGGGAAACTCGCTGTCGTAGCAGATCAGAACGCCGATCGGGCCGCAGTCGGTCTGGATCACATCGACGCTGTCGCCGCCCTTGATCCGCCACCAATAGGCCTCGTCTGGGGTGGGGTGGATCTTCTCCTGCGCATGGACCGAGCCATCGCGCAGGCAGACATAGGCGACATTCTGGATCTCGCCATCCTCGGTATAGGTCGGGTGCGACCCGCCGATGATGTTGACATTATAGGACAAGGCCAGATTCGACAGCTTCTCGACCAGCGGCTTGCGCCAGCCGGTCAGCCGGTCGATCGCCTGGGCGGGGGAGAGGTCGCGGCCCTCGAAAGACAGGAGCGACAGGGTAAACAGCTCTGGAAAGACGACAAAGTCTGATCGATAATTTGCCGCAACATCGACGAAATATTCGACGTTGCGCGTGAATTCGTCGAAATCCTTCACGGCGCGTGCCTGGAACTGGACGGTCGCGAGGCGCACGCTTTCGATGTCGCGCGGCACGCGATGGGTCGGCGGCTCGTTCGGATCGACATAGGGGTTGCGCCAAATCATGTGCGCGGCATGGCCGCCGGATGGCTTGTCCTCCGGCAAATAGTCGGGAAGCACGCCGATCGGGCGGAAGCCGTTGGCGATCTGGAAACCGATCGTGGGATCGCGGATCTCGCCCTCGACGACGCGCTCGATATAATCGGCGGGACCGTCAACCTTGGCCATCAAGCGGCGGTAATTGGGAATCCGCGCCCCGAACACGATTCCCTTAAGCTCGAGGCGCTCGACCAGCACACGGCGCGCGTCGTATAGCCGTTTGCCGATGCGCAATCCGCGCTGCTTCGACGCCACGACCATCTCATAGCCGTAGAGCCAGTCGCCCGTGGGATCGTGGCGGCTGCCAAATCCGTTGCCGGTGATCGATTCCCAATCGTGCGGGGCGAGCGCCACTTCCTCGTCAATCCGGCTCGCGGCGCAATAGCCGACCACCTCACCTTCATAGAGCGCGACGAATACGCCGCTTGGATAATTGTTGATATGTCCGCGGATCATGCCGACGCTGTAATTGTCGACGTTACGATAGGTCTTGCGAGTCAGCGCGAGGATGCCGGGGATGTCTTCAGGCGTCGCGTTGCGGATTTCGAGCTTGGCGGGGGTGGCTCTGGTCATCGATGCTCCGGTTCTTCAACAGCCTTCGATACGCACGCGATCTGAAAAAGTTCAGTCGCCGGTACTTGGCACAAGATGGGCGCTCACCTCTCGTCGAGCGTTCCGCGCGTGACGCGATAGTGGCGGAGCGGGCCCGGCATGTTCGCGAACAGGCCCGGCTCGGTACCCGTCATCCACACCTGTCCCCGCCCTGCAAGCCGATCGAACAGCGCCGCACGGCGCGAAGGATCAAGATGGGCGGCGACCTCATCGAGCAGCAGGATCGGCGCGCGCTGCGTCCGCGCCGCGACCAGTTCGGCATGGGCAAGGACGATGGCGAGCAGCAGCGCCTTTTGCTCTCCGGTCGAGCAGAGATGCGCCGGCTGTCGTTTGGACAGGTGCGTAACCGCGAGGTCCTGACGATGCGGCCCGACCAATGTGCGCCCCGCAGCGGCATCGCGCGCCCGGCCCGAGCGCAGGCGGGCCGCGAGGTCGCTGGCGTCGTCGCCCTCGATTGCCAGACCGGCGCGTGCGAACGGGCCTTCGGGCTGTCCGGCAAGGGCTTCGGCAAGCTGCGCCACGGTGTCGCGGCGCGCGGTGTCGATCGCTGCGCCATGTTCGGCCATGCGGGCTTCAAGCGCGGTGAGCCAATCGGGATCGGCGGGTTCCTCCGCGCCGAGCAACCGGTTACGCTCGCGCATCGCGGCTTCGTAGCGCGCGCTGTGATGCGCGTGGCCGGGTGTGAGCGCGAGCGCCAGTCGATCGAGGAAGCGTCGCCGCTCGCTCGCGGGCTCGGCGAACAGCCGGTCCATCGCGGGGGTGAGCCACAGCACGGTCAGCCATTCGCCGAGCGAGGTCGCAGCGGCGGTGGCGCCGTTGACCCGCACGATTCGCCGTTCCGGCGCTGTGGCCTGCGTGCCGGTGCCGATCTCGATCTCACCATCTAGTTGGGCCGCCACCCCGAACCCGCCATTTCCGCCCTGCCGCGCCATCTCGGTCAGCGGTGCGCGGCGCAGCCCGCGGCCAGGGGCGAGCAGCGAGACTGCCTCCAGCACATTGGTCTTCCCCGCGCCATTGTCCCCCGCCAGCACAACGAAGCCCGGCCCGGGGGTCAGGATCGTGTCGCGATGATTGCGGAAGTCGGTCAGGACAAGGCGGGTGAGGGCCATCGCTGCGCCTTAGCGGTCCCGCTCGCCGCGCGATAGCGCCTGCGGGGGAGGCGCTAGATCCCGATCAGACCCTTGTCGCGCAATTCGGCTTGTGCCGCGCGGTACAGCGCCGGGTCGCCGATGTTCAGCCGCGCACGAACGGCATCGAGCGGTTCGGCGAGCAACAGTTCATAATCCTCGCCCGACAGCCAGCGTGCGGCCTTGCCGTGGCGATAGCCTTCGCGCACCGCCTTGGCGAAGCTGCGCGATCCGGTGACGCGCAAGCTCTTGAGCGCCGCTCCGACCGCGATGAATGCCCAGCCGAGGCCGCCGGTCTGCGCGTAGGAAAAGGCGACAAGGCAAGCCTCGCCAAGCGGCTCGTCGGCCTGGTAGTCGGTGATCACGTGCCAGATATCGTGGACGTCGCGCTCACGCCGGCCATACCAAGCGTGCGGATGTTCGATCCCGCGCTCGACATCAGCATCGGCATAGCTGACATCGGCCAGCCCCTGCGCTGAATAGCCGGTGCGGTCGAGGAAGGCGCGATAGGCCGCGCCGACGCTGCCTGCGGGCAGCGACTCGAGCCATGCGTGGTCGGAGAATTTCTCGGCGAGTTCGGTCCGGCGGTAGGCGATCCGCCCGCCTTCGGGGGTGGTGAGCAGCCTGCGGTAGTTGCGCGCCAGCGTGTCGCCGTTCAGCGCGCGCATGATGCGGAACACCTGCACGGTATCATCGCCATTGGCGAGCAGGCGGCGCAGCGCGGCCAGCGCGGTCCCCCATTCGCGCCTGCGGGGTTTGCTCCAGTCGATTGCTTGCGTCGCCATAGACCGTCCTTACTGACAATCGTGTCAATAAGTGATTACCGGCCGCAGTGCAAGCATGACAAGACCTCTTGACAGGCCGTTCGCCGTTATGACAAGAACTCTTGTCATATGGACAAGACCTCTGGACAGAAGTTGTGAACAATCGGCTCAAGGTCCTGCGTGCCGAGGCGGACTTGAGTCAGGGTGACCTTGCCCGGCTGCTCGGCGTCTCGCGTCAGACTATCAATGCGGTCGAGACCGACAAATATGACCCCAGCCTGCCGCTGGCGTTGCGGATGGCGAAAATCTTTGGAGTGGCAGTCGATGAAATCTTCCTCGATGACTGGATCGCACCCGCCCGTGACTGAGCCGTTGAGCCGCGAGAAGAGGTGGACCCGGCATCTGATCGAAGCGACGATCGGCGCAGTGTTCGGCGCGGCGATGGGCTTTGGCGGCGCTTATTTCGTCATGGAAACGGGTGTCGAGCGTTGGACGGTTGCCGAGTTCGCGTCGCTCGCCATCGCGTTGATGTTGTTGGTGCTGGGCGGGTTTATGGCGTTCATGACCGGCAACATCGATCGCTACCGAAAGATCGTCGCCTATCGGCAGCCGGGGACCGAGCCAGCCGACGCCGAGTCGCTGCCCTGGCTGCGGCGGCAGGCCTATGTGCTGATGCTCGCTGGCCCGCTCCTCGCTGCGCCCCCGGTGGTCGTGCATCTTGGCCTGACCGACAGCGCGCGGATGCTGGCCGCGGTGGTGATCTTGCTGGTGCTTGCGTTCCAGACCTGGCTCAACTGGCGTGTGTTTCGCGAAAGCGACGAGATGGTTCGCCAGGTTTCGATGATCGCGGGCGCGTGGTGCTTCTTTGGCTTGCAGCTGGCGCTGTTCGTTTGGGCAGTGCTCGCCAAGCTCGTGCTTGTCGCCGATATCGACAGCTGGACGATGGTGACCGTGCTGATGGGGACCTATCTTGTCGCCTCGGCAGTCATCGGCACGCGTCGCGGGCTTGGCGAATTATAGGAATGGGTGCCGCCACAGCGGCACCAAATCCTTACACCCGCATCGGCATCAGCACGTAGAGCGCGGGCGACTTATCATTCTCACGAATCAGCGTCGGCGCAGCGGCGTCGGCGAGGTGGACTTCGACCAGATCGCTTTCGATCTGGCCGAGAATGTCCATCAGATAGCGCGAGTTGAACCCGATCTCGAACGGCTGTGCGGCATATTCGCCCGGCACGTCCTCGGCCGCGGTGCCATTGTCGGGGCTGGTGACCGACAAGGTGATCCGGTCGCGGTCGAGCGCCATCTTCACCGCGCGGGTCTTTTCCGTCGCGATGGTCGAGACGCGGTCCACGCCCTGCATGAAGCTCTTGGGGTCGATCTTCAGGATCTTGTCGTTCCCGGTCGGGATGACGCGGCTGTAATCGGGGAAGGTGCCGTCGATCAGCTTCGAGGTCAGGATCGCTGCGCCAAGGTCGAAACGAATCTTCGATCCCGACAGTGACACGCCGACCGATCCGTCGACCTCGTCGAGCAGCTTGCGCAGCTCGGCCACGCATTTACGCGGCACGATCACGTCGGGCATCGCTTCGGCGCCTTCGGGACGCGGCACGGTGACACGGGCGAGGCGGTGGCCGTCGGTCGCGGCAGCCTTCAGCATGTCGTCGGCGACGTGTAGGAAGATGCCGTTGAGATAATAGCGCGTCTCTTCGGTCGAGATCGCGAATCGGGTCTTGTCGATGATCTGCTTGAGCGTTTCGGCCGGCAGCTCGAACACGGTGGGCAGTTCGCCCTCCGCAATCACCGGGAAATCGTCGCGCGGCAGCGTGCCGAGCTCAAACTTCGCGCGGCCGGCATTGACCTTGATCTTACCGTCGGCCGCGGTCAGCTCGACCTGCGACCCTTCGGGCAGCTTGCGTGCGATGTCGAACAGCGTGTGCGCAGGCACGGTGATCGCGCCTGCCTGATCCACCGCTGCCGGCACCGTTTCGTCGATCTGCAGGTCGAGATCGGTCGCCATCAGGCGCAGCGATCCGTCCAGCGATGCCTCGATTAGCACGTTGGACAGGATGGGGATGGTATTGCGCCGCTCGACCACCGACTGGACGTGGCTGAGGCCCCGAAGGAGCGTGGCGCGTTCGATCGTCGCTTTCATGTGTATTCCAAACCCCCGGGCGGACGCCCATAATCAACTGACGGCGCCCGAATTGCCGTCGGAAGTTCGAGATATCCTTAACGTGAAAAAGGGCTGGAGCAAGCCGCTCCAGCCCTTCCCCGCATTCATTTGTGGACGGCAGTCCGCTCAGAAGCGGAAGCCGACGCCAACTGCGACCTGATGACGGTCCGTGTCGATGTCGAAATCCTCGGTGATCGCGCCGTTGCGATACTCGAAATTCGCGTTGGAATAGTTCGAGTAGCGATACTCGAGCTTGGCGTAGCTGTTGGTGCCGATCGCCTTCTCAACGCCTGCACCGATGCGCCAGCCGTCCAGCTCGAAATTTTCGCGCAGTTCGGTCGTGCCGTCGGTCGCGAGCACGTTCAGGCGGGCATTGCTATAGCCGCCCTTGGCGTAGACCAGCGTGGTCGGCGAAGCGAGGACACCGGCGCGCACGCCGACATAGATGTCACGGCCGGCACCGACTTCACCAAAGCCGAAGAAGTTGGGATCGGTCGAACGCGACTCGACCTTGCCGGTCGAATCCGACAGCTCGGCCTCAACGCCGACCACTGCGCCGCCGACGCCGATGTCGTAACCCAGCTCGACGCCATAGAGGAAGCCGTCGACATTCTGGTCGTCGCCATCGATGTCGCTGTCTTCGCTGCTGCCCGGGCGCAGGATGTCGTAGCCGCCGACGACGCCGGCGCGGAAGCCGGTGAAGGTCGGATCGGTGTCCTGGGCGAAGGCCGGGGTGGCGATCATGGTCGATGCGGCCAGCGCGGCTGCAATTGCGATACGCATACTGAAACTCCTTAACTCAACCCATTCACGGGTCGGGGGCTCTAATGACGCTGCGCCGCACAAGTTGCATGAACGCTGGATAAACACGGAAAACCGTTGCTTTTGTGCCACAGGGCACTCAATCAGTCTGGCGATGCGCAAGGGACGGGATTTCATCGCGCGACATGGCGAGACGGTGTTCAACGCCGCACGCCGGTTGCAGGGCGAACATTTGCACACGCCGCTGACCCGCGCCGGCTTCGCGCAGGCGGACGAGATGGGGCAGGCGCTGGCGGCGCTGCTCGGTCGGGCGCCGGCGCTGACGCTGTGGGCATCCGATACCGGGCGTGCGCTGCAGACGCTGGCGGTGATCGCCGAACATCTGGAACTCGACTGGCACGCAGCGCGGCATGATCCGCGGCTGACGGAGATCGGCATGGGCAGCTGGGGCGGGCGCTATTATGCCGAGCTGGTCGCGGGTGAGCTGCCGGTCATTGCCGCGACCGGCCTGCTCCATCCGGCGCCCGGCGGTGAAACCTATCCGGAGATCGCCGCGCGCGTTTCTGCCTGGCTCGCCGACACGCATGACGATCCGGGCGACCGGCTGATCATCATGCATGGCATCTCCAGCCGCGTGCTGCGCGGCGTGATGACGGGACGGGACGTGCATCCCGAGTTCGCGGCGCCGATCTCGCTCGGACTGCCGCAAGGATCGGTGGTCATGATCGAGGGCGGCGAAGAGACGGTGGTCCACCTGGGCAGCGGACGGGCGCCGACATGATCGCGCTCCTTCTCGCCACGGCCCTTGTTGCGCAGGGGCAAGGGCGCGAGTCGCTGGGCGTGTTCGATAGCTGGGGAGCGTTTCGTGACGCTGCGCCCGCCCGCTGCTACGCAATCGGGCAGCCGGTGCGCGGCGGGGCAGGTGCGTTTGCCAGCATCGCCAACTGGCCCCGTTCGCAGGCGCGCAACCAGGTCCATGTCCGGCTTAGCCGCGCGCGTGACCCGCGCGCCAAGGTGACGCTGGCAATTGGCGAGCGCCGGTTCGAGCTGATCGCCGGGGCGAGCGACGCGTGGGCGCCGGATGCTCGCACCGACCGGGCGATCGTCGCGGCGATTCGGTCGAGCCGTTCGATGAGTGTCGAGAGCGTCGCGCGCGGCGGCGGCGCCTTTGCCGATGTCTATGCGCTCAAGGGCGCGGCAACCGCGATCGACGCGGCGGCAATGGGCTGCGCGCGGCGTTAACCGGGCGCAGCCGCTGCCATTTTACTGCTGCCCGCCGGGAGTTGGGCTGGCGGCCGGTGCGGGGACGGCTGCCTGCGGCCCATCGCGCACTGCGATGATTGCGGCCTGAACCTTGTCCTTCACCGCCGGGTCGGTTTGAGCCAGCGTCGCGATCTGGTTGAAGCGACCGGTGTCGAGGCCAGCGCCGGTAACTGCCTCCGTCATCTTTGCGGTCTTGTCGGCGGCGGGAATCGACGCGTCCTTGGTCACTGCATCAGCGGCGAGCGCTGCCCGGGCGAATTTGGTCACTTCCTCGTCGGTCACTGGCGCCGGGGCTGCGGTCTGGGCCTGGGGGGCGGGGGCAGCCGGCGGCGTCGTCTGCGCGATGGCGGGGGTGCCGAACAGAACGCCGGCGGCTAGCGCTGCATGGGTCAGGGTGATCAAGTTACTGCTCCAATTGGTTGCATTCAAAGGCGTCAAAGGACGCGCACGCGCCAAGGTTCCCGACGGGAGACCGCAATCGCAACCCTTCCTCGGTAAGCCGTTGCTGCCCCGGGATGGGCGGGGCATGGAAATGCGCCCTCGCTTTCGCTATATGCGCGCAATGCAATCAGTCTCGACTCCCCTGATGTCCATCGCCGGGCACATCGATCCCGTGCCCGTTCCGCGCAGTCTGAAGCCGCGCGCCGATGGCCGCATCGACCTGCTCGGCCTGTCCAAGGCGGACCTGCGCATGGCGCTGGAGACGTCACAGCTCGAGCCGAAACAGGCCAAGTTGCGCGCAAAGCAGCTGTGGCACTGGATTTATAATCGCGGTGTTACCGACTTCAGCCTGATGACCGACATCTCGAAGACGATGCAGCCCTGGCTGGCGCAGCGCTTCGTTATTTCGCGCCCGGCGGTGATCGAGGCACAGGTGTCGACCGACGGCACGCGCAAATGGCTGCTGCGGTCGGATGACGGGCAGGATTACGAGATGGTGTTCATCCCCGACGCGGATCGGGGAACGTTATGCGTGTCGAGCCAGGTCGGCTGCACGCTCAATTGCCGTTTCTGCCACACGGGCACGATGCGCCTCGTCCGCAACCTCGAGCCCGGCGAGATCGTCGGACAGGTGATGCTGGCGCGTGACGCGCTGGGCGAATGGCCGAGCCAGCCCGAGGGGCGGATGCTGACCAACATCGTGATGATGGGGATGGGCGAGCCGCTCTATAATTTCGACAATGTGCGCGATTCGCTGAAGATCGTGATGGACGGCGACGGTATCGCGTTGAGCAAGCGCCGCATCACCCTGTCGACCAGCGGCGTTGTGCCGATGATGGCGCGGGCCGGTGAGGAGATCGGGGTCAACCTCGCCGTCTCGCTCCACGCGGTGACCAAGGAAGTGCGCGACGAAATCGTGCCGCTCAACCGCAAGTTCGGGATCGAGGAACTGTTGCAGGCGTGCGCCGACTATCCCGGCGCGAACAATGCCCGCCGCATCACGTTCGAATATGTGATGCTGAAGGACAAGAACGACAGCGACGCCGATGCGCGCGAACTGGTGCGGCTGATCAAGCACTATAAGCTGCCCGCCAAGGTCAATTTGATCCCGTTCAACCCGTGGCCCGGCGCGCCTTATGAATGCTCGACGCCCGAGCGGATCCGCGCGTTTCAGGAGATCGTGTTCGGTGCGGGCATCTCTGCCCCGGCGCGCACCCCGCGCGGGCGCGATATCGACGCGGCGTGCGGCCAGCTCAAGACCGCGAGCGAGAAGAAGAGCCGCGCCGAGCTCGACCGGCTGGCGGACGAGAAACAAGCCGCGCTGGGTTAGTCATTTATGCAGCTGTTGCTGATGTGCAACAGGTTGATCATGTCGTTGCAAAAATGAACCGTGTTACTCTTGTAACTCACGCACTGCATCCCTAGTTACGGTGTCGCAACATCGTGTTGCGGAACCAAAAACAACATCCTGCTTGGGGAATTTTGTATGCGTAAGATTGCTATTCTTGCGGCGCTTGCTGCCGCCACCGTCGCCGCGCCCGCGTTCGCTCAGGACGCTGCACCGGGCGAAGCCCGCGTCGAAGTCCGTGGCGGCATCGCATGGGCCGAAGGCGCTGAAGAAGCATTTGCTGGCGTCGCAGTCGGCTATGACTTCGACCTGGGCGACACCGCGTTCATCGGCGTCGAAGCTGCGGCCGACAAGGTCCTTGCTGAAGATACCGACGTGTTCTGGACCATCGGTGGTCGCGTTGGCGCCAAGGTTGGCGACGCTGGCCGCGCCTATGTGCTCGGCGGGTACGGCTTCGCCGACGGCGACGACGGCGCGTTCGCCGGTGCCGGCTACCAGCACAACCTGGGCGAGAAGGTCTACGCCAAGGTCGAGTATCGCCGCACCCTGGTCGAAGGTCCGGACGTGAACTTCGCGGGCGTCGGCGTCGGCCTGCGCTTCTGATCGCTTCGATCGGAACGACAATCGGAAAGGGCGGGCCGAAAGGTCCGCCCTTTTTGTTTCACTCGAGTTCCGCGCCGCGCGCCACGGTCGCGGTGCGCCCACCGATCCAGACATGACCGTCGGAGTCGATCCGCGCTTCGACGCGTCCGTCGCATCCGGTCATGCGGCCCTGCGCAGCGGTGTAGCTGCCCGTCGCCAGCCCCGCACCGAACAGATATTGCGCGGTCGCGGCGTTGAGGCTGCCGGTCACCGGGTCCTCGACCAGCCGACCATTGCCGTCGGTGAAGAAGGCGCGCAGCTCGAACGGGGTTTCGCTCCCCTCAGGATGCGGGCCGACCAGCCCGATATCGGTGCCCGCCGGCGCACGCGCGGGCGGGTCGACTGCGAGCACATCTGCCGCCGAGCGCAGCCGCAGCAGCTGCCATCCCGGCCCGTTATCGGCGTGCACCGCATCGACGATCGCGTCGGCGGGCACATTGGCAAGCCGCGCGGCTTCGGCGCGTTCGGCGTCGCTCAACGGTCCGGAGCGGGCCAGCGGCGGCGCGCGGAAGGACAGCATGTCGCTTGTCCGCGCGATCGGGACCAGTCCGACACCACATTGCTGGACGATCCGGCCGGGATCTCGCGGCACGCCGCCGGCCTCAAGCCAGGCATGGCAGGTGCCGAGCGTCGGGTGCCCGGCAAAGGGCAGTTCGCCCGCCGGGTAGAAGATACGCACCTGATAATCCGCCGCCGGATCGGTCGCGGGGATCAGGAAGGTCGTTTCCGAAAAGCCGAGCCAGCGGGTGAGCGCGAGCATCGCATCGGCATCCATCGCCGCCGCATCATGCACCACCGCCAGCGGATTGCCGGTGTTGGCATCCGCGCCGAAGACATCGACCAGATCCAGCTTCATGTTCGTCTCTCCCGATTTCCGCACGGGACTTGTGGCATCGTTTAGGGTGACGCAAGGGGAGGAGATGGACATCGCCGCACTTCTTATCGCCGCCGGAGCCGGGGTCATTGGCGGCGTGATGAACGGGCTGGCGGGCGGAGGGACCTTCGCGACGCTGCCCGCATTGATTGCGCTCGGCCTGCCCGCCAATATCGCCAATGCGACCTCCAACGTCGCGCTGCTGCCCGGCGCGGCGGCGAGCGCATGGGGGTTTCGCGACGAATTGGGGCCGGTGGCCGGGCTGTCGGTGCTGCTGCTCGCACTCATCACGTTTTTCGCGGGGCTCGGCGGCAGCCTGTTGCTGGTGCTGACGCCCAGCGACACGTTCGATGTCGTGATCCCGTGGCTGTTGTTGTTCGCCTTTGTCGTGATGGCGTTCGGGCGGAGCGCAGCCGACTGGCTGCATGCGCGGGTGACGATCGGGCGGCGCACGCTGATCGGCGCGCAGGGGTTGCTCGGCATTTACGGTGGCTATTTCGGCGGTGGCGTGGGGCTGATGACCACCGCGACCTATGGCCTGCTCGCCAATATCGAGCCGCGCGCGCTGTTCGCGATCCGCACGCTGATGCTCGCGGTCGCCAACCTTGCCGCGGCGTTCGTGTTCATCGGGTTCGCGATGGTCGAGTGGCGCGCATGCCTGCCGATGCTGGCGGGTGCGATCCTGGGTGGCTTCGGCGGCGCAGCGATCGGCAAGCGGTTGTCGCCGGGCGTCGTGCGCGCGTGGACATTGCTGGTGACGGCGGCAACGACGGTGATATTCTTCGTCCGTGCCTATGGATGATCCCGCGCCCCCGGAGGTGATTCGCCGCCACTCGCTGTCGACGCGGCTGTGGCATTGGGTGACCGCGGTCAGCGTCATCATCCTGCTCGGCAGCGGGCTGATGATCCTCAACGCGCACGGCCAGCTCTATTGGGGCGAATATGGCGCCAATTACGACCAGCCCTGGTTCAAGCTGATCTGGTTCTTCGACACCGCGCGTGTTCCGGGGTGGCTGACTATCCCGTCGACCTACAACCTTGCGATGGCGCGGCGGTGGCATCTGTTTTTCGCGCTGGTGCTGGCCTTTGCGCTGCTGGCGTACATGATCGTCAGCCTGCTCAACCGGCATTTTCAGCGCGACCTGCGTATCGCGCGAAGCGAATTGTCGCGCGGGCATTTGATCGCCGATTTCAAGTCGCACCTCGCGCTGCGGTTCCACGATCCCGAGAATCCGCGCGCGTATAATATCTTCCAGAAGCTCAGTTACGCGGGCGTGATCTTCGTGCTGCTGCCGCTGGTGATCTTCACCGGGCTTGCCATGTCGCCGGGGATGAATGCGGCGTGGCCGTGGCTGCTCGACATCTTTGGCGGGCGGCAGAGCGCGCGGTCGATCCATTTCATCGTCACGATGCTGCTGGTGCTGTTCATCATCGTCCATCTCGCGCTGGTGATCCTGGCCGGGCCGTTGGACGAAGTACGCTCGATGCTGACCGGTAAATGGCGCGTGCCGCGCGAGGAGGACGCATGACGCTGATCACCCGCCGCAATCTGATCGTCGCGGGCGCGGGCGGGCTGCTCGCCGGATGCGACAGCGTCGGCAAAAGTGAGGCCGGGCGCGACATTTTGTTCAAGGCGGAGGCGGTGCATCGCAGCCTGCAGCGCGTCATTACGAACCGCAATGCGCTGGCCCGCGAGTTCTCGCCCGAGGACATGTCGCCGCGTTTCCGGTCGAACGGCACGCGCAACCCGAATACCGATGCCTATCGCGCACTTGCGGAGAACCGCTTCGCCGACTGGCGGCTGCGCGTCGACGGGCTGGTCGCGCGCCCGCTCAGCCTGTCGCTCGCCGATCTGCGTGCGATGCCGCAGCGGGCGCAGATCACGCGCCATGATTGCGTCGAAGGGTGGAGCGCGATCGGCAAGTGGCAGGGGCCGAAGCTGTCGGCGATCCTTGATGCCGCCGGGCTGCGCGACAGTGCGCGCTATCTGGTCTTCCATTGCGCCGACAGTTTGCGCGGAGGTGCCTATTATGAATCGGTTGATCTGATCGATGCCTTTCATCCGCAGACGATCATGGCCTGGGCGATGAACGACCGCATCCTGCCGATCGCGCATGGCGCGCCGGTGCGGCTGCGGGTCGAGCGGCAGCTTGGCTACAAGCATGCCAAATATGTCATGCGGGTCGAGGCGGTCGCCTCGCTCGACGGGATCGGGCGCGGCAAGGGCGGTTATTGGGAAGATGTCGCCGATTACGAATGGTATGCGGGGATTTAGCGCGGTTTTCTGCCGCCTTCGCACTTGCGAAACAAAGTCCAGCCGCTAGCTTGCCGCGCATGGCGCTGATCGATCATTTCTTCACCCGCGCCGTGAAGCGCGGCGAACTCACCGTTATCCATGCGGACGGCAGTGCGCGCAGTTTCGGGGCGGCCGATCCCAGCCTTGCTCCTGTGACGATCCGCTTCACCGACCCGTCGGTTGCGCGGCGCATCCTGACCGATCCGGCGCTCGGCGCGGCGGAGTGTTTCATGGACGGGCGGCTGGTGATCGAGACCGGCGATATTCTGGCGCTGCTGCGCCTCGTCACCGCGAATAACCGGTGGGAGGACAAGACCGGCAATCTCGATATCGGTCCGGTGAAGCGTGGGTTCGACAATGTCCGCTTCCGGCTCGACCGCATCAACATGGCGCGGCGGTCCAAGCGCAACGTCGCGCATCATTACGACCTGTCGGCGAAGCTCTACGACCTGTTTCTGGACGCCGACCGGCAATATTCGATGGCCTATTTCACCGATCCGGCGAATGGCCTCGAGCAGGCGCAGGCGGACAAGAAGGCGCATATCGCCGCCAAGCTGGCGCTGAAGCCCGGGATGACGGTGCTTGATATCGGCTGTGGCTGGGGCGGGATGGCGCTGTATCTGCACGAAACGACCGGAGCCGAGGTGCTTGGCGTGACGCTGAGCGAGGAGCAGCTCAAGATCGCGCGGGCGCGGGCCGAGGCGGCGGGCGTGGCGGGCAAGGTGCGGTTCGAGCTGATCGATTATCGCCATGTCACCGGTCAGTTCGACCGGATCGTGTCGGTCGGCATGTTCGAGCATGTCGGCCCGGCGCATTACCGCACCTTCTTTGCCAAGTGCCGCGAACTGCTGACGCCCGAGGGGGTGATGCTGCTCCACACGATCGGCCGTGCGGGCGGGCCGGGGGTGACCGATGCGTTTACCGCCAAGTATATCTTCCCCGGCGGCTATATCCCGGCGCTGTCGGAGATTCTGCGCGGGCATGAGGAGCTGCGCTTCTTTCTCACCGATGTCGAGGTGCTGCGGCTGCATTACGGCCACACGCTTCAGCATTGGTACGACCGCGCGATGGCGGCGCGTCAACAGATCGTCGCGCTCTATGACGAGCGGTTCTTCGCAATGTGGACCTATTATCTCGCCGGGTCGCTGGTGAGTTTCGAGAATGGCGGGCTGGTCAATTACCAGCTCCAGTATAGCCGATCGCGCACGGCGCTGCCGATCACGCGGGATTATATGGCGGTGGATGAGGCGCGGCTGCGCGGCTGATCGGTGCGACGTTCAGCCCGCCGGTTGCGACGCCGGTGCCAGCGGCGATGACCGCCGGGCGGCGCTCCGCTGGTCCCACCAAGTCACGATCCGCACGCGCATCGGCCGTTCGAACCAAAGATGCGCCGCAATGCTCGCCGCGATGGTGACCGCAAGATAGCCGAAATAAGCGCCGGGCAGACCGGAGACGCCCAGCGCGTCGTAGAAGATCGAAAAGGGGGCGTGGAGCAGGTAGAGGGCATAGCTGGCCTCGCCGAGCAGAACCGCAGTGCGATGCTGCGTAAACCGCGCGAGCGGCCCTGACGCGCTGGCGAGCACCGCGATCAGCAGGGCAAAGCCGGGGAGCAGCAGCACCTCCGCGATCCGGCCGTCAAGATCGTGGATCGACAGCGCAACCGCGCCGATGCTGACGAGCGCGGGCAGCGCCAGTAGCGCGGGCGTCGTGACCAGCCGGCCGTCGCGAACGATCAGCTGGGTCAGGAACATGCCGAGCATGAATTCGGGCAGCCGCAATGCCGGATTGCGCCACAGATCGCCAACGCCGTAGGGGGTGTGGTCGTCCAGCAGGATCCCGGTGGCGACCAGCACGCCCCATAGCGCGACCATTGCCGCCACGATTGCGCCAATCGCGCGCACCCGCGCAACCAGCGGCAGCAGCAGCGGGAAGCCGAGATAGAAGAACAATTCGGTCGATACCGACCAGCTGGGATAGTTGAGCGCGCCGATCGGCGGATACCAGGACTGGAGCAGCGACAATTGCGCGGCGAGGGTGACGCCCGAATAGCCGGCACCGACGACCAGCCCGTATTTGGCGATGCGGAACAGCGCGAGGCGGGGCAGGTCGATCAACAGCGAGAGCGCGAACATCGGGTAGATGCGGGCAATGCGGGCGACCAGGAAGCGGGTGATCGCCGCGCGACTGTCAAACCGCCGGTAGACGAACATCAGGATGAAGCCCGACAGCATGAAGAACAGCGTCACCGCGCTGTAGCCAAGCTTGGTGAGGTCGATTGCGAACCCGGTGCGTCCGGCCTGTGGCATCGTATGATAGAGCACGACCCAGAAAGCGGCGACGAAGCGCAGGCTGGTCAGAGACTCAAGTTTAACGCGCCCGACCATTTCATCCCCCGCCAGTCGATGGACGCTATAGAAAGGTCACCGATGGCAAGCAATTCGTTGTGGCGTCGTCCTTATTCGCCGCCGGCCGGATCCGGCGCGGTACCCAGATGGCGGTCCAGTTCCGCTGGCGTCACCCTGCCGTCGCCATCCTTGTCCGCCGCAGCGAACCACGTATCGGCCCTCGCCCAGTCGGTCCGCGGTGCGCGCACTGCGGGACGCGGCGCGCTTGCCTTTTTCGACTGGCGCGATGCGGCATAGGTCGCCTCCGCGCTTGCCTCGAAATCGAAGCGCGCCCGCACCTCATCGCGCTCGATCGAGCCGTCTTCGTTGAGGTCGAGGTCGGCGAAGCGCTCGGCGGCGCGGCGTTCGGCCTCCGCCTTGGGCAGCGGGCCGGGCGCTACATGCACCGGCTGCGCCTGAAGCATGAGCAGCGCGAGGGCGGCAATCATGGACGCGGCCCGGTCCGCCGCTCAAGCGCCGCGAGGCGACGCCCGGTCGCGATCGTCTGGCCGAGGAACAGCAGGATCAGAATCGCGCCGATCCCGCCAACGAACAGATCGAAGCCGGAGATGAAGCCGAACAGCCCGCGATCCGGCCCCAGCACCCACATCATTACCGTCATGCCCATCAGCATCAGCCGCAGCTCGGTCGGCCCGGCGGCGAGATAGGACAGGCGCAATTCGCCCACCACGCGTGCGGAGAGGAAGGTGTGGATCGACATGAGCAGATAGCCTGCCAGCGCGATCATCGCGACGTCCATCGTCACGAACGGGCTGAGCCCGATGCCCGCGACGATCAGCAGGTTCGCCAACCCGTCACAGCTATGGTCGATGAAATAGCCATAAGACGGTCGCTCGATCCGCCGCCAGCGCGCGAGGCTGCCGTCGAGCGAGTCGCCGAACCATTGCACCGCATAGCCCGCCAGCGTCAGCGCAAGCCAGTTGATGCCCCAATTGCTCGCGACATAGCCTGCGAACACCATCACCGCGCCGACCATTCCGGTCAGCGTCAGCACATCCGGCGTGATCGCGGCCGGCATGTGCGCGCAAAGCCAGTTCAGGATGCGCCGTTCACCGGCTGCCAGCCAATTCTGCTGAATCCGGTCGAGCGCGGGGGGCTCCTGTCTTAGATCTGTCATAGTTCCCTATCCTCCATGCGGGGACCGGGGGCAATGCTGTGAATTGACGAGGTGATGTAAGGGCGCGCCGGACCGGGGGGCCCGTACGGCTCAGGCCGGCGGGTATCTGGTGTTCATATCGGCCAGCGCGTCGCGGGCGATTTCCTCGAGCACGGCCATGTCCACATCGGCCAGCTTGTTGATGTAAAGGCAGGATTTGCCCGTCTTGTGCTTGCCCAGCCGTGCGAGTTTCTCCGCTTCCTCGGGCGTGTCGCTCAACACATAGAGGACCAGTTGCGCCTTGCGCGGCGAAAAGCCGAGGCGGCACATGTCGCCTTCGTGCCCGCTGTCATAGCGGTAATGATAGCTGCCAAAACCGATGATCGACGCGCCCCACATCCTTGGCGATTCGCCGGTGACGCGCTCGAGCATGGCGCAGACCGTCTGTGCATCCACGCGGCGGACGGGATTTTCGACCGCGTCGATAAAGGCGGCGACATCGGCGGGCGTGGGCTTGGTCTTCACATCGGCCACGGCATGACCTCGCTGGATTTTCGGCCAGTCTAGCCGCAAGGGGCGGCGATGCAATCGGCCCCGCCCACCCGCCGCTCGATCCTGGCGCAGGCCTGGCCGATCATGCTCGGCCAGACGACGGTGCCGCTGGTCGGGCTGGTCGATACCGCCGTGATCGGGTGGACCGGGGACGCTGCGGCGCTGGCCGGGGTCGCGCTGGGGACGGCGATCATCAGTTTCATCTTCTGGGCGTTCGGGTTCCTGCGCATGGGGATGACCGGGCTAACCGCGCAGGCGCATGGGCGCGGCGCGCGGGACGAGGTGCACGGGTTGTTGGTGCGCGGGGTCGCTGCGGGGCTGGGGATTGGCGTGGTGCTGGTGGCGCTGCAGATTATCCTCGTACCTGCTGCCTTCGCCTTGCTTGCGGGTGGCGGCGCGCTCGATGCGGCGGCGCGGGAGTTCGTGACGGCGCGATTTCTGGGCGCGCCCGCCGCGCTGGGGTTTTACGCGATCAATGGCTGGCTGTTCGGCCTTGGCCGCACGCGTGAGACGCTGGCGCTGCAGATCCTGGTCAACCTCGTCAACGCCGTGCTCGACCTGGTGTTCGTGTGGCAGTTCGGCATGGGTGCGCGCGGCGTGGGACTTGGCACCGCGATTGCCGAATGGGTCGGGCTGATCGCGGGGATCGTGCTGGTCGTGCGGATCGCGGGGCCGCGCGCCTTGCTGGGGCAGCGCGCCGGGTTCTTGAACGGCGCGGCGTGGCGGCTGCTGTTTGCGGTCAATGCCGACATCATGGTGCGCACGATCGCGCTGTTGACGCTGTTTCTGTGGCTAGCCAATGCCGGGGCGCGGCTGGGGACGGTGCAGCTCGCCGCGAACCATGTGCTGATGCAGCTGGTCAGCATCTTTGCCTTCGTCCTCGACGGCTTCGCCTTCACCGCCGAGTCGCGCGTGGGGCAGGCGGTGGGACGCGGATCGCGGGGCGAGCTCAAGCGCGCGATCCGGCTGACCGGCGAGTTCTCGCTCGGCTTTGGGCTGCTCGCGACGCTTGCAGCATTGGTGTTCGGCGGCGCGCTGATCGACCTGCTCACGACCAACGAAGCAGTGCGACAGGCGGCGCGGGCGGTGCTGCCGCTCGCCGCACTGGCCGCGATCGTCGGGGTTCCGGCCTGGCTGCTCGACGGCGTGTTCATCGGCGCGACGCAGGGGCGGGCGCTGCGCAATGCCGCGATTCTGGCGACGGCGCTGTACATCGCGACCGACCTGTTGCTGCGGCCGCTTGGTGCTACCGGGCTGTGGCTGGCGCTGCTGGCGAGCTATGGTTTCCGCGCCGGGCTGCTCGCCATCCATTTGCCCCGACTGTTCGCTACGGTTGCGGAAGCGCCGCCACGGTCCTAGAGGCGCAGCCGTCCTTTTTCTGGAGCGTTCGACATGGCCGACAAGATCAATCGCGTGGTGCTTGCCTATTCGGGTGGTCTCGACACCAGCGTGATCCTGAAATGGCTCCAGCAGGAATATCAGTGCGAGGTCGTGACCTTCACCGCCGATCTGGGGCAGGGCGAAGAGCTGGAGCCAGCGCGCAAGAAGGCGCTGGATGCAGGCGTGAAGCCCGAGCACATCTTCATCGACGACCTCAAGGAAGAGTTCGTCCGCGATTTCGTGTTCCCGATGATGCGCGCCAATGCGCTGTATGAGGGGCTGTATCTGCTCGGCACCTCGATCGCGCGCCCGCTGATTTCCAAGCGGCTGATCGAGATCGCCAAGGAAGTGAATGCCGACGCGGTCAGCCATGGCGCGACCGGCAAGGGCAATGATCAGGTCCGCTTCGAACTGTCGGCCTATGCGCTGAACCCGGACATCAAGGTGATTGCACCGTGGCGCGAATGGGATCTGACCAGCCGTACCAAGCTAATCGAATTCGCCGAGCAGCACCAGATCCAGGTGACCAAGGACAAGCGCGGCGAATCGCCGTTCTCGACCGACGCGAACCTGCTGCACACCTCGTCGGAAGGGAAAGTGCTCGAGGATCCGTGGGATGAAACCCCCGATTACGTCTATTCGCGCACGGTGAACCCGGAGGACGCGCCGGACACGCCCGAATATATCACGATCGATTTCGAAAAGGGCGACGGCGTCGCGGTGAATGGCGTGGCGATGTCGCCCGCGACGCTGCTGGCGGCGCTCAATGAGCTTGGCCGCAAGCATGGCATCGGCCGGCTCGATCTGGTCGAGAACCGCTTCGTCGGGATGAAGTCGCGCGGCATGTACGAGACGCCGGGCGGCACCATCTATCACCTCGCGCATCGCGGGATCGAGAGCATCACGCTCGACCGCGGCGCCGCGCATCTGAAGGACGAATGGGCGCCGCGCTATGCCGAGATGGTCTATAACGGCTTCTGGTTCGCGCCGGAGCGCGAGATGATGCAGGCCGCCATCGACTATTCGCAGCAAAAGGTCGCCGGGACCGTGCGGCTCAAGCTCTACAAGGGCGGCGTTTATGTGGTCGGGCGCAAGTCGCCCTATTCGCTGTACAGCGAAAAGGTCGTGACGTTCGAGGACGATCAGGGCGCATATGACCAGCGCGACGCGGCGGGGTTCATCAAGCTCAACGCGCTGCGGTTGCGGTTGTTGGGGCGGCGGGGGGCGTAAGCTCCAGCAGCCACAGGTCGGGCGGGGCGCCGATGCGGACTGGCAGCAGGCTGGTCCCAAGCCCCGCACTGACCACAATGGTCCGGTCGCCCTCGCGGATCAGGCCGCAGGCGAAGCGGTCGCCGTGGCGCGACATGGTGGCGGGCCGCCCGATCAGCGGGAGCTTAATTTGCCCGCAATGCGTGTGCCCGGCGAGGATCAAGCCGAAGCGTGACGGTAGCGCGGGCACGATGTCTGGCGAATGGCTGAGCGCGACGACCGGCCCCGCCAGTGCTTCGACGGCGCGGGCGAGCGCGGCAGGATCGGCACGGCCTGTGAAGTCGTCATCAGCTCCGGCGAGGATCAGTCCCGCGCGACGGATGACGCTGTTGCTGAGAACCGTGACTCGGTTCGCCTCCAGCGCGCGGCGCATTCCGGCGGTGTCGCGCCAGTGATCGTGGTTGCCGAGTACCGCGACGACTCCGAACGGAGCGCGAAGCCCGCGGAGCGGCGCGACCGCTTCGTCCTCGGTATAGCGGTGCGTCGAGACGCGTTTATCACTCACAAGATCGCCAGCGATCAGCACCAGATGCGGCTTCAGCTTGTTCACCCGCGCGACGATGCGCGCCAGCCGTGCGGGTGGCATGTCGGGACCGGCGACGTGAAGATCGCTGAGCAGCACGACACGGAGCGGCGCCTTCCCTTTCGGCCAATCCGCCATCTCGATTGTCGCCCGTCGAACGATCGGGTCGCGGAGGGCACCCCAATAGCCATAGCCCGCAAAGGCGAGCGCGAGGCAAAGGCCGATCAGGAGGATGCGTTTCATCGGTGCAGCCTAGCGGGCGCTATCGGGTCCGCAATGGCGCTCGACGAACGTTAACCAGAATGGGATAGCGAAGTCGCATGGGGGCTGCGCGATCTACGGTCTGGCGCGATAACGCGGTGGCGGCGGGGCTTGCGTTGCTGCTCGCCGTTGTCTGGGCGTGGCGGGACTGGGCGGCGCTGTCGGCGTTGCGGTTGCCCGACACCGACGATGTAATGCGGTTGCAGCAAATGCGCGACTGGCTGGGTGGCCAGGGGTTTAGCGATCTGGCGCAGCATCGGCTTGGGGTGGCTGGGCTGGAGATGCACTGGTCGCGGCTGCCCGATCTGGTGCCCGGCGCGATCATTGCGCTGCTGACTCCGGTGACGGGGGCGTACGCGGCGGAACTGGCCGCGGTGATTCTCTGGCCCTTGTTGCTGCTCGCGGTCGCGTTGATGCTGGTCGCGGCGATTGCGCGGCGGGTTGCGGTGTCGGCACTGGTTGCAGTGGTGATCACCGCGCTGGCCTATCCGGCGAGTGCGCTGTTTCTGCCCGGCCGGATCGACCATCATGGTTTGCAGCTGGTGCTGCTGTTGGTGCTCGTTCGCGCCGTGATCGGTTGCGGTGGATGGCGTTGCGGCGTCGCGGCGGGGGTGGCGAGTGTCGCGTCGCTAGTCGTCGGCATGGAAACTGCGCCGTTCCTCGCGCTGGGCGGTGGAGTGCTGGTCATGCGCTGGGTGGTGGCGGGGCAGGGCGAGCGACCCCGGTTGCTGGGCTATGGCGCGTCGCTGGTCCTTGGCTTCGGGCTTGCGGCGATCCTGTTTCGGACGAGCGGCTGGGACGCAGCGACTTGCGACGCCTTTGCCGCGCCGTTGTGGCGCGCCGCGCAGGTGGGCGCGCTCGCTCCGGTTGGACTTGCGCTTGCCGGACGCTGGTTTGACGCGCCCCGGACAAGGCTGGTTGCTGCAGTCGCGCTGGGCGGTGCGGCGCTGGCTGTTGCGCTGACCCTCTCGCCCGCGTGCCTGTCGCCTTATGGCGGAGTCGATCCTTTGCTCGAGCGGCTGTGGCTGGCGCGGGTGGCGGAGGCGCAGCCGCTGTTCGCCGCGCCGCTGGATCATGCGATCGGCTATGTTGGGTTGGCGCTCGCAGGGCTGGCCGCGACACTGTGGCAGTGGCGGCGGACGCGCGACACGGGCTGGGCGGTGCTCGCCGGGTTTCAGCTCGCCGCACTTGCGCTTGCGCTGGTGCAGTTGCGCGGCATTTATGCCGGGACAATGCTCGCCGCGCCGGGATTGGCGGCGCTGATCGCTTATGCGCGGGAGCGCGGGCCGATGGCGCTGGCGGCGGCGTGGGTCACGTCGGCGGGGTTCCTCTATCCGGCGCTGGGGAGCTTTGCCGCGCCGCCGCCGCCCGCCGCGACCTGCGATGGCGGGGCCGTGCTGGCGCAGCTCGCCGCTCAGCCCGCCGGGACGGTTGCCGCGCCGATCGACCTGGGCGCCTATGCGCTGGCCGAGACGCGTCACCGCGTCCTTGCCGCGCCCTATCATCGCAATGGCGTCGGAAATCTGGCCGTTTATCGCCTGGTATGGCTGCCGGTCGCCGAGGCGCGTGCCGAAGCCGATCGGCTGGAGATCACCTATCTCGCCAATTGCGGCGGGGCGTGGGATGAGTTGGGAACGCCCCCGCCGGGATCACTGCTGGAGGCGCTGCGTACGGGAAATGCGCCCGCCTGGCTCGTCCCAATGACATCCGAAGCAGCGCTGTATCGCGTGGAGGCTGAGAAATGACGAGCCGTTGGTGGGATACGCGCTGGTTCGTATTTGCAATGCTAGCGTTGGCGACGGTGCCGCTATTATGGCCGCCCATCCCGCCATTTACCGACGTCCCTGCGAATATGGGGCGTTACCATGTCATGCTGGGCGATGACCCGCATCTTTCCAACTGGTATCGGTTCGAGTGGAGATTGATCGGCTATTTGGGGGGCGATGCGCTCGCCGCCGCGCTCGCACCGCTGATCGGGCTCGAACCAGCGGTGAAGCTCATTTTGCTGGCGATTCCGGTGCTGACCGTCGCGGGCGTGATGTGGATTTCGGTCGAAGCGCATGGCAGAGTTCAACCGCTTGCGTTGTTCGCGCTGCCGTTCGCGTATCATCTCGCGCTGCAATATGGCTTTATAAACTACACGCTGGCGATGGCACTCGCGCTCAATGCGTGGGCGTTGTGGCTGAGGCTGGGGCGATTGAGCCGCACTCGGCTTCGCGCCTTGGTGTTTGTTCCGATCGCCTGCGC
Organism: Sphingomonas sp.; assembly: GCF_035998645.1. GTDB lineage: Bacteria > Pseudomonadota > Alphaproteobacteria > Sphingomonadales > Sphingomonadaceae > Sphingomonas. The sequence goes on from NZ_DASYHL010000004.1 coordinate 300,763, forward strand.
CATATGGGCAGCGCATGTGTCGGGATGGCTGGTGCTTGGGGTGCTGGTGTTCGCGGCAGAGCTTGCCGCCGAACGGCGCAGAAATCGGTCTTGGCTTGCGGCGGCGTTCTTTGGGGCGGTGGGCTGTTTACCCTTGGCACTCCCCGGCCTCATGTTTCTTGGCTGGCGCCCCGATGTGGGAGGTGGGGGAAGCGATTGGATCGCCAGTCTGAAGTTCAAGCCGGGCTGGATCGCGATGGCGCTGCGGGACCGCTGGCGCTGGTTCGATGTGGGCTCGGTGATTCTGGTGGCACTGATGCTGTACCGCTCGGTCCGGTCGCCCCAGCGAAAATTCAGCGTAGAAGTCGCAATCGCGGCGACGTTGCTGTTCACGATGTTCATCGCAATGCCGTTTTTGTCTGCCTATGCCGATATGCGGCTCGCGCCCTATGTCATCATGCTGGCGCTGCTTGCGATGCGCAGCGAGACGTACAGCATGCGTGAGCAGACGGTGATCGCAAGCATCGGGCTTTTGTTCATCATCGTGCGCATCGGGGCTGGGGCAGCAAGTTTGTGGATCGAAAGCCGCGACTGGTCCCGGCATCTGGAAGCGATCGAGCATTTGCCGCGTGGTGCGCGGGTAGCGAGCTTTGTAACCAGCGCGTGCGAACAGCCGTGGCATATGCAGCGGCTCGCCCACCTTCCATCAATGGCGATCGTACGAAGGGGCGCCTTTACCAACGACCAGTTCAACCTGGGAAGCACAGCCCTGCTCCGCGTGGTCGCGCCGGGGATAAGCGGATTTGACGTGGACCCGTCCCAGATCGTCGTCGATCGCCCGTGCCCCGCTAGCCCGGAATTCCGCACCCTTGACGACGCGCTGGCCCGTTTCCCTCGTGATCGATTCGATTACGTCTGGCTGATCGCGCCTCGGCGGCTTGACCTTGCGCGGACACAGGGCCTGTCGCTGATCTGGAGCAACGGCAGCGACATGTTGTTCCGTGTCGAAACGACAGCAGCCGAGGCGGCGCGTTCAGCTCATCGAAAAAGCGCGATATCAAAGGTCGAACGCCGCTTGCCGGATGCGACAGCCGCACAGTAAAGGCGGTGGGATGCAAGGGGGAATTCAGACCGAAACGCTGCACTGGTGGCAGACGCGCTGGTTCGTGCTGTTCGCGGCACTGGCGGCGGCGATCCCATTGTTGTGGCCGGATATCCCCCCGCAGGTCGACCTGCCTGGGCATATGGCGCGGTATCGCGTCCAGTTGAGCCATGCCGAGGTGCCGTGGCTCAACGACTGGTACAAGTTCGAGTGGAGCCTGATCGGCAATCTCGGGCTCGACCTGCTGATCATTCCGCTGGAGCCGATTTTCGGGCTTGAGCTGGCGGTCAAGCTGATCGTGATCACCATCCCGGTGCTGACGGTCACCGGCTTGCTGTGGATCGCGCGCGAGGTGCATGGCCGCATCCCGGCGACCGCGCTGTTCGCGCTGCCACTCGCCTATAATTACGCTTTCCATTTCGGCTTTGTTAATTTCGCGCTTTCGATGGCGCTGGCGCTCAACGCCTTTGCGCTGTGGCTGCGGCTGGCGCGGATGGGCAAGGTGCGGTTGCGCGCGGTGCTGTTCGTGCCGATCGGCATGCTGATCTGGGTCACCCACACCTTTGGCTGGGGCACGCTCGGCATCCTCTGTTTCGCCGCCGAGCTGATCCGCCAGCATGACATGCGCGGGCCGCGCACCGGCCCGTGGCATGAGAATTTCGTGCAAAGGTGGGTCGTGCCGTGGTTTATGGCGGGCATCCACTGCCTGTCGCTGGTCCCCGCCGCCGTACTGATGCTGATGTGGCGCAGCGCGGGCGATGTCAGCGGGGTCACCGGCGACTGGTTCAATTGGCGCGCGAAGATCTGGTGGGTGCTGATGGTCCTGCGCGACCGGTGGCAGCTGTTCGACATCGCCTGCCTTGGCGTGCTGTTCCTCGTGCTGCTCAAGGGGCTGCGCGATCCCAATATCGAATATTCGCGCCACCTGGGCATTTCGGCGCTGTTCCTGATCGTGGTGTTCATCCTGCTGCCGCGCGTGGTGTTCGGGTCGGCCTATGCCGATATGCGGCTCGCCCCGTACATGATCGCGATTGCCGTGATCTCCCTGCGCCCAAAGCCGGGCATGACGATCCGCGGCGCGAGCGTGCTGGCGATGGCGGGGCTTGCCTTCTTCCTCGTTCGCATGGGGACGACGACGTACAGCAACTATCTCTACGACAAATCCTATGACCGCGAACTCGCAGCGTTGGAGCATGTGCCGGAGGGGGCGCGGCTGCTGAGCTTCGTTGGTGAGACCTGTTACAACGAATGGACGATGACGCGGCTGCAGCACCTGCCCGGCATGGCGATGGTGCGGAAGCTGGCCTACACCAACGACCAATGGTCGATGGCGGGCGGGCAGTTGCTCACCGTCCGTTACAAGCAGGCGCGCGGGTTCAGCCATGATCCGTCGCAGATCGTCACCGACACCAAATGCCCGCGCGAATGGTGGCGGCCGGTGGCGGTCAGCCTCGCCCGCTTCCCGCGCCATGCCTATGACTATCTGTGGGTGATCAGCCCGCCGCCTTACGACAAAAGGCTTGAGGCTGGGCTGATCCCGGTGTGGCGCGATGGCCGCAGCGCGCTGTTCAAGATCGACCATGGCCAGCCGGCGGCGGAGCTGAACGCCGACGATCTCGGCCCCTATCGCAAGCAGATCCAGAACATCCGCGAGTTTCTGGAGCGCGACAAGAAGAAGCAGATGGAAGCGTGGGAGCGCGCCAAGAAGGAGGCTTAGAGTTGTTTTCAGCAAAGCTGAATCGGCACCGGCCCGCTCCCCCACCCGGCCACCCATAGAATACACTGTCGTTGGGTGGCCGGGTGGGGGAGCGGGCCGGTGCCGCCAAACTGAAAACGATCCTAACCGCCCCGTCTGAACGGCGTCAGTTCGCCCAGAAATTCCTGTTCCTGCGCCACCGCGTCGCGTTCACGCGCCAGATACTCCTCGATCGCGCGGCGGAAGCCGGGATCGGGGATGTAGTGTGCCGACCAGGTGGTGACGGGGACATAGCCGCGCGCCAGCTTGTGTTCGCCCTGCGCGCCGGCCTCGACCCGCGGGAGTCCGCGCGCGATCGCCGCCTCGATCGCCTGATAATAGCAGAGTTCGAAATGGAGGAAGGGGACGTCCTCGACGCATCCCCAATAGCGGCCGTACAGCGCATCGCCGCCGATCAGGTTGAGCGCCCCTGCGATCGGCTGCCCGTCGCGCTCGGCGAACATCAGCAGCAGCCGATCGCCCATCGCTTCGCCGAGCAGCGAGAAGAAGGGGCGGGTGAGGTAGGGGCGGCCCCATTTGCGGCTGCCGGTATCCTGGTAGAACACCCAGAACGCGTCCCAATGCGCCTCGGTGATCTCCGCGCCGCTCAGATGCCGGATCGTCAGCCCCTCGACCGCGCGCTCGCGTTCCTTGCGGATCGCCTTGCGCTTGCGGGAGGACAGGTCGGCAAGGAAGGCGTCGAAATCGGCATAGCCGCGATTATGCCAGTGGAATTGCGTTCCCGCGCGGACCAGCCAGCCGGCCTCCTCGAACAGCGGCAACTGGTCTTCGTCGACAAAGGTGACGTGCGCCGACGAAAGCCGGTTGTTGTCCGTCAGCGCCTCAATACCCGCGATCAGCGCCGGCGCCAGCGCCGGATCGCGCAGCAGCAGGCGTGGGCCGGGGACGGGGGTGAAGGGGGCCGCGACCTGAATCTTGGGGTAATAGCGGCCGCCGGCATGCTCGAACGCGTCGGCCCAGGCGTGATCGAACACATATTCGCCCTGGCTGTGGCTCTTGGCATAGGCCGGGGCGATCGCGGAGGGGATGCCGTTTTCGTCTTCGATCACGATCGGCAGCGATTGCCAGCCGGTTGCCGGTCCGACCGACCCCGATGCTTCCAGCGCGGAGAGAAAGGCGTGGCTCAGGAACGGATTGCCGTCGCCCGCGCACGCATCCCACTGCGCCGCCGGGATTGACGCGACTCCTTCGGCGATGCGGGCTGAAATGGGTTCGGGCACGCGCTGTATCTAGGGAGCGTCTTCGAGTCCGCCAACCGGCGTATCGCTGCGCACGCCCGCGACGCTGCCGATGCGGTCGCCCTTGCTGCTGCGGAAGTGGAGCACCTGTTGCGGGAACGGGATTTCGATGCCGTGTTCCTGGAACTTGACCCATAGCCGGTTGAGCACGTCCGACTTCACATTGCCGACGCCGCCTTCGGGATCGCTGATCCAGGCGAGGATCTCATGCTCGAGCGCATAGTCGCCGAATGAGGTGAGCCAGACATTGGGCCGCGGCGAATCGAGCACGCGCGGGCTTTCCAGCGCGGCGTCGAGCATCAGCTTCTGCGCCAGCTTGACGTCGGATTCATAGGCGATGCCGACCGGGATGCGGACGCGGACATTGCGGTCGGAAAAAGACCAGTTCTCCACCTCCTGAGTCATCAGATTCTCGTTCGGAATCAGATGTTCCTTGCCGTCGCGCGTGATGACGCTGACCGCGCGCACGCCGATCTTGTTGACCCAGCCAAAGCTGTCGCCGACCACGATCACGTCGCCCGGCTTGATCGATCGGTCCATCAACAGGATGATTCCGGCGATCAGATTGCCGACCGTCTTTTGCAGGCCAAAGCCGACGGCGAGACCCATCGCGCCGGAGAAGACGGCAAGGCTGGTCAGGTCGATGCCGAGCAGGTCGATCCCGAAGAGGAAGACGACGACGATCACTGCGATGCTGGCGAGCTTCTGGATTAGCAGCTTTTGAGTCGCATCGAACCCGCGCGCTTCGCGGATCGAATGGGCGATCACCCGGTTGACCAGCCGCGCCCCGGCATAGAGCGCAACGGCGGTGACGAGTACCGTGACAGCGGCGAGCAGCGACAGGCGGCGCGAGCCGACATCGACGCCGATCCGGTCGAGCGTGTCGGTGATGACGTTGAACCCGCCGATCGCATGGCTCAGGATCGCGACGAAGACGATCGCGGATACGGTCCATGCGCTCCAGCGTGGCATGTGCAGCCCGCGCATGATCGTCATCACCGTCATCGCGGTCGCCGCGCCGAGCGCGATGCCCAGCAGCATTGCGGCCAGCGTCGTCCACGGCCAGGCATTGGCGATGATCGCCAGCAACAGTGCCGCGCTGCCGTGTCGCACGACATTGTGCATGCGCGGCGCCAGACCCTCGACATGATTGCCGACGCGCCGCTCCCAGAATGCGGTCAAAATCGGCCCCAGCTTGCGCCCCGCAAGCCAGCCGATCGCCAGCGCGATGAGCGCGAGGCTCCCTGCAATCGCGCCCTCGACCAGCTGTGGCGGGGTGGGGGCGTGGATGCCGTTGGCGGTGAGCCACTGCGCCAGCGCGGGCGGGATGAGGTTGGGAAGGGTCACGACGCGGCCCGGAACCGGTCGAGTCCGGCGGCGAGATCGGCGATCAGGTCGGCGGAATCCTCCAGCCCGATCTGCAGCCGCACCGCCAGCCCCTCGGCCTCCCATTGGGTGACGCTTCGATGGCGCTGCGGGTCGATCGGGATCGCGAGGCTCTCGAACCCGCCCCAGCTATAACCGATGCCGAACAGCTCAAGCCCGTCGATCAGCGCGGCGCGCGATGCCTCGGTCCCGCCCTTGAGCACGAAGGAGAACAGTCCCGTTGCGCCCTTGAAGTCGCGCACGAACAGGTCGTGGCCGGGGCAGGACGGGAGGGCGGGGTGAAGCACGCGCGCAATCTCCGGCCGCGTTTCCAGCCAGCGCGCGATTTCCAAGGCAGCGGCGCCATGATGCTTCAGCCGCACTGCCATGGTGCGCAGCCCGCGCGAGCCGAGCCAGGCATCGTCTGGACTGGCGGTCTGGCCGAGCGCGAAGCTGGTGTCGCGCAGCTTGGTCCAGTGCGACGGCGCGGCGGTGACGCTGCCGAGCATCACGTCGCTATGGCCGACGACATATTTGGTGCAGGCGAGGATCGACAGGTCGACGCCGAGTTCGATGACCGGGAACAGCAAGGGCGTCGCCCAGGTATTGTCGATCAGCGTCGTCACCCCGCGCGCCTTGGTGGCGGCGACGATCGCGGGGACGTCCTGCACCTCGAAGGTCAGGCTGCCGGGGCTTTCCATGAAGATCGCGCGGGTGCGCTCGCCGATCAGATCGGCGATGCCGCCGCCGATCATCGGATCGTAGAAGCGCGTCGTGACTCCGAACCGCGCGAGAAATCCGGTCGCAAAGCTGCGCGTCGGGTCGTAGACGCTGTCCGCCAGCAACAGCTCGTCGCCCGGCGACAGCACGCTGAGCAGCGCGGCGGAGACTGCGGCGACGCCGGAGGGGTAGAGGAAGGTCGCCTCTGCGCCCGGCTCGAGGCTGGTCAGCGCATCGGCAAGGCTCCACTGGGTGGGTGTGCCGCGACGGCCGTAGAACAGCCGGTGGTGCGTGTCGCGCCCGCCCGCCGCACGCATCTTCGCGACACTGTCATAGAGGATGGTCGAGGCGCGCCACACTGGCGGGCTGACGATCCCCTGCGTCCATTCGGGTCGGCGTCCCGCGCCGACGACCTTCGTCCCGTCACCCTTGGTATCGTCCGTGCCGCTCATGCAGCTCCCTTTGCCTTGGGCGTAGCGGGGTCTGCGCCCCATTCGCTCCAGCTTCCGTCATAGAGCGCGGCGCGATGTCCCAGCAGATGCAGCGCAAACGCCGGTACCGCCGCCGTGATCCCGGAGCCGCAGGTGGTGATCACCGGGCGCTCGACCTCGACCCCCTCCGCCTCGAACAGCGCGCGCAGCGTGGCGACGTGCTTCCACGTCCCGTCGGCGTTGAAGAATTCGGAATAGGGCAGGTTGGCGCTGCCGGGGATATGGCCCGGCTCGACGCCGGGGCGGGGTTCGGGCTCGCTCCCGGCAAAGCGCGTGGCGGAGCGGGCGTCGACCAGCTGCTCGGCGTGGCTGTCGAGGTTGGCGCGGACCTGATCGATGCTGCGGACCCCGGCGGGGTCGAGGCTTGCGGTCAGGGTGCGTGGCGCGGGGGCGGCAGTGCCGGTTTGGAGGACATGCCCCTCGGCCCGCCATTTGGCGAAGCCGCCGTCGAGCAGGGCAACCGAAATGCCGAAGCTGCGGAACATCCACCAGGCGCGCGCCGCCGTGTGGTGCGGGGCATTGTCGTAGAGGATGATGCGGTCGCCATCGCCCACGCCCAGCGCGCCGACCTGCGCGGCGAATTGCTCGGCCGATGGCAACATCGTCGGCAGCGGGCTGGCGCGGTCGGCGATGGCGTTGATGTCGAAGAACGCCGCGCCGGAGATGTGCGCGCCTGCGAACTCCGCCACGGCGTCGCGCGGCTCGCCCGGCAGGAACCAGGTGGCGTCGAGGATGCGGAGGTCCGCGTCGCCGAGATGATCGGCAAGCCATTGCGTCGAAACGAGTGAGTCCATCGCCAGACTCTAGTCGCCATCGAGCCCGGCGAGAAACGCTTTCGCCTGTGTCTGCAGCGCGCGTTGCGTGTCCGCGTCCATCCGGTCCCAGTTGCGGTACGGCATGGCGAGCCGCTGGTTGCTCCCCAGTTTCTCACGGTTGCGGACGAGAAAGTCCCAATAGAGCGCGTTGAACGGGCACGCTTTCGGGCCGGTGCGCTCCTTCACGTCGTAGCGGCAATGCCCGCAATAATCCGACATGCGGTCGATATAGGCGCCGGACGAGGCATAGGGCTTCGACCCCAGCAGCCCGCCATCGCCGAACTGGCTCATCCCCAGCGTGTTCGGTGCCTCGACCCATTCATAGGCATCGGCATAGACTTCGAGATACCAGCGCTGGACGTCGGCGGGATCTGCACCGATCAGCAGCGCGAAATTGCCGGTCACCATCAGCCGCTGAATATGGTGGGCGTAGGCGTTCTGCAGCGTCTGGCCGATCGCCTGCGCCATGCAGTGCATGTCGGTCTGGCCGGTCCAGTAGAAGCCGGGGAGCGGGCGCTTTGCTTCCAGGAAGTTGCGCGAGGTATAGTCCGGCCCCTCGCGCCAATAGATGCCGCGTACATATTCGCGCCAGCCGATGATCTGGCGGATAAAGCCCTCGGCGGCGTTGAGCGGGGTGTGGCCGGCGCGGTACGATGCCTCGACCCGACGGCACAGGTCGAGCGGATCGAGCAGCCCGCAATTAATGTAGGGCGAGAGGAGCGAGTGCCACAGGAATGGCACATCGGTCAGCATCGCATCCTGATAATCGCCGAACTGCGGCAGGGCGTAGCGCAGGAAATGCGCGCGCTGACGCTCGGCATCCGCTGCCGTGACCGCGAAATCGAATCCGTCGAGCGTGCCGGGATGATCGGCGAAGTGCTCTGCGACCAGCGCGATCACCTCCTGCGTCAACGCGTCTGGCGCGAAGGACAGCGGTTGCGGCATGGTCAGGTCGCGTGCGGCGGGCTTGCGGTTTTCCTTGTCGAAATTCCATTGGCCGCCCTCCGGCTCGCCGCGCTCGGTCAGCAGCAGGCCGGTCTTGCGCCGCATCTCGCGGTAGAAGAATTCCATGCGCAGCTGCTTGCGGCCATCGGCCCAGGCGTCGAACTCGGCATGGCTGGCGATGAAGCGGTCGTCCTCGCGGATTTCCACGGGTGCGTCGAACTTGTCCGCCCAAAGCTCCATGGCATGGCGGACGCGCCACTCGCCGGCTTCAGTGGCGACGATGCGCGTGGGGCGGTGCCGTTCGACCGCGCGGGCGAGTTCGCCGGTCAGGCTGCCGCTGTTGTCGGGATCATCCAGGCGGACATAATCGACCTGCCACCCGGCGTCGCGCAACGCCTGAGCATGGTGGCGCATCGCGGAGAACAGCAACGCGATCTTCTTCTTGTGATGGCGGACATAGGTCGCTTCCTCCTCGACCTCCATCATCAGGATTACGCTGGTTGTCGGGTCGGCATCGCGCAGCGCCGACACGCCGGGCGAGAGCTGGTCGCCCAATAGCGGTATCAGCGTGTCGATCCCCCGTTTCATTTCCGCAACGCCTTTCCTACATCGCGCGCCATGACACCCAAGTTCCTAGGCCAGACCAGCGCGCTCCCCGCATCGCCCGAAGAGGCGGTGCTCGATTATGTTCCCAACCCGCGTCCGGGAAGCGATTATCTGGTCCGGTTCGTATCGCCGGAGTTCACATCGCTCTGCCCGATCACCGCGGCGCCGGATTTCGCGCATCTGGTGATCGATTATGTGCCGGGCGACACGATCGTCGAATCCAAATCGCTCAAACTCTTTCTCGGCAGCTTTCGCAACCATGGCGCGTACCATGAAGATTGCACGGTCGGCATCGGTCAGCGCCTGTTCGACGAGATGAAGCCGAAATGGCTGCGCATCGGCGGATATTGGTATCCGCGCGGCGGCATTCCGATCGACGTATTCTGGCAGTCGGGGGAGCAGCCTGCAGGCGTGTGGATCCCCGCGCAGGATGTGCCGGGCTATCGCGGCCGCGGCTGAACCTTTGCGATGTTGCATTGCAGCATCAATGCAACCATAGTGTCATTGTAACGTTTGGAGATTGCTCGCCCGAACTTCGGGATGACCCATGTTGCCGATGCGAAGGAATTAGGAATGACGCGAGGGTCTCTGCTGCCTGACCGGGTCGATCACATTGCGCTGATCGGTAATTTCCTGCCACGCAAATGCGGCCTGGCGACCTTCACCACGGATTGCTTCGAAGCGATGCGTGCGCGCTTTCCCGAAATGCGGGTCGATGTCTATGCGATGGACGACCGGCCGGGGAGCTACGACTTCCCGCCCGCAGTGACCGCCACGATCCCGCAGGACGATCGGGTCGCCTATCTCGATGCCGCGCGTGCGATCGATGCTTCGGGGGCGCAGGCGATCTGGGTCCAGCATGAATATGGCATCTATGGCGGCCCGGCTGGCGAGCATCTGATCGCGCTGCTCGATCGCAGCGGCCTTCCGGTCATCGCGACGCTGCACACCGTGCTCGAGGCGCCGAACCCGGATGAGCGGCGGGTGATGGAAGCGCTGCTGCGCCGCGCCGCGCGGGTGATCGTCATGGCCGAGAAGGGCCGCGATATCCTGCGCCGCGCGCATGGCGTCGATCCGCGCAAGGTCGTGGTCGTCCCGCATGGCGTGCCCGACCGCGCGCTGGTCGATCCCGACACGATCAAGCCACGCTTTGGCTGGCAGGGGCGGCAGGTCATCCTGACGTTCGGCCTGCTCGCCCCGAGCAAGGGGATCGAGACGGTGATCGAGGCGCTTCCGGCGATCGTCGCCGGGCATCCTGATGCGCTGTATGTGATCTTGGGCGCGACGCATCCCAATCTGGTGGCGCATGAGGGCGAGGCGTATCGTGACCGTCTCCACGCGCTCGCTGCGACGCTCGGGGTCCAGCGGAACATCGCGTTCGTCAACGCCTTTGTCGAGCAGGACGAGTTGCTCGACTATCTGCAGGCGGCGGACATCTACGCGACGCCCTATCTCAACCCCGTGCAAATCACATCGGGGACGCTGTCCTACGCCGTTGCATCCGGGAAGCCGGTCGTGTCGACGCCCTATGTCCATGCGACCGAGATCCTCGCCAACAATCATGGCGTGCTGGTGCCGTTCGGCGATAGCGGCGCCTTTGCCGACGCGATCAGCGCGCTGCTCGACGACGACAAGGCCCGCGTGGCCATGGCGCGGCGCGCGCATGACCGTGGCCGCACGATGATCTGGCCGCGTATTGCCGAGGCGGTGGCGGATCTGCTCGACGCGGTGCGCGACACGCGCCCGCCGCGCATCCGCGCCCACCCTTCAGCACGGACGACCGTGCTGCCCGGCGATTTCCGCGCGGTCGAGCGGATGAGTGATTCGACGGGCATGCTTCAGCATTCGATCTATGCGGTGCCCGACCGGCGTCATGGCTATTGCATCGATGACAATGCCCGCGCGCTGATCCTGATGCATCGGATTGACCCGCTCGACGAGAGTGCGCGCGACCGGTGGACGAGCGTGTTCGCCGCATTCGTCCAATATGCGTGGAATCCCGACCTGCGGCGCTTCCGCAACTTCATGAGCTTCGACCGGCAATGGTGCGAGGACAAGGGTTCGGAGGATTCGAACGGCCGCGCGTTGTGGTCGCTCGGAGTCAGTGCCGCCGAGGCGCGGGCGCCGAAATACCGCGACTGGGCACGGATCCTGTTCGACCAGACCGCATCGATCGCGCTGGAGTTCGACAGCCCGCGCGCGCGCGCTTTTGCGATGCTGGGCGCCGCAGCGATGCTCGACGCGCACCCAGGGCACGCGCTGTCGCGCGCATTGCTGGAGCGCTTTGGTGACGAACTCATCGCGCTGCTCGACATCGCGCGCCGTCCGCAATGGGAATGGTTCGAGATCGTGCTCGCCTATGACAATGCCCGGCTGCCCGAGGCGCTGATTCGCGCTGGTGAGGCGCTCGGGCGGCCCGAGTTCACCGCATGCGGCCTGTCGACGCTGGCGTGGATTGTCGAACAGCAGACTTCGCCTGACGGACGGTTTCGCGCTGTCGGGAGCGAAAGTTTCGGGCGTCCCTATGCCGCGCCCCTGCCGTTCGACCAGCAGCCGCTTGAGGCGCAGGCGACCATCGATGCCTGTGCTGCGGCGTTCGACGCAACCGGCGACACGCATTGGGTGGAGTGTGCGCACCGTGCCTATCGCTGGTATCTCGGCCAGAACGACCTCGACCTGCCGCTCGCGAGCACGTCTGATGGCGGCTGTTTCGACGGGCTCACGCCTTATGGGCTCAACCGCAATCAGGGTGCTGAGTCGATTCTGGCACTGCAACTTGCCGGCTGCGCGATTTCCGCCCTTTCGCGGCGCGCGCAAATCGTGGCAGACCCGGGAAAAGCCGTCGCATAAGCATGCACACGGTATTGAAGAGTCCGGGGGGACGCATGCTCGACCTGTATCATCACCCGCTTCGGCTTCGCGCCGACCCGTCACGCGTTGTGGTGCGCCCGTTCCATATCGGCTGGCAATCGACCAATGGCGCGCCTTCGCGCACCGAACGGCTGGTGCGCGCGGTACTCGATATGTCGCCGGGCGAGGCGCGGGCGCAGCTGGCGACGGTGCTCAAGGATTTCGAGGCGCGGCACTGGCAGACGCGGCGCGTGTTCATGACCCGCTATGACGAGATCGAGGCGCAGCTGGGCCTGGATGGCGCGACGATCGGGGATGAGAAGCGCCAGTTGATCGGTGCCTATTTCTGCCACGAGTACAGCTATGCCGCCGCCGCGCTGATGAACCCCAGCGCGGTACCGCATCACGACCAGACTGGCATGCCCAAGGGGTCACTGCGCATCCTGATGAGCCTGCGCGCGGTGGGGGAGGGGCATATTTCGTCGGTGGCGTTCCGTGAGGGGATCATCACCGATCAGAATGAGATGATGCTGGCACCCGAGCCACCCTTCGCCACGTCGGCTGACGCGCAGGGCGATGAGGAGCGTGCGCCCGAGGGTGCGGTCAAGGTGCATCGGCACCGCGACTCGACGCTGTCGGGCACGCTGCTGTTCCCGATCACGCGTGCCCAGTCCAACGGGCTGGAGGACATGCGGCTGACGCGCTTCACGCACGACGATGGCAGCGACGAATGGCTCGGCACCTACACCGCCTATAACGGGTCGCAGATCCAGTCGGAGATGCTGCGCACCCGCGACTGGCGCGAGTTCGACCTGGTCCCGATGACCGGCAGCGCCGCGCGCAACAAGGGCATGGGCCTGTTCCCGCGCAAGGTGAACGGCAAGTACATGATGATCGGGCGGCAGGACGGGGAGAATATCTTCCTGATCGAATCCGACCGCCTGACCCATTGGGACGAGGGGGTGAAGCTGATCACCCCGAAATTCCCGTGGGAGCTGGTCCAGATGGGCAATTGCGGCCCTCCGATCGAGCTCGACGAAGGCTGGCTGATGCTGACCCATGGCGTTGGCGCGATGCGCAAATATTCGATCGGCGCGGCGCTGCTCGACAAGGACGATCCGTCAAAGGTGATCGGCCGCACCAGCGAGCCGATCCTGACGGCGGCGAGCGAGGATCGCGAGGGCTATGTCCCCAATGTCGTCTATTCGTGCGGCGCGCTGCGCCACGGGGAGTCGATCTTCATCCCCTATGGCGTCGCGGATAGCTCGGTGGCGTTTGCGTTCGTGACGATCAAGTCGCTGCTGGCGGTGATGTAACAGCCTAGCGGCGACGTATCGGACTGCTATCGATCCTGTTCGATCCCGGCCCTTGCCAGCTCAAGGCGCGGCATGAGTGCGATCCGCGCGATGAACCATTCGGAGTCGTTCGCATCGACCGGCTCGGCACTGGCCTCAAAGAACAGGTCTGCGTCCATCTCGCTGGTGGTCGGGCCACATGAGGTGTCGACTGCCCTCTCTTCGGAAAAGGTCAGCTCGATCTTGTTCATGCGGCCCTGTTGTCCGCTTCCGACGATTGCGGCCCGCTTCAGAAGGCGCGGGGTGTCGCCAGCGCCTATGGCAGTGTGCGCGGCGCGAAAGGCGGACAACGCAGTTCGCACCGCTTCCGCCCCCCTGTAAGACAGGGCATCCATCCCGCCGATCAGCTCGCCGCCATAGGCGACCAGGCTGCTGTCGGCCCGAAACATGCCGCGCATAACCGTTTCATCGCCCGTGCGCAGATACCGGATCAGCTTCTCGCCCCATGCATCGTCCGTGAACTCCGCGAGGCTACAGCCGGTGGCGGCCTGGCTTGATGCCAAAATCACGCCGGTGGCGACTCCTCGCAACATAGCCCTGCGATCGACCATATTTCTCACCTCCGTGGTGGGCAGCGTTGTTTGCGGGCGCCGGTTAGCGCCCCTTGAACAATCCGCCCAAAATGCCGCGAACGATGCCGCCGACGACGCTGGCGCCGACGCCCGACTTTTTGCCGAAGATCGCCTTGGACACCTCACCCGCGACCGCGCGACCGGCGGCGGAGGAGGCGGATTGCGTCGCGGACTTGACTGCGCGGTTCCATGGGTTGTTCGCGGCCTCGCGCTCGGCCTTGCGGCGGGAGGCTTCTTCCAGCCGCGCCTGACGGTCGGCTTCGCGCTGCTCCGCGAGGCGCTGGCGCTCGGCTTCCTTGGCGGCGCGGGCGTCGTCCTTGGCCTGGGCGAGCGCGGCCTTTTCGGCTTCGTCCTGCGCCTTGGCTTCCGCAGCGGCGGCGGAAGCTTCGGTTGCCTTGGCCGAGAGCAGTTCTTCGGCTGATTCGCGGTCGACGCGGGTGTCGTATTTCGCGCCGACCAGATCGGTTTCGATCAGGATCTTGCGCTCCTCGGGCGTCACCGGCCCGACGCGCCCGCGCGGCGGCTTGACCAGCGTCCGCTGCACCGGCGAGGGCGCGCCATCGGCCATCAGCACCGACACCAACGCCTCGCCCACCTTCAGCTCGGTGATCGCGGTTTCGACATTCAGATCGGGGTTGGCGCGGAAGGTTTCCGCCGCTGCCTTGATTGCCCTCTGCTCACGCGGGGTGAAGGCGCGCAGCGCGTGCTGGACGCGGTTGCCGAGCTGGCCAGCGACATCCTCGGGGATGTCGATCGGGTTCTGAGTCACGAAATAGACGCCGACGCCCTTTGAGCGGATCAGGCGGACGACCTGTTCGACCTTGTCGAGCAGCGCCTTGGGTGCTTCCTCGAACAGCAGATGTGCTTCGTCGAAGAAGAAGACGAGCCTGGGCTTGTCCGGATCGCCGACTTCGGGGAGCGATTCGAACAGCTCTGACAACAGCCACAGCAGGAAGGTGGCGTAGAGCCGGGGCGAGGCCATGAGCTTGTCCGCGGCGAGGATGTTGACCACGCCATGGCCGTTGTCGTCGGTCTTGATGAAATCCTGAATCGACAGCGCCGGTTCGCCGAAGAAATGTTCGCCGCCTTGGCTGCGCAGCTGGAGCAATTGCCGCTGGATCGCGCCGACGCTGGTCTTGGCGACATTGCCGTAGCGGGCGCTCAGCTCGTCGGCGCGCTCGCTGCACGCGGCGAGCATTGCCTGAAGGTCGTCGAGGTCGAGCAGCAGCAGGCCGTCATCGTCGGCGACGTGGAAGGCGATGGTCAGCACGCCTTCCTGCGTGTCGTTGAGTCCCATCAGCCGGGCGAGCAGCAGCGGTCCCATTTCCGAGACGGTGGTGCGTACCGGGTGGCCCTGCTCGCCGAACAGGTCCCAGAACTGCACCGGGGCGGCAGCATAGTGCCAGTCGGTGTAGCCAATCTCGGCGGCGCGCTTGCTGAAGGGTTCGTGGGTCTTGGCGGTCGGCGATCCGGCCATCGCCATGCCCGACAGGTCGCCCTTCACATCGGCGGCGAACACGGGCACGCCTGCGCGGCTGAAACTTTCGGCGAGACCCTGCAGGGTCACGGTCTTGCCGGTGCCGGTTGCGCCCGCGACCAGACCGTGCCGATTGGCACGTTTCAGGACGAGCGACTGAGGCTCGCCCCCGCCAAGGCCAATGAACAGTTCGCCTTCACCCGACATGCTGCGCTCCCGATAGTCAGGAGCGCAGCATTAGGGAGAATATGGTCGGAGGCCAGCCCCTATCAGCGGGCGAAATCGACCGCGCGGAAGGTGCCGACGCCGCCGCGCGCCATGATGTAGAGCACGACCGATTCTGCACCCGATGCCTTGGCCGCGTTGACCAGGCGGGCGAAGTCCGCCGGCGTTTCGATCGGCTGGCGGTTGACCGAGGTGATGACGAGGCCGCGGGTCAGCTGCTTCTGCGCCGCATCGCTCGCCGGATCGACGCCGACAACGACAACGCCCTTGGTCGCCGGATCGACGCCGATGGTGCGCGCGATCTGAGGCGTCAGCGCGGTGACGCTGATGCCAAGCGAGGCGGGGCCGGCCTGAGTCGCGTCGTCGCCGCCGGGTGCACCTTCATCGGCGTCGGGGTCGAAGCCGCCCAGCTGCTCCTCGGGCGGACGCTTGCCGACCGTGACCTGGACCGTCACCGGCTTGCCGTCGCGGATCAGCTCGACCGGGATCCGTGTGCCCGGGTTCACGCGTGCGGCCAGGTAGGAGAGCGTCTGATCGGGGGTCACGTCCTTGCCGTCGATCTTGACGATGACGTCGCCCTGCTTGATCCCGGCCTTGGCTGCGGCCTCGCCCGGCTCGACCCGGCTGATCAGCTCGCCCTTGCCCTTGGGTACGCCGAACGACTTGGCGAGGTCGTCGGTCAGCGGCTGGATGCCGACGCCGAGATAGCCACGCTCGACCGTGCTGCCCTTCATCAAGGTTTCGATGATCGGTCGGGCTTCACTCGCGGGGATGGCGAAGCCAATGCCGACATTGCCGCCGGTCGGCGAGAGAATCTGTGAATTGATGCCGATCACACTGCCGTTCAGGTCGAACAGCGGACCACCCGAATTTCCACGGTTGATCGAAGCGTCAGTCTGGATGAACCGATCCAACGGCCCCGGCTGTCCGGTCGCGCGATGCACTGCCGAGATGATGCCCGCAGTCACCGATCCGCCAAGGCCGAACGGGTTGCCGATTGCGACGACCCAGTCGCCAACGCGCGACTGGTTCGAGTCGCCGAGGCGAACGAAGGGCAGGTTGGCCCCTTCGATCTTGAGCACCGCAAGATCGGTGGCAGGATCGCGTCCAACCAGCTTGGCAGTATATTCGCGGCGATCAGCCAGCGTCACCTTGATCGATTCGACCACCGCGCCGCGCTGACCCGCCGAAATCACATGGTTGTTCGTGACGACATAGCCATCGGCCGAGATCAGGAAGCCCGAGCCGAGCGATTCGGCCTGGCGGGTGACGGGACGGCCACCGCTGCCGCCCTGCTGTCCGCCGAACAGGTCGCCGAACGGCGTGCCCGCAAACGGGTTGGTCTGGACCTGCACCCGCTGGGTGGTCGAGATGTTGACGACGGCAGGCTGGAGCTTGGCGACCATGTCGGCAAAGCTCATCGGCGCGCCGGCGCGCGGGACGGCAGCCTGGATCGCGCCGGGTTCGTTCTGCGCGGTCTGCGCGCCGGCCGGGTTCTGAAGCACAAGCGCCGCGCTCGCGCCGCCAATCAGGAGCGCGGAAGTGATCGCATAGGCATAGCGCACGGGAGTGGTTCCTTTGGTCATCTGGCCCTTGGAGTTGCGGCCCATTCCGGGCGTTGGTTCGGTCATGGGTGTATTACTCGCCTCAAATAGCTGAACGGCGATTGAATATGAACGAACCGACAGCCGTTGGGGTCCGGATCATTCCTGACGCCGAAGCCAGGACCTTAACGGCCCTGACCCCGGAATTCGCGCAGATAGTCATTGTCCGGCGACAGGATGATCGACGTTTCGCCCATCGGGTCGCGGCCATTGCCGATAAAGGTGGTGCGATAGGACTGCATCGCGCGCCAGAAATCGTAGAATTGCGGGTCCTTGTTGAACGCCGCCGCATAGATTTCCGCTGCCTTCGCATCGGCTTCTGCGCGGATGATCGTGGCGTCCTTCTGACCGTTGGCGCGGATCGTCGTCGCTTCCTGCTGCCGCGCGGTGGCCATGCGGTTGAGTGCCGACTGCAGCGGGCTGCCCTCCGGCAGGTTGGCCTGCTTGATCCGGACATCGACGATCTCGACGCCATACTGGCTGGCATAGCGCTGGAGACCGGCCTGGATATTGTCCATCACCGCCGTCCGCTCGGGGCTGAGCAGCGACGCGAAGGTGCGCTTGCCGAGTTCGGCACGCAGGGCCGAACCGAACAGCGGCTGAAGCTGGTCGGCGACGCGGCGTTCGGTCCCCGCCGTCACCACCATGCGCAGCGGATCGACGACGCGGAAGCGGGCAAAGGCGTCGACTTCGAGGCGCAGCTGATCGGTCGAAAGCACCGGCTGGTTCTCAAGCTCGATGTCGAGCACGCGCTTGTCCACCCACACCACGCGCTGGAGGAACGGTACCTTAACCTGAATCCCGGCGCCGGTGTTGCGGCCGAATTGTTCGCCCGGCTGGTATTTGTTGATCGTGCGCACCGGCTGTTCGAGCTGCAGGATCACGGCCTGCTTGGTCTCGTCAACGATGAAGACCGTGTTGAACAGGACGAACAGCAAGGCGAGGGCGAGCCCGCCGAACAGGACGGGGCGGTTGAGGATGGTGTTCACTGTGCGCCTCCCTGCTGCTGCGCCGGCTGGGCCGGTTGCGCCGCCTGACCTTGCTGGACCTGCGGTTGCACGGGGGCACCGCGCGCCGCCGGGAGCGGAAGATAGGGCGTCACGCCGCGCGTCTCGACCACGGTCTTGTTCGACTTGGCCAGCACCGCTTCCATGGTCTCGTAATAGAGACGGCGGCGGGTCACTTCGGGGGCGAGCCGGTACTGTTCATAGATCTTGTCGAACTCGGTCGCCGCACCCTGTGCGCCGGCGAGCACCTGCTGGGCATAGGCGCGCGCCTGGTTGCGGTCGCCCTCTGCCGCCTGTTGCGCGGCCGTAACCTGCTTGAAGGCTTCGTCCACGGCGGCCGGGGCCGATGCGTTCTTGATCGACACGCCGCGCACGCGCACGCCCGAATTATATTCGTCGAGGATCGCCTGCATCGTCTGCTGCACGCGCGCCTCGATCACGGTGCGGCCGGGGCCGATCGCGTCGTTGAGCGTGACGCCTGCGACCGCGGCCCGCATCGCGCTTTCCGCTGTCGCGCGCACCGTCGTGGTCGGCTCGGCGATCTGGAAGACGAAGTCCTCCGGATTGGCGATGTCCCAACGGACTGCGTAGGCGAGATCGACGATGTTCTGATCCTGGGTCAGCATCAGATTCTCGCCGCTACCCTGCGGGAAATCCTCGTTGGTGATCTTCTGGACGTTGACCTTCTCAACCGTCGCGATCGGGGCGGGCAGGGTCATGCCAATGCCCGGCTCCATGGTGTAGGCATAGCGGCCGAGCAGCTTGACCACGCCACGCTGTTCGGGGGTGATGACATGGACGCTGGTAAAGGCGATCCAGGCGAGCACGAGCAGGCCGATCGCGACCAGCACGACCGGGCGGCTGGGCATGCCGGTGGGCAGCCCGCCGCGACCGCCGCCGCCGCTTCCGCCGCCGCCCTTGCGGGCGCGCTTGAGGAAATCGTCGAGGCTGCTGACGTTCGATTTGCCGCCGCGTTTGCCCTCGGGCGGAAACGCCCAGGGGTTGCGCGGCCCGCCGCTATCACCCCCTGAGCCGTCGCCGCCGCTTTTGTCGCCGCTGCCGCCGCCCCAGGGGCCCTTGTTCTCGTTCCACAGCGCGCCGCCAAATCCGGTAGCGCGCGCGATCCAGCCATTCAGTCTCGCCATGTCTGTCTTTATAGGGACCGCGCGGCGGATTTACAGTGGCAGCGATCGAAAGCCGTCCTATGTCGCGCGCCATGACCGATCAGACCGAACTTCAGGCCATCCTCGCCCCCATCGCCGCCGGACGCGCCAGCGTGCGGGTGGAGGGCGCGCGTGCCAGCATCATCCTCGACGTGACCGGACTCCCCGAAGGCGCGCAGGATGCGCTGGAGGCCGATTTGCGTGCAGCGGCCAGCGTGCCGGGAATCGACGAGGTGCGAATCGCACGGACGGCGCAGCGGGTGACCCGCCGGCTGATCGCGGTGGCAAGCGGGAAGGGCGGGGTGGGCAAGTCCACCGTCTCGGCCAATCTCGCCATCGCGCTGGCGCGGGCGGGGCGGAAGGTCGGGCTGGTCGATGCCGATATCTATGGCCCGTCGCAGCCCAAGCTGATGGGCGTCGAAGGGCGCAAGCCGGTCGCGCATGACAAGAAGCTGGTCCCGCTCGCCACCGCTTATGGCGTGCCGATGCTGTCGATGGGCGGGCTGGTCGAGGAGGGGCAGGCGATTGCCTGGCGCGGGCCGATGGCGGCGGGCGCGCTGACCCAGCTGGTCGATGCGAACTGGGGCGCGGCGGATACGTTGGTGCTCGACCTGCCGCCCGGCACTGGCGACGTGCAGCTGACGATGATCCAGAAGCATCGCCCGACCGGCGCGGTGATCGTCTCGACCCCGCAGGATCTGGCGCTGATCGACGCGACTCGGGCGATCGACCTGTTCGCCAAGGCGGGCATTCCGGTGATCGGGATCGTCGAGAATATGGCGGGCTATGCCTGCCCGCATTGCGGCGAGGTGTCGGACCCGTTCGGGCGCGGCGGGGCAGAGGCGGCGGCTGAGCGGCTGGGCGTGCCATTCCTTGGGCGCATCCCGCTCGATATCGCGATTCGCACGGCTTCGGACGCAGGCACGCCCCCCGCTGCCGGGAACGGGGTCGAGGGCGCGGCGTTTGCTGAGGTGGCCGGGAAGGTGAATGCCTGGCTGGACACCCAGAAAGGCTGAACCATGCCGATGACCGACGATGCCGACATCAAGGCGCTGCTGGAGGGCGCGCGGACCATTGCGTTGGTCGGGGCGAGCGACCGGCCGGATCGGCCGAGCTATCGGGTGATGGCGATGCTGCAGGAGCACGGCTATCGCGTCATCCCGGTCAATCCGCAGATTACTGGCGAGCATCTGCACGGCGAATTCGTCTTCCGGGAGCTCGCCCAGATCGGCGAGCCGATCGACATTGTCGACATCTTCCGGCGGCCGATTGCTGCTGGCGAGGCGGTGGATGAGGCGATTGCGGTGGGGGCCAAGGCGGTGTGGATGCAGCTTGGCGTGATCAACGAAGAAGCCGCCGCGCGGGCCGAGGCGGCGGGGTTGAAGGTTGTGATGGACCGGTGCCCGGCGATCGAGATTCCGCGGCTAGGCGTCGCCGAGATCGCGCAGGGTGGCAACTAGCCGCTCGACGTCGCGGGCGTCGTGGTAGAGGCCGAAGCCGATTCGCAGCACATCGCCGCGCACGTCGGTGATGATGTCCTGCTCCATCAGCGCCGCTTTCCAGGCTGGGGCATCGGTTGAACGCAGCGCGAGGAAACGGGCGCGGGGGTCGCTGCCGGGGTTAAGCAATTCGGCGTCGGCGAGTGGCGTTCCGGGCAAGCTGGCGAGGAGCTGTTCGCGTAGCGGCGTGATGTGCGCGTTGATCGCTGTGGTCGTCAGTACTTCTTCGGCCAGCATGTCGCGGATGGCGACGAAGCGGTAGATACCGCTGGGGTCGAAGGTCGATCCCATGAAGCGCATGGCATCGGCGGCGTAACCGATCCGGCCGGGCGGCGGGGCTTCGAGATCGGCGAATTCGGCGTACCAGCCGGTGATTTCGGGGCGCGGTCCGAAGCCGGGCGGGCAGTGGAGAAAGGCGACGCCTTCGCCGGCCATCGCGTATTTATAGCCGCCGGCAGTGTAGAAGATGCGGTCGGCGACCGTCGACAGGTCGGTCTTCATCGCCATGAAGCCGTGATAGCCGTCGACGACTACCCATGGACCGTCGGGCCGGGCGAGCGTGGCGAGGTCGGCGATGGCCCCGAACACCGCGCCGGTTTCAAACATCACGTGGCTGACGAAGATCAGGTCGTGGGTCCCGCTGCGTGCGGCGGCGAGGAAGCGGGCTCCGAAGTCTCCACCGCGTGCCACCGTTTCTAGCGTGATGCGGCCGCTTTCGATCCAGCGCTGGGCCTGACGGCGGAAGCTGTGAAACTCGCCATCGCTGGCGAGGACCCGCAGCGGACGTTCGGCGCGTGCGGAGACGACACGCAGGATCAGGTCGTGGGTATTGCCAGCGAAGATTACCGACGACGGGTCGGGCAGGCTGAGTTCGGCGGCGACATGGGCCTGCGCGGCGGGCCAGATCTCGCCCATCACCCGGTCCCATTTGCGGTCGGCGAGGCGGGCGGCGTCCTGCCAGGCGGCCTGATGTCCGACGAACGAGGCGTCGGGCCAGAGGTGATGGCTGTGCGCGGCGAAGTGCAGCCGGTCGGGCGCTGCGGCGAGCGAACGCTGAAAGAGATGCTTGTAAGAGGTCACAGCAGCGTTCTCAGCGTCCAGAGTTCGGGGAAAGCGCGCTTGGTCAGGGTGGACTGGAGATAGGACGCGCCGGGGGTGCCGCCCGTGCCGGGCTTCATGCCGATGACGCGGGTGACGGTCAGCACATGCTTGTGCCGCCAGGTCGCCAGCGCGTCGTCGATATCGACCAGCTTTTCGGCGAGCTGGTACAGCTCCCAATGCGTTCCCGGCTCGCGATAGACCTTGGCCCATGCGGCCTCGACCTGTGGATTGGCCTCGTAAGGTTTGGCCCAGTCGCGGTTCAGCGCGGCTTCGGGCAGGTCGAACCCCGCGCGGGCGAGCGCGGCATTGGCTTCGTCCCACAGGCTTGGGTTTGCGCCATAACGCTCGGTCAGCGGCCCCGGCACCCCGCCGCCGCGCAGCCCCAGCATCGTTTCGACGGCGCGAAACTGGTCCGACTGGAACCCGCTGCTCGACCCCAGCACGTCGCGGAAGCGGGTGTAATCGCTCGGCGTCATCGTGGTCAGGATTTCCCACGACAAGGTCATCACCGCCTGAATCCGGCTGACGCGGGCAAGGCCCTTATACGCCTCAACCAGCCGATCACCGCGAACGAGGTGGAGTGCGACCTCCAGCTCGGCGATCATCTGTTTGAGCCAGAGTTCCTTGGTCTGATGGATGACGATGAACAGCAGCTCGTCATGCTCGTCCGAAATCGGATGCTGCGCGGTGAGCAGCTGGTCGAGCGCGAGGTAGCGCCCGTAAGTCATCGGTTCGGTCATGCCGGTGCTCCTGCGGCAAAACTGACGACAATGCTGACAAAAAATGCGTGTGTACGGGCGGTGTCAGCCGGGGCGGGGGCAGGGGTTGGTCGCATGCGATACGGGTTAGCGCATCACATGCCCTGTAGGAAAACCGTTTCTGCGCCCCGCGCGCCGATCAATCCCGCAGCAGTTCGTTGATCCCGGTCTTGCTGCGGGTCTGGGCGTCGACGGTCTTGACGATCACGGCGCAGTAGAGGCCCGGGCCGCCGTCCTTGCCGGGGAGGGTGCCGGGGACGACCACGGCGTAGGGGGGCACTTCGCCGCGATAGATGTGGCCGGTGGCGCGGTCGACGATCTTGGTGCTCGCGCCCAAATAGACGCCCATCGACAGGACCGCGCCCTCGCCGACGCGGACGCCTTCGGCCACTTCGGCGCGGGCGCCGATGAACGCGCCGTCGCCGATGATCACCGGATCGGCCTGAAGCGGTTCGAGCACGCCGCCGATGCCGACGCCGCCGGAGAGGTGGACGTTCTTGCCGATCTGCGCGCAGCTGCCGACGGTTGCCCAGGTGTCGACCATCGTGCCTTCACCGACGAACGCGCCGATGTTCACGAAGCTGGGCATCAGCACGACATTGCGGCCGATATGCGCGCCGTGGCGCACGACGCTGCCCGGCACCTGGCGGAAGCCGGCAGCGCGGAAGGCGGCATCGTCCCAGCCGGCGGTCTTGAGCGGCACCTTGTCGAAGCCGCCATGGCCGACCGCATTGTCGTTGAGGCGGAACGAGAGGAGCACGGCTTTCTTGAGCCACTGATTGACCTGCCAGCCGCCGTTGACCGGCTCGGCGACGCGTGCGGCACCGCTGTCGAGCAGGTTCAGCGCCTCGGCCACAGCCTCACGCACCGCGCCGGTGGTGGCGAGCGAGATGTTGGCGCGGTCTTCCCAGGCGGCGTCGATCGTGGCGGCGAGGTCGGTCATGGATGCTCCTGAATGGTTTCGAGCCAGTGGCAAATGTCGTGGGTGATATGGTCGATGAAGCTGCGGTCGGCGTCAGGCGCCTGTTCCGAGCCATTGTCGACCCAGACGGTGGTCATACCGATCGCCTTGGCCGGGGCGAGGTTGCGCGCCATATCCTCGACGAACAGCGCGCGCTTCGGGTCGATGCGATAGGCTTCGCAGACGCTGGCGTAGGCGTGCGGGTGCGGCTTGGGGTGGTAGCTGCTGGCGTGGACGTCGTGGATCGCCTCGAAATGCTCACGGATGCCGAGGCGGTCGAGCACCTTTTGCGCATAGGGCGCGTCGGCGTTGGTGAAGACCAGCTTGCGCCCCGGCAGCTTGGCGATTGCGGCGGCGAGCGGGGCGTTGTGTTCGAGGATGTCGATCTCGATGTCATGGACGTCGGCGAGATATTCGTACGGATCGACGCCATGATCGGCCATCAGCCCGGCGAGCGTGGTGCCGTGGCTGATGAAATAGTCCTTTTGCACGCGGTGCGCGGCGTCCGGATCGAGGTTCAGCAGCCGCGCGACATAGGCGCCGATGCGCGCATTCATCTGCGGAAACAGGTCGGCGCTGCCCGGATAGAGCGTGTTGTCGAGGTCGAACAACCAGGCGTCGATATGGGCGAGGTCGGGGCGCATGGCGGGGCGTTTAGGGGGGATGGGGGCGGAGGGGAAGAAGGAGAAAGTTGGGCTCGCACAAAGGCACGAAGCCACGAAGGGTGTGCGCTCTATTCCTCCCCCAGCTCGCTGGGGGAGGTGGCATCGCGCAGCGATGACGGAGGGGCCGCCCCGCAGAGGGCGGAATTTTGCCGAGCTGCTTACGGCTGTCTGCGCAGCCGCCCCTCCACCACTCGCTTCGCGAGCGGTCCCCCTCCCCTGCTGCGCAGGGGAGGAATTGTTGGCGGACGGGTAGCCCATCTTGAGTGGCAAAACGCAACTGGCCTTCCCATCTCTGTGGTTATGACAGCCTATTCCCTGCTCGACCTCGTCCCGATCCTTCAGGGTGGCACCGCCAGCCAGTCCTTTGCCGCCGCCGCCGATCTGGCACGGCATGCGGAGGCGGAGGGCTTCTCCCGCTATTGGGTGGCCGAGCACCACGGCATGGCCGGGATTGCGAGCGCGGCGACGGCGGTGGTGATTGCGCATGTCGGGGCGGCGACATCGACCATTCGCGTGGGCGCGGGCGGGATCATGTTGCCCAATCATGCGCCGCTGGTGATTGCCGAACAGTTCGGCACGCTCGACGCGCTGTTTCCCGGGCGGATCGATCTGGGGTTGGGGCGTGCGCCGGGGAGCGACATGACCGTGGCGCGGGCGCTGCGCCGGACGCTGGAGAGCAGCCCGGACGGCTTCCCGCGCGATGTGATGGAGCTGCAAAGCTATTTCGCCGATGACGGCCAGACCGGCATTCGCGCGGTGCCGGGTGGTGGTGCCAAGCCCGAATTGTGGATTTTGGGCTCGAGCCTGTATGGCGCGCAGCTCGCCGCGGCGCTGGGGCTGCCCTATGCGTTCGCGTCGCATTTCGCGCCGGGGGCGCTGGATGAGGCGCTGGAGGTGTATCGCCGCCAGTTCCGCCCGTCGGCAGTGCTTGACCAGCCCTATGCGATGGCCGGGTTCAACGTGTTCGCTGCCGATACGGATGCGGAGGCGGAGCTGCTCGCCAGTTCGATGCAGCAGGCGTTTGTCGCACTGCGCACTACCGGGACCGGGGTGCCGTTGCCGCCGCCGGTGCCGGGCTATCGCGACAGCCTGCCGCCACAGGCGCGGGCGATGCTCGACCATGTGCTGGAATGCACCGCGATCGGCGGGCCGGATGCGATCCGCGCGGGGCTGAAGGGCTTTATCGCGCGGACCGGGGTGGATGAGGTGATGCTGACCAGTTCGATCTTTGACCCTGAGGCGCGCAAGAAAAGCATCGCGATCGCCGCCGCCGCGATGCGCCATCTGGCCGCCTGAATCCCGCCTGAATTGGTCGCCACCACGACGAGCGGGGGCTGTTCAGGGGGCTGAACGAAGGAGTTGCCGGCACGTGTCCGCATCCAAGCCAGCCATACGGTGCCATCTCGGCATCCACCGCCCGCGCCGCCGCGACCGTCCCGGCCGGGGCGAGTTCGAGACCCAGTGCCGTGATTGCGGGTGCGATTTGGTGTTGAGCCCGGTGACGGGGCGGTGGCGGTTTTCTGGAGTAATGGGCTAGCGCGGCTCGCTATTCCGCCATCGACCCCCCTCCCTTTCAGGAGGGGAATTGAAGGTCGGTTCCTAGAGCGAATTTTCAGCCTGCCGCCGCCGCCGGAAGTCGCAGGCGCACCATCAACCCGCCGAGATCTTCGCTTTCCTCGAGCGTGACGGTGCCGTCGTATATCTCCGCGACGTCGCGGACGATGGCGAGGCCGAGGCCGGTGCCGGGCTTGCCGGTGTCGAGCCGCACGCCGCGGTCGAAGATGCGGATGCGGTCGGGTTCGGGGATGCCGGTGCCGTCATCCTCGATCAGGATTTCGACAAAGCCAGCCTCGATCCGCACGGTCACGAACACGCTGCCCCCGCCATATTTGGCGGCGTTTTCGACGAGGTTGCCCATGATCTCGTCAAGATCCTGACGCTCGATATGTGCGACCAAATCCTTTGGTCCGTCGGTGTCGATGCGGACATGGGGGTAGAGGCGGGCGACCGCGCGCTCGACCGATTCGACGCTGGGCCAGACGGGCGCGCGGCTGTGCGCGCTGCCGCGACGACCGACTGCGCGGGCGCGGGCGAGATGGTGGTCGACCTGACGGCGCATCGTCCGCGCCTCACGCACTACCGTGGTCGGCAGGTCGTCGGACTGGGCAGTCGCGGCGTTCATGATGACGGTCAGCGGGGTCTTGAGCGCATGGGCGAGGTTGCCGGCGTGGCGGCGTGCTTCCTCGGCCTGGCGGTCGTTATGGGCGACAAGGCCGTTCAGTTCTTCGACCAATGGCGCGACTTCGGCGGGCATCGCCCCTTCGATCCGGGGCGTCTCGCCGGTGCGGAGTTTCTGGATCGCGATGCGCAGCTTGCGCAGCGGGAGCAGGCCGTACCAGGTCTGCAGCGCGGCCATCGCGATCAGCCCGGCGGCGAGGAGCAGGAAGCTGCGTACCAGCGTCTTGCGTAGCGCGGCGATCTGCGCGTCGAGCACTTCGCGCGTCTGGGCGACCTGAAAGCGCCAGCGCACCGGCGATCCGGGCAGGCGCACGTCGCGCTCCACCACGCGCAGCTTCTGGTCCATCTGCGTCGAATCATATGAATGCAGGTCGAGGTCGTCATGCGCCTGCCCGGCATCGAGACGGCGGTCCCACAGCGAGCGTGAGGGGAACGGCTCATAGCCCGGCCCAGACACCTGCCAGTACAGGCCCGAATAGGGTTCGAGGAAGCGTTGGTCGGACAGCTGACGGTTGAACGCGACCTTGCCCTCGGCATCGAGTTCGGCCGAGACGATCAGCGCGTCGAGCAGATATTCGAGCCCGTCGTCGAAATTGCGCGTGACCGCTCCGGTCAACACGCGATCGAGCGCGAAGCCACCGCCAACGAGGAGCAACGAGATCCACGCCGCCGCGATCAGGATCATGCGGCGGCTGAGCGATCCGGTGCTGGGCGTGTAGGTGCGGGGAGCGGGGTCGCCGGGACGCGTTTCGATCGGCGCTGCCACGTCCTGCGCCGGCGCGCGGCGCAGCAAGAATTTCACGCGATCGAGCATCAATCCCCCTCCCGCTTGCGGGAGGGGTTAGGGGAGGGCCTGTCCAAACGGAGCACGGCCTGATGTGACAGGCCCTCCCCCGACCCATTACCGGGTGAACAGCGCCCCGCGCTGTTCAGGCCATGCCGGGGGCATGGCCGACCCGGTAATCGCAAGCGGGAGGGGAGAAGAGGTCGCTTAAGCACCGGCCTCCGCCGGTTCCTCGAGGCTGTAGCCAAGGCCACGGATCGTAGTGATGACGTCGGCGCCCAGTTTCTTGCGGATGCGCGTCACGAACACCTCGATCGTGTTCGAATCGCGGTCGAAATCCTGATCGTAGATATGTTCGATCAACTCGGTGCGGCTGACCACCTTGCCCTTGTGATGGAGCAGATAGGACAGCAGCTTATATTCCTGCGCGGTCAGCTTCACCGGGTCGCCGGCCTTGGTCACCTTGCCCGA
This sequence comes from Sphingomonas sp., assembly GCF_035998645.1. Classification (GTDB taxonomy): domain Bacteria; phylum Pseudomonadota; class Alphaproteobacteria; order Sphingomonadales; family Sphingomonadaceae; genus Sphingomonas. The sequence continues at coordinate 328,510 of NZ_DASYHL010000004.1, forward strand.
GCGCGTGTCGAGGCGGATGTCGCCCGCGATCAGTTCGGCGCTGGCATTGCCCGATGCGCGGCGGATCAGCGCGCGGAGGCGGGCGATCAGCTCCTCCGACTGGAACGGCTTGGCGACATAATCGTCGGCGCCGGCGTCGAGCCCGGCAACCTTGTCCGACCAGCTGTCGCGCGCGGTGAGCACGAGCACCGGGGTGGTCTTGCCTTCCTTGCGCCAGCGGTCGAGCACGGTCAGTCCGTCCACTTCGGGCAGGCCGAGGTCGAGGACGATCGCGTCGTAATTTTCGGTCGAGCCGAGGAAATGGCCTTCCTCGCCATCGCTCGCGGTGTCGACGGCATAGCCCGCGCCTTCGAGCGTGGACTGGAGCTGGTTGCGGAGATTGGGTTCGTCCTCGACGATCAGAACGCGCATCGTGTTTCCCTCTTTATCGCCGGTTCAGCCGCCGGAACGGCTCATCACCTGACCGGTGCGGCCGTCGACATCGACCCAGATGACGTTTCCATTGCGCAGGAACTTCAGCGTGTAAATGCCGGTTCCCGAATCGAAGTCGAAGCCGAGATAGCGGGCGCCCTGACGCTCCATCTGTGGCACCACCCGCGCTTCGATCGCGCGTAGCGGCAACAGCTTGCCCTGAACGCGGCCCGCACGCGCAGCCTCCTGGTCGCTGCGCCGATCCTGCGGCGTAGCGTGAACCGGGGCAGCGGCGGCGAGAAACGCGCCGAGACAAAGGACACCAAACATCTTCATGACTTGGATGGCATAGCCCCGCCGCGTTGAACAGCCCGTGAATGCGGCCGAAAGGCGGCTGAAAGCATCGGGCTGCGCGCGCGGCTTGCCCGATGGGCTGCGTGGCCCTACCTGCCCCCGCCATGGCTGCACCTGTATTATCCTATGAAAAGCTCGGCCTGATCCAGGGATCGGGCTGGTTGTTTCGCGAACTCGACATCCATATCGGCGCGCGCGACCGGCTGGCGCTGATCGGGCGCAACGGCGCGGGCAAGACGACCTTGCTCAAGCTGATCGCGGGCCAGGTCGATGCGGACGAGGGGCGGCGGACGATTCAGCCGGGCACGCGCGTCGTGATGCTGGAGCAGGAGCCGCGCATGGCGGGCTGTGTTACGCTGATGGACTATGTCCTGTCGGGCGACGACGCGCCGGTGCGGCATGAGGCCGAGGCGATTGCGGATCAGCTCGGCATCGACCTGTCGCGCGAGGCGGCGACTGCGTCGGGCGGCGAGCGGCGGCGGGCGGGCATCGCGCGCGCGCTGGCGCAGGATCCCGACGTGCTGCTGCTCGACGAGCCGACCAACCATCTCGACATTCATGCGATCGAATGGCTGGAAGAATGGCTGACCCGCTATCGCGGCGCGTTTGTAGTGATCAGCCATGACCGTACGTTTCTAACCCGTCTGACGCGGCAGACCCTGTGGCTCGACCGCGGGTCGATGCGGCGCGCGGAAGTCGGCTTTGGCGGGTTCGAGGCGTGGACCGATCAGGTCTATGCCGAGGAGCAGCGCGCGGCCGAGAAGCTCGACGCGCGGCTGAAGCTGGAGGAGCATTGGCTGCAGCGCGGGGTCACCGGGCGGCGCAAGCGCAACCAGGGGCGGCTGACCAAGCTGTATGAGATGCGTGCCGAACGCGCGGCGATGACCGGGCCGGCGGGCGCGGCGAACCTGACCACCGCATCGGACGATTCAAAGACCAAGGTGGTGATCGACGCCAAGGGAGCGTCCAAATCCTATGGCGACCGCCCGATCATCCGCGACCTGACGCTGCGCATCACGCGCGGCGACCGCATCGGCATCGTCGGCAAGAATGGCGCGGGCAAGTCGACCTTGCTCAAGCTGCTGACCGGCGAGATCGAGCCCGATACGGGAAGCGTGAAGCGCGCCAAGACGCTCGACGCGGTGATCATCGACCAGCAGCGCAGCCGGATGCAGCCCGACAAGACGGTGCGCGAAGTCGTCGCCGATGGCGGCGAGTGGGTCGATGTGCTCGGCGTGCGCAAGCATATCCACGGCTATCTCAAGGAGTTCCTGTTCGCGCCCGAGATGGTCGAGGCGAAGGTGGGGACGCTGTCGGGTGGCGAGCGCTCGCGGCTGTTGCTGGCGCGGGAATTTGCGCGGCCGTCGAACCTGATGGTGCTGGACGAGCCGACCAACGACCTCGACCTTGAGACGCTCGACCTGCTGCAGGAAGTGATCGCGGATTATGACGGCACGGTGCTGATCGTCAGCCACGACCGCGACTTTCTCGACCGCACGGTGACGATGACGATCGGGCTCGACGGGTCGGGCACGGTTGACATGGTGGTCGGCGGCTATGCCGATTGGGAAGCCAAGCGGAAGGTTCGGACCGAGTCGAAAAAGGCTGCGCTCAAGACTGCGCCAGTGGCGGAAACGCCCAAGGCGCGGACCAAGCTGACCTATAAGGACCAGCGTGATTACGACCTGCTGCCCAAGCGGATCGAGGAGCTGGACGCTGGGATAGCGCGCGATGAAGCGGCGCTGGCCGATCCGGAGCTGTATGCGAAGAACCCGAAGAAATTCGATGCGCTGATGGCGGCGATTGCCAAGGCGCGCGACGAGAAGGATGCGGCGGAATTGCGCTGGCTGGAGCTGGCGGAGATGGTTGAGGGGTTGGGGTGAGTTAAAAATCCTCCCCGGAACGGGGAGGGGGACCATCCGAAGGATGGTGGAGGGGGCCCGAGGCAAGCGAGTCGGTTCGCGGAGGGCCCCCTCCGTCAGCGCTGCGCGCTGCCACCTCCCCGTTCCGGGGAGGATTTAAACCGGCACCACCACGTCGATTGCGCGTTCGGCCACACGCACCGTCACCGGCACGCGCGCGAGCACTTCGCCGTCGATCGAGATGCTGCGGCGTGGGCGGGCGTCCAGTTTCAGCTCGGCACCGCGAAACTCTTCGACCAGTTTCTCGCGGCCGCGCAGGCGGAAGAAGCGGGCATACCAGTCCCACGCCAGTCGCCAGCGGTTGCGGCCGGTGACGACCTGAATCATCATCTCGCCGCTTTCGACGCTGGCCTCGTCGCTCATCACCACGCCGCCGTGGAATTTGCCGTTGAGGATGCGGACCTCGCTCGCCCACATGCGGTGCGGCCCGCGCGCGTCGGTGACGGTGACGCGGAACGGGCGGAAGCGGGCGAAGCACCACAGTGCCCAGGCGAGATAGCCGACGCGGCCCAGATATTTCTTGAGGTTATGCGGCACCGTCCTGCCGATCATCGGCGACAGGCCCATCGCGGCGGCGTTGGCAAAATAGTCGCCGTCGATCATGCCGAGATCAACGCGCCGGCGCTTGCCGGTCGCAATAGTGGAGATCGCGCCGTCGAGGTCGAGCGGAATGCCGAGCGTGCGCGCGAAGCTGTTGGCGGTGCCAAGCGGCAGTACGGCGAACACGACATCCTTGCCAACGACATCATCGACCACGCCCGACAGCGACCCGTCGCCGCCGCCGACGATGACCATTGGCGCGCCGCTGCGGATCGCGTCGCGGACGGTGTCGTCGAGCAGATCGGGGTCCTTCACCGGATGCGCGGCGATCAGGCGGATGCCGGCCGCTTCGATCTTTTGCCGCGCAGACTCGAACAGGGCTTCGCCGCGCCGTGACTTGGCGTTGACGATCAGCACGGCTTCGCGCGGGACGGGCAGGGTCGTTGTCATCGCGCAATAACTGCGTGGGGGCTGGGAAGGTCCATCGCCCGATCAGTAAAGCAGCACACGTTCGTCAATCTCCCGGAACACCGGCAGGTCGAGCGTGGCGGTGTCGGCCCAGCCGACATGGACGACGTCCTCGAAATACCAGCGGTCATGGTCGCCGTCCGATTTGGAATTGCAGCGCAACGTAACCCGCTGGCCGAAGGGCAGGCGCACGATCCATCCGTCGAGATGGGGTCGATGCGGTGCGCGGTTGGCCGCGTTGAAGCGCAACCAGAGATGATCGCTGCCCTCCATCCGCGTGGCGAGCGGGACGCGCCAGTCCTCGATCTCGCCCAAAGCGCCATAGCTGGTGGCTGGCACAAAGCGGTCGCGCGCCTGATAGTCGATTCGTTGATACCAGCCCCGTTCACGTTCGCCGGGCGGGTCGAAGGGCAGTTCGCGGGGCAGGGCGTTGCGGATGCCCGACCCGGGCATGCCGCGTGTCGCCTTGTCCCAATGGATATGGACATGCTGGATGGCGAGCTGCCCCCTCACAGGCGCTTGCCGTGTCGCCCGGCGAGATCGACGACATATTGCCACGCGACGCGGCCCGAGCGGCTGCCGCGCCGGGTCGCCCAGTTGATCGCCTCCGCCGCGTCGAAGGGCAGGCCGTGGTCGGCGGCATAGGTCTGGACGATCGCGACATAGGTGTCCTGATCGATCGCGTGGAAGCCGAGGCTGAGGCCGAAGCGGTCGGCGAGCGCAAGGCTGTCGTCGATGCTGTCGCGCGGGTTGATCGCGCTCGACTGTTCCTCGAGGTTGCGGGGGATCAGGTGCCGGCGGTTGGAGGTAACGAACAGGCGGGCGTTGGCGGGGCGTGCCTCGGCCCCTCCCTCGAGCAGCGAGCGCAGCGCGCGGCCGTCCGATGCTGCGTCGAAACCGAGATCGTCGAGGAAGATGACGAACGCGCGCTGTGCTTCGGCGAGCAGGGCGAACAGGGTGGGGAGGGTGTCGAGCGCGTCGGCCTGTGCCTCGACCAGCGCGACGCTTCCGCCTTCGGCCTGAACGGCGGCGATAGCGGCCTTGCTCAGCGCCGATTTGCCGGTGCCGCGTGCGCCCCACAGCAGTGCGTCATGGGCGGGAAGACCGGCGGCGAGGCGGCGGACATTTTCGACCAGCGTCGCCTTTTGCGCGTCGATCCCGACCAGTTCGGACAGCGGCAGCGGCGCGAAGGCGCGGGCGGGCTGGAGGAAATTCCGGTGCCAGACATAGGCGGGATGCGCGGTCAGGTCCGGCGCGGGCGGCGGTGGCGGCGCCAGCCGTTCGAGCGCGGCGGCGATGCGGTCCAGCGGGTCGGTCATCGGCCCGAGGGCTAGGGGGTGGGGCGGGGGAAGGCAATGCTCATTCCTCCCCTGAGCTGGCTCAGGGGAGGGGGACCGCCGGCGAAGCCGGTGGTGGAGGGGCGGCTGCGCAGACAGCCGGGAACATCTCGGCAAAATTCCGCCGTCTGGCGACGGCGACCCCTCCACCACCGCTTCGCGGCGGTCCCCCTCCCCCAGCGAGCTGGGGAGGAATTGGGTCAGGCCAGCTTCGCCAGCAGCGCCTCTGCCGCGCCCTTGTCGGTGAAACCGGGGATGGCGAGTGCGGCGCGGGTTTCGGTCACGGCCTCGGCCTTGCGGCCGGCATCGGCATAGGCCTGCGCCAGTTGCCAGCGCAGCATCGGGTGGCGCGGGGCGAGGGTTACGGCCTTGCGCAACAGCTCGATCCCGCCCTTGTCATCGCCGCCCTGCGCCAGCGCCCATCCCATGGCACCCGCGACTGCGGGGTTGCTCGGGGCGATGAGATAGGCCGCTTCGGCATAGCGCGCGGCGCGGTCGGGCTCGCCCGCGCCGCCATAGGCGAAGGCGAGTTCGGCCAGCAGTGCCGCGTCGCGATTGCCGATACGCAGACGGATCGCTTCGAGCGAATCGATCGCCGCGTCGAAATCGCCCGCCGCCGCCTGCCAGTGCGCGGACAGGCGCAGCGCCGACAGGTTGAACGGGTTTTGCGACAGGAACAGCGCGAGCGTCGTGGACGCCGTCTGGCGCTGGCCCGAGCGGTCGAGTGCTTCGACCAGCCGCAGCATTGCCGGTTCGTCGAAGCGGATGCCGGCGGCGGTCTTGTACCATGGCACCGCGTCGGCTGGGCGTTTGAGCAGCATCAGCACGTCGCCGACCAGACTGGCCGATGCGGGGGCGCCGGGGTTGCGGCGGGCGACGGCCTCGGCGCGGGCGAGCGCTTCGGCGCCGCGTCCTTGCTCGATCAGTCCGCGCAGCAGCGGGAGCAGCGTTTTCGGATCGTCGCCGCCGGCTTTGCCTGCTGCGGCGGCGAGGATCGGGAGCGAATCGTCCGAGCTGAACCAGTCGGGATTGTCGCGTACGGGAAGGGCCGCCCGGTCGAAATAGCGCGCCGCTTCGGCGCGCTCGCCGATCCGCTCATAGCCGCGCGCGACAAGGGTGAGCGCATAGGTGTCGGCGTCGCCGCGCGCGACGACCGGGCGCAGCACGTCGATGCCGTTCTTGGATGCGTCCGCGCGGAGCAACGCGGTCGCGAGCAATTTGCGCGCGCCGATGTTCATCGGTTGCAGGGTGATCAGGGTGCGGAGTTTCTCGATCGCGCGGGCATAGGCGCCCTCTTCCAGATCGAGCGCACCGCCGAGCAGCAGGCCGCCGGGCAGCTGGCCGACACCGCCGCCGGCGCGGGTCAGCAGCTGGCGGGCGAGGTCGAAGCGCTGGGCACGGGCGGCGAGCACGGCCTGAAGATACAGCGCCTGCGGGCTGCGCGGGCGGACCTCCATCGCGCGGCGGGTGAGGTCGAGCATCGCGCGCGTCTGGCCGGCATCGCCGAGCGTCGCGGCATACTGGATCAGGGTTGCGTGGCGATAGGGATCGCGCTGCAACGCGCGATCGAACCAGGGGAGTGATGCGACGAGGCCATATTGAGTGCGGACCAGCTCGCCGCGCAGCAGCAGCGCGTCGGTATTGCCCTTGTCGAGATCGACCGCCTTCGCGCCCGCCTCGATCGCGCCGACCACGTCGCCGGCGTTGAAGCGGAAGCGGCCGAGTTCGGTCCAGGCGTCGGCGCTTTGCGGGGCGAGGCGGATCGCGGCCATCGCCGAATCCTGTGCCGCAGCGAGGTTGCCGCCCGCGACATAGGCGCGGGTCTGGACGCGCAAGGCGTAGAGGCGGTCGGCCTGCGGCGCCTTGCGGCTTTCGATCAAAGCACGGCGCGGGTCGCCCTGCAGCAGGATCGCGTGCGCCATCAGCGCATGGGTGCGGGCGGGCTGGATGCCGCTGTCGAGCGCACGGCGGAGCGAGGCTTCGGCGGCGACGCCCTCGTCGAGCGCGAGGTTGGCGCGGGCGAGCGCCAGATGCGCCTCGCCCCAAGCCGGGTCGGCGCGGACCGCACTGAATGCCTGACTGCGCGCGGCCGAAGCGTTGCTGGCCTTGAGATAGGCTTCGCTGCGCGCCAGTGCCTCCCGCGCGGCGGCGGGGTCGGGGCCGTCGGTGACGACCGATTTGAACGCGAAGATCGCGACGGCGAAGGCGGCAAGGCACAGACCGAAGACGACGGCGCGGCGCAGCGTGATGCTGCGGCGTGCGCGGGCTTCGCTCGATCGGCGGCGGCGGCGGGGTTCAGGGCTGGAGGTCATAGGCCTTCATCAGGTCATAGAGGGTGGGGCGGCTGATCCCGAGCAGGCGCGCGGTGCCGGAGATATTGCCTTCGGCTCGGGCCAGCGCATGAGCGATGGCGCGGCGATCGGCGGCTTCGCGGATCGCCTTGAGGTTGATCGGTTCCGCTACCGCGGCGGGCGCCAGGTCGAGATCGGCTGCGGTGACGAGCTTGCCATCGGCCATGATCGTCGCGCGCTTCACGCGGTTTTCCAGTTCGCGGACGTTGCCCGGCCAGTGCCAGGCGTCGATCGCGTCGAGCGCATCGGGGGCGAAGCTTTTCGCGGGCAGCTTCATCGCGGTTGCATGCTTGTGCAGCAGATGGCGCGCGAGCAGGCCGGCATCGCCGGGGCGCTCGGCAAGGCTGGGGATGCGCACGACGATCTCGGCGAGGCGGTAATAGAGATCCTCGCGGAAGCTGTTCGCGGCGACCATACCGTCCACGTCCTGATGGGTCGCGCAGACGACTCGGGTGTCGACCGGGATCGGTTTGCGTCCGCCGATGCGCTCGATCACGCGCTCCTGCAGAAAGCGGAGCAGCTTGACCTGGAGCGGGAGCGGCACGTCGCCGATTTCGTCGAGGAACAGGGTGCCGCCCTGCGCCTGTTCGATCTTGCCCTCGGTCGTCTTGACCGCACCGGTGAACGCGCCCTTCTCATGGCCGAACAGTTCGGATTCGAGCAGGGTTTCGGGGATCGCGGCGCAGTTGATCGCGACGAACGCGCCCTTGCGCCCGCTCGCGTCGTGCAGACCGCGCGCGAGCAGTTCCTTGCCGGTGCCGCTCGCGCCGAGCAGCATGACCGAGACATCGGCGGGGGCGACGCGCTCGATCGTGCGGGTGACCTTGAGCATCTCGGGCGCGCCGGTGATGATCCCGCCCAGCGCATTGCCGTTCTCGGCGCGCGCGGCGAGGCGGCGGTTTTCGGCTTCGAGCGCATGGACGTGAAAGGCGCGCGCGACGATCAGGCCGAGCGCATCGATGTCGATCGGCTTCTGGTAGAAGTCCCACGCCCCCATCGCGATGGCGCGCAGCATCGATTCATGCGCGCCATGGCCGGACGCGACGATCACCTTGGTATCGGGCTTGAGCGCGAGGATCGCTTCGAGCACCGCGAACCCCTCGCTGGTGCCGTCGGGATCGGGCGGCAGGCCGAGGTCGAGCGTGACCACCGCGGGTTCCTCGGCGCGGAGCAGCGCGATGGCGCTTTCGCGGTCGCCGGCGGGCAGGATCTGATAGCCCTCATAGGCCCAGCGCAGCTGGCGCTGGAGGCCGGGGTCGTCCTCCACGATCAGCAATTTGGGGAGCGGGGCGGGCTTGTCGGTCATGCGGCGTTTCCAAGGGCATTGGTGTCGGCGCGGGCGGCGCGCAGGGTCACGCGGAAGCGGCTGCCGCGCCCCTCCGCGCTCGATACGTCGAGGCGCCCGCCCATCTCTTCGGTCAGCTTGCGCGCCTCGAACGCGCCGATGCCGAAGCCGCCGGGCTTGGACGAGACGAACGGGCGGAACAGCTTTTCGCGGATGAAGGCGGGCGACATGCCGCAGCCGCGGTCGATCACATCGATCGCGACCGCATCGCCCAGCTCGGCGATGGCGAGGGTGACGCGCAAATCGGGGGCGCTGGCATCGATCGCGTTCTGGACGAGATGGCCGAGCAGGGTTTCGAGGCGGGCGGGATCGGCGATGGCGATTGGGTCGCCTTTGCTGACCACTTCGATCGGGTGGCTCGCCTCACGGCTGCGGGCGAGGCGGCGGAGCAGCGGGGCGAGCGGCATCGCGACGGGCGGGTCGGTGCGCGCGCGGTGATGCTGCGACAGGCGCGCGAGCAGGTCGTTCATGCGGCCCGACGAATCCTGCAGCGTCGCGACCATGTCGGCGCGGAATTCGGGATTGTCGGCATGGCGTTCGGCGTTGCGCGCGACGAGGGTGAGCTGGCTCACCAGATTCTTGATGTCGTGCATGATGAAGGCGAAGCGGCGGTTGAACTCGTCGAAGCGCTCGGCCTCGGCCAGCGCTTCCTGCGCGCGTTCCTCGGCGATGTGGCTGGCGACCTGGCGGCCGGCAGCCTTGAGCAGGTCGAAATCCTCCCAGTCGAGCGCGCGCGGGACCGGCGGACGGGCGAGTACGATCGCCCCGGCGAGGCGCTGCTGGTGCGGCAGCGGCACGACGACCCACGCCTGATCCCACGCGCGGATCGATGGCGGCACCGCATCGGCGCCTTCGCCGGTGTCGAGTTCGATGACATGACCCGGATCGACCCGGTCGAGCTGCCAGCTTTCGCCATAGGCGGCGGGCAGGTCAGCGCGCGCGACGTTCCATCCTGCGCCGACGGTCAGGCAGTTGCCCTGCGGCAGCAGCAGCACGCCGGCGGGGGAATCGGTAAGGTCCGCCAGCGCCTTGACGATACGTTCGTCGAGCGAGGCCGCGCCGTCGGGCTCGCCCAGCGTTTCGGTGAAGCGCATCCATTCGGCGCGATAGTCGTAGCGGTGGCGGAAGAAATGCTTGGCGAGCTTGACCTTGATCCACGCGCGCAACCACGAGCTGGACACGAGCGTCAGGATCGCGGCGGTCGATCCGAAGACGAAGGCGGTCTGGAGCAGCCGGGCGTTGGGGCCACCGATCGCCGCGAGCGCGCTGGTGGCCGCGGCAAGCAGCGCGACATAGACCCCGATCGCGACGAGCGAGAGCGTCTGGTAGATGACGGTGCGCGACATCTCGACCGGTCGCTCGCCGCGACGCTGAAGCCCGGCGGCAATCGCCATCGCGATCAACGCCAGCGCGAAGCCGCGCACCGCAACCAGCTGAAGCGGCCAGCGTTCGACCAGCCAGGCGACGGCGAGCAGGTTGATGTCGACCAGCCACATTGCGCCGAGCGCGAGGATGACAGGGCGCACCGCGTGGCTCTGGCGCGGCGCGAGTGCGCTGTGCTGGCCCTGCACCAGCAGCAAGGCGGCGACCGTCGCCAGCATCTTGAGCAACAATGCCGCGTCGAGCACCGGGCGCGGAAGGTCGCTGGCGGCGCTGTTCAGCACGTCGAGCGTCGTGGCCATCAGGATCACGACGGCAACGACGCCGAACACCGTGCCGATCGCGGCGGGTGGCCGCTCGATCGCGCCGCTGCGGTAGAGCGCGACCATGAAACCGAACCAGGCGAGCGTGCGTGCGGCGCCGGCGATCTGGGTCATCAGATCGCTCTCACCGATCCCGGCGACTGCGAGCGCCCATAGCGCGGTCATCGCCAGCGCCGCGATCAGCGGGATGCGCGGCATCGCCGCCCCGTCGCTGCGCAGCGCCCACAGGCCGAGTGCGCCGAACAACAAGGCAGCGAGCGCGTGGCCCCAGAGGATCAGCGTCGCCAGCATGAAGTTAACGCGCCCCGTCGGGGAACAGCACCACGCGCAGCGTCTGGAGCAGGATCAGCAGGTCGAGGAAGGGCGAGTAGTTCTTGGCGTAATACAGGTCATATTCCAGCTTCTGCCGGCTGTCCTCGATCGACGCGCCATAGGGGTAGTTGATCTGCGCCCAGCCGGTGATCCCCGGCTTCACCATGTGGCGTTCGGCATAATAGGGCAGCTGCTGTTCGAGATCCTCGACGAACTGGGGGCGTTCGGGGCGCGGGCCGACGAAGCTCATTTCGCCCTTCAGCACGCTCCAGCATTGCGGCAGTTCGTCGATGCGGACCTTGCGGATGAAGTTGCCGACGCGGGTGATGCGCGGATCGTCCTTGGCGGCCCAGACCGCCTTGCCCGCGACCTCGGCATCCTGCCGCATCGAGCGGAGTTTGATGATGTCGAAGCCCTGGCCGTAGAGGCCGACGCGACGCTGGCGGTAGAAGGCGGGGCCCTTGCTCTCCAGCTTCACCGCGAGCGCGCCGAGCAGGATCACGGGCAGGGTCAGCGCGAGCAGGATCACGCTGGCGGCGATGTCGAACAGGCGCTTGAACATGCTCGACAGCATCCGCCCGGAGGAGAAGCCGTCGGAGAAGATCAGCCAGCTGGGATTGACTGACTGGAGGTCGACGCGGCCGGTTTCGCGTTCGAGGAAGGTCGAGATTTCGTTGACGTGCACGCCGGTGGTCTTGATCCGCAACAGATCCTTGAGCGGGAGCGCGTTGCGGCGTTCCTCGAGCGCGAGCACCACTTCGCTGGCGTTGAGCAGCACAACATGGTCGGCGAGGTTGTAGATCGCGTCGCGCGCGATGGCTTCGGGGATCACGCGGTTCGCCTCGCTCATCGAGACATAGCCGACGACGACGAAGCCCGATCCGGGCTTCTTGGACAGCACCTTGAGCCGTTCGGCGCGCGGGCCGGCACCCAGCACCACGACGCGGCGCTTGAATACCTGGCTGCCCAAGGTCTTGCCGAGCAGGATGCGCAGCGCGAACAGGGCGACGAACGCGGCGAGCATCGCGTAGAGCAGGTTCGAGCGCCAGAAGGTCAGCGCCGGAACCAGGAAGAAGATCACCGACAGGAAGATCGTGCCGAGCGACACCGCGACCAGCAGCCGCGCGGTGGCGACGCGGTTCGACTGAAGCGAGTCCGCGCCATAGACCCCGACCGCGATCATCGCGAGTTCGAGGCTGGCGACGAAGCTCAACATCTGGGGGATGCGCGTGACGATCGGATCGACGTCCATGCCGATCTGCTGCGCGCGGTAGATCCAGCCGAATTCGGCCGATGCGAACAGCAGCACGACGTCGAACAGCGCCAGCAACAGCACCGCATTTGGAATATAGTGTTTGAACAAGCGGATCATGCGTTGGGAGCCTAATGCGCGAGTGTAAACAAATCCGACACCGGCCCCCGATGTCGGCGAAATTGACGAAGAAATGCTGAACGGGCGGAAACCCGGGTTGATATATGTGTTTGTCGGGGGAGGCCGTCGCCGCCTATGGGATTGTGGCGGGCGGGTTCGGAAGGGCAGCAGATGAGTGACAATGAAGCGATCGTCCCGGTGATCCTGTCGGGCGGTGCGGGGACCCGGCTATGGCCGATGTCGCGCCCCGAACGGCCCAAGCAGATGCTGGCGCTGACCGCTGAGGAAACGATGCTTCAGCTGACCGCGCAGCGCGCGCCGGTCGAAGCGGGCTTTGGTGCGCCGATCGTGGTCGCCAATGCGCTGCACGCCGACATGATCGAGCAGCAATTGGGCGGTGCCGAGCGCATCCGCGCGATGATCCTGGAGCCGGTGGGGCGCAACACTGCGCCAGCGATTGCGCTGGCCGCATTGGCAGTCGGTGGCTCCGCGCCGCTGCTGGTGATGCCATCCGATCATGTCATCGCCGACATTCCGGCATTCCATGCCGCGATCGAGGCGGCGCTTCCTGCCGTGCGCGACGGGTGGATGGCGACATTTGGGATCAGCCCCGATCATCCAGAGACCGGCTATGGCTATATCCGCGTCGGCGAGGCGATCGGGGAGGGCATCCACCGCGTTGCCCGCTTCGTCGAAAAGCCCGAGCGCGAAGCCGCAGAGGCGATGGTCGCGAGCGGGGACCATGTGTGGAACGGTGGAATCTTCCTGTTTCGCGCGGACGTCTTCCTCGAAGCGCTGGCGGAGTTCGCGCCGGAGATGCTGGCGGCGGCGCAGGCGTCGATGGACCGCGCAATGCGCGAGGGGAACCGCATCCTTCCCGACGCGATCGAGTTCGCCAAATCGCCGTCGGATTCAATCGACTATGCGGTGATGGAGAAGGCGTCGAAGGTCGTGGTCGTGCCGGTGCGCATGGGCTGGTCGGACGTCGGCAGCTGGGACGCACTGCATGCGATCAGTGATAGCGATGCGAACAACAATGCCTGCCGTGGCGACGTCGTGGCGATCGACACGGCCAATTGCCTGGTCCGCGCGGGCGATGGCAAGAAGGTGGCGCTGGTCGGCGTGTCGGACCTGATCGTGGTGGTCGATGGCGACGACGTGCTGATCCTGCCGCGTGGACGCAGCCAGGAGGTCAAGCGCGTGCTGGCGGCGATGAAGGAAGACGGCGCTTAGCGCTTGGGCACGAACACGATCGCGACGCCGTCGAGCGGGCGGGCCTGAAAGATCAGCGGCGACGGTACGCGCTCGCCGCCGATCAGGACGTAGAGCCGGCCCGGAACGACCTCGCCGGCGCGGAAGCGGTCGGTTTCGGCCTCCTGCCGCGCGGCGCTGCTGCGTGAGATACGGGCGACATAGACGCTGCGCACCGGCACCCCGGCCTTGGCGGCGCGCCAGGCGATCTCCTGAAAATGGCCGAGCCCCATGGTCACGTCGCCGGGGACGAAGGCGATATCGTCGGCCTGCGCGATCAGTTGGTCCCATTCGGGCGAGAGGGTGCGGACATATAGAGGCTGGCGGCGCGCTTCGGCGGATTGCGCGCGGATCGCGACGGACATGGGCACAAGGTCGGCGACTTGTACGACGACTGCGGCGATCAGCGCGAGCCGGGCGGTGCGATCGGGCAGGCGGTAGATGATGCGCAGCGCGACGAACACCAGCACATAGGCGACCGGCCAGAACAGCCGCCCGGATGCCCGCACCGCATCGAGCGCATTGGCGAGATTGGTCGGCAGGTGCAGGCGTGGGAGCATGTACCCAGCGATGTCGGGATAGGTGCTGAACGCGAGCAGGGTGAGGACGATCAGCGCCGGGACCAGCCAGCGGTAGCGCGACAGGCTGTCGGGCGCGTCAGGGGAGGGGCGCGGCAGGCGGCGGGCGAGGATCGCGGCAGCGGGCAGCAGGAGAAGCAGGCCGAGGCCGAGATACTGAAACCCCTCGAACGCGCGTCCCGGACGTTGCTCAATTGCGGGGAGGAAGGTCGAATAGGTGTCGACTCCGGGGTTCCACAACGCGTCGAGCGGCATCGCGAAGGCGCCGTAATTGCCCGAGGACTGGAAGTCGCCGAACACGCCGAGGCTCCAGGCGATGGCGAGCACCATCGCCACCATCGCCGCGCCCTCGCCGAGCAGACGCGGCAGCGCGCTGCGGTCCTTGCCCAGCCGCTCGAGCATTGCACTCGCCCAAATCGCGCCGACCATCACCAGCAGGTAGCTGTGCACCAGCGTCGTCAGCGCGATCAGCACTGCCCAACCGCGATTGGAGGCCGACCGCTGTGGATCGTCGAAGCGCCACAGCGCCCACAGGATCAGCCAATGCGCCATCAAATTCACATGGACGACACGGTTGAACAGGGTCGGCAGTGCGGCGAGCAGGATCACGCCGCACCACAGGGCGACCGGGCCCGGCGCGTAGCGGCGCAGCAGCAGCCATGCGAACAACACTTGCAGGAACAGGCAGGCGAGCAGCCACCAGCCGATCAGCTGCGCATCGGCGGGCAGCGCCCATTGCAGCAGGAAACCGATCGCGGACAGCAGCGGGTTGCTGTCGGTGAACAGCAACGGGGTTCCTTCGGGCGCGCCGAGCAGGGTGGTGCGCAGAAAGCCCGGCGCGGGATCGTGCAGCCAGGCGTGCAGGCCCAGTGCATTCTCGCCATTGTCGGTGCCGCGCAGCAGCCAGCCGACATTGCCGATGTCGAGGATCTGCCAGTGGAAGAAGATGCCGAACAGCGCGAGCGGCAACAGGATCAGGGGCGGGCGGTGATCGGCGGCGCGCATGGGCAGGCTATAGGTCGCGCGGGTCCGCTCGGCCAGTATCAGCGGGCGAAGCGACGCAGCAGCGCTTGCGCGGCGGTCGCGGCTCCGGCGGTAAGACCGCTCAGGCTGTACGGGTTGAACAGCCGCAAGCGATGGCGCGCGCGGCGTTCGTCCATCCATTCGGCCTTATAGCCCTCATCGCCATTGCCATAGTCGATCAGGTCGGGGCGGTCGTGATCGAGGACGTGGCGGAACATCGCATAGGATAGCAATGTCCCCGGCGAGTTGGCGCGTTCGCTCTCCAGATGGGCGAGCTTGTGGATCGTCGCGACGCGGTTCTCGACGGTCCAGAATTGCGCGGCGACCGGGCGGCCATCGCGCAATGCGATGCCCAGCCGCAGCGTGCCGGCCGCACCTTCCTGCTCGGCAAAGGCGCGGACGAAGGCGGGTGAGCCCTCGTTCGGCTTCCAGCTTCCGGCATAGACCGTTTCATAGGCTGCCCAGGCGTCGGCATCGAAGCGGTCGAAGATCTGCGTTTCGACCGGGCTGCTCTTGGCGCGGCGGCGGACGGTGTTGCGCAGCTTTGACCCGCGCTGTGCCCAATAGGCGTCGAAATCGAGCCCGGCGGTATGCGCGACCCAATGTGCCGCCTCGACCCGTTCGATCGCGATCCAGCCCCTGGCGCGAAATGCGATCTGCAATTCGGCGGAGACTTCGGGCTCCAGTGGCCACAGCGCCAGCGCGCCGAAGCGCTTGCCGACCTGTCCCGCGATGGCAACGAGGAGCGTTTCGCGCACGTCCGCCGGGCAGCCCGGCGTCGCGATCGGCGCGAAGGCGAGCGTGTACCAGCTGGCAAGGCTGCGCGCCCGACCCGCGCCGCCATCGCGCAGCGGCAGCCACAGCGCGTGCGGCCCTATCCGTGCCGATGCGATCGCGACCGGCGCGTCGGGCCACAGGTGGCGTGCGGTCAGCGCGAGCCAGTCGATCCGGTCATATTGTCCGCGCTGAAACGGGCGGTCGAGCATCCCCGCCGCGTCGCGAGCGAACGAGTCGATCGACTCGATCATCCGCGCGCCGGGCGTTGCCGCAGCCTGGATCAGTGGGAAATGCGCGGTCATTCGGCGTGGCCGGTCATGCGCCGCGCCTTCTGGATCCCGCGCCAGGCGAATGACTTGAGATGGTTCTGGCTGGGGAAGCGCGCAGGCATGGCGGGGTCGAGGCCGGCTTTGCGCAGCAGCCGGTTGAGCGCGTGCGCGTCCGCCTCGCGATAGCTCCATTCGGAGCGCCAGGTGACCGACAGCGAGATCGACATCGCGTCGCCATTCTGGACCCAGTGCGGCGCCTTGACCGGGACGTAGAGCGCGTCGCCCGGCGTCAGGCGCAGCGGGGTACCCTTGGCGGCGAAATGGTCGTGGAAGGGCAGGTTGCGGTGGCTGCCATCGTGGAACGCCTCCTGCAGCGCGCCGGGCACCAGTTCGGGATCGGCGGCGGGGAAGACGGTCATCACCTTCTCCCCGCGCAGCTGCATCAGGATGTTGTGCTCAGGATCGATGTGGAACGGCGTGACCGCGCCGGGCGAGGAGACGAAGATGAACGCCTCCCGCTTGAGCATCGCACCGGTGCTGCGCGCGACCAGCGGCTCGATCTCATCCAGCACGGTGTCGAGCAGCGCGCGGTAGAGCGGATCCTGATCGACGAATTTGAGCACCATCCACGATCCGTTTTCCTCGATCGAGCGGATCGAGTCTTCGACCGAGAGGCCATTGTGGCGGATCTCGTCGGGATCGATCCCGACCGGGATGTGGGCGAGATTCTGTTCGACGTCGACCGGCCGGATGCGTTGCGACAGCGCGACCAGCGCGTCGAGTTCGAACAGTGTGTGGCCGCACAGCTGATGGCCGAACACGCCGGGGCGCTCAGGGTAGAGCGCGGAAAACGCGGTGCGCGCGTCGGCGGTGAAGATCTGGGTCATGCGTCATTTTCCACGGCAGGGGCGGGGCGGGTGCGCCGCGCGCGGATCGCGGCGGCGGCGCGTTCGAGGGCGCGGGCTGCCGCGAACTGCGTGCGGCGCAGCGTTCCGGCTAGCGGGACCGAGACGCGTACAATCGCACGACGTTCGCCCCACAGGCTGTTGATCATCGGATGATTTTCGACTGCGCAGCTGTCCATCCAGCCGATATCGCCGCGCGCGAGCAGCTGAAGATTGTCGATCTGCAGCAGTACGCCGGGTGAAAAGCGCGACAGCCGTTCATCGAATGCGGTCTTGAACGAGAAGGCGCCGGGCGGGGCGAGCAGATTGACCAGCAGTGCGATCGCCGCGCCGTCGAGGTCGATGCGGATCATGTCGAGCTTGCCCGCCGCGTGCGCGCCAAGCACGACGTCGCGGAAGAAGGCGCTGGTTTGCGGGGTGCAGGCGAGTGCGGAGCCGGCCGCGCCCTTCCATCCGGCACGTTCGAGCGCGAGGAAGGCGTCGATCCAGTCCTGTACGGACTCGTCGGCGCTGAGGCGGCGGGTCTCGACGACACCCTGCTCAAGCAGGCGCGTGCGCAGGCGGCCGAGTTCCTTGCGCTTTTTCTTGCGCACGGTGGCGGCGTAATAATCGTCGGGCGACAGGGTGGTGGCCAGCATCGCGCGTTCGATCCGGTGGACGGTGTCACACGGGCGACCGAGCGCGTGTGCGGCCTCGACCAGCGCGCGATGCACTGGGCCATGCTCGACCAGCCCGCTGATATGGAGCAGCGCGCCGGCGTCGCGATCGGAGTCGAGCGCGGTGAGGATTGCGGTCCACGCCGCGACCTCATGCCCGCGACGGAGCAGGGGTGCGCCGAGGAAGCGGTGATAGTGCGCCCAATTCTCGCTGTGGCGTAGTGGGATGCGGCCATAGCGGGCGGCAGGGACGATCGGCATCAGGCCGATCAGGCGACCGTCACGGCGGACTACTAACTGACGCACTCCGGGCGGAGCGAGGTGGCGGCTCGCGTCGTCGAACCAGCGTTCGGCAAAGACATCGGACTCGGCGGCGTCGGCGGCGAGCGTGTCCCACTCGCGCGCGAACGCGGTGTCGGGCGCGGCCAGCGCGGTGACCTCGACCTGCGTCCCGGTCGCCGCAAGGCGCGGCGCATCGGGCGCAAGGGCATGTGCGCCGCTCGTGTCGATGGCCGTCACCGCGTTCATCGCTGCTCCTGATGAGTCTGGATCACGCGCATGGCCTAACCGCGAAGCGTTAAATTTCCCCAAGCCTGCGCAGGTCTTGTCCAGCTCGCACAATGATGCGTCGCGGTCGGGGGAGCGGTGTCATTGAGCCGCGTCGATTACTTCGAGTTTTCGGTATCGCTGCCACGCGGGGGTCTCGGGTCAGTGACCCGTAATTTTCCGGGGTCGATCCCCCGCGACTCGCGGAATCAAGGCAATCGTCACACATGCTCCGGAGCAAGTTAAGATTGATTCGCGAATGGGGCCGCGGTCTCAGTAAATGTAAATATCCGTAACTTCCGCGATGATGACAAATAAAGGTCAAAAATATCGAAATAGCTACTATTAATAAATTCCGATCATTGATGTCAGATTGACGTAGAATAGGTGCATCTAGATCCATCAATACATAAACGTGTACGAAGAGGGTTGTGGTTTTGCGAGTTGTAGATTCTCGGATCGTAGAATCCCGATATCGCAGATTAACCACGAATCGAGAGAAAAAGTGCTTGTTGAGACGGTGAGTCGGGTTCGGAGAATGGTCATGCGTAGCGTAGCTTCGGAAAGCGTCCAGACGGCCTCAGTCGGGGGGCGTACGGCACCCTGGCCCGCCACCGGCGGCGCAAGTGCCCGTAGCCTGTTTGCGCCCAGCGATGGGCGGTTTGCACCGGCACAATCGGCTGGTCCGTCGCGGTCATGGCCGCTGGGCGGCTTCGTGCCCTATGCCGGTCACTGCATCGTCCCGGTCAAGACCAATGGGCTGGTGCGCCTCCCGTCCTTCGTGCGTCGTAATGTGAACAGCGACGGGCCAAGCATCTTCCTCGGCCTGCATGGCTCGCAGAACTGCCTGGTCGGATCGAGCGTGCAGTGGTGGCAGCAGTTGACGATGAACTGCGACGGCCATCGCTTCGAGGGGGCCGGTGCCGCACCGCGCCGTGACATTCCGCCGCCGCCCGCGCCGTCGCGCCGGCTGTTCGGCTTTTGCGAGGAATTCTGGCGGCCGAACGAGTTTGTGAAGCTGCCCAGCTGGGCGCGCGCGGTCGCGGGCATCGCCAATGCGGCGCTGTTCGTCGGGACCGGCGAGACCTTCGAGGTCTGGTCGATCGAGGATGCGATGAAGTCGGACGATCCCAACCTCGTCGCGCTGGTCCACTCGGCGACGAAGCTCCAGTGAGCGGGGGCGGGACATGGGACGCTGTCACCTGACCGGCCATCAGCCGGGCGACGAGATCTGGAACGAGGGGTATTTTTTCACCCGCTGCGCTCGTTGTGGCCGCGACATGATGCGCGCCGACGGACCGTGGCGGACGGTGCCGAGCAAATATCGGGTGGTGTGGCGGAGCGGCTATCATCGCCATGCCGTGCCGAGCGATTTCGGACGGCGATTGCCGGTGGCGGCGAACATGGCGCGCGACAAACGGGCGAAGCTGCCACGCGCGAGTGTCGGAAGTGTCATGCTGAGCCCGCCGCCGCGTGCCGACGAAATCCCCGGCGAGCGCGAGGCGATGGATCAGGCGATTGCGGCGTTCCGGTTGCTCGGAATGCGGTGAGTGTAGGTGTAAGCGTGGCGTATGGAAAAAGGGCCGGGGAGGCGACTCCCCGGCCCTTTTTTTGGTCTCAGCTGGATGGCTGGATAGTCTTGGATCCCGCCCCGGCAAAGCCGGGGCGTCGGACGGGTTCGGCGGACTGGCCGCCGACCCGCCGTCCGGACCTGAGGAGTCCTGAGTTAGCGTGGCTAACTCAGGCACCTCTAGGTCAGAAATCCATGCCGCCCATGCCGCCCATGCCGCCGCCGCCCATGGGCATGGCGGGCTTGTCTTCCGGCATTTCGCTGATCGCCGCTTCGGTGGTGATCAGCAGGCCGGCGACCGAAGCCGCGTTCTGCAGCGCGGTGCGGACGACCTTGGTCGGGTCGATCACGCCGGCAGCGACGAGGTTCTCATAGACGTCGGTCGACGCGTTGAAGCCGAACGAGGTGTCGTCTTGGTCGAGCAGCTTGCCCGAGACAACCGCGCCGTCCTGACCTGCGTTGGTAGCGATCTGGCGAACCAGTGCCGTCAGCGACTTGCGGACGATGTCGATACCGCGGGTCTGGTCTTCGTTGACGCCCTTGAGGCCGTCGAGCGCCTTGGTCGCGTACAGCAGCGCCGTGCCGCCACCGGGGACGATGCCTTCTTCAACGGCTGCGCGGGTTGCGTGCAGCGCGTCGTCGACGCGGTCCTTGCGCTCCTTGACTTCGACTTCCGAAGCGCCGCCGACCTTGATCACCGCCACGCCGCCAGCGAGCTTCGCCAGACGCTCCTGCAGCTTCTCGCGGTCATAGTCGCTGGTCGTGATTTCGATCTGCTGACGGATCGCGTCGGTGCGGCCCTTGATCGCATCGGCTTCACCGGCACCGTCGACGATGACGGTGTTGTCCTTGTCGATGGTCACGCGCTTGGCGGTGCCGAGCATGCCAAGCGTCACCGACTCGAGCTTGATGCCGAGGTCTTCGCTGATCACTTCGCCCTTGGTGAGGACGGCGATGTCTTCCAGCATCGCCTTGCGACGATCGCCGAAGCCCGGTGCCTTGACCGCTGCAACCTTGAGGCCGCCGCGCAGCTTGTTGACGACGAGCGTGGCCAGAGCCTCACCCTCGATGTCTTCTGCGATGATCAGCAGCGGACGACCCGACTGAACGACGGCTTCCAGGATCGGGAGCATCGCCTGCAGGTTCGACAGCTTCTTCTCATGGATCAGGATGTACGGATCGTTCAGCTCGACCGCCATCTTCTCCGGGTTGGTGATGAAGTAGGGCGAGAGGTAGCCGCGGTCGAACTGCATGCCTTCGACGACATCGAGTTCGAACTCGAGACCCTTGGCTTCCTCGACGGTGATCACGCCTTCCTTGCCGACCTTTTCCATGGCTTCGGCGATCTTTTCGCCGACTTCACGGTCGCCATTGGCCGAGATGATCCCGACCTGAGCGATTTCGGCCGAGCCCGACACGGGCTTCGAGCGCGACTTCACGTCCTCGACGACCTTGATCACGGCGAGATCGATGCCGCGCTTGAGGTCCATCGGGTTCATGCCGGCCGCAACCGACTTCATGCCCTCACGCACGATCGCCTGAGCGAGAACGGTCGCGGTGGTGGTGCCGTCGCCGGCGATGTCGTTGGTCTTCGAGGCCACTTCGCGCACCATCTGTGCGCCCATGTTCTCGAACTTGTCCTTGAGCTCGATCTCCTTGGCGACGGTGACGCCGTCCTTGGTGATGCGCGGTGCGCCGAAGCTCTTGTCGATCACGACGTTGCGGCCCTTCGGCCCCAGCGTGACCTTCACCGCGTCGGCGAGGATGTCGACGCCGCGCAGGATGCGCTCACGCGCGTCGCGGCTGAATTTTACGTCCTTGGCTGCCATGATGGAAACCCTTTCAATAATGTGGAAAGTGACAAAGGTGAGCTAGAGAAGGGTCAGCCGACGATCCCGAGGATGTCGCTTTCCTTCATGATCAGCAGGTCTTCGCCGTTCACCTTGACCTCGGTGCCCGACCACTTGCCGAACAGGATGCGGTCGCCGGCCTTGACGTCGAGCGGGGTGACTTCACCCTTTTCGTTCTTGGCGCCCGAACCAGCGGCGACGACTTCGCCTTCCTGCGGCTTTTCCTGGGCGGTGTCGGGGATGATGATGCCACCGGCGGTCTTGGCCTCGGCCTCAACGCGGCGGACCAGCACGCGGTCGTGCAGCGGACGAAAGTTCATGGAGCTCTCCTGAACGTGGTTGAATAGCATTGTTGGCACTCACCCCCGGTGAGTGCCAGCAGCGGTCATATGGGCGCGGTGTCGGGGAGCGTCAACGGGTCGGCGGCGGGTTAACGCAATTTGTCGGTGAGGTGAGGATGCCGCCTGTATCACCTCGTTAACACAGCGGCTTTACTCGCTTGCGCGCAAGCCTTACCTGTGTGTCAATTGCGCGGGGCATCTCGGAGAATATGACGTGAAACTGGTACGCGGCGCATGGAAGCTGCTCGTCGGCATCAAGGACGCCTTGGTCCTGCTGTTCATGCTGTTTTTCTTCGGGGCGCTGTTCGCATTGCTGTCGGCGCGGCCCAATCCGGGTGCGGTCAAGGACGGCGCGCTGCTGCTGGCGATCGACGGCACCATCGTCGAACAGCCGGCCGAGGCCGATCCGTTCGGTGGCCTTGGCGGCGGGCAGGCGCCGCGTGAACATCGCATGCGCGATCTGGTCCGTGCGCTTGATGCGGCCAAGGATGATGCACGGGTCAAGGTGGTCGTGCTCGACCTCGACCGGTTCGGCGGCGGCTATCCCGCTGCGGTGGCCGAAGTGGGCGAGGCGATCCGCCGCGTGCGCGAGGCGAAGAAACCCGTCCTGGCCTATGCCACCGGCTATAGCGACGCGAGCTATCTGCTCGCCGCCAATGCCAGCGAAATCTGGGTCGACCCGATGGGCGGCACGATCTTCAGCGGCCCGGGCGGATCGCGGCTTTATTACAAGGGCCTGATCGACAAGCTCGGCGTGACCACGCACGTTTATAAGGTCGGCAAGTTCAAGTCGGCGGTCGAACCCTATATCCTGACCCAGCAGTCGCCCGAGGCGAAGCAGGCCAATGAGGCGCTGTACGGCGCGATCTTTGGCCAGTGGCAGGAAGCGGTGAAGAAGGCGCGGCCCAAGGCGCGGATCGAACCGCTGCTGACCAATCCGGCCGATGCTGTCGCCGCCGCGAATGGCGACTTCGCCAAGATGAACCAGCAGCTCGGCATGGTCGACAAGCTCGGTGACCGGCTCGCGTTCGGCAAGCGCGTGGCGGAAATCGCGGGCGTCGACGCGAAAAAGCCGGCGGGCAGCTACAAGACGATCAAGCTCGCCAACTGGCTGGAGGCCAATCCGGTCGAGAAAACCGGCGAAGCGATCGGCGTGATCACGGTTGCGGGCGAGATCGTCGATGGCAAGGCGGGACCGGGCGTGGCGGCGGGCGATACGATCGCCAATCTGCTGCTCAAGGGTCTGGCCGACAAGAAACTGAAGGCGCTGGTCGTGCGCGTCGATTCGCCGGGCGGGTCGGCGCTGGCGTCCGAGCGTATCCGTCAGGCGATCCTGGTGGCGAAGGAACAGAAACTGCCGGTCGTCGTCTCGATGGGCAGCCTCGCCGCGAGTGGCGGTTACTGGGTTGCGACGCCGGGCGACGTGATCTTTGCCGAACCGAACACGATCACCGGGTCGATCGGCATTTTCGGCATCCTGCCGACGTTCGAGAATACGCTCGCCAAGATCGGCGTGACGTCGGACGGGGTGAAGACCACGCCGCTGACCGGCCAGCCCGACGTCTATGCCGGCACCAATGCCGAAGTGGACCGCGTGCTGCAGTCGGGGATCGAGCAGGGCTATCGCCGCTTCATCGGCCTGGTCGCCGGGTCGCGCAAGATGACCCCGGGGCGGGTGGATGAAATCGGTCAGGGCCGCGTGTGGGATGGCGGCACCGCGCGTCAGCTGGGGCTGGTCGACCGGTTCGGCAATCTCGACGCCGCGATTGCCGAGGCGGCGAAGCGAGCCAAGCTCGACCCGGCCAAGACCCATGCGGTGTTCCTTGAGAAGGAGCCCGACTGGTTCAGCGCGCTGATCGGTGGGCTGATGTCGGGCGGCGACAGCGATGAGGAAGAGGCTGCGCCGGAGAGCGGCGGCGACCTCTATGCCCGTATCGCCGGCGATCGTCGCGCGGTGCTGGCGCAGGCGCTGGGCGATGCCAAGCGGCTGGCGGGTGCGTCGTCGATGCAGGCACGCTGCCTTGAGTGCGCGTCTTATGGCCCGATGACGGGGCCGCAGGCGCAGGCGGACGCGCGGCTGATCGATCTGGTGATGGCGAAGCTGGGCTGGTGATACAGATCCAGCTGCGCGCCGCAGAGCCGGGAGACGCTGCGGCGATCGCGGCCATCTATGCGCCGTACGTGCTGACTGGCACGGTGAGCTTCGAGTTCGATCCTCCCGACGCGCGCGCGATGCGCGGGCGGATGGAGGCGTCGGACGGGCTGTTCCCGTGGATCGTCGCGACCAATGCCGAGGGACGCGGGGTGCTGGGCTATGCCTATGCCACCAAGTTCCGCGAGCGTGCGGCGTACCGCTATGTCGTCGAAACATCGGTCTATGTCGCGGGCGCGGTGCAGGGACAGGGCGTCGGGCGGCTGTTGTATAAGGCGCTGATCGACACGCTGCGCGCGCAGGGCTTCACCCAGGCAGTCGGGGTGATCTCATTGCCCAACGATCAGTCGATCAAGACGCATGAGCAGGTCGGCTTTCGCCGCGCCGGACAGTTGCGCGAGATCGGGTTCAAGGAAGGTCGCTGGGTCGATATCGGCATCTGGCAATGCGTGCTGAATGACAGCGCGATCCCGCCGGTTGAGCCGAAGCCGTTCAGCGAGGTTGGTGTCGTCCGGGGCTGACCCGCCGCACAATTTTTAGTCGGCGGCGAATGACTTGGCCGCCATTCTTTCCTAAAATGCGCTCATGCAGGTTGCGCCCACCCATCGAGTCGAGATCGACCGTGAGCGCAAGCTGGCGATCCTGACCATGCTGGCGATGCTCGGGCCGGAAGATGCGTCCTGGGCGGGCGAGGAACTGCGCGCCGCGATCCAGACCTTCGGGCCGGACATCGGCCAGCATGTCACGCTGTACGATCTGAGCGCGGTGCCGAGCATGCCAACCGCGACGATCGATCAGACGCTGCAAACGCTGGACCATCCGGCGGTGCGGGAAATCTGGGCGCGGAAAATCGCCTTCGTCGTCACCACTGCGACGGCGCGGATGCAGGCGCGGCGGGTGCAGCAGGTGCGCAAGGACATCGGCGTGTTCGATTCGCGCGAGGCGGCGATTGCCTGGCTGATGGAGCCCTGAACTATCGACCTTTAACTCCCCTCCCTGAAAGGGAGGGGTAAAGGGGTGGGTTTAGCGGCAAGCGAGGCTCGATGCCTCGCTTGCCGCTTTTTTGTCGGGCGGTCGGATTGGGTGTTTTGAGCGCGCAGACGCGCGCACCCACCCCCGCCCCCTCCCTTTCAGGGAGGGGAGATGCGTTCAACTTCGATATGCCCTAAACCCCGCCGCGATAGGCGGGTAACGCGAGCTTCCACCGGATCGCGGCGGCGCGTAGCGCGAAGCCGGCGCTCGCGGCGATGAGGCTGGCGGCGTAGAGCGGCAGTCCCGCAAGCGTCAGGCCGACATGCAGCCCGGAGGCGAGCGCGGCGGCGGTGACGTAGAGTTCGGGGCGCATCAGGATCGAAGGCTCCCCCGCCAGCACGTCGCGGATGATGCCGCCGGCACAAGCGGTGAGCACGCCCATCAGCATTGCCGGGACCGGCGGGATGCCAAAGCTCAACGCCTTGGCCGCGCCGAACACGGCATAGGCGGCGAGCCCCGCAGCATCGAGCCAGTCGAATCCCTGCCCCTGCCACCAGCGTTGCGGCGTGACCCAGATCAGCCCGGCGACGCCGAGGCACAGGGCCGCGACGAACGGGTGGTGGACCCACCACACCGGCGCGTCGATCAGCAGATCGCGGATCGTGCCCCCGCCGACTCCGGTAATCAGCGCGAAAAAGGCGGCGGTGACGAAGGTCTGCCCGCGCCCGGCCGCCGCCAGTGCGCCGGTTGCGGCGAACACCGCGATGCCGAACAGGTCGAGCCAGGGCAGCACGGTGCCGAGCGGGAGCGGGGTGGGGGACATGGGCCACCCTGTCTCACCCCGCTCGCTCGCGGTCAACGCGCCGGGCCGACTCCAAGCCGGGCGAGGGTGCGCAGCACGCGCTGGATATGCAGCACGGGCAGCATCGCCGCCTTGAAGATCGTCGCGACGATGATCAGCGTCATCGCGGGGAAGCCCCAGCGCAGTGCGTCGAGCGTCTCGGTTGCGGCGAAGAAGCGCCAGGCGGCATAGGCCCCGGCGAAGAACATCAGCGTCTGGGCGATGAGCACCACTGCGCTGGTCCAGCCAAGGCTGCCGCCGAACAGCGAGCCGACCTGAGTGAGATAGCCGGGTTCTTCGCCGATCTGGCGCATCAACTCGCGTTCTTCCGCCGCGATGGCGGCGTCGATGTCATGGTCACGCATGGGACTCTCCTTCCAATTGGGTTCTGAGCCTGGCGCGGGCGTGCATCAGGCGGGTCTTGACGGTTCCGGCGGGAATGCCGAGCGCGACCGCAGTTTCGGCGATGCTCAGCCCCTCGAAATAATGCAGCGCGACCGCGGCGCGATGGCCGGGGGGCAGCGCGGCGACGGCGCGGCGCAGGGTGGTGCCATCGGCGGCATCCTCCGGGGTCGGCGGTGCGGGGACGGGGGCGTCCTCCAATGCGGTCGCGAGCGCGCGGCCCGCGACCCGGTCGCCAATCGCGGCGGCGGTCTTGCGCGTGACGATGCGATAGGCCCAGGCGGGGAAGGCGCGTTCATCGCGCAGGGCGCCGATGCCGCGCATGATGTCGATCCACGCGGCCTGCACCGCTTCCTCGGCCATCGCGCGGTCGCCGGTCAGCCGCCAGCCATGCGCGACCAGCCGACGATGCCAGCGTGCGACCAGCCGCTCGATCGCGCGCCGGTCCCCCGCCTGCGCCGCGACCACCAGCCAGGCATCGGCGGCGCGCTCGGCCTGCTGTGTTTCCCCGTTCATGCGGACAAGGTGCGCCCGGAATGACATTCGGTTCAATCGGCGATGCGATTTCCCGCTTGGCGTGGCGGTGTCGCTGTGGAGAATGGGCGCCATGAAGGATTATGCCCCCCGCTTCATCGCGCTCGCCGTCGCGCTGGCCGCGCTCGCCGGGTTCGTCGATGCGATCGCCTTCACCCGGCTCGGCGGCTATTTCGTGTCGTTCATGAGCGGCAATTCGACCCGGCTGGGCGTCGGGATCGGGCTGGCGGACGGGACGGCATTATTGGCGGCGGCGCTGATCCTGGCATTCGTCGCCGGGGTGATGGTGGCGACGATCATCGCACGGCACTTTGCGGCGCGGCGCAAGGTTGCGGTGCTGAGCGCGGTGACGGTCACGTTGGCGCTGGCGGCGGCGCTGTGGATGCTGGTGCCGGGGCCGCTCCCGCTGCTGCTGGTCGCGGCGGCGATGGGGATGGAGAATGGCGTGTTCGCGCGCGATGGCGAGGTGGCGATCGGCGTTTCCTACATGACCGGATCGCTGGTGCGGATGGCGCAGCGGCTGGCGGGCGCGCTGATGGGTGATCCCGAGCGCTGGGCATTCGTGCCGCACCTCGCGCTGTGGCTGGGCTTTGCGGTCGGCGTGGTTCTGGGAGCGAAGGTGGGCTTGGCGGCGGCGGATGCGGCGCTATGGATCGCCGCACTGGCGGCAGGCGGGTTGACGCTGGTCGCGGCAGGATTGACCCGAGGAGCCACCCGATGACCTATGTCCCCGCCGCCGACCGCTATGCCGGTGGAATGCCCTATCGCCGGTGCGGGCGTAGCGGGATCGTGCTGCCCGCCATCTCGCTCGGGCTGTGGCAGAATTTCGGCGGGGTCGATGTCTATGAGACCGGCCGCGCGATGCTGTTGCGCGCGTTCGATCGCGGGGTCACCCATTTCGACCTCGCGAACAATTACGGGCCCCCCTATGGCTCGGCCGAGGAGACGTTCGGGCGGGTGCTGGCAAGCGATCTCAAGCCGCATCGCGACGAGCTGATCATCTCGACCAAGGCGGGGTGGGACATGTGGCCCGGACCCTATGGCGATGGCGGGAGCCGGAAGTATCTGATCGCCAGCCTCGACCAGTCGCTGCACCGCATGGGGCTCGACTATGTCGACATCTTCTACTCGCACCGCATGGATCCCGACACGCCGATCGAGGAGACGATGGGCGCGCTGGTGCAACTGCACCGGCAGGGCAAGGCGCTCTATGTCGGGATTTCGAGCTACACGCCGGAGGCGACGCGGCGCGCGGCGGAGATTTTGAAGGCGGAGGGCGTCCCGCTGCTGATCCACCAGCCCGATTATTCGATGCTGAGCCGCTGGATCGAGGATGGGCTGCTCGACGCGCTGGAGGAAGCGGGGGCGGGGTGCATCGCCTTTTCGCCGCTCGCGCAGGGGCTGCTTGGTGGGCGCTATCTGAACGGGGTGCCGGAGGATGGGCGCGCGGCGAAGGACTTCTCGCTGCGGCGTGAGCGGGTGGATGCGGCGATGGTGGCGCGGCTGCGCGGGCTGAACGACATTGCCGCAGCGCGCGGGCAGAGCCTGGCGCAGATAGCGATCGCCTGGGTGCTGCGCGACCCGCGCATGACCTCCGCACTGATCGGCGCGCGGACGGTGGAGCAGCTCGACAATTCGCTGGACGCGGTGAAGGCGCTGGACTTCAGCGCGGAGGAACTGGCGGCGATCGACCGGTTCGCGGCGAAGGTGGGGGAGCGGGTGTAGCGGCCTTGTCCTCCCCCGGAAGGGGGAGGATCGACGCGGCGGACCTGACGCTACTTCTTCGGGGCGGGGGTCGCGCGGCCGCCCTGGTGGAGGATGATCCCGGTCACCTTGCCGTTGGCGTCGCGGGTGAATTCGACCTGAGCGTCGACGACCTTGAGGAAGAAGCGGTCCTTGCTTTCGGGGAACAGCTCGAATTCCTGCTGCCCGGTCGCTTGGGTCATCAGCTTGCCGTCCTTGACCCGCATCGTGATCGCGAAGGTCGGGGTGAGTTCGTACACGCCTTCATATTGCGCGAGCTGATCGGGCGCGACCGTTGCGGTCTGGCGTTCGCCGGGCAGCACCACCGCACCGCCACGCGCGAGCGTCATCAGCGACGTGGACAGCTTGCCCGGCGCAGGGCCGTTGAGGTTGCCGAGCACGACCACGGTGATCTTGCGGTCGGGGTCATAGGCGAGCGAGGTGTTGAACCCCTCGATCCCGCCGCCATGCTCGATCGTGGTGACGCCGCCCGCGCTCAGGACGCCGATGCCGAGCGCGTAACCGTCCTTGTACGGCGTGCGGAAGGCGGTGAGCGAGGCGGGCTTGAGCAGCTTGCCGCCGTACAGGCCGCGCTGCCATTTCAGCAGGTCGCGCGTGGTGGAATAGAGCGCGCCGGCGCCCTGCGGGATGGTCATGCTGACATAGTCGGCATTGATCGGGCCGTCCTTGGACGGGGAATAGCCCGAGGCGCGGCGTGGCAGGATCATCGCGTGCGTGTCATAGCCGGTGTCGGCCATGCCGAGCGGCTTGAACAGATTCTCGGCGACGAACGCGGCGTAGCTCTGGCCGCTCAATTTCTCGACGATCGCGCTGAGCAGCACATAGCCTGAGTTGGAATAGGAGAATTTCTCCCCCGGTGCGAAGTCGAGCGGCTTGTCGCGGAAGCGCGCGATCAGGCTGGCATGAGTGGCGGGCAGCGTCTTGGTCGCGCCATAATCCGGGAAGCCGGTGAAATTGGGGATGCCCGAGCTGTGGGTGAGCAGATGGCGCACGGTCACCTTGTCCCACGCCGCGGGAGC
Organism: Sphingomonas sp.; assembly: GCF_035998645.1. GTDB lineage: Bacteria > Pseudomonadota > Alphaproteobacteria > Sphingomonadales > Sphingomonadaceae > Sphingomonas. The sequence continues at coordinate 358,075 of NZ_DASYHL010000004.1, forward strand.
ATCGGTCAGGTAGGTCTTGACCGGCGCGTCGAGGGTGAGCTTGCCGCGGTCCTGCAGCAGAAGGATCGCGACGCCGGTGAACTGTTTGGTGACCGATCCGAGCCGGAACTTGGTGGCGCCGTCATTGGCGATCTTCCATTCAAGGTTCGCCGATCCATAGCCCTTGTCGAACAGCACCACGTCATCGCGCGCGACCAGCACCGCGCCCATGAACGCGCCCTTGTCTGCTTCGTCGCGGACCACGGCGTCCATGCGCGCGGGGTCCTGCGCCAGCGCGGGCAGGGGCGTAAGAGCGATCGCGGCAAGTGCGATGGCGGCGTAGCGGCGCATGAATATATCCCCCTGTGTGTTGCCTGACTATAACGGTCGGGCGGGGGAAGGCAAGCGCTGCTCGACGATCAGGCCGAGTGCATCGTTGTGTTCTGGCGGCGCCCGGCGGGGCGGTGCCAGACGGCGCGGTCACGGCCACCGCGCTTGGCCTGTTCGAGTGCCGCTTCGGCGCGGAGCAGCAATGAGTCGAACCTGTCGCCGATCGACGCGCCGGTGACGCCGGCGCTGACCGTCACCCGGATCATCTCGCCATAACGGCCCGGGGTTTCGAGGCCGTAGAGGCCGGTGCGCACGCGTTCGGCGACGGTCATCGCCTCGGCCTGGCAGTCCGCGCGGACAAAGGCGCCGAACTCCGCGCCACCGATTCGCCCGCACAGATCGCCTTCGCGCAGCAATGCGGCGATGCCATTGGCGATGTTGATCAGCGCGCGGTCGCCGGTTTCCTCGCCATGGACCTCATTGATCCGCTTCAGGTGATCGACGTCGAAGGCGAGCAGATAATGGCCCTCACCGCCCAGCACCGCGAGCCGGGCGTCGATCTCGCTCGCCAGATGGCGGCGGCTGGGAATGCCGGTCAGCGGGTCGCGGGTCGCGATCAGCTTGAGCTCGAGATTGGCCCGCCGCAGCGCCTTGGTCCGATCCGCGACCTTGCGTTCGAGTTCGCTCTGCGCCGATCCGATCCGCGCGGCCATGATGTCGAAATCATGCGTCAGCTGGGCCACCTCGTCGCGCGTTGCGACGCGGTCGACATCGACGAAGCGCGCGCTGGGAACGCGGCGGGTGAGCGCGCGGGTGCGTTCGATCAGGCGGGCAAGCGGCTCGCCCACGCGGCGCCGCATCAGCAGCGCGATGGCCAGCGCCTGAAGGACGAGGCAAATCGCGGCCGTCAGCGCGACCCGCAGGATCAGGCGGTTCGATTCTGCCTGCATCACCGCAGCATCCTGAACCACCAGCGCGTACCAGCCCGGCGTTTCGATCCGGCGCATCGCGACAAAGCTGCCCAGCCCCTCGGCCTCGCCCAGGAAGTTGCCGTCGCGATGCTGCTGCACGAAGGACCACAGCGCCGCCAGCCGCGGGTCGCGCGTCGCGGTCAGGTCGAGCATCGATTCAGGCCCGGATTTCTTCTGATGGGTATAGTCGGGATGATGGATCAGCCGCCCCTCACGCGAGATCAGGATGACGCCGGTGCCGGGTACGTCGTCAAACTCGTTCGCCGGGATCAGGCTGTCGAGCAGCACGCTGGTGCCCCAGCTGCCGACATGCCGCCCGTCCAGGTCGATCGGGGTCATGCAGCCGGTAGTCCAGGTGCCACCGGTGCGGTCATACATGATGTGACGCAGCGCGGTGCAGCGCATCGTGCGCGCGGGATTGGCCGCGCGGGTCGTGACCGTCGCAAATTCCTGACGCTGGAAATCCAGCGTGCTCGGCGCGTCCTTGCGGTAGAAGCGCAGCTGGTCGGCACGATCGGCGGCGAAGATCACCAGCGCATTGTCGGGTGTGAAATAATAGAGGCTTTCCAGCTCCGGCCTGACACCCTCGCCCAACTGGCTGACGACGCCGGTCGCGGCGATCAGCCGGCGGCGCGCCGCGAGATCGGGTTCGCGCGGGATGAAGGCGCCGACGCCGCGAACATGGCCAAACACCGTGTTGCCGCCGGTGAACAGCGCATCGGCGCTGCGCCGGCCACCGCGCGGATCGGTGGGAAACAACGTGTCGAACACTGCCGCATTGTCGAGCGCTGGGTTTCCGGCCAGCTCGGCCCGCAGCAATTCGCTCGCACGGGCATGAGTCGACCGGATGCGGGCGAAGCGCGCTTCCTGTTGCTGCGCAAGCTGGCGCGCATAATGATCGAGCGTCGCCAGCCCGCTTTCCCGCGACCGGCGGCTGCTATCGTCATAGGACGCGACGCCCGATATGATGAAGATCAGCCCGATCAGGGCGGAGAGCGTGATCGCCGTCCGCGTCGCAATCGACATATCCCGAAGGAGTGCAGGAAAGCGGGCGACCATCGTCCCGTGTTAAACGGGACGGGTTAAGCCACAGCTAATGCGGGGCGCGCTGCACCCCGCATCATCGTCGAACTGATCGCCTCAGACGTGGATCGGCTTGCCGGTTACCGCCATCGCCGCTTCCTTGATCGCCTCGCTGTGCGTCGGGTGGGCGTGGCAGGTATAGGCAATGTCTTCGCTGGTCGCGCCGAATTCCATCGCCTGGGTCGCCTGGGCGATCATCGTGCCGGCGAGGCTGGTGATGATCCACACGCCGAGCACGCGATCGGTCTTGGCGTCGGCGATAACCTTCACGAAGCCGTCGGGCTCGTGGTTGGTCTTGGCACGGCTGTTGCCGGCCATCGGGAACTTCCCGACCTTGATCTCGCCCTTTTCCTTCGCCGCTTCTTCGGTCAGGCCGATGCCGGCGATTTCGGGCATGGTGTAGACGACCGACGGGATCAGGTCGTGGTTCACGATGCCGGTGAGGCCAGCGATATTCTCCGCGACCGCGATCCCCTCATCCTCGGCCTTGTGCGCGAGCATCGGGCCGGGGACGACGTCACCGATCGCCCAGATGCCGTCGACCGACGTTTCGAACTCGTGCCCGATCTCGATCTGGCCGCGTGCGTTGACGGTGAGGCCGGCGGCTTCGAGGTTGAGGCCGCTCGTGTTCGGGCGGCGGCCGATCGCGACGAGGACATTGTCGGCCTCGATCGTTTCCGCCGCGCCACCCTTGGCGGGTTCGATGGTGACGGTGGCCTTGTCGCCATTGATCGCAACGCCGGTGACCTTGGTCCCGGTCTTGAACTCGATGCCCTGCTTCTTGAACAGCTTCTGCGCTTCCTTGCGCACGTCGCCGTCAAAGCCGGGGAGGATCTGGTCGAGATATTCGACCACGGTCACCTTCGCGCCGACGCGGCGCCACACGCTGCCCAGCTCAAGCCCGATCACGCCGCCGCCGATGACGACGAGATGCTCGGGCACCTTGGGCAGTTCGAGCGCGCCGGTCGAGTCGATGACGATCTTCTGGTCGACCTCGACGCCGGGCAGCGGGGTGACGCTGGAGCCGGTGGCGATGACGATGTTCTTGGCGCGGACGGTACGGTCGCCGATCTGGACCGAGTCCTTGCCGGTGAAGGACGCATAGCCCTTGAGCCATTCGACCTTGTTCTTCTTGAACAGATATTCGATGCCGCCGGTCAGGCCCTTGACCGCGTCGAGCCGCTGCGCGTGCATCGCATCGAGGTCGAGTTCGACGCTGCCGAGCTTCACGCCGAGCTTGGCGAGCGCGCCGCTGGCGGCTTCGTTGTACAGCTCGGAGGCGTGCAACAGCGCCTTGGACGGGATGCACCCGACATTGAGGCAGGTGCCGCCCAACGTCTCACGCCCCTCGGCGCAGGCCACTTTCAGGCCAAGCTGCGCCGCGCGGATTGCCGCGACATAACCGCCGGGCCCGGCACCGATCACGAGGACGTCGAAGTCGTATTCAGCCATTGTCAGTTGCTCCCGCGACGCCGCGCGTAAAATTCGTTCCAATCATCTGGCTCAGGGTATCGATCACGGTATTCCTTGCGGCCACCGCTCCCGAGTGCTGCGTACCAGTTGTCGAACTGCTCCATATAATCTTCGCCATACCCCATCCGCCAGCCCATCGACCGCGCTCCGAGTTCCGGATGCTTGAGCCAAGGCGGAAGGAATTCGTCCACTTTACAGGTCGATCAGCAGGCGGGTCGGGTCCTCGATCGCGTTCTTGAGCGCAGCGAGGAAGGTGACTGCCTCACGCCCGTCGATCAGGCGGTGATCGTAGGACAGAGCGAGATACATCATCGGGCGGATGACGATCTGGCCGTCGCGCACCACGGCGCGGTCTTCGATGCGGTGGAGGCCGAGCACTGCCGACTGCGGCGGGTTGATGATCGGGGTCGACATCAGCGACCCGAACACGCCGCCGTTGGAGATGGTGAAGGTGCCGCCCTTCATCTCTTCCATCTTGAGCGAGCCGTCCTTGGCGCGCTTGCCGAAGTCGCCGATGGTCTTTTCGACCTGCGCGACGCTCATCTGGTCGGCGTCGCGGATGACGGGGACGACCAGGCCCTGCGGCGCGCTGACCGCGACAGAGATGTCGGCATAGTCGTGATAGACGATCTCATCGCCGTCGATCTGGCCGTTGACGGCGGGGATGTCCTTGAGCGCCATGCACGCGGCCTTCACGAAGAAGCCCATGAAGCCCAAGCGGACGCCGTGCTTCTTCTCGAACAGATCCTTGTACTTGGTGCGCGCTTCGATGACCGCGGTCATGTCGACGTCGTTGAAGGTGGTGAGCAGCGCAGCGGTGTTCTGCGCGTCCTTGAGGCGGCGGGCGACGGTCTGGCGCAGGCGCGTCATCCGCACGCGCTCTTCCTTGCGACCGCCGGTCGATGCGGTGGCGGCAGCGGCGGGCGCCGGGGCAGGGGCCGCAACCGGCGCGGTCGCAGGCTTCGACGACGCGGCGGCAACCACGTCTTCCTTGGTGATGCGGCCATCGCGACCGGTGCCGGTGATCGTCGCGGGATCGACGCCATGCTCGAGCACCGCGCGGCGCACGGCGGGCGACAACGCGGCTGCGGCTTCGCCAGCGGGCTCGGCGGCGGGGGCTGCAGGAGCCTGCTGCGCGGCAGCGGCGGGAGCCGGGGCCGGCGCTGCAGCGGCGGGGGCCGCGGCGGCACCCGCGCCAGCCTCGATCGTGCCGATCAGCGCACCAACATTGACGGTGTCGCCAACCGCGACGGCATGCGCGCCCATCACGCCTGCGACGGGGGCGGGGACTTCGACCGAGACCTTGTCGGTCTCAAGGCTGGCGATCGGTTCGTCGGCGGCAACCGCCTCGCCCGGCTGCTTGAGCCATTCGCCCAGTGTCGCTTCAGTGATCGATTCGCCCAGCACGGGGACGAGGATTTCGGTGGCCATCTCGCTGTGTCCTTCCTGGGGAATTCTTACGCGCCGGGCTTGCCGGCGGTCTTGGAGTCTTCGGTCGTGCGTGCGCGGCGGATTTCCTCGCGCACATTATGGCCGAGCGCGTCGGCAACGAGCGCGCCCTGTTCGGCTTGGTGACGCTTCATCAGGCCGGTGGCGGGCGATGCCGCCGGGGCGCGACCGGCATAGCGCGGACGCTGCGGCTTGATGCCCGCTTCGACCATGCATGCCTCGATATAGGGCTCAACGAAGAACCAGTAGCCATTGTTGCGTGGCTCTTCCTGCGCCCACACCACTTCTTCGACATTGGGCATGCGCGCGAGGCGCGCGACCAACGGTTCGCCGGGGAAGGGGTAGAGCTGTTCAATGCGGATGATCGCAGTGTTCTGGTCACCCGCAGCATCGCGTGCCTCAATCAGGTCGTAGGCGACCTTGCCGGTGCACAGCACCACGCGCTTCACATCGCGGTCCGCCGGGGCCGAAGGGTCCGACAGGATGCGCATGAAGTGCGTATCGCCCTGGAACTGGTCGGCGGTGGAGACTGCCATCTTGTGGCGCAGCAGCGACTTGGGGGTCATCACCACAAGGGGCTTGCGGAAGCTGCGGTGCATCTGGCGGCGCAGCAGGTGGAAATAGTTCGCCGGGGTGGTGACGTTCGCGACCTGCATATTGTCGCCCGCGCACAGCTGGAGGAAGCGCTCGGGACGCGCCGAGCTATGCTCGGGGCCCTGGCCTTCATAGCCGTGCGGGAGCAGCATGACGAGGCCGTTGGCGCGCAGCCACTTGGACTCGCCCGACGCGATGAACTGGTCGATCATGATCTGCGCGCCGTTGACGAAGTCGCCGAACTGCGCCTCCCACAGCACCAGGCTCTTGGGGTCGGCGAGCGCATAGCCGTACTCGAAACCGAGCACGCCATATTCTGAGAGCGGGCTGTCGAGCACCTCGAACCGACCGTGCGGGATTTCGTTGAGCGGCACGTACTTGCGCTCGTCGGTCTGGTCGACCCACACGGCGTGACGCTGGCTGAACGTGCCGCGGCCCGAATCCTGGCCCGACAGGCGCACGCCATAGCCTTCCGACAGCAGCGCGCCGAAGGCCAAAGCCTCACCGGTCGCCCAGTCGAAATTCTCGCCCGACTTGAACATGTTCGCCTTGGCATCCAGCACGCGCAGCAGCGTCTTGTGCGGGGTCAGCCCCTCGGGAACGCTGGTCAGCGTGCGGCCGAGACTGTCGAACAGCTTCTTGTCGATGCCCGTTTCGACATTGCGGCGCGCACTTTCGGTTTCCACCGGCGCGCTGAGGCCCGACCAGCGACCGCCGAACCAGTCGGCCTTGTTCGCCTTGTAGGTCGCGCCCGCGCTGAACTCGTCTTCGAGATGCGCGGTGAAGTCGGCGATATGCTTGGCCGCGAAGCCGCCATCGATCACGCCCTCGCCCTCAAGCCGCTTGGCATAGAGGTCGGCGACGCCAGGATGGCCCTTGATCTTGGCGTACATCAGCGGCTGGGTGAACGAGGGCTCGTCGCCTTCGTTATGGCCGAAGCGGCGATAGCACCACATGTCGATGACGACGTCGCGCTTGAACTTCTGGCGATATTCGATCGCCATCTTGCACGCGAAGGTCACTGCCTCGGGATCATCGCCGTTGACGTGGAAGATCGGCGCCATCACGCCCTTCGCCACGTCCGATGGATAGGGCGAGGAGCGCGCGAATTGCGGGCTGGTGGTGAAGCCGATCTGGTTGTTGATGATGAAGTGGATGCAGCCGCCGGTGTTGTAGCCGCGGATCCCTGAGAAGCCGAGGCACTCCCACACGATGCCCTGACCAGCGAACGCCGCGTCACCGTGCAGCAGCACGGGCAGCACCTGCTCGTGGTTCTCAAGGTCGTTGCGGTTGGTCTGCTGCGCGCGGACCTTGCCGAGCACGACCGGGTCGACCGCCTCGAGGTGGCTAGGGTTGGCGACCAGCGACATATGCACGCTGATGCCGTCGAACTCGCGGTCGGTGCTGGTGCCGAGGTGGTACTTCACGTCGCCCGAACCGCCGATATCGTCGGGGTTGGCCGAACCGCCGGCAAATTCGTGGAAGATCACGCGATAGGGCTTGGCCATCACGTTGGCGAGCATGTTGAGGCGGCCGCGATGCGCCATGCCGTACACGATCTCGCGCACGCCGTACTGGCCGCCGTACTTGATGATCGCCTCCATCGCGGGGATCATCGATTCACCGCCGTCGAGGCCGAAGCGCTTGGTCCCGACATATTTCTTGCCGAGGAATTTCTCCCACTGCTCGGCTTCGATCACCTTGGACAGGATCGCCTTCTTGCCGTTGGGCGAGAATTCGATCGCCTTGTCCTGGCCCTCAAGCCGCTCCTGCAGGAAGCGGCGCTCCTCGACATCGGCGATGTGCATGTATTCGAGGCCGACATTGCCGCAGTAATTGCGGCGCAGGATCGCGATCAGCTCGCGGATCGTCGCCTTTTCGAGGCCGAGATTGCCGCCGAGGAAGATCGGGCGGTCCATGTCGGCGTCGGTGAAGCCGTGATATTCCGGCGTCAGATCGGCCGGCAGCTCCTGCTTGGCGAGGCCGAGCGGGTCGAGATTGGCGGCGAGATGGCCGCGCACGCGATAGGTGCGGATCAGCAGCATCGCGCGGATCGAATCATTCGCCGCGCGGGCGATGTCGGCGCCTGACGCAGCGGGGGCCGGGGCCGCCGCCGGGGCAGGGGCGCCGCCGCGCGCGGGCTTGGGCGCGGGCTCCATCTGGGTCGGGTCGAGCGCGGCGGTCAGCGCGTCGGTGTCCTTGAGCGGCCAGCGCGGATTGGCCCAGCTCGGGCCGCTCGCGGTGGTTTCCAGCCCCTCGAACCACACGCGCCAGCCGGCTTCGACCGCCGACGGATCGGCCTTGAACTTCGCGTACATCGTCTCGACGAAGGCGGGGCTCACGCCACCAGCGATCTCCGCGAAATCCAACCCATCAACGCCCATCATCAAATTCCTTCTACCCCCGGGGAATGGCCGGGCCGCGCGCCGCGCGCACCCGGCCGGGAGTGGTGTGTCAGCCCTTCAGCGCTTCAAGCAGCGTTTCGCCGAGCAGACTGGGCGACTGCGACACGCGGATGCCCGCTGCCTCCATCGCCGCGATCTTGCTCTCGGCATCGCCCTTGCCGCCCGACACGATCGCGCCGGCATGGCCCATGCGACGGCCCGGAGGGGCGGTGCGGCCCGCGATGAAGCCGGCCATCGGCTTCTTGCGGCCACGCTTGGCTTCGTCGATCAGGAACTGCGCGGCCTGCTCTTCGGCGTCGCCGCCGATTTCGCCGATCATGATGATGCTCTCGGTCGCATCATCGGCCAGGAACAGCTCGAGCACGTCGATGAAGTTGGTGCCGTTGACCGGATCGCCGCCGATGCCGACTGCGGTGGTCTGACCCAGGCCCGCATTGGTCGTCTGGAACACCGCTTCATAGGTCAGCGTGCCCGAGCGCGAGACGACGCCGACGCTGCCCTTGGAGAAGATGTTGCCCGGCATGATGCCGATCTTGCACTCGCCAGGCGTCAGCAGACCGGGGCAGTTCGGGCCGATCAGGCGCGACTTGCTGCCCGACAGCGAGCGCTTCACCTTGACCATGTCGAGCACCGGAATGCCTTCGGTGATGCACACGATCAGCGGGATTTCGGCGTCGATCGCCTCAAGGATCGAATCCGCGGCGAAGGGCGGCGGGACGTAGATCACCGATGCGTCAGCGCCGGTCTTGCTCTTGGCCTCGGCAACCGTGTCGAACACCGGCAGGCCGATGTGCGTGGTGCCGCCCTTGCCCGGCGTGACGCCGCCGACCATCTGGGTGCCATATGCCAGCGCCTGCTGGGTGTGGAAGGTGCCGGTCTCACCGGTCATACCCTGCGTGATGACCTTGGTATTCCGGTCGATGAGAATGGACATTCAGAACCCTCCGATAGATTGCGAGACCAGGACCAGGCCCTGGATGCCGTAAGACGTGCCCAGCGGGTGACCGCGCGGGACATAGGTAATTTCGAGTGCGACGCCAGTCTGCCACGGTTCCCACAGCCTTTTGGTGGCGGTGCCGTTGGCCTGAACGCCGGTCGGAGCCTTGCCGACCCAGCCGTCGATCACTTCGCGCGACGGTGCGGCGGGTGCGTCGAGGTCATAGGCGCGGCAGCCATCGCCCCAATAGCCTTCCTTCGCGACGAAGCGGCTGGTGACGAGCCAGACGGTGCGGCCGTCAAAGCTGTGGCGGAAGATCTGGCCGGTCTGAGTGCCGTCGGGCTCCTCGGCCTGAACCGCCTTGCGGCCCATTGCCGTGATGCGCGCGATACGCGGGTCGGCCTCGGCCTCAGCCACTTCGGTCCAGCCCGCAGCCGTGGCGGCGGGCGCAACCTTATCGAACGCGGACTTGCCGTCCGCGCCCTTCAGATCGAAGCATGCCGCCTTGAACGCCACAAACAGCGGCGATGGCGCAGGGGCGGGTGCCGCCTGCGCCATGCCGAATGCTGCGATAAGGGCGGCGAGCGCCGACATCAGGCGAGCGAGCTGTCGATGGCCTTACACGCGACGAGCAGTTCCTTGACCGCGTCGACCGAGACCTGAAGATTGGCCTTGGCCTCGTCATTCAGGTCGATCTCGATCACCTGCTCGACGCCATTCGCGCCGATGATCACCGGAACGCCGACATACAGATCATCGACGCCATACTGGCCGGTCAGGTGTGCGGCGCAGGGCAGCAGACGCTTCTGGTCGTAGAGATAGGCTTCGGCCATCGCGATGCCGCTGGTGGCGGGGGCGTAGAAGGCCGAACCGGTCTTGAGCAGGCCGACGATCTCGCCGCCGCCCGAACGCGTGCGCGCAACGATCGCGTCGATGCGCTCCTTGGTCGAGCGGCCCATCTTGATCAGGTCGGGGATCGGGATGCCGGCGACGGTCGAATATTCGACCACCGGGACCATGGTGTCGCCATGGCCGCCGAGCACGAAGCTGGTGACTTCCTTGACCGACACCTTGAACTCGTCGGCGAGGAAGTGGCTGAAGCGCGCGCTGTCGAGCACGCCGGCCATGCCGACAACCTTGCTGTGCGGCAGGCCTGAGAATTCGCGCAGCGCCCACACCATCGCGTCGAGCGGGTTGGTGATGCAGATGACGAAAGCGTCGGGGGCGTTGGCGGCAATGCCTTCACCAACGGCCTTCATGACCTTCAAATTGATGCCGAGCAGGTCGTCGCGGCTCATGCCCGGCTTCCGCGCGACGCCGGCGGTGACGATGATCACGTCCGCGCCCGCAATGTCGGCATAGTCGTTGCTGCCGGTGATGGTGGCGTCAAAGCCCTCGACCGGGCCGCACTGCGAAAGGTCGAGCGCCTTGCCCTGCGGAACGCCCTCGACCACGTCGAACAGGACGATGTCGCCAAGACCCTTCAGGGCGGCGAGGTGAGCAAGCGTGCCGCCGATATTGCCGGCGCCGATAAGGGCGATTTTCTTGCGGGCCAAATGAGCCTCCCTGAACATGCGTTGGGCGGCCGGTCCTACTTATTGGCCGCAGGGACGGAGGCGCCTTAGGCGCATTATAGAGGCTGGGCAACCGACGAATTGCCCGCCGTCAAGAAATCTTTGCGTCTGCGAATTAGTTGCAATAAGCGGGGTTTAGGTTGCGCCAACCAACCGCCCCGCGACCGCCTCCGCCACCTTGATCCCGTCGATCGCGGCGGAGAGGATGCCGCCGGCATAGCCTGCACCTTCGCCGGCGGGGAACAGGCCGGGGGTGTTGAGGCTCTGCAGGTCGCCGTTGCGGGTGATGCGGATCGGGCTGGAGGTGCGCGTTTCGACGCCGGTCATGATCGCATCGGGGTGATCGTAATTGGCGATGCGGCGGCCGAAGATGGGCAGTGCCTCGCGGAACGCTTCGATCGCGAACGACGGCAGGCAGGCGGACAGGTCGGTGGGGGTCACGCCGGGCTTGTAGCTCGGCACGACTTCACCGACTGCGGTCGAGGCGCGGCCGGCGAGCAGGTCGCCGACGCGCTGGACCGGGGCGTTGTAGTTGGAGCCGCCGGCGATGTACGCCAGATCCTCGAAGTGGCGCTGGAGTGCGAGGCCGGCCAGCGGGCCGTCGGGATAGTCGCGCGCCGGATCGATCGCGACGACCAGGCCGGAATTGGCGTTGAATTCGGCGCGCGAATATTGGCTCATGCCGTTGGTGACGACGCGGCCCTCTTCGCTGGTCGCGGCGACGACGCGGCCGCCGGGACACATGCAGAAGCTGTAGACGCTGCGCCCGTTCGAGGCGTGATGCACCACCGAATAGGCGGCGGGGCCGAGATCGGGGTGCTTGGCACAATTGCCGAAGCGGGCGGTGTCGATCCACGCCTGCGGATGTTCGATCCGCACGCCGATCGCGAAGGGCTTGGCCTCGACATGCACGCCGCGGCGGTGGAGCATCTCGAACGTCGGACGCGCGCTGTGGCCGACCGCGAGAACGACCTGATCGGTTTCGATGAAGCTGCCGTCGTGCAGATGCAGGCCGCGAATGTTGCGGTTTGCATCCAGTTCGATGTCATCGACCCGCGTCTGCCAGCGATATTCGCCGCCCAGTTCCTCAATCGCCGCACGCATGCTTTCGACCATGGTGACGAGGCGGAAGGTGCCGATATGCGGATGCGCCTCCCACAAGATGTCGTCGGGCGCGCCGGCCTTGACGAACTCCTCCAGCACCTTGCGGCCGAGGAAGCGGGGGTCCTTGACCCGGCAATAGAGCTTACCGTCGGAAAAGGTGCCTGCGCCGCCCTCGCCGAACTGCACATTGCTGTCGGGGTTCAACTCGCTGCGCCGCCACAGGCCCCAGGTGTCCTTGGTCCGCTGGCGCACCACCTTGCCGCGATCGAGGATGATCGGGCGGAAGCCCATCTGTGCGAGGATCAGGCCCGCGAAGATGCCGCACGGCCCCGCGCCGATGACCACCGGGCGCTTGCCGGACCAGCCTGCGGGCGCGGTGACCGGCGGGCGATAGGCCATGTCCGGGGTGGGGCGGACATCCTTGTCGTCGGGGAAGTGGGCGAGCACCGCCGCTTCGTCGGCGAGGTCGAGGTCGAAGGTATAGACGAGCTGAATCGCGTTGCGGCGGCGCGCGTCGTTGCCGCGCTTGAACAGGGTCCAGCCGATCAGGTCGGCGCGGGCGATGCCGAGCCGGTCGCAGATCGCGGCGGGAACGGCTTCGGGCGGATGATTCAGCGGGAGGTTGAGGCCGGAGAGACGGAGCATGAGGGGGCTTTAGAGGGGAATGGTGCGGTTTCCAATTCCTCCCCTGCGGTGGAGGGGAGCGACGGCTTGCCCCTTGCCGACCCCTACCAACCCGTTAAACCTCTCATCCAAGGGAAGTGGGGGATTGCGAATGGCGAGCGTAGCGGACGAACCGGGGCAGGTGCGCGAGCCGAGCAAGGCGGAGATGCGGCAGGTGGTGACCGCGTCGTCGCTGGGCACCGTATTCGAATGGTATGACTTCTTCATCTACGGCACGCTCGCCGCGTCGGGGATCATCGGGCGGACCTTCTTCGCGACCGGCAATCCGGTGCTGGAGGCGCTCTATGCCTGGGCCGGCTTTGCGGTCGGGTTCGGGTTCCGCCCGCTGGGTGCGGTGCTGTTCGGCTATCTGGGCGACAAGCTCGGGCGCAAATACACCTTCCTCGTCACCATCACGCTGATGGGCATCGCGACCGCGGGCGTTGGGCTTGTACCGTCCTATGCCAGTATCGGCGTTGCGGCACCGATGATCGTGATCGGGCTGCGCATTCTGCAGGGCCTTGCGCTGGGCGGCGAATATGGCGGGGCGGCGATCTATGTCGCGGAGCATTCGCCGCCGGGCCGCGCCGGCTATCACACCAGCTTCATTCAAGCGAGCGTGTCGGCGGGGTTCATCCTGAGCCTGGCGGTGGTGCTGACGACGCGCTTTGCGATGCCGGCGGACAGTTTCGACGAGTGGGGCTGGCGCCTGCCGTTCATCTTCTCGATCGCCTTGCTCGCGATCTCCCTGTGGATGCGGGTGAAATTGAACGAAAGCCCCGTGTTCAAGGCGATGAAGGCGTCGGGCGAGATTGCGCGCAATCCGCTCAAGGAGAGCTTTACCTATCCCGGCAATTGGCGGCGGTTGCTGGTCGCATTGTTCGGGATCGCGGCGGGGCTGACCGTGATCTGGTACACCGCGACCTTCTCGGTCCTGTCCTTCCTGCAAGGGCCGATGCGGGTCGAGCCGGTGGTGGCGCAGCTGCTCGCAGCTGGCGGCGCGGCGGCTGGGCTGTTCTGGTTCATCCTGTTTGGAAAGCTCTCCGACAAGATCGGGCGGAAAAAGCCGATCATCATCGGCTATGGTTTCACCCTGTTGCTGCTGTTCCCGCTATTCTGGGCGATGGGGCATGCCGCCAATCCGGGGCTGGCGGAGGCGGCGAAGCGCTCGCCGGTGGTCGTGTCGGGGCCGGACTGCGCCTATGATCCGTTCGCCGCGCAGCAATCGACGACGTGCGGCCAGCTGATGGATTATCTGTCGAAAAAGGGCATTCCTTATACGCAGGAGGTAACACCATCGGCATCGGTCGCGATCGGCAGCATCCCGGTGGTGTCCAACACCTCGGTCGATATCGACAAGGCGCTGTCGGAGTCGGGCTATTCGCTTGAGCGGGTGACGCCGGGCACGGTCGATCTGGTGCTGATCCTGATCGCGATCGTCGCGCTGGCGGCATTGTCGGGGGCGACCTATGGCCCGGTCGCCGCGTTGCTGACCGAGCTGTTTCCGCCGCGCATCCGCTATAGCTCGATGTCGATCCCCTATCATATCGGCACCGGCTATTTCGGCGGATTCCTGCCGCTGATCAGCCAGTATATGGTGGCCAAAAGCGGCGATCCCTATTCGGGGCTGTGGTACACCTGGATCGTGGTTGCGATGGCGCTGGTGGTGACGTTGTTCTTCCTCAAGGAACGCGATCTGGTTCACGAGTGATTGCGGCGACTGACACTCCGGCTTAGTCGGGCGCCATGACCGCTTCCCCGCTTCGCCTGCGTCTCGACCGGGACGCGCTGGTCGCCAATTGGCGGACGCTTGCCGCGATGAGCGGGGCGGCGGCGTGCGGTGCGGCGGTGAAGGCCAATGGCTATGGGCTGGGGGCGCGTGAGGTGGTCCGGCACTTGGCGGAGGCCGGGTGTTGCGATTTCTTTGTCGCGACCTGGGGCGAGGCGCTGGTGCTGGCGGATGCCGGGGTTGCGGTGTCGGTTCTGCATGGCGTGCGCGACGCCGATATGGCCGTGGCGCTGGCGGCGTCCCATGCCCGGCCGGTGCTGAACAGCATGCAGCAGGTGCGGCGCTGGCGGGAGGCCGGGGGCGGGGCGTGCGACGTGATGGTCGATACGGGGATGAACCGGCTGGGCATCGCGCCTGCGGATGTCGCGGCGGGTCTGCTCGACGGGCTGCAGGTCGAGACGCTGATGAGTCATCTGGCCAGCGCGGACGAGGACGTGCCGCTCAACGGGCAGCAGCGCGACGCCTTTGCTGCGTTGCGCGGGCGGACCGGGGCGCGGCGGATGAGCCTGGCCAATTCGGCGGGCATCGCGCTGGGCGAGGACTATGCGTTCGATCTGACCCGCCCAGGCATCGCGCTATATGGCGCGGCACCGGTGCCTGCGCTGGCGGGGCGGATGCGGCAGGTGGTGATGCCCGAGGCGCAGATCCTGCAGCGGCGGCTGGTGCCGGCGGGCGAGGGCGTCGGCTATAACCTGACCTGGACCGCGCCTGCGGACACTGAGGTGGCGATCGTCAATCTTGGCTATGCAGACGGTTATCTGCGCTGTTTCTCGGGCAAGGGGATGGCGATGGCGGGCGGGATTCCGGTCCCGGTGATCGGGCGCGTGTCGATGGATCTGACCGCAGTGGATGTCAGCGCCGCGCCGGACTTGGGCGAGGGCGACTGGCTCGCGTTCGCCTATGACCTGCCCGCGACGTCCGCGCTGTCGGGGCTGTCGCAATATGAGCTGCTGACCGGGCTTGGCGCGCGGTTCGACCGGATTTGGGGAAAAGTCCGATTTCGGTTCAGCGTTGCGAAAGGCGCTGACGCGTACCATCTTGGGTAACAGAGGAGTGGAAAGCCATGCGTATTGCTTTTGCCGCCGCCGCCCTTGCCGCCCTGGCCCTGCCGGGCGCCGCAACGGCCGATGAAAAACCATATCCCAAGGGTGAGGCAGAACTCGCCAAGATGCTCGAGGGCCGTGTGGCCGGAAAGCCGGTGAAGTGTCTGTCGAGCTCGACGCTCGGCCAGAGCACGGTGATCGACAAGACCGCGATCGTCTATCGCAGCGGATCGAAGCTGTACGTCAACCGCCCGCGTGGCGGCGCGGACCAGCTGAGCGACGACGAGATTCTGGTTACCCAAATCTATGGCAGCCAGTTGTGCAATGTGGACAAGATCGACCTGGTCGATCGCTCGTCGCGGATGTGGAGCGGCTTTGTCGTGCTGGGCGATTTCGTGCCGTACACCAAGGTGAAATAAGCCGCTTCGGAGCGAGGCGAGAAAAGGGCCGGCGGATTGCGATCCGCCGGCCCTTTTTTAATGCGCAAAAGAAAGGGGCCGCCTGTCCGAAGACAGGCAGCCCCGAAAGGTCAAATTCGCGATATGATTAGAACTTGAAGGTCGTGTTCACGAAGAACTGGCGACCGGTATAATCATAGCCCGAATAGAGCGGCGCGTTGCCGATCGTCGTGTAGTACACAGTAACCTGCGGCGGCTCGGTGTCGAACAGGTTCCGCACGCCCATCGTCAGCTCGAACTTCTTGTTCACGTTGAACTGAACCGATGCATTGTGAAGGAAGTACGACGGTACTTCGATCTGGTAGAAGGTGTTCAGCGTGTCGACGTTCGCCTGATTAACCTGACCGGTCGTACGGCTGGTCTGGTTGTACTCGGCGGTACCGCTCGAGCCATCGAACCAGGTCAGGCCGTAACGCAGGGTCACGGGACCGTTGCGGTAGGTGACGTCACCCGAACCGACCCAATCCGGCGTGTTCAGCGTGCCGTTGGCGTCGAGCAGGATCTCCTCAGCGAAGGTCTTGTCCGACTGTTCGGTGTACTTGGTCACGTTAGCGTTGATCAGCAGGCGGCCGCCGAACAGGTCGGTGGCGAAGCGTGCCGATGCCTCATACCCCTTCACGACGTCAGTCGCGAGGTTGACGTAGCCGCTGGTGACCGTGAGCGCCTGGTTCTGGTCGCGGCTCACGAAGCGGCAGAAGCCACCCGTGGGGTCAAAGTCGACTTCGTTGTAGCAGCGGCCGAGGATCGTCGCGCCGCTCAGCGACGAAACGCCATTGGTCACCTCGATGTTGAAATAGTCAACGGCGAGGGCAAGGGTCGTGGTGGCCGAGATGCGCGGCTGAACAACGGCACCGACCGACCAGTTGGTCGAGGTTTCAGCCGACAGACCGGTTTCCGCACCGCCACGGGTGAACGACGTGATGCCGTTGTTCTGCTGGAACGTCTCGGGGTCGATGCCGATCGAGCGGCAATTGGCCGCACGCGTCTGCTGCGACGGGGTGTAGGAACCCGGATCCGGCAGACCGCCCGCGCGCGGGAAGTTGTCCGCATCGCAAGGATCGTTGGCAGCGCCAAGGAAGCCGCTGGTCGAGCCCAGGAACTGCTCAGCAAGCGCCGGAGCACGATAGGACGTGCCGTAGCTACCGCGGATCCCGAAGCCCTTAAAGAACTCCCACTCGCCCGCGACCTTGTAGGTCACGTCCGAACCGTACGACGCGTAGTCGGTGAAGCGAGCCGACGCGTTGAGGCTGAGATTGTGGAAGAACGGCGTGTTGGCCAGGATCGGCACGAACACTTCGGCGAAGGCTTCCTTCACATTGTCCTTGCCGCGGGTCGGGGTGCCAGCGGTCAGGCCGAGCAGGTTGCCGCTGATCGAGTTGGGATCCGGCGTATCGTCGATTTCCTGTTCACGATACTCGACGCCGAGCGCGAGCTGGACGTCGCCGCCCGGCATCGCGAACACCGGACCGTCGATCGTTGCGACCGCGGTGGCTTCACGAAACTTGGTCGTGCCGATCGTGTTCTGCAGGATGTAGTTGCGCCATGCCTGCGGCAGGTTGCCGCCGATCACCGCCGCGCTGAGCGCCGGAGCGGCAACGCAGTTGGCGAACGTAGCCGCCGAGACGCAACTGAACGACCCGTCGACATTCTGAACGACGTTGGTCGAGGCTGCCATGCGATCGATCAGGAACGAGTCGATCTCATAGACGCTATCGGTAAACGACTTGCCAGCATAGACGTCATAGCGCCAGCCGCTCAGGAAGAAGTCGCCGCGAATGCCGAGGCCGGCACGCACATAATCGACTTCCTGCGACGAGTCGGTCAGGCCGAACCCAACGAACGCGCGTGCCGCGATTGGCTGGCCACTGGTCGTGTTGGTCGCGTTGGCGAACGTGCCGTTGCGGAACTCGACCGGGAGCAGCGGGCTGCCGCGCAGATAGTCGATCGACAGCTGGCGATACAGCTTCGACGACGACTGGCGACGGGTCGCAAGCAGTTCACCATAGAGCTCGGCGTTGCCGAGACCATCAAGGTCATAGGTAGCGGCGATGAAGCCGGTGTAGGTCTTGACCGGGGTGATCAGCTCTTCTTCCTGACTGCGCGGATCGAAGCTGTCACGGTCATAGGTGCCAACGCCCAGATAACCCGGGGTTGCGCCGCCGCCCTGGCCAGGAGCCGGGACGAAGCGGTTGAAGGTGCCGACCGTGCCACTGGTACGACCAACCGCCAAGCGGTTCGGCAGGCCGAGCGTGTTGATCGTCACGCCGCCATTGTCGATGGTGAAGCAGTTGCGCGGATCGCCCAGCGGGAACGGATCGTCCGAACCGATCGGCGCGTCGGGACCGGTGCGGAAACCGGGGATCGGGCACTTGGTGAAGTCACGGTCGGCGAGCGTCATCTCGTCACGCTGGCGATACTCGACCGAGCCGATGATGTTCAGAGGGCCGCTCTCGAAGCCGAAGGTCGCCGAAACGCGACGATCGATTCCTGCGCCGACTTCCGGAACGTTCACCTGCGCTTCGAGCGTCAGGCCACGGATCTTGCTGTCGGTGATGATGTTCACGACGCCTGCGATTGCGTCCGAACCGTAGACCGACGAAGCGCCAGCCTTCAGCACTTCGATCCGCTCGACGATCGAGGTCGGCAGAACGTTAAGGTCGGCAGCAAGCACGTTGCCGCGCGTACCGGCCGGTGCGATGCGGCGGCCGTTCAGCAGCACCAGCGTGCGTGCCGGGCCCAGGTTGCGCAGGCCAAGGGTGTTGGCACCGGTACCGCCAGCGGTGACGAAGCCACCGTAGAAGTTGTTGATCTGACCCGCGCCGGCGGTCACTTCCGCGCTCTGCAGCGCGTCGGTCGCGCTGGCGAAGCCGGACTGAGTGATTTCCTGCTTGGTTACGACCGTGATCGGCTCAATGGCCGAAAAGGTGTCGCGGCGAATGCGCGAACCGGTAACCGTGACTTCCTCGGCTGCTGGAGCCTCTTCAGCCTCGGTGGTTTCTTCCTGCGAGGTGTCGGCCTGAGCCGTGTCCTGTGCATAGGCGATCTGCGGAACGGCAAAACTCGCGCTCGCAAGCGCGGTCGCCGCCAGAAGACGACTAATGTTCATTTGATTCCCCTTCGACCCGGCTGAATGCCGGTTCGTCGCAGAGGAAACCGCTTTGTTCAGCCTAGCGCAAGCAAAAGCGTCCCCGCGCGTTCAGATTCTCTGTCATCGTGTTGCAACATTGCCACAATGCTGCGACGCAGCGATGAAGGCGCGACACAAAATTACAGATCTCAAACGCGCGGGTTTGTGAATCGAACCCGAGGGAATCAGCCGTTCCGTTCGATGCACATCGCGATCCCCATGCCGCCGCCGATGCACAGCGTCGCGAGTCCTTTTTTTGCGTCGCGGCGCGCCATTTCGTAGATCAGAGTCGTGAGCACGCGCGCGCCGCTGGCGCCGATCGGGTGGCCGATGGCGATGGCGCCGCCATTGACGTTGACCTTGGCCGGATCGAAGCCGAGTTCCTTGCCGACGCACAACGCCTGCGCCGCGAATGCTTCGTTCGCCTCGATCAGGTCGAGGTCGGCGACGGTCCAGCCGGCCTTTTCCAGCGCCTTTTTCGACGCCGGGACGGGGCCGATGCCCATGATCGACGGATCGACGCCGGCGGTGGCCCAGCTCTTGATCGTGGCAAGGATCGGTGCGCCGCGCTTTTCGGCTTCTTCGCGGCTCATCACCACCAGTGCGGCAGCGCCGTCGTTGAGGCCGGATGCGTTGGCGGCGGTGACGGTGCCGTCCTTCTTGAACGCCGGGCGCAGGCCCGAAATGCCGTCCAGCGTGGCGCCGGCGCGGATATATTCGTCTTGGTCGACGATCGTGTCGCCCTTGCGGCCCTTGATCGTGACCGGTGCGATCTCGTCCTTGAAGCGGCCCCCGGCGCGGGCGGCTTCGGCGAGGTTCTGCGAGCGGACGGCGAATTCATCCTGCTCGGCGCGGCTGACCTGATATTGTTCGGCGAGGTTTTCCGCGGTGATTCCCATGTGATAGCCGTTGAAGACGTCGGTCAGGCCGTCCTTGATCATCGTGTCGACCAAAGCGACATCGCCCATCTTCGCACCCGAACGCAGCGTCTGGGCGTGGGCGGCGAGCGACATCGATTCCTGACCGCCCGCAACGACGATGGTCGCGTCGCCGGTCTGCACCGCCTGCGCCGCGAGCGCGACCGCGCGCAGGCCGGAGCCGCAGACCTGGTTGAGGCCCCATGCCGGCACTTCCTTGGGCACGCCGGCCGCCATCGATGCCTGGCGCGCGGGGTTCTGGCCCTGTGCGGCGGTGAGCACCTGACCCAGGATCACCTCAGATACCTCTTCGCCCTTCACGCCGGCCTGCGCCAGCGCGGCTTCGATCGCGATGCGGCCGAGTTCATGCGCGGGGGTGGCGGCGAAGGCGCCGAGGAAACTGCCGACAGGGGTGCGCTTGGCGGCGGTGATCACGACTTCGGTCATCGAGAGGCTCCTGAATTGGTTGCGCGCTATCTAGGGGTGGGGAGGCCGGTTAGCCAGTCTGCGAGTGGTTGCCACAGAAACTGTCGCGCGGATGAGCCGACGACCATGCCGACATGGCCGAGCCGCAGCTTGCGTTGATCGGCGAACCCGACCGCGCTGGCGGCGGGGACGATGCGGTCGGTGAGCGAGACGAACTCGACCGTCGGGCAGGGCAGGGTCAGCGGGTCGACGTGCTGCCCTGCCACGTTCCAGCGCCCGCGTCCGGGGAGGTCGGCGGTGAAAAAGTCGTCGAACATCTGGCGTCCGGCGGCGAAGGTCAGCGGGGCGCCGGCATTGGCCCAGTCCTCGAGCACCACGAAATTCTTCGCCGGCGCGCTGGCATGGTCGAGCCGCGCGAACTTTTCGAACTTGGCGATCGTGCGCGCCGGGTCGAGCTGCCAGAAGCCGGCTTGCAGCACCTCCATCGGGACAAGGCCGAGCGTGTCGCAGGTGTCGTGCGCCGTTTGCCAAATCGAGTCGATCTGTCCCAGCGCGTGCGGGCCGAAGCGCTCGAACCGCCACGGCGCGGCGATCAGCGCGAGGCCGCGTACCGGCACCGCCTGCGCCGCCGCCGCCGCGATGGTGCCGCCGAGGCAATAGCCCGCCAGCGCCACCGGCTCACCGATGCTGCGCAGCAGCGGGATCAGCATCTCCTCGACATGCTGCGCCACGTCCTGACCGCGCTCGGCGGGCGTCGGCGTGCCCCAGTCGACCAGCAGTGGACGGACCCCTTGCCGCGACAGCCAGCGCAGCAGCGAGCGGCGATAGCGCATGTCGAGAATCATCGGCGGATTGATCAGCGACGGCACGCACACCACCGGAATCCCCGTTCCGCCATAATCGCGTAGCGTCGCGCGCCCGGCCTGCGCGACCACCGGCATTGGTCGACGCGGGCGAGGCCTGCGCGCCGCCTGATAGGCCGCCAGCCCCGCCAGCGCAGCCGCCCGCCGATCGGGCGATGCTGCGGTCTGTTCGCGCAGCAAATCGAGAAACAGCGGCAGCGGGCGCGGCCCGTGTTGCGATGCGGCAATGAAAGATGTTAGGGCCATGTCAAATACCCTTGGGGGCGAGCATGAAAAAGACAGCGCAGACGGACGGCCCGGTCATTATCAAGAAGTACGCGAACCGGCGGCTCTACAATACCGAAAGCTCGTCCTACATCACGCTCGACCATCTCGCCGCGATGACGCGCGAAGGGCGCGATTTCAAGGTCGTCGATGCCAAGACCGACGAGGACATCACGCACAATGTGCTGACGCAGATCATCATGGAAGAGGAAGCGCGCGGCCAGACGCTGCTGCCGGTCAACTTCCTGCGCCAGCTGATCGCGCTGTATGGCGATTCGATGCAGGCGATGGTGCCGGGCTATCTCGAAGCATCGATGGACAGCTTCCGCCGCAATCAGGAGCAGTTCAAGTCCGCGGTCGAGGGCGCGTTCGCCAACTCGCCCTTTGCCGAGATTGCCAAGCGCAACCTGCAGATGTTCGAAGCGGCGGCCGAGGCGTTCAAGCCCGGCGCTGCGGGTGCCACAGGCGCGGCCAAGCCCGCTGCGGCCACCCCGGAAAAGAGCAAGGACGAGGAAATTGCGGCGCTCAAGGCGCAGCTGTCCGCGCTCAAGGATCAGGTCGACAAGCTCGGCTGAGCGCAATAGCCTCGCCCCCTTCGCGTATCTGAAGGGGGAAAGCCGTGAAATCCTGGATCGTCATCACCGTTGCGGGGCTGCTCGCGGGGTCTGCGCTGGCGCAATCGCCGGAGCGGGTCGATCGCTACATCCACGCTGGGTCACTGCTCGACCGGCCGGGACAGGCGCCGCGCGGGGCGAGCACGATCGCGGTGCGCGGCGGGGTGATCGTCGGCGTCTATGACGGCCATGTCATGCCGCTGGGCGATGCGCCGGTCATTGACCTCAAGGACAAGACGGTGCTGCCCGGGCTGAT
This sequence comes from Sphingomonas sp., assembly GCF_035998645.1. Lineage (GTDB taxonomy): Bacteria > Pseudomonadota > Alphaproteobacteria > Sphingomonadales > Sphingomonadaceae > Sphingomonas. The sequence continues at coordinate 380,394 of NZ_DASYHL010000004.1, forward strand.
CGACAGTCATGTGCATCTGGGGTCCGACCGCGCCGGCCAGGAAGGGCTGCTGGCCGGCTTTACCGAGAGCAAGGAGCTGGGCGCGTTCGAGGCGCAGTGGAATGCGCGCAAGACGCTGATGGCCGGCTTCACCACCGTGCGCAATCTGGGCGACGATGGCGCGACGCTGGCGCTGCGTGAGGCGATTGCGCGCGGCTGGGCCGATGGGCCGCGGATCGTCGACGCCGGGCGCTCGATCTCCACCACATCGGGGCATATGGACCGGCGATTGGGGGTGGTCGAAGACCTGCACCCGGCGATGAACATCGAAAATCTGTGCGATGGTGCCGACGAATGCCGCAAGGCGGTGCGCAACCAGGTCGCGCGCGGGGCGGACGTCATCAAGATCGCCACCACCGGCGGGGTCAACAGCCGGATCGGCGCTGGCCTTGGCAAGCAGATGTTCGACGATGAGGCCCGCGCGATCGTCGAGACTGCGCGCCTCTATGGCAAGAAGGTCGCGGTGCATGCGCATGGCGCGGATGGCATTACGCTGGCGCTGAAGATGGGCGCGGACTCTGTCGAGCACGGCACGCTGATGGATGATGAGGCGATCGCGCTGTTCCGCAAGAGCGGTGCCTATTACGTCCCGACGCTGTCGACCGTGAACGGCTATCTCGAGCGGATCGCCAAGGACCCGAACGCCTATCCGCCCGCGGTCCGCGCCAAGATCGACTGGCGCATCGGGATTACCGGCAATGCGCTGGAAAGGGCGGTGCCGGCGGGCGTCAAGATCGCGTTCGGCACCGATGCCGGCGTGTCCAAGCACGGCCGCAACGCCGATGAGTTCGAGTTGCTGGTCAAGCATGGCATGACGCCGATGCAGGCGATTGCGGCGGCGACGGTCAACGCCGCCGATCTGCTGGGGCTGGCCAAGGAAGTGGGAAGCATCGAACCGGGCAAGAGCGCCGACATCATCGCGGTTAGCGGCGACCCGTTGAAGGATGTGCGGTTGCTGAAATCGGTGGGCTTCGTGATGCGCGCCGGGGTGGTGCACAAGCAGTGAGGGTTCAGGGGGCGGTGGTCGCCGCCCCCTGCCTGGATCAGCCGCCCCGAACGCTGGGGTTCGGCTTGCGGAATTTGAGCGTCATGCGGTCGCTCTCGCCGATCGCTTCATACTTGGCGCGATCGACGTCCTTGAGGCGGTAGTTGGGCGCGAGCGTCCAGACGCCTTGCGGCCAGTCCGCCGTGTCCTTGGGGTTGGCGTTCACTTCGGACGCACCGACATATTTGAAGCCGGCTTCCTCAGCCAGCTTGCGGACGGTCGAGACCTTCACATAGCCGCTCGTCTTCTCACGCGCCGCATCCGCCGATTCGGGCAGGCGGTGCTCGACGATGCCGAGCGTGCCGCCGGGCTTGAGCATCGCGAAGATCTGTTTGAATGCTTCGGCGCTGCGGTCGGTGGTGCCCATCTTCCAATTGTGGATGTTGCGGAAGGTGAGGACGGCATCGGCGCTACCGGCGGGGACGGTCGGCTGATCGTCAGCAGCCGGGAAGGCGGCGAGCTTAATCGCGCCATAAGTGGCGGCGTCCTTTGCCTGCAGCGTCTGGGTGCCCTTGACGCCATTGGGCCAGGGTGCGGCGGCGTAGAGCGTGCCGCCGCCCTTCTTGACATAGGGCGCGAGGATTTCGGTGTACCAGCCGCCGCCCGGCCAGAGTTCGACCACCGTGTGCGACGGCTTTACCCCGAAAAAGGCGAGCGTCTGTGCGGGGTTGCGGTATTTGTCGCGGGCGACATTGGCAGGCGTGCGCGTGGTCGCGGCGACTGCGGCCTTCAAATCGGCACTCGGCTTGCCCATCTGGGGCGCGCCGATGGCGGCGGCTGCGGTCAGGGCGACGGCGGATAGAGCGATGGCGGGCAGGGTGTAGCGCATGGAAGGCTCCTCTCTGTTCTGGGGCGTGGTTTGGAGTGGGGCGCGGGGCGATGCAAGGGCCGTTATGGATCGGAGTAGGCGCGATGGTCGCGCTGGTCGGCGTCAGCGGCGTTGCCGAGTGGCGGCGGGGGAAGCGGGACGATCTGGAAAAGGTTGGCTGGGTGCCGTGGACCTTCATTCAGATCATGGCGCTGCTGCTCGCCATCGTGGGGGCGGCGCTGGCGCTGAAGGGCGTGTGATGATCCGCAGCTGATCTTCCCCCGCAAGGGGGAGGTGGCGCCGAAGGCGACGGAGGGGGAGGACGTCTGTGCGCTTGAGCCTCTTGCCGTCGTGCTTCCTCCCCTTCCGTCAGCTGCGCTGACACCTCCCCTGGCGGGGGAGGATGTTCTCCGTTCAGTAGAAGCTGGCGAGGGTGAGGGTGCGTTCGGCGCCGTCGCACAGGGTCAGGCGGATGCGGCGGCCGGGGGTGCCGGTGGCCCAATCGCGCGCGGCGGTGGCGACCGGCGCACCATCAATCGCACAGATCAGCGTGCCTGCGCGCCATCCGCTCGTGGCGGCGGGGCTGCCGCGCATGACGTGCAGCACACGCAGCCGGTCGGCCTCTTGCGCGACCATCAGCCCGCTGGTCGATCGCGTCACCGGCCAGTCGGCGCGCGCGCCGCTCGCCAGCACCATGCGCCCTGCGCGGGGGTCGAGCAGCACGCGGTGGCGGCGCAGCAATCCGCCGCCGATGCGTCCCGCCGCACCCTTGCGGGCCGAAAAGCCGGTATCTGCCTCCACGCGCAATTCGACCTCGGCGGCGAGGCCACCGATGCGCAGCGCGGGCAGGATCGCGACTTCGCTCTCCACGACGCCGCCCAGGCCCCAGGCGATGGCAGTGGTCGTGCGAACAGCGCCGGGCGCGCTTGCCCGCCATACGCTGCGGGTCAGGCTGACCATGCCGCCATCGCCGGTATCGACGATCACCGGGCGCAGGTTGCGGTCGCCAAGATCGAGTTCACTGACATAGAGGCCAGAACGGTCAGCGAGGCGCAGCGGCAGGGTCACGCCGCGGAAGGGCAAGCGGCCGCTCGGCAACAGGCGGAAGCGCTGAGCGTCGTAATCGATCTCCAGCGCATGGCCGGCGAGCAGGTCTGAGCCGACGAACAGGTCGACCGGCGCGCTGCCGGTCACGCGCGGATCTGCATCGATGATCGCAACCCGTCCGCCGGTGCGGACCAGCCCGCCGACCTCGACCCGGTCGATGCCGGTCCAGGACAAAGCGACGCTGCCCCCGATCGCATCGGCGCGGCCCGCGACCAGCGGTTTGAGCCCGGCGGCGCGGGCGAAGCGGGTGGTGACGGCGGTGTCGGTGACGCCGGTATCGAGCAGGGCATCGACCCAGCGTCCGTTGAGCTGGGTGCGGAAGCGGATCTGATTGCCCGCGGTCAGTTCGAAGCTGACCCAGCGCGCCTCGCTGTCCGCAGAAAGGTGCATCACCGCCGGCGCCGCGGCGACGCGCTCGGCCGGGGCGGCAAGGCCGATCAGGGCGGCGAGCAGGATCATCGGCGCGCGAAACTCCATGCACGCCATGCTAGGCGCGGCGCGCGTGGGCGCCAGCAGTTGCGGTCGTGGTTAATGTCCCGTTGAGGGAGTGAGCGGCGTGCCGCGCTTACAGGCACGCTTCCAGCAGCGCATGATCGAAGCCGAACGAGCGCGCCTTTTCGAGCGTGTAGGGGCGCAGGCCCATCGAGCGATATTCGCCAATGATCTTGCCGTCGGCGCTTTCGTCGAGATATTCGAACTTGAACAGCTCCTGCGTCACGATGACGGGGCCTTCCATGCCGATCACTTCGGTGATGTTGGTGACGCGGCGGCTACCGTCGCGCAGGCGCTTGACCTGAACGATCAGGTCGACCGAATCCGCGATCTGGCGGCTGATCGCCTCCTTCGGGATCTTGATGTCGCCCATCAACACCATGTTCTCCATACGCCCGAGGCACTCGCGCGGGGAGTTGGAGTGGAGCGTACACATCGACCCGTCATGGCCGGTGTTCATTGCCGACAAGAGGTCGAAACACTCGGGGCCGCGAATTTCGCCCAGGATGATGCGATCCGGGCGCATACGCAGCGCGTTCTTGACCAGATCGCGGATCGTGATCTCGCCCTGACCCTCAAGGTTCGGCGGGCGGGTTTCGAGCGGGAGCCAGTGCGGCTGCTGCAGGCGAAGTTCCGCCGCGTCCTCGATCGTCAGCACGCGCTCGCCCGGGTCGATCATCTTCGACAATGCGTTGAGCATCGTCGTTTTACCCGAGCCGGTACCGCCCGAGATGACGATGTTGAAGCGGCACGCGCCGGCGATCTTCAGCATCGTCGCCATCTTGGTCGACATCGAGCCGAAGCCCGCCATCATGTCGAGCGTGATCGGCTTGTCGGAGAATTTACGAATCGAGATCGCGGTGCCGCGCAACGACAGCGGCGGCACGATCACGTTGACGCGGCTGCCGTCCTTGAGGCGGGCGTCGGCGAGCGGGGTGGTCTGGTCGACACGACGGCCGACCGAGTTGCAGATGCGCTGGGCGATCTGGAACAGATGCTCCTCGTCGCGGAACTGGATGTTCGCGAGTTCGAGCTTGCCCTTGCGCTCGACAAAGGTCTGTTCGGGGCCGTTGACCATGATGTCGCTGATCGAGCTGTCGCTCAGTAATTCTTCGAGCGGGCCAAGGCCGAGCAACTCGTCGACCAGCACCTTTTCGAGCGCGAACTGCTCGCGGCGGTTAAGCGTCAGCTTGAGCTCGGCAAGGACCTCGCCGATGATCGGGCGGAATTCTTCGGCCAGCTCGTCCTTGGATAGTGTGGCTGCGGCTTCGGGATCGACGCGCTCGAGCAGGCGCGGGAGCACCTGTTCCTTGATGCGGTGGATCGAAGCCTCGAACCCTTCGATTCGCGAACTGCTCGGCTCGCCGGTCGCTGCCTGACGATCGGCGAGGCGCTGCATCGCTTCGCCGGTCGATTGTGCGCCCATCGTGCCAGCAGAGGCGGGCTCGGGCGGCATCTGCGACGCGCCGGGAAGGGGAACATCATGGAGGGACGGGAATTGCTCGCCGCCCAGTGGTTCGGACGGACGCGTGGCGCCGCCGCCCTGCATCGGGCGTGCAACGCCGAAGGCGGGGCGTCCTGGCCCGGCTCCCGGTCCGCTACGACGTCCAAATGCGCTCACCTCGGCTCCCCACTATCCGCTGACCGCACCGGGATAGCCGCCAAGGTTTTACAAGTTCCTAACCATCGGGGGGCGGTTCGTCGGGCGCGGGGACGAATGGCCCGGCGGCGCGGCGGCGCGCGGTGCCGGGGGAAAGGCCGCCCAGCGCGCGGAACTCGCGGGTCATGTGCGCCTGATCGGCATAGCCCGATGCGGCGGCCGTGTCGGCGAGTCCGGGCGCGTCGCTCTGCACCCCCGCCACCGCTTCGCGAAAGCGCAGCAGGCGCAGATAGCTGCGCGGTGCCATTCCGGTCTCGCGCGCGAAGATACGCTGGAGCCGACGCGGTGCCAGGCCGCTACCCAGTGCCAGCGCGCCGACGCTGTCGACATGGCGGATCGCGTCGATCGGGCTTTGCGCGTGCCCGGAAAAGGCGGCGATCAGGCCGGGAAGCTGCGCGCCGTCGTCCGTCAGCAGCGCGGCGAGCGGGCTGTCCTCTGCCACCGCGCGCCAGTCATCGGCGAAATCAGCGCAGCGATCGCCGCCCAGCGCATGCCAGCCCCATGGCCACAGGCGGATGCCGGTGAAGCGCGCATCGCCGCTGAAGCGCAGCGCGGCCGGGCGTAGTGCGAGTCCGGTGACGAACAGCGACGGCTGTTCGCTGCGCCATAGCGAGCGGCCGGTGTGGCGACGGATCAGCTCTATACAGCCATCGGGGACTGCCTGATGCTCGACCGAGTCGCCGGGCGCGCCGCCGACGTCCAGCGTCCAGATCGCGGCGACGAAGCCGTCGAGACTGGGCGGGGGCGGGGTCTCGCGATAGTCCATCGACGGAACCTCGCATGTCGCATCGGTTCAAGCCAGCCGGCCGCACAGCGGCTATTGCGGCGGAGGACGGTGGGGAGATTGAAATGATCCGGATTTCATTGGCGCTGGTGCTGCTGGCGACGCCGCTGACGGCGGCGGGATCGGACGGCGGCGCTGTCCTGCCCGAATGGCTCGCGGGATGCTGGTGCAGCGCGGACGGCCCGCGCGGGCAGACTTGTGAGGACTGGCAGAAGGCAGCGGGCGGGATGATGCTCGGCACGTCGCAGACGGTGAAGGGCGGCAAGACCGTCGCGTTCGAATTCCTGCGGATCACGCTGGATGGCGATACCGCAGTCTATCTGCCGCAGCCGGGGGGCAAACCGCCGGTGCCGTTCCGCGCGGTGACGGGCGGGGAGGGGGTGACCTTCGTCAACGCTGCACACGATTATCCGCAGCGCATCCATTATCGCCGATCGGGCGACACGCTGACCGCCGAAATCTCGCTGGCCGATGGCAGCAAGGCGATGCGCTGGACCTTCAACCGGGTGCACTGACCGATCCTGACCGTGGCTAGCGGCAGATGGGGATGCGACTGGGGCTGTGATGTTCGATCACAGGGGTTTCTTGATGCTCACTTTCCTCGTCTCGCTGTTCACGATGCTCGCCGCGCCCACCGGGCTCGCTACTGCCCCTGCGCCGGTTGTCGCCGATGCGGCGGTGACCAACCGCCACCTCGACTGGCTGGGCGGAACCTGGCGGGGCAACGGGCTGGAAATGCGCTGCGACCCGACCAAGCAGGGCGTGTCGTGCAGCGAGGAAGGGACGAGCGAGGCGATGAAGGGCGCGAAGGCGGAGCTGGCGTTCGATGCAATGGGCGAGAAGGCGGTGTTGGACATCACCCTCCCGGCGATCCCGCCAAGCCGCTTCACCGAAGTCGCGCGCGATGCGCAGAGCGTGACCTTCGAAATGCCGACCAAGGCGGGGACCGCACGGCTGCGCTTCACCCGCACCGGCGACGCGCTGAAGGTCGAGCGTGGGACTGCCAAGGGCTGGGCGAGCGCGATGGAGTATCTGCGCGGGTGATGGCAGCGCAGGGCGCACGAAAAAGGCCGCAGGGTTGCCCCTGCGGCCTGTTCGATTCCGGCAAAGGATGACGGGTCAGTCGGCCTTTTCGGCGAGGACCGTCAGGCCCTTTTCATTGACCTCGGCAAAGCCGCCCTCGACGCGGATCAGTTCCGGCGACTGGTTCGCGGCGGTGCGATAGATTTCGATATTGCCGTCGCGGATCGTCGACATGAATGGCGCATGGCCCTCCAGCACGCCGAAATCGCCCTCGGTGCCGGGAACGACGACCATGTGGACGTCCTCCGAGCGGAGCAGCTTTTCGGGGGTCACGAGTTCGAAGTGCAGCATTTCAATTTCTCCCCCCTCCCGCTTGCGGGAGGGGTCGGGGGAGGGCCTGTAACAATCGAGGACGGCCCGTGTGGACAGGCCCTCCCCTAGCCCCTCCCGCAAGCGGGAGGGGAAACTGGCTTACGCCTCGGCGGCCATCTTGGCGGCCTTGGCGACGACGTCGTCGATGCCGCCGACCATGTAGAAGGCCGATTCGGGCAGATGGTCATACTCGCCGTTGACCACGGCCTTGAACGACTTGATCGTGTCTTCGATCGCGACGAACTTGCCGGGGATGCCGGTGAAGACTTCGGCGACGTGGAACGGCTGGCTGAGGAAGCGCTGGATCTTGCGGGCGCGGGTGACGGTCAGCTTATCCTCTTCCGACAGTTCGTCCATGCCGAGGATGGCGATGATGTCCTGCAGCGACTTGTACTTCTGCAGCGTCGACTGGACGGCGCGGGCGGTCTCGTAATGCTCCTGACCAACGACGCGCGGCTCGAGCACGCGGCTGGTCGAATCGAGCGGATCCACCGCCGGATAGATGCCGAGTTCCGAGATCGCACGGTTGAGAACCGTGGTCGCGTCCAAGTGGGCGAACGAGGTTGCAGGCGCCGGATCGGTCAAATCGTCCGCGGGCACGTACACGGCCTGCACCGAGGTGATCGAGCCCTTGTTGGTCGAGGTGATGCGCTCCTGCAGCGCGCCCATGTCGGTCGACAGGGTCGGCTGATAGCCCACCGCCGACGGGATGCGGCCGAGCAGAGCCGACACTTCCGCGCCCGCCTGGGTGAAGCGGAAGATGTTGTCGACGAAGAACAGCACGTCCTGGCCTTCGACGTCGCGGAAATATTCGGCGATCGTCAGGCCCGACAGTGCGACGCGTGCGCGCGCGCCGGGAGGCTCGTTCATCTGGCCATAGACCAGCGCGACCTTCGAGCCTTCCGACTGGGCGTTGCCGTCGGCGTCCTTGGCGATCACGCCGGCGTCGAGGAATTCGTGATAGAGATCGTTACCCTCACGCGTGCGCTCACCGACGCCCGCGAAGACCGAGGTGCCGCCATGGCCCTTCGCGATGTTGTTGATCAGTTCCTGGATAAGAACCGTCTTGCCGACGCCGGCGCCGCCGAACAGGCCGATCTTGCCGCCCTTTGCATAAGGCGCGAGCAGGTCGATGACCTTAATGCCGGTGACGAGGATCGAGCTTTCGGTCGACTGGTCGACGAACAGCGGCGCTTCGGCATGGATCGGCGCGCGCATGTCGGTGGCGACCGGGCCGCGCTCGTCGATCGGCTCACCGATGACGTTAAGGATGCGGCCGAGCGTTGCCGGACCGACCGGAACCTGGATCTGCGCGCCGGTGGCGGTGACTTCCTGGCCGCGGGTCAGACCCTCGGTCGCGTCCATTGCGATGGTGCGGACGGTGCCTTCACCCAGATGCTGCGCGACTTCGAGCACGAGGCGCTGGCCGTTGTTGCTCGTTTCAAGCGCCGAGAGAATGGCGGGCAGTTCTCCGTCGAACGCAACGTCGACGACCGCGCCGATCACCTGCGCGATGCGGCCCGTGCCGGACGCGGCGACGGGTGCCGTCGCGGTGGTGCCGGTAGCGGCCTTGGGCGCGCGCGGCTTGCGCGCGGGCTTGTCTGCGGTGGGGGCTGCGGTTGCCATGTTCTTCAAGTCCTTGCTTGGCGAATGCGATCAGGGTTGCTGGGAATTGCCGTCCATCGCCTCGGCCGGGGCCGTAGCGGAGGGGCGGCGGAAAGTCACGGTCAGGGTGCGGGCGGCATCGCCCTTGGCCAGTGCAATGGCGACCGGCGCGTCGCCGATCTTGCCATCCGCATCGGCTTCCTTGGCGATGGCGTCGAGCGCGCCTTCGTCCTTGATGCCATATTGGAACAGGAAGGCGCGGACGATGTCGGTCAGCCGCTTTTTGGCGGTTTCGGCATTGGCATCGTCGGTCAGCGACAGGGTGAAGGCGATGCTGTCGATCGCCTCCGCATCCGGGCCGGTGACGGCGACGTTGCCCGTATTCGGCGTCTTCGCGTCGGACTGGGACAGGGTAATGTCCGCGCCCTTGGCCGCGAAACCATCGCCAGCCGCGGCATAGCCGCCGATGCGATAGCCATATTGGTTGAGGCGGCCGATCGTCTCGGTCGGGAAGCCGAACATGCGGTCCCATCCCTTGAGATCCGCCGCCGCGTCGCGCGCCGCCGCCTCATTCTGCGCAAGCGTCGGCTGCTCGGCAGGCTGCTGGTTGCAGCCTGCGAGCGCGGCGGTCGCGCAGAGGAGAAGGAGTGCGGCGCGCATAACGATTACAGTGCCTCGGCGCCCGAGATGATCTCGACCAGTTCGGTCGTGATCGCGGCCTGACGCGCGCGGTTATACTGGATCGACAGCCGCTTGATCAGGTCGCCCGCGTTGCGCGTGGCGTTGTCCATCGCGGTCATCTTGCTGCCCTGTTCCGACGCAGCATTCTCACGCATCGCGCGGAAGAGCTGGATCGCGACGTTGCGCGGCAGCAGGTCGGCGAGAATCGATTCCTCGTCGGGCTCGTACTCGGTGACGGCAGCGCCTTCCTCGACCACGGCGACTTCCGGGATCTTGACCGGGATCAGCTGCTGCTCGGTCGGCTCCTGCGTCAGGACCGACTTGAAGTTCGAATAGAACAGGTGCGCGACGTCATATTCGCCGGCTTCGAACCGCGCGATCAGGTCGTCGGCATAGCCGCGGGCGTCGGCAAAGCCGAGCTTGCCGAGGTCGCCGGGCTCGATCGAGTGGACGAAGCTGTTCGGGTAGAGCCGGTTCAGCACCGCGCGGCCCTTGCGGCCGATGGTGTAGAATTTGACCGTCTTGCCCTGCGCGATCAGCTCGCCGGCGCGCTTGCGGGCAAGGCGGGCGATGTTGGTGTTGAACGCACCGGCCAGACCCTTGTCGCTGGTCGCGACGACGAACAGATGCACCTGGTCCTTGCCGGTGCCCGCGAGCAGCGGCGACACGCCGGGGCCGCCCGCGACCTTCGACGCGAGGCTGGCGACGACGCTTTCGAGCCGCTGCGCATAGGGACGCCCGGCCTCCGCCGCTTCCTGCGCGCGGCGCAGCTTTGCGGCGGCGACCATCTTCATCGCCTTGGTGATCTTCTGGGTCGACTTGACCGAGTTGATCCGGACTTTGAGTGCCTTGAGAGAGGCCATACTTCTTTCCTATCGGTCGCCCCGGCAATGACCGGGGCCGCTCTCGGTGAGAGCAACATGGCGGCCCCGGCCTTCGCCGGGGCGACGCATGTTACGCGAACGTCTTGCCGAATGCGGCGAGCGCGTCCTTGAGCTTCGCCTTGGTGTCGTCGCTCAGATCCTTGCTGTCGCGGATCGCGGCCAGGATGTCGGCGTGCTTGCTGCGCATCTCGGCGAGCATCGCGGCCTCGTAGCGGACGACATCGTTCACTGCGACGCTATCGATATAGCCGTTGGTGCCAGCGAAGATCGACACGGTCTGCTCTTCGAACGGCAGCGGCGAGAACTGCGGCTGCTTGAGCAGCTCGGTCAGGCGCGCGCCGCGGTTGAGCAGCTTTTGCGTCGAAGCATCGAGGTCCGAACCGAACTGCGCGAACGCGGCCATTTCGCGATACTGGGCCAGCTCGAGCTTGATCGAGCCCGACACCTTCTTCATCGCCTTGGTCTGTGCCGACGAACCCACGCGCGACACCGACAGGCCGACGTTGATCGCCGGGCGGATGCCCGCGAAGAACAGGTCGGTTTCAAGGAAGATCTGGCCGTCGGTGATCGAGATCACGTTGGTCGGGATGTACGCCGACACGTCGCCTGCCTGCGTTTCGATGATCGGAAGCGCGGTCAGCGAGCCCGAGCCATTGTCTTCGTTCAGCTTCGCCGCGCGCTCGAGCAGGCGGCTGTGCAGATAGAAGACGTCGCCGGGATAGGCTTCACGACCCGGCGGGCGGCGCAGCAGCAGCGACATCTGGCGATAGGCGACGGCCTGCTTCGACAGATCGTCATAGACGATCACGGCGTGCATGCCGTTGTCGCGGAAATATTCGCCCATCGCGCAGCCGGTGTACGGTGCGAGGAACTGGAGCGGGGCGGGGTCCGATGCGGTCGCGGCGACCACGATCGAATATTCCATCGCGCCGTTTTCTTCGAGCGTGCGGACGAGCTGTGCGACGGTCGAGCGCTTCTGGCCGACGGCGACGTACACGCAATAGAGCTTCTTGCCCTCGTCGGTGCCGGCGTTGACGGTCTTCTGGTTGATGAAGGTGTCGATCGCGACAGCCGACTTGCCGGTCTGACGGTCGCCGATGATCAGCTCGCGCTGGCCACGGCCAACCGGGACGAGCGCGTCGATCGCCTTGAGGCCGGTCTGCACCGGCTCATGCACCGACTTGCGCGGGATGATGCCCGGCGCCTTCACTTCGACGCGCGAACGCTGGTCGGAGACGATCGGGCCCTTGCCGTCGATCGGGTTGCCAAGGCCATCGACCACGCGGCCGAGCAGACCCTTGCCGACCGGAACGTCGACGATGGTGCCGGTCCGCTTGACGACGTCGCCTTCCTTGATCTCGGAGTCCGAGCCGAAGATCACGATACCGACGTTATCGGCCTCAAGGTTCAGCGCCATGCCCTGAACGCCATTGGCGAATTCGACCATTTCGCCCGCCTGGACATTGTCGAGGCCGTGGACGCGCGCGATGCCGTCACCCACGCTCAACACCTGGCCGGTCTCGCTGACCTCTGCTTCGGTGCCGAAATTGGCGATCTGGTCCTTGATGACCTTCGAGATTTCTGCGGCGCGGATATCCATTGCGTTTGCCTTCAGCCTTTCATCGCGTGCGCGAGGGAATTGAGACGGGTCTTGATCGAGCTGTCGATCATCTGGGAGCCGATCTTCACGACCAGCCCGCCAAGGAGCGAGGGATCGACCGACAGGTCGACCGTGACGTCGCGGCCAACGCGGGCGCGCAGCTGCGTCTTGAGTTCTGCCACCTGTGCGGCGTCGAGCGGATGGGCCGAGGTGACCGCTGCGGTCACTTCACCGCGATGGCGCGCGGCCAGCGTGCCGAAGTCGCGGATCATGCCGGGCAGCGCCGACAGGCGGCGGTTGTGCGCCAGCACGCCAAGGAAACGGGTGGTGAGCGGATCGAGCTTCATCGCACCGGCAGCGGCGGTGACGCCACGGGCCGCCTGATCGCGACCGAGCAGCGGGCTCTTGGTCAGCGCCGCAAAGTCGGCCGAATCGGTCAGCGCTTGGCGGACCGTCGCGAGACTCGATTCGACCGTTGCGATCGAACCGCCTTCGCGCGCCAGATCGAACAGCGCGGTCGCATAACGACCGCTTAAGCTGGCTTGGATACCGCCGGAATTATCCACGGACGCGTGTTTCCTCTTGGACTAGCAGAAATGGCCCCATGGGGATTCGGGGGCATGCCGTCCGGCACCCCCGATGGGTTGGCGCGCGCCTAGCAAAGGGGGCCAAAGGATGCAACCTGTGTGACCATGTGATGACCGCGGCGGTGGCGCAACGGGGTTGCCCAAAGTGGGAACGGGTGCGAAACCGCCGGCCGCAAATGCATTTAGGGGGAATGCCATGCCATGGACGCCGACCCGTGTCGCTGTGTTGCTCGCAGCCATGACCATGACCGCGCCGACCGCTTTGGCGGAAAGCGCGCGGATGACCGGCCGCTTCGCCGCGCCCTATCGCGACGCCGCGATGCTCGATTCGCTGCGCGTCGGCCGGATCGCGGGCGAGGACGGGATGCAGCTGGGCTTGGCGATCGAGCGCGCGCTGGCGCGGCCGGATATTGAGGGGCGGACGCATTTCGATCTGGTCGGCGGGCGCGGCAGCGATGCCGATGGCCTGCTCAACGGCAATGTCGTCACCGGGGTTCAGGAAACGAAGTTCAAGCGCAAGGAAAAGGAGTGCGTCGAGCGCGAGGGGGGCAAGCGCGACCGCAAATGCCTGAAGGAAGAAGAGGTCGAGAAAGACTGTACCCGCCGCGTGATCAACGTGAACGCCGACCTGCGCCTCGCCGGGCCGGACGGGCGCGTCCTTTATAGTGTGTCACGCCCGCGCCGCGACGAGACCAGCTGGTGCCGCGGACAGAACCCGTCGCGCACCACCGAAGAGGCGATTCGCGGCATGATCATCGACATCGCCGAAAATGTGCGGCGCGACATCGTGCCGTCGGTGGAGGATTATTCGATTCGCTTCCGTGAGAGCACGCGCGGCCTGCCCAAGCCGCTGGAGCGGCCGTTCAAGGATATCGTCAAGCGGACCCAGCGCGATCTGCGCGCCGCATGTGCAGCATGGGCGGCGATGGACGTGGAGGCGCCGAACCACCCGTCGATCACCTTCGACCTTGGCCTGTGCGCCGAATCGGCCGGGGAGTATGACAAGGCGCTGACGTTCTATCGCCGCGCGGCGCCGCTGATCGGGCGGGGCGGGAATGACGCGACGGCGGGTGCGGAGCGTGCGCAGCGGCTGATCGACGGGCGCGACGATGAGGCCGCACGACGGCGCGGGCGCGGGCCGGGGCGGCGGTAATCGACTTCTCCCCCCCCTGCACGCAGGGAGGGGGAGAGTTACTTAGCCCCGGCGCTGACCCTGGCCGCCATTGCCGCCGCTGCGCTGGCCACCACCGGCGCCAGCAGGACGCGGGGTGAACTTCTTCTTGCGCGGGCCGTAGAAGCGCGGCTTGTCGCCTGCACCGGCACCTTCAGCAGCGCGCGGGGCGGCGGTGCCGAGCGTCTCGCGACGCTCACCGGCAGGATTACCGCGCGGGCCGCGATCGGCGCGCTGGCCGGCGCGGTGATGGGCGTTGCGGTCGGCCATCGTCCGTCCGTTGCGGCCGTTCATCTCGTCACGGCTGACCGGGATCGGACCGCGGCTCGACTTGATACGGGCCGATTCGGCGAGGAAATCCTCGGGCAGCGGCTGGATCGCGACTTTTTGGCGGATCAGCTTTTCGATGTCGCGGAGATACGGCCGCTCGTCATCGGCGCAGTAGCTGATGGCGATGCCGGTCGCGCCGGCGCGCGCGGTGCGGCCGATGCGGTGGACATACTGATCCGGGACGTTGGGGAGTTCAAAGTTGAACACGTGGCTGACGCCCGAGACATCGATGCCGCGCGCCGCGATGTCGGTGGCGATCAGCACCTTGACCTTGCCCGACTTGAACTCACCCAGCGCACGTTCGCGCTGCGGCTGGCTCTTGTTGCCGTGGATCGCGTTCGACGCGACGCCGCTGGCGGCCAGCAGCTTCACGACGCGGTCGGCGCCGTGCTTGGTGCGGGTGAAGATCAGTGCGCGGTCGATGCTCTCGTCACGCAGCGCGATGGTCAGCAGCGACTGCTTCTCCGCCTGATTGACGAAGGTCACGAACTGCTCGACGCGCTCGGCGGTGGTGGCGACCGGGGTCACCTTCACTTCGACCGGGTCCTTGATGAACTGGGTCGCGAGGTCGCGGATCGACTTGGGCATGGTCGCCGAGAAGAACAAAGTCTGGCGCTTGCTGGGCAGCTCGCGGACGATGCGCTTCAGCGCGTGGATGAAGCCGAGGTCCATCATCTGGTCGGCCTCGTCCAGCACCAGGATCTCGATCCCGAGCAGGATCGCATAGCTCTGTTCGATCAGGTCGACGAGGCGGCCCGGGGTTGCGACGATGATGTCGACGCCGCGCGCCAGATCGGTCTTGTTCTTGTGGATCGAGGTGCCGCCGAACACGGTTGCGACCGACAGCTTGGTGCCCTTGCTATAGTCGCGGGCGCTCTGGGCGATCTGGCTGGCCAGTTCGCGGGTCGGCGCGAGGACGAGCATGCGGCAGCCGCGCGGCTGCGCCCGCTTGTTCGATGCGACGAGGCGCTCGATCGAGGGGAGCATGAACGCGGCGGTCTTGCCGGTGCCGGTCTGGGCGATGCCGAGCAGGTCGCGCCCTTCGAGCAACGCCGGGATCGACTGTGCCTGAATCGGGGTCGCGTTGGTATAACCCTTTGCCGACAGCGCAGCGAGGGTGGTCTCGGACAGGCCGAGGGTATTGAACTGAGTCATGAATTCTCTTTGCAGAACGGCCAGCGCGCATGCGGAATGCGCGCGCGCAGGCGGGGTCACAGGCACCCATCAAAGTAGTACTTTGATGGGACCCAAAAATGACGACCCGCGTGATATGGGAAGCCGAGCAATCAACCGAGGCGGAGCCGGAGCCGCAGGATGAACCCCGGCCCGATCACGCTGCATAACGCCTCGCTGCGCCGCGATATGGCAGCAGGGTTGCCATAAGTCAAGATGGGGCGGGCTGGCTAGTCCGCCAATGGCATCAGGATCAGCGTGATCCG
Organism: Sphingomonas sp.; assembly: GCF_035998645.1. Lineage (GTDB taxonomy): Bacteria > Pseudomonadota > Alphaproteobacteria > Sphingomonadales > Sphingomonadaceae > Sphingomonas. The sequence goes on from NZ_DASYHL010000004.1 coordinate 396,021, forward strand.
GTCGTGGCCGACGGCGATGTCGAGCGTTTCGCCGGCCACCACGTCGATCGGCGCCGGGAAGCTGTGGAGCAGTTGCAGCCAGCCGCCGTCGGTGGTGCTGGCCGGGTGGTTTTCGAAGGCGATGCCGTCCCACAAATCGATGTGCATCCACTGGACGATGCCGATGGCGCGGCCGCTGGCGGTGACGGGGATGCGGAGCCGGGCGAGCGTCGCGTCATGCTTGTGCTGCGTCAGGTCGAGGCGGACCAGTTCGACATCGTCGGACAGGCGGTTCCAGGCGGTCATCGTGCCATGCACCGGCAACCGCTGTGGCGCGAAGCTGGTGAAGGGCGACAGGTCGAAGCCCGAGACCTGTCCGACAAAGGCATAGTCGGCGAGGGAATCGCTGGCGACGAGGCAGCCCATGGCGGTGGCGGCGCGGGGGATCACCACGGCGTCGGGGGCGAGGAGGCGGCGATGGGCGTCCTCGAACGTGTCCAGCACCTTTTCGGTCAGCAGGTCGCTCGACAGGATTTCGGAGACGAGGATGTCGGCCGGGGCATCGAGTTCGGCGCCGACGGCGAGGTCGGTCGAGGGCTTGGCATGCACGGTAATGCGGTCGGCATAGCCGTTATGGGCGACGATCTGTTGCGCCATTTCGGCGATCATCGGCTCCATCTCGCACGCCACCACGTTGCGCGCCCCGGCCCGCGCGGCCATCAGCGAGAGCAGGCCGCTGCCGGCGCCGATGTCGAGGACGCGGGCTTGCGGGCCGGCCACCGTCAGCGCGGCCTTGAGCGCGGCTTCGAACGCGTCGTTGCGCGGCGCGTCGTTCATCATCGGGATGTGCCAGAAGGGCACCGCGGCCGAGCCGAGCCGCCGCAACTGATGCTGAAGATGCAGGTTGCCGGGCTGAAGCGTCAGCGCCCGCCGGAACTGGCGGATCGCGTCGAGCGTGCGGCCCGCATCGGCCAGCGCGACAGCGAGGTTGCCGGCGGCGATCGGATTGTCGGGGTCGAGCGCACAGGCCCGTTCGAGCGCGACGATCGCCGCTTCGGTGCGGCCGAGCCAGTGCAGCGTCAGGCCCTGTTCGTGCAGCGCGATGGCATGATCGGGTTCGATCGCCAGCAATTCGCCCCAGGCGGCGAGCGCGTCTTCGGCGCGGGAGAGGCGACCGAGCAGGCCGGCGAGCAGCGGCAACACGTCGGTCGCGCGATAGTCGAGCGCCAGCACGTTGCGGTAGCCGGCCTCCGCGCCCTCAAGATCGCCGCGTTCGTGCAACGCCATCGCCGCGGCAAGCGCCGCGCGCGCCTCGGCCAGGCGATCAGGGGAAGCGGTGTCGGTCACGCGGTCGTCCTTACCATATCGATCGTCCGACGCACCCGCCGATGCGCCGATCATCGCCACTAGCCGATCTTGCGGCGATTGCGATTCGCGATTGGCAGGGGGTGGGGGCGGGGAAGGGGTGGCCGGGCGGCGGATCGGCGAAGCTGACAAAGTTACGCGAAACGCGGTTCATCCTGTCAGCTTCGGACGGATTTTGCGCGGTGACGGCGGGGCGGGGCTGACGAAGCTGACAAAAATACGGGTGTGTAAGGCGGGTTGTCAGGTTCGCGCAGGGGGCAGCCGAGGTCCTGCGGCGGGGCGATCGACGGGGTCAAAGAGCGGTCGGGGTGTGACTGGGGGAGGAGAACATATCGGGTCCAACATTGCAAGGGGATTGGATGTTGGCCGTGCGTGATCGGGCACAGGGCCAATGAACCCGTCGTTTACCTTCACGCCGGGTTCCTGCTACATTTCGGCTCGGGCCGTGGGCGGGGGTGAAGATGGAGCGTGGCAGCGGCGGTTTCGTTGGCGGAATTGGGCAGAACATTATTGCTTCAATCTGCACAACGTTGATTGGCGCCGGTTGCGTCGCGGCGGGCCTGACCAAAAGCGGAGACGCCGGTTCAACCGAAAACTGGCCGATCTGGGTCGTCGCGATCGGCGCGGCGTTGGCCATGGGCGGTGGGTTCAATTCGCTGCGACTGTGGCATGAACGCCGCCGCAGGCTGGCGGCGGTCGGTAAGGCGAGCGGCGAGCGAATCACGCTGATGATCGCGCGGCTGGACGGTGATACACGCGACCTGAAGCGCCGTGAAGTAGATGATGCAATCCGGCGGGTGATGGGGCGGGACGTCGAGGTGGTTACCTGGCCGGACACGCTTGCCGTGCCGGATGGGCGCGACGTCGATCGAGCCGTCGCCGCTCAGCGGATCGCGCAGCAATGGTTGCAGCAACGAAACGCCGATTTGCTGCTGCATGGCTATGTCAAAGCGGACCGCGCCTTGTCGCTGGCGTTCATATCGCGCGACGATAGCGGGGAGCATCGCAGCTATGCATTGAGCGAGGACAAGTTCGAGCTACCCGCCGAGTTCGGCGATGACCTCGCCACAGCGCTGGCAGCACGGATCGCGGTGGAGGCTGCGCCAGCCTATCACGGCAACGTTCAGAATGCCGTGCTGGAACGCGCACTGCGCCGGCTTGAGCCGGTCGCGGCGCGCCTTGTGGCGGGAACGGCCTTCGCAATGGTTCAGGTAAACCTCGGCACAGTGCTGTGTGCCTTAGGCGAACGACGCAGCGGCTCTGCCTTGCTGCAGCGCGCTGCGGACGCGTATCGCGCGGCGCTGCGGGTCTATACCGAGGCGGACATGCCCGCTGACTGGGCGACGACGCAGAACAATCTCGGCGCTGTGCTGAAAGTGCAGGGCGAGCGGACTGGTGGGACGGCAGGACTGGAGCTGCTGGGGCAAGCGGAGAAGGCGTATCGCGCGGCGATGCGGATCTATACCGAGGAGGACATGCCCGCTGACTGGGCGATGACGCAGAACAACCTCGGCAATGTGCTGGAAGTGCAGGGCCAGTGGACGGGTGGCCCGGCAGGACTGGAGTTGCTGGCGCAAGCGGTGGAGGCTTATCGCGCGGGGCTACGGGTCCTCACTGAGACGGACATGCCCGCCCAATGGGCGATGACGCAGAACAATCTCGGCATTGTGCTGAAAGTGCAGGGCCAGCGGACGGGTGGTCCGGCAGGACTGAAGTTGCTGGCGCAAGCCGTGGAGGCGTATAGCGCGGGGTTACGGGTCCGCACTGAGACGGACATGCCCGTCCAATGGGCGATGACGCAGAACAATCTCGGCAATGTGCTGAAAGTGCAGGGCCAGTGGACGGGTGGTTTGGCAGGACTGGAGTTGCTGGCACAAGCGATGGAGGCGTATCGCGCGGCGCTGCGGGTCTTTACCGAGGTGGATATGCCTGCCCAATGGGCAATGACGCAGGGCAATCTCGGCAATGTGCTGGGGCTACAGGGTGAGCGGATGGGCGGGGCGGCAGGAGTGGAGCCGCTGGCGCAAGCCGTGGAGGCGTATCGCGCGGCGCTGCGGGTCTATACCGAGGCGGACGTGCCCACTGACTGGGCGATGACGCAGAACAATCTCGGCAATGTGCTCAACTTGCAGGGCCGGCAGACGGGCGGCCCGGCAGAACTTGAGCTGCTGGCGCAAGCGGTGGAGGCGTATCGTGCGGCTCTGCGGGTTTGTCCTGAGCCGGACATGCCCGTCCGATGGGCGATGACGCAGAACAATCTCGGCAGTGTGCTGCAAGTGCAGGGCCAGCGGACGGGTGGCGCGGCAGGACTAGAGTTGCTGGCCCAAGCGGAGGAGGCGTATCGCGCTGCGCTGCGGGTCTATGCCGAGGCGGAAATGCCCGCTGACTGGGCGATGACGCGCGAAAACATGGCGCTGTTGTTCAAAAGGCGTTCCGAAATGCCTGGTGTCAGCGACGCTTGCGGAGACCTGCGTCTGGCCGAAGCAGCCTTTCTTGATGCGCTGACCGTCTACACCTCTGACGATATGCCCTTCTATCACGACAAGGCCATTGCGGGGCTGGCGCGCGTCCGCGCCGCGATTGCCGAGCGTTGTGGCTCGCCTGCCTGAATTGCTCCACACGGTCTTGCGCGGCCCCGCCCCCTCACCCCGCAGCCTTAGCCAACTCCCGCGAAATCTGCACCGCCGCGTTCAGCCGCGCCCGTGGCGTCGCGAACGCGCGGGAGACTACCAGCTTCATGTCCGGGCGCAGCTTGGCGGTGCCGTCCAGCCGCTCGACATAGGCGAGCAGCCCGTCGACGCTGGGGATTTGTCTTGGTGGAAGGTGACCAGCGCTTCTTTTGAATAGCCCCCAAGCCCAAAGTCATCATCACGGGCTTGACCCGTTGGAAAATGTTCTTGAAATGTTCTCACCGCATTTTCAAGCGGGGCAACATGATTCGGGAACAGGATGACGCGCGGCGGCGCGCTTTTTCGATATGGGTGCGAACCGGGCGCCTTCCGCCGGCACGCAGTGCGAGCGGGATCGAGTTCAAATTCAATCCGTGGCACGATCCGGAAAACGGGCGTTTCACCTTCGCCGGGACCGGGCGCTATTACGGACGTGGCGGCGACAGGGCGAAGGACCAAGTCGGCCGGGGTCGCGGGAAGGTCGAATATGTAGATGATCCGTCCAAACCGCCGATCAGGAACATGGAAGAGGCCGACGCCTGGAGAGCCGCGGAACTGGCCAAACATGGCCACAAGCCGGGGTATCGTGAAGCAATAGAGGCGCGATATCTTCTCTACAAAAAGGCGTTTGCCCGGGACACTGAGGTGGCACCGACGCCGAATCCCGCCGCCGCAGAAAAGGCGACGATCGCTCAAAGCGTACCAAACCCACCCAGTCCACCGGGTCCTCCAAGCTCTCCCAGTCGTCCGGTGGGCGGGAACGGTGATACGCCGGTCCCGCCGAGACCGCGTAGCTTTGGTCGATCAGAGCAAGGCGCATTTACCCCAGGCCGGAGCGGGCGTTTCGCTGGGGGCGGAGCGACCGGCAGTTGGGATGAGCCGGGTACGCTGTCGCCGCAGCAATCGGTACCCGATGCAGTCGCCGATCCGGTCGGCCAGGCGACACCAACAGCTAACGCACGCCAATCGGAGGCGCGAGGCCGTCAACCGGTCGGCTCAGAGCGCTGGAGAAAGGTCGATCGTAACGGGTATCGCTATGAGATCGATGAGCAGAACCGGACTCGCCGGGTTTCAGGCGAGATCACGCTCAATCCGGAGCAAGGGCGTTCACCAACTGCACAGCGGGCAGCGGGCGGGGGTGATCGTCGCGAGACCGATCATGGCGGGCACTACATCGCGCGGCGCTTCAATGGACCTACCGAAGCCTTCAACCATTTTGCGCAGGATGCCAGCTTCAATCGTCGCGACTATGCGAAGCTGGAAAATCAGTGGGAGCGAGCGAAGCGCCAAGGGAAGCAGGTGCGCGTGAAGATCGTCCCGGTATATGAGGGAAAGTCGCAACGTCCTTCAGCACTCAATGTCTGGTTCTATATCGACGGGAAAGAGGGAAGTCATCAGCTCCCGAATGAACCGAAAGGAAGGCGAGATGTCAAACACCGAGACTGAAAGGCTGCTCAATCGAGTTTCGCAGCTACTGGCAGAGGATAAAGAGTATCCGCTTGAAGGCACGCTGCTCCATGCCGAAGTACGGCGTAATTCAGTGAGCCCCTCAATCTTCAAGGATCGCGGAAATCAGATTGTTTATCGGAGTCCCGACCTGAACCGGCTCGGCGATGCGCTGCTCGACCTGTGGGAAGCGCAGGAAGGCGAGGATCGCTGGGAAGAACTCCAGTACCTCGTGAAGGATGGCCGCTTTGAGGTCACCTTCGTCTACCCGGAAGACCTCGATCCGGACGAAATGTCGCTTGATCGGCGTGACAAGGTATTAAAGCAATATTTCGGTGACAAGCCAGTCGTTTACCCGGACTGGGACGATGAGGATAGTTTCGTTTATTGAGTTGGTGTGAACGCGCCCCCCTCACCCCGCCGCCTTAGCCAACCCCCGCGAAATCTGCACCGCCGCGTTCAGCCGTGCCCGTGGCGTCGCGAACGCCCGCGCCACCACCAGCTTCATGTCCGGGCGCAGCTTGGCGGTGCCGTCCAGCCGTTCGACATAGGCGAGCAGCCCGTCGACGCTGGGGAATTTGTCTTCGTGGAAGGTGACGAGCGCGCCCTTTGGGCCGACGTCGATCTTGGCGATGCAGGCCTTTTTGGCGTTCAGCTTGGCCTCGATCAGCAGCAGGAGGTTTTCGGTCTCCTCGGGCAGCTTGCCGAAGCGGTCGATCATTTCGGCGGCGAATTCCTCGATGCCGGCGCGGTCCTCGACATCGTTGAGGCGGCGGTAGAGGCCCATGCGCAGGTCGAGGTCGGGGACGAAGCCTTCCGGGATGAGGATCGGGGCGTCGACGGTGATCTGGGGCGAGAGGTCGCGGGGGCGGTCGCTGGCCATGCCGCCGGCCTTGGCGTCCATGATCGCCTCTTCCAGCATCGACTGGTAGAGTTCGTAGCCGACTTCCTTGATGTGCCCGGACTGTTCGTCGCCGAGCAGGTTGCCCGCGCCGCGAATGTCGAGATCGTGGCTGGCGAGCTGGAACCCTGCACCCAGGCTTTCGAGGTCGGAGAGGACTTTGAGGCGCTTTTCGGCGGCTTCGGTCATCTGCCGCTGGGGGGCGGTGGTCATATAGGCATAGGCGCGGGTCTTGGCCCGGCCGACGCGGCCGCGCAGCTGGTAGAGCTGGGCGAGGCCGAACTTGTCGGCGCGGTTGACGATCATCGTGTTGGCGCTGGGGATGTCGATCCCGGATTCGATGATCGAGGTGGAGACGAGCACCTCGTATTTCTTGTCGTAGAAGGCGGACATGCGCTCCTCGACCTCGGTCGGCGCCATCTGGCCGTGCGCGACGACGTAGCGGATTTCGGGTACGTCCTCGCGCAGGAACTTCTCGACATCGGGCAGGTCGGCGATGCGCGGGGTGACGAAGAAGGACTGGCCGCCGCGATAATGTTCGCGCAGCAGGGCTTCGCGCAGGACCACGGGGTCCCACGGCATGACATAGGTGCGGACCGCGAGGCGATCGACCGGCGGGGTCTGGATCACCGACAGCTCGCGCAGGCCCGACATTGCCATTTGCAGCGTGCGCGGGATGGGGGTGGCGGTGAGGGTGAGGACGTGGACGTCGGCCTTGAGGCCCTTGAGCCGTTCCTTGTGGGTGACGCCGAAGCGCTGTTCCTCATCCACCACGACGAGGCCGAGGCGCTTGAATTCGATGCCCTTGGCGAGGACGGCGTGGGTGCCGACGACGACGTCGAGCGTGCCGTTTTCGAGCGCTTCCTTGGTCGCCTTGGCCTCGGCAGCGGGGACGAGGCGGGAAAGGCGGCCGATGCGCAGCGGGAACCCTTCAAACCGGGCGACGAAGTTGGTGTAATGCTGGCGGGCGAGCAGCGTGGTCGGGCAGACGATCGCGACCTGATAGCCGGCCATCGCCGCGACGAAGGCGGCGCGCAGGGCCACCTCGGTCTTGCCGAAGCCGACATCGCCGACGACGAGCCGGTCCATCGGGCGGCCGGCGGCGAGATCGTCGAGGGTTTCGCCGATGGCGCGTTCCTGATCGTCGGTCTCGCTGAACGGGAAGCGGTCGACAAAGGCGGGATAGGCGCCGGGGTCGGGGTCGATCACCTCGCCCGGGCGGACGGCGCGGGCGGCGGCGGTGGCGATGAGTTCACCCGCGATTTCGCGGATGCGCTCCTTCATCTTCGACTTGCGGCGCTGCCACGCTTCGCCGCCGAGGCGGTCGAGGGTCGCGGCTTCTTCGGAGGAGCCGTAGCGGGTGAGGACTTCGAGGTTTTCGACCGGAACGTAGAGCTTGTCGCCGCCGGCATAGGAGAGCGCGACGCAATCGTGCGGTGCCTTTTGCACCGGGATTTGCGTGAGCCCTTCGTAGCGGCCGATGCCGTGTTCGGCGTGCACGACGAGGTCGCCTGGGGAGAGGGTGGCGAGTTCGGCGAGGAAGGCGTCGGTCGATTTCTTGCGCTTGTTGCGACGGATCAGCCGGTCGCCGAGCATGTCCTGCTCGGTCAGCAGCGCGATGTCGGGCGCGGTGAAGCCGTGGTCGAGGGGCAGGACGATGAGCGCGACATTGGCGGAATCGCGGCCGCCCGCTGCCGCGCCCAGCGCCTCCTGCCAGCCGTCGGCCAGCACGGTGCTGGTCAGGCCGTGGTCGGCGAGCAGGCCCTTGAGGCGCTCGCGCGAGCCGGTGGAGTAGCTGGCGAGGATCGGCTTCTTGCCCGTCTTGCGCAGCCTGGCGAGGTGGTCGGTGACGGCTTCGTAGATGTTGCTCTGTGCCGCGCGTTCGGGGGCGAAGTCGCGGGGGCCGTCGACGTTGAAGTCGAGGACGGTGGCTGATTCCGGCTCGTGGAACGGGGTGGCGAGATGCGCGCGGGCGGATTTGAGGCGCGTCTCCCACTCGGCGGGGAGCAGGTAGAGCTGGTCGGTGCCGAGCGGGCGGTAGCTGCCGGCATCGGTCGACTGGGCGCGGACGCGGTTGGCCTGATAGTCGGCGATGGCTTCGAAGCGGGCTTCGGCGGCGCCGGCGTCACCCGCGTCGCGGACGACGACCGCGCCGGCGGGGAGGTGGTCGAACAGGGTTTCCATCCGCTCTTCGAACAGCGGGAGCCAATGTTCCATGCCGGCGAGGCGGCGGCCGTCGCTGATCGCTTGGTACAGCGGGTCGCCGGTGGCGGTGGCGCCGAACTTCTCGCGGTAACGGGTGCGGAAGCGCTTGATCGTGTCTTCGTCGAGCAGGGCCTCGGAGGCGGGGAGGAGGGTGAAGCCGTCGACGCGGCCGGTGGTGCGCTGGTCGGCGGGGTCGAAGGTGCGGACGCTTTCGATCTCGTCGCCGAAGAAATCGAGCCGCAGCGCCTGGGGCGCGCCCGAGGGGTAGAGGTCGACCAGCCCGCCGCGCACCGCGAACTCGCCGCTGTCATGGACGGTGTCGGTGCGGACATAGCCGTTGGACGACAGCAGGGTCGCCAGCTTGTCGAGCGAGATGCGCTCGCCGGGCGCGAGGCGCGCGGTCATCTGGCGGATGCGGAAGGGGGTGAGGGTGCGCTGGCTGGCGGCGTTGACGGTGGTGAGGATCAGGCGCGGTTTGGTGGTGGTCGTCTGGAGCGCGGACAGCGCGGCCATGCGCTCGGCCATGACGCGCAATGTCGGGCTGGCGCGGTCATAGGGGAGGCAGTCCCAGGCGGGGAACTGGACGACCTCAAGCTCCGGCGCGAAGAAGGTCGCGGTGGAGGCGACCGCGCGCATCGCGGATTCGTCGGGGGCGATGTACACCGCGCCGCTGGTCGAGGCGCGCGCGAGATCGACGAGCAGCCAGGGGAGGAAGCCCGTGGGGACGCCGGACAGGGTCAGCGGGGTCTTGGCAGTGAGGATGCGGTTGAGGTCGGGCATTGGGTTCTTCTTTAGCCCCTCTCCTTCAGGGGAGGGGTTGGGGTGGGGCCTATCGGCATAGACCCCGGTCTCGGTGAGACATGCACTGCCCCACCCCCAACCCCTCCCCTGAAGGGGAGGGGCTTTAGTTATCGGGCGATCGGCACGTAGTTCAGCGTCTTGAGCGCGGCCATGATCGTGCCCTGATATTCGGCCGGGACCGGCTGCATCCCCATCGCCCAGGCCATGATGTCGACATCCTGTTCCTCGAGAAGCGCTTCGAACAGTTCGATTTCGGCATCGGTCCAGCCGGCGTGATGCGCGTCGAAGAAGCCGCCGATCATCAGGTCGGCTTCCTTCACGCCACGGTGCCAGGCGCGGAAGCGGAGGCGTTTGATGCGGGTTTCGCGGTCCATGGGTTCCAACACAGATTAGCCGACGGCGCGAAATTGCGCTGTCGGCTGGGGTGGGTTTAAACCCATTTAGGCCCGGGGCGGGCGAATTGCCAGCGGGCCGCATCTTCCCCTTCGGACAGGGCGTCGCGGCGCATGGCGCGACGCGGGGGAGGATGATAGTCAGGCCGCGATGCGTCCCGAAGTGCTCAATCCCCTCTTTGCCGAAGTCACCGTCCTCAAGGGCGTGGGACCGCAACTGGCCAAGCCGCTGGAGCGGCTGGGGCTGGCGCGGGTGGTGGATGTCGCCTTTCATCTGCCGAGCGGGTGGATCGACCGGCTGCCGCGCGAGGAACTGGATCAGGCCGATGTTGGGCGGACGATCGCGATCCAGCTTACCCCGGTGAATTATCGCATGAGCGGAAGCGCGCGGGCGCCGGCGCGGGTCGAGGCGACTGATGCGCGCGGCAATTATGTGACGTTGGTGTTCTTTGGCGGGAATAGCGGCTGGGCGAAGAAGCAGCTGCCGCTGAATGAGGCCAAATGGGTGTCGGGGCGGCTCGACCAGTACGGGCAGGAACTGCAGATCGTGCATCCCGAGATCGTCGCGCTGAGCGAGCCGCGGCCGGGCGGGCGCGAGGCGATCTATCCGCTGTCGGAGGGGATGACGTCGAAGCGGCTGGCCGATTTTGCGGCGCAGGCGGTGGCGCGCGCGCCGGAGCTGCCCGAATGGATCGAGCCGAGTTTGAAGGAAAGGCATGGCTGGCCCGAGTGGCGCGAGGCGCTGGCGCGGATCCATGCCGATCCGGCGGATGCCAAGGCGCGCGATCGGCTGGCCTATGACGAGGTGTTCGCCAATCAGCTGGCGCTGATGCTGGTGCGCGGCGCGGCGCGGGCGAAGAAGGGGCGGGCGCTGGCCGGCGACGGGCGGCTGCGCGATGTGCTGCACCTGCCCTACACGCCGACGGGCGCGCAGGCGCGGACGATCCGGGAGATCGAGGGCGATATGGCGCAGCCACGCCCGATGCTGCGGCTGCTGCAGGGCGATGTCGGTGCGGGCAAGACGTTGGTGGCGGCGATGGCGCTGCTGATCGCGGTGGAGGCGGGCGCGCAGGGGGCGATGCTGGCGCCGACCGAGATCCTGGCGCGGCAACATTATGAGACGTTGCGCAAGCTGTTCGCCGGATTGGGCGTCGAGATCGCCATCCTCACCGGGCGCGACAAGGGGCGGGTGCGTGAGGCGACGCTGATGGGGGTCGCGGACGGGTCGATCGACATTTTGATCGGCACGCATGCGATCTTTCAGCAGGGGGTCGAGTACCGCGATCTCGGCCTCGTCGTGGTCGATGAGCAGCATCGCTTTGGCGTGGCCGAGCGGATGATGCTGCAAGCCAAGGCGAAGACCGCGCCGCATCTGCTGGTGATGACCGCGACGCCGATCCCGCGCACGCTGCAGCTCGCGACGCATGGCGAGATGGATGTCAGCAAGCTCGACGAGATGCCGCCGGGGCGGATGCCGATCGAGACGAGCGTGATCAGCGAGGAGCGGCTGGAGGAGATCGTCAACGGCCTCGCCCGGCATCTGTCGGGCGGGGGGCAGGCCTATTGGGTGTGCCCGCTGGTCGAGGAGAGCGAGAAGACCGACCTGGCCGCGGCCGAGGCCCGGGCCGAGGCGCTGCGCGCGCGGTTCGGGGAGCGGGTGGGCCTCGTCCATGGTCGGATGAAGGGGCCGGAAAAGGACGCGGTGATGGCGCGCTTTTCCGCTGGCGAGCTGGGCGTGCTGGTCGCGACGACGGTGATCGAGGTGGGGGTCGATGTGCCCAACGCGACGCTGATCGTGATCGAGGCGGCGGACCGGTTTGGCCTCGCCCAGCTTCACCAGCTGCGCGGTCGCGTGGGGCGCGGCGGGGGGCGGTCGGTGTGCGTGCTGCTGCGCGGGGGCAGCTTGAGCGAAACATCGCGCGCGCGGCTGGCGCTGATGCGTGAGACCAATGACGGGTTTCGGATTGCCGAGGAAGATCTGCGGCTGCGTGGTGCTGGCGAGATGCTGGGGACGCGGCAATCGGGGGAACAGACCTTCCGGCTGGCCCCGCCCGAGAAGTTCGCCGAGCTGATCGCGGCGGCGACCGCCGATGCGCGGCTGCTGGTCGATCGCGACGGTGGGCTGGACGGCGCGCGGGGGCAGGCGGCGCGGGTGGCGTTGTATTTGTTTGAGCGGGATGCGGCTGTGGGGTTGTTGCGGGCGGGGTAGGGGCGTTGGCTGGCAGCGAAAGCTGCTGACCGGGGGCTAAGGACCTCGAAACGAGCTTTGCCCTAGATCGACTTGGATTTTGGGTTTGCTCCGGAATTAGCAGCGACCAGCCAGCCTAGAATTATCGGCACACAGCCCACAAGATACCCACCGAAATTGACTGTCAGCGAGTCCGACAGATGCCATGTCGGGCCTATGCCGATTTGAACGATCATCAACAGGATCCACGCGCCTGAAAGAGCGGCGTCGCGCAGGCGATGATAGGTGATGATAGTCAGAATGATCGACGGCACCAAAGCAACAAGGAAGCAAAGGACATCGGGAACGCCGATGAATACTCCCGCAATTGCGAGCCAAGATGCAAGCATGAGCCCAATCGACGCAGCTCGATAGCGGGAGCGTTCAGCAAAGGCTGCGGGATGCAACTCCATGGTTCATCGGATAGCTGGCCGAACGCGCGCTTTCTACCCATTTCCGTCAGTCGTCACCCCGGCCTTGTGCCGGGGTCCACCGGGAGGCGGGCGCGGGGCTTGAGGTTGGAGCGCTGCGCTTGGGGAGGGGTGGACCCCGGCACGGGGGGGCGGGGTGACGATGGGGGTGTGGCGGGTGGTGTCAGCTATCCTCCCCCGCCAGGGGGAGGTGGCGTCCCGGACTTGTTCCGGGACGACGGAGGGGGAGGACGGCTGCGGCCTCACCCCTTAGGCCGATACCCTTCCTCCCCCTCCGTCACGCATGCGCGTGCCACCTCCCCCTGGCGGGGGAGGATTGGGAAGGCTGGCGGTCTCGGTGAGACTTTACTGCCCCACCCCAACCCTCCCCTGAAGGGGAGGGGCTTAAGAAAAATCAGCCCGCCTTCAGCATCTGCGCGAGGAGTTCGTAATAGCTTGCCAGATCGACCGCGCTGTCGAAGCTCACGCCGATCCGGCCGCCGAGCGCCCAGCGGATTTCGGCGGGGGCGACGCCGACCACCGGGAGCATGACGCGCAGGCGGTCGCCCTCGGCAAATTCATGTTCGCACCGCGCCATCAGGCCGTGGGGGGAGATGTTGACGATCAGCAAGGTGCGCGGCTGGGCGTCGGGGCCGAAGGCGCGGGCGCGGTAGTGGACTTCGTCGCGCGCCATCGTCCGGCGATCGGTGTCGGCCGCGGTGTCCCGGACGATGGACGAGAATTGAAAACTCATACTGGCCCCCACCGACTCGTGGCTCGATGTCGATATGGGTAACCGCAATGGCGTAAACAGCCCGGCAACCGGGATGGTTACCAGTCGTTACTTAGGTATTCTTACGGGTGCTGAAGCAGGCCGTGGTGCTTCTTGCCCGCCGAGACGCGCACGTCAGCGCCGCTGACGGTGACGGTCGCGGCTTCGTCGCTGACCTTTTCGCCGTCGATGCGCGCGCCGCCGCCCTTGATCAGGCGGCGGGCCTCGCCCTTGGACGCGGCAAATCCGAGGCCGACGAGCGCGTCGACGACGCTAATTTCGCCGCTGACCGACAGGGTCGGGAGCGCGTCGCCCGAGGTGCCTTCCTCGAACGTCTTGCGCGCCGTTTCCTCGGCGGCGAGCGCGGCGTCGCGACCGCGGCACATGGCGGTGGCTTCGGTGGCGAGGATCTTCTTCGCCTCGTTGATCGCGGCGCCCTGCAGCGCTTCGAGGCGAGCGATTTCGTCCAGGGGCAGGTCGGTGAACAGGCGCAGGAAGCGGCCGACATCGCGGTCGTCGGTGTTGCGCCAGAATTGCCAGTAATCGAAGGCGGGGAGCGCGTCTTCGTTGAGCCACACCGCGCCCGACATGGTCTTGCCCATCTTCCCGCCGTCCGCCGTGGTGATCAGCGGGGTGGTGACGCCATAGACCTCGGTCCCGTCGACGCGGCGCGACAATTCGATGCCGTTGACGATGTTGCCCCACTGGTCCGACCCGCCCATCTGCAAGCGGCAGCCGGCACGGCGCGACAGCTCCAGGAAGTCATAGCCCTGGAGGATCATGTAGTTGAATTCGAGGAAGCTGAGCGACTGTTCGCGGTCGAGGCGCAGCTTGACCGAATCGAAGCTGAGCATCCGGTTGATCGAGAAATGCTTGCCGATGTCGCGCAGGAACGGGATGTATTCGAGCTTGTCGAGCCAGTCGGCATTGTCGACCATCACTGCGTCGGTCGGGCCGTCGCCGAAGGTGAGGAACTTCTCGAACACCGTCTTGATCGACGCGACGTTGGCCGCGATGACCTCGTCCGTCATCAGCTTGCGCGCTTCGTCCTTGAAGCTGGGGTCGCCGATCTTGCCGGTGCCGCCGCCCATCAGCACGATCGGCTTGTGCCCGCTCTGCTGCATCCGGCGCAGCAGCATGATCTGAACGAGGCTGCCGACATGCAGCGAGGGCGCGGTGGGATCAAAGCCGATATAGCCGGGCACGATCTGCTTGGCCGCGAGCGCGTCGAGCGCAGTGGCGTCGGTGACCTGGTGGATGTAGCCACGGTCGGACAAGGTGCGGAGCAGATCGGAGGTGTATTCGGTCATGGTGCGCGGGCGGTTAGCATGGAGATCGAGTTTTGCAAAAGTATCGGCTGATCCCGCACCCGGCGATGCCCCATCCCGCGATCACTTTGGATGTGGAAGTCACCCGGCTGGACGGGGGCGGCCTGCGCCTTTGGTATGTTGTGGCAGGAGCGATCGAGAAGCTCCGCGTTCCGAAGTGGGGCGAACCGGCGCGTGCCGATGGCCTATGGCAGGCAACCTGCTTTGAGGCATTCATCCGGGACGGCGACGGCACGGCGTATGACGAGGTGAACCTCACGTCTTCCCGGCAATGGGCGGCCTATAGTTTCGACGCATATCGCGCAGGGATGCGCCAAAAGGACATGCTCGAACCGGAGATTAGCGTCGCTAGCTGGGCGGAAACTCTCGCGGTCGGTATCGATCTTACCGCGATCCCGCCGGGAAGATTGTGGGTCAACCTCACCGCCGTGATCGAAGAAACCGACGGCACCAAATCCTATTGGGCGCTGGCGCATCCAGGGGAGAAGCCGGACTTTCACCATCCGGACGGGTTCGTGCTGGAGCTTCCCGCCGCACCGTAATCGCCACGACCACAGATCGTTGCAATTGCAAACCATCTGTGCGCCGCACGAATAGTTTCACCGCATAACTGTTATTGACAAGAACAATTCCGGATGTGAGTAATATCGCACCGCCGATCGCCAAGAATCGCGGGTGACAGGGGAGTGTGAACATGGGCCGAGGGACTTCGCGCGCGCAGGGGCGTGCAGCATCCAGCATCGCCGCGATTGCGGCTTTTTTGAGCTTTACCGCAGCCGCGCCGGCACTGGCGCAGGAGAGTGCGGAGGAGGCGACTCCGGCGGCGGAGGGCGAGATCCTCGTTACCGCGCGGCGCCGTGAGGAAAGCCTTCAGGATACGCCGGTCGCCATCTCCGCGTTCAGCGCAGAGACGCTGCAGGAACGGCAGATCACCCAGACGCAGGACCTTGAGCGGATCACGCCGAGCCTGCAGTTCAAGCCGGCCGGCCAGCTGTCGGGCAACAGCGCGTCGTCGGTCGTGTTCATCCGCGGCGTCGGTCAGGTCGATCCGACCGCGGCGGTCGATCCGGGCGTCGGCGTCTATCTCGACGAAGTCTATCTGGGCCGCGCCGTGGGTGGCGCGATCGATTTCGGCGATATCGCGGGGGTTGAAGTGCTGCGCGGGCCGCAGGGGACGTTGTTCGGTCGCAACACGATCGGCGGCGCGATTCTGGTGCGCACGCAGCAGCCCAAGCTGGGCGAATTCAGCGGCCGGGCGCGGGTGCGTGGTGGTAGCGAGAACCTGATCGAGGGCTTTGGCGTCGTCAACGTGCCGCTGGGCACGACTGCGGCGGCGCGCGTCTCGGGCGGATTCCGCAAGCGTGACGGCTATGTGATCCGTGCGGTCGATGGCCTCGACCTGGGTAACGAGAACCGCTTCTCGCTCGCCGCGTCGTTGCTGTGGGAGCCGTCGAGCGACTTCGACCTGTTCCTGCGCGCCGATTACAGCAAGCAGGATGAGAATGGCGCGCCGTTCACCTTTGCCGGGATCAACGAACAGGCACCGGTCGCGGCGATCGCCAGCGTGGCAGCAGGCTGCCCCGGCGCGACGATCCCGTTCGCGCCGCTGGTGCCGGGTGACCCGCGTTTTGGTGCGCCCAACGTGCCGATGGTCAACGATATCCGCTGCGCCAACGACCTGCAGAATCGCGGGCCGTATGTGAATGGCGGCACCGCGCCGGTTGAGAGCAATTCGGAAGTGTGGGGCCTCGCCGCGACCGCCAACATCCGGCTGACCGATGTCGCGTCGGTCAAGCTGATCACCGCGTATCGCGAGACCGAGTCGCGCGGCATCCGCGATGGCGACAACACGCCGCTGCTGCTGATCACCACCGATGTCGCCGCGCAATCGGCGCAGTTCAGCCAGGAGGTTCAGCTTCAGCTCGACTTCGGATCGGTCAATGCGATCATCGGCGGCTATTATTTCAACGAAGTCACCGACGAGCGCGCGACGGTGCCGCTCGCCTTCCCGCCCTCGCCGCCGGTGATCGGATCGCTGCTGGCAGGCGGGCCGGGGTCGCGCGACCTTCAGATCTCGCGGCTCAAGACCGATTCGGTCGCGGTGTTCGGCGAGCTGGCCTGGAACATCACCGACGCGCTCGAGATCAGCGGCGGCCTGCGCTATACCAGCGACCGCAAAAATTATCGCGGGACCGTGCTGAACCTGTTCCCCGCGACCCTGCCCGATCCCAGCCCGCTGCCGACGCTGGCAACATCGCAGGGCGGGCCGCTGTTCATCTTCAACCGCCCGTTCCAGCAGGATTTCTCGGCGCTGACCGGTTCGGCGAGCATCCAGTATCGCTGGAACGACGCGATCAGCACCTATGCGTCCTATGCCAAGAGCTTCAAGTCGGGCGGCTACAACACCCGCTACAACGCGGCGCCGACCGGCAATTTGCCGGTGCCGTTCGCGGAGGAAAGCGTCACCAGCTACGAGATTGGCGCCAAGACCAATATCGGGCGGCTGCGCCTGAACCTTGCCGCGTTCCAGGCCGAGTATCAGGACATTCAGCTGATCTTCCGCCAGGGCGTCGTGCCGCTGCTGTTCAACGCGGGTGAGGCGCGCATTCGCGGGCTGGAGGCCGAGGCAAACCTGCGCACGCCATGGGGCCTGATCTTCGACGCCGGCATCAGCCTGCTCGATGACCAGATCAAGAGCATCACCCCGGTGCCCGGCGCGACCGCGACGGTGACGCCGAACGACGATCTGCCCTTTACCCCCGACGTGCAGGCCAATTTCGGGATCAGCTATGCGATCCCGCTGGGCGGCGACATGAAGCTGACGCCGCGCTTTGACGGCAGCTACCAGTCCAAGATCACGTTCATCACCGGCAGCATCCCGCTGATCGAGGAGAATGGCTATTTCGTCGGCAACGCGTCGCTGACTCTCAAGCTCGGCAACGGGATCGAGGTCAGCGGCGGCGTCAATAATCTGTTCGACGAACTGTATCTGATCCAGGGCAACGCGTCGCTGGCGACACTGGGCTATGCCGAGCGCATCTTCGCCCGCCCGCGCAGCTGGTATGTGCAGGTGGCGGCGTCGTTCTGATCATCCGAGACTGAAGGAATGGGGGCGGCACGGGGAACCGGGCCGCCTCTTTCCGTTAGCGCGCGGTGGCCGCCGCGATCGCGGCGGGGACGACCAGCGCGTCCTCGATAAAACCGGTCGCTTCCTGGCTGTTCCGCTCCATCGACTTCATCCGAATCCGCCAGCTGATATAGGATGCGACCGCCGCCGTCGCGCCCGCTGCCGCGGCTCCCGCCCAGCGATGCCGGCGCGGCGCGACCATCGCCCCGGCAAAGGCGGCGTTGAGCGTGCGGATCACGACGGCGGGCGTGATGATGCGGTCCGGTGCGCTGTGCTGCTTGTCGCCGATCAGTTCATAGACGGCCAGCGCGGTGGTCCCGGCCGAGACCAGTGGATGCGCGAGCAGGTCGGGGGCGGCGCTATCCCGGGGTAGCGTGCCGGTGCGGGCAGCGTTGGCGACCGCGGCGAGCGGGGTCATGGCGCGGGAGCCGGCGGCGAGGCCAAGCAGGATCGATCGAAGCATCGTGTAATTCCTCGTGATTTACTCGCTCAACGGCCAGACCGCCGCTTGGGTCCGGCGCGGCGACGACAAAGCCGATTGCGTTGCACGGCGAACCCCGGCACCTGAAGTGCCATGAACTTCGGTATCGACCGGCTGATCGCCGACCCCGCGCTGCTTGGACAACTCAAGGGCCGCCGCGTCGCGCTGCTCGCGCATCCGGCGTCGGTGACGGCGGACCTGACGCACAGCCTCGACGCGCTGGTCGCGGCGGGGCTGGATGTATCGGCGGTGTTCGGGCCGCAGCATGGCGTACGCGGCGATCTGCAAGACAATATGATGGAATCGCCGGACTATACCGATCCCACCTACGGGATGCCGGTGTTCAGCCTGTATGGCGAGGTGCGGCGCCCGACGGGGCAGTCGATGCACACGTTCGACGTGGTGCTGATCGACCTGCAGGATCTGGGGTGCCGCATCTACACCTATGTCACGACGCTGTTGTACATGCTCGAAGCGGCGGCGGCGCATGGCAAGGAAGTGTGGGTGCTCGACCGTCCCAACCCGGCGGGGCGCCCGGTCGAGGGGCTGATGCTGCTGCCCGGATGGGAGAGTTTCGTCGGCGCGGGGCCGATGCCGATGCGGCACGGCATGACGCTGGGTGAGATGGGCGCGTGGTTCATCGACCACTTCAAGCTGAACGTCGAATATCGCGTGATCGAAATGCAGGGCTGGGCGCCGGACGCTGCGCCGGGGTTCGGCTGGCCGCCCGAGCGGGTGTGGATCAACCCCAGCCCCAACGCCGCCAACGTCAACATGGCGCGCGCCTATGCCGGCACGGTGATGCTGGAGGGGACGACGCTGTCCGAGGGGCGCGGCACGACGCGCGCGCTGGAGCTGTTCGGCGCGCCCGACATCGACGGCAAGGCGGTGATCGCGGAAATGCGCCGGATCGCGCCGGAATGGACCGCGGGCTGCACGCTGCGCGACTTCTGGTTCCAGCCGACCTTTCACAAGCATGTCGGGCAATTGTGCAGCGGCGTGTTCATCCATGCTGAGGGCGCGGGATACGACCATGACGCGTTCCAGCCGTGGCGGTTGCAGGCGCTGGGGTTCAAGGCGATCCGGGCGCTGTACCCGGATTATGATCTGTGGCGCGATTTCCCGTATGAATATGAGTTCGAAAAACTGGCAATCGATGTGATCAATGGCGGGCCGGGCTTGCGCGTGTGGGTCGATGATGCCGCTGCGGAGCCGGGCGATCTGGATGCGGCGGCGAGCGCGGATGAGGCGGCGTGGGTGGAGCTGCGGGCGCGGTTTTTGCTCTATTAGGCAGGGCGCAACGGCCCTTGGTGTCACCGCCGGTCTGCACCGGGTTGAGGACGGCTTTGGCCGGCGGTTTGGGAACCATGTCATCTTCTGAGTGAGTGCCTGACGTCATCAGGCTGCGCCATCGACGTCCGCTCCGCAAGCGATAGCTGGCGATACCCTATGGCGATCCCTGCTTGTCGCGGTGCACTGCCGCTGTGAACAACGGGGGGAATCAGCCTCGCCTTCGCCCGTGCGCTTCACGCTCCGCGCCTGCCGGCCGGTGGACCCCGGACAAGGCCGGGGTGACCATGAGGGAGCGATTGGGCCGCCCCGAAGTCGTGAAAACAGGCATTGGCGAGCGTTCAGACGCGCATGCGCAGCTAAGAGTGTCTCCAACCGCTTGGTCGCAACGTGCCGTCCCGGATCTCGAAGTAGAGCGTGATTCGGTCGCCAGCGCGAAGCACTGGGCTCTGCGACCCACAAGTGCCCAGGACGTAATCTGCCATTCTGATCCGCAGCCGCGTTGGAATTGGCTTCGGGGGCCGGGCGGATTCGATAATTGCCGTGCGGCGAATGTCATACGTCGCACCGAGGCCCGAGCCCTGAACGCCAGTAACCGTTGCTTTCACGGCAGCTGCTGCGTTCGCGGCATCATAGGCGTTCAACGGAAGCGTGCACGCTCGGGCGCTGTCGGGGATCATGCTCAATGGGAGCGAGCACAACAGGCAGGTCGCAAGAACGCGCTTTATGGACGCTCCTTTCATGCCTGATTATCGCGTTCTGCGCGTGCTTGGCTATGGGTCCGCCGCCCCGTACGCAAGTCCGCCGGCAGCGTTTGGCGCAATCGGCGCCACCGTCCTTCCCTCGGCGCCGAGCCGGGCTGGGTCCGTAAGGCACGCGAGAGCCTAAGGCGCGCCCAAGCCTACGCCCCGCCCGGAAATCGCTCGAACTCGGGCAAGTCATGTGCGTCCTTCATCCAGCCGATGCGGTCGGCGGTCTGGATGTGGGCGGCGGCGGGGATGGCGTCGGGGTTGTCGAGCGTCGATGCCTGGACGTCGACCAGACCGGGGAGGTTGGTCGCGTTGCGGTAGAGCAGGCCGGTGCCGCAGGTCTCGCAGAACCAGCGGCGGCCGGTTTCGGACGAGGCGTATTCGCGGGGGGACCCCTGCGTCACCGTCACCGCGTCTTCAGGGTACATCGCCCAGCCGACCATCGGTGCGCCGGCGCTGCGGCGGCAATCGGTGCAGTGGCACAGCGCCTGACCGCCGTGCAGCGGCTCGCCGTCGATCTCGTAACGTATCGCGCCGCAATGGCATCCGCCGGTCAGGGTCATGCTGGCTCTCCCTTGTTCCGGGCCGGATTGGTTTGGCGTATGCGCCCTTGCCTCACCGCCCCACCCCAACCCCTCCCCTGAAGGGGAGGGGCTTTAAGTGCGTCAGTAACGCCGCAGCAGCCCGGCGAGGCGGCCCTGTACGCGGACCTGATCGGGGCGATAGCGCTGGGGATCGTAGCTGCGGTTCGCCGGGTCGAGGCGGACCATGCTGCCTTCGTTCCGGAAGTATTTCAGCGTCGCTTCCATCTCGTCGATCAGCGCGACCACGATCTCGCCGTCGCGCGCCGTTTCCTGGCGGCGGATCAGCGCATAATCGCCGTCGAAGATCCCGGCCTCGACCATCGAGTCACCGGCAACTTCCAGTGCATAATGGTCGCCCGAGCCGAGCAACGCGGCGGGGACGGGGAGCATCGTCGATCCCTCCATCGCCTCAATCGGTACGCCCGCAGCGATGCGGCCGTGGAGCGGGATTTCGATCACGTCATTGGCCGGCTGCGGCGCGGGGCGCGGCATCGCGACGACGGTCGACTTGGGCGCTGCCGCCTTCTTCGTTTCGCCGCGCTCGGGCATCTTGACCACTTCGAGCGCACGCGCACGATTGGGCAGGCGACGCAGGAAGCCGCGTTCCTCCAGTGCCGAGATCAGGCGATGGACGCCCGACTTCGACTTGAGGTCGAGCGCGTCCTTCATCTCCTCGAACGAGGGCGAAACCCCGGTCTCGGCCAGACGGTCGGCGATGAAGCAGATTAGCTCATGCTGCTTCTTCGTAAGCATTGGACGTCCCCTATCAAGAACAGACGTGGAACGTTTACGCCTTGTTCCACGTCGCGTCAAGCGGGTGCGACTCAGCCGATGTCGAGGATTTCCACCGAGTCGCCGGGTGCGGCCGCCGGAACATGTGGAGCACGCACGATCAGGCAGTCCGAAGCGGCCAAAATGCGCAGCATCGAGCTGTCCTGACGGTCTGCAGGAACCACGCCGCGGTCGCGATGGACGGCGCGGATATGGTCGGCGCGCGGGCCATTGGCGGGCAGCGCTGCGCCAAGAATGGCGGTGCGGCGACGGGGCAGTGGGTCGCTCGCGCCGGAGAGATACGCGACCATCGGCAGGACGAAGAGCAAGGCGGTAACGTGTGCCGACACCGGATTGCCGGGCAGGCCGAGCACCACGGTATCGCGCATCCGTCCGGCCATCATCGGCTTGCCGGGGCGCATCGCGATCCGCCAGAAATCGATCTCGGTGCCGGCAGCCTCGAGCGCCGGGCGGACGAGGTCATGGTCGCCGACCGATGCGCCGCCGGTGGTGACGAGCAGGTCGGCATCGACTGCGGCGAATGCGGCGGTGAGCGCGTCGATCCGGTCGGGGAGGATGCCGAGGTCGATCAGTTCGACCGGCAGCCCGCCGAGCAGCGCGGTGAGCATCACGCCGTTGCTCTCGGGAAGTTCGCCGGGGCCGATCGGCTCCCCCGCCGCGCGCAGTTCGTCGCCGGTGGCGGCGATGGCGACGCGGATGCGGCGGCGGACGGGCAGGGTGGCGTGGCCCGCGATGGCGGCGAGCGCGATGCGGGCCGGAGTCAGCCGCGCGCCGGGTTCGATCAGCGTCTCGCCCTCGGTGAAGTCGAGCCCTGCGACGCGGACATGCGCGCCACGGGCGGGCGGGCCTTCGCCATCGAGCGATAGCGTGTCCCCCTGACGCGCCGCCTCTTCCTGCATCAGAATCGTGTCGGCGTCGTCGGGCACCGCCGCGCCGGTGAAGATGCGCACCGCCTCACCCGCCGCGATCGACCCCGCGAACGGCCGCCCCGCCGCGCTTTCGCCGATGACACGCCACGGGCCGGGCAGGTCGGCGAAGCGGATCGCATAACCATCCATCGCCGACAGCGGGAGTTCGGGTTGGGTGCGCAGCGCCACCACGGGCGCGGCGGCCCAGCGCCCGGCGGCGTCGCGCAGCGGCACATGCTCCACCGTCACCGGATCGGCCAATGCGAACAGGCGTTCTTGCGCTTCAGCTAAGGAAATCATGTCGGCCATGCTCCCGATTAGCCGGGGCGGGGCGTATGGTCGAGGCGGCACCGGCCCGCTCCCCCACCCGGCCACCCATAGAATACACTGTCGTTGGGCGGCCGGGTGGGGGAGCGGGCCGGTGCCGCAATGCGCCGGAAGGCGCATTCCCAAACATGCTATCAGCGCGGGCGTGCGGCCTCGGTCAGCCGGGCCATCTCATGTGGGCGCAGCGGCAGGCGGAATTCGGCGACGTGGCGCGCGCCGTGACATTCGATCACCCGGATCGGCCAGCCGCCGATCTGCGGCAGCGACAGCCACAGGCCGCACAAGGGCGCGAATTCGGTATCGCTCTCGAATTCGACCAGCGCGTTGCTGAGCGAGGTGATCTGCGCGTTCCACCAGCTGCTGCCCGAGCGGACATGCGTCGCCGCGTCGAGCCGGATCGCGTTCTTGACCGCGCCCAGCGGCGACACGCTGCCGGCCATCGGCTCGTGCGCGACCGGCGGGCGGCGATCGGCGACCTGACGCAGCCACGGCATCAGGATCTGCCATCCCATTTCCTCGGCAAAGGCGATTCCCGCCTGACCATGTTCGATCCAGCGGATCTCGCCCGCGATCGGGCGCAGCCCGTCGAGCGTGATCTCCACGACCTCACCGACCTTCAACGATGCGCGGATCTCGATGCCGAGGCCAGCGGGGGAGAGGTTGCGGGTCCAGGCGAAGTCGACCTGATCGCCGTGACGCAGGCACAGCCGCTGGCGCAGCTCGATGCGTGGCATCTGGCGGCGCTCGGCGGGGAGCGCGGCGAGGCAGCGCGCGAGCGCCGCGACCACATCCAGCGGCGCGTCGAAGTGGAAGGCGAGCGAATCGGGATCATCGCCGACCACCGATCCCTCCGCGCTGACGCCGAAGGGCAGCTCCATCGTCGCACGCTCGCCATGGGTGATCGGCCCGGTGACGGTCAGCGTCGCGCCGGCGGAGGTGATGCGGTGGATGAAGCAGTCGCGCGTACCATGCGCGCCGACCAACCGGCCATGCGCGGCGTTCTCGCCGTTACCCGGCTGAACCGGATCGAGCCCGCCCGATAATGAAAATATGGCCGACCGCCCCGAACTCGACATAACGCCCCACAACTGAACGAAAAAGTTGTGGGGCCTGCGGCATCAAGATTCGCTGAGTGAGCGCGGTAAGGGGCGGGTTAACCTTGGTCGGCGTGCCTGTTTCGATATCCTCCCCCGCCAGGGGGAGGTGGCGCCGAAGGCGACGGAGGGGGAGGACGGCTGCGTCCTGTCCGCTCTTGCCGAAGTGCTTCCGCCCCCTCCGTCACGCTACGCGTGCCACCTCCCCCCGGCGGGGGAGGATTGTGTTTTAGTCGGCGTGCCAGTCGCCGGACTTGCCGCCGCGTTTTTCGATCAGCCGCACTGCGCCGATCTCCATCGTGCGGTCGAGCGCCTTGGCCATGTCGTACACGGTGAGCAGCGCGACGGTGACGGCGGTCAGCGCCTCCATCTCCACCCCGGTGCGTCCGGTCAGGCCGACGGTCGCGGTGGCGGTGACGCCGCCGTCGTCGGGGACGAGGTCGAGGGTGACCTTGCTCAGCGCGAGCGGGTGGCAGAGTGGGATCAGGTCGCTGGTCTTCTTCGCCGCCATGATCCCGGCGATGCGCGCAACTGCTAGGACATCGCCTTTCTTGACCAGCCCGTCGCGGATCGCGGTCGCGGCTTGCGCAGACATGGTGATGCGGCCGGTGGCGACGGCGGTGCGCTGCGTCTCGGTTTTGGCGCCGACATCGACCATGCGCGCCGCGCCGGTGTCGTCGAGATGGGTGAGGTTGCTCACCCGATCATCGCCCGCGTCGCCGCCTCGACATCGTCCTGCCGCATCAGCGATTCACCGATCAGGAAACAGCGCACGCCCCGTTCGGCCATCGCGTCGAGGTCGGCACGGGCGGTCAGCCCGCTTTCGGCGACGAAGGTGCAGCCTTCGGGCGCGCGGCCGACCAGTTCATAGGTGCGGTCGAACGAGACGGTGAAGTCCTTGAGATTGCGGTTGTTCACCCCGATCAGCCGCGACCGAAGCGCCAGTGCGCGGTCGAGCTCTTCGGCGTCATGCACTTCGACCAGCACATCCATGCCGAGGCCGAGTGCCGCATCCTCGATCTCGGCCATCTGCGCGTCTTCGAGCGCGGCGACGATGATCAGGATCGCGTCGGCGCCGATGCTGCGCGCCTCCAGCACCTGCCATGGATCGACCATGAAATCCTTGCGGATCACCGGCAGGGCGCAGGCGGCACGCGCGGCGATCAGATAGTCTTCATGCCCCTGAAAAAACGGTGCGTCGGTCAGCACCGACAGGCACGCCGCGCCGCCGGCGGCATAGGCGCGGGCATGGGCAGGGGGATCGAAATCGGCGCGGATCAGCCCCTTGGAGGGCGAAGCCTTCTTGATCTCCGCGATCAGCCCGTATCCGCTCGCCGCCTTGGCATCCAAAGCGGCGCGAAAGCCGCGCGGCGGGGTTTGCGCCATCGCCAGCGCCTGCAGGCCCGCAAGCGACGTCGCCGCCTTACGGTCCGCCACTTCGCCGCGCTTCACCGCGATGATTTCATCCAGCATCGTGCTCATGCGGCGGCGATCCAGCAGTCGAGCAGCGCTTTGGCAAGCCCCTTGTCGATTGTCTCGGCGGCTTCCTCCGCACCTTCGCGCAGATCGGCGGCCTCACCCGCCACCACCAGCGCCGCGGCGGCGTTGAGCAGCACCGCGTCGCGATAGGCCCCATGCTCGCCATCGAGCAGGCGGCGCAGCGCTGCGGCATTCTCCTGCGCGTCGCCACCGCGCAGCGCGGCGAGCGGGTGGGCGGACAGGCCGGCGTCCGCAGGGGTCACGCGCGCGGGCAGGCTGACATCGCCGATGCTGACCACCAGCGAGCCGCCCTCGGGCGACAATTCGTCCAGCCCTTCCTCACCCGCGACGATCGCCGCGCCCTTGACGCCCAGTTGTGCCAGCGCCTCGGCATAGATCGGCGCATAATCGGGGCGGGCGATGCCGATCAGCTGGCGCTGCACCCCCGCCGGATTGGCGAGCGGGCCCATCAGGTTGAAGATCGTCCGCCGCCCGATGCGCTTGCGGATCGGGGCGACGCGCGCCATCGCCGGGTGGTGCTTCGCCGCGAACAGGAACGCGATGCCGAGGTCGTTGAGGTGCGCTTCGGCATTCGCCGCCGCGCGATCGAGGTCGAGGCCGAGCGCCTCCAGCGTGTCGGCGGCGCCGGATTTGGAGCTGGCGGCGCGGTTGCCATGCTTGGCGACCGGCACCCCCGCCGCCGCGACGACGATCGCCACGGCGGTCGATACGTTGAGCGTGTGGTGCCCGTCGCCGCCGGTGCCGCACACGTCGATCGCGTTGGCGGGAGCGCTGACCGGGATCACCCGCGCGCGCATCGCCCGTGCGGCTTCGGCGATCTCGATGCTGGTTTCGCCGCGATCGGACAAGGCGATCAGGAACGCCTCGATCTCGTCCTCGGCGGCGCGGCCATCAAGGATGTCGGCGAACGCCTGCGCTGCGCTTTCGCGCGCGAGCGGGCTGGTTGGGTCGGGGAGGAGGCTGAATGTGGTCACGCCGCCTCTATTCCGGCGCGCGCCGCGCGAGTCGAGCAATTCCTGTTATCGGTGGGGCAAGCGCGGGCGCGGGTGTTCAGCGCCGATACGGGCTGTCGAGATCCTTCATCCAACCTGAGGTCGCGCCCCGGTTGAGCAGTGGGGTCGGGCGCGGCTTGGCCGGGGCGATGATCGCTTTTGACCGCGCCGCGTCGGGATCGATCGCTTCGGCAAAGCGAAGCCCGGCCAGATCGTCCTTCACCCACACGACGGTTGCGCCGACCGCCTTGAGCACGCCGACCGACACCAGCACGGTCGCGCCGGCCCTTAGCGTACCGGCGCGATCGATTCGCGCACCGCCAGCCGACAGATCCTTGATCCGGTGTTTGGTGGGCGCGCCGCCACCAAAGCCGCAAATCTCAGCACCCAGCAACACCTGCTGGCGCGGCATTCGAGGGGGGAGAGATTCGTGGATCGCTGGTTCGCCCATGGTTTGACCTTCCGGCTCCGCGCGAACGCGGATCCGCAACTACGACTTAGGCGCGGATTCTAGCGCCAATGGGTTAAGCCGGTATTGACTGCGGACCGGGGATTTCACGCCAGTGCTTTCGCCTCGAGCCCGGCGATCTTCATGAAATTCGCCAGCATCGCATGGCCATGTTCGGTCGCGATGCTTTCCGGGTGGAACTGTACCGAGTGGATTGGCAGGTCGCGGTGGCGGAATGCCATGACGCTGCCGTCGGATGCGGTGGCGTTGACCACTAGCGCATCGGGAATGTCGGTGACGATCAGCGAATGGTAGCGGGTGGCGGTGAACGGGCTGGGCAGCCCTTCGAACAGGCCGGTGCCGTCATGGCTGACCGGCGACGTCTTGCCATGCATCAGCCCGCCGCGCACCACCTTGCCCCCGAAATGCTGCCCGATCGACTGGTGGCCAAGGCACACGCCGAGCAGCGGCTTGCCCGCCTCGGCACACGCGGCGACGAGGTCGAGGCTGATCCCCGCTTCATTCGGGGTGCACGGGCCGGGGGAGAGCAGGAACGCCTGCGCGTTGCTGGCGATCGCTTCCTGCGCGGTCAGCGCGTCGTTGCGCACCACCTTCACCTCCGCGCCCAGCTCCATCAGGTAATGGACGAGGTTCCAGGTGAAGCTGTCGTAATTGTCGATGACGAGGATCATGGTTTGCCGCCTAGCGCGAAGCAGCGGTTCCGACAATCTCACCCATCGGCGATCCAGTTGCCGTGGAACCCGGGCGGCACCCGATGCGGGATGCGGATGCTGGCGACCGGCTTACGGTCAAAGCGCTGCGCGTCGAGGATCACGAGATCGGTGGCATCGCGGTCGCGGTCGATGACCAGGCCGATCAGCCAGCCTTCGTCCTCACCCTTGTCGCCCGGGACGAACACGAACTCGCCCGGCACGCGGCCCTTGCCGAAATCATGCGTCAGCCGGCTGCCCGCCTTCATGTCGTGGCGGAAGAGCTTGCCGTTGCTGAGCTGGTCGGGCGAGGCGAAGCTCGATAGGCCGAGCGTATAGGCATAGCGATGCTGGCGCGTGGTCAGCCGCTCGTCGATCCGCGGAAATTCCTGCGGCGTCTTGTCGATCACCGCGCGGTCGATTCGCCGCGCCTTGGGGTCGATCGTCCAGCGTTCAAAGGCGCGCGGATTGACGTCCGGCCCCATCGTGCTGGTCGCGAACATGCTGTCATAAACGATCGCGTCGAGCAGGATCTTGCCGTCCGCCGTCTCCTGCGCATTGGCGGCGTGGAAGATGTAGAGTGGGTCGACGTCGATCCAGATCATCTCGGCGGCGGTGCCACGTCGCGGCATCAGGCCGATGCGCGCCTGATGCTTGGGATTCCAGATATAGGGAAAGGCATAGCCCGACATCGCCCGCTTCATCGAGAAGATGACGGGCAGGTCGAACACCAGCACGTAATTGGGCGTGACGGCGCAGTCATGGACCGACGGCCCGTCCTGCACCGGGATCGGCTCGCTGCGGATCACCTTGGCATCGGTGTTCAGCGCGACGTGCCACAGCTGGTTCTGGTTCATCCCGAAATAGCAGATAGCGTGCAACTCGCCGGAATAGGGGTCGAGATGCGGATGCGCCGAGATCGGACCCTTCAGCGTGCCGCCGAACCGGTCATAGGCTTCGGAGTCGAGCGTTTCGGACAGCCGCACCGGCGCCTCGCCCGCTTCGACCAGCGCCCATGCCTTGCCACCGATGCCAAGCACATTGGTGTTGACCGATCCGCCCGCGCCGGGCGCGGCGGGCAGGCCGGTCATCTTGGCGACGCGGTTCGAGCGGATCCAGCGGTTGCGATACCAGACCGCCTTGCCACCCTCGATCCGGATGCCGTGGACCATGCCGTCGCCCAGAAACCAGTGCGCCTTGGCCGCGTCGATATCCCCCGCCGGATTGGGGCCGATGCGCAGATAGCGACCGCTGAGCGATGGCGGGATCGTGCCGGTCACCTTGAGGTTGGCGAGGGTCTTTTCCTCGGTCATCGGCTTGTGGATGCCGTTGAGGAACGGGTTGGCCATCGGTTCGGCAAAGGCGGCGCCGGGGAACGCCGCACCGGCGGAGGTCAGCACGGCGGCGCGCAGCAGGGCGCGGCGGTCGAGTGCGATGTCGTCGATTGGCGGCATGTCATTCCCCCTGTTTGCCGAGTGTAACCGGCTTCAATAGCCCGCGTCGAGATCGACGATATTCGTCATCGGCGTGCCGCCCATGAAGGCCCGCGCATTGTCCAGAAACAGCGCGGCGGAGCGCATGAACATCTTCGTCTGCGAGCGCCCGGACAGGTGCATCGAGTGGATCGCGTTGGGTGCGGTCCACAGCGGGTGGTCGGCGGGCAGTGGCTCGGGCGTCACCACGTCGAGGAACGCGCCGCCGATCCGCCGCTTGTGAAGGGCGGCGATCAGCGCATCCTGATCGACCATATCGCCGCGCGCGATGTTGATCAGCCATGCGCCGGGCTTCATCGCCGCCAGCTCCGCCGCACCGAACATCGCGCCGGTCTGCGCGGTCGAGGGAGCGGCGAGAACGACCCAATCATACTCGCCGATCCGCTCGCGCCACTGGTCGGGGGTCAGCGTGCCGTCGCGGCCTGAACGGGTTACGCCGGTCACATCCACTCCGAACGCCGCCAGCCGATCGCCGATCATTCGCCCGATCGTGCCATAGCCGATGACCAGCGCGCGCGTTTCGAACAGCTCGATCTTGCCCGGCGCATCGGTCGGCCATTCGCGCCGGTCGGCGATGCGCACGACCTCGTCGAAGCGTTTGGCGGCGGCGAGGATGCCCAGCACCGCATATTCGGCGACCGCGATCGCATTGATGCCGACGCCATTGGTCAGAATCGTGCCGCGTGCCTTGAGCAGGTCGATGTCGAACGCGTCGATGCCCGCATAAATGGTCGACAGCCATTTGAGCCGCGTCCCCGCCGCCGCGATCTCGCCGGTCCAGCCCGGCCGGTTCATGTCGACCCAGCCGATATCGGCATCGCCGATCATCGTCAGCGCCTCCTCGCGGCTGGTGAACCAATGCGCATCGATCCCGGCGGGCAGGCCGGGTTCGATCAGCGGGCGGGCGAGCGCGGGCAGCACGGCTTTCATGGCGATGATGTTACGGCGGCGGCGAAGAGCGCGCAATTCGCGCCGGACCGAGTCGGTTAGCGGGGGCTTCACGCTGTTTCGCTCTGGCGCCATCCTACAAAGATTGAGAGGATCGGGTGGGGCAAGGTGTGACCCGCCCCGGGGGTGGGACCAATGGACAAACCGGAATCGCCGCTGATCGCGGCGGATGAACCGTCCGCGCCGCAACCGGCGGTCGCGGGCGATGTGGCACGCGCGGGTGGCAGCTTCACGGCAGTCGGCGTCAGCGGGCTCGCGCTCGCGCTGGCAGCATGCGATTCGGGCGGCGGTGGAGGCGGCGGCGTCGTCTCGACACCCGGCCCGATCTCCACGCCCAGCCCGGCACCGCCGCCGACTGCCGCCCAGGCCAGCCGCTTTCTGGCGCAGGCGACGATGGGCGCGACCGCCGCCGACATCGCCGATGTCCAGGCGCGCGGCTATGACGGCTGGATCACCGCCGAATTCGCCAAGCCGCGCCCGACCACCCTGTGGGACTGGCTGGTGAGCAAGGGCTATAGCGACACCGCCAACGTCAATAACCAGAACGGCTTCGACAATGCGATGTGGAGCCAGCTGACCGGCGCGGGAGATCAGCTGCGCCAGCGTGTCGGCATGGCGCTGCTCGAAATGCTGGTGGTCGGGATCGACGGGGTCAACCTCAGCTGGCGGCAATTCGCCATGGCCGCCTATGTCGATGTGCTGATGGACACTGCGTTCGGCAATTTCCGCACGCTGATCGAGCGCGTGACCTATACTCCGGCGATGGGGTCGTTCCTGACCTTCCTTGGCAACCGCAAGGCGGACAGTCGCACCGGGTCGGTCCCCGACGAGAATTATGCGCGCGAACTGATGCAGCTGTTCACGATCGGCCTGACCCGGCTGAATATGGACGGAAGCGCCGTGACATCGGGCGGACAGCCGGTCGAAACCTATACCCCGGCGGACGTGTCGGGGCTGGCGCGGGTGTTTACGGGGCTGGTGCTCGACGGGTCGGACAATACGACCCCCGACCGCTATCGCCGGGCGATGATCTTCAACACCGGGCAGCATGAGACCGGTGTTTCGAACTTCCTTGGCGCCACCGTCTCTGCCGGAGCGTCGGGCGCAGACGCGGTGCGGCAGGCGCTCGACACGATTTTTGCCCACCCCAATGTGCCGCCGTTCGTGTCGAAACAGCTGATCCAGCGGCTGGTCACCAGCAACCCTTCGCCTGCCTATGTCGGGCGCGTCGCCGCGAAGTTCGCCGACAATGGCTCGGGCGTGCGCGGGGACATGCAGGCGGTGATCCGCGCGATCCTGATGGACAGCGAGGCGCGGACCGAGCCGAGCGCGGCCAGCGCGGGCAAGCTGCGCGAACCGGTGATGCGGCTGACGTCATGGGCACGCGCATTCGGCGCGACCAGCGCGTCGGGCAACTGGACGACCGGCAATACCAGCAGCGGGACCAACCGGCTGGCGCAGTCGATGGGCCGCAGCCCGTCGGTCTTCAACTTCTTCCGTCCCGGCTACACCCCGCCCAACACGCCGATCGCGACGGCCGGGCTGGTCGCGCCGGAATTGCAGATCACCAACGAGATCAGCGTTGTCGGCTATGTGAATTACATGCAGGCGGTGGTGAACAACACGACCGACCTGCGCACCGATTACGGGTCGATCAGCGGTATTGCCGGGGACAGCGCGGCGCTGGTCGACCGGGTCAATTTGTGGCTGGCGGCGGGGCAGCTCTCCACCGCCACGGTAACCGCGATCCGCACTGCGGTCGATAGTTCGACCAACACCAACAACCGCATCGCCATCGCCGTCCTGCTGACGATGGCGTCGCCCGAATTTCTGACACTGAAGTGAGGGGCCGGGACATGGACCAGAACCAATCGCGCCGCGCCTTCCTCAAGCGTACCGCCGCGCTCGGTGCAGCGGGTGCCGCCGCGCCCTTCGTCACCCAGCTTGCCGCGATCGGCGAGGCATCGGCGGCGGTCGCGAGCGATTACAAGGCGTTGGTGTGCATCTTCCTCTATGGCGGCAATGATTACGCCAACACGCTGCCGCCCTATGACAGCGCAACCCACGCCGCCTATCTCGCGCAGCGCCCGACGCTGGGCCACACGCGCGACAGCCTGACCGCGACGCTGCTCAACCCGAGCAATGCGCTGGGCGGGCGGCAGTTTGCCCTCGCGCCGACGATGGCGTCGCTGCTGCCGTTGTTCAACGCGGGCAAGCTCGCCCCGGTGCTCAATGTCGGCACATTGGTGCGCCCGACGACCAAGGCCGAATATAACGCGCGGTCGGTGGCGCTGCCGCCCAAGCTGTTCAGCCATAACGACCAGCAAAGCTATTGGCAGGCGTCGAGCGCGGAGGGCGCGACCTCGGGCTGGGGCGGGCGCATCGGCGATCTGCTGCAGAGCGGCAACGGCACCAGTGCGCTCACCTGTATCAGCGCGTCGGGCAATGCGGTGTATCTGTCGGGGCGCAGCTCGATCCAGTACGTCACCGGCACCAACGGCCCGACCGCGCTGATCAATGGCGCATCGACCCTGTTCGGGTCGGCCACGGCGGCCAGCACGCTGCGCTCGCTGATGGGCGGGGCGCAGGCGAACCTGATCGCCAACGAACACGCCACCGTGTCGAAACGCGCGCTCGACCTCTATGCACAGGTGAATGGCGCGCTGGGCAGCGCCCCTGCGGCGAACTTCCCGCTGTTTCCGGCCGGCAACTCGCTGGCCGACCAGCTCAAGATCGTCGCGCGGCTGATTTCGGTGTCGCAGGAACTGGGCGCAAAGCGGCAGGTGTTCTTCGTCTCGATCGGCGGATGGGACATGCACGACTTCCTCGTGCGCGATCACCCGACCCTGGTCGGCCGCGTCGCCGATGCGATGCGCGCCTTTTACGACACCACCAACGCGCTGGGCATCGCGGACAAGGTGACCAGCTTCACCGCATCCGACTTCGGCCGCACGCTGACGCAGAATGACGACGGCTCCGACCATGGCTGGGGCAGCATGCATTTCGTGCTGGGCGGCGCGGTGCAGGGCGGCCGCATCTATGGCACTGCCCCCGATTTCGGACACAACACGCCGAGTGATGTCGGGCAGGGGCGGCTCCTGCCGACGACCTCGGTCGACCAGTACGCCGCGACGCTGGCAAGCTGGTTCGGGGTGTCGGCAGGGAATATGTCGACGGTGCTGCCGAATATCGGGAATTATTCGACGACGAATTTGGGGTTTGTATAGTGTTCGAGCTGAGGCATCACTGCCTACTGTTCGGCAGCAACGATCTTTAGCTCGCCGTTTGACTTATTCACCGAGTAGGTGACTGAACCACCCATCCAACCTGGTGCCGGTGAAAATTTCACTCGAAAAGCATGGCCTTCGTCAACAACGTCTGGTTTCTCCCAGTCGAGCATGCTTCCCCCATAAACGGGATGGCTTTTCGCTGCCTTGGCGGCGCTCTCAATCGCCTTCTGTTCTTCACTCACGGGGTAATTGCAGGAACCCAGCGCGAACAGCGACAGCGAAATAAGTATCTTATCGACAATCACATTTGCCCCCGTTCCGCTGTACTGCGGCTGAGCTCTGCAAGAGACGACTCAAACCTCTACCCGCCAGTCCCACCCGATCGGGTCGCCGTCCATCACTTCGACCCCGGCGCCGAGCAGCTCGTCGCGGAGCGCGTCCGAGCGGGCGAAGTCTTTCGCGGCGCGGGCTTCCTTGCGCTGCGCCAGCCGCGTCTCGATCTCCGTTTCGGTGACCAGCGCGTCGGACGGACGGACGCGCAGGTCAACGCGGGACAGGTCGAGCAGGTTGAGGCCGAGCGCGGTGTCGAATTGCGTCAGCGTCATCAGTCGCGCTTCCTGGCCCAACTGCTTGTCGCCGAGCAGTTCCTCAAGCACCGGCAGCGCCTTTGGCGTGTTGAGGTCGTCCGACATCGCCGCGTCGAGCCGCTCGAGATAGCTCGCCGCATTGCCGCCACCCTTGCCCTCGGTCGCGCGGAATTTCTCCGCCGCCAGCACCAGCCGCCGCAGCCGCACCAGCGCCGCCATCAGGTTCTCGCCGCTGAACTCCAGCTCGCTGCGATAATGGGCGGAGAGGCACATCAGGCGATAGGCGAGCGGGTGCACGCCCTTGGCCACCAGCGCGTCGAGCGTCGCGATGCCGCCCTTGGACTTCGACATTTTCCCGCCGCGATCGACCAGGAAATTATTGTGCATCCAGATCTTCGCGCCCGAATTTGCGCACCCGCAATGCGCCTGGTTCTGCGCGATTTCGTTGACGTGGTGGATCTCGCGATGGTCGATCCCGCCGGTGTGGATGTCGAACGGCAGGCCGAGCAGTTCGGCGCTCATCACCGAGCATTCGAGGTGCCAGCCGGGCGCGCCGCGGCCCCAAGGTGAATCCCACTCCATCTGGCGCGTCTCGCCCGGCGGGGTGGTGCGCCAGATCGCGAAATCCTGTGGATGGCGCTTGCCTTCGACGCTCTCGATCCGGCCTTCACCGGCATCGTCCTGCCCGCCCGACAGCTTGCCGTAATCCGGCACGGTGCTGCTGTCGAAATACAGGCCGCTATCGAGCTGGTAGCAATGCTCGTCCGCGATGCCCTTGGCGAAATCGATCATCCTGGCGACGTAATCGGTCGCCAGCGGCATGTGATCGGGGGTGCGGATGTTGAGGTCGCGCAAATTGCGGCGGAACACATCGGCATAGTGGCGCGAAATGTCCCACGCGCTCATGCCCCGCTTCTTCGCCGCCGCCTCCATCTTGTCCTCGCCCGCATCGGCGTCGGAGGTCAGATGGCCGACATCGGTGATGTTGAGGACATGGGTGAGCGGATAGCCCTTCCACCGCAGCACGCGGCTGAGCGTATCGGTGAACACATAGGCGCGCAGATTGCCGAGATGCGGGTCGCTATAGACCGTCGGCCCGCACGAATAGACGCGCACCCCCTTGGCGGGATCGATCGGCGCGAAGGCTTCGAACGCGCGGGTGAGGCTGTTGTAGAGGGTGAGGGGTGCGCCAGTCATGGCGCGCGCCATAGCGCGGGGGAGGCGGCTTACCAACCTCCCCGTTGTGCGTTCAGGCGGCCAGCGACTTGGCGGTGAACCGCCCGGCGCCGAAGCTGCCGCCAGTGTTGATCGGCAGCGCGGTGGCACAGAAGGCGCATTCGGCGGTCATCCGTCCGATCATCCAGTGCGACTGGCCGCATCCGGGGCAGATATTCTGCTCCCCCGGACGAAAGGCGACGCGGTAGCCGCTGTTCGCGGCGGTGAAGGGGGTCGTGTCGTAAAACATCGTTTCGTCTCCAGACTTGACCGGTTCGACGCACGGAATCCGGATTTGGTTCCGGATGCGACGCGAAGCGGATTGCCCGTGTTGCGATTGTGCAACGGTCGGGCGGTCAGTCCAACGGACGGATTCGGTCGAGCACGGTATAGGCCATCACCGCCGTCGCGACGGCGGCGTTGAGGCTGTCGGCCTTGCCCAGCATCGGGATCTTCACCCGCACATCGCACGCCGCGGCATAGTCGGCGGGCAGCCCCTGCGCCTCGTTTCCGGTCAGCAGGAACACCGGCGCGGCGAACTCCGGCGCGCGGTAATCGACTGCGCCTTCCAGCGCGAGGCCGACCAACTGGCCGGGGCCGGCACGCAGCCAGCTGTGGAACTCTGTCCAAGGCGCACGCGCGATCGGAATCGTGAACAGCGCGCCCATGCTGGCGCGTACCGCCTCGACACTGAACGGATCGACGCACTCATCGATCAGGATCAGCCCGCCCGCGCCGACCGCGTCCGCAGTGCGCAGGATCGTGCCGAGATTGCCCGGATCGCGCAGCCGTTCGGCCACCAGCCAAAGTGGCGCGGTGGTGCGGTCGATGCGGGCAAGGTCGGTGGACAGTTCAGCATAGACGCCGACCACTGCGCCCGGGTTGTCCTTGCCCGACAGCTTGGACAGGATGTCGTTATCCGTCTGGATGACCTCACCGCCCGCAGCCTCGGTCGCGGCGATCAGCTCTTGCGCCAGCGGATGGGTGTCATGCCCCTTGGCGAAGAACAGATAGGCCGGCAGATGCCCAGCCTCGCGCGCCTCGGTCAGGATGCGCAGCCCTTCGGCGAGGAACAGCCCCTCGTCGCGACGATGCTTCTTGTCGCGCAGACTGCGGACCCGCTTGACCAGCGGATTGGAAAAGGCGGTTATTTCGCGGGGCATCAATCCTCGCCGAAGCGATCCTCGACCAGTTCGACCAGCTTGAGCACCGCGTCCTCGGCGCCGTCGCCGGCTGCGCTGATCGTGATCGTGTCGCCCATTGCGGCGCCCAGCATCATCAGGCCCATGATCGACGTGCCGGTGACGGCGTTGCCGTCCTTCTCGACGGTCAGTTCGCATGGCTGGGAGGAGGCGAGGGTGACGAACTTCGCGCTCGCCCGCGCGTGCAGGCCGCGGCGGTTGCCGATCAGCACGGTGCGGCTGACCCGGCTCAAGCGGCGGCCTCGCCCAGAACCTCGGATGCGACGGTGATGTATTTGCGCCCGGCTTCACGCGCAGCGGCGACCGCTTCGGTCACCTTCATCGTCTTGCGCGCGCCGCCAAGGCGAATCAGCATGGGCAGGTTGATGCCCGCAATCACCTCGACCTTGCCCGCGTCCATCAGCGAAATGGCGAGGTTCGACGGGGTGCCGCCGAACAGGTCGGTCAGCACGATGACGCCGCGGCCGCCATCGACCGCGATGATCGCCTTGGCGATATCAGCGCGCCGACCCTCCATGTCGTCGTCCGGCCCGATCGCGATCGTCGCGATGCGTTCCTGTTTGCCCACGACATGCTCCATCGCGACGACGAACTCCTCCGCGAGCCGCCCGTGCGTCACGAGTACCAGTCCAATCATGTCTTTACGCTTGTCCCATGCGGTTCATCTTGCAGCCGGCGGGCCTTCTAGCGAGTCCTGCGGCGCGGTTTGCAAGTCACGATGCGTTACCGTGGGCGAAAAACCCGCTTCGCGCAACCGGCCAGCGACGCGTTCGGCGACATGGACCGACCGGTGTCTCCCGCCGGTACAGCCGAACGCGATGGTAACATAGGATTTTCCCTCCGCCTGATAGCGGGGGAGGAGGAGGAGCATCAGTTCCTCGATTCGGGTAATCGCCTCGGCATAGGCCGGGTCGTCGGCGACATAGGCGGAGACATCGGCGTCTTTGCCGGTGCCCGGACGCAGCGATTCGACCCAGTGCGGATTGCGCAGGAAGCGCATGTCGAACACCAGGTCCGCGCCCGCCGGAACGCCGCGCGCAAAGCCGAACGACATCACCGAAACCACCGTCTCGCCCAGGCCGCGGCCGGAGAAGCTCGTGCGAATCTGCTGCGCCAGTTCGTTCGACGACAGGGTGGTGGTGTCGATCACCCTGTTGGCCCAGCGCCGCAGCGGCTGAAGCAACTCGCGCTCGCGATGGATGCCGTCGCTGGCCGGGCGGTCGAGCGCCAACGGGTGGCGGCGGCGCGTCTCCGAATAGCGGCGCTCAAGCTCGGCGCCCGAACAGTCGAGGAACAGCGTCCCCATGTCGTACCCGCGCTCGTCGCGCAGCTTCTTGATGCGGCGCACGATGCTGTCGGCGTCGAACGCGCGGGTGCGGGTGCCGATGCCGATCGCCAGCGGTCGCTCGTCGCCCTCGCTCCCCTCGGGCGGGTCGGTATCGAGCAGGCGGTTGAGCAGCAGCAGGGGGAGGTTGTCGACGACTTCCCACCCCAGATCCTCCAGCGTGCGCAACACGGTCGACTTGCCCGCCCCCGACATGCCGGTGACCAGCAGGATTTGCTTGGGCCGCCGCTTGTTCATCGTTTCAGCTCCGTCAGATGGCGCAGCGCCAGTTCGACCTTGATCGGCGCGGAGGGTTCGAGTGCCGGTAGCGCGACCACGGGCACATCGACCCCGGCGATCTTCCGCGTCTGCGGTCCCTCCGGCATGCGCGGGGGCGCGTCGAGGATGGTGACGAGCAGCGCGATCGGCGCGCTATCTGCATGGGGCAGGGTGACGAGGCCGATCCCGCGCACCTCGATCTTGCCCGCAATAGTCGCGGGGGCCGCGCCGTGCAGCACGCCATCGCGCCGCGTGCAGATCGTATAATCGTCGGACACGAGCAGCGCGCCCCGGTCGATCAGCCGCAGCGCCAGATCGGATTTGCCCTCGCCCGAGCGCCCCTCGATCAGCACCGCGCGACCATCGATCGCGACGCAGGACGCATGCAGCGTTTCGGAAGACAGGATCGCCAAGCTCTACACTCCCCGCTCTCTCACCCCGGCTGCACGAACGGCAGGCGGACGACGAAGCGCGCGCCCTGCATCCGGTCCTCGCGCGTCTCCACGTCGATGCTGCCCTGATGGCCTTCGACGATGGTCCGCGCGATCGCAAGCCCTAGCCCGGAATGCTTGCCGAATTCCTCGCCTGCGGGCCGGTCGGTGTGAAAGCGGCGGAAGATCGCCTCGCGCGCTTCCTCCGGCACGCCCGGCCCTTCATCCTCGACCCGCGCCTCGAGCATGTCGCCCGATGCGGCCAGCGACAGCGCGACCGTGCCGCCATCGGGGGAGAAGGACACGGCATTGTCGATCAGGTTCGCGAACACCCGCTCCAGCCGCGCGCCTTCGCCCATCACGCGCGGCATCGGACCCATCGGCGCGTCGAAACGCAGGCGAATGTCGCGCTCGACCCCGCGGCTGCTGCGCTCCTCGACCATCGCGGCGAGCATCGCCGACAGATCGACCGGATCGAACTTGGCGCGGGAGAGCTGCGCGTCGAGCCGCGACGCCTCCGAAATATCGCTGATCAGCCGGTCGAGCCGCAGCACATCGTCGCGCACCACCGCCAGCAACTGTTCCTGCAACGCCGGATCGCGCACCGCCATCAGGCCGTCGACGGCGGAGCGCAGCGAGGCGAGCGGGTTCTTGATCTCATGCGCCAGATCGGCGGCAAACGCCTCGGTCGCGTCGATCCGCGCGCGCAAGGCGAGGCTCATGTCCGACAGCGACCGGGCGAGGTGTCCGATCTCGTCGCGCCGCTCGGGCAGGCGCGGCACCACCACCTCGCGCGCGCGCCCCAGCCGCACCCGTACCGCGGCACGGGCAAGGCGGCGCAGCGGGCGGACGATGGTGCGCGCCAGGAACAGCGACAGGAACACCGACAGCCCTGCAGTGAACGCCAGCACCAGCCCCAGCCGGAACCGCTCGATCCGCACCCGCTGGGTGATGTCGCGCGCGTTGGAGCTGGTGAACACCGCCCCCTCCGGCCCATAGGGCGCGGCGGCGGTGATCACCGGCGTGCGATCGGGCGCGCGCCACACGGTCGCGCTGGATTCGCCGGTGCGGAGTGCTGCGGCAAGGTCGGGCCAGTCGAGGCCCTTGGCGGGCGCGCGTTCGCGAAACTGCTGCGCCCGGTCCGCCCCCGCGACGGTGTCGAACACCGCGTCGAGGAAACGTGCCGCGCTCTGGTTCCACGGATCCTTGTCGGGATCGCGCAGCACGAAATTGTTAAGGCCCAGCGCGCGCGTATCCAGCGTCATCCGCCCGGCACGATCGTACAGGCGGATGCGGATATCCGCCTCGCTCGCGACGCGTTCGATCAGCGCGGTGCGGTCGCTCGGCGGGGTCATCGCGACGGCCTGGGCGATCAGCCGCGCCTCACGGCTCGCCTGTTCGACCCGGCTATCGACGATCCGCGCGCGATAGCTGTCGAGGTAGAAGAACCCGCCCGCCAGCATCACCAGCGCAAAGATGTTCACCGCCAGAATGCGCGGCGTCAGGCTGACCCGGCCGGACCAGCGCAGCGACAGGTCGCGCTCTTCCCGCGTCGTGGCGGGTCTATTCGTCGGAGAAGCGATATCCGGCGCCATAGAGTGTCTCGATGGCGTCGAATGTGGGATCGACCTGCCGGAACTTGCGGCGCACGCGCTTGATATGGCTGTCGATGGTGCGGTCATCGACGTAAATGTCGTCCTGATACGCCGCATCCATCAGCTGGTTGCGCGTCTTGACGATGCCGGGCCGCTGGGCGAGCGTTTCGAGGATCATGAACTCGGTGACGGTCAGCGTGACGTTGTCGCCCTTCCACGTCACCTTGTGCCGCGCCGGGTCCATCGCCAGCGGCCCGCGCTCGATCACCGGCTGCGCCTCGGCGGCCGGCTCCTCTTCGCCCTGCGCTGTCGCCGCCACCAGCTCGGTCCGGCGCAGGATCGCGCGGATGCGGGCGATCAGCAGCCGCTGGCTGAACGGCTTGGCGATATAATCGTCCGCGCCCATCGCCAGGCCCAGCGCCTCGTCCAGCTCGTCATCCTTGCTGGTCAGGAAGATCACCGGGATCTGGCTCTTTTCGCGCAGCCGCCGCAGCAGCTCCAGCCCGTCCATGCGCGGCATCTTGATGTCGAGCACCGCCAGCTCGGGCGGATTATCGACCAGCGCCTTCAGCGCCGCCTCTCCATCCGAATAGACGCGCGTCACAAACCCCTCGGCCTGCAACGCGATCGACACGGAAGTCAGGATGTTGCGGTCGTCATCGACCAGCGCAATCGTTGCGGTCATGCGGATGGGGTAGCGGAATGTGGGGCTAGGCTCAACGGGGGAGGGGTGTGTGTCATTGACCTATACGTCCGCAGCACATAGATATACTGAATGCAGCGCCTGCAAACCGTTGTGGAACTCGAGTCGTTCCTGAAGCGCGCCAAGGCGA
The DNA here is from genome assembly GCF_035998645.1 of Sphingomonas sp. Lineage (GTDB taxonomy): Bacteria > Pseudomonadota > Alphaproteobacteria > Sphingomonadales > Sphingomonadaceae > Sphingomonas. The sequence continues at coordinate 436,655 of NZ_DASYHL010000004.1, forward strand.
TCCTGTCCGACGAAGAGCGCACCGGGATCGTGACGTTTCTGGCGGCGAACCCGGAAGCTGGAACGCCGCTGGGCGGCGGGCTGCGCAAGGTTCGGATCGCGCGCGAGGGCGGTGGCAAGAGCGGCGGGTATCGCACGCTTTACGTGTTCGGGGGCGACACGATGCCCCTGTTCCTGCTGACGATCTACGCCAAGAACGAGAAGGATAATCTGACCAAGGCCGAACAGGCGGCTGCGGTCGCGTTGAGCAAGGCGTTGCTCGCAACCTATGGCATCGACGGAGACCGGGTATGAGTGAAGTCTATGACGGCCTGATGGAAGGGCTCAACGAAGCGCTGGCGTTCGCACGCGGCGAGAAGACCGGGGCTGTCATCCATCAAATCCAGGTGCCGGTCGTCGATGTGTCGGCAATCCGCGCCAGCACCGGCCTGTCACAGAGCGCCTTTGCGCGCAGCATCGGCGTCGCCAAGGGCACGCTGCTCAACTGGGAACATGGCCGCCGCCGTCCGACCGGGCCGGCGCAGGTGCTGCTGGCGATGATCGCGAAGAAGCCGTCGCTGGTGCGCGAGTTGTTGCAGTAGGCGGGTGCTTGACGGATCGGCTGGAGGCGGAGCCCAAAGAGGACCCGCGAGGCCGGGGCAAGGCCAATTTAACATCGTCTCCCCGGAATTGCATGGTGCGAGTACACCTCTCCCCTCTCGCTTGCCCGATGCTCCAGCGGACCGTATTCAGCCGTTGGGGGGCAAAATATGGACGAAGCACCACTTATCTTCCGAGCCGTGCAGTCAGCTTTCGGGCTCTACGGTGCCCTTTATGTGGCGACCGCAATATTCGCACCGGGCTGGTTTCTCGACACGCTTGCGGTGAATCACATGGACCGGCGCAGCGCTATCAAACAGCGGCGCCGGAACATTCTGACCCCATCGGCAGCCTGGTATTCCATGCCCGCCGTCTTTGTGACGTGGATCGCCGTGGGCGTCCTCGTGTATGCCGCCGTTTACGCGATCGTCGCCGTTCTACCTTATGATTGGGGAAGTCGCGATGAAGATGGCGAGTGGCAGAGCTTGCGTTGGTCAATCCAGTATGGGGCCGGTTTCATCGGGGGCATCGCGCTATGCATGCGCTTAGAGGCAAATGCCGAGGTGCTCGTCTGGGGACCCGCCGAGCGTAAGGCGAGACAAGCGGTCAGCAAAGCCCTTCGGTGTGCGCGCGGCGCTACACCCGAAGTGAAGGAAAGCGTGCTGCTCGGCGTCGACAAGGATTTGCAACCCGAGCCACATCAGCCCCCATCCTACGAAAATGACTATATCTCCGACCTCTACTGTCGGGTTCAAAGCGACATCCGGGGCTGATCCTCCACTTGGCGCAACGACGCCCCACCGGATTTGTCGATGCAGACCTCATCGCGAACTTTGCAACAGGTCAGCGTTGTCACCAAAAATAAGCGCGTTCGGTCACAATTGACACCGGTTACTGTTGTTGACCCCCCTTTTTTCCGCCGCCTATGCGCGACTCCACGCATACGAATGCAATGCCGTGCGAACGATGCGGCGTGAGGAGAGAGACGTGACCGATCGTACCCCGAAGATCGGCCTCGACGCGCTGGGCGTCGCGGCGGACAAGCCTGTCCACTGGAACCTGCTGACCGCCCCGCTGGTCGAACATGCGATCCAGCGCGGTGAGGGCCGCATGGCCAAGGATGGGCCGCTGGTCGTCGAAACCGGCAAGCACACCGGGCGCAGCGCCAAGGACAAGTTCATCGTCCGCGATGCCGAGACCGAGAACAGCGTCTGGTGGGGCAGCACCAATGTCGGGATGACGCCCGAGCATTTCGCGGCGCTCAAGGCTGATTTCCTCGCCGCGCTCGGCACCAAGGACACGCTGTTCGTTCAGGACCTGTATGGCGGCTCGCAGCCCGAGCATCGCGTGCGCGTCCGCGTCGTCACCGAATTCGCCTGGCACAGCCTGTTCATCCGCACCCTGCTGTGCCGGCCGGAAGCGGACGAGCTGCCCGGCTTCGACCCCGAATATACGATCATCGACCTGCCGAGCTTCCAGGCCGATCCGGCCAAACATGGCTGCCGCAGCGAGACGGTGATCGCGGTCAACCTGACCGAAAAGCTGATCCTGATCGGCGGCACCGCCTATGCCGGGGAGATGAAGAAGAGCGTGTTCGGCCTGCTCAACTATCTGCTGCCGGTGAAGGGAATCATGCCGATGCATTGTTCGGCCAATATCGGCCCGGACGGCGACACGGCGGTGTTCTTCGGCCTGTCGGGCACTGGCAAGACGACGCTCAGCGCCGATGCCAGCCGCACGCTGATCGGCGATGACGAGCATGGCTGGTCCGACACTGCGGTCTTCAATTTCGAGGGCGGCTGCTACGCCAAGATGATCAACCTGTCGGCCGAGGCCGAGCCGGAGATATTCGCCACCACCAAGCGTTTTGGCACGGTGCTCGAAAATGTCGTGATGGACGCCGAAACGCGTGAGATCGACCTGTTCGACAATAGCTTGGCGGAGAATAGCCGCGGCTCCTACCCGCTCGACTTCATCCCGAATACGAGCGCGGACAATTTGGGGCCGGTGCCGAAGAACATCATCTTTCTCACCGCCGACGCCTATGGCGTGCTGCCCCCGATCGCGAAGCTGACGCCGGAACAGGCGATGTACCACTTCCTCTCGGGCTATACCGCGCGCGTCGCGGGGACCGAGATCGGCGTGACCGAGCCGTCGGCGACCTTCTCGACCTGTTTCGGTGCGCCGTTCATGCCGCGCCACCCGTCGGTCTATGGCAATCTGCTCAAGGAGCGGATCGCCAAGGGCGGGGTCGATTGCTGGCTGGTCAACACCGGCTGGAGCGGCGGCAAGGCGACGATGCCGGGGATCAAGCGCATGCCGATCCGCGTGACCCGCGCACTGCTCAACGCCGCGCTCGACGGCAGCCTGAAGGATGCGGAATTCCGTCAGGACCCCAATTTCGGCTTCATGGTCCCGGTCGCGGTCGGCGACATCGACCCCAACATGCTCGACCCGCGCGCCGCCTGGGCGGACAAGGGCGAGTATGACGCGACCGCGGCAAAGCTGGTGGACGAATTCGTCGCCAATTTCGCGCAGTTCGCGGATCATGTCGACGAGGGCGTGCGCCAGGCTGCACCGCAGAGCCGCAGCAAGGCAACCGAGCCCGCCTGATCCCTTCACCATCCTCCGCCGACACGTTTCGGCGGGGGATGGCGCTGGCTATTTTCCGGTCGCTCCCCTATATAGCAATCATCGTCGGCACATTGCTCCGTAGGCGCCGACGACTGAGAGATTCTTCGCGCTCCCGCTTACACGACGGGAGCCGCTTCATGGACCTCAACTACCTTCTCTACCGCCATCAGGTCTCGCTGATGCGTGCCAAGGCATCGGATTGCCTGTGCGCCACCCGGTCGCACCGCGACCTCGCGCGCGGCTATGCCGACCGCATCCGCGTGCTGCGCAGCGCGCTGGGCGAGGAAGGGTCGCTGACGCGCGCGCCATGCTGACCCCGACCCCCGCCGAAACCGACAAGCCGCGCACGCGCCAGTTCCGCCGCCACAGCGACAAGCCGCGCCTCGCCCCCGAAGCGGTGGCACGTCAGGGCCGGGTGGCGACGCTCGTCTGGGAACGGCTGCGCGACAATGCGGCTGTGCTGGCGTTCCTCAATGCGCATGACGACGGATTGGACGGGCGCCCGATCGACCTCGCCATTGCGAGCGATGACGGCGTCCGCGCGGTGATCGCCCGCCTCGACGTGCTCCATCCGGCGGGGTAGGATCGCGCGGGGCATTTCCCCACGCAAGGAGCGACGCAGATGAGCATCCTCGACACCATTCTCGGCCAGGTCGGCGGCACCGACGGCCTCACCAATCTCGCGGCCAAAGTTGGCCTGTCGCCCGAACATGTCGAGTCTGCGGTGCAGGCGCTGGCCAAGCATCACCAGATGGCCGGTGACACGGCCGAAGGCGCCGCCGCCGCGACTGGCCTGCCGCTCGACAAGATGCAGGACCTGATCGCTCAGATCGGCGGCGAAGGCGCGCTCGGCAAGTTCGCGACGATGCTGCAGACCGACGGCGCGGCCGGCATTCTCGGCGCGCTCGACCGTGATGGCGACGGCAACCCGCTCAACGACCTGACCGGACTGGCCTCGGGTTTCTTCGGCAAGAAATGATCGCGACGGGAACCGGCCCGTTCGCGGCCGGTTCCTGTTGCAATGCAGCAAGTTTTCCCCAGTCACTGGGCAGTGCCGCCCATCGTCATTGACGCGCTGACCGTTACGGTCGCGGTCGTGGCGGCGCTTGTGCTGCACTGGATCGCGATCCGGGTCGCGCGCAGGCTCGCCGCGCGCACCCCCGATTCGATCGACGACGTGTTCGTCGACCGGGCGGAGCGTCCGCTGCGCTGGATCTTCGTCGCGCTCGCGCTGGCATCTGTCCGCCGCCTGCTGCATCTGGGCGAAGGTGCGAGCGCCTTCTGGGGGCAGGCGGCCGGGATGATCGTGCCGCTGCTGCTCGGCTGGCTGGCGGTCAACATGATCCGCGCGGGCGGCAGGGCGGTCGAACTCAGCGCCGATATCAGCGTGGCCGACAATCTGCTCGCCCGCCGCCGCCGCACGCGCAGCGCGATCCTCACCCGCATCGCGGTGTTCCTGGTCGGCTTCGTCACCATCTGCCTGATGCTGCTGTCGATCCCCAGCGTGCGATCGGTCGGGGTGACGCTGATGGCCTCCGCGGGCCTTGCCGGGCTCGCGGTCGGCGCGGCTGCGCAACCGGCGCTCAAGAATATCATCGCCGGCATCCAGATGGCATTCACTGAACCGATCCGGATCGACGATGTCGTGATTGTCGACGGCGAATGGGGGCGGATCGAGGAAATCCGCCTGACCTATGTCGTCGTCGCGATCTGGGACGAGCGGCGGCTGGTGGTGCCGGTGTCGAAATTCCTCGAGGACAGTTTTCAGAACTGGACGCGCAATTCCAGCCAGCTGCACGGCACCGCCTTTTTCTGGCTCGATCCCACCGCCGACATTTCGCGGTTGCGCGCGCGGCTCGAGGAGCTGGTGCGCGCCAATGAACGATGGGACGGGCGCGGCTTTGTGCTGCAGGTCACCGACACCCGCCCGGACGCGATCGAGGTTCGGGCGCTCGTCACCGCACGCGACGCCGCCAACGCCTTCGACCTGCGCTGCGACATGCGTGAGGGGATGCTGGCATTTATCCGCGACGAAATGCCCGAGGCACTGCCGCGCGGCCGCATGGAACTGGGTCGCCCCGGCTGGAGCGAGCCGGTCGCATTGCCCGTGCCGCCCGCGCCGGGGGAACAGGGCTCCAGCGGCGGGGCGGGGGCGATCCCCGAAGACGCGCGGCCCTAGCCTTTCCGGCTGGCGATATGCCGGTCGATCACGCTTTCCAGCACGGTCAGCGGCACGCCGCCGCCCAGCACCAGCGCATCGTTGAACCCACGGAAATCATAGCGCGAGCCCAGTTCGCGCTGCGTTTTCGTCCGCAGCCGGTTGATCGCGGTGTGGCCGAGCTTGTAGCCGCACGCCTGACCCGGCCAGCTGCAATAACGGTCGACCTCGCCCGAGACCTCTTCGACTGACGAACCATTGGCGGTGGCGAACCATTCGATCGCCTGTTGCCGCGTCCAGCGCTTGGCATGCAGCCCGGTGTCGACGACCAGACGGCACGCGCGGAAGGCAAGGCTCTGAAGATAGCCCAGCCGCCCGACCGGGTCGCTGTCATACGCCCCCAGTTCTGCGCCGAGCTGTTCGGCGTACAGCGCCCAGCCCTCGCTATAGGCGTTGAAGCCGAGCAGCGAGCGGACCAGCGGCAGCTTGAACGTATATTCGCCCTGCCAGGCATGCCCCGGGATGCCTTCGTGATAGGCGAGGGTGGCGAGGCTGTATTTGGTGTGGAGGTGCGTGGTGCGCAGGTTCAGCCACACGCGGCCCGGAACCGTCCCGTCGATCGAACCCGCCCCGCCATAGGCACCCGGCGCGCCCGGCTCCTCGGCGAGCGGCAGGCGCTTCACCTCGACATTGCCGCGCACCAGCGTGTGGAACGCCTGCGGCATCTTCGCCTTCATATCCTCGATCGTCTTGGTCATATAGGCGAGGATTTCCTGCCGCCCGGCGTCGGTGTCGGGGTAGAGGAACTTGTCATCCTTGCCGAGCGCGGTCATCCGCGCGCCGACGGTGCCCTTGGAGTAGCCGAGCTTTTTGAGGATGGTATTCATCTCCGACTGAAGCGCCTTCAGCTCATCCTGCCCGGCCTTGTGGACCTCGTCCGGAGTCATCGTCGTCGTCGTGCCGGCGCGCAGCGCCCAGGCGTAATAGGCCTCGCCATCGGGGAACTTCCACACCCCCGCATCCGGCGTCGCCTTGGCGCGGTGGCGCTTGAGTTCTTCGATCTGACGGTCGAGCGCGGGGGCGATCTTGCCCGCCGCCAGCTTTGCTGCGGCCACTGCCTGATCGCCGGTCACGACCTTCTTGCCCGTGAAATTCTCGACCAGCTCCCATTTCCCCGCATCGGTGCCGCGGGTCAGCGCGATCTGGCGCAGGCATTTGTCGAGCAGGAAGTCGGGCGCGATGACGCCCTTGTCGTACGCGATCTTGAGCCGTTCGGTCTCGCCGTCGATCTGCCCGGCCCAGCCCTCGAACCGCGCCAGCCACGATGCCGCATCCGCGGCGCTCTCGACTTTATGCTCGCTGTCGAGGAAGCGGGGCATGTCGAGATAGGCGCCGACATTCTGCACCGCGACATAGGGGGCGTTGCGCCATCCGCCGACGGCGACATCGCCATAGCCGAACGCCATGCCGTCCACCCCGACCTGAAACGCGGTGCGCACCACATCGACATTGGTCTGCATCACCGGCGACAGCGCGTTGCGGTCGAGCGCGTCGAGCTGCGCGATGCGGGCACGCAGTCCCTCGGCAACCTTGGCGCGGCCCGCGACGCTGCGATCCTCGACCATCGACCTGAGGTGCGTGCGCTCGCCCTTGTCGATGCCGAGCGAAGTCGCGCTTTCGGGCGAGTTGGTCAGCAACTGCTCGGCGGTCGCGCTCAACAGCGCATCGGCCGCCGCATCCGCCGATGGCCCGCTCTGGCTGGCGCAGGCGGGGAGGGTGGGGAGCACGGCGAAGCTGGCGGTCGAGGCAAGGAACTGGCGGCGGGTGGGGGTCATGCGGGCTCCGGATACGCGGGAGGGGTGGTTACGAGGGTTACCTTAACGCGGTGCCGCGCCGACGCCACCCTGCGTGGAGCCGGCTTCGGTGACCATAGCCCAGTTGGCGCGCACCGCGCCCAGAAAGATGGGACGCTGACTGCGCAGTTCCGATGTTGCCGCGGGATCGAATTCCTTGAACCGGGCCTGCCCCGCGAACGCGCTGCGTGCGGCGAGGCGATAGAGTGAGCGCGCCTCGCTGGGCGCATCAACGATCGATGCCAGCCCCCAATATCCCAAAGTCAGGTCACGGTCGCCGGGGGACAGGAACTTCAGCTTCGTAGCGAGCGCCTGTCGATAGAGCGCCATGGCCTCGGCCCGCTTGCCCCGCGCGACGTAGTTGGCGGCGAGGCTGTTCATCGCGTTTGCGGTGTCGAGGTGGTTGCGACCGAACAGCTGACGGCGCCGGTCGAGTGATTCTTCGAACCAGCCGGTCGCCTCGCGCAGCATGGCGTCGCGCGCGACCGGATCGATGCCGACGACGGTGCCGCCTGCCCCGGACGGGATCGGCGCGAGCATCGCGTTGCGGTGCATATAGCTCTGACGAAACTGCGACGGGATGGTTCGCGCGAGCGCGATGCGATGCAGGTTTATTGCCAGGTTGTTGAGGGCGATGGCCTTGCTCAAGCTGATCGACCGCGCCGCCCTGTCCAGTTCGGCCGCCTCGATCACTCCTGGCTGCGGTTTGATCCTGTGCAGGCTCTCCTCACGCTGTTTGAGCGATGCGACCGCCGCGCGGAATTCGCCATCGGCGCGCGTGATTTCACCCCGCATCGCTAGAATCCCGCCCAGATTCACGCGCGTATCCGCATAGGCGACCGTGTCGGCGTCTCCGGCAATTCGGTACATATCGAGCGCCCGTCGCGCCGCGCGCTCGGCCTCGTCGAGCGACCCCGCATCGGCGAGCATCCCGGAAAACTGGTTGAGGCTAGCCGCCGCCGCCCGTTGCGATGCTTGGGCCCGGCTTTGGGCCTCGCCCGCGATTTTCAGCCGGATTTGCAGCGCGCGACGGATATAGGGCGCGGCCTCGCTGCCCCGCGATTGCATTCCCAGATTGTTGGCGAGGTTTTCCAGCGCACGAGCCGCATCTTCGCCCGACTGGCCGTCCGTCGCGGCAAGCTGTTGCCGACGGATGGCTTCGGCATCGCGATAGCGGCCCGCTTCCTCCAGCGCAGCGACGCGATTCCGGGATGGCGGCCCCGATGCCGCACTCGCCGCCCCGGTCAGCGCGGCAATCGCGATCACATATGGAGTGAGGGCAATGGCGCGGAGCAAGTCGGGCTAGTCCGGCGCGCCGATCGCTGCCACCGCCTCGATCACCACAACGCCACCGCGCACATCGGCGATCCGCGCCTTGTCCCCGACGGCTAGGTCCGGCCCTTCCGCCGGCCAGTCGCCATCGCCGACGCGCACCCGGCCACTGCCGCCGCTGATTGGCTCGACTACGGTCACGCTCTGCCCGATCATCCGCGCGGCGCGGTTGTTGAGGTCGGGGTCGGCGCTCGGCACCGGGTTCGCGCCGTACCAGCGCTTGCCGACCAGCACCGCGACCGTCGACCATGCGGCAAAGCTGATGAACTGCCCAATCGCGCCCAGCTCCGGGAACACCAGCGCAAGGATGCCGGTCGCCGCCGCGCCGAGCGCAATGAAGGTCAGATACACGCCCGGAATCAGCAGCTCGCACATCGCGAGCAGCGCCGCGATGATCAGCCAGACATAGCCGGCCTGATCCGACAGCCAGTCGCTCATTCCTGCGGCGTCCCGAACGGCGACTGGCGCACCCGCGCTGGCGGGGCGGGGGGCGGCGTCGGGGTTTCGCTCTTGCCGAACGCTTCCTTCGCCAGCTCACCGATGCCGCCCAGCGTACCCATCAGCTGCGTCGCCTCGACCGGGAACAGGATGGTCTTGGCGTTGGGGCTGGTCGCGAACTTGCCGATTGCTTCGACATATTTCTGCGCGATGAAATAGTTGAGCGACTGGGTGCCGCCGCTCTCGATCGCCTGGCTGACGACCTGCGTCGCCTTGGCCTCGGCCTCGGCGGCGCGTTCGCGGGCTTCGGAGTCGCGGAACGCCGATTCCTTGCGCCCTTCAGCCTCGAGGATGCGCGCCTGTTTCTGGCCCTCGGCGCGCAGGATTTCCGACTGGCGGCTGCCTTCAGCCTCAAGGATATTGGCGCGCTTCTCACGCTCGGCCTTCATCTGGCGGCCCATCGCGTTGACGATATCGGCGGGCGGGCGGATGTCCTTGATCTCGACGCGGGTGATCTTGACCCCCCAGGGCGTCGTCGCATGATCGACCACCGACAACAGCCGCGCATTGATCTCGTCGCGCTTGGACAAGGTTTCGTCGAGGTCCATCGACCCCATCACGGTGCGCAGGTTGGTCGTCGTCAGCTGGAGCAGCGCGACATACAGGTCCGACACCTCATAGGCCGCCTTGGCCGCGTCGAGCACCTGAAAGAACACCACGCCATCGGTGGAGATCATCGCATTGTCCTTGGTGATGATTTCCTGACCCGGAATATCGATCACCTGCTCCATCATGTTCACGCGGCGACCCACGCGATAGAAGAACGCGGGGTAGAGGTTGAACCCCGGCTGCGCGACGGTGGTGAAGCGGCCGAAATGCTCGATCGTGTAGTGATAGCCCTGGCGGACGATCTTGATGCTGGCGAACAGGTACATCAGCACCAGCACCATCAGGATGAAAAATGCGCCGACCGTCAGTTCCATCACGCGTCCCCTGGGTTTCCTAGTTCCCCTGATCCTAGCATAGAGGGGCCATGAGCAAAGCGATTTACGCCCCGCCGCGCACTGCGCTGTTCCTGCCCGCGTCGAACCCGCGCGCGATCGAGAAGGCCCAGGGCCTCGCCGCCGACATGGTGATCCTCGACCTCGAGGATGCGGTGAAGGCCGAGGACAAGGAGTCGGCGCGGGAGGCGGTGCGCGCGGTCGAAGGCTTTGGCGACCGCCCGTTCGGCGTCCGCGTCAACGCCAAGGACAGCGATCACTGGAAGGCGGACCTCAAGGCGGTGAAGAAATCCGCCGCGACCCATGTCATCGTGCCCAAGGTCGAAACCGCGGAGGCGATCACCTATGCCGCGCTCTATGCCGACCGCCCCGTGCTGGCGATGATCGAGACTGCGGCTGGGGTGATGAATGTCGGCCCGATCGCCAGCACCACTGGCTGGGGCGTCGAACTAGCCGGTCTGATCGTCGGCACCAACGACCTGGCCGCGTCGCTCAAGCTGCCCCCGGCGGCGGGCCGCGCACAGATGGCGCTGTCGCTCCAGCTGGTGGTGCTGGCGGCGCGGGCGCGCGAACTCTGGGTACTCGACGGCGTGTTCAACCGCCTCGACGATGCGGAAGGTCTGGCGGCGGAATGCGCCGAGGGCCGGTTGCTCGGCTTCGACGGCAAGTCGCTGATCCACCCCAACCAGATCGACATCGCCCGCGCCGCATTCGATCCGAACGAAGCGGAACTGGAAGAGGCGCGCGCGCTGGTCGCGGCGTTCTCCGGCGGGGCCGAACGCTACAAGGACGCGATGATCGAGGAGATGCATGTCGATCGCGCCAAGGCACTGCTGGCGCGCGCGGGCGGGCACAACTGATGGCAAAGGCGGATCGCCTGGCGAAGCTCGACGCGCATCGGATCGAGCTGGAGGGCGACTATCGCGCCGCGCTGATCAAGGCGCTTGAAGTGACGGCGGCGGGGCGTTGGGGCCTGTTCGGTCACAATGACGATCGTGCCAGCCGGGCTGCCGCGGCGCCGATGGTCGCCGAACTGACCGAATTGGGCGACGACATCAATGCGATGCGCGAGCGCCTGTTGCTGCCGCCGTTCGACCTTCACGCCGAGTTTCTCCGGTCGCGCGGCAAGGTCGGTTCGCACGCCGTCGGCGAACCCAAACAGGCCCAGCAATGGCTGCAAAAACTGAACGGCTGATGCGCTGTCCCGCGCTGCGACGCAGCACCCCCTAGCGCCCGTCACATAGCGCGGTTACATGGGCCGCCAATCTTCGACTCAGGACATTGGCGCACCCCATGGATATCCCCCTCGGCCTCACCTTCGACGACGTCCTGCTGTACCCGGGCGAGAGCGAGGTCCTGCCGAGCATGGCGGACACCAGCACCTTCGTTACGCGGTCGCTCAAGCTGAACATCCCGATCCTGTCCTCGGCGATGGACACCGTGACCGAAGCGGACATGGCGATCGTCATGGCGCAGCTCGGCGGAATCGGCGTGCTCCACCGCAATCTCGAGATCGACGAACAGGTTGAGGCGGTGCGGCAGGTCAAGCGCTTCGAAAGCGGCATGGTCGTCAACCCGATCACGATCCGCGCCAGCGGCACGCTGGCCGAGGCGCAGGCGTTGATGACGCGGCACAAGATCAGCGGGATTCCGGTGACCGAAGGCGACGGCAAGCTGGTCGGCATCCTCACCAACCGCGATGTGCGCTTTGCTGAAAATCCGGGCCAGCCGGTCAGCGAGCTGATGACGCACGACAACCTCGCCACCGTGTCGATCGGCGTCGGCAAGGACGAGGCGCGCCGCCTGCTGCACGCCCGCCGGATCGAAAAGCTGCTGGTGGTGGACGCCGATTATCGCTGCGTCGGCCTGATCACGGTCAAGGACATCGAAAAGGCGGTGAACTATCCCAACGCGACCAAGGACGGCGCGGGCCGCCTGTGCGTCGCCGCCGCGACCACCGTGGGCGACAAGGGGTTCGAGCGCACGGCGGCTCTGGTCGATGCCGAAGTCGACCTGATCGTAATCGACACCGCGCACGGCCATAACAAGGACGTCGCACGCGCGGTCGAGCGGGTGAAGAAGCTGTCGAACCGCGTTCAGGTCGTCGCCGGCAACGTCGCCACCGCAGCCGCCACCCGTGCGCTAATCGACGCGGGCGCGGATGGCGTGAAGGTCGGCATCGGCCCCGGATCGATCTGCACCACCCGCGTCGTCGCGGGCGTCGGCGTGCCGCAGCTGACCGCGGTGATGGATGCCGCCAACGAAGCCGCCAAGTCGGGCGTGCCGGTGATCGCCGATGGCGGCCTGCGCACTTCGGGCGACCTCGCCAAGGCGCTCGCTGCAGGTGCCTCGACCTGCATGGTCGGGTCGCTGCTCGCGGGGACCGAGGAAGCGCCGGGCGAGACGTTCCTGTATCAGGGCCGCGCGTACAAATCCTATCGCGGCATGGGCAGCGTCGGCGCAATGGGCCGCGGCTCGGCCGACCGCTATTTCCAGGGCGATATCAAGGATCAATTGAAGCTCGTTCCTGAAGGGATCGAGGGCCAAGTCGCGTTCAAGGGGCCAGCCAAGGACGTGATCCACCAACTGATCGGCGGCATCAAGGCGGCGATGGGCTATACCGGCGCAGCGACGATCCCCGACCTGCAGAAGAAGGGCAAGTTCGTCCGCATCACCAATGCGGGCCTTCGCGAAAGCCATGTCCACGACGTGACGATCACGCGTGAGGCACCGAACTACCCGACGCGCTAGGCGCCGGACTAACCTGTCCTCTCCCCTTGATAGGGGAGAGGATAGCGGAGCTTGGCAACTTGTTGCCTAGCGCAGCTTGGAGAGGGGTAGAGCGGAGCGCAGCTCCGCGCGGCTACTGCGTAGCCGCCCACCCCTCTCCCAGCTCCGACTAAGGACCTTGCTTCGCAAGACCCAAGTCTGCGCGTCCCTCTCCCCTCCTGCGGAGGGGCGAGGGGGTAGGCCAAGCACTGATCCCAAATGGAATCTCACCCGATCCCAAAACTTTAGCCCGCCTGGGATCGTTCGTTACGCTCGTGCGTTGATCTGCGGGACGGTGCATGCGCGCCGTTCCGGGGGCATGTATTGGAGCGGGCGTGACATCAACTGCGGCGCGGGCGGCGAACGTCCCGGCATTCCTGACCAATGATGGAGAGATGGGCGCGCGCATCGCCGCGTTCGACTGGTCCGCGACCAGCGTGGGCCCGATCGAAACCTGGTCGCAAAGCCTGCGCAGTATCGTCGCCTTCCTCGTCAACTCGCCGGTCCCGCTGGTGATGCTGTGGGGTGAGGACGGCTATCTCATCTACAATGACGGCTATTCGCAGTTCGCCGGCGAACGCCATCCCGGCCTGCTCGGCATGAAGGTGCTGGAGGCGTGGCCCGAAGTCGCCGATCTCAACGCACATGTCATGCGCGTCGGCCTTGCCGGCGGCACGCTCGCCTATCGCAACCACCGGCTGAAGCTCAACCGCACCGGGGTGTTCGAGGATTGCTGGCTCGACCTCGATTACTCGCCCGTGTTCGACGATGACGGGCACCCCGCCGGGGTGATGGCGGTGGTGGTCGAGACGACTGAGTCGGTCCTCGCGGAACAGGCGCTGCGCAAGAGCGAGGCGCGGCTGCGCTTCCTCGACGCGCTCGACCGCGACACCGGGCGCGCGACCGATCCGCTGGAAGTACTCGCGATCACCACGGCCAAGCTCGCCGAGCATCTTGGCGCATCCAATTGCGCCTATGCCGATATGGATGCCGATGGCACCGGGTTGACGATCCGCGGCGAATGGCTGCGGTCCGGACTACCCTCGACCATCGGGCATTACCGCTTTGCCGCATTCGGCGAGCTGGCGGCGCGCGAACTCAGCGCCGGGCGTCCGCTGATCCTCGATGACAATAGCGTCGAACTGCCCGTGCATGAGGCCGCGGCGTTCCAGTCGATCCGCATCGCCGCCACCTGCTGCATGCCGCTGGTCAAGGACGGCCGGCTGATCGCGCTGATGGCGGCGCATCACGACGAACCGCATGTCTGGACCGCCGATGAGGTCGCGCTGATCCGCGAGGTAACCGACCGCAGCTGGGCACATGTCGAGCGTGCGGCGGCCGAGGCGGAGTTGCGCAAGACCGCGATCCAGCTGCGCGAACTCAACGCCGAACTCGAAACCCGCGCGAGCGAACGCGCCGCCGCGCTCGAACAAAGCCGCACCCAGTTCCGCCTGCTGGTTCAGGGCGTGACCGACTATGCGATCTACATGCTCGATCCCAATGGCGTGGTGGCGAGCTGGAATGCCGGGGCGCAGCGGATCAAGGGCTATGCTCCCGACGAGATCATGGGCGCGCATTTCTCGACCTTCTACCCCGACGAGGATCGTGCTGCCGGAGAGCCCGAGCGCGCACTCGAAACCGCGCGCCGCCTCGGCCGCTTTGCCGCAGAAGGGTGGCGGATGCGCAAGGGCGGTGTGCGCTTCCGTGCCAGCGTGGTGCTCGACGCGATCCATGACGATGACGGGCGGCTGATCGGCTTTGCCAAGATCACCCGCGACATCACCGAACGCGAAGAGGCGCAGCGCGAACTGGAAGTCGCGCGCGAGGCGCTGTTCCAGGCACAGAAGATCGAGGCGATCGGCCAGCTGACCGGCGGCGTCGCGCACGACTTCAACAATCTGCTCATGGCGATCATCAGCGGCCTCACGCTGCTGCGCAAACGCCTGCCCGAGGATGATGCGCAGATCACCCGCCTGATCGATAATTCGATGCAGGCCGCCGATCGCGGCGCCGCGCTGACCCAGCGGATGCTGGCGTTTGCTAGGCGGCAGGAGCTCAAGAGCGAACGGGTCGATATGCCGGCATTGGTCGCCGACATGCGCGGCCTGCTCGAACGGACGATCGGGCCGTCTTGGTGGATCGAGGTGCATTTCCCCGACCATCTTCCGGCAGTGTGGGCAGACGCGAACCAGCTCGAAATGGCGCTGCTCAACCTTGCGGTCAACGCGCGCGACGCGATGCCCGATGGCGGGCGCATTTGCATCGACGGGATCGAACAGGAGGTGGTCGGCGAGGTCCGCGGCCTGTCCTCCGGCCACTATGTCCGGATGTCGGTCAACGACAGCGGCATGGGCATGGACGCCGCGACACTTGCGCGGGCGACCGAGCCGTTCTTCACCACCAAGGGGGTGGGCAAGGGCACGGGCCTTGGCCTGTCGATGATCCACGGCTTTGCGCGCCAGAATGGCGGGATGCTCGAGATCGAAAGCACGCCGGGCAAGGGCACCAGCGCGCATCTCTGGCTTCCGGTCGCCGCTGAGGGTGCAGGCGCCGCCGCCCCGACACCACCTCGCGAAGCCGCGCGACGGGCGACCCGATCGCTGGTGGTGCTGGTCGCCGATGACGATCCGCTGGTGCTGATGAACACCGCCGATCTGCTCACCGACCTGGGGCACAAGGCGATCGAGGCGGACTCCGGCACCGCCGCGCTCGACCAGCTCGAGGCGCGGGAGGACATCGCGCTGCTGGTGACCGATCAGGCGATGCCCGGCATGACCGGCACGGAATTGATCGCACGAGCACGCGCGCTGCGCCCCGAACTGCCGATCATCCTCGCCACCGGCTATGGCGAAACCCCCGCCGACGCGGCGGACCAGCTGCTCCGGCTGAACAAGCCCTTCACCCAGGCGGACCTCGAACGCGCGGTTGCAGAGGCGATGCTGCAGCGGGTTTAGGGCTGCCGCCACTTCCTCGCCCCTCCGCAGGAGGGGAGAGGGATGCGCAGACTTGGGTCTTGCGAAGCAAGGCCCTTAGTCGGAGCTGGGAGAGGGGTGGCGGCCGCGCAGCGGACGCTCGGCGCTGCGCGCCGATCTACCCCTCTCCCAACCTTCGCTAGGCAGCAAGCTGCCAAGCTGCGGTAACCCTCTCCCCTATCAAGGGGAGAGGGAAAAAGGGCCGACATCATTTCGACGCAATGCGCGGGCAACTCGAGCGCGCCTTGTCGAGTATCGCCGTCCCACCCCCAGTCGAAGACTCGCGCCCGCTGCTCCAGCGCGTGCGCGATCGGTTCGGCACGCGTGCGGTCGCGATCGCGCTGGCGCTGCTGATCGAGCTGTTGCTGGCGCTGCTGCTGCTGACCCTCGCGCCCAAGATCCTGACCCCGCCCGAGGAAACGGTGCCGATGGCAACGTTCGGCGTCAGCCCCGAACCCGAATCCGCGCCCGAACCGCCATCCGACGCCCGCCCCGCCGACGCCGTGGCCCAGCCCACCGAGCGCGCACAGCCGCGCGACGCGGAAACGCCGCCGACACCCGATCCGGTGGTCGCCGATCCCGCGCCCGAGCCGCCGGCGCTGCTCGATATTCCGCTGGGTCGCCTGCCCGATATCTCCGCGCTGCCGCGCCGACCCGCTGCGGGTCCGGCGGCACCCGCGCGCCGCGTCGCCGGCCCCCCCGCGCCCGGCCCCGATCCGGGGGATTCGCGCCGCGTCGAAGGGAGCGGCCCCAATGGCGAGCCGCTCTACGCCGCATCCTGGTTTCGCGAGCCCTATGACAGCGAGCTGCGCGGCTATCTCTCAACCGCGCGGCCGCCCGGCTGGGCGTTGATCGCATGCCGCACGGTTGCCGATTATCGCATCGACAGTTGCGCGCTGCTCGACGAATATCCGGACGGCGCGCAGATCGGCCGCGCGGTGCTCGCCGCCGCCTGGCAGTTCCGCGTCCGCCCGCCCCGGCTGCGCGGCCAATATCAGGTCGGCGAATGGGTGCGGATCCGGATCGATTACGAACTCGACTCAACACGCGTCCGGTAGGTTTTGGAAGGAATGGTTATGATGTGGATGGCAGCTTTGGCGCTACTGGCCTCCGGCGCGCAGGACGCCCCGGTGCCGACCCCCGGCACGGTGACGGTCGAGGCGGTCAAGGACGAAGCCACTCCCGCAGCGGTGCGCCAGACCTTCGCCGATGCGGTCGAACAGGCGTTGCTCGACGCCCGCTTCACCGCACTCCCGGCGCAGGCACGCGGCCGCTACATCGCACGGATCAGCCTGACCCGTGCGGCGCGCGGCGCGGTCGCGTCGAACGGGCGCGAACAGGGTGCAGCGGGCGGCCTTGGCAATTGGGGCGGGGCCGTCAGCGTCACGCTGCCGTCTGACAAGCGCCAGCTGCGCGGCCTGATCGTCACCACGCTGACGGTCGAGCTGGTCAGCCGGGCCGATGAAAAGGTCGTGTGGAGCGGCAGTGCCCTGACCGCGCAGGCGGAGGGGACGCGGAACGACACCCCCACGGCGCTCGCGGCCAAGCTCGCCCCCGCAATCATTCGCGCGTTCCCGCAAACCCTCGCCGAACCCCTGTCGATACCCTAAGGCGCGGGCATGACCCCAGCCGCGCGCACACGTACCGCCATCGAACTGCTCGATACGATCCTGACCGCCGCGCGTGAGGGCGGGGCCTCGGGAGACGTGCTGATCGCGCGCGAACTCGCCGCGCGGCGCTATGCGGGGTCGAAGGATCGGCGTGCGATCCGCGCGCTCGTCTATGACGCGATCCGGCTGTGTGGCGCGGTTCCGGTAAGCGGGCGTGCGGCGATGCTGGCGCTGGCGGCGCGCGACCCCGATCTTGCCGCGACCTTCGACGGCTCACCCTATGGCCCCGCGCCGATCACGCCCGGCGAGCCCTCAGCCGCACCAGGCGTCGCGCCCGCCTGGCTGATCGAAGCGCTCGCCGCCTCGGGCGTCGATGGCGAGCAGGCAGCGGCCTTGCTCGACCGCGCCCCCCTCGACATGCGCGTCAACCCGTTAAGGGCCGACCGCAACCAGCTCGCCGCAGCCTTCCCCGACTCCGCGCCGATCCCCGGCCTCGACCTCGCGCTGCGCCTGTCCGCCGATACGCAGGTGGACAAGAGCGACGCCTATGACGCGGGCTGGTTCGAGGTGCAGGATGCCGGCAGCCAGGCCGTGACCCTCGCCGCCGCCGCAGCACCCGGCATGCGCGTCGTCGACCTGTGCGCGGGCGGTGGTGGCAAGACGCTCGCGCTCGCCGCAGCCATGGCGGGGGAGGGGGCGATCCTTGCCACCGACAGCGACCGCACCCGCCTCTCGCGCCTTGCCCCGCGTGCACAGCGGGCCGGTGTGACCATCGTCGAAACCCGCCTGCTCAACCCGAACCGCGAGGTTGAGGCGCTGGCCGACTGGGCCGACAGCGCGGACGTGGTGTTGATCGACGCGCCCTGCTCCGGCACCGGCACCTGGCGCCGCAATCCCGAGGCACGCTGGCGGCTTAACCCTGCGCGGCTCGCCCGGCTGGTGGAGACACAGGCTCGCCTGCTCGATGTCGGTGCTGCGCTGGTCCGCCCCGGCGGCGCGCTGATCCACATCGTCTGCTCGCTGCTCGATGCCGAGGGCGCGGATCAGGCGACGGCGTTCCTCGCCCGCAACCCGGTCTTCCGCGCCGCGCCGCTCGCGCTCCCGCTCGGCACGCCGCATGGGCCGGGCATGCGCCTCACCCCGCTCAGCGACGCGACCGACGGCTTTTTTGTCGCGCGGCTGGTGCGCGCGTGATAGCCCTATCCATTCCACGTCCGGAGATTGTCATGCGTATCTCGCTCGTGTCGGCGGCTGCAGCGCTCGCGCTGCTCAGCGTTTCGACCTCGCTCAACGCCCAGCGCGCCGACGACCAGATCGATGCCCGGTCGGTCGCTTTGCTCGAACGCGGCAAGGCGGCGCGCGCCACCGGTGATCTCGACACCGCCAACGGCCTGATCGAAAGCGCGCTCGCGGTCGATCCACGCAACCGCGCCGGCTATCTGGTGCTCGCCGAAATCGCCCGCGCACAGGGCCTGCCGGGCAAGGCGATCCGCTTCTACCGTGAGGCGCTGACGCTCGAGCCGAACGACCAGGCTGCACTGCGCGGTCAGGGCGAAGCGATGGTGCAAAAGGGCGCTGTCGAACGCGCCAAGGAAAATCTCGCGCGCCTCAAGACGCTGTGCGGCAATTGCGCCGACGCGACCCAGCTATCGGCGGCGATCGCCAAGGGCCCACCGGCGACCGCGACCGCGCAGGTGGTTCCGGCTCCGAAGGCGGAAGAGAAGAAGAACTAAAAAATCCTCCCCGGAACGGGGAGGGGGACCAGCGAAGCTGGTGGAGGGGGCCCGAGGCAACGGAATCCCTTGGCTCGGGCCCCCTCCGTCAGCGCTACGCGCTGCCACCTCCCCGTTCCGGGGAGGATTTAGTTGGAAAGCGCCCGCGCCAGCGCGACAAACTCCGCCACGCTCACCGTCTCCGCCCGCCGCGTCGGGTCGATCCCCAGCGCCTCCGCTGCCTCGACCGCGCCCGGCACCGCCTTCAAACTCTGCCGCAGCATCTTGCGCCGCTGGCCGAATGCCGCCGCGGTCAGGCGCTCCAACACCTTGAACTTCACCCTCGGCGGCTCGTCGCCTGGCACGATATGCACCACCGCCGACATCACCTTGGGCGGCGGGGTAAAGGCGCTGCGGTGCACCGGCATCGCGATCCGCGCGCTGCTGCGCCACTGGGCGAGCACGGCGAGGCGGCCATAATGATCGCTGTTCGTAGTCGCGACGATGCGTTCGGCGACTTCCTTCTGGAACATCAGCGTCAGGCTCGCCCACCACGGCTCCCACTCCGCCGACAGCCAGCCGACCAGCAGCGCCGTGCCGACATTGTACGGCAGGTTCGACGCGATATGCGGCTTGCCGGTGAACAGCGCCGGGGCCTCCACCTCCAGCGCATCGCCCTCGATCACCGTGAGCTGCCCCGGAAACGCCTCGCTCAGTTCCTCCAGCGCGGGGATACAGCGCCGGTCGCGCTCGACCGCCGTCACCTGCGCGCCCGCGCCCAGCAGCGATCGGGTCAGGCCGCCGGGGCCGGGGCCGACCTCAAACACCTCAGCGCCCTTCAGATCGCCCGGCACGCGTGCGATGCGGTCGAGCAATTGCGAATCGAACAGGAAATTCTGGCCCAACGCCTTGCTGGCGGAGAGCCCGTGTCTGGCAATGACCTCACGCAGCGGGGGCAGCTTGCTCACGCGCTTGCGGCCTGTTCGGCGTCATAGACGGCGCGGTGCGCGGCCGCCTGCGCCGCCATCCGGATCGCCGCGATCATCGCGCCGGGCTCCGCCATGTCCTGCCCGGCAATGCCGAACGCGGTACCGTGATCGGGTGACGTCCGCACGATCGGCAGGCCCAGCGTCAGATTGACGCCCTCATCGAAATGCAGCGTCTTGAGCGGGATCAGCGCCTGATCATGGTACAGGCAGATCGCGGCGTCATAGGTCGCGCGCGCCCGCGCATGGAACATCGTGTCGCCCGCAAACGGCCCGGTCGCGTCGATCCCCTCGGCGCGCAATTGCTCGATCGCCGGGATCAGCAGCTCGATCTCCTCGCGCCCGATCGCACCGCCTTCGCCCGCATGCGGGTTGAGGCCAGCAAAGGCGAGGCGCGGCGCGGAAATCCCGAAATTGCGCGCAAGGCCACGCGCAGTCGCCCGCGCCTTGGCCAGAATTAGTGGAATCGTGATCGTCGGCGCAACCTCCGCCAGCGCGATGTGCGTCGTCACCGGCACCACCCGCAGCGTCGGCCCGGCGAGCATCATCACGGCGTTCTGCGGCGCAACGCCACAGCGTTCGGCGACGAACTCGGTCTGTCCCGGATGGGTGAAGCCGATCGCATAAAGCTGTGCCTTCGACACCGGCCCGGTAACCAGCCCGCCCGCTGCACCGGAGCGCGCCAGCCCCGTCGCCAGCTCCAGACTGCTCAGCGCACAGCGCGCACCGGCAACATCCGGCACACCCGGCTGGACGGAAGCAGAGCAATCGACGGCCAACACCGGCAGCGCATCGTCAAACGCGCCGCGCGCCTCGTCCGGACTGCTGATCCGCGCTATTGGCCCGTCCCACACCGCCGCAATCGCGCCCGGCTCACCGACCGCGAAGAACGGGGCGAGCGCGTGCAGCTCGCGGCTGCGCCATGCCTTGCCGATAATCTCCGGGCCGATCCCCGCAGGGTCGCCCATCGCAACCGCGAGCGGGCGCAACGCGCCGCTCACGGCTCAACGATACTCGACGATCGCGTCGCGGCGCAGATCTTTGAGCAACCGTGTGGCGCGCAGGTTCGTGCGACGCTCTTCCAGCCCGTCACGGATCGCATCGGCCGAGGGGGCCGCTGCGGTCTTGGGATCGTCGCGCCCGCACAGGACGAGCGCACGGATGCCCTCGCTCGGCGAACCGAACGGCGGGGTCGCCTGACCAACCTGCAGGCCCAAGATCAGGTCCTGCAACTGCGGCGGCAGATCGCGCGCGACCACGGCGTCATTGTCGATCACATCGGCGCCCAGCGTCTCGGCCGCCTTGCCCACCGCGCCGCAGCCATTGGTCGCCTTCAGCACCGCGGCGAATTCGGCGACCTTGGCGGTCGCCTGTGCCTGGGTGATGCCCGCCGGGAACT
The DNA here is from genome assembly GCF_035998645.1 of Sphingomonas sp. Classification (GTDB taxonomy): domain Bacteria; phylum Pseudomonadota; class Alphaproteobacteria; order Sphingomonadales; family Sphingomonadaceae; genus Sphingomonas. The sequence continues at coordinate 458,097 of NZ_DASYHL010000004.1, forward strand.
TGACCGTCAGCTGGCGCAGGCTGAGCTTCGCGTCGCGCGGATCGGGCATGCCGACCTGACGCTTGTCGACGAGGTACAGGATCGAAAAGCCGCCCGGTACTTCGATCGGGCCTGCGACCTGACCGACCTGCATCTGCTGTGCCGCCTGCGACAGCGGTCCGGGCAGCATTTCGGTGCGCACCCAGCCCAGGTCGCCGCCCTGCGCGCTGGTGGTGGCTTCGGAGAAGCGCGCGAAATATTCGAACGGGCGACCCTGCTGCATCTGCTGGATCATCTGCTGCATCGACTGGAATACCTCGCCTGCGCGCTCCGGCGACGCCGAGATATAGATTTCGCGCAGATGAAATTCGTTGGTGCCCTTCGAGGCCTCGATCGAATCGATGATCTGCTGGATCTCGTAATCGCCGACATTGATGAACGGATTGACGCTGCGGCGGATCACCGCCTGCCACGACAGTTCACCCTCGATCTGGCGGCGGAACGAGCGCTCGGACGAACCGACTTCCTTGAGCCAGGCGCGCATTTCGTCGGGTGAACGGCCATAACGGCGCGAAATACCGGCAAAGCTGCGTTCGATCTGCTCAGCGGAAATCGACACGCTTTCCGATTTGGCCTGCTGGATCTGGATCGTCTCGTCGATCAACAGCCGCAGCACCTGCATGCGCAGCTGGTCCTTCTCCGCGTCGGAGAGCTTCCACTGATTGATCGCGATCGCGAGGTTGACGCGATGATCGACCTCGGTGCGGGTGAGGACATAGCCGTTGATGATCGCTGTCGGCTTGCGAACATTGGGGTCGGCCTTGCCGAACAGCTGCAGGTTTTCCGGCAGGTTCAGGTTCGCCGTGGACGGCACGGCGCCATCATCGACGGTCTGCGCCGCAATCGCGGTGCTGCCCGCAATACCCAGAACAAGGGCCGCAATCCGGCCGAAACGCGCGACTTTCGAAGTCATTTTCACCTGTGCCTGAAACCTGTCCGATACATTCATCGGGGTCGTGTAATCGCCAATTGTGCCTGAACTGGGGCTTACGGCCTGTAATCTATCGCCGCAATGGTCATGATCGGATGCACTTCAATCCTCCCCCGCCAGGGGGAGGTGGCGCCGAAGGCGACGGAGGGGGAGGACGGCTGTGCCCTTGAGCCTCCAACCGTGATGCTTCCTCCCCCTCCGTCAGCTGCGCTGACACCTCCCCCTGGCGGGGGAGGATTATTGGAAACTCACCGCCCCAAATTCTTCAACGCCAATGTGAAGAGGAAGGAATTGCCCCGCCGCGCGTCGCCGGTGGTCTGGTAATCGCGCTTCCAGGTCAGGCCAATGCGGATGCAGTCGTCCTGATATTCCACGCCCAGGCGATGCCGCACCGGATCGAACCCGTCGGCGATCGAGGTCGGATCCTCTTCGGCATTGGTCAGATCGACCACTGCCGACCCGAATGCGGACCAGAAGCGCGCAATCTGCACCCGCGCGCCGACCCGCGCTTCCTCGCGATCCTGCAGATCCTCCAGCGCAAAGCCGATATTGCGGTTGAGCCGCAGATAGCCGAGCGTGACGAAGGTGGTGCGCGACCCGACGGTGGCGTCGATCTCGTTGCGGCGCACCGCAAAATTATCCTTGTCCACGCGGTAGCGGTGGGTGAACGACAGGAAGTCGCGATACCGCACCACCGTCCGCCCGACGATGTCCGACAGCCGGTCATCGAGTCCGGTCCCGTTCGGCAGGATCGAGGCGCGCGAATTGAGGCGATAGCTCTGCCCGACATTCGCCTCGATCGAAATGCCCGGCAGGTACAGCGCGTAGTCGACGCCAAAGGTGAAGCGCGTCGAATCCTCGAACCGGTCATATCCGGGGAAGCGGTTGAGCGCGAACAGGTTGGAATCCTCAAGATCCACCGACCGCGCGTCCTCGTTCGGCACGTCGAAATTGTCGATTCGCGGTGCGGCGACGATCTGGAAGCGCGGGGTGACACGCTGCGTGCCGCCGAACGCTTCGCCGATCAGCGGCCATTTGACGTCGAGCGCGACGGCGCCGATCGCCCGGCCACGAAAGCCCTCGAGCCCGCGATAGCTGGCGACGGTCGTCGCGGCGGTATCCTGCGTATTGTACACATCGCCCCGGGCATAGCCGGTCAGCGTCACCTCCTGCCCCCAGGAGGTCAGCTTGCGCAGATCGTAACGCAGCGAGGCAAAGGCGCGCTGGGTATCCTGACCCGCGCCGCGCCCGATCGCCAGGCTATTGGCCTGCAACTCGAACCGCCCGCCGGGGATCAGATCCTGACCAAAGCGCAGCCGATAGTCGATCTCGGGCAGCGCCACCGCCTGCAGCCCCTGATTCTCGGTCGGGCGCAGCGTCTGGACGAACCAGCCATTGATCGCGAAATAGGAATCGCGGTCGATCCGCTCGACCCGCAAATTGTTGCGCAGCCGGTCGTCGCTGGAAATGTCGTAGCGGCGCAGGAAGGTGCGGTCGCTCGCCAGCCGCACCGATCCGCTGGTGCTCCAGTTTTCGTCGAACTGATATTTGCCAACCGCGTCGATATAGCCGCGAAACGCATTTTCGGTCGACACGCCCAGCGTGGGCGACACGAAATCGTCGCTGCGCCGGCTATAGGTGCCATAGCCGGTCACCGTGAACGCGCCCTTGTCGAGCAGATGGCGATACTGCGCCTGCACCATCGGCAGCGCGCCGGTGAACAGGCGCGGCGTAAGCGTCAGGTCGCGATTGGGTGCGAGGCTGAAATAATAGGGGAGGGCGACCTCGAACCCGTTGACCGCGTCATAGCGCAGCTCGGGCGCGAGCAGGCCGCTGGCGTTGCCGTCGCCCACCGAATGCGAAAACACCGGGAGCGGAAGCGAGGCAATGCCGAACAGCGACACGCGCGCGCCGGTGTAGCGGATGCGCTGCTTCGCCGGATCATAGACGACCCGCACCGCCGTGATCTTCCACGACGGTTCCTTGGGGCAATTGCCCGAATCGACCACGGCGCACGGGGTATAGGCCGCGCGATCGACCCGGATCACCCCGCCTTCCTCACGCGTCCCGCGCTCCGCCGCGATGCGTCCGCCCTGCTCCAGCACGACGAGCATATTCTCGATCGCGCCGTCCTTCAGCGAATCGGTCAGCTCGATGCTGTCGCCATAGGCGGTGTCGCCCTCAGGGTTGGTGACCGCGATATTGCCGTTCGCCACGACCTGCCCGCTCTTGCGGTTCCACACGACCTTGTCGGCGCGCAGGCGGTTGCCTTCGCGGAACAGGCGCACATCGCCGCTGACCGTGACGACATCGCCGTTCGAATCATATTCGGCGAGATCGGCCGAAAACTGAATCTGGTTGGGGTCGTCGGGCAGCGGGGTTTCGGATGGCGGCGGCGGTTCGACCGCGCGGTCCTGAAGGTCCTGCGCGCCGTGCGCAATTGCGCCCGGAGCCAGGCACAGGGCCAGCGGGACGACCCCGGCGAGTAGCAGAGCCTTGCGCGTCACGTTCCTCGAAAACCCCTTTATACGCACCATCGCCCCGCGCAGGGCCGAACCAGCCCTATCGCACCGCAAGGCCCGCTTCGCAATCGCCCGGCGTTGCCCCGGTCGGATGCCGCGCCTAGATAGGCCGGAATCGCGGCCCACCGATCCGCTAACGATCACAGGAACAGGAAGCTTCATGCAGGTCATTTTTTCTGCCACCCGCCCCGCCGATGCGGCGGTGCTCGCGCTCCCGGTCGAAAAGGACGGGCTGGACCGGATGCCGGCGGGCACGCTCGATGACGCGACGCTGGCGCTGGTCCGTGGCGCCGCGCGCGCGGGCCGGTTCGAGGGTGAAGCAGGCGCGATCGCCGAAATCTTCGTACCCGGCGGCGAAGCGGCGAACCGCATCCTCCTGCTCGGCGTCGGTTCGGGCAGCGAGGCGGATTATGAGCGTGCCGGCGGCGCCCTGACCGCGCGTTTCCTGACCTCCGGCGTCACCGCCGTGACGGTCGATTTCGCAGCATTGGGTGGCGCGCCGACGGCCCGCGCGGTCGCGCGCTTTGCCGCCGCTGCCGTGCAGCGCGGCTGGCGCCACGACGTCTATCGCACCAAGCTCGCCGACAAGCAGAAGCCGACGCTCGACACCCTGACCCTCGCCAACACCCCCGCCGACAGCGATTCGAGCTGGGCGACGCTCGACGCGGTGACGCAGGGCATGGAACTGACCCGCACGCTCGTGTCCGAGCCGCCGAACATCATCTATCCCGAAAGCTTCGTCGAGCGCTGCCGCCACCTCGCGGAGCTGGGCGTCGAGATCACCGTGCTTGACCGCGCCGACATGGAAAAGCTCGGCATGGGCGCGCTGCTTGGCGTTGCGCAAGGCTCGCGCCGTGAGGCCCGCCTGCTTGCCATGCGCTGGAACGGCAAGGGATCGGAAGACGTCGATGTCGCTTTGGTCGGCAAGGGCGTGACCTTCGACACCGGCGGCATCTCGATCAAGCCGGCGGCCGGCATGGAAGACATGAAGTGGGACATGGGCGGCGCCGGTGCCGTTGCCGGTGCGATGAAGGCGCTCGCACTGCGCAAGGCCAAGGCCAACGTCATCGGCGTGTGCGGCCTGGTTGAGAACATGCCCGACGGCAACGCTCAGCGCCCCGGCGACGTCGTAACCTCGATGTCGGGCCAGACGATCGAAGTCATCAACACCGATGCCGAGGGGCGTCTGGTGCTGTGCGACGCAGTCACCTGGGTCCAGCGCACCCATGGCCCCAAGACGATCGTCGACCTCGCCACGCTGACCGGCGCAATGATCATCGCCTTGGGCAGCGAGCATGGCGGCCTGTTCGCGAACGATGATGGCCTTGCCGAAGAGTTGCTGTCTGCGGGCCGCGCGACCGGCGACCATCTGTGGCGCTTCCCGCTCGGCGACGCCTACAACAAGCTGATCGACAGCCCGATCGCCGACATGAAGAATGTCGGCCCGCGCGGCGCCGGATCGATCACTGCGGCGCAGTTCATCCAGCGCTTCGTCGACCCCGGTGTGCGCTGGGCGCATCTCGACATCGCCGGCATGGTCTGGGCCGACAAGCCCGGCCCGAATTACGACAAGGGCGCAACCGGCTACGGCGTCCGCCTGCTCGACCGCTACATCCGCGACAATTTCGAGCGGTGATCGGGTGATGCAGGTCGACTTCTACCACCTCACCGCGACCCCGCTCGAACGCGCGCTTCCGCAGATCGCGGCGAAGGTGGTGGAAACCGGCCAGCGCCTGCTGATCGTCTCCGCCGACGCCGAACAGCGCCGCCGGATCGACCAGCTGCTATGGACCTTCCGCCCCGACAGCTTCCTGCCGCACGCGAAGGCCGGGGCAGGCGATGACAGCCTCCAGCCGGTGTTGATCGGCGAAGCGGTCGCACCGGGCAACGGCGCGCGCCACGTCGCGCTGATCGATGGCGAGTGGCGCGACGAAGCCCTGACCTTCGACCGCGCCTTCCACTTCTTTGGCGAAGACAGCATCGGCGCGGCCCGGATCGCGTGGAAGACCCTCGCCGACCGCGACGGCGTCGAGCGCCGCTACTGGAAACAGGACGAAACCGGCCGCTGGGCGCAGGCGGCGTAACATGAGACTACTCACCGCCTGGATGTTCATTGCAGCGAGCGTAGCGCTAACGGGATGCGTGAAGCGAGCTGAGAGAAACGCTTTCGTTGTCACTGTTCGGGCCGCTGCGAACGGTTGCTCGATCTGGGTCGCCGGGAGCGAGGTGACATTGGACCGGCTCAGCGGGATTTCCCGTCGCCAGATCGAACAGACCCGCCGCGTACGGGTCGAGTACGATGAAGAAACGCCCTATCGATGTATCGGCGCGGCAATCTACACCCTTCAGCGCGCGGGGTTTGAATCGGTGGATGCTCGGGCCGGACCGGCGGTTCCTGCCCGCTAGCGCATCCCGCCCCCTTGCCACCACGCCCGCACCCGACTAGAGGCGCGCGCAATCCATCCCCCATATGACAGGAGCCGCACGGCCATGGCCGCGACCCGTACTTTTTCGATCATCAAGCCCGATGCCACCCGCCGCAACCTGACCGGTGCGGTCACCAAGATGCTGGAGGAAGCCGGCCTGCGCGTCGTCGCCAGCAAGCGCATCCACATGACCCGCGAACAGGCCGAAGGCTTCTACGCGGTGCACAAGGATCGCCCCTTCTTCGGTGAGCTGGTCGAATTCATGATCTCCGGCCCGGTCGTCGTGCAGGTGCTCGAGGGCGAGAACGCCATGCAGCGCAACCGCGACATCATGGGCGCGACCAACCCCGCCAATGCCGAGCCGGGCACGATCCGCAAGGAACTGGCCGAATCGATCGAAGCCAACACCGTCCATGGTTCGGACAGCGACGAGAATGCGGCGATCGAAATCGCCTATTTCTTCAAGCCGGAAGAAATCGTCGGCTGATCGATCCGATCACCTGACCAGACGAAGCGGGCCGGGGGCAACCCCGGCCCGTTTTGCGTTTTGGGGAGAATCAAGCAGACCAGTGCCACACCGCGGAGGCGGGATAGAGCGCGATCAGCCAGATCAGGCATGCGATCACCACCGGCCGCTTGCGCACCAGAATCGCGATCAGGCTGACCGGAAAGAAGGACATGCTCAGGATCGCGCTGCGCAGGTCGAGCGTGGGGGAGAGCAGCGCAAAGACCAGTCCGAGCAGCACCACGTTGCAGAACAGCAGCCCACCCATCACCGTGCGGTAATTCCGCTCGAAATGCGCGTCGAGGTCGCTGTCGCGATCGACCGCGTCGGGGAACACGAGCGCCGTTGAGACATAATAGACCGCGGTCACCACAAACCCGCCGAACATCACCGGCCAGCTCAGTGGCAGCTGGTCGCGCATCGCCCAGCCATACATCCAGAACGTCACCACGTCGCACGACACGAACAGGCCGAGCAGCCCGGTCGACCAGCCGATCGTCCGGATCCCCCGTGCCTTGATCGCGCGGGTCAACCCGCCCAACCCCTCGGCCAGCGCCAGGCCCAGTATCAGCCCGAACAGCGAAAAGATGAACTCGAAACCGCTCACATCATGTCCCCCCGACCCGTTTGGTCGGGCGCGGAGGGTAGCTTGTCAATGCGACGGTCGCGATCGTCGTCGGCTAACCTATCCGCGCGGCTGCGCCTCTGGCCTGCTCCACAGCGCGTTCAGGCGCGCATCGGCGTCCTTGCCAACCTTGTCCTCACGCAGGACCAGTCCGCGCAGTTTCAGCGATCTGCCCAACAGCCCGGGCTCGGTTTCCCACACCAGATCGTAAATCGCGCGCTCCAGCCGCGGGCCACCCGCGCCGTCACAGCGGCTTTCGATCAGCATCGGCAGGCGACCGCGCCGCCGATCCGCACCGCCATCGGTCAGCGCCAGCAACGGTTTGGCAATCCAGCCGGCCTGAATTTCATGCACCGTAACGGTGAATTGCGGCTCGACGCCCAAGGCCTTGGGAAACCGGATGTCGGTCGCCTGCAGGGCGCATTCGATCCCCTTGAACGCCAGCGTGTCGCCGCCGGCATCGGTCGCGATCAGCCCGACGCGCCGGCGGGTCGCCTCGGCCTGCGCCCGCGCCGCTGCCTGTTCGGCAACGCGCGTCGCGGCGGCGTCGCGGCGTTCGGACCAGCCATTCCACAGCGTCAGCCCGGCGATCACCACGCCCGCGACCGCCACCAACTCGCCGATCGTCAGCCAGCGGCGCCGGATCGCCTGCTTCTCGGCCTTCTCGGCCTGATCCTCATTCGTGTCGGGCGGGGTTTCGGTCATGGCGCGACCTTACCCTGCCGGACACGCGGCGTCACCGCCCCGGCAGCGTGATCGTCGCGCACAGCCCGCCGCCGTCGCGGTTGGCCAGCGTGATGTCGCCCCCAGCCTCGCGCACGATCGCCCGCGCGAGCGTCAGGCCAAGGCCGACGCCGCCGGTGGTGCGGTTGCGCGACGGGTCGAGCCGGGTGAACGGATCGAACACCGCCGCGATCTGCTCGGGCGGAATGCCGGGGCCGCGATCGGCGACCTCGATCCGCACGCCGCTCGCGTCATGGCTCAGCGTCACTTCGGCCCCGCCACCGTATTTGATCGCGTTCTCGATCAAATTGCGCAGCGCGCGCCGCATCAGCGACGGGCGGATGCGGCGGGTCAGCCGGTGGCCATCCTCATACTCGACCTGCGCGCCCAGATCGCGGAAATCATCGACCACCGCGTCGATCAGCGCCGACAAATCGGTCTCGGTCGGCTGCTCGCTCGGCCGCCCCAGCCGCGCTAGACTGAGAATGTCGTCGAGCGTGCGGTTCATCTCGTCGATCGTGTCGGCCATCCGCGCGCGGTCTTCTTCGTCATCGACCGACTCGATCCGCACGCGCAGCGCGGCGAGCGGCGTGCGCAGGTCATGCCCGATCGCGCCGAGCATCTGGTCCTTCTCATCCAGCATCGCGGTGACGCGGCTGCGCATCAAATTGTGCGCGGCAATCACCGCGCGCACATCACCCGGCCCGCGCTCCTCGATCGGCGCGGGCGCGGCACCCGGGCTGAACCCGCGCGCCGCATCGGCGAGCGAGCGCAGCGGCCGGTTTACGCGTGCGCCGACCCACAGCACCGGCACCAGCACCACGCCATAGATGATCAGCGTCTGCAGGATCAGCCGCCAGATGATGTCGACATCGCTGCGCGGCCACGCCGATGTCAGCACCAGCCAGCCCTTGCCGGGCAGTTCGACCGCAACGATCATCTCTCCGCCCAGCCGCTTCAGCCGTTCGGCGCGCATCGCATTCATCCGGGCAAAGCGCGGGTCGGTCGCGGACAGCTTGCGCACCCCGGTGATGATCCGCCCGACTGGAATCCCCGCCTCGGCGAGCGACAGGCGGATGCCTTCCTCGACCTCGGGCTTGCTGCGCAGCCCGGCCGGAATCGGATTGGTCGGCTCCAGCCGCAGTCGCGCCTTGCGGCCATCGGGGGGGTCGCGAAAGCGCCCGTCGCGAATGCGCTCGGCGGCATCGACGACGCGCGTGATCGCGGGTGCGGTCACCTGTTCGAAACGCAGCATCCGCCGTTCGCGCAGGATCAGGCCGAAATTGATCGCCTGCGCGACGAACAGCGCAAGCGCGACCAGCAGGGCGATCTGCCCGGTCAGGCTGCTCGGGATCAGCCGCTTGAGGACATGGGGGCGCTTCACAGCTTGGTGACGTCGCTCGCCAGCGTGTAGCCGCCGCCCCACACGGTCTTGATCAGCGTCGGGGTCTTGGCGTCCGGCTCGATCTTCTTGCGCAGCCGGCTGACCTGATTGTCGATCGCGCGGTCGAACGCCGCGGCCTCGCGCCCCTGCGTCAGGTCGAGCAACTGATCGCGCGTCAGCACCGCGCGCGGACGCATCACCAGCGCCAGCAGCAGATTATACTCGCCGGTCGACAGCGGCACCGACACGCCATCGCGGCCCACCAAAGCGCGCTCGCCGGTCTTGAGCACCCAGCCCGAAAAGGCATAGCTGCCGCTCTCGGGGGCGTGCTGGCGCGTGCCGCCCGCCTGCATCCGGCGCAGCACCACCTTGATCCGCGCCGCCAGTTCGCGCGGAGAAAAGGGCTTCACGACATAATCGTCCGCGCCCATTTCAAGGCCGACGATGCGGTCGGTCTCCTCGCTCTTGGCGGTCAGCAGGATCACCGGCACTTCGCTGGTCGCGCGGATATGGCGGCACAGGCTCAGCCCATCCTCGCCCGGCATCATGATGTCGAGCACCACCAGGTCGATCGAATAAGCCGACAACCGCGTCCGCGCCGCCTCGGCATCGCCGACCTGGGTCACGCGAAACCCCTGCTTGGTCAGATATTGCGCCAGCGGCTCACGGATCGAACGCTCGTCATCGACGAGCAGCAAATGCGGGGTCTCGTTGGTCATCTCGTTGGAGTTAGCAGATTCCGCCCGCTCGGGAAGTGCCGGGCGGGCACGGAGGAGGTCGTCAAACCCGCCCGGCATCGCCGTCACGCGCCCTGGGGGGAGGGCGGGGGCGGCGGGGTGTTTCCGCGGCGCTCGCGCATCTTCTTCATCTTGTCGCGTGCCTTCTCACGCTGCGCCTGCATCTCGGTTGCGTCGATCTTGCCGTCGCTATTGATGTCGAGCTTGGCGAAACGCTGTGCCGACTGCGCGTCGAACTCGGCCTTGCTGATCGCGCCGTCCTTGTTTGTGTCCGCCATCATCATGCCCGCGCCGCCACCGCGACCGCCACGCATGCCCTTGGCCTTGCCGCCCCGGCCTTCACCGCGCTTGCCCCAGCCCTTGCGGCCTTCACCGGCCTCGGCCATGTCGTCCTTGTCGGCGTCCATCCGGGCAAAGCGTGCCTCGACCATCGCGCGGTTTTCCGCCTTGCTGATCATGCCGTCGCCATTGGTGTCGACGCGCGCCATCATCCGCTCGCCCATGCCGCCACCGCCGCGACGACCGCCGGGCATGAAGTCCTGCAGCTCGCCGCCCTTCTTCTCGGCCCCAGATTTTTCACTTTGGGCCGAGCGTGCGGCGTCCATGCCGGCCTTGCGCTCTTCCGCGCTGAGCTGGCCGTCCTTGTTGGTGTCGAGCCGGTCGAACCGCGCATCGGCGCGGGCGAGCATCTCAGCCTTGGACACCGGCGCCTTGGGCGGGGTGGGGGCCTGGCCCTGCATCGCGACCGCGGCGCCCGCGGTCAGCATCGCGCCGATCGCGGCGGTGGTGAGAAATTTCTTCATACGGGCTCCTGTCACGCGGCAGGGGGCGCCGCAGTGATGCCCTTCTGAACCCCGCCTGTCGCAGCCATTTGTCAGCGCGCGGGGAAGTTGTCGCAAATTGTGTCGATCTCAATTCCTCCCCTGCGCAGCAGGGGAGGGGGACCGCCCGCGCAGCGGGTGGTGGAGGGGCGGCCGCGCAGACGGCCGTGAACATCTCGGCAAAACTCCACCCTCTGCGAGGGCGGCCCCTCCGTCATCGCTTCGCGATGCCACCTCCCCCAGGCAAGCTGGGGGAGGATTGGCTCACCCGAAAATCGCCACGCCCTGCGTACCCTCGGCCACCAGCTTCCCGTCCGCATCCCACATCCGCATCGTCTGGCTCGAATAGCCGTTGCGTGCGCTGTCGGTCTCGGCCTCCAGCAGCCACCAGCCGTCGCGGGTCACCGGTGCGGGCTGGAGGATGTTGACCTGCCAGGTCAGCGACGACAGCGGCGTCATCTTGGCGAACAGCCTGAACGCTGCGGGCGGCAGCGCGTCGCCCAGCGCCATCAGCTCGACCTCCGGGTCCAGCCCCGCCCGGTCGATCAGCCGCCCCCAGCGCAGCCACTGCGTCGGGCGGGTGTCGGCCTTCAGGTCGAAGAAGTTGAAATTGCCGGTGAAGAACTCCTTCGGCCCGGTGTACAGCTCGGCATCCGCGGGCGGCGGCGCATGGCGCGCGGCGGCGGTGCCGTCATGGTCGATTGCCGACTCCAGCTGCGCCATGAACACGAACGTCGTGCGCAGCCCCAGCCCCGCCTCGCTGACGATATCCGCCTGAATGAACGCGGCATTGCGCCCACGCCGCAGCTTGGTCGCGCTAACCGTCACCGGTCCGGCGAGCGGCCCGACAAACGCCACCTGCGCCGACCGCAGCGGCGGCAGATCCGGCTCAACCTGCTTCGCCGCCGCCAGCGCCAACGCCGAGGACAGCCCGCCATAAGCGGTGCGCCCCTGCAGCCAGTTCGCCGGGATCTCACTCTCGAAACCCGTCTCGGTACGCTGCGCCGATGCCAGCAGGTCGATAAGCGAAGTCATGGGCGGTTCTCCACATACAGGTCGCGCAATTCGCGCTTCAGCACCTTGCCGATCGCACTGCGCGGCAATTCGTCGATCACGATCAGGTCGCTCAGCCGCTGAGTCTTGCCAAGGCCAGCATTGACCGCCGCCAATATCTCCCCCGCCGGGGTCGCGTCGCCGGGGACATAGAACCCCACCGGCGTCTCGCCCCATTGCTCCGACGGCACGCCAACCACGGCACAATCGCGCACGTCGGGATGCTGGCGCAGCTCCGCCTCCAGATCGCTCGGATAGATGTTGAACCCGCCCGAGATGATCAGGTCCTTCTTGCGGTCCATCAGGATCAGGAAGCCGTCGTCATCGAACCGCCCGACATCGCCATGGCGGATGAAGCGATTGCCATCCGAGTCGAACCACTCCGCCTCCGACGTCGCCTGTTTGCGCCCGTGATAGCCCGACATCATCGCCCCGCTGCGCCCGACCACCTCGCCCATCTCGCCCTGCGCAACCTCGCGGCCGTCCTCGTCGATCAGGCGGATGTCATGCCCCGGCGCGGGCTGGCCGACCGTGTGCAGCTTGTCGGGATGCGCGGTCGCGTTGAGGATGCAGGTGCCGCCCCCCTCGGTCATCCCATAATATTCGACCAGCAGCCCCGGCCAGCGCGCCACGACATCGGCCTTGAGCGCGGCGGAAAAGGGCGCGCTGGTACAGGTCTTCAGCCGAAAGCTCGCCAGGTCGAACGCATCGAAATCGGGCAGCGCCATGATCCGCTGATATTGCACCGGCACCAGCATCGCGTGCGTCCCGCGATGCCGCTCCGCAGCCTCCAGAAACCCGCGCGCATCGAACTTGCCGAGCAGCACCGCCGTCCCGCCCCAGGCGAGCGTCGGGATGAAGCTGACCAATGTCGTATTCGAATACAGCGGCGTCGCGATCATCGTCACCGCCTCGGCAAAGCCCGCCGCATCGCCGCGCGCGACATGCGCCCAGCGCATCGCATGCGGCTGGACGATCCCCTTGGGCGTGCCCGTCGTGCCGCTCGAATAGATGATGTTGAACGGATCCTCGGGCCGCAGTTCGACGGGGGAGGGCGCCCCCGCGCCCGCCAGCCACGCATCCACTGCCTCAGGGTCCAGCATCACCCGCCGCGCCGCTACCTCCCGATCTCCCAGCGTCGCCGCAGCATCCGCGTCGAGGAACACCACCCCCGCGCCGCTGTCGCCAATCATCGCCGCCATCTGGTCCCCGGTGGAGGACGGCGCAATCGGCGCCGGCGCCCCGCCCGCGCAGATCGCACCCAGAAAGATCGCGGCATAATCGACGCCCATCGCCCCGACGATCGCCACCGCCTGTCCGCGCACCAGCCCGTCACGCTGCAACGCCGCCGCGATCGCATCCATTCGCGCATCGAGCTGCGCATAGCTTAGCGCATCGTCGCCATGCACCACCGCCAGCTTGTCCGCCCGCTCGCGCGCATGCGCGGCGATAAGCTCGGGCAGTGTCCCGAACGGCCCGGCCAGGATTTCCGCCGCTGTCTGCATCCCCACTCCTCGATTCGCATCAACTGCTATGCGAAACCGCCATTCGCTGCCATACGCGATCTTCGAAAAATGACGAGGAGAGGTCGATGCTGTTCTACGATTCGGCGATGCCCGCCCCCAATCCCCGCCGCGTCCGCATCTTTGCCGCGGAAAAGGGGATCACCCTGCCGACGCAGGATGTGTCGATCCTGAAGGGCGAGCATAAGAGCGACGAGTTCAAGGCGATCAACCCGCTCGGCCAGACGCCAGCGCTGCAAACCGATGACGGAACCTGCCTGTCCGAAAGCGTCGCAATCTGCCGCTATCTCGAAGCACTGCACCCGGAACCGCCGTTGTTCGGCAGCACCCCGACCGAAATCGCCCAGGTCGAAATGTGGAGCCGCCGCGTCGAGCTGCGCCTGATGGTCCCGACCGGCATGATCTGGATCCACACCCACCCCTTCACCGCGCGCGTCGTGCCGCACCAATATAAGGAGTTCGGCGAGAGCAACCGCACGCTCGTCGCCCGCGCCCACGCGCTGTTCGACCAAGCGCTCGGCGAAACCCCGTACGTCGCGGGCGAACGCTACACGATGGCCGATATCCTGCTGCTCACCACCATCGATTTCGGCACCTTCATCGGCCTGACGATCGCCGAGGAGCACACCCGCCTCAACGACTGGCACCGCCGCGTCACCGCGCGCGCGAGCGCCGCTGCATGACCATGGAGGGCATGGCCGCCATCGTCACCGGTGGCGGCACCGGCATCGGCGCAGCGGTGGTCCGGCGGCTCGCAGCGCGCGGCGTGCGCTGCGTCATCAACTATGCCAATAGCCGCGACACGGCCGAGGCGATGGCGGCGGAACTCGGCAACGGATCGATCGCGGTTCAGGCCGACATCGCCGACGACGCCCAGTGCCGCGCGCTCGCCGCTGCGGCGACGGAGGCATTCGGCCGCATCGACCTGCTCGTCAACAATGCCGGCAAGACCAAATTCGCCAATCACGAGGACCTGGAAGCGCTGACCGCCGACGATTTCCTCGACATCTACCGGCTCAACACCATCGCGCCGTTCCAGATGATCCGCGCCTGCGCCCCCGCCATGCGCGAAGGGCCAGCGAGCGCGGTGGTCAACATCGCCTCGGTCGCGGGCGTGTTCGGCAACGGCTCCTCGGTCGCCTATGCCGCGTCAAAGGGCGCACTGGCGACGATGACCAAAAGCCTCGCCCGCGTCCTCGCCCCCGCGATCCGCGTCAACGCCGTCGCGCCCGGCTATGTCGGCACCGGCTGGTTCAGCGAGCGGATGACGCCCGAAGCGTTCGACAAGTTCGAAGCCTTCATCGCCAGCCAGACCCCGATGCAGATGGCCGCCCATGCCGAGGATATTGCCGGGCCGATCGTCAACCTGCTCGACCCCGCCAGCCGCGTCATCACCGGAGAGGTTGTGCTGCTCGACGCCGGCGCCCATCTCGACGTCGGACTATCGCGACGACCCGGAAAAGGCTGAACTTGGCGCACAAGAAGCTCAATCTCCCGACCAAGATCTGCGTCGCCTGCGCGCGCCCGTTCGCGTGGCGCAAGAAATGGGAACGCGACTGGGAAACCGTCAAATACTGCTCCGACCGCTGCCGCGCGGCGGGGCCAGCAAAGGGCTGAGGCCCCTCTTCTTAGCCCTCTCCCGCGTGCGGGAGAGGGTTGGGTGAGGGTCTTCTAAATCCTCCCCGGAACGGGGAGGGGGACCGCCCGCGCAGCGGGTGGTGGAGGGGGCCCGAGGCAAAGGAGTCCGGTGACGCGGGCCCCCTCCGTCAGCGCTGCGCGCTGCCACCTCCCCGTTCCGGGGAGGAATTTTGACTCACCCCTTCGTCACCGCCGCAGTCTGCCCGAACAGCACCTTCTTCTGCTCATCGGTCATCACCGGATTCCCCGGCCGCACTTCCTCGCCCTTGGCATAGGCGCGCACCGTCGCCGGCCGTGCGGCGACCGCCTCGAACCAGCGCTTCACATGCGCGAAATCGTCGAGATTCTGGCTCTGCGCTTCATAAGGCACGATCCACGGATAGATCGCCATGTCCGCGATCGAATACTCCTCGCCCCCGACGAACGGCTTCCCAGCGAGCTGGCGGTCGAGCACGCCGTACAGCCGGTTGGTCTCGTCGATATAACGCTTCTGCGCATACGGAATCTGCTCGGGCGCATAGCGGTTGAAATGGTGGTTCTGCCCCGCCATCGGGCCAAGGCCGCCCATCTGCCACATCAGCCACTGCATCTGCACGATCTTGTCGCGCTGTTCGGGGCCAAAGAAGCACCCGGTCTTGTTGGCGAGGTACAGCAGGATCGCCCCGCTCTCGAACACGCTGATCGCCTCGCCGCCATCGACCGGATCATGGTCGACGATCGCAGGCATGCGGTTGTTCGGCGCGATCTTCAGGAAATCGGGCTTGAACTGCTCGCCCTGCCCGATGTTCACCGGCACGATCGAGTAGGGGAGGCCGGCCTCCTCCAGGAACAGCGTGATCTTGTGGGCGTTCGGCGTGGGCCAGTAATGCAGGTCGATCATGAGCGCGGGTCTCCAGCGTGAAGCCGCACAGATGGGGTCGCCCGCAACTTACGCAACCGGCTCCGCCGCGCGCGTCCGCCGCAGCACGAAGACAAGCACGATCCCCGCCGCGACCGTCGTCATCACCGCTGCCAGCGCAAAGGCGGCGCCCGGAAAGCCATGCTCGGCGCCGTAGGCCAAGGTCTGCGTCAGGCTCAGCGGACCCAGGATCGCGGCGATGCTGGCAATGCTCGCCATCCCACCCTGCAGCGCGCCCTGATTGGCGGCATCGACCCGCTGGCTCAGCATCGCGTTGAGCGAGGGGTAGGCGAGCATCTGCAACGCGCCGAACATCAGGATTACGTACACCTGCCACCCCTGCGTCGCGAAGCCATAGGCGGCATAGGCGATCGTGCCGACGATCAGCCCGATCATCAGCGTCTTCGCCTCACCCAGCTTGGCGATCGCGCGCCCGGTCACGAAAATCTGAGTCAGCGCCATCGCCGTGCCCGACGCCGCCAGCGACCAGCCGATCGCGCGGCTGTCCCAGCCATGCGCCAGCTCGGCATAGAATGCCCAGGTCGCCGGATACACCTGATGCGCCAGCTGCCAGATGAACGCGACGGCGAGCAGCGGCAGCGCGCCCTTCATCGCGAACAGCGGGCGGAAGGTGCCGAGCGGATTGGCACGCTTCCATGAAAAGGCGCGGCGATGCTCGGGCGCCAGCGTCTCGGGCAGGATGAAGAAAATCCAGGTGGCGTTGATCGCCGCCAGCGCCGCCGCCACCATGAACGGAGTGCGCGGACCAAAGCCCGCGAGCAGCCCGCCG
Organism: Sphingomonas sp.; assembly: GCF_035998645.1. Classification (GTDB taxonomy): domain Bacteria; phylum Pseudomonadota; class Alphaproteobacteria; order Sphingomonadales; family Sphingomonadaceae; genus Sphingomonas. The sequence continues at coordinate 474,712 of NZ_DASYHL010000004.1, forward strand.
ATCGCCGGGCCGACGACAAACCCGATCCCGAACGCGGCGCCCATCAGGCCGAATGTCGCGCCGCGCTTTTCCGGCGGGGTCACGTCGGCCAGGATCGCATTGGCCGGGCCATACACCGCTCCGGCAATCCCCGCGATCAGCCGCCCGGCGAACAGCCACGCAATCGTCGGCGCGAACGCCATCAGCGCATAATCGACTGCAAAGATCAGCATCGCCGCCAGGATCACCGGCCGCCGCCCATACCGGTCGCCCAGATTGCCCAGTATCGGCGCGGCAAAGAAATGCGCCAGCGCAAACACGATCGCCAGCGCCCCGCCGATCCGCGTCGCATCGGTCAGCGTCGCCCCGCTCAATTCGACGATCAGCGTCGGCAGCACCGGAATGACGATCCCGAACCCAATCGCATCGATCAACACCGCCGCCAGCGCGATCGGAACCGCGCGATGCCCGAACTTCATGCGCCTGTCCCCCGCTTTGGGCTTTCTTGTACGATCGATCGCGGTGACACGGAAGCGCATCGCTCCACCCCCTCGTCGTCCCGGCCTTGAGCCGGGACCAGGCTGCCTTCCCCGTAAGAAGCCTTGCCACGGGTCAAGCTCGGGGCGACGAAATGGGTAAGGCGCGCACTGTTCGTCATTGGGATGGACTTGCTATCATTCCCGCTGGGCAAATGTCCTGCGGGCTTTGCGACAAATGGCGCGAAGTCACGCGACATGTTCGCTTCCGGTGATTTTCACCCCTGGGCGGCGACATGTTCGCTTCTCGATCCCGGCTTGACGTAACGTCATCCATACCGCACCTTCTAAACAGCCGCAGCAGACGGTCGATGGAGGGATGTAGATGGCGACGACGCTTGGTGGAGCCGTGCCGGTCGAACGAGCGCGTGTGTCTGGGACCCCGCCGATCACCTTCGGCACGCGGATCAGCTATGGTTCGGGCGCGATCGCCAACGGCATCAAGAATGCCGCCTTCACCACCTATCTGCTGTTTTTCTACAGCCAGATCATCGGCGTACCGGCGGGGATCGTCTCCGCTGCGGTCGCGCTGACGCTGCTGGTCGATGCGGTCGCGGACCCGCTGATCGGGCGCTGGTCGGACCTCACGCGCAGCCGCTGGGGCCGCCGCCACCCGTTCATCTATGGCTCGGCGCTTCCGACCGCGCTGTTCTTCCTGCTCGCCTGGTTCCCGCCGGCTGGCCTCACCGATTTCCAGATGGGGGTGTGGATCTTCGCCACCGCCTCGCTCACCCGCATGTCGATCAGCGCGTTCGAGATCGCGACCTCGGCGATGACGCCGGAGATGACCGACGATTATCGCGAGCGCACCCGGCTGTTCTCGCTGCGCTGGTGGTTCGGCTATGCCGGCACCTATGGCTTCACCACATTGTGCCTGCTGACCTTCTTCGCCGCGACGCCTGAATATCCGCGCGGTCAGCTCAATCCGGACGGCTATCCCGGCTTTGCCATTGCCGGCGCACTGACCATTTTTGTGGTGATCCTGATCTGCGGCATCGGCACCCACAACCGCATCCCCTATCTGCGGCAGGCGGAAGTGCGGACCGAGCGCACCCCGCTGCTCGGCCATCTGCGCGAGATGGGGACCGCGCTCAAAAACCGCGCGTTTCTTGCGATCTTCGGGTTCGGCGTGCTCAAATATTCCGCGATCGGGCTGTATGCCGCGACCAACCTGTTTTTTGGCACCTATCTGTTCGAGCTGACCGCGACCCAGCTCGCGATCCTGACGATCGACAGCCTGGTCGCCGCGACGATCGCCGCGCCGCTCGCGCCGATCATGTCAGGATGGATCGGCAAGCGGGCGAGTTCGATGCTGTTCGCGGTCGTCGGCGTGTCGATCGGGCTGTCGCCGCTGTACCTGTCCTATCTCGGCCTGTTCTTCGTGCCGGGCGACGCGCTGCTGGTGCCCACCCTGTTCGCAATTGGTGCATTATATGGCGCGATGGTCGCGATCTCGCTGATCAACACCAGCTCAATGCTCGCCGACGTGGTCGAGGACAGTGCGGTGACGACCGGGCGGCATGAAGCGGGGACCTTCTTTGCTGCGTCCAGCTTCATGCAGCAATGCTCAACCGCGATCGGCATCTTCCTCGCCGGGCGCCTGCTGGTGTGGTCCGACTTCCCGGCCAAGCCCGTGCCGGGGCAGGTCACGGACGAGGCGATCCGCAGCCTGGTCATCCACTATATCCCCTGTTCGATCGGGCTGTGGACGCTCGGCGCGCTGATCCTGTTCTTCTACCCGATCACCAAGGCGAAGCACGAAGCCAATGTCGCCGCCCTGCGCGCCCGCGAGGCGCAGGCGCGGGCGGTGGAGATGGACAATTCGGCCCTGCTCGGCCCGGTCCGGTGATCCGGGGTATTGACGCGCATCAAGCCATACCGCAAATTCAAATTAAACGTCGTGGGAGTCGCTTTGACGGTGCATGCAAACGGCCCAAAGCCGAGAGGCTGGAAATGGTCGAAAGCGAACATGTCGAGGGAATTCGCACAAAGTGAACACAAGTGAACATGTCGCGGAAGAATGCGCCGTGGAGCCGCAGCCCGTTGTGAATTTTGAGGAGAGAACATGTCTGTAATGGAGGATGTAAGGGTCGATCTCGACACCTTCCGCACCGAAGTCCGCGACTGGCTCGCGGCCAACTTCCCCGCCTCGCTCAAGGGCAAGGACAATAGCATGTCCGCGGTCGAGGGGCCGACCAACGAGACCCCCGAACAGACCGCCTGGCGCGAGGCGATGGGCGAAAAGGGTTGGGGCGTCCCGACCTGGCCCGCCGAATATGGCGGCGGTGGCCTGTCCCGCGCGCAGGCCAAGGTGCTGGCCGAGGAAATGGGCCGCGCCGGGGCGTGGAATCCGATCGGCGGCATGGGCGTGATGATGTTCGGCCCGACGCTGCTGGAATATGGCAATGAAGCGCAGAAGAAGGAGCATATCCCCGCGATCGCGCGCGGCGAAGTGCGCTGGTGTCAGGGGTATTCGGAACCGAACGCCGGGTCCGACCTCGCGAACCTCCAGACCTTTGCCGAGGACAAGGGTGATCATTACATCGTCAACGGCCAGAAGACCTGGACCAGCGGCGGGCAATGGGCGCACAAATGCTTCGCCATCGTGCGCACCGACAAGACCCAGAAACAGGGCGGCATCACCTTTCTGCTGATCGATATGGATTCGCCCGGCGTCGAGGTGAAGCCGATTCAGATGATCAGCGGCATGTCGCCCTTTTGCGAGACCTTCTTCACCAATGTGAAGGTGCCCAAGGAAAACCGCGTCGGCGAGGAAGGGCAGGGCTGGACGATCGGCAAGCGCCTGCTCCAGCATGAGCGCACGAACCTGTCGGGCGGCGGCTCCGCGTTCCGCATGTCCGGCCCGTCGCTCGCCGATATCGCCAAGAAATATCGCGGCGTCGATGCCGAGGGGCGGATCGCCGACACGGATCTGCGCGCCCGCATCGCCAAGTTCGAGATGGACTGGCGCGCCTTCCTGCTCACCGCGATGCGCGTGCAGGCGGAGAGCAAGGGTGGCGGCGTGTCGGAGGTTTCGTCGATCCTCAAGACCGTCGGCACCAAGCTGGGCCAGGAACGCGCCGAGCTGATGATCGAGATCCAGGGGATGGAAGGGCTCGGCTGGGAAGGCGAAGGCTTTACCGAGGCACAGATCCACGGCGTGCGCGCATGGCTCTTTGGCAAGGCGACGACCATCTATGGCGGCTCGACCGAAATCCAGAACAACGTGATCGCCAAGCGCATCCTGGGGATGCTGGATCATCAGTGATTATAGCCCTCTCCCCTTCAGGGGAGAGGGTTGGGAGAGGGGCAGTCCCTCTCGAAACAAAACCTCAAAATGGGCCGGCGCGAGACACTGCCCCTCTCCCCGGCCCTCTCCCCTAAAGGGGAGAGGGAGAAGAAAATGGCCGTTCTGACTGAAGAACAGACGATGCTGCGCGACATGGCGCGCGACTGGGCGACTAACGAGAGCCCGGTCACCGCATGGCGCAAGATCCGCAATGCCAATGAAGCGGCGGGATACGACCCCGCCGCCTATGCGACGATGGCCGAAATGGGCTGGACCGGGGTGATTATCCCGGAGGCGCAGGGCGGCAGCGATTTCGGCTGGCTGAGCCTTGGCCTTGTGATCGAGGAACTGGGTAAGACGCTTGCCGCCAGCCCGATCGCGGCCAGCGCCGCTGCGGCCTCGGCGATCCTGCTGGGCGGGAGCGACGCGCAGAAGGACAAGTATCTCCCGCGCATCGCCAGCGGTGAACTGGTCGCGACGCTCGCGGTGGATGAAGGGCCGCGGCATGATCCATCGGCCATCGCGGCCTCGGTCGAGGGCGGAAAGCTCAGCGGCACCAAGGCGTTCGTCGCCGAGGGCGATAGCGCGGGCCTGCTCGTCGTCGCCGCGACCGATGGCCTGTATCTGGTCGAGGCGGGGGAGGGCGTGACGGTCGATCGCCGTCACTTGGTCGACTTCCGCAGCCATGCGCAGGTGACGTTCGACGGTGCGCCTGCGGACAAGCTTGCATCGGGCGGTGCCGACCTGTTCGACGCGGTGCTCGATCGTGCAGCCGTGCTCGCCGCCGCCGAGATGCTCGGCATGGCGGGGCAGGCGTTCGACACCACGCTCGCCTACCTCAAACAGCGCGTGCAGTTCGGGCAGATCCTCGCAACCTTCCAGGCGCTGCAGCACCGCATGGCCAATCTGTTCAGCGAGATCGAGCAGATGCGCTCGGCGGTCGAGGCAGGCCTCGCCGCGATCGACCGGGGCGGCGATGTGCGTCAGGCGGCGTCGCTGGCGAAGGGCAAGGCGAACGAGATCGGCCATCTGATGAGCCGCGAGCTGATCCAGCTGCATGGCGGCATCGGCATGACCGACGAATATGATGCCGGATTTTATCTCAAGCGCATGCGCGTGCTCGAGCAGATGTGGGGCAACACTGCCTATCACCGCGACCGGTTTGCGCGGCTGAGCGGGTTTTAGGATCGAGGCGTAATCCTCCCCCGCCAGGGGGAGGTGTCGCCGCAGGCGGCGGAGGGGGAGGGCGGCTGCGTCCTTTCCGCTCTTGCCCGCGTGCATCCTCCCCCTCCGTCACGCTTCGCGTGCCACCTCCCCCTCGCGGGGGAGGATCAAGAGAAGCCAATCATGCTCCGGGGCGCTTCCGCAGTTAGCGGCAGCGCCCTTTTCGCATCTGCGGTATAAAATTGGTCGTTTAGAAGATCGGTTCAACATACCCTCGGGTATTTCTACACTACCCAATGCGGCGTGCTTTTCCTGATACACTCTAGGATAGGTGGCGTTTCGCAACGCTTTTCTCGCCTTGACCCGAAGTGCGGAACTCGTTCTATTCGAGTTTACGGTATGGAGCCGCACAGCGTTCCGGCCGAACGGGAGTGGGATCTATGAAGAAGCAGCTTTTGGCGGCGTGCGGATTTTCGGCGCTCGTCCTCGGCGGAACAGCGCCGGCCTTCGCGCAGGACAGCGGCGAGGAATCCGAAATCGTCATCACCGGATCGCTGATCGCCGGCACCCCTGAAGATGCGGCGTTGCCGGTCGATGTGATCGGCGCCGAGGAGCTGGCCAAGCAGGGCAATCCGACCGTCCTCGACCTGGTCAAGGCGCTGCCGAGTTCAAGCGCGTCGCTGGGCGATGCCAACCAGTTCGACAGCCGCTCGCAGGGGGCAGAGGGCATCGCGACGGTGAACCTGCGCGGGCTCAGCCCGCAGCGCACGCTGGTGCTGCTCAATTCCAAGCGGCTCGCGACGTCGGGCAATGGTGTCCCGTCGGTCGACATCAACTTGCTGCCCCAGGCCGCGATCGGCCGGGTCGAGGTGCTGAAGGACGGCGCGGCGGCGACCTATGGTTCCGAAGCGGTCGCGGGCGTGGTGAACTTCATCACGCGGACCAACCAGCGCGGCTTCCAGGGTTCGGGCAGCTGGCGCTTTATCGACGGGTCGGATGGTGATCTCGATGTGTCGCTCAGCTTCGGCCATGTCGGCGAGAATTTCCGCGTGCTGGTCGCGGGCGGATATCAGCAGCGCGGGCAGCTGATGGCGAAGGAGCGCGACTGGGCGATCCGTCCCTATACCGAAAACCCGCAGGGTGGCTGGACCGGCGGTGGCAACCCGGCGAACTTCCTGTTCCTTGGCGCGACCGGATCGCCGGTCACCGGGATCGTGGCGGACAGCGCCTGCGCCCCGCTCGGCGGGTTCGTCGGGGCCGATGCGCGCTGCTACAACCAATATTCGACCTATGACAATCTGGTTGAGAAGGAGTCGCGCGGTCAGGCGTTCATCGACTTCGAATGGGATATCGGTGCCAGCACGACGTTTCAGGTGACTGCGCTCTATGGTCGCACCACCGTTCCCCATTATCTGACATCGCCATCCTATCTGCTGACCCAGCCGCCATCGGGTGTCGCGATCGCGGGAACGCCGTTCGCGCCGTTCGCGGCCTTGCTCAACAGCGGCTTTTTCGTGCCGAGTGCCAATCCGGGCCTCGTCGCCTATCGCGCGAGCAATACGACCCCTGCGGGCGCGGGCGTGCTGTTCCCGACCTTGCTGTTCCGCCCGTTCCTGCTCGGCGGCAACCCGTCGACGCTGGACAATGACTTTGCGCCGGGGTCGGCGACCGGCCTGCGCAAGGGTGAATCGAGCCGCTTTACCGCAGAGCTGCGCGGCGAGGTGGCGGACGGGCTGAACTACAACGTCAACGCGACCTATCATAATTACTATCGCTACACCGACGGGTTCGATTCGTTCGGTGACCGCGTCCAGCGCGCCCTGCTCGGCTTTGGCGGGCCGAATTGCAGCGGCACCACGCCCGGCGCCAATGGCTGTCTGTGGCTTAACCCGTTCGGCAATGCGGTGACCGTCAACCCGTCGACCGGCCAGACCAACCCCGTCGCCAACGGGCCGCGCAACAGCGAGGAGCTCACCGACTGGTTCTTCGTCAAGTCGAACACGCGGGTCACGACCGAGTTGATGGTTTTCGAAGGTTCGCTCAGCGGCGGGACGGGCGTCAGCCTGCCCGGCGGCGAAGTGCAGTTCGGTGTCGGCGCGCAGTATCGCGATACCTCGATCACCGGGCGTTATGGCGCGGCGAGCAACCTGGCGGTCAATCCGTGCCGTGAAACGCCGCTCAACGGCAACACCAACGCGGCGGCCTGTTCGGGTGGCCGCGCCGCAGCTGGCGCGCTCGGCTTCCTCGGCACCAATCAGGATTATGACCTGAGCGGCGATGTCTGGGCGGTGTATGGCGAGGTGCAGCTGCCGGTGTTCGACGCGCTGAACCTCCAGCTGGCCGCGCGGTTTGAGGATTATGGCGGTGCGACCGGCTCGACCTTCGACCCGCAGATCCGCGCGCGGTGGCAGGTGACCGACTGGCTGGCGGTGCGTGGCGGCTTTGGCACCACCTTCCGTGCGCCGACGCTCAACCAGCTGGCGCCGGGATCGATCACTGCGCTGCAGATCATCGATACGACGTTCCGCCCGATCGATGTGTTCGGCAATCCGAACCTCGTGCCGGAAAGCTCGAAAAACTATGGCGCGGGCGTGTTGCTCAATGCCGGCGGTTTCAGCGCCAGCATCGACTATTACCGCTATGATATCGAGGATGTGATCGTCTCCGATCCGCTGATCTCGATGGTCAACACTCTGTTCCCGAGCACCGGCGGCAATACCTGTGCCACCAATACGGCACTGGCGGCGCGCTTCACCTTCTCGACCGGGCCGTGCACCGCAACGACGGCGCGTACCGCGATCTCGCGCGTGCGGACCCAGAACCAGAATGGCGCGTCGATCACCAACGAGGGCATCGATGCGATGGCGAGCTATCGCGGCACCGACCTGCTGGGCAGCGGCACGCGCTTCGCGATCGGGGGCAATGTCACCTACACGCTTCAGAACCGGATCAGCGACATCTTCGTCGAAGGCACGCTGGTGCAGGCCGGGTATGATGGCGTTGGATTGCTCAACTATCAGACGACGCTCTATCCGGTGCCCGAATGGAAGGGGCAGGCGTTCCTCGAGCTTGGCGCTGGGCCGATCGATGCGCGCCTGACCGCGACCTATATCGACGGGCTGTACGACCAGCGCGCCGATACCACGGCAGCGGGTGTCTATGGTCCCAACCCGGCACTGGGCGGCGCGCGGGTGAGTGAAGGGGCGGTCATCGACAGCTTCACCACTGTGGACTTCACGATCCAGTTTGGGATTACCGACAGCGTCACCTTGTCGGGCAGCATCTACAACCTGTTCGACAAGGATCCGCCGTTCGCGCGCGAAGATTACAACTACGAGCCGTTCGTGGGGAATCCGCTGGGCCGCAACTTCAAGATTGGCGTCAGCGCGAAGTTCTGAAGCCGGTCGCTTTCGGGGCTCCGTCGCGCGGGGAACGCGGCGGGGCTCCGCTTTTGTTTGACGAGCGTGAAGAATTGACGTCGCGTAGCGCGTAACAAGGAGCAGGTTCAGATGGCGACGATTCCCGCACCGGACGGTCCCGTTCCTGAAGGGGCCGATGACCGGGCGATCCGGCGCCGCGGCCTCACGCTCGCGTTGCTGACCATCACCTATTTCTTCAGCTATATGGATCGCCAGATCCTTGCGATCCTTCAGGAGCTGATCAAGAAGGACCTCGGGCTCAGCGATACCCAGCTGGGGATGCTGACCGGGCTTGCCTTTGCCATCTTCTATGCCGGGCTCGGCATCCCGGTCGCGCGGCTTGCCGACCGAATGAACCGGCGCAACATCATCACGATCAGCCTGACGGTGTGGAGCGCGATGACCGCCGCGTGCGGACTGGCGCAGAATTTCATCCAGCTGCTGATCTTTCGCATCGGCGTCGGAATTGGCGAGGCGGGATCGAGCCCGCCGAGCCACTCGATCATCGCCGACCTCTATCCGCCCGAAAAGCGCGCCGGCGCGATGGCGATCTATTCGCTGGGCGTGGTGCTGGGCACTGCGTTCGGCACGATGATCGGGGGCACGGTTGCGCATTATTATGGCTGGCGCATCGCCCTGCTCGCGGTCGGCCTGCCGGGCGTTATCCTCGCCTTTTTCGTCTGGAAATTCGTGGTCGAACCGCGCCGCGGCCTATCCGACGTGGTCAAGGTCGCGGAGAGCGATGCGATGCCCTCGCTGCGGGAGGCATTTGCCGGAATGTGGGCCAACAAGGCGGCGGTGCACGTCGTGCTCGGCGTCACGCTGACCTCGATGATCGGCTATGGCCTCGCCGCGTTCGGGCCGAGTTACATGCAGCGCTCGCTGGACATGAGCCTGCTGGAGATCGCGTGGATCGTGGCGCCGATTTTGGGTGTGGTCGGCGCATTGTCGGCTTTGATCGGTGGGCGGCTTGCCGACTGGCTGGCGAAAACACGCGGAATGCACGCGCAAAGCTATATGGTCGCGCTGCTCAAGGTCATCGCGCTGCCGTTTGCGCTGATGTTCTACTGGCTCGACAGCTGGCAGCTTGCGCTGGCCGCCTATGTCGTCGCGCTGCTGTTCCAGAACAGCTATCTCGGCCCCAGCTTCGCGATGATCCAGAGCCTCGCCCCGCAAAAGGTGCGCGCGCTGTGGGCGGCGATCACCTTGCTGGTCATCAACCTGGTCGGCCTTGGCATCGGCCCGGTCGCGGTCGGGCGCCTCAGCGACGCGCTCTACCCGACCTATGGTGAGGACTCGCTGCGCTATGCGATGTTGATCTTTGCCGGGATCACGCCGTGGGCGATCTTTCACTACTGGCGTGCGGGTGTGTGGCTGAAGCGCCGGGCGGCTGCCGCCTGACACCGTCCTTGCCAAGCCCCGTCCCGCAACTTAGCGTTTGCGGGTCAGTGTATTAGCGGTGACGGAGGCGTGTATGATCGTGCTGAGTTTGATGTTGGCCGTCCCACAGGCCGCCCCCGCGCCCAAGCCCGCCGAAACCCAGGATATCGTCGTGATCGGCAACCGCATGGGCGCGGCGCTCAAGCGCTGCCTTGAGCGAAATTGCCCGCCCGAGGAGGAGGTCGAGGCCGCGATGGAGGCAGGGGCCGAGAGCTTTGCCGCCGGACGCTATGAAGAGGCAAAGAAAACGCTGCGGCTCGCCATTGGGCGCAACGCCAAATATGCCAAGGTCATCCCGGTCAAAATTTCCGACCTTTATGCCACCTATGCCGACGTCGCCGAACATGAGGGCGATGAAACCGCTTTTATCGACTCGACCCAAAACAGCGTGAAGGTGTTGCGCCGGGCGCTGGGTGAAGGGCATCCGGCTGCGATCCGGGTGTCCGCGCGCCTTGGCGACATGTGGGCCAAGCTGGGGCAGGCGCAACGCGCTGACGGTGCCTATCAGCGCGAAGCGGAGCGGGCGGCGCGGTTTGGACGGCGTGACCTTGCCGGCATGCTGACCTTCCGGCGCGCCTGGCTGGCGCTGGCGGCGCGCGACAAGCCGCATGCGCGCAAGCTGTCAGTCGAACTCGAACGCGAATATGGCCGCGAAACCGTGTTCACGCCGGCGTTGTCGATCCTGAAGGCACGTCTCGCCCTTGGTGATGGAAAGGATGACGGGACCGAAGCGTTCGTCGCCGCACTGCGACAGGCCGGCATGGCAGATCCGTTGCTGATCAGCGAACCACGCCATCCCGAGTTTGATGACAAGCCGATGGTGTTCGGTTCCAGCCGCGACATATTATGGGCCGATATCGGTTTCTGGATTCAGCCGGATGGCACGACCACCGGGAGCGAAATCCTGCGACCGGCGGAGGAGAGCGCCTGGGCGCGCCCCATGTTGAAGCAGATCGCCGGTCGCCGCTATTCGCCGGTCGAGGGTGCCGAGGTGGGGGCGATGGGTGTGTATCGGGTCGAGCGCTATACGCTGCGCCCGGCCTATAGGGTCGATATCGGGACGCGCATTCGCCAGCGCGTGGGACGAGTCAGCCTGCACCAGGTCGACATCACCAAATTGGCTGCACACACCGAGGTCAGCGCGACGCCGTGACCGCCGCATGAGCTGAGCTCGCAATCCTCGAGCCGCCGAGCACGAGGGCCCGGCGATGGAGACTTCGATGTTGGTATTGGCCGTCCTCCTCGCCGCGGTTCAGCAGCAACCGACGTCCCAAGCCCCCGTGGCGGCCGACGTGGTGGTGATCGCAAGCCGCCGGCGCGCGGCGCTCGACAGGTGCCTCGAGCGGAAATGCCCCCCGGAGGAGGAGGTCGATGCGGCAATGGATGCGGGCGCCGAGGCGTTCGCTGCCGGCCAGTATGATGACGCCAAATCGATCCTGCGTCGTGCGGTCTCGCGCAACGCCAAATATGCGCGGGTCATGCCGGGCAAGATTTCCGATCTCTACGCCACGTACGCGGACGTCGCCGAGCATGAGGGCGACGAAACCGCGTTCATCAACGCGACCCGCAACAGCGTGACCATCCTGCGCCGGGCGCTGGGTGAGGAGCATCCGACCTCGATCCGCGTTTCCGCCCGGCTCGGCGACATGTGGGCGAAGCTGGCGCAACCGGAGCGCGCGGACGGGGCCTATCGGGACGAAGCGGAGCGGGCGGCGCGGCTCGGCCGGCGGGATCTTGCGGGCATGCTGACCTTTCGCCGCGCCTGGCTTGCGCTCGCAGCGCGGGACAAGCCCCAAGCGCGCAAAATACTGGTTCAACTCGAGCGCGATTATGGCAGCGAACCGGTCTTCGCTCAGGCGCTTGCGATCTTGAGGGCGCGCCTCGCGCTGGGCGACGGAAAGGACGACGGGACCGAGGCGTTCATCGCCGCGCTGCGCAGCGCCGGGACGGCGGAACCGGTATTGATGAGTGAACCACGCACGCCCCGGGTTGTTGTCGAAGAGGTGCACTTTTCCTCAAATCGCGAGATCCTGTGGGCCGATATCGGCTTCTGGATTCAGCCCGACGGCCGGATCGCAGATCTGCAGATTCTGAGACCGATCAAGAACAGTGATTGGGCAAAGCCCATTCTGCAGGAGATCGCGACACGCCGCTATTCTCCGTTCGACAGCAGGGCCGGCGATATCGGGATGTATCGTGTTCTGCGGTACACGCTTCGCTCCAAATACGTAGCGAAGTTAGGAAGCCGCATTCGCTTGCGCGCCGGTGATGTCAGCCTTCACTTGATCGATATCACCAAAATGACGGCCGACCGACAAGCAGACACGGGCCGGTAATCCGCGATCAGAACTCCAGCACGCGATCGTCGAACAGCCCGAACACGATGGTCGAGGCGTAGAAGGCCACCGCGCGGTCGCGCGGCATCGTGCTGGCCCATTTGCGCATGTCGAATGCGGCGTTCTGCAGCGCCATCATCGTCTGGCTGGCGACGAGCGGGTCGATCGCGCGGATCGATCCTTCGGCGATGCCGTCGGACAGCATTCCGGCATAGCGGCGCGCGATGCGGTTCGAGCGGTCGATCAGCGCGGTGCGCACGCGCGCGGGCAGGCCCGACAGCGCGGTGGTGCGCAGCAGCGGCCCGCGTTCGGAGAACTGGACGTCGAGCAGGGTCGCGATGATGCTGGTCAGCTTGCGCCAATGGTCGCCCGGCCCGTCCTCAGCCAGCCGTTGCGCGTCGGCGATCAGGTCGAAGCTGCGCTTGTAGCATTCGATCACCAACTCGTCCTTGGCGTCGAGATGGTGGTAGAAGCTGCCCTTGGTGACGTTGAGCTCGCTCGCGATCCTTTGCACCGATGCGCCGCGATAGCCCAGTTCGTTGATCAGCCGCGTTGCCGCCAGCAGGAACGCCTCACGCCCCGGCTCGGCCTCGTCATGGATCAGGTCGAGCATCGCGGGCTTCCACACGTCGCCCGGTGTCGCGATGCCGTGGCGAAACACGTCCATCAGCCGGCTTTCAACGCGGGAATATTCGTCAACCTCGTATCGGGTGATCCAGGCCGGAAGCCAGAAGGTGTTCTCGAGCAGCACATGCGCGCGCGCGCCGCGCAGATCGGTTTCGGCGCGCGTGCCGCCATCGCCCCACAAGGCGCGGGTCTTGCGGAAAATCTGCTGCCAGCGCTGCATCAGGCGGGTGCGCAGTTCACCCTCCATCGCGCGCAGATCGGACAGGATCGCCAGCGCCTTTTCCTCGCCGCGATGGATGCGCGCCAGCCGCTCCATGTTGATCGACAGATAGCGCGCGACGCGGGCTTCGGGCGTCGCTTCGCGATGCGCTTCGTCCAGCATCGCGTCGAGCCGGTCGAGCGTCACGTCGAATGCCGCCGCCGCCAGGTCTTCCTTGCGCTTGAAATAGTAGGTAACGCTGGTGGTGTTGAGGCCGACGCGCTGTGCGACATCCGCGAAGGTCATGCCCTTCGCGCTCTGATCGTTGATCACGTCCGCCGCCGCCGCGAGGATCGCGTCGCGCTTGGCGCGGAACCGTTTTGTTTCCCCCCGCGCCTCTTCGGGCGCTGCGTCTTCGGCGTTCATCCGTTTAGATTAGCAAATTTGATTCGAACGAACAGTCCTAAAGCGCAGCAATGCGATGCAGAGGGAAGCGCAGCGGAAAAATGCGGCCAGCCCCACTTTACCGAATATCGGGTATGGCCTAACGTCCTTGTCAGCTTCGCTGGATCGGCACCGGCCCGCTCCCCCACCCGGCCACCCAACGGCGTTGTATGTTATGGGTGGCCGGGTGGGGGAGCGGGCCGGTGCCGCCTAACTGAGAATGAGAAGGAGAGGGCGCATGGATTTCACGCTGACGGAGCGCGAGACTTATTTCCGCGACCGCGTGCGCGGGTTCATCGACCAGCACATCACGCCGCGCCAGAACGAGTATCGCGACCAGGTATACACGGGCGAGCGCTGGAAGGTGCTGCCGGTGATCGAGGAGCTGAAGCCGGTCGCGCGCGCGCAGGGGTTGTGGAATTTCTTCATGCCGCCGCATTCGGGCCAGACCCATGTCGATGACAGCTTCGAGTTCGAGGGGACTCAGCTCACCAACCTCGAATATGCGCTGTGCGCCGAGGAGATGGGCCGCGCCGGCTGGGCGAGCGAGGTGTTCAACTGCTCCGCGCCCGACACCGGCAATATGGAGGTGCTCCACCGTTACGGCACGCGTGAGCATAAGGAGCGCTGGCTCAAGCCGCTGATGGATGGCGAAATCCGCTCCGCGTTTCTGATGACCGAGCCCGACGTCGCCTCGTCCGACGCGACCAATATTCAGACGTCGATGGTCCGCGACGGCGATCATTATGTGATCAACGGGCGCAAATGGTGGTCGTCGGGCGTCGGCGACCCGCGCTGCGCCGTCGCGATCGTGATGGGCAAGACCAACCCCGACGCCTCGCGCCATTCGCAGCAGAGCCAGATTCTGGTGCCGATGGATGCGCCCGGCGTTCGCGTGGAGCGCATGCTTTCGGTGTTCGGGTATGATCACGCGCCGCACGGCCATGGCGAGGTGGTGCTGGAGAATGTCCGCGTGCCGGTCGAGAATATCCTGCTCGGCGAAGGGCGCGGGTTCGAGATCGCGCAGGGCCGGCTTGGGCCGGGCCGCATCCACCATTGCATGCGGTCGATCGGGGTCGCTGAAATGGCGCTGGAGCTGATGTGCAAGCGCCTGTTGAGCCGTGTCGCGTTCGGCAAGCGCATTGCCGACCATTCGATCTGGGAGCAGCGCGTCGCCGAAGCGCGATCGAATCTCGAAATGATGCGCCTGCTGTGCCTGAAGGCTGCGGACATGATGGACAAGGCGGGCAACAAGTCGGCGCAGGGCGAGATCGCGATGATCAAGGCGATGGGGCCGCGCATGACGCTGCAGATCCTCGACGATGCGATTCAGGCGTTCGGCGGGGCGGGTGTGTCGGGTGACACGCCGCTCGCCAGTGCCTGGGCGAGCATGCGCACGCTGCGCTTTGCCGATGGGCCGGATGAGGTGCACAACCGGGCGATCGCGCGGTCGGAGTTCGGCAAGTACGGCGAGTTCAAGGCGGATCGGCCGAGCAGCGGCGATATGGCGGTGACGCGGTGACAGTTCCCCTCCCGCTTGCGGGAGGGGTTAGGGGAGGGCCTGTCCCTCTCCATGCATTCAACGCTTGCGGAAGACAGGCCCTCCCCCGGCCCCTCCCGCAAGCGGGAGGGGAGTTTCAGTGAAAGCAGCAGTGTTGTTCGAGGCCGGCAAGCCGCTCGAAATCCACGACATCCGCATCGACAAGCCCGGCCCGCGCGAGGTGCTGGTGCGCACGGCGGCGTGCGGCGTGTGCCGGTCGGACCTGCATTTTGTCGACGGGGCCTATCCGCATGCGATGCCGACCGTGCCGGGGCATGAGGCGGCGGGCGTGGTCGAGGCGGTGGGGAGCGAGGTCACGCGGCTGAAGCCCGGCGACCATGTTATCACCTTCTTCACCGTGTTCTGCGGGTCGTGCGAGTTCTGCATATCGGGCCGCCCGTCGCTTTGTCTGGACAATTCGACGCGTCGTCCGGCCGATGCCAGCCCCAAGCTGACGCTCGCCGATGGCACGCCGGTCAACCATTTCCTCAACCTGTCGGCCTTCGCCGAACAGATGCTGATTCACGAAAATGCCTGCGTGGCGATCAGCAAGGATATGCCGCTCGACCGCGCCGCACTGCTCGGCTGTGCGGTGCTGACCGGGGCGGGGTCGATCTTCCGCGACAGCAAGGTCACGCCGGGCGAGACGGTCGCGGTGATCGGCTGTGGCGGCATCGGCCTGTCGGCGATCAATGCCGCGAAGATTGCCGGTGCGGGCAAGATTATCGCGATCGATCCCGTGCCGGAGAAACGCGCGCTGGCGCGGAAGATGGGCGCGACGCACGATCTCGACGCGATGGCTCCCGATCTGGTGAAGCAGGTGCTGAAGCTGACCGATGGCGGCGTGCATTATGCGATCGAGGCGGTCGGGCGGCCGCAGACTGCGGAGACGGCGTGGCACGTGCTGCGCCGGGGCGGCACCGCGACGATCCTGGGCATGATCGCGCCGGGCCAGTCGGTCAGCATTCCGGGTCCGACCTTCCTGTCGGGCAAGAAGCTGCAAGGCTCGCTCGCCGGGTCGATGCAATTCCCGATCGACCTGCCGCGGCTGGTGCAGATGTATCTCGACGGGGTGCTCGACCTCGACTCGATGGTCGCCGAGCGGATCAAGCTGGAGGACATCAACCACGCCTTCGACAATCTGCGACAGGGGGACGCGGTGCGCTCCGTGATCGAATTCGCATGAGCAGCCCGGCGGGACATCGCGGCGGGCAGCCGATGGAGCAGGTCGACGACCTCGACACCGCGCGGCTCACCGCATGGATGGAGGCCAATGTCGCGGGTTTCGCTGGCCCGCTGAGCTACGCCAAATTCCCCGGCGGGCAGAGCAACCCGACCTATCGCATCGACGCGGCGAGCGGTGCCTATGTGCTGCGGCGCAAGCCGTTCGGGCCGCTGCTGCCATCGGCGCATGCGGTGGATCGCGAATATCGGCTGATCGCGGGGCTGCACCCGACGGGATTCCCGGTCGCGCGGCCCTATGGGCTGTGCGAGGATGATGGGGTCGTCGGTTCGGCCTTCTACATCATGGAGCTGGTCGAGGGCGCGACCTATTGGGACGGGGCGCTGCCGGACAAGACGCCGGCGCAACGAACCGCGATCTATTACGAAATCTGCGACCGGTTGGCGCAGCTGCATGAGACCGATTACGCGGCGGCGGGGCTGGGCGATTACGGCAAGCCGGGCAGCTATTTCGAGCGACAGGTCGGGCGCTGGACCAAGCAATACCGCCTCGCCCAGACCGACGATCTGGAGGATGTCGAGAGACTGATCGAATGGCTGCCGCGCACCCTGCCGCCGCAGACGCGGACCAGCATCGTCCATGGCGATTATCGCATCGACAATATGATCTTCGACGCGGAGCAGCCGCGCGTGAAGGCGGTGCTCGACTGGGAGTTGTCGACGCTGGGCGATCCGATGGCGGATTTCTCGTACCTGCTGACCAACTGGATGATCCCCGCCAATGGCGCTTCGGCGATTGGTGGCATCACGGGGGCGGACACCGGCATCCCGACCGTCGAGGCGATGGTCGAGCGTTACTGCGCCGCGACCGGACGCGACGGGATTCCCGACCTCAACTGGTACTTCGCGTTCGGCCAGTTCCGGCTGATGAGCATCGTGCAGGGGATCAAGCGCCGCCTGCTCGACGGCAATGCCAGCAATGCGCACGCCGAGGAAACCGCGACGCGGGTGCCGGGGCTGGCCGCGAGCGCGTGGGAGTTTGCGCGGAAGGCGGGGGCGTAAGTCCCCCTTCCGCTTGCGGGAGGGGTTAGGGGAGAGCCTGTCCCTCCAAACTGGATACACCGCGTGCGGACAGGCCTCCCCCGGCCCCTCCCGCAAGCGGGAGGGGAGTTTTAGATGAGCCTGTTCGACCTGACCGGTAAGGTCGCCATCGTCACCGGATCCTCACGCGGGATCGGAAGGGCAAGCGCCGAGGCGCTCGCCGATCAGGGCGCGAAGGTGGTGATCTCCAGCCGCAATCAGGATGTTTGCGAGGAGGTCGCCACCGCGATCAACGCGAAGCATGGCGAGGGCACTGCGGTCGCCATCGCGGCAAGCATCTCGCACAAGGATGCGCTCCAGCATCTGGTGGACGAGACGCGTCGCGTGTTCGGTCGGATCGACATCCTCGTCTGCAATGCCGCGTCCAACCCCTATTACGGGCCGTTGGCGGGGATTGCGGATGACCAGTTCCGCAAGATCCTCGACAATAATGTCCTGTCCAACCACTGGCTGATCCAGATGGTCGCGCCCGAAATGTGCGCGCGCAAGGACGGCGCGATCGTTATCATCTCTTCGATCGGCGGCCTGCGCGGGTCGCCGGTGATCGGCGCGTATAATGTGTCCAAGGCGGCGGACTTCCAGCTCGCGCGCAACTATGCGGTTGAGTACGGCCCCGACAATGTCCGGGTGAACTGCATCGCGCCGGGGCTGATCAAGACCGACTTCGCCCGTGCCTTGTGGGAAAATCCGGAGGCCGAGGCGCGGGTGAACAAGCAGACGCCGTTGCGGCGACTGGGCGAACCGGAGGATATTGCCGGTGGCGTCGTGTTCCTCGCCTCTGCGGCGGGGCGTTACACCACGGGGCAGGCGTTGGTGATCGATGGTGGGGTGACGATCTGATGGCCCGCTTCACCGACAAATCGATCATCGTCACTGGCGCGGGCAGCGGCATCGGCCGCGCCGCCGCGATCCTGTTCGCCGCCGAAGGGGGGCGGGTGATCGTCGCCGACAAGACCGAGGGCGCGGACGAGACGGTAGCGCTGATCGCCGCCGCCGGGGGCACGGCCAAGGCGATCCGCATGGACGCGGGCAGCGAGCCGGATGTGATCGCGACGGTCGATCTCGCGGTCGCCGAATTTGGCGGGCTCGACATCCTCTTGGCGAATGCCGGCATCTCGGGCGGCATGGCGAACCTGTTCGACACCACGCCGGAGCTGATGGCCGAAGTGCTGCGCGTGAACCTCATCGGGCCTTTGCTCGCGATCAAACATGGCGCGCCAAAGATTGCGGAGCGGGGGAAGGGGGCGATCGTCCTGACCGCCAGCGTTGCGGGCATCCGATCGGGCGCGGGCAGCCCGGCCTATTCGGCGTCCAAGGCCGGGGTCATCAACCTCGCCGCCGTCGCCGCGCAGCAGCTGTCGGGGTCGAACGTCCGCGTCAACGCGCTGTGCCCGGGGCTGACCGAGACGGGGATGACCAAGCCGACCTTCGACTATGCGCGCGAGGCGGGGAAGATGGACCGCGTCGGCCGGCTGAACCCGCTGCGCCGGGGTGCGCAGGCAGAGGAGCTGGCGCGCGCGGCGCTGTTCCTGGCGTCGGATGATGCGAGCTATGTTAACGGACAGGCGCTGGCGGTCGATGGCGGGCTGTCGTCGAGCCATCCGGTGACGCGGCAGGAGTATGGGAAGACGGCAGTGTAGGGGAGCGGCTGCGACCCGATAGTGGTCGTTCCGGCCCCTGCCATTTCCTCGCTCTGAACTTGCTTCCGGCGTGAGCCAAGTCCATCATGGATCCCGGATCTACAACCTGCGAGGGCATGTGGCAGAAATCGCCCTAATTCTCCCACCGGGGTTTTCGATAGTGTCGATGGCGATGCTACGCGTATTTCGGATAAGGATTCGACCTTATTTTCTGGCTTTAATCCCGTTTGTATCGATCGGGCTTACCTACTTGATCTACAGTGTGGCCTTCACAAGCATCCAGCTCGGACCGTTTTTTGGGATCACTTTGGCGGCATCCTATTTTCCAGCGCTCATTGTCTGCATGGGTATGGGATTTAAGCATCTCAACTCGCCGTACCGATAACGACGTGATCTAAAATTGAACTTTGAGGGACCGCTGAGATCGAGCGTTCGCATCCCACCCAGTTTGCGCCGCTCGGACCATTGTCAAAGCTAACCCCCTGCCGCCAACCTAATGCCTTGATCCGGTAACAAAAAAGGCGGACGCTGCGGCCATGCTGATGCTCCTCGCCGCCGCCGCCCAGACTGCGACCATCGCCGTGCCTTCGCCGCCGCCGCCGCGGTCACCCACCCATTTGGCGGCGCCGTCGGTCGTCCATCTGGAGGCGCGGCAGCATCTGGTCGATTATGAGGGCGCCACCGCGCAATGCGGCGGGCGGGTCGTCGCCCCGCTGGCCGCCGTCGCTCCCTTTACCCAGGTCGCGCGGATCGGGATCGATCCGCCGCGTGCCTATGAAATGACGTTCACCATCGGCGATGATGGCCGCCCGCTCGGGATCACGCAGCGGGTCGCGGCGTCCGGTCCGCGTGGCTATGTTCCGGGCACCGATCTTGCCCCGGCGCTTAGCCTGTGGCGGTTCCCGGCGAGCGCGGCCGGCGCCGCCTGCACCATGACCTTTACCGGGCGCAGCGTTCCGTTCGACCGCGCGGCGCCCGCCGATCTCTATCGCGTGGCGGCGCTGCGCATGGCGAACCCGTCCGAATTCCAGATGGTGATGCAGCAGATCCGCAAGTCGGGCGATTGCGCCGGGGCGGGGCGTCCGCGCATGTTGTTGCGCGCCTTTATCGACGATCGCCGCATCCCCCAGACGCCGGGCGTCCCGTCCTATGCGGTTGCCAGCTTTGACGTGGACGCCGATGGCGTGCCGCATAATCCCGGCATCGTGGCCAGCGATGGCAACCGCGTGCTGGAGGCGGCGGCGAGCGACGCGGCGGGGCGCAGCCGCTATGTCGGCAACGCGCCGCGCACGCGCTGTACCATCCCGTTTGTTCGAGGCGCGGTGGACCCGGTGCCCGCACCGCCGATGCCGCCCAAGAGCGACTATCCGGCTGGCACCTGCCCCGAAGTGATCCGCTGGGCGCGCCCGCTGACCCAGCAATTCCCCGACGCATTTCGCCGCCGCGCGATCGAGGGCTGGGCGATCGTCCGCTATGATCTTGCCCCATGGGGCGCGACCGGGGCGGTCACCGTGTTGGCCAGCGAACCGGCGGCGGAATTCGGCGAGCAGGCCCGCCGGATGATCATCGCGGCAAGCGCAGAGCCCGCGCCCAGCGGCGCACAGGGCTGTATCGCGCGGGTCCATTATCGCATGACGGGGACCGATGACGGTGGCGACGACGCGCCCGCTTTCTGACGGCTCCTGACACGCGATTGACCGGGCTGTACCAAAGGCCGACCCTGCACCCGAGGTAAACGGGAGCAGGGCGATGCGGATCATTCGGGCACTGACGGCGGCTTCATTGATGGTGGCGAGCATCCTGCCCGCCCCGGCGCAGGAGGTGGTGGTGACCGCCACCCGATCGGCGAGCAATCGCGATGGCTTTCAGGGCACGTCGATCCCGATCATCACGCTGCGTCGCACCGCCGATTTCGCGGTTCAGCGGGTCGCGATCACCGGCGATACGCGCGACGAGGCGCTGCGCCGCAAGGAAATCTACGCGATGGTGCGCAGCGCGATCGAGCAGGCAGGCAAGCATGGCGTCGAGCTGGCGACGGGCGACTATGTGGTCGAGGCGCTGACGCTTGCCAACTATGGCGACCTGTTGCTGAGCCGCGATGGCCGCCCGGATTCGGAGCGGACCAGCTTCATCATCAAGGTGAAGCTGGAGCCCGGCATGGACGCCCGCGCCGCGCTCGACCGGATTGCCAAGTTCATCAAGGCGGTGCCGCCCACCGGCCGCGCGCAGATCGAGAAAAGCGGCGACATGACGCTGTCGGTGCTCAACCCGGATCAGTATCGGAACAAGATCATCGAGATGATCGCCGCCGACGCGGCCACCACTGCGGCGCGGTTCGGGGGCGATTATGGGGTGGAGGTGCGTGGGCTGGACCGGCCGGTCGAATGGTCGCGGGCGAGTTTGACCGAGGTGTTTCTGTATTTGCCGGCGGCGTATGTGGTTCGTCCGAAGGAATAGGCGACCGAATTCCTCCCCTGCGCAGCAGGGGAGGGGGACCGCCGAAGGCGGTGGAGGGGCGGCCGCGCAGACGGCCGTGAACAGCTCGGCAAAATTCCGCCGCTTGCAGCGGCGGCCCCTCCGTCAGCGCTGCGCGCTGCCACCTCCCCCAGACAAGCTGGGGGAGGAATAGCTCACCCCTCCCGCATCCGCATCAGCCCTTCCTGCGCGACGCTCGCCACCAGCCGTCCGTCGCGGCTGTAGATGCGCCCGCGGTTGAACCCGCGCGCATGGCCGGCCCAGGGGCTGTCGGTGGTGTAGAGCAGCCAGTCGTCGGCGCGCAGCGGCGCGTGCAGCCATACGGCATGGTCGAGGCTCGCGCTCTGCAAGCCGCGCGTCATCCAGTTGACGCCATGCGGCAGCGTCGCGGTGCCGAGCAGCATCATGTCGCTGGCATAGGACAGGATCGCGCGGTGGAGCGCGGGATCGTCGGGCAGGGCGGCGGCGGTGCGGAACCAGCTATGCTGCACCGGTTCGCGCTTTTCCGGCTTGAACCAGTTGCGCGGGGAGCACGGGCGGATTTCGATCGGGCGCGGGCGCAGGAAGAAGGGGCGGAACTTCTCCGGCACGTGATCGCGGATTTCCTCGCGCAGATCGAATTCGGAGCGCAGGTCGTCCGGCCCCGGCACGTCGGGCATGTCGGCCTGATGCGAGAGGCCATCTTCGGGCCGCTGGAACGACGCGATCATGTTGAGGATCGGCACGCCCTGTTGCAGCGCGATCACGCGGCGGTTGGCGAAACTGCCCCCGTCATAATCGCGCACGACGCGATAGATGATCGGGAAATCCTCATTGCCCGGCCGCATGAAATAGGCGTGGAGCGAGTGCGCGTCCTTGCCCTCGACCGAGCGCTGCGCGGCCTGCAGCGCCTGCCCGATCACTTGGCCGCCGAACACGCGCCCGACCCCGCCGGGCTGGCGCGCGCCGCGATACAGGTCGACATCGATGGTTTCGACGTCGAGCAGGCTGACGAGTTGGGTCACCTGTTCGGCGGCGGTTTCGGCGCGTTTTTCATTCTCGCTCAAAATATTGTCCTCAATATCCGCTCGCCCGCGCCAGGGCGTCGGCGTGATAATTGGTGTCGCCGAACAGCTCCGCCAGCACGCGCCCGCGCTTCATGTAGAAGCCGATATCATATTCGTCGGTCATGCCGATGCCGCCATGCATCTGCACCCCTTCCTGCACCGCCAGCGTCGATGCCATGCCGGCCATCGCCTTGGCGACCGCCACCGCTTCGTCCGCCTTGGCATCGCTGGCGTCGAGCAGCTGCTGTGTCTTGAGCACCGCCGCGCGCGCGACTTCCAGCTCCGAATAGAGGTGCGCCGCGCGATGCTGGAGCGCCTGGAAGCTGCCGATCAGCGTGCCGAACTGCTTGCGTTCCTTGAGATACTGGACCGTCATGTCCATCGCCCCGCCACCGACGCCCAGCATTTCCGCCGCAGCACCCGTGCGCCCGGCGCCGAGCAGTGCGTTCAGCACCGCGCGCCCGCCATCGACCTCACCGATTACCGCGTCGGCATCGACCGCGACCCCATCGAACGTCATCCGCGCGGCGAGGCTGGCATCGGCAAGCCGCTGCGGGTCGGCGGTCAGGTTCGTCGCGTCCTTCGGCACCGCGAACAGCGTCACGCCATTGGCATCCTCGGGCGACCCGGCGGTGCGCGCGGCGACGATCAGCAGGTCGGCGACATGGCCGTGCGCGACGAACTGCTTGGTGCCGGTCAGCTTGAAGCCGTTGCCCGAGCGTTCGGCCTTCATGCCGATCGCGTCGCCATGCTTGGCGCGCTCGTCGACCGCCAGCGCCGCGACGGTTTCGCCCGACAGGATGCCGGGGAACCAGCGCTCGCGCTGCGCCGTGCCGTTGAGCGCCGCGACCGCCGCGACCGCCGTGGTGAGGAAGGGGGAGGGGGACAGGTTACGCCCGATCTCTTCCAGCACCACCCCCGCCTCGACATGGCCGAGGCCGAGGCCGCCGTCGCTTTCGGGGATCAGGATGCCGGTGAAGCCCATTTCGGCGAATTGCTTCCACAGGTCGCGGCTGAACCCGGTTGCGTCGTTCGCGTCGCGCAGTGCGCGCATGTGGCTGACCGGGGCGGCCTCGCTCACAAATTGCTGCGCGCTCTCGCGGAGCATGGTCTGTTCGTCGTTGAGGTAGAGTGGCATTTTCTTCTTTCCTTCTCCCTCTCCCGCCTTCGCGGGAGAGGGTCGGGGTGAGGGTCTTCTTCTTTCTTCCAAGAAGACCCTCACCGCTGCGACTAGGCAGCAAGCTGCCAAGTCTCGCTGCCTCTCCCGCGAAAGCAGGAGAGGCGTTGGCGTGTCAGGCGGGGAGTTCGAGAATCCGCTTGGCGACGATATTCAGCTGGACCTCGCTCGTCCCGCCCTCGATCGAATTCGCCTTGGTCCGCAGCCACGCGCGCGGCTTCGCGCCGCCGTTGGAGCGTTCGCTTTCCCATTCGAGCGTGTCGGACCCGCCGCTCGCCATGACCAGCTCGTGGCGGTCCTTGTTCAGCTCGGTTCCGTAGTACTTCATCATCGACGGCTGGGCGGGGTGCGCCTGTCCGGCCTTGAGCTGGTCGATGAACCGCTCCGACATCGCCGAGAACGCCTTGGACCGGACCTCGAACATCGCCAGCTGCGCGCGCAGGATCGGGTCGGCCAGACGCCCCTGCGCGTCCAGCCCGATCGTTGCGATTGCGCCTTCGATCAGCGGGTTTCCGCCGGGCGAGGCGAGGCCCATGCCCGAAATCATCTCGCGCTCATGGCCGAGCAGATATTTGGCGACGTCCCAGCCCTTGTTCTCGTCGTGAATCCGGTTCTTCTTGGGAACGCGGACATTGTCGAAAAAGGTTTCGCAGAAGGGCGAGTAACCGCTGATCAGCAGGATCGGTTTGGTCGAGACGCCGGGCGAGTCCATGTCGAACAACAGGAAGCTGATCCCGCCCTGCTTGCTGTCCTTGCTGGTGCGCACCAGGCAGAAGATCCAGTCGGCCTTGTCGGCATAGCTGGTCCATACCTTCTGCCCGTTGACGATATAATCATCGCCATCGGGGATCGCGCTGGTGGCGAGGCCGGCGAGATCGCTGCCCGCATTCGGCTCCGAATAGCCCTGGCACCAGCGGATTTCGCCGCGCGCGATTTTGGGCAGATGCTCGAGCTTCTGCTCCTCGGTGCCGTATTTCAGCAGCGCCGGGCCGAGCATCGAGATGCCGAAGCTGTTGAGCGGATTGCGGCAGTTCAGCGCCGCCATTTCCTCGCGCAGGATCTTGGCTTCGGCCGCCGACAGCCCGCCGCCGCCATATCGGGTGGGCCAGTCGGGCACGGTCCAGCCGCGCGCGGCCATCATGTCCATGTAGCGTTTCTGGTCGGGGTTCTTGCTGTAATCGGCCTTGCGCCCGCCCCAATTGGCGTCGCCCTCGCCGCGCATCGGTTCGCGCATCGATGCGGGGACATTGGCCTCAAGCCAGGCGCGGGTTTCGGCGCGGAATGTGTCGAGATCGGTCATTGCTTTTCCTCGTCCAGCAAAGCGGCGATGCGGCGCGCGGTCGCGATCGCAAGATGGTCGTGATACAGGTCGGTCAGCACCTGCACGCCGGTCGGCAGGCCGTTGGCGGTCCCGACCGGGAAGGTGGTGGCGGGCAGGCCCGGATAGGTGGCGAGCCCCGCCCAGGCGAGGTGCGCGTCATAGCCGCGCTCCACGCCGTCGATGTCGAGCGTCCGATCGGCCTGCGGGCGCGGGTCGTGCGGGAATGCCTGAGTCGCGGCGGGCGGTGCGATCACTGCATCGACATCGGCAAACAGCGCCGCCCATGCCCGCGTGTTGCGCGCCTGCGTATCCAGCATCGCGAGGTAGGGGAGCAGGCGCGGCAGCGTGTCGTGCAACGTGGGGTCCGACCGGGCGAACACCGTGCCGAGCAGCGCGGTATAGGCGTCATGCTGCGCCGCCAGATTGGGCAGGGCGGGGTGGGAGCGGATCACTTCGACCCCGTCACGCGCCAGCGCTTCGGCCGCGCGCTCCACCCCGTCGATCACCGCCGCAGCGGTCGCGGTCGCCGGATGCGCGGTCAGTACCATCACGCGCCGGACGGGCGTCGCAGCGCGCGGCAAGGGCAGGTCGGCGAGCAGGTCAAGCAGCAGCGGCAGGTCGCTGCCATGCCGCGCCATCGGCCCGATCACGCTCAGCACCGTTTCTGCGCCATCGGTACCGGGAAAGCGGTGGCCGTAGCCATTGAGCGCGCCATAGCTTGGCTTGTGCCCCCAGATGCCGCAGAAGTGCGACGGCACCCGGATCGACCCGCCAATATCGCTGCCCAACTCGATCGGGACGAAACCCGCCGCCAGCGCCGCCGCTGCGCCGCCCGAGCTGCCGCCGCAGGTGCGGGTCGGGTCGTGCGGGTTGCTGGTGCGGCCATAGACGGAATTGACGCTTTGCCAGTCGCCCAGCGCCTTGGGCACATTGGTCTTGCCCAAGATCACCGCGCCCGCCGCCTTGAGCCGCTGCACCGCGACCGCGTCCGAGGTCGCGATGTTGCCAGCCGCGTGCGAGAAGCCCCAGCTGGTCGGAAGGCCGGCAACGTCGAACGCCTCTTTGACCGTCATCGGCACGCCCAGCAGCGGGCGGCGCTCGCCGCGCGCTACCGCGGCATCGGCTTCGTCCGCTGCGACAAGCGCGCGTTCGAAATCGCGCACCACCACCGCGTTGATCGCGCCGTCTCCAGCCTCGACCCGCGCGATGGCGGCTTCGCATTGCGCGCGCGCGCTCGTCTCGCCCGCCGCAATCGCGGTGGCGATGTCGATCGCGGACGCGCGCGCCAGCGTCATCCCGGAGCGCCTGTCCGCTGGATCAGTTCGATCTCATGCCCCTCGGGGTCGAGCAGGAAGGTCAGCCGCGCGCCGGGCAATTCATGCGGACCGTGCAGCAGACGCGCGCCATGCGCGATCGCGCGCGCCGCCGCTGCGTCGAGATCGGTCGTGGTCAGGCCGACCGGGCCATGCCCGTTGCCGACAATGATCTCCCGCCCGTCGCTGTGGTGGAACAGCACCAAGGTGAAGGGCTGGCCGGGCAGATTGAGCATCGACTCTTCCAGCCCGGGCAGCACCACGCGATTGGTCACCGCGAACCCGAAGGTATCGCAGTAGAACCGCTCCATCGCGGCCAGATCGCGCACGACCAGCTTGAAGAAGCCGAGGCGGAAGCGCAGCGCCTCGACCTCGCCTGCCTCCACGCCGGTCGCTGCGGCATCAGCCATTGAAGCGCTCGCCCTTCGCGGCCTTGTCCTTCAACAGCTGCGCGACTTCGAAGCCATGCTTCTCCAGTCCCGCGACGATGGTCTTGAGCCCGACCGTGTCCGCCCAGAACATCGGGCCGCCGCGATAGACCGGCCAGCCATAGCCATAGATCCACACGACATCGATGTCCGACGCACGCTGCGCCATGCCTTCCTGCAGGATCAGCGCGCCTTCATTGACCATGGTATACAGCGTGCGCTCGATGATTTCCTCATCGCTCACCTCATGCTGCACCGCGCCGGTCTTCTTGCGGAAATCCTCGATGATCTCGGCGACGCGTGGGCTGGGCGAGGGGTTCCGCTTGTCGTCATAGTCGTAGAAGCCGGCCTGCTTCTTCTGGCCCCAGCGGCCCTCGGCGGCGAGCGCATCGCGGATGCTTTCGATCCGGGTCGGGTCGCGGTGCCAGCCGATGTCGACACCGGCGAGATCGCTCATCTGGAACGGCCCCATCGGCATGCCGAATTCGACATGGACGCGGTCGACCTGCTCGGGCGTTGCGCCTTCCATCAGCAGCTTCATCGCCTCGACCTGACGCGGCATCAGCATGCGGTTGCCGATAAAGCCGTGGCACACGCCCGCGACCACCGCGACCTTCTTGATCTTCTTGGCGACGTCCATGACGGTCGCCAGCACGTCCTTGTCGGTCTGTGCGCCGCGCACGATTTCCAGCAGCTTCATGACGTTGGCGGGCGAGAAGAAGTGCATGCCCACGACATCGCCCGGACGGCTGGTCGATGCTGCAATCTCGTCGATGTTGAGGTAGCTGGTGTTGGACGCCAGGATCGCGCCCGGCTTGCAGATCGCGGAGAGCTTGCCGAAAATGTCCTTCTTGACGTCCATATTCTCATAGACCGCCTCGATCACGAGGTCGCAGTCGGCGAGGTCGTCCATGCTGAGCGTCGGGGTCAGCAGGCCCATTGCCTGTTCGACCTGCTCGGGCTTGATCCGGCCGCGCGCGGCGCTGCCCTCGTAATTCTTGCGCATCACGCCGGTGCCGCGGTCGAGTGCGTCCTGCTGCATCTCGACGATCGTTACCGGGATGCCGGCCGACAGGAAGTTCATCGAAATGCCGCCGCCCATCGTGCCGGCACCGATCACGCCGACCTTCTTGATCGCGCGCAGCTGCGTATCTTCCGGCACGTCGTCGATCTTCGCGGCTTTGCGCTCGGCGAAGAAGATGTGGCGCATCGCGGCGCTCTGCGTGCCCATGATCAGCTTCATGAAGCCGTTGCGCTCACGCACCACGCCCTCGGCATAAGGCTTGTCGACCGTTTCCTCGATCACCGCGATGATCTCCGCCGGCGCGTCATAGCCGCGGAAGCGCTTGGCGTTGGTCTTGCGGAAATTGTCGAACACGCCCGCCTCGACGCTGACCGGCTTTTCGCTGGCGCGGGGCAGGGGGCGGGCGTCGGCTACTTCCTTGGCATAGGCGACCGCATCGGCGGTCAGGCTGTCCTCACCGGCCATGCGATCGACCAGGCCAGCGGCCTGCGCGACCTTGGCCGGGACCGGATCGCCCTTCGCCGCCAGTTCGAGCGCGAATTCGACCCCTGCGACGCGCGGCAGCCGCTGGGTGCCGCCCGCGCCGGGGAGGATGCCGAGCTTCACTTCGGGCAGGCCGAACTTCGCCGAGGGGACGGCGATGCGGTAATGGCATGCCAGCGCAACCTCGCACCCGCCGCCCAGCGCAGTGCCGTGCACGGCGGCGACCACCGGCTTCTCGCTCGCCTCGATCGCGTCGACCAAAGTCGGCAGCCCCGGCTCCTGCATCGGCTTGCCGAATTCGGTGATGTCGGCCCCGGCAAAGAAGGTGCGCCCGTCACAGCGGATCACCGCGGCCTTCAGGCTGTCGTCGCCGTTCAGTTCCTTGATCGCCGCATCCAGCCCCTGCCGCACCGCCGCGCCCAGCGCGTTCACCGGCGGATTGTTCGAGGTGATGACGAGGATATCGCCCTGTTTTTCGGTCGTAATCACGGACATGTCGCTCTCCAGTTGCGTAGTGCGCCGGTCAGGCCAGCGCGGAATAGATCATCGTCTTCAGCTCGCGCCGGATCGGGTAGAGCCCCGATGGCGACAGCTGGGTCATGAACACCATACTGATCCGTTCGATCGGATCGACGAAGAAGGCGGTCGAAAACATGCCGCCCCAGTAAAACTCCCCGACGCTGCCCGGGATCATCGTTCGCGCGACGTCGATGTTCATCGCAAAGCCCAGGCCAAAACCGGTCCCGGCATTCTGCGTCTCGCTGAACAGCGACCGCGACAGGCTCGACAGATCCTTGCCGCCGGGCAGGTGGTTCATCACCATCAGGTCGAGCGTCTTGCGCGCGATGACGCGCGCGCCGTCCAGCGTCCCGCCATTCAGCAACATGGTACAGAAGCGGTGATAGTCGAGCGCGGTCGAAACCAGCCCGCCGCCGCCGGACAGCAAGGTCGGCTTGCGGCTCCACGCCGACTTTTCGCCCTGATCATACATCACCCGGCCTTCGCCCGGCTTGAAGGTATAGCAGTCGGTCAGGCGATCGATCTTGTCCGCCGGGACCATGAACCCGGTGTCGTGCATGCCGAGCGGGGCGAAGATTTGGCTTTCGAAATAGGCGTCGAGCGTCTGGCCCGAGACGCGCTCGACCACCGCGCCGAGCACGTCGGTCGACACCGAATAATTCCACGCCTCACCCGGCGAGAACTCAAGCGGCAGCTTACCCAGCGCCGCGACGAACCCGTCAAGGTCGAGATGCCCGTGCCAGCTTTCGATCCGCCCCTCGCGATAGGCGGCATCGACATTGCCGCGATTCTGGAAGCCATAGGTGAGGCCGGAGGTGTGCCGCAGCAGATCGATCATCCGCATCGGCTCGGTCGTCGGCTTCGTAACAAACGGCACCCCGCCGCCGCCGCCATTATAGACGCCCAATCCCTTGAATTCGGGCAGGACGTGATGGACCGGGGTGTCGAGTGCGACGCTCCCTTGCTCGACCAGTTGCATGAAGGCGATCGATGTCACCGGCTTGGTCATCGACGCGATGCGGTAGATCGATCCTGCGTCCACCGCGCCGCCGCCCTCACGCGCCGCGCCCTGATGGCTGAAATGCGCGATCATGCCGTCCCGCGCGATCAACAGCTGGGCATTGGGCAGCTTTCCGGTGTCGAGATACCGTGCCTTCACAAAGGCGTCGATCGCCGCGAGCCGGTCCGGCGCGAAGCCGATGGATGCGGGGGTTGCGAAGTCGGCCGAGTCCATACCTGTAATTCGAATCCTCGTCCCGATGTGTTTGCGCGATTGTCGCTTCCCTATTGCGTTACGCGGCCAATGAATCAAGAATGAAGTGCGTGGACGGGTGGTGGAATCGCCAAACCGGACATTCAACAACGATATGATTGGAGAGACCCGCCTTGGCCCCCGAACCGCTCATCCCGCTCGACCCGTCCTGGCCGAAGATGACGCTGGCGCAAGCCCAGGCGCTGATGACTGCGCCCGGGCAGAAGCTGGAAATGGACGAGGTCGAAATCCGCGGCATCACGACGCGGGTGTGGAAGAACGCCCCGCCCAACCTTGCCGCCTTGCTTCAACTGTCGCGCACGCATGGCGACCGCATCTTCACCATCCATGAGGATGAGCGCGTCAGCTATGAGGCGAATTTCCGCGCGACCGCGCACCTCGCGACCAAATTGCGCGAGATGGGGGTGGTCAAGGGCGACCGCGTCGCGCTGGCGATGCGCAACACGCCCGAATGGCCGGTGATCTTCTTTGCCGCGGTCAGCATCGGCGCGATCCTCGTGCCGCTCAACGCATGGTGGACCGGCGGCGAGCTGGATTACGGACTGCGTGATTCGGGGTCGAAGGTGTTGTTCCTCGACGGCGAGCGGTTCGCGCGGCTGCAAAAGCGGCTGCCCGAGCTGCCGGACCTTCAGCGCACCATCGTCAGCCGCTGGGATGGCGAATTGCCGGAGGGCGTCGACAAGCTCGAAGACCTGATCGGCGCGCCCAACAGCTGGGCCGGGCTGTCCGACGTACCGCTCCCCGCCGAACCGACGCTGGAGCCGGAGGATGACGCGACGATCTTCTACACCAGCGGCACGACCGGTTCGCCCAAGGGAGCGCTCGGCACGCATCGCAACCTCTGCACCAACATCATGTCGGGCGGGTACGCCGCCGCGCGCTCGTATCTGCGCCGCGGCGAAATGCCGCCCGAGCCGCAGCCTAAGGTCGGCCTACTCGTCATTCCGCTGTTCCACGTCACCGCCTGTTCGGCGAGCCTGATGGGCACGCTGGCGTCGGGCAACACCGCCGTGTTCATGCGCAAATGGGACGTGATCGAGGCGATGGAGATCATCCAGCGCGAGAAGGTCAACCTGACCGGCGGCGTGCCGACGATCGCGTGGCAGATCCTGGAGCATCCCGATCGCCACAAATACGACCTCTCCAGCCTCGAGGCGATCGCCTATGGCGGCGCGCCGTCGGCGCCGGAGCTGGTCAAGCGCATCTTCACCGAATTCGGCGCGCTGCCCGGCAATGGCTGGGGCATGACCGAGACGATGGCGACGGTCACGAGCCATTCGAGCGAGGATTATTTGAACCGTCCGACCAGCGCCGGCCCGCCCGTGCCGGTCGCCGACCTCAAGATCATGGACCCGGAAGGCGAGCACGAACTGCCCGTCGGCGAAGTCGGCGAATTATGGGCCAAGGGGCCGATGATCGTGAAGGGATATTGGAACAAGCCCGAGGCGACCGCCGAATGCTTCCGCGACGGCTGGGTCCGCACCGGCGATCTGGCGAAGCTGGACGAGGAAGGCTTCCTCTACATCGTCGACCGCGCCAAGGACATGATCATCCGCGGCGGCGAGAATATCTACTCGTCCGAGGTCGAGGACGTGCTCTACGCCCATCCCGCCGTCACCGACTGCGCCCTGATCGGCATCCCGCACAAGACGCTGGGCGAGGAGCCGGCTGCGGTCGTCCACCTCGCACCGGGGATGGAGGCGACCGAGGCCGAGCTGCAGGCCTGGGTCCGCGAGCGGCTGGCGATCTTCAAGACCCCGGTCGCGATCCGCTTTGTCGCCGAGACGCTGCCGAGGAATGCGAACGGGAAGATCCTGAAGAAGGATCTGAAGGCGTTGTTTGTGGAGGAGGGGGTGACCTGACCGGCGGGTTGAACTCACCCCCATCGTCGCCCCGGGCTTGACCCGGGGCCGGGCTTCTTCTTCCTCAACGTCGGCCAAGAAAAGCCCAGCCCCGGGTCAAGCCCGGGGCGACGGGGTGGGGGTGGTTGACTGCCGATTCAATCTCAGCTGGTATTCCCGCATGCCACGCGCACCCAAAGGCGGCTGGGTCTACATCATGGCCAACCGGTATCGCGGCAAGATGTACACGGGCGTCTCGGCAAACCTCCCCGCTCGCGTCCACCAGCACCGCACCGGCACGGGGTCGAGCTACTGCGCCGAGCATCACCTCACCCGTCTCGTCTGGGCGGACTATGCTGAGGACATCAGCGACGCGATTGCGCATGAGAAGCGTGTCAAACGCTGGCACCGGGAGTGGAAGTTCGCGCTGATCGAGAAGGCGAATCCGGATTGGGTTGATCTCTACGATCAACTGGCGGGGGGCGACTAAAACCCCGCTCGTCGTCCAATGCCTCAGCCCCTCGTCGCCCCGGGCTTGACCCGGGGCTTGACCCGGGGCTGGGCTGCCTTTTCCCTCGGATGTCGTCAAGAAAAGCCCTGTCCCGGGTCAAGCCCGGGACGACGAGAGAGAGGGAGTTCCCAACAAAAAGAGCCGGTCCTTTCGAACCGGCCCCCTCCATCACATCAGGCGAGTCGCCTCACCAGATCTTCACCCGCTGCTCGGGCGGCAGGTACAGCGCGTCGCCGGGCTTCACGTTGAACGCGACGTACCAGGCGTCGACGTTCCGCACGATGCCGTTGACGCGATACTTGGCCGGGCTGTGCGGGTCGGTCAGCAGGCGCTGGCGTTCGGCGTCCTCGCGCACCTTGGACTGCCATGCCTGGGCATAGGACAGGAAGAAGCGCTGGTCGCCGGTCAGGCCGCCGATCACCGGTGCCTTGCCGTGCTTCGCCTGATAGCGCTGATACGCGCCATAGGCCATTTCGACGCCGCCCAGATCGCCGATATTCTCACCCAGCGTC
This sequence comes from Sphingomonas sp., assembly GCF_035998645.1. Classification (GTDB taxonomy): domain Bacteria; phylum Pseudomonadota; class Alphaproteobacteria; order Sphingomonadales; family Sphingomonadaceae; genus Sphingomonas. The sequence continues at coordinate 507,531 of NZ_DASYHL010000004.1, forward strand.
AGCTTGCCGTTGATCTTGGTCCCCGGGATCGGCTCATAGCCGTTGAACTGTTCGACCAGCACGGCGGTGCGCTTGGCGAACGCGGCCTTTGCTTCGGGCGTCCACCAGTTGGCGAACTTGCCGTCGGCGCCGAACTGGCTGCCCTGATCGTCAAAGCCATGGCCGATTTCATGCCCGATGATCGCGCCGATCGCGCCATAGTTGACCGCCGGGTCCGCCTTGGCGTCGAAATAGGGCGCCTGAAGGATCGCCGCGGGGAAGGTGATCTGGTTGGCGAGCGGGTTGTAATAGGCGTTCACCGTCTGCGGCGTCATGTCCCACAGCGACCGGTCGACCGGCTTGCCGAGCTTCGACAGCTGATAATTCTGCCCCCATTCGCGCGACGCCATCATGTTGCCGAGCAGGTCGCCACGGCTGATCTTCATCGACGAGTAGTCGACCCACTTGGCCGGGTGGCCTACGCGCGGGTCGAACGCGACCAGCTTTGCCAGCGCCTTTTCCTTGGTCGCCGGGTCCATCCACTGATTGGCCTTCAACCGCTCGTCCAGGCTGGCGCGCAGGTCGACGATCAGCTCGTTCATCTTGGCCGAGCTTTCGGGCGGATAGTGGCGCGCGACGTAAATCTCGCCGACCGCTTCGCCGAGTGCGCCGTTGACCAGCTGAATGCCGCGCTTCCACCGCTCGCGCTTCTGCGGAGTACCCGACAGCGTCTTGGCGTAGAAGTTGAACGAGGCATCGTCGAACGCCTTGGGCAGATACGCCGCGTTGGACGAGATGAAGTGGAACGTCATCCAGTCCTGCCAGGTCGAAACCGGTACCTGCGCGAACATCTTGCCCAGCGCAGTCAGCGCGGTGTCGTTGCCCATGATCATCTTGGGCAGCGATCCCAGACCCGCGGTCTGCATCATGCCGGTCCAGTCGAACTCGGGCGCGAGCTTCGCCATGCCGGCGCGGTCCATCGGCTTGTACAGCGCCATGATGTTGCGGTTCTGCTCGGGGCTCCAGTGCACCTTGGCCATCGCGGTTTCGAACGCGACGATCGCGTCGGCCTTCTTGGCGGCGTCACCGATCCCGGCGAGCGTCAGCACCTGCTCGACATAGGCGCGATAGGCGGCGCGGAACTTGTCGTATTTCTCGCCTTCCAGCAGATAATAGTCGCGCGCCATGCCGAGCGTGCCCTGGCTGGCAAACGCGGTGTACTGGGTCGGGTCGGCCAGGTCGGGGATGATCCCGATATCGACCGGGCTGGCATAGCCGGTGCTGGCGAACAGCGTCTGGAGCTTGGCGCGGTCATTCGCGGCCGCGATCTTGGCGAGGTAGGGCTTGAGCGGCGCGGTGCCGCGCGCCTCGATCCCGGCCTCGTCCATCCAGCTGGCGTAGAGGTCGCCGATCTGCTGGCCCTTGGCGCCGAACTGGCTGGGGTTCTTCGCCATGTCGTCGAGGATCGCGCGGACCGAAATCTCGGCCTCGTCGGTCAGCTTGACGCCATAGCCCGCCGATGCGCGATCCGCCGCGATCTCGACCGACTTGTTCCAGCCGCCATTGACGTACGACCAGAAGTCATCGCCCGGCTTGACGCTCTTGTCCTGCCCGGTCAGTTCCAGGCCGACGGTGCCGTAACGCGGCCCGCTCGCGCTCTGCGCCAGCGCAGGACCGGTCAGCGCAAGCGCGGCAACGCCCAGCGTCAGGCGCGTGAAAACACTGATCTTCATACGAAAAATCCCCCCAGAGAGTCGGTAGTGTATTGTGTAACCGTAACGGTTGACGGGAGGGCACGCAATTGCGGGCGAACAACATTCTTCGTCGCCCCGGGCTTGACCCGGGGCAGGGCTGCTTCTTTCTCAGCGCTGGCAAAGAAAAGCCCAGCCCCGGGTCGAGCCCGGGGCGACGGGGGGAGGGTCAGGCGAGAACCCCCGCGACCGCCTTGTTCCAACCCGCAAGCCGCGCCTCCCGCGCGCCGCTCTCCATCGCGGGTTCGAACATCTCGACCCGCCCGCGCATTGCCGCAGCGTCCTCCAGCCCGGAAAACAGCCCGCAGCCGACACCCGCCAGCATCGCAGCGCCCAGCGCGGTCGTCTCCGTGAAGGCCGGCCGCTCGACCGTCACGCCCAGCACATCGGCCAGGTCCTGCGCGATCCAGTCGTTGGCGACCATGCCCCCGTCGATCCGCAGCCGCGACCAGTCGCAGCCATCCGCGGCGAACGCTGTCTTCAAGTCATGGCTCTGGTGCGCCATCGCCTCCAGCGCGGCGCGTACGACATGCGCCTTGCCGCTGGCCAGGCTGAGGCCGCTGATCGCCCCGCGGGCTTCCGGCTCCCACCATGGCGCGCCCAGCCCCGACAAAGCGGGAACGAAATACACGCCGCCATTATCCGCGACGCTGCGCGCCAACGCCTCGGTCTCGCCCGCATCGCCAATCAGTCCGAGCGAATCGCGCAGCCATTTGACCACGCTGCCCGCGACGAACACCGACCCTTCGATCGCATAGGTGCGCTTGCCGTCGAGCTGGCACAGCACGGTCGAGAGGAGCCGGTGGCGCGACGTCGGCTGGCGCTCGCCGGCATTGGTCAGCACGAATGCCCCGGTGCCATAGGTCGCCTTGGTCTCGCCCGGCGCCAGGCACGCCTGCCCGATCGTCGCCGCCTGCTGATCGCCGGCCAGGCCGCAGATCGGGATGCGCCCGCCGAACAGCGTCGTCTCGCCGAACCGCCCCGCACAATCGACGATCTCGGGCAGCGCGCCGCGCGGGCAATCGAACAGGTCGAGCAGCCCGTCGCTCCACCCGCCGCTGCCAAGGCCCATTAGCAAGGTGCGCGATGCGTTGGTTGCGTCCGACACGTGCAGGCCGCCCGTCAACTTCCACACCAGCCAGCTTTCGACCGTCCCAATCGCCAGCCGGTCGCCGGCCTCGCTCAGCTGCGGCCAGTTGGCCATCGCCCAGGCGATCTTGGTCCCGCTGAAATAGGGGTCGAGCAACAGGCCGGTGCGCGCCTGCACCCCCGGCTCCTCACCGCGATCCTTGAGGGTCCGGCACAGCTCCGCGCTGCGGCGGTCCTGCCACACGATCGCCGGGGCGAGCGGTTGCCCCGTCTCCTTGTCCCAGAAGACGATGGTCTCACGCTGGTTGGTGATGCCGATCGCGGCGATTGCGTCCGGCCCGCCTGCGCGCTCGATCATCGTCGCCGCGCAATTGGCGGTTTCGGCCCAGATCTGCTCGGGGTCGTGCTCGACCCACCCTGCGCGCGGATAGGATTGGCGCAGCGGAACCGCGATGCTGTCGAGGCAGCGCCCGTCCGGGGCGAACAGCATCGCGCGGGTCGAGGTCGTCCCCTCGTCGATGACCAGTAGAATCTCTCCCATCGAGATAGGGTAGCCGGGATTACATCGCGCGCAAATCGCGCTAGGCTTCACGGGAGAGGTGAAGCGAGTGGACGAGGGTTTCGGTAACGATCGGCGCAGCGGAGGGGAGGGGGACACGCCCGACTCGACGCATCATTTCGTCCCCGTCGTGCCCCCCGCCGATCACGAGAGCGAGGCGGAGAATCGCCGCGACCGCCTGCTCGCCGGGCTGACGCTGATGGCCGGGATCGGCCTCGTCCTCGCGATTCCGTTCGCGCTCAAGACCGGGTCACCCTTCTTCCTGCCGCTCACCGCCGCGATCGTCATCGCGATCGCGCTGGTCCCGATTCTCGAATGGCTGGAGCGGCACCGCGTGCCCGCGCCGCTCGCCGCGCTGATCTGTCTGTTGCTGTTCCTGACTGCGGCCAATGCGGCGCTGGCGTCGATCGTTGTGCCCGCCTGGGGCTGGCTGTCGATCCTTCCCGAGCGAATCGACAACATCCAGTCGAACGTGAAGCCGCTGATCGACTTTTATTCGAACTTCGAAACCTTCGTGAACAAGACGATCCAGGATCTCGCCCAGTCGCGCCCGATTCAGCCGGTTGAGGCCGCAGGTCAGGCACCGCCGCGCTCGCTGCTCGAGCTTGCCGCGACCAGCGCGCCGACCGCGTTCATCGAAATGTTCTTCGCGGTGCTCGTCATCTATTTCTTCCTGTCGGGCTGGACCCGGCTGCGGCGCAACGCGATCACCAGCCGCACCAGCTTTGGCGGCGCGATGGCGACCGCGCGGGTGATTCAGGACGTGGTCGACGACACTTCGGCCTATCTCGGCACGATCACGCTGATCAATGTGACGCTGGGGCTGCTGGTGGCGGGGGCGCTGTGGCTGATCGGGATGCCGACGCCGCTGATGTGGGGCGGGATCGTCGCGCTGCTCAACTATATCCCCTATCTCGGCCCGATCTTCGCCGCCGGATTCCTCGCGGTGGGCGGGCTGATGACGTTCCAGGACGTGTGGACCGCGCTGCTGCCGGCCGCGATCATGGTCGTGCTGCATATCATCGAGGCGAATGTGGTCACGCCATTGGTGGTCGGGCGGCGGCTGACGATCAACCCGATCATGATTCTGATCTCGCTGTCCTTCTGGGGCTGGGTCTGGGGGACGCCCGGCGCGCTGCTCGCGGTGCCGCTGCTGATCATCATCCAGACCGTGCTCAACGCTGCGGGCAAGCCCGATATCGCCGGATTCCTGTTCGAACACGGCACGTTGGTGGCGCGCGGCAACCCGTCTGCGCCGCGTGCGCAATTTATGCGCGAAACCGGTGTTGACAGCCCCGACCCGCCCGTTTAGGTGCCGCGCTCTCGCAAGGGACGGTGCTTCGGCACCAGGGTCATGCGGGTGTAGCTCAGTTGGTTAGAGCGCCGGCCTGTCACGCCGGAGGTCGCGGGTTCGAGCCCCGTCACTCGCGCCACCCCTCACAGGGTGGCCATCCCCCTCTCACTCGACATCGCCGGGTTTCAGCATCACCAGCGCACTCTGTTTGTGCACGCGCTTGATGAAGCTCGTTTCGTAGCGCCGCACCGCCGGATCGTTCTGAAACAGCCGCTCGGCCAGCGCATTATAGTCCGCCATGTCGCGCACGCAGACCAGCACGGCGAGGTCGTCCGCCCCCGCGACATCCAGGATCATCTGCACAGAATCCTCCGCCGCCAGCGACGCGCGCAGCGCCGCGATCCCGCGCTCCTCGGCATGCTCATGCACCTGCACCCGCACCAGCGCGCGTAGCCGTCGCGCGGTCAGCTTCGGCGCGAGCATCGCAACATCCGCCGCGATGAACCCTTCGCTCCGCAACCGGCGCACGCGTCGCGTCACTGCCGACGCCGATAGCGGCACCGACCGCGCCAGCGCCTCTGCGGTCGCCAGCGAATCGCCCTGAAGCAGGTTGAGCAACTGGATATCGAAGGCGTCGAGCTTGCTCATGTCCGGCGCGAACTCCCTCCGAGATGACGATTTTCGGCACATAGGGGGCGATGATCGACTGCAAAAGGCGTGTTAGTCAAATATAACACTCGGGCAACTACGGAGTGATATACATGAATGCGCGTTTTCTCGCGGCGGCGGGCCTGATGGTGTTTGCCCCGCTGACCATGGCCCAGACGGCTCCGGCCGCCGTGCCCGCCGCCAAGGCACCGGCCTATACCCCCGCCATGGGCCGGGAGGCGGTGACCAAGCTGGCCGAGGAGATCGAGGCGAATTTCGTCTTCCCCGATATCGCCAAACGCTACGCCGCGATGTTGCGCACCAAGCTTGCCGCCGGAGGCTATGACGGATTTACCGAAGCCTTCGCGCTGGCCCAGGCGGTGACGGCGGATCTTCAGGCGGTCGCGTCCGACGGGCATTTGCGGATGTACGCCCCCGACGCCCCCCAGCCGCAACGCGTCGGCCAGCCTTCGGCGCAGCGCGGCTTTGGCGACCGTCCGTCCCCGCCGCCCGCGATGGAACAGGCCGGTATGATCGCGCCGGGCATCGCCTATGTCCGCTTCAACGCATTCATGGGCGACCCGGCGGTGCTCACGGCGTTCACCGAATTCCTCGACGCCAATGCCGGGGCCAAGACGCTCATCATCGACGCACGCACCCACCGCGGCGGCGGGCTTTCGGAGATGGATGTGCTGTTTCCCCGCATCTTCACCCGGCCGCAAACGGTGATGGTGATGGACACCCGCGCCTCGGTTGCTGAGCGTGGCGGGCCACTGCCCTTCACCTCGCTGGTCAAGGTCGATGCGCCCAGCGAATATTACCGCTCCGAACATCGCGTCACCCCCGCCAGCCCCACCTCGCCGTGGAGCAAGGCGAAAATCTATTACCTGACCTCGGGCCGCACCGCCTCGGCGGCGGAGCATCTCGCTTCGGCGTTCAAGGGCACCGGGCGTGCGACCTTGGTCGGCGACACCACCGGTGGCGCGGGCCATTATGGCGGCTCGCTGCCGTTGCCGGGCGGCTTTGCGGCCTTCATCCCGTTCGGGCGCAGCTATTTCCCCGACGGCGATGGTTGGGAGCAGGTGGGGGTCAAGCCCGACATCGCAATCGCCCCCGCGCGTGCGCTTTACGACGTGCTGGTGCGTGAGGGTGTCCCCGCAGCCCAGGCCGAGACGCTGTCGGCATCGCATATGCCCAAGGGCCCGATGGAACGCCGTCACTGACCCAGCGGCCAGCACGGCGGCGGCGCTATCCACAGCGCGTGTTCGCCGCCCCCTTGCACCCCCCGGCGCAGCCGCTAAACGCCCCCGTTCACCATGTATGGAGCGGGATATGAGCGACTCGATTTCGGCCGAGCAGCTGCGCCTTCTGATCGAGCGGATCGAGCGGCTGGAAGAAGAAAAAAAGGGCATCAGCGACGACATCAAGGACGTCTATGGTGAGGCCAAGGCGACCGGGTTCGACGCCAAGATCATGCGCACGATCATCCGCCTGCGGAAGATGGAGAAGCACCAGCTCGACGAGCAGGACGCGCTGCTCGAAGTCTACCGCGCCGCGCTGGGGATGCAGTAACTTAAATCCTCCTCCGCCAGGGGGAGGTGTCAGCGCAGCTGACGGAGGGGGCGGAAGCACGACGGCAGGAACCGAGAGGACAAAGCCGTCCTCCCCCTCCGTCGCCTTCGGCGCCACCTCCCCCTTGCGGGGGAGGATTTGCAGCCTCGCCCCACACGCCTAACATGCCCCTCCGCACAGGAGGAACCGGCAGCATGATTCTCACCACCACCAGCACCGTCGATGGCCATAGCGCCACCCGCTATCACGGCATCGTGACCGCCGAGGTGATCATCGGCGCCAACATCTTCCGCGACCTGTTCGCCGGCATCCGCGACATCGTCGGCGGGCGATCGGGCAGCTATGAGCGCCCGCTCAAGGACGCGCGCAAGACCGCGCTCGACGAACTGCGTGATGAAGCCCGTGCGCTCGGTGCGAACGGCGTCATCGGCATCGACTTCGACTATGAGGTGATCGGCAAGAACGGATCGATGCTGATGGTCTCGGCCTCCGGCACTGCGGTGACGCTCAGCGGGGTGTGATCTGCGGCTAGGCATTGCGCGCCAGCCGCTGCCTCGCCTAGAGACGCCGCATCCAATTCCATAGAGACACCCCATGGCAGGCCATTCCAAATTCAAGAACATCATGCACCGCAAGGGCGCGCAGGATAAGAAGCGCTCGGGCATGTTTAGCAAGCTCAGCCGCGAAATCACCGTCGCGGCCAAGATGGGCCTGCCCGATCCGGACATGAACCCGCGCCTGCGCGCTGCGGTCAACGCCGCCAAGGCGCAGTCGATGCCCAAGGACAATATCCAGCGCGCGATCGACAAGGCGAGCAAGGGCGACGGCGAGAATTACGAGGAAATCCGCTATGAGGGCTTTGGCCCCGGCGGCGTATCCCTGATCATCGAGGCGCTGTCCGACAACCGCAACCGCACCGCCACCAATGTCCGCACCGCGGTGTCCAAGAATGGCGGCAATCTCGGCGCGTCCGGATCGGTCAGCCACGCGTTCGACCGCGTCGGCCTGATCACCTATCCCGCCAGCGTCGGCGACGCGGAAAAGGTGTTCGAGGCAGCACTTGAGGCGGGCGCCGAGGACGTGACGTCGAGCGAGGACGGCCACGAGATCTGGACCGCCAACGCCGACCTGCACGAAGTCGCCAAGGCGCTTGAGCCGGTGCTGGGCGAGGCTGAGGGCGCGAAGCTCGCCTGGAAGCCACAGACGATGGTCGAGGTCGACGAAGCCGACGCCGCGACGCTGTTCAAGCTGATCGACGCGCTCGACGACGATGACGACGTCCAGACCGTCTGGGGCAATTACGAAGTGTCCGACGCGGTGATGGCGAAGCTCGGCTGATGCTGGCGCTGATCGCCAAGGCGTTGCTCTCGGGCGCGCTGATCGTGGCGATCGCAGAGATCGGCAAGCGCCAGCCGGGGTTTGCCGCACTCGTCGCCTCGCTCCCGCTCGTCTCCATCCTGGGCATGGTCCTGTTGTGGAGCGGGCGCCCGGATGCGGAGAACATGGCGCATCATGCAGAGGCGACCTTCTGGTACGTGCTGCCGTCGCTGCCGATGTTCCTGCTGATCCCGGTCCTGCTGCGGAGCGGGGTCAGTTTCTGGGTGGCACTCGTGGCGGGCTGCGCGCTGACGATTGCGCTGTATCTCGGACTGATGGCGCTCGGTCCGCGCCTTGGTCTTCGGCTCTGATCCGGCGATCGATCGGGCTTCAAGCCGCCCGATCGTCGGCGGCATCCATCCCCAGCAGCGCGCGGATGCGCCAGGCGTCGGCTGCCCAGTTGGTCCCTTGCGAAAACGGCATCGACGCGAGACGCGGCGCGTCGTCGAGCAGCGGAAACAGCTCGCGCTCCTCGCGGGCCAGTCGATCCTCCATCTCCGCCGTGCGCAGCCGCACCGCAACGGCATAAGCACGCCAGTCGCGCACCACGACATCGGGCGGAAAGCGCTTGGTATGCGCCGCGAACCGTTCATAGTCCGCAGCGGTGGACTGGCAGAAGCGATCGGCGACGGCGCGCGCGGCGGGGTCGGCATGCAGCCGCAACCGCGGATAGATCATCCGGTCCTTGAGCGTCAGCGTGCGCAGCAGGCTGCGGCTGAAACGCCAGCGCGCATCGTTCAAGTCTTCGACACCGGGCGGCTCGAATCGCCGGGCAATTGCCGCCATTTCCGCAGTGCACTCGCGCAAACGACGGTGCTCGGCAAAGAATGGATCGAGATTGGACACGCTGAAACCCGCTTTCTTGGCTCCGGAACGACAGGGCGGTACCGCAGCGATACCCAGACGGGCTGGCGCACCGTCCGTTTGTCTTTTAGGGCACGGCGATGCTTAAAGGTCGGGAAACCAGTAGAATTACGTTACGGCATGCACGGTGCGCGGTAACGCAATGAGCGCGACTCGCCTGATTCTGGGCCTTGATCCCGGCCTTGGCACCACCGGCTGGGGCCTGATCCGCGCCGAGGGCAATCGCCTGAGCCATGTCGCCAACGGCCAGCTCAAGACCGACGCAAAGGCACCGCTTCCGCGCCGGCTCGCGCATCTCGACGCGATGCTCGCGGCGCTCGTCGCCGATCACGCCCCCGATGGCGCGGCGGTGGAGGAGGTGTTCGTCAACGCCAACCCGCAATCGACGCTGAAGCTCGCGCATGCCCGCGGCGTTGCGATCTGCGCGGTCGCGCGCGCGGGGCTTGAGGTCGGCGAATATGCACCGCGACTGGTCAAGAAGGCGGTGGTCGGCACCGGCACTGCGGAAAAGGCACAGGTCCATGCGATGGTCGCCCGCCTGCTCCCCGGTGCCAAGATCGCCGGGGCCGACGCCGCCGATGCCCTGGCGGTCGCGATCTGCCACGCCCATCACCTGGCGAGTGCACGGGCACTGGCACGCTGATTATCGCTTCCCTCGCGCCCGCCGTTCCGCTTATGTCCCAACCATGATCGCGCATCTCAACGGGCATCTCGCCGCCACCGGCATCGACCATGCGGTGATCGACGTGAACGGCGTCGGCTATCTGGTCGGCGCATCGGCCCGCACCCTCGCGGCGCTGGGCTCACTCGGCGAGTTCGTCACCGTGCATACCGAAATGCTGGTCAGCGAGGATTCGATCCGCCTGATGGGCTTTGCCAGCGCCGAGGAGCGCGACTGGTTCCGCCTGCTCACCGGCGTGCAGGGGGTGGGGGCCAAGGTTGCGCTGGCGATCCTCTCGATCCTCTCCCCCGCCGAAGTCCAGACCGCCATCGCCCGCGCCGACGCGGCGATGGTGGCGCGCGCCAATGGCGTCGGTCCGAAACTGGCGCAGCGGATTGTCAACGAGCTGAAGGACAAAGCCGGCGGCATCGCGATCGGCGCGGGCGGGGCGGGGCTGGCGGCTCCGGTCGGCAGCGCGGCCAATGACGCGGTGTCGGCGCTGCTCAACCTCGGCTTCAAACCCGCTGAAGCCAGCAACGCGGTGAACGCGGCGAGCGATGAACTTGGGGCGGGGGCAACGCTCGACGCGCTGGTCAGGCTGGCGCTGCGCAAGGCGGCGAAGTGAAGTGGGTGATCTATCTGATCGCGTTGCTGATGAGCAGCAATGCGCTCGCTTGCACGGATGGCTCGGCAACCCGGTATTATTTCTTCGGTGTGCGACCAGAGGGTGTCGAGGTCGCGCGGCTGCTGCCTGTCGAGATCGTTCGCATCGATGGGCAAGTCGTTCACGCGAGAGCGGACGAGCGTTTTGCCAAAGCACTTGGCGGGCGCGACATCGAAATCGAACTGCCCGAGTATCCTGAGGGCACAAACTGCATCGACTTTGGATTCCGCGAGGGCCGTGCATTCTTTGTTTTCGACCGCGTTTTCACCCGCTCCTCGGGTGAGATCGTTGTCGTCGCGCGCCCCGTCAGTGGTAGGGTTTATCCAAAAGGTCGAAGTGCCGCTGAACTCGATAAGTACGTTGTCGATCCGGAAATGAAGGCGCGGGCGGAGCGGGGCAGGGAAAAGCGCTGAGTAATCTCGCGACACCCTCCACTCCGTCATGCTGAACTTGTTTCAGCATCCACTGCTCCCCGCAGCGACTAACCAGAGGCTCTATCTGCAACGGCAATCCGCGCCCCCTTTGCGGCGACGCTGGGGGCGAAATCTCGGAACCGTCGCGCGCCGCACGGTGGATGCTGAAACAAGTTCAGCATGATGGACTGAACCAAAGATAGCGCTACCAGAATCTTGTTGCGCTCGGATTTGATAGCGCTACCATAACTCCGCCGGACATCAATCCGGACCTGCAGGCCCGCAAACGGGCCGCGAGGAGGAGAGAGAGGATGCGGTCCCTCACGCGTCGGGAAGCCCTTGCTCTGGCCGGTGCGCTGGGTGTCTCAGCATGTAGCGGTGGAGGGCCGGGGAGCGGCGCAGTGTCGGCCCCAACCCCGACACCATCGGCCGGACCGTCGACCAGCCCATCACCCAGCCCCTCTGCCTCGCCCAGCCCGACGCCCTCGCCCACGACTACGCTCAAGGCGGCAGCTGCCGCCAAGCGGATGCGCTTCGGATCGACCTTTGCCTGGGCCTCGCCCGGCGCCGATGCCGGGTCGTTCAACAACCCCGCTTATGCCGCTTTGCTCGAACGCGACTGCCAGCTGCTGGTCCCCGAAAACGAGATGAAGTGGGAATATCAGTCGAGCGCCGAGAATGTGTACAACTGGACCCGCGCCGATCAGATGCTGGCCTATGCCGAGTCAAAGGGCATGGAGATGCGCGGCCATTGCTTCCTGTGGTACATTCAGGAGCGGTTTCCCGCATGGCTGCGCAGCTATGACATGGGAGCAAATCCCCGTGCCACGGCGGAGCGGCTGGTGCGCACGCATGTCGAGAGCACCGCGCGCCATTTCGGCAGCCGCATCAAAAGCTGGGACGTGATCAACGAGGCGATCGACCCCGCGACCGGCAATGTCCGCACCAACATCCTGCACACAGCGGTCGGCGGCGACAACTCGATCCTCGACCTCGCCTTCCGCACCGCGCGGGCCGAGCTGCCGACGGCGGAGCTGGTCTATAACGACTATATTGACTGGGGCTCGACCACGCACCGCAACGGCGTGCTCAACCTGCTGCGCGGCTTTCGCGACCGCAACGTGCCGATCGACGCGCTGGGCATCCAGTCGCATATCGGCTTTTACTCCAGCGGCACCGCGCAGGACATCGCCAACGCGCAGATCCCGGCGATGCGGACCTTCCTCGATGCGGTCGTCGCGCTCGGCTACAAGCTGATCATCACCGAATTCGACGTCAGCGACCGCAACCGCACCGGCACGGTGGCGCAGCGGGACGAGGATGTCGCGGTGTACGGCCGCGCCTGGCTAGACCTGTTGTTCAGCTACCCGCAGCTCAAGGACGTGCTCGTCTGGGGCATGAACGACAAATATAGCTGGCTCCAGAATTTCGGCACCCCGCGCCCCGACGGCCAGCCGCTGCGCCCGCTTCCCTATGATGCCAGCGCCCAGCCCAAACGGTTGTATACCGCGATCGGGGATGCGTTCGCGGCGACGACCGCGCGCCCCGCGCCGACGTGACGGGGAGGGGGATTGGCTTGCCGCAAGCGAACGGATAAGGAACGTTTGTGGCGCGCATTATCCCCCAGTTTGGGTCCGGCCCTATTCTCACCGCCTCATGTCGGTCAGAGTGTGTCTGCGCTGCGCGGCGCCTTTGCTTGCATCGATGGAGGGGGTGAGGCGATGGAAGAGCTTGATAAGCAGATCCTGCAAGAGGTTGCTCGCGTAGAGCTTCAAACCCTGAGCGAGATTCGCCAAATATCCTGGGAACAGCACTCGTCGGGTTACAAATGGCTAACGTCGTCCCTTTTGGCGATAAATGGGGGTGCTGCGTTCGCCATAATGTCTGCGGATAGGTTCAAAGGCGCTGATGTTCGCTGGCCCATTATCTTGTTTGTGGTCGGAATACTTTTAGCCCTTCTGAGCGCTCGCACTAACCAGTGGTTTGTCATGCGGAACATGCCGGGCCTCCAATGGATGTCTGGTTACTGGGTTTCCGTTCTTGTTAGCGGGGTGCGAGATGATGATGGCGAGGCGGCTTTAATGAGCCGCGTGAGGACGCAAATGCGAGGCGCGTGGCTGGGGCAAGCGGCTGCTTGGGCTTCGGTTTTCGCGTTTGTGGGTGGTATCGCGGTAGCGGGCCTATTGTTGCGATAGATGTCGAGGCAGGTATGAGCGCGGTTTTCAAGAGTGTCGGTGAGATCGGAAAAGTGGGTGCAGGCACTCAAATGACCGATGCTGACCGCATCCCCACCGCCTCCCGCCGTCCCGAGGACGTCGACGCGGCGCTGCGTCCCAAGTCGCTCGACGAGTTCGTCGGCCAGCGTGCGGCGCGTGACAATCTGCGCGTGTTCATCGACGCCGCTCGCCAGCGCGGCGATGCGCTCGATCATGTGCTGTTCTTTGGCCCGCCGGGGCTGGGCAAGACCACACTGGCGCAGATCATCGCCAAGGAAATGGGCGTCGGCTTCCGCGCTACCTCCGGCCCGGTGATCGCCAAGTCGGGCGATCTTGCCGCGTTGCTCACCAATCTTGAGGATGGCGACGTCCTGTTCATCGACGAGATTCATCGCCTCGCCCCTGCGGTCGAGGAAGTGCTGTATCCCGCGATGGAAGACCGCGCGCTCGACCTTATGATCGGGGAGGGGCCGTCGGCCCGGAGCGTCCGGATCGATCTGCCGCGCTTCACTCTGGTCGGCGCGACCACGCGGCAGGGGCTGCTGACGACGCCGTTGCGCGATCGTTTCGGCATCCCGGTGCGCCTGCAATTCTATACGGTCGATGAGCTGACCCGCGTCGTCACCCGCGCCGCCGCCCTGCTCGACCTTGGCATTGCCGAGGATGGTGCGGCGGAGATTGCGCGCCGTTCGCGCGGCACCCCGCGCATCGCCGGACGACTGCTGCGCCGCGTGCGCGACTTCGCCAATGTCGCGGGGGAGACGGTGGTGCACGCCCGCGCCGCCGATGCCGCGCTCAACCGGCTCGAGGTCGACGCGCTCGGCCTCGACGCGATGGACCGGCGCTACCTTACCATGATCGCCGACATCTATCGCGGCGGCCCGGTCGGGGTGGAGACGCTCGCCGCGGGCCTGTCCGAACCGCGCGATACGGTCGAGGAGGTGATCGAGCCTTACCTCATCCAGATCGGCCTGATCGCCCGCACCGCACGCGGCCGCTGCCTTAACGCGGCCGGGTGGAAGCATCTCGGCCTCAACCCGCCTGCCGGATCGCAGGACGGGCTGTTCGACGGAAAGTAGCGCAACGCAAAACGCTCCCCGGGACTGGCCCGGAGAGCGTTGCGGTAACTGGCAGTGTTGTTCTTAGAACTTGGTGCGCAGCGTCAGGCCATAGGTGCGCGGCTCGGCAAGGAAGGACGAGAATAGCGAGTTGGCGGTCGCGTAGGACGGCGCGCCAAAGCTCTGCACCTGGGACAGGCTGCCCGCCCCCTGGAACGGGGTCGAGAACGCGACCTGCTGATAATCGGTGTCGAGCAGGTTCTGCGCCCATAATTCGACCGCCCAGCGCTGATCCGGGCCGCGAATGCCGATGCGCCCGTTGACCAGCATATAGCCATCCTGCGCCTTCTCCGCGAACAGGTCCGAGCCGGTGTTGTAGTCGCTGGTCATGCGGCTATCGACATAGAAGATCGCGGACAGGCCGGTGCTGTTGAGCTCCGGTGTCCAGCTCAGCGAGCTGGTGATGGTGTGCCGCGGCGCGTTCGAAATGGCACTGCCGGGCAGCAGGAACAGCGCATTGTTGAGCGGCTCACCCGTGGCGCTGCCGACCAGATCGTTGGCATATTTCGCATCGGTCAGCGTGTAGCCAAGGTTCACCGTCAGATCCGCAGTCGGATACACGCCCGCCTCGATCTCGAACCCTTGCGTGATCACGCCGGCCTGGACGTCGCCGGTGCACGCCCCGGTCGCCGCGCTCAGATCGCGGTCGGCACCATTCAGCGCGACGCTGCACGACCCGATATTCTGGACGATGTAGCTGCTGCCGTTGAACGTGTTCAGCTGGAAATTCTTGAACTCCGACCGGTAGACGGCGACGTTCGCGGTCAGCTTGCGCGAGGTGTATTTGATGCCGATTTCATACGCCTGCACCGTTTCCGGATCGAAGCGCAGGTTGCGCGCCATCGCCGATGTCGGCGTGCTGAACACGGTGGTGCTCAGGTCCGACCGGTCAAGGTTGAACCCGCCCGCCTTATAGCCGCGCGAATAGCTGCCATAGACCAGCAGGTCGCGGGTCGGCTTCCACGACAGGACGGTGGTGCCGGTGAACTGCCCCTCGCTGATCCGGTCGCTGATCGGCAGGCCGGTGATCGCCGAGGACGAGTTGCCGGTGCAGCTGAGCGTGATGATCCCGCCGACCAGCGACTGCAGCGCCGGATTGGCCAGCAACGGCCCGAGCGCGGCCTGCTGCGCCGGGCAAACGGTGTTGTTGTTGGTGAACTGCGCGTTCAGCGTCTTGACCTCATGCGTGTAGCGCAGGCCGCCGGTGATGCTGAGCGTGTCGGTGATCTTGAAGATATTGTGGGTGAACAGCGCCCAGTTGCTGCTGGTCTGGTCATAGATGTCGCGCACGCTGCCGACATTGTTGATCGTGCTCAGCCGATCGATACCGGCAATCACCTGTGGCCCGACCGCCGGGGTCAGCACCGCGCGGCCGGTCGGGCTGAGGCAGCCCGTCGCCGATGCGCTCTGCAACACCGGGTTGGGGTTGATCGTCGCGACGATCCGGCACGCGGCAAAGGCGCCGTACTGGCTGCCGAATTTGAGGTTGTCGGAGACCCTGAGCTTTTCATCCGCGAAATAGCCGCCGATCAGCCAGTCGAAGCGGTTGCCGAAGGCCGAACCGCTCAGCCGCGTTTCCTGGGTGAAGGTGCGGAACTTGCGGAATGCATTACCGTCATCCGGGCGGTATCCGATATCGACATTGCCATAATCGATGTCCGCCGCGCCGCCGGCTTCATATTCGCGATAGGCGGTCAGCGAGATCAGCTGCGCCGCGCCGACATTCCATCCGATGCGCGCGGACACGCCGTAATCGGTGGTCAGGTTCGAATAGGCACGCCCGCGCGTATTGGCGATGCGGCGGTTATACGGATCGCCCAGATGCGGGAACACCGCGCCAAGGTTGGTGAGGATCGGGAGGATGCGGTTCTGTGCCGCGACCGCGTAATCGCCCGGCACGCCCGGCGTCGGGTCGGTCTTCTCGCGCGTATCGATCAGCACCGCGCCACAGCATTTCTCGTCGCGGCGCGTGTAATCGCCGATCAGGCGGATCGAGAAATCGGCGTTGGGCTTCCAGAACAGCTGGCTCCGCACGAACACGCGGTTGCGGTCGTTATAGTCGGTGTCGTTGACGACATCGTGATAGAAACCGGTGCGCTTGGCGAACACGCCATCGACGCGGAATGCCAGCGTGTCGGCGATGATTGGGCCAGTGACGGCGCCGGCAACGCGCACGGCATCGTAATTGCCATAGCTCGCCTCGGCATAGCCGCCGAACGTGAACTCGGGATATTTGGTGTAGATGCTGATCGCGCCGGCCGACGAATTGCGGCCCGACAGCGTACCCTGTGGCCCGCGCAGCACCTCGATCCGCTCGACCTGGCCCAGATCGTTGAGGCCCGATCCGGTGCGGTTGCGGTACACGCCGTCGATGAACACGACGACCGAGCTTTCCAGGCCGGGATTGTCGCCGACTGTGCCGATGCCGCGCAGGCGCGCAGTGGCATTGGCTTCCGACCCGGTCGATGCGACCAGCAGCGACGGGGCGATCTGCGCCATCTGGCGAATGTCGGTCGCGCCCGAATTTTCGAGCGCGGCGGTGCTGTAGGCGCTGACCGCGATCGGCACGCTCGACAGGCGCTGCGAACGGCGGGTGGCGGTGATCACGATGTCGGCGGTATTCTCCGCCGGCGCCTGATCGGCTGACGGTGCCTCGGCCGGAGCGGGCTCGACGCCCCGCAGGGCCTGTGCCCACGCCGGACTAACCGACCCGACACACGCAGCAGCAGTCAACAGATAGGCCCGCACTCGCATCCAGCTTCTCCCGAATAAATACTGGAGCCATTATAGTGGGCGATGTGCAGGGGCCGGTCGCGGATACCCAAATCCTATGTGCGCGGACTAAAGCATTGTGAAATGGTCGTTGTGCGGTGCGGTACGGAATCTCGCCGCGCGACTGATGGTCGGAGGGTTCCAGCGCATTGGGTGGAGAACGGCCAAGTAAAGTGACTTGGTCGTTCAGTCCTCGGTTCAGCTGAATATTTCGGGTGCGTCATAATCCGGCGCGCCTTCGCGGCTGGCAATCAGGCGGTGACCGTCCCGATCGCGCGCCCGACGCGCGCGCGCATCTCGATCACGGCACTCAGCCGCGCGGCGAGCAACGCGGTGCCGCTGACCTTGCGCTGGACGAACAGCAGTTCGGATCGCGGCAGGTGCCAGCTGCTCCGGTCGGCGGCGATGTCTCCGACGTCGCGGCGGATCGATTGCAGGAAGGCGCGGTCGGCGAAATCGAACACCGGCCCGCGCTCCAGCTCGGTCAGGATCGCATCGATCATCGACGCGATCAGCGCCGGATGACGCTCGCGCGCGCGCTGTCCCATGAAGCCGGAATCGACCGCCGCCTGTTCGGTCCGCGCACGGTCGCCCGACAGCGCCGCGCCGAGCAGCAGGCCATAGCCCTCCACCAGCTCGGCCGAAATGCGCCGCGCCGCGCCGAAGTCGAGCAGGACGATGCGGCCGGTCTCGGGCTGGTAGCGGTAATTGGCAAAATTGGGGTCGGTCTGCATTACGCCAAAGCGGAACAGCTCGTCCAGCACCAGATCGATCAGCAGCGCGGCGACGCGGTTGCGCTCTTCCGGTGCGGCGGTCTCGACCGTCTCGATCGGGCGACCCGCGACGAAATCCATCGCCAGGATATGGTCGGTGGTCAGTGCCGGATCGCCGCGCGGCACGATGAATTCGGGGCGGTCGGCGAGCATGTCGCCATACAGCGCCATCATCCCGGCCTCGCGCTGGTAATCGGCTTCTTCGTGCAACTGCGCCTTGGCATCCTCCAGCAGCGGGGCGATGTCGATGCTGTCGGGCAGGAGGCGCGACAGGCGCAGCAGGGTCGCGACATTGTCGACATCGGCATCGATGCTGTCGGCGACGCCGGGATATTGCACCTTGATCGCCAGCATCCGCCCGTCATGCGTTTCCGCGCGGTGCACCTGACCGATCGACGCAGCGGCGATCGGCGTCGCCTCGAACCGCCGGAAGCGGCGGCGCCAGTCGGGTCCCCATTCGGCCTTCAGCCGCTGGTCGAGCTGGGCAGGGGGCATATGCTGCGCGCGGTCGCGCAGCCGCGCGAGGATCGCGCCCAGTTCGGGCGGCAACAGGTCGCCGCTGTCGAGCGAGAGCATCTGCCCCAGCTTCATCGCCGCGCCGCGCAGATTGGCGAGCTGCGCGGTCAGCTTCTCGGCGTTGGCGGGGGTGAGCATCAGGTCGGACAAAGCAGGGCGCTCGCCCGCCGCGATCTTCTTGACCCCATCGCGCGCGACATTGGCCGCGACGCCAGCGGTCAGGCGCGCAAAGCCGCCCAGCCGGGCCAATCGCCCGCGCGGTACGCGTCGGCCGGGGCCGGACTTCAACCCATCATCGCTCATATATGGTAGATCGGGGCTAGGAGGGGCCGGAGCGACCTGTACCTTGGACCATGCGCGCCGGACGCGGGTCAGTAGCCCGCCTCGATCGCCATGCGGATCGCGTCGGCGCCGGTGCGGCACCCCAGCACATCGAACATCGCCGCGCGGTGCATCTTCACCGTGCGTTCGGTGATGCCCAGTTCGTGCGCGATCTGCTTGTTCAGCCGCCCCGCCGCCATGCCGAGCAGCACCGCCTTTTGCCGCGCGGACAGCATATCGACGCGCGTGCGCGCGGTGGTCTGCGGCGCTGCGACCGGAGCGGGGGTGCGCACTTCGACTTGCGAACCGAGGAAATAGCGCAGCTCACCGCGATCGTCGAAGATCGGCGCGACCATCACCGCGTTGCGGAACGGCGTGCCGTCCTTCTTGTAGTTGAGGATCTCGACCAGCACCGTGCGCCGCGCCGCCACCGCCTTGCGGATTTCGTCGGTCAGCTCGGGTTCGGTTCCGGGGCCTGCCAGGAAACGGCAGTTGTTGCCGATGATCTCTTCACGCGAATAGCCGGTCAGCGCGACGAACGCGTCGTTGCATTCGATGATCGGCGTATCGGGCCGGTGCGGATCGCTGATGACGGCGGCAACCGCGCTTCCGGCGATCATCTCGGACGGTGACATGCTGGCGTCATGCCAGCTTGGTGGGCGCAGCGCAAACCTGCACCTCCGGCCATGTTGTGCGCGCCGTTAACCGGGAGGATTGTGGAAGCTGACCAAGGAGGCGTCGATGAACTATTATGCACCGCGTGAGGACAGTTCCGGCGCCTCGCCTCATGTCAGCGAGGAAGAGGCGCGCGACGCCGTCCGCACGCTGCTGCGCTGGGCCGGCGACGATCCCGACCGCGAAGGGCTGCGCGACACCCCCGACCGCGTCGCACGCGCCTATCGTGAGTATTTCGAGGGGTATGAGCAGGACCCCGCCGCGATGCTGGCCCGCACCTTCGGCGACAGCGGTGGCTATGACGAGATGGTGGTGCTGAAGGACATCCCCTTCAACTCGCATTGCGAACACCATATGGCCCCGATCATCGGCAAGGCAGCGGTCGCCTATCTTCCGCGTGAACGCATCGTCGGCATCTCGAAGCTCGCCCGCGTGGTCCATGCCTTCGCCCATCGCCTGCAGGTGCAGGAGCGGCTGACCGTTCAGATCGCGCAGTGCATCATGGACACGCTCAACCCCCATGGCGTCGCCGTGGTGATCGAGGCGCAGCATGGCTGCATGACGTGCCGTGGCGTCCGCACGCCGGGCGTGGGCATGGTCACCAGCAAGTTGCTCGGTTGCTTCCTTGAGGACCGCTCGAGCCGGGCGGAGCTGCTTGCGCTGCTCGGCTATCGATGAGCAGTTCGGTTGCGATTGTCGGGGCTGGCGTCAGCGGGCTGTCGTGCGCGCGCGCGCTCCGCGATCAGGGGCATCACGTCACCCTGTTCGATAAGGCCCGCCGCCCCGGCGGCCGCGCCTCGACCCGTGAGCAGGCCGTCGGCGATCGCCTGTACGCGTTCGATTTCGGCGCGCAGTATTTCACCGCGCGGCATCCTGACTTCGTTAATCAGGCCAATGGCTGGGCGGAGCGGGGCATTGCCGCGCGCTGGCCGGCCGCCGGCGGCGATGCGTGGGTCGGCGTGCCCGCGATGGCAACGATCGTGCGCGACCTCGCCGACGGGATGGGGGTGCGCTGGTCGAGCCACGTCCAGTCGATCGTACGCCGCGCCGGCAGCTGGTCGCTGACCCTGACCGAAGGGGCGGCGGGGCCGTTCGATGCGCTGGTGCTCGCGATGCCGGCCGAGCAGGTCGCGGCGCTCGCCGGTGCGCAGGACTTCGCGCTCGCCCGCCGCGCGGTCATGTCGCCCTCGCGGCCATGCTGGGCAGTGATGCTGGCGTTCGACGCGCCGCTGCCGGTCGATTCCGATGTGCTTCGCGATATCGGCCCGATCGCCTGGGCCGCGCGCGATTCCGCCAAACCCGGTCGCCACGGCGGAGAATCATGGGTGCTCCACGCGGCCAGCGACTGGTCGATCGCGCACCTCGATCTCCCGAACGAGGAAGTGGCCGAGCAACTGACCGCCGCCTTCCTCGCCGCGATCGGCCTGGTCGCCCAGCCCGCCGCGACCCGCGCGCACCTCTGGCGCTATGCCCTGTCCAGTCCGGGCAGCGACGGCGCCTATTGGAACCCCGGGCTTCAGCTCGGCGCATGCGGCGACTGGTTGCTCGCCCCCCGCCTCGAATGCGCGTGGCTATCCGGCCGCATGCTCGCCGAGCGGATCGCGGACAGCGCCGCAGAGGACAGCCCGCGCGCGGCTAGCTTGGGTTAACCGCGCGCGGGCCGTCATCCGACTTACAACCCGTCGACCGCCTTGCTGACGAGGATATTCACCGCCACGCGGCGGTTCTGCGCCTTGCCTTCCTCGGTCATGTTATCCGCCAGCGGGTCGGCCTCGGCCATGCCGGTCGGGGTCAGCATGCGATACGGCTTCCACCCGCACGCCTGCTGGAGGTGGTTGACCACCCGGCTCGCGCGCTTCTCGCTCAGCTCCTGATTGAGTTCCTCCGGCCCGGTCGCGTCGGTATAGCCGACGACCAGCAGCAGCGCGTTCTCCATCGACCCGGCCTGGCTCGCCGCATTGCACAGTTCGGCCTTGGCCTGCGCGGTCAGCACCGCCTTGCCCGTGTCGAAGTTCACATTGGTCGTGCCCTTGACGTTATACTGGTCGATATCGCCGACCCGGCCCTTCAGCGCCTCGGTCGCGGCTGTCTGCTCGGCAAAGCCCTGGCTGGTGCCGCTGCGGATCATCGACGCGGTCTTGAGGTCCTTGTCAGCCAGCTTCACCTGCGCCGCTACCAGCCCGCCGCCGAACTGGCGCGTCTGCACGCTCACCGGCAGACCGTTGAGCAGCGCATCGCTACCGCGCTTGGTCCGCCCAAGGCCCAGAAAGCCGCCGGCCGAGCGGATCTGCGTCTCACCGGTCACCGCGATCAGCGTCGGCGTGCCATCAGCCCCGGTCACCTGAATCTGATTGCCCTGCCGCGCGGAGATCATCCCCTCAATCTCTGGTCCTGCAGGCAGCTGCGCCAGTGGCGGCAGCGGCTCGCCCTGGATCGTGACCTGCTCGGTCGATTGCAGCGGCGCTTCCTGCGCGACCAAAGCGGTCGGCGCGACGGCGGCGAGCAGGGCGGTGAGCGCGAGGGCGCCGGAATGGATGGGACGCATAGACATACTCCTGAAGCTCAGCCCGTTACGGGGCTGCGGAGCAAAGCCCGGGTCGCGGCGAAGGTTCCGACGCCCTGCCCCCGAGTCAGGGCGGGCGGTGCGATCCGCGCGGCGGGTTGAGCAACCTCGGCCTGCGCCGGTCCGGACTTGGTATTGCGCGCGGCGCGGTCCCAGCAGCGGGTTGGCGCTTACAGGGCGTAGGGATGAACGAAGCCAACTGCCGCACCTACGCCTGTACGTGTGCCATTGCCAAACACATAGGTCAGCACGAGTTCTTCCGCTGCCGGGCCAACAAACATGATTCGGAATTGCCCGCTTACATCGGCGACCGGCCCGATCCCCGCGCCTGCGAACCCGTTTGTGACCATGTTCCCGGCGACGTTGCCACGAATGGGGAACGAGCCAACGCCACCGACCTGGTTCTTGTAGAAATTCTCGCCTCCCAGGCTCATCGTGCCCGTTACAGTTCCGGTGCTGAAATCCACGGTGACCGACACCGATGAAGTGCTGGAAAGAAACCACAAATCAGTGTCCGTGGCGTAGTTACCCGAACCGAGAAGCGAATAGCGCACCACACCCGTGCGTGGCATCGACGCTGTCGGGGTTGGGGAGCCGTAACCGAAATATTTCAGTCGAGTCCGGCGTGTCGCTCCGTTGACAACGGTATGTTGCCACCCGCCCGTCCCACCATATCGCGCGGTCACATATCCGCTGCCCTTGAAGGACGAAATAAACTCCGACTGCTGATACAGGGCAAGATAGTTTTGGGCGGCACCCGATGTGCTCGCGAAGAACACGACGCCATTTCCGTTTGGCCGGGTCGTGTCTGCGGTCAGCTGAGCCGCGCCGAAATTCGCCGAGTTAACCCCGTCTGCCAGACGATAACCGGCATTGTAGTCTGCACTAAATCCCGGCGGATCGAGCGTGACGATACGATCGGTCGTCGATCCGGCCGTGATCACGCCATTGGTCTGCGCAACACCGCCGGTCGTGCTCAACTCCATTGCCGCCACGATATAGGCGGCATCCCCGCGAGGCTTCACCTCGCCGGTGTTCAGCGTGACCGGAGGCGGACTGGTTGTGGGCGAAGGGCCTGGGTTGACCACGACCGTGCCCCCCGAAGTCCCCTTCTCGCCGCCACAGCCGACCAGCACGATCAATGTTGGCACCAGCCAGACGGATTTGTGCATATCCCCCCCCTAAGCCGTTCTGTTGCCTCACTTGTTTCCAAGGTGCAAGCAACAACACGGCTTGGCGGGGGGCTATCGCAGTTACGCCGCCTTGGCGCGGCTCGCGCGCTTGCGCTCGTGCGGGTCGAGGAAGCGCTTGCGCAGGCGGATGGTCTTGGGCGTCACCTCGACCATCTCGTCATCGTCGATGTACGCGATGGCCTGTTCCAGCGTCATCTTCTTGGGCGGGGTCAGGCGGATCGCGTCGTCCTTGCCCGACGAACGGACGTTGGACAACTGCTTGGCGCGCATCGGATTGACCTCAAGGTCGTCCGGCTTGGCGTTCTCGCCGATGATCATGCCTTCGTACAGCGCTTCGCCATGGCCGACGAACAGGATGCCGCGCTCTTCCAGCGTGTTGAGCGAATAGGCATTGGCCTCGCCCGAACCGTTGGAGATCAGCACGCCGTTCTTGCGGCCCTCGATCGTGCCCTTGTACGGGCCGTACTTCTCGAACAGCCGGTTCATGATGCCGGTGCCGCGCGTGTCCGACAGGAACTCGCCATGGTAACCGATCATGCCGCGGCTGGGCGCGCTGAAGGTGATGCGCGTCTTGCCGCCGCCCGACGGGCGCATGTCGGTCATCTCCGCCTTGCGGATGTTCATCTTATCGACAACCGTGCCCGAATATTCCTCGTCCACGTCGATGATGACCGTTTCATACGGCTCCATCTTCTGGCCGTCTTCCTCCTGAAGCAGCACGCGCGGGCGGCTGATGCCAAGCTCAAAGCCTTCGCGGCGCATCGTTTCGATCAGCACGCCCAGCTGAAGCTCACCGCGGCCGGCGACTTCGAAACTGTCCTTGTCGGCGGCTTCGGTCACCTTGATCGCGACGTTCGATTCGGCTTCGCGGAGCAGGCGGTCGCGGATCATGCGGCTGGTCACCTTGGTGCCTTCACGCCCCGCCATCGGCGAATCGTTGACCGCAAAGCGCATCGACAGCGTCGGCGGATCGATCGGCTGCGCCTGGATCGGCACGCTGACCGAAACGTCGGCGATGGTGTTCGACACCGTCGCGACAGCGAGGCCGGCGAGGGAGATGATGTCGCCCGCCTGCGCTTCGTCGGTTGGCACGCGGTCGAGGCCGCGGAAGGTCATGATCTTCGACGCGCGGCCGGTCTCGATGATGTTGCCGTCCATGTCGAGCGCGTGGATCGCCTGGTTCGCGCGCACCTTGCCGCTGGTGACGCGACCGGTCAGCACGCGGCCGAGGAAGTTGTCGCGGTCGAGCAGGGTGACGAGGAAGGTGAACGGCGCGTCGATGTCCAGCGCGGGCGGCGGGACATGGTCGACGATCTTCTGGAACAGCGGGGCGAGCGTGCCCTCACGCCGGTCGGGATCATCGCTGGCATAGCCGTTGCGGCCCGATGCGTAGAGGACCGGGAAGTCGAGCTGGTCGTCATTCGCGTCCAGGCTGACGAACAGGTCGAAGACTTCGTCCAGCACTTCCTGAATGCGCTGGTCGGGGCGGTCGACCTTGTTGACCACGACGATCGGACGCAGGCCGAGCGCGAGCGCCTTGCCGGTCACGAACTTGGTCTGCGGCATCGCGCCTTCCGACGAATCGACCAGCAGGACGACGCCATCGACCATCGACAGGATGCGCTCCACCTCACCGCCGAAGTCGGCGTGGCCGGGCGTGTCGACGATGTTGATGCGGATCGAGTTCGCCTCGGTCCCGTCGGGCGACCAGTCGACCGAGGTCGGCTTGGCCAGAATCGTGATCCCGCGCTCCTTTTCCAGGTCGTTGGAGTCCATCGCACGCTCTTCAACGCGCTGGTTATCGCGGAACGTGCCGGATTGACGGAAGAGCTGATCGACGAGCGTGGTCTTGCCATGATCGACGTGTGCGATGATCGCCACGTTGCGAAGGTTCATACGAGTTCCTGGATGTCGCTGAAATGCGGTTCGGGCGGGCGCATAGCGGAAATTGTGCGGCGCGGGAAGAGCTTCAGTCGGTTTGGCGCGGCGCCCATTTCGCAACAATGTCGACGCGGACGTCCTTCAGCGTCAATTTTCGCCCTGAAATCGCGAACTCCAGCAGCGCGTCGCCGCCGCTCGGGCAGCAATTGGGATCCTTGTCGCGCCACAGCTTGCTCGTCGCCGCAAGCCCCTCGAAATCATAGTCGACGCCCTTCCAGATGCCAAACCCCTTGGGCAACTTGCCGGGCAGGGCGTCGCGCCAGCTCTCCAGCTCGATGTCTTGCCAACTCTTGCTCGCCTCGTCCCATTTGAACAGCAGGTCGGCATTGCCGTTGCCGGTGCCCATCGTGCGGCCCGGCACCCAAATCATCCCGTCCTGCGTCATGCGTGGAGGCTCATAGACAACGCCGTCGAACGACCAGCCGATCGCCTTTGCGGTGCCGTGTCCGCTTTCGGCCCACAGCACAATGCCCGCGCCGATGCCGTCGTCATCCGAAGCGCCGTCCATCATCTGCCAATGGACCGGCTGGCCATCCTTGCGCCACAGGACGCCCGACGCGGTCACGCCGCACCCCCGGTCCAGCCATTTGGCCATGCAGGTCTGGCTGCGCGCCGATGGCGTCTTGATCATCGTGCGTACGCCCTGCGCCTGCGCGAGCGCCTTGTCATACTCGGCAATGGCGTCGCGGAACGTCTGTTCCAGTGCGACGTCGTCCATCGGCTTGCCGTCGTAGTCGAGCGCGGTGCGAATGTCGCTCAGCACGGCGTCATGGCGTGCCTGCCAGGTGGCGGTGCGGTTGCCGATCGCCATTACAGCGGCGAACTTGTGCGCCATTTCGGCGCGGAGCGGGACGAGCGCTGTCACCGAGCACGCGCGCTGCCCATAAGTCTGTTGGCAAAGATCCGCTTGCGATGCCGAAGCGGGGACGGCGAGTGCGGTCAGAAGTACCGCAACCAGGCTAGCGCGCATGATCCTCCATGACGGGGGGCGCATCCTTCGCGGGCTGGGCTTTCAGGCGATAGACTTTCCCCAGATCGACTGCGACGGGGCGCGCATCGGCGGCCGAAGCCACCGGCACCCACACCGCGATCGAACCGGCGATCATCATCCTGAGCCTGCGTTCCATGACTCCTCCGTAGGGCCAAGACGTTAACAGCCTGTTTGCCACCAACCACTGACAATCACGGTCGGTTGCATGATAAACCACGTGTATTATATTTGCGATACACTTGAAGGCAACGCGGTTCCCGTTCATCTAGGGGAGAACCGCTGGAGGGATGGGATGGCGACCGAGACTGCGACTGCCGAAAAGACTGACGATCTGGTGCTGACCGCGCCCGAGCCGCTGAAGGAACGTCCGATCGAGAAAATGTCGGGACTGGTGCCCGTCGATGAGGGCAAGAAGTCCGAACTGGTGACCCGGGTCGAGGGTTTCATCGACGACCTCGTCGCGCAGGACGTCAATTCGCCCGAGTTCGGCAAGCGCGTCGATGCGATCACCGCGATGGGATCGAAGGAGATCCGCGACGCGGCGGGCCAGTCCAACCGCTTTCTCGACCGCCCGGTGCGCGCGATGGACAAGGATGTCGGCGTCGGCAAGGACCTGGCTGAGCTGCGCCGCGTGGTCGAGGATCTCGACCCCGGCAAGAAAGGCAGCCTGACTCAGCGCAAGAAGCTGTTCGGCATCATCCCGTTCGGCAATTCGCTGCGCAATTATTTCGACAGCTACAAGTCGAGCCAGGGGCATATCTCCGCGATTCTCAAGAGCCTGCAGTCCGGCAAGGACGAGCTGTTGATGGACAATGCCGCAATCGATGTGGAGCGGCAGAATCTGTGGGCGGCGATGGGGCGGCTCGAGCAGATGATCTATATCTCGAAGGAGATGGATCAGCGGCTTGAGGATAAGGCCAATGAGCTGGATCACAGCGATCCGGCCAAGGCCAAGGCGATCCGCGAGACCGCGTTGTTCTACACCCGCCAGCGCACGCAGGACCTGCTGACGCAGATGGCGGTGACGGTGCAGGGCTATCTCGCGCTCGATCTGGTCAAGAAGAACAATGTCGAGCTGGTGAAGGGCGTCGATCGCGCCAGCACCACGACCGTCGGCGCGCTGCGCACTGCGGTGACGGTGGCCCAAGCCCTTACGGCTCAGCGGCTGGTGCTCGACCAGATTACCGCGCTCAACACGACGACCGCGAACATCATCGATTCGACCGGCAAGCTGCTCAAGGACAATACCGGCCGCATCCACGAACAGGCGGCGTCCGCGACGATCCCGATCGAAACGCTGCAGCGCGCGTTCCAGAATATCTATGACACGATGGACGCGATCGACACGTTCAAGGTGAAGGCGCTCGATAACATGAAGACCACGGTCAACGTGCTGTCGACCGAGGTCGAAAAGTCCAAGGGCTATATCGCCCGGGCCGAGGGTGCGGCGCAGAACCAGATCGGCGGCGCCAACGACACATTCAAGCTGGAGGCTCTGTAAACACCCGTGCCGACCGAGATTGACCGCCAGATTGACCGCGCGAGCGAAGTCCTCAACCGCTCGCGCGAGCGCTATACGACGCTGAGTTCGCGCGCGAAAAAGCGGCGTGAGGCCGAGATTCTCGGGCGGATCGGGCGTATCGCTGCGGCGGTCGGTGCGATCCTGATCGGCGCGATCGTGGTCGGCTGGTTCATTCCGCTCGGCATGGGCGGCGCGTTGTTGGTGATGGCGGCGCTGATCGCGGTGACGTTGTTCTTCGGGCTCGCGCCGACCAGCCGTGAAGTTGCGCCGGAAAAGTTCGGTGAAGCGCCGCTGGCAAGGCTCCCGCACCAGACCGAGGAATGGCTGGATCGCCAGCGGCCCAGCCTGCCGGGCGCGGCGATGCCGCTGGTCGATATGATCGGGATGAAGCTCGACGTGCTGGCGGGGCAGCTCAAGACGCTCAACGAAGCCGAGCCCGCAGCGGCAGAAGTCCGCAAACTGGTCGGCGAGCAATTGCCCGAGCTGATCAAGGGCTATCAGCGCGTGCCGGACAATCTGCGCGGCGTCGATCGCTTCGGTCAGTCGCCGGACAAGCAGCTGGTCGATGGCCTTGCGCTGATCGATCAGGAGATTTCGCAGATGTCGGCGCAACTCGCGCAGGGCGACCTCGATGCGCTGGCGACGCGGGGGCGGTATCTGCAAATCCGCTATCGCGGCGATGATGAGGTCAGCGGATAGGTTTGCCCAGTGCCTCCACCGCCCGTGGCCGCAGGTGGTCGGCGGCGGCGGCGTGGATGGCGGGGGTGGTGGCGAGCAGGCCGAAGCTCTCGCCGCGTGGGGTGTTGAAGCGGATTTTCTTGCCCAGTGCGTCGGTCACGGTCGCGCCGGCCTCGCGCGCGATCAGCACGGCGGCGGCGATGTCCCAGTCGGCGCCCCAGCGGAAGGTGGCGAGCAGATCGGCGTCTCCCGCGGCGACCATCGCCATGCGCAGCGCGATCGAGTTGGGTTTGTCGACCGTGACGAGGTGGCGGTCGACCTTGGCGAGATCGTCGGCGGGAACGCGCGCGCCGGTCAGGTCGGTGCGGTCCGACACCGCGATCGGCGTGCCGCTCCGCATCGCGCCCTGGCCCTTCACCGCCAGCCAATGTTCGCCGCGCACCGGGGCGTCGAGTACGCCGATCACCGGCTGGCCATCCTCGACCAGTGCGACCGAGACTGCCCAGCCGGGGCGCTGGCGCAGATAATCGCGGGTGCCGTCGATCGGATCGACCACCCAGACGCGGCGGCAGGAGAGGCGGGCGAGGTCGTCGGCGGTTTCCTCCGACAGCCAGCCGGCGTCGGGGAGGAGGGCGGAGAGGCGGTTGCGGAGCAGTTCGTCGACCGCGAGATCGACTTCGCACACGAAATTGTTGGGCGATTTCTCCCACTTCTCGACGTCGGTGCCATAGCGGCCGAGCGCCAGCCGACCCGCCTCGGCCGCGATGGCGCTGACGGCGGCGGCGAGATCGTCAGCCACTGGCCACCGTCATCCCGTCGATCCGCAGTGTCGGCACGTTGATGCCATAGCGGAAGTTCAGGTCGTTGGCGGGGACCAGTTCGCGGAACATCGCTTGCAGCGTGCCCGCGACGGTGAACTCGCTGACTGGCGTGGTGATGACGCCGCCCTCGATCAGATAGCCCGCCGCGCCGCGGCTATAGTCGCCGGTGACGAGGTTGATCCCCTGACCGATCAGGTCGGTGATATAGATGCCATAGTCAATGTCGGCGATCAGCGACGCGACCGGGGTCTTGCCATTGGCGAGGTAGAGGTTGCTCGGCCCCACGCTGGGCGCGCCGCCGACGCCGCGCACCGCATGGCCGGTGGGCTCGAGGCCCAGCTGGCGCGCGGCGGCGCTGTCGAGCAGCCAGGTTTCGAGCATGCCGTCGGCGACCAATGTCATCGGCGACACCGGCAGTCCCTCGCCATCGAACGGACGCGAGCGCAGGCCGTGCGGGCGGTGCGGGTCGTCGATGATGTCGATGCCAGGTGCGAAGATGCGGGTGCCCATCGCTTCGAGCAGGAAGCTGGTCTTGCGGGTGATCGCGCTGCCCGAGATTGCGCCGCTCAAATGGCCGAGCAGGCTGGATCCGACGCGCGGGTCGAGCACGATCGGCATCGCGCCGCCGCGGACCCGCCCTGCGCCGACGCGGGCAACGGCGCGCTCACCTGCGCGGCGGCCGATGTCCTCGGCGGAATCGAGCCGGGCGGCGTGGCGGGCGCTGTGATAGTCGTAATCGCGCTCCATCGCGCCGGCGTCGCCTGCAAGGACGCTGGCCGAGATGCTGTGGTTCGACGACGCATAGGCACCGGCAAAGCCGTGGCTGGTGGCGAGCGCCCAGATGCTGCGGCTGGCGCTGGCACCCGCACCCTCGCTGTTGGTGACGCCGGGGACGGCGCGGGCGGCGCGTTCGGCGATGAGGGCGGTTTCCTTGAGCGCGGCGGGATCGCCCAATGTGCCGTCGTCCAGGTCGAGCTGTGGCACATCGCCGTGCATCAGCCGCTCCACCGGAGCGAGGCCGGCCCATTCATCCTCGGGCGCCTCACGCGCCATTGCGACGGCGCGTTCGGCGAGGATGTCGAGCGCGGCGGGGGTCAGGTCGGTGGTGGAGATGCTCGCCGAACGCTGGCCGCAAAAGACGCGCAGGCCGAGTTCGAGATGCTCGGCGCGATCGACATCCTCGAGCGCGTCGAGCCGGACCGACACCGACAGCGATTCGCCGGCAGAGAGCATCGCATCGGCGGCGTCGGCGCCGGCGCGGGTGGCGCGGGCAATGGCGTCGTGGACGCGGTCACGGGCTTGATCGGGGGTCAGCATCGACGCGATCTAGGAAGTGCAGGGGCGAAGGTCAAAAGGCGGTGGTCCCCACGACGAAACAGGCGGCGAACATCAGCAGCCCGGCATTGCGGTTCGAGCGGAAGCGGTGGAGCGCGTTGGCGCCGTTTGCCGGGACCAAAGTCACGACCTGCCAGACGAGGTGCAGCGCCATCGGGGCGAGCGCGGCGAGGACGAGCGGATCGGGGCGGACCTGCCACAAGGCTGCGCTCCACAGGGCTAGGGCGAGGGCGTAGAAGATCGCGACCCCGACCTTCACATTGCTGCCCAGGCGGCGGGCGGAGGAGCGGACGCCGACCAGCGCATCGTCCTCGACATCCTGCAATGCGTAGATCGTGTCGTAGCCGATCACCCAGACGATGCACCCGGCATAGAGGAGCAGGCCGGGCAAAGGGAGTTCGCGCGCGACGGCGGCCCAGCCGACCAAGGCAGCCCAGGAGAAGACCAAGCCCAACCATGCCTGCGGCCACCAGGTGATCCGCTTCATGAAGGGGTAGGCGGCGACCAGCGCGAGGCTGGCGACGGCGATGCCGGCGGCGAAGGGGTTGAGCTGAACCAGCACGACGAGGCCGATCAGGCACAGGAAGCCGAGCCACAGCCACGCGGCCTTGAGGCTGACCGCGCCGCTGGCCAGCGGGCGGCTGCGGGTGCGGGCGACCTGACGGTCGAGGTCGCGGTCGACGATATCGTTATAGACGCAGCCTGCACCGCGCATCGCGATGCTGCCGAGCAGGAACCAGAGGATCAGATCCCAGCGCTCGACCGCGCCGCCGGACAGCGCGATTGCCCAGGCACCGGGCCAGAACAGCAGCCACCAGCCGATCGGCCGGTCGAACCGGGCGAGCAGGGCATAGGGGCGCGCGGCGGCTGGCAGCAGCGCCATCAGGCCGCGATGCTCGGTATCGGGGACGATCTGCGCGGGGTCAGTCATGCGCGAAACTGACAACAAAGCTGACAAAAAACATGGGTTGTATGCGCGGTGTCAGGCGCAGTGTCAGGCAGGGGGCGGGGGCCGTTTCGGTCATGCTTCCTGCTGCCACAAGCGGGCGCTTGTAGGACAGCGAAAAGACGCCGGGTGACGAACCATTTGGGGCGCGATATGGCTCGGCCATGATCGCCACCCCCGCCTGGCCGCCGCAATCGACCCCGCGCCTGTTCGTCGAACCCGCGCTGACGCAGGGCGAGCACCGCCGCATCGACGGCCAGCAGGGCCATTATCTCGCCAGCGTGATGCGGTTGAAGGTCGGCGACCCGGTCAAGCTGTTCGACGACGCGACCGGCGAATGGCTGGGCGTCGCGAGCGAGGTGCGCAAGCGCGACGTCGTGCTGGAGATCCGCGAGAAGCTGCGTGAGCGCGAGGCGGTGCCGGACCTGTGGCTGTGCGCCGCGCCGATCAAGAAGGGGCGGATCGACTGGGTGGTGGAAAAGGCGTGCGAGCTGGGCGTCGCACGCGTCGCGCCGGTGCTGACCCGGCGCGCGGTGGTGGACAAGCTCAACCTCGACCGGCTGCGCGCGCATATGGTCGAGGCGGCGGAGCAATGCGGGCGCACCGCGCTGCCTGATCTCGCCGAGCCGGTGAAGCTGGCGGCACTGCTGCGCGACTGGCCGGCGGGGCGGACGCTGTTCTTCGCCGACGAAACCGGCGGCGCGCCTGCGCTGGAGGCGATGAAGGCGCATCCCGGCCCGGCGGCGATTCTCGTGGGGCCGGAGGGCGGCTTCGACGCCGAGGAGCGCGACGCGATCCGGGCGGTGCCGGGGGCAGTGGGGATTTCGCTGGGGCCGCGGATATTGCGCGCGGAGACTGCGGCGGCTGCGGCTGTGAGCCTGTGGATGGGCGCGGCGGGGGATTGGTGAGCGTTCAAGCGAGTGCGGCGGCGGCCCGCGTGCCGTATCGCATGGTCGGATTGGGGCAGTCTGCCACCAAAAGCCGTCTGTCGGCTTCCGGCCCATTGCGGACTATCAGTACATTGCCCTGCTTGCAGTATGACCTCAGTCGCGTTGTGCGATGGATCGTGGACCGCCATCGACCGTAAGCCGCAAAAGCGGACCGCCGTGCTTCGTTCCCTCATGCGCGGGTAGTCCGGCTACGGCGGCCCTTGCACCAGTTCAGTTCCAGCCTGCGCAGCGGCCCAGTTGACGCGCACTCGCGTTTCGAAGACGTGCCGGTTACGGCGCAGAATAACTTCGGCGCGCTTATCAAACTTTTCTTGCCTGAGCTGGTTTAGGATCACTCGCTCCGCCGCGATGCTGATAGTGCGAGCTTCGCCGATCGCGGCTTGTCGTCGTACCAATATCGCCGATAGCGTAATCGCGCTGTCTATAAAAGAGGTCGAAGCGCTCGAAGTGCGTTCCATTAAAAAAACGGTGCGCAAAGCCCTTTCGGCCTCATCATTACGCCCGGATTTGAATAACACGTGGCCCGAAACCAATAACACGCCGGAGTAGATCTCAAATTGCGCTGCATCTTGACTCTTATTTTCCATTAGAACAGTGGCAATCTCCGTTGCGATATCCAGCCGCCCTTGACGGTAAAAGGACATCATCGCCCACAGTCCGCAAACTCTATAATCGATATGCTTGTTCGTTAGCGCAGCCGATGTCATCTTTAACCCGGCACGGAACAAGGGCATGGCACGATCGTGCGCCAGCGAATCCGCCAAAATCTTTCCAGCGCGGCAATTGAGCTTGCCGATCCGCTCGGGTTGCCACTTTCTTGCCCGGCCGGCAGCGATTGCGTCCATCATCATAAATTCGGCTTCATCCGTTCGTCCCTGGACTGCGACAATCGTGGCCAACAAAATATAGAACTTTTCAATATCCGGCCGCGCAAACCCGCCCTGCTGGTGAGCGGTTGTAATCGCAAAACTGGCATGGCGCTCGGCGATCTCTAGTTCGCCTCGTGATTCCTCCGTCTGTGCAAGCGCATAAAGCAAATCGATGCAGCCATCGTGATCTGGACTGGCCTCGCATTGCTTCGACTTGAGCGACAAATCACTCCCGTCAATATCACCTGCGGCGTGACCGGGAGCACCGCCATTTCCCCTTGGCACCGGCATAGCAGCGGCAAGTGAAGGCGCCGTGTAAAGCAACAGCAGCATCAAGATCCATAATGCCCGAACCTCAACCCGCACATCTTTCCTCCGCTGTTAAGCGAGTGGAAGCTACCATAGGACTAGCTGCTAATAACTGACAAACACAGACAGCTCTAAATTATCAATCCGGCTTTTATTGTGCGAGGTAAATTGCAGCCGGGAGACCGTCGGCAATGCATGGAATGGCCGGGTTGCCAATCGTGCCCCGACTACCAGTTTGTTGAGAATCAACTCGGATCAACAGCGATGCTGCCATGGCTCTTTAGCACTCGCTAGTTATGGCAGCTAACCGCCCATTTGTGGACCTTTAGCGCCACCGCCCCTTGTCCTGATCGCTGCCGTTCGTGAGCGGCCACTAAGAGGGGCGGGGCCAGGTCAATGGCGTCATGGTAGGAAGCGCGGGGCGGCATGCAGTTCAATCGCCGCATCTCCCATCCCGATTTGGGTGTTTCATCCCCCCTTTCGCAGATCGTTTCGCGCGCCTAAATGCGCGCGATGAGCACAAAGACGGTTTCAAACAGCAACGCGCCTGTCATCGAGAGCCGTCAGGCGCTCCTCGATTATTTCGCCGGGGGCGAGAAGCCGGCGGAGCGCTGGCGCATCGGCACCGAGCATGAGAAGTTCGTCTATGCCACTGCGGACAATCACGCGCCAAGCTATGACGAGCCGGGCGGGATCCGCGACCTGCTGGCGGAACTGACCCAGTTTGGCTGGTCGCCGGTCGAAGAGGGCGGCAATGTGATCGCGCTGGCCGGGCCGGACGGCAATGTCAGCCTGGAGCCTGCTGGGCAGCTGGAGCTGTCGGGCGCGCCGCTCGACAATCTGCATCAGACGTGCGCCGAGACGGGCCGCCATCTGGAGCAGGTCAAGGCGGTGGGCGAGAAGCTGGGCATCGGCTTTCTTGGCCTTGGCATGTGGCCGGACAAGACGCGCGCCGAGCTGCCGATCATGCCCAAGGGGCGGTACGGCATCATGCTGAACCATATGCCGCGTGTCGGCACCCTCGGCCTCGACATGATGCTGCGCACCTGCACGATTCAGGTGAACCTCGATTATGCGAGCGAGGCGGACATGGCGCAGAAGTTCCGCGTCGGGCTGGCGCTGCAGCCGCTGGCGACCGCCTTGTTCGCCAATTCGCCGTTCACCGAAGGCAAGCCGAACGGCATGCTGTCGTACCGTTCGCATATCTGGTCAGACACCGATCCGGCGCGGACCGGCATGCTGCCGTTCGTGTTCGAGGATGGGTTCGGGTATGAGCGCTATGCCGACTATGCGCTCGATGTGCCGATGTACTTTGTTTACCGCGAGGGTCGGTACATCGACGCGGCGGGCCTGAGTTTTCGCGACTTCCTCAAGGGCGAATTGTCGGTCCTGCCGGGCGAGAAGCCGACGATCGACGACTGGGCCGACCATCTGTCGACCGCCTTCCCCGAAGTGCGATTGAAGACCTTCCTCGAAATGCGCGGCGCCGATGGCGGGCCGTGGGGGCGGATCTGTGCGCTGCCGGCGTTCTGGGTCGGGCTGCTCTACGACCAGAGCGCGCTCGATGCGGCATGGGATCTGGTTAAGGATTGGGACATGGCCGGGCGCCAGGAGCTGCGCGACAGCGTGCCGCGGCTCGGCCTCGACGCGCCGCTGCCGGGTGGCGGAACGCTGCGCGATATTGCGGGGCAGGTGATCGACATCGCCGGGGCGGGCCTGACGGCGCGTGCGCGGCTCAATTCGGCGGGGGACAGTGAGAGCGGCTTCCTCGACCCGCTGCGCGATATCGTGCGCAGCGGCAAGGTGCCGGCGGAGCGGCTCCTGGAGCGCTATCATGGCGAGTGGCAGGGCGATGTCAGCCGGATTTACGCAGAGACGAAGTTCTAGGGTTTCGTCGCCGCCAGCTGCCACGCAGCGCGGATCTGAAGCGTATAGACGCCCGAGAATTGCTTGAGTTCGCGCTGCGCCGCGGCGCCATAGTCGGCGAAGGCGGCGGCGCGTTCGAGTCCTGCCCGTCCGACCGCGCGGAATTGCGACAGCGCCGTCGCGGCGTCCCCGAACATCAGCTTCAGCATCCCCCACGTTAATTCGGCCTGCACCCGGTCGATATGCGTCGGCGCGAGGCCGGCGCGGATGATCGCGAGGCCTCGCTCAATCGTCCCGACCGATTGCGGGTCGCCCTGACGCAGTTGCGTCATGCCGGTCAACAGCAGCACACGGCCATATTGGGGGTGCGTCTCTCCGACGGAATCACGCACCGAGAACTCGGCCGAGCGCAGCGCCCCGGCGGCTTCCTTGAGTTTGCCCTGAAGCAGCAAATTCTCGCCATAGCGCAGCCAGGCGGTGGCGGTTTCAGGGTGTTGGGCAAAGAGTTTGCCTTGTAATGCCCACACCCCCGTGCGCCGCAACGGCTCTGCCTCGGCGTAACGGCCCAGCGCCTCCAGCAGCGTCGCGATGGCGAGTTGTGCGCGGGCGGTGTCGACATGCTTCTCGCCCAGCCGCTGCGTGCGTAGCGCCAGCGCATTGCTGGCGAGCGGAAGCCCCTCCTCGGGTGCGACGACCGTGGCGAGATCGAGATAGACGCGTGCGGACTGGAGCGGATCGGCGCGGGTCGCAGCGAGGCGGGTGAGGAGGTCTCTACCCAGCGCTTCGGCTTCCTGGCGGCGGTCCATCCGGGTGAACAGCCGCATGATGCGCGCATCGGCATCGAGCCGGGCGGCCGGATCGTTCAGTCGCGCACGCGCATCGCGATAGAGCGGCTCGGCCGCGTCGAACCGACCGAGCTGCGTATGCGAGTCGGCAAGCGTCAGCGCCAGCGATACGGTGAGTGGGTCTGCCGGGCCATAGGCGGCCAGCGCTTCGTCATAGGCTTCGCGCGCGGGCTTTTGCCCCTCGCCGGGGGAGGGGGAGTCAGTGAACGCCGCGGCGTGTTTGCCCTTGGCGCGCAATCGCCAGCGCTTGTCGGCATCGCCCCGGCCATGTTCTTCGAGGAGAGCGACGGTGCTGTCATAATTCTCGGCGGCCTCGCGATAGATTCGGCCCGAGGCGAGGGCCGCGTCGCCGAGTACCTCGCTCGCCTCGGCAAGGTCGATCCACAGTCGGCGGACCTGCTCCTCGCCTCGCACAAGTGCGGCGGCATCGGCGGGGGTGATCGTACCGTTGCGGCGACGGAAATCGAGCGGGGCGACGCGGTTTTCCGCGGCGTCGTGCGCGTCCGCGACGGCACTGCGGGCTGCTTGGGCGAGCGTGTGCGCGGCGGCGGGGTCGGTGGCGAGCAAGGTGCGGGCGCGGGCAAGCTGGAGCGCGAAACAGCGGTCGCTTGCTGGAGCGGCCCTGAGACAGGCGTCGAGTGCGGCCTGTAGCCGATCCGCGCTGGCACCCCTTGGCACCGGCGCGCGTTCGGTGGCCAGGGCGGGGACAGCGAGGAGCAGGAGCGGAGCAAGAGCGCGCATGCCCACCAGACTATCACCGCGCTGCGCCTATGCCAGAGACAAAGCCTGACATCTTGGCGGGGGTTCGCCGCACCGGCTTCAGCCGATGCGCAACCCCATCGCCTGCTGCACGTCGCGCAGCAGCGGCGCGGCGAGGGTGGCGGCGCGTTCGGCGCCCTTGCGCAGTTCGGCATCGACCGCGGCCCGATCGGCGATCAGGCGGACCATTTCGTCGCGGATCGGGCCGAGTTTTGCGACGGCAAGATCGGCGAGGGCGGGCTTGAAGCTGCCAAAGCCCTGCCCGGCATATTCGGCGACGACATCGTCAGGCGTGCGGTCGGCGAGTGCGGCGAAGATGGTGACGAGGTTTCTGGCCTCGGGCCGGTCCTTGAGCGAGTCCCAGGTTTCGCCCATCGGTTCGGGGTCGGTCTTGGCCTTGCGGAATTTCTGGGCGATCGCGTCGTCGTCATCGACCAGGTTGATCCGCGCCGCTTCGGACGGGTTCGACTTGGACATTTTCTGCGTCGCATCGCGCAGCGACATGATGCGCGGCGCGGCCTTGCTGATCAGCGGTTCGGGTTCGAGCAGCAGGTCGGTCTTGTAGTCGAGGTTGAACTTGGCGGCGATGTCACGCGCCAGCTCGAGATGCTGTTTCTGGTCCTCGCCGACGGGCACATGCGTCGCGCGATAGAGCAGCACGTCGGCGGCCATCAGCACCGGATAGTCGTACAGGCCGACGCTCGCGCCCTCACGGTTCTTGCCCGCCTTGTCCTTGAACTGGGTCATGCGGTTGAGCCAGCCGACGCGCGCGACATTGTTGAGCAGCCAGGCGAGCTCGCTGTGCGCGGGGACGCGCGCCTGGTTGAACAGGATCGAGCGCGTGGGATCGATGCCGCTGGCGATCATCGCGGCGGTCACCTCGAACGTGCTGTCGGTGATTGCGGCGGGCTCGCTCCACTCGGTCAGCGCGTGCAGGTCGGCGATGAAGTACATCGACTCGCCGCCCGCCGCCTCGACCTCCGCATGCATGCCCACCCATTGCTTGATCGCGCCGAGATAGTTGCCGAGGTGGAGATTGCCGGTGGGCTTGATGCCGGAAACGACGCGCATGTTCAGGTGTCCAAGGTTCAGGTGGCTTTACGGCGGACCAGCGACTTGATGTCGCTCGGCCGGAACGCGCCGGTTGCGAAACAGGCGGCGGCGTAGACGATGCAGCCTGCGCCGACCAGCACCATCATCGCCGCCGTGCGGATCGTCCAGGTGCCGCTGGTATAGGGCGTGAACAGGTCGTTGAGGAAGAACATCACCGCGCCCATCGCCGCCGCCGCACCGACCAGCCGCCACACGCGGCGGCGCAATTGCGGATCGGCGTCGAAATGGCCGCGCTTTACCAAGGTGCGGTAGAGCAACACGACATTGACCCAGGCGGCAATCGCGGTGGCGAGCGGCGGGCCCATGTGGCGCAGCGGGACGATCAGGGCGAGGTTGAGCGCCAGATTGATGCCGATCGAGATCATCGCATAGCGCACCGGCGTCTTGGTATCCGACCGCGCGTAGAAGCCCGGAGTCAGCACCTTGACCAAGATATAGGCGGGCAGCCCGACCGAGAAGGCGGCGAGCGCCTGCGCGGTGGCGCGGCTGTCCTCGGGCGTGAACGCGCCATGCTGGAACAGCGCCGCGACGATCGGCACGCCGCACACGACCAGCGCGACGGTGGCGGGGAGGGTGAGGAACAGCGCCAGCTCCATCCCGCGATTCTGCGTGTGCATCGCCGCGCCGTCATTCCCCGCACCCAGCTGGCGCGCGATGGTGGGGAGCAGCACGGTGCCAAGCCCGATGCCGATCAGGCCGAGCGGGAGCTGGTTCAGCCGGTCGGCATAATAGATGTACGACACCGACCCCTCGACCAGCAGGCTGGCGGCAAGCGCGGTCGAGATGACGAGGTTGATCTGATACGCGCCCGCACCCGCCGCCGCCGGGCCGATCAGCTTGAGCAGCTTCTTCACGTCCGGGGTGAGGCGGGGGAGGCGAAGGCGCAGCTTCACGCCAGCAGCGCGGCAGGCGAGGATCAGCCATAGCAGCTGGAGCACACCCGACACGGTGACGGCAATCGCCTGATTACGCGCGGTCAGCAGCGTTTCGTCGGTGTGGAAGAACAGCAAGGCGACGATCAGCGTCGCGTTGAGCAGGATTGGTGCTGCGGCATTGACCCAGAATTTGTTGAGCGAATTGAGGATACCGCCGAGCAGCGAGACGAGGCTGATCAGCAGCAGATAGGGGAAGGTAATCCGCGACAGCTCGACCGCATAGGCGAACTCGCCGGCACTCGCGTCGTTGAACCCGCCCGACAGCGCCCACACCACCGGAAATGCGGCGATCTCCATCACCGCGGTGATCAGGATCAGGAGCGGCAAGAGGACCGACAGCGCCTCCTCCGCAAAGGACAGCGCCGGTTTGGTGTCGCCACCCGCTTCGCCGACCTTCTTGCTGAACATCGGCACGAAGGCGGCGCTGAACGCCCCTTCGGCGAATAGCGCGCGGAAGAGATTGGGCAGGCGGAAGGCGATCAGGAAGGCGTCGGACGCGAAGCTCGCGCCGACATAGCGGGCGAACAGCGAATCGCGGACCAGCCCCAGCACCCGGCTGACGAGCGTCAACCCGCCGATCGACCCGAGTGCCTTGACGAGATTCATGCGTGCCCGCCCTCTTTTATGATGCGCCTTACGGCGCATGTGCGGCACCGGCCCGCTCCCCCACCCGGCCACCCATAGGATACTGGCGTTGGGTGACCGAGTGGGGGAGCGGGCCGGTGCCGCACCAGACGGTTACGCCTGGCCGGCCTCGCCGCCCAGCAGGTTCTGTGCATCCTGCTGCGCGCGCTGCTGTTCGTAGAGGCCGTTGAAGTCGATCGGCTCGAGCATCAGCGGCGGGAAGCCGCCGTCGCGGACGGCATCGGCCAGCACGCGGCGCGCGAACGGGAAGAGCAGGCGCGGCGCTTCGCCGAGCAGGAAGGGCTGCAGATGCTCGTCCGGCACGTTGCGGATCGCGAACAGGCCCGAATAGGACAGGTCGACGATGAACGCGACCTGCTCTTCCATCGTGGCGCGCACGTCGATCTTCAGCGTCACTTCATGGACGTCCTGCGCCACTTCGGCCGCGCCGATGTTGAACTGAACGTCGAATGCGGGCTGGCCCTGGATCTGATAGATCGCCGGCGAGTTCGGATTCTCGAACGAGAAGTCCTTGATATACTGCGAAATCACGCCGACCGACGGGGCGGTATCGGCGCCGTTCGCCTGAGGAGCTGCGGTGTCGGGCGTATCCATGGTCGTGAAACTTCCTTTGCGTGTTCGGGATATTTGTCGCGGCTACCCGCGTTGCGATGACGGTCGCGACTAGCAGGGGCGCTTGCCCGTTTCAACGGGCGTGCACGGCGCGCAATCGCGGATTTGAAACCCGACGTGTTCCCGCCTATGTTGCGGGAGAGAAAGAAGGTGCCAACGTGTATCTAGTGATCCTGTTTGCGGCGATTGCCGCGTTCCTCGCGCTCCGCCTCTATTCGGTGCTGGGCAAGCGCACCGGGCATGAGCAGCCCCTGCCGAAACCGGCGGAGGAGCGCGTCGGCGCGCCACAGATGCCGCGCACCATCGATATGCCGGCCGAAGTCCGTGACGCTGGTCCCCGCCCGCTGGAGAGCGGCGCCGAATCCGGCCTGCGCGCGCTTGTCGCCGCCGATCCGTCGTTCGATGTCGGCCAGTTCGTTGAGGGCGCCAAGTCGGCCTATCGCATGATCCTAGAGGCATTCTGGAAGGGCGACCGCGAGACGCTCGAGTGGCTGGTCGAAGCCGAGGTGCGCGACAGCTTCATCGCCGCGATCGACGCGCGTGATGCTGCCGGCGAGACGCTCGACAACCGCCTGATCGGGATTGAACGCGCAGTGATCTCGGACATCGCGCTGGATGGCCGCGCGGCACGCATCACCGTGCGGTTCGACGCCGACATTGCCGCGATCACCCGCGACAAGGACGGTACCGTGATCGCCGGATCGATGAGCGACGCGGTGCAGACGCATGATTCCTGGACGTTCAGCCGCACGCTCGGCAGCGGCGATCCGAACTGGAAGCTCAGCGACACCGACGAAGTTTGATCGGTCATAAGGGGGACATGATGCGCGCTTGGGGAGTAGCGGCTTGCGCCGCGCTGTTGGGCGCGTGTTCGTCCGGAGTGGTTCCGGCGAGTCGACCCGCCACGGGTGGCGCGGCGCCCGCGCGGCCTGCACCGTCGAGCGGCGGCGTTCCGGTGCGCCAGCCGGTGGCCGCCACGCCGCTGACCCCGGCACCTGCCGCACCGGTCCCGACCGGTGTCACCACCGCCGCAGCCGCCGGATTGCTCGCAGGGCCGGCGGTCGAGGATCTGCCGATCACGATGGCCGCTGCAGCGCGTGCGCTGGGGGCGTTCAAGCTCAGCTGCGCGACGCTGGTGCGCCGCACCGATGCGACAGGCCTGACGCGTGGCGCGGACTGGCAACCTGCTTGCGACGCCGCGCGCACGACGCAGGATCGCGATGCGGCGACCTTCTTCGCGCGTTACTTCGAAACGGTGCAGGTCGCCGACGGCAAGGCATTCGCAACCGGCTATTATGAGCCCGAGATCGCCGGATCGCGCACGCGTCGCCCGGGTTATGAAGTGCCGGTCTATGCCCGCCCGTCCGATCTGATCGACGTCGATCTGGGCGGCTTCACCGACACGCTGGCGGGCAAGTCGATTCGCGGCCGCGTCGATGGGACCAAGCTGGTTCCCTATCACGACCGCACCGCGATCGAGCAGGGTGCGCTCGCCGGGCGCGGGCTGGAGATCGCCTGGGCGGCGGACCCGGTCGAGCTGTTCTTTTTGCAGATCCAGGGTTCGGGGCGCCTGCGCCTGCCCGATGGCGGGGTGATGCGCA
Organism: Sphingomonas sp.; assembly: GCF_035998645.1. GTDB lineage: Bacteria > Pseudomonadota > Alphaproteobacteria > Sphingomonadales > Sphingomonadaceae > Sphingomonas. Next base: position 549,287 of record NZ_DASYHL010000004.1, read on the forward strand.
TCGGTTATGCCAGCCAGAACGGGCGCGACTATACCGGCATCGGCAAGCTGATGCTCGACCGCGGGCTGGTCCAGCGCGGGCAGGCGTCGATGCAGGGCATCATGGCGTATCTGCGCGCCAACCCCGCACAGGGGACGGCGATCATGCGTGAGAACAAGAGCTATGTGTTCTTCCGCGAACTGACCGGGGCGGGTCCGCTGGGCGCGCTCGGCATTCCGGTGACGGCGCTGGCGACGGTGGCGACCGACCCGAAATTCGTGCCGCTCGGCGCGCCGGTGTTCCTGTCGATGGATCGACAGGACGCCAATGGCTTGTGGATCGCGCAGGATACCGGCGGGGCGATCAAGGGTTCGAACCGCTTCGACACCTTCTGGGGCGCGGGCGACGATGCGCGCGCGATTGCCGGCGGCATGGCCGCGCGCGGGACCGCCTGGCTGCTGCTGCCCAAGGGAACGCTACAGCGGCTCGGCGCCGCGCGCGACTGATCCATGGCCCGCCCGCCGCGCGCGCTTTCGCCCGAGGAACGGGCGCTGTGGCAGCGCGTGATTTCCAGCGTGACGCCGATTGCACGGGCCAAGCCGGTCCCGACTCCACCGCTCGTGCCCTTTGCCGCACCGGTGGCTGCGCCTCCACCTGAGCCAGAACCCGCGCGACGGGTGAAGGGGCGGGTTCCGGCGCCGCGTCAGCCCGCTCCGCCCCCGCCCAAGCCGCCGCGCGATACGCTGGATGGTGGGTGGGACCGTCGCCTGTCGCGGGGGCTGGTCGCACCGGAAAGTTCGATCGACCTGCACGGCCATACGCTCGCCAGCGCGCATGCGATGCTGGATCGCGGGCTCGACCAAGCGGTAGCGCGGGGGGACCGGGTATTGCTGCTGATTACCGGCAAGCCGCCACGCCCCGAGTCCGAACGGCCGCATGCGCGCGGCGCGATCCGCGCGGCGGTGGGCGACTGGCTGGCGGCATCGCGCCATGCCGATGCCATTGCGGCGGTGCGCGGGGCGCATCCCCGGCACGGAGGGCAGGGCGCGCTCTATATCGTGCTGCGCCGATCCCGGTCGCCGGCGCGAAATTTTTAACTCTTTCGCGGCATACCTCCGTTCCAGGAAGCCGGATGGTCCGGCTGGCGTGGGGGATCGCGCAACCGCAATGGACGGATTTTCGCTCAAAAGCCGCGCGATTGCGTTCGCGTTGTGCGCGGGGGCGTTCGTCTTCATCCTTGCGCTCGCCGCGACCACGCGCGGACCGTTCGACGTCGCGAGTGCGAGCCGCGCGCTGATCGCCGCGATCATCTGTGCCGCGATGTGCTGGGCCTATGCCGAGCGCACCATTGCCTCGACCGCCGAAGCCATCGACGCCGCGATCGAACGCCTGACCCAGGCTGCCAACGGTGACCTGCAGAGCGAAATTCCGCGTGAGGTGGAGCTATGCGTCCCGCCGCTCGCCCATGCGATGGACGGCCTGTTCCGTCAGCTGCACACCAATCTTGAGAGCGTTCAGCGGCTGGCGCTGTTCGATCCGGTCACTGGCCTGCCCAACCGCATCCATTTCCGCCGCAGTTGCGAGCGGATGCTGGCCGAGCTGCCGCAGGACGCGATGGCGGCGCTGTTCTTCATCGATCTCGACCGGTTCAAGGCGGTCAACGACACGCTGGGCCATGCCGTCGGCGACCAGCTGCTCAGCATGGTCGCCAACCGGTTGCGCGCCGTCGCCGACCGCTTCGCGATCGAGGGCGATGCGCGCCAGCCGCTGATCGGCCGCCTGTCGGGCGATGAATTCACCATCTATTTCCCCGAGCTGGGCCATGTCCGCGACGCCGACCGAGTCGGGCGCGGTATCCTGTTCGCGCTGTCCGAGCCGTTCGATCTGGCCGATCAGGAAGTGTCGATCGGCGCATCGGTCGGCATCGCGATCCGGCCCGAGCACGGTTCGTCGCTGACCGACCTGATGCGCGCCGCCGATGCGGCGATGTACCACGCCAAGGCGAGGGGCCGGGGCCGCGCCGAACATTTCACCGATCAGCTCGCCAACGAGATTGCCGAACGCGCGCTCCTCGAAAGCGATTTGCGCATGGCGGTCGAGCGCAACCAGTTCACGTTGGTCTATCAGCCGCAGATCAGCGCGGGCGACGGCCGCATCGTCGCCGCCGAAGCGCTGTTGCGCTGGCAGCATCCGACGCGTGGGCTGTGCCTGCCCGGCAGCTTCATCGGCCGCGCCGAAGAGACCGGCCTGATCGTCGAGATCGGCGATTGGGTGGTCGAACATGTCGCCGCGACGATCGCGCGCTGGGGCGAGATGGGGATCGAGCAGCGGATGGCGGTGAATATCAGCCCGCGTCAGCTCGACCATGCCGCCTTCTTCCGCCGCCTGCGCGAAGCGATGCAGACCGCCGGTGCTCCCGCGCGGCTGCTTGAGCTGGAAATTACCGAAACGCTGGCGATGCACTGCTCGCGCGAGGTGATCGATGCGATCGCCGCGCTGCGTAGCGATGGCGCGACGGTGGCGGTCGACGATTTCGGCACCGGTTATTCCAACCTTGCACGCCTGCGTGACCTGCCGCTCGACCGGGTCAAGCTCGACCGCAGTCTGGTCGAGAATGTCGCGACCAATGCCGAGGCGCGGACCATCGCGCATGCGGTGATCGGCCTGATCCACGGCATCGGTTGCGAAGTGGTGGCCGAAGGGATCGAGACCGAGGCGCAGCTGGAAGTGCTGCGCGTGATCGGCTGCGACATCCTGCAGGGCTATGTCATCGCCAAGCCGATGCCCGAGGCCGCGTTCCTTGACTGGGCGAGCGCCGCGCCGCGATTGGCGCTGCGGGCATAAACCCCGCCTAAATCAAATTCCCCTCCCTGAAAGGGAGGGGCAAGGGGTGGGTTTAGCGGCAAGCGAGGCTCGATGCCGCGATTGCCGCTGTTTTGCCGCACGGGTTTGAGTCTTCTGAGCGCGCAGACGCGCGCACCCACCCCGACCCCTCCCTTTCAGGGAGAGGAGTGAGGGCTACCCGAACACCCGCCCCAGCACCCCCGCATAAATCCGCGTCAGCGCGTGGAGATCGTCCAGCGCGACCGCCTCATCCAGCTTGTGCATCGTCGCGTTGAGCAGGCCGAATTCGACCACCGGGCAAATCCGCGACAGGAAGCGCGCGTCGGACGTGCCGCCGCTGGTGGACAGCTCCGCCTCGACCCCGTTTTCCGCGCGGATCGCATCGGCGACGAGCGTAGACAGCGCGCCCGGCTCCGTCAGGAACGCTTCGCCATAGACGCGGCCGCGTACGATGCCGGCGGGGGCGTGCGCGTGGACGATATCCTGCACCCGCGCGATCAGGTCATGTCCGCGATGCTGGTCGTTGAAGCGGATCGAGATGCGCGCCTTGGCCCGGCCGGGGATGACGTTGGTCGCGGGATTGCCGACCTCCAGGTCGATCACCTCGATGTTCGACGGCTGGAACCAGTCGGTGCCCTCATCCAGCACGATCGCGTCGATCTCTGCGAGCGCGCGCACCAGCCGCGGGACCGGATTGTCGGCCAAATGCGGGTAGGCGACATGCCCCTGCCGCCCCGGCACCTCGATATCGATCACCGTCGATCCGCGCCGCCCGATCTTGATCGTGTCGCCCAGCCGATGCGCCGAGGTTGGCTCGCCGACAAGGCACAGGTCCGGGGTCAGCCCGCGCGCCGCCATCCGATCCATGATCGCGAGTGTACCGTAGGTCGCCGGCCCTTCCTCGTCGCCGGTGATGATCAGGCTGACGGTGCCGGAAGCGGGGAGGGGGGCGAGCGCCGCCATGAACGCCGCGATCGCGCCCTTCATGTCCACCGCGCCGCGGCCATAGAGCAGGTCGCCGCGCACTTCCGGCTCGAACGCGCCGGACGCCCAACCCTCGCCCGGCGGGACCACGTCGAGATGCCCGGCAAAGGCGAAATGCGGCCCCGGCCCGACGCTGCGCACGGCCAGCAGGTTTTCGACCGGCCCGTCGGGGGCCTCACCCGCCACGAACCGCTCAACGTCGAAGCCGAGCGGCACCAGCGCCGCCTCCAGCACATCGAACACGGTGCCCCGCGCCGGGGTGATGCTGGGCGCGGCAATCAGCGCCTTGGTCAGGTCGACGACATCGGGCATATTCGCTCCTTCAATGGAGGCTCCTTTGCCCAAGCTCGACCTCGACACAATCCCGCAGACCAACGCGACCGGCTACCCGGCTGAATATGCCGATGTCGTGCAGGGCCGCTGGTACCGCCGCCTCGCCCCCGCATCCGGCCTCACCGATTTCGGCGCGAGCCATGTGACGCTGAAACCCGGCGCATGGTCCGCGCATCGCCACTGGCATGAGGGCGAGGACGAGCTGGTGGTGATGATCGCGGGCGAGGCAGTGCTGGTCGACGATGCGGGTGAGCATGTCATGCGCCCCGGCGATGTTGCCACCTTCCCCAAGGGCGATGGCAACGGCCATGTCCTGCAGAACCGCAGCGACGCCGACTGCGTGTTCGTGGCAATCGGCTGCGCTGCGGCGAGCGACTGCCACTATCCCGATATCGACATGCATCTGGAGGATGGCGTCGGGTTCAAGCGGAAGGATGGGAGAGGGTTTTAAGCGGTTCTAGCCCCTCCCCTTCAGGGGAGGGGTTGGGGTGGGGCCTATCCTCTATATGCGACGGTCTCGGTGAGACCCGCACTGCCCCACCCCCAACCCCTCCCCTGAAGGGGAGGGGCTTATAAGGCTCAAACCGCTTCCTGCTCGAACTGCTCGATCACCCATTCCTCTTCCTGCGCACCGGCGATCCAGTCCTGCATGAACGGGTGCTGCAGCACCGCGTTCATGTACGCAGGCGCAAAGCGCGCGACGGGGAGGGAGTAGGTGACGAAGCGGGTCACGACCGGCGCGAACATCACGTCGACCGCGCCGAACTGGCCGAACAGGAACTCGCCGTCGCTGCCGTAGCGCGCGCGGGCCTGGGCCCATAGCTCCATGATCCGCTGGATGTCGTGCATCACGTCTTCGTCGGGGGTCTTGGGCGGATAGACCTGACGGATGTTCATGCTGTGCTTGCGGCGCAGCGCGGCGTAGCCCGAGTGCATTTCCGCCGCCATCGACCGCGCCATCGCGCGCGCGGCGGGGTCGGTCGGCCAGAATTTGTCGCCGCCCGATTTCTCGTTGAGATATTCGACGATGGCGAGGCTGTCCCACACCACCGCGTCGCCGTCCCACAGGATCGGCACCTTGCCCGATGACGGTGCGAACTCGTCGCCCTCACGGCGCTGGTCCCAATCCTGATCGTAGAGCGGGACCACCACTTCCTCGAACGGAAGCCCGGAGAGCTTGCACGCGAGCCAGCCGCGCAGCGACCAGGAGGAATAGGCCTTGTTGCCGATAAAGAGCTTGAGCATCGCGCGGGGATAGCGGCGGGGCGGGGATGGGGCAACCGCGCGGAATCGCTTGCGCGTCGCGCCAAGCCCGGACATGTTTGCGGGGAAGCGGGATAGGGGGGGTAATGTCGCGTCTTTTCATGGCGATGCTTGCGCTTGCTGCGGCTCCGGTGGCGCTGGCCCAGACGCCGGCACCGGCACCGACAACGGTGCGCCCGCCGCTCCCGCTTGAGGTCTTTGCGGAGCTTCCGCAGATCGAACGTCCCCGCATTTCGCCCAATGGCAAGCGGGTCGTCGCGCGGCTGGCGCGTAACGGGCAGATGTTTCTCGCCGTGATCACGCTGGATGGCGGGGCACCGCCCGCAATCATCCACCCCGGCAAGGTCGACCTCAACTGGTGGAGCTGGGTCAATGACGACTGGATCGTCGTCGGCGTCGGGCGCGAGCAGAATGTCGAGGGCAGCAATTTCTACATCAGCCGCGCGATCGGCATCCAGACATCGACCGGCCGGATGGTGCCGATTGCCGACAAGGACGCCGCCCAGCGCGGGGACGACATCGTGTGGATGGCCCGTGACGGTTCGGCGCGCGTCATGCTCGCTTACCAGACATCGATCTATGTCGATAACCCGGGTTTCTGGTCCAAGGTCGAGGAAGTCGACCTGTCCACCGGTAAGCGCCGTCTGGTTCAGGGGCCGCGCGAAGGCGTGCTCGACTGGTACGCCGACCGCGACGGGGTGATCCGGATGGGCATCGGATCGAGCCTCGACGGGCGGTCGAGCCGTTTGCTGTACCGTGAGAGCGCCGATGCGCCGGTGCGGACCGTGGACCGCGCAAAGCGGGGCCAGGACCGGCTGACCGTGCCGTCGCTGTTCCTGCGCGACAAGAACAAGGCGCTGGTGATCGAGGATGACGAGCAGGGTTATTCCGCGCTCTACGAATATGATCTCGCGACGCTTCAGCGCGGCAAGCAGCTGTTTGCGACGCCCGGCTATGACATCGGCGGTGTCATTGCGAATGTGGATGGCGATGGCTTTGCCGGGGTTCGTGTAGAAGAGAACCGCCCGATGATCCGCTGGATCGACCCGGAGATGGCCGCGATGCACGCTGCGATCGCCGGGCAGGTCAAGGGCGGACAGGTGGAAATCGGCTCAATGAGCCGTGACGGGCAGGCTGCACTGGTCAATGTCGGCGGTCCGGATACGCCGGGCGCCTGGCTGCTCTATCGCGCCGAAACGCGTGAGTTGACCCCGCTCGCCTATGACAACACCACCATCCGGCTCAAGCGGATGCACCCGGTGAAGACAATCCGCTACCAGGCGCGGGACGGGCTGGAGATCGCCGCCGTGCTGACGCTGCCGCGCGGCAAGACGGACAAGCTGCCGCTGATCGTGATGCCGCATGGTGGCCCGAGCGTGCGTGACAGCGAGGTGTGGGAGTGGTGGGCGCAGTTTCTAGCCGATCGCGGCTATGCGGTGATCCAGCCCAATTATCGCGGCTCGACCGGATATGGCACCAAGTTCCTGGAAAAGGGTGCGGGGCAATGGGGCCTGGCGATGCAGGACGATCTGGACGACGCGATCAAGGCGCTGGCCGATCAGGGCATCGCCGATCCGAAGCGGGTGTGCATGGTCGGCGCATCCTATGGCGGCTATGCGGCGCTCCGTGCGGCGCAGCGCGATGGCGACAAATATCGCTGCGCGGTGTCCTATGCCGGGGTTTCAGACCTCAACCGGATGCTGCGGCACCAGAGCAACTTCCTCTATGCTGGCGCGCGGGGCGACTGGCTGCGCGCGCAGGCTCCCGAACTCAAGGATGTGTCGCCGGTCAACTTCCCCGCGGCGTTTAGCATCCCGGTGCTGCTCATGCATGGCGACGAGGATCGCGTCGTGCCGATCGTCCAGTCGCGGGTGATGGCGCAAAAGCTCAAAAGCGCGGGCAAGGACGTGACCTATATCGTCCAGCCCCTCGCCGACCATCACTTCACCCGACAGGAAGATCGCGTCGAGTTTCTCAAGGCGTTGGAGGCGTTCCTCGCGAAGCATAACCCGGCCTGAGCCGGGCGGGCGGTCAGTCAGATGCTGACCGCCTCGATCACCGCGGCGCGCAGTTCGGCGATGCCGTCGGCCTTCTCGCTCGATGTGGCGAGGATGTCGGGGTGGGCGGCGGGGCGCTTGCGGGCCTCGTCGATCGTGCGCTGGGTCACTTCGGCAAGTTCGGCGGGCTTGATCTTGTCGCCCTTGGTCATGACGATGCGATAGCTGACCGCCGCTGCGTCGAGCATGTCGAGGATGTCTCGATCGACCTCCTTGATGCCGTGGCGGCTGTCGATCAGCACCAGCACGCGCTTCAACACATCCCGCCCGCGCAGATAGTCGTTCACCAGGAAACGCCATTTCTTGACGACATCCTTGGGCGCCTTGGCAAAGCCATAGCCGGGCATGTCGACCAGCCGGAACTTCACCGGATCACCGACGTCGAAGAAGTTCAGCTCCTGCGTCCGCCCCGGCGTGTTCGACGTGCGCGCCAGCCCGTTGCGCCCGGTGAGCGCGTTGAGCAGCGAGGATTTGCCGACGTTCGACCGGCCCGCAAACGCCACTTCCGGCAGCGTCGCATCGGGCAGGAAGTTGAGCGCAGGCGCGGATTTGAGGAACGCGACCGGACCGGCAAAGGTCTTGCGCGCGCTCTCGATCAGCTCGGGGTCGAATTCGGTCACTTCTTCCCCTTACCGGGCTTGGCGTCGATTACCGCGCCAGTCGCGGGCATCGGTTCCTTGAGCGCCGGGTGGCGCATGTACAGGAACTTCTGCTGCGCGATGGTGAGCAGGTTCGAGGTGATCCAGTAGAGCTGGAGACCGGCCGCGAACGGCGCCATCACGAACATCAGAATCCACGGCATAATCGCGAACATCTGCTTCTGCACTTCGTCGGTCGGCGCCGGGTTCAGCTTGAACTGCGCCCACATCGACACGCCGAGCAGGATCGGGAACACGCCCAGCGCCAGGAACATCGGCAGCTGGATCCCGGTCAGATAATGGACCAGATTGACGAGGTTCGCCGGGTCGGGCGCGGACAGATCCTTGACCCACAGCACCAGCGGCTGGTGGCGCATCTCGATCGACAGCATCAGACACTTGTACAGCGCGTAGAGGATCGGAATCTGCAGCAGGGTCGGAAGGCAGCCCGCCAGCGGGTTCACCTTCTCGTCCTTGTACAGCTTCATAATCTCCTGCTGCTGGCGCGGCTTGTCGTCCTTGTAGCGCTCTTGCAGCGCCTTCATCTTGGGCTGGAGCGCGCGCATCGACGCCATCGACGCGAATTGCTTCTGCGCGATGGGGAACAGCAGCAGGCGGACGGTCAGCGTCAGCGCGATGATCGCGACGCCGAAATTGCCGATCATCCGGAACAGCCAGTGGAGATAATGGAAGATCGGCTTCTCAACGACTTCGAACCAACCCCAGTCGATCGCCTTGCCGAACAGGTGGATGCCACCCTGTTCCTCATACTGATCGAGCAGGTTCACGTCCTTCGCGCCGGCGAAGAAGCGGGTGGTCTGCGTCATCACCTGGCCCGGGGCGACCTGGCGGGCCGCGGTCGGTTCGAACTGCGCCTGCGTCGCGCCATTGGCGGCGGGACGGAAGCTCAGGCCCACCGGCATGCCCTGATCGGGGACCAAAGCGGTCAGCCAGTAGATGTCGGTATAGCCGATCCAGCCGCCCTTGGAATCGAAGCGCTTTGCGCCTTCTTCCGTCACCGTCGAATAGTTGACGCCGTAATCGACCGCGCCGCCATAGGATGCGACCGGGCCGGCATGGATGGTCCAGGTGTCGAGGTCCTTGCCCGCGCCATAGCGATACAGATAGCCATAGCCAGCCGCCGCAATTGCCTTTTGCCCCAGGTTCGCGACCTTCTGGCGGACGGTGAACATATAGCCGTCATCGACCGACAGTTCGATCGCGAAGCGCTGCGTGCCGCTGGTCGCGGTGAGCGTGACCGGGGTGGAGGGGGTCAGCTTCGACCCGCTTGCCGTCCAAACGGTGTCGGGGCCGGGGGCGTTGATGCCCTGACCCGACCAGCCAAAGCCGGCGAAATAGGCGTCACGCGTGCCGCTGGGCGACAGCAGGCGGATCGGCGGGCTGTCCTTGGCGATCGTTTCCTTGTGCTTGACCAGCACCAGATCGTCGATGCGCGCGCCCTTGAGGTTGAGCGTGCCTCGCACCGTCGGCGTTTCGATCGCGAGACGCGGGCTCTCACGCAACACGCTGTCGCGGTCGCGGATCGCCTGCGGCGTGTCGGCGGTGGGATCGGCGCCGGGGTTGGGGACGACCTTGGGCGTGCCATCCGCTGCCTTGGTCACCGTCGTGGCGGGCGGGGTCGGGAACAGCCAGCTGGTGATCGCGGGCCATGCGAACAGCAACAGGCCGGCAATCACTGCGAACAGCAGGAAATTCTTCTGGTCGTCTTTCACGTCATTCCCCGGTCAGGACATCAGGGCACGGGGTCATAGCCGTGCCCACCCCATGGATGGCAGCGAAGGATGCGCCGCAGCGCAAGCCATCCGCCCTTGAGCGCCCCATAGCGGGAGAGCGCCTGTATTGCATAGGCCGAACAGCTTGGCGCGAAACGACAGCTGGGCGGCAGAATTCGCGATGGCCCGATCTGCCACGCGCGCGCGATGAGGATGAGCACGCGGGCGATCACCGCTTCACCTTCGCCAACGCCTTCGACAGTTCGGCCTTGAGCGCCGCATAGTCCCGCTCGATCCCGCTCGCGCGGCCGATCAGGACATGGTCGGCGCCCGCGACGCCATCGACTGGAAGCACTTCGCGGACCAGTGCGCGAAAGCGGCGCTTCATGCGGTTGCGGGTGACGGCGTTGCCGACCTTCTTCGACACGGTGATGCCGATTCGCATCGTGGTGTCATCGTCGCCGCGTTGCCGGACGATCAGGACAAAGCCCGGCATTGGCGCGCGCTTGCCGGCATTGGCGGCGAGATAGTCCTTGCGCTGCGTCATCCGCGCCAGCGGGATGGGCGAACAAGAACAGCCCGCTTCCCCGGTTGAGGAAACGGGCTGGTGTGGCGCCAGCGATGCTGGCGTCAGGCTTATGCGCTCAGCTTGTTGCGGCCGCGGGCGCGACGGGCGCGAATCACCTTGCGGCCGCCCGGAGTCGCCATGCGCGACCGGAAGCCGTGCCGGCGCGCTCGCACCAGATTGCTCGGCTGAAAGGTCCGCTTCATCGCTCATTCCCTGAATTCTAGAAACTGAAAAGGTCGCCGCAGGGGCGACCGTGTGAACGGGGCCGTTAGCCAAAGCGGAGTGCGAAGTCAATTCGCGGCGAGCCTTTTTGCCACCGCACGGCGGCGTTTGGCGCTTCCACGGACCAGAATCCGGTCGATGAACGCGCCGACTCGCGGCCAGCGGGCCTTGAGTCGCACGAATCGAATCCGCGCCCAACGCGAATTGCGCAGGATCAGGATCAGCCCGAACGCCGCGACCACCGTGCCCGCCGGGCCGGGCAGGGGCGAGACTAGCGGGGCGACGACAAGGAACAGAGTCCATCCGGCCGCCAGCAGGGCGATTCGCACAAAGGGATGCGGAGTGCTGCGCATCCCGTCGAGGTGGGGTTGTGTGTTGCAGATGCAAGACGCAGGCACGACGAACCGTTCCCTGCCGTCGAAAACCCGTTACAACGACTGGATTATTCGGGGGGATTCATGGTCGCGAGCGTCTCAACGGTGGCGTATCTGGGGCTGGAGGCGCGCAGCGTCGAGGTGCAGTGCAACCTCGTTCCCGGCCTGCCTAAATTCATGATCGTGGGGTTGCCGGACAAGGCGGTGGCGGAGAGCCGGGAGCGGGTGCGCGCGGCGATGGCGGCGATCGGCCTTGCCATGCCGCCCAAGCATATCGTCCTCAACCTCTCGCCCGCCGATTTGCCCAAGGAGGGGTCGCATTTCGACCTGCCGATCGCGCTGGCGCTGCTGGCGGCGATGGGGGTGACCGATGCCGAGGCGCTGGCGGACTATGTCGTGGTCGGCGAACTTGCTTTGGATGGCCGGATCGCGTCGTCCCCCGGCGTGCTGCTCGCGGCGTTGCATGCGGCTGGGGAGGGGAAGGGGCTGATCTGTCCCGCGGCGCAGGGGGCGGAGGCGGCGTGGGCCGGGACCGGCGCGGTGCTGGCGGCGCCCGACCTGATCGCCCTGCTCAACCATTTGAAGGGTCAGCAACTGCTCGGATCGCCCGAACCGGGGGAGGCTGACCCGCCGGGGTTCGGTCCTGACCTCAAGCAGGTGAAGGGGCAGGAGACCGCCAAGCGCGCGCTCGAGATTGCGGCGGCGGGTGGACATAATTTGCTGATGGTTGGCCCGCCCGGCGCGGGCAAGTCGCTGATGGCGAGTTGCCTGCCCGGAATCCTGCCCCCGCTCGACGCTGCCGAGGCGCTGGAAGTGTCGATGGTAGCGAGTGTCTCGGGAACGCTGGAGGGCGGGCGGCTGACGCGGACGCGGCCGTTCCGCAGCCCGCATCATTCGGCCTCGATGGCCGCGCTCACCGGGGGCGGGCTCAAGGTCAAGCCGGGCGAGGTCAGCCTCGCGCATCTCGGCGTGCTGTTCCTCGACGAGCTCCCCGAATTCCAGCGCGCGGTGCTCGATTCATTGCGCCAGCCGCTGGAGGCGGGGACGGTCAGCGTAGCGCGGGCCAACGCGCACGTCACCTTCCCGGCGCGGGTGCAGCTGGTCGCGGCGATGAATCCGTGCCGCTGCGGACATCTCGGCGATCCCGCGCTCGCCTGCGCCCGCGCGCCGCGCTGTGCAGCGGATTATCAGGCCAAGGTTTCGGGGCCTTTGCTCGACCGCATCGACCTGCACGTCGAGGTTCAGCCGGTCACCGCCGCCGACCTCGTCCTGCCCCCGCCCGCCGAAGGATCGGCGGAAGTCGGGGCGCGCGTCGCGGCGGCGCGCGCGGTGCAGCGCGCCCGCTATGGCAGCGACGGCCCGCGCACCAATGCCGAAGCCGACGGCCCGGTGCTCGACAGCGCGGCGACCCCCGACGAGCCGGGCCGCAAGCTGCTGGCGCAGGCGGCGGAAGCGATGCGGATGAGCGCGCGCGGCTATACCCGCGTGCTGCGGGTCGCCCGCACGATTGCCGATCTGGCGGGCGCCGAAACGGTCGGCCGCATCCATATCGCCGAGGCGCTCAGCTACCGGCGACAGGCGCCGCGGAGTTAGGCTGAGATCGCGTTGCGATGCCCTTCAGAAGGCATCCCATGTATCGGCGTCCGCTGCGACCGCGGCGGAACCGTTTGCCACCGGCAGCGCCTTGACCGGCGAGCGATAGGCTTTGGTACTCGATTCAGCCTTGGGTTTCGCCGCAGGCTTCGGCTTTGCGGCGGCCTTGGCGGGGGCTTTTGGCTTGGGCGCAGGGACTGGCGTCTCAGGTGCGGCTGGCGACACGCGGGGCGCTGTCGGGCGCGTCGGCGCATTGGCGCCGATGTTGAAGCGCGCCGATTGTTCGGTCAGCGTGGTCACTTCGGTCGACAGGTTGCGTGCGGCGGCGGAGGTTTGCTCGACCATCGCTGCATTTTGCTGGGTTGAATGGTCCATCGCCTGGATCGCGGTCGAAATCTGGGTGATCGCCACCGACTGCGCCTGATTGTCTGCCGCCATCTGGCCGAGCAGCGCGTGGACCTCGCTGACATCGCCCGAGATATTGACCAGCGCGCCATCGACCTTCCGCACCGCTTCGACTGCAGAGCCGATGTCGGTGCGCGTGACGGTCAGCTGTTCGCGCGCGCGGCCCGCTTCTTCCTCGGCACGCATCGCGAGCGCCGAGACGAGGTCGGCGACGACGGCAAAGCCGCGCCCGGCCTCACCCGCGCGGCCGGCTTCGACCGCTGCGTTCATCGCGAGGACGCGAGTCTGGAACGCGATCTTGTCGAGCCCTTCGATCACGTCGTCGATGCCCTTGGCACTGTCGGCGACGCGGGTCATTGCCTGCGTGGCTTCTTCGGCGACCGCGCGGCCCGATGCGACGACGGCGATTGCGCCATCCGCGCGCTCGACGGTGCGGGTCGCCGCCTCGGCGGTCTGGCGCAGGCGATCGTTCATCTGGGTGACGGCGGCGGAGGTTTCCTCCAGGCTCGCGGCATTGCCTTCGGTGCGGCGGGCGAGGTCGTCGGAGGCGTGGGCGATCTCACTCGATCCTGTGTGAATCGCGCGGGCGCCTGAAACGACGGTTCCGATGAGGTCGCGCAGGTTAGCGAGGGCGCCGTTGAAATCCGCTTTCAGGCCGGCGAAGGGACCATTGAGGTCGGCGGTCACCTCGGCGGTCAGGTCGCCGCGCGACAGGGCGCCGAGCCCGGTTCCGATGCTGCTCACAATAAGCTGGGTTTGCGCCTCGCGCGCGGCGGCGGCGGCGCTCAACTGTTGCTGAAAGCCGGCGGTCGCGGCGGTCAGTTCGCCCAGCTCGCTCACGCTTCCCGGCGCGGGAATGGTGACGTCGGTCTCACCCGAGCCCAGACGGCGCAGTGCTTCGGTCAGTTCGAGCAACGGCGCGACGAGATGACGCTGCGCAAGTCTGGATAGCTGCACAGCGACGCCGATGCCCAGCACCAATGCAATGCCGAGCAGGACCATCGCGATGATTCCCGCCCGACGGCTGCCGTCGCCGACTTCGGTGACATGGGTTTCGATCGCCTCGGATGCGCTTTCCATCGCGGTTTCGAGCGCGCCGAAGCGGGTGAAGAAGTCGGGCAGGGCGGCGAGCGCGCTGGCCTGGTCGCGTTCGGCCAGCGTCACGATCTTTTTGGCGGCCGCGCCATAGGCGGCGAGGGGGGGCGCGAGCGTTTCGGTCAGCTTGGTGATCTCCGCCGAGCCTTGATAGGCGCGCTCCTCGGCGATCGATTCGGCAAAGGTCTTGAGGTGATCGTCGAGATCGGCGGCGGCTTCGGCGCGTTTGATGCCGGTCGCCGGGTCGGCCGAGGCGAGCGCGGCGAGTACGTCGCTGCGCACCGCGTCGTGCATCATGTCTGCCTCAAGATGCGATCGGAGCAGGGATGCGGCTTCCTGCTGCCGGGTGAGGGCATCGCTGAGCATCCAGGTCGCGGTCAGTCCTGCGCCGCCGCAGAGCAGCATGAGCCCCAGGATGAGCGCGGATGCCCGCCGTGCGGCACGGTCCAGAGAAATCATCGCAACATCACCTCAAAGTGGCAGTCACGATCATTATAGTTAACTTGCGAACCAAAGCGGTCGCCATCTTCTAAAATATGCATGAACAGGGCCGAGGAGCCAATCATGCGAAATAGATTGTTCAACGTCGTCGCGTTTTGCATTGCGATTCACGCACATCCTGCACGTTCCGAAGACGCTTTCCAGATTTCGGTGGTCGAAACCGTCGATGTCGTTGCGATATCGGAGCGGGCTGGCGACGATGTTTTTCTGCTGGATAATCTGGATGTTGTCGCCGATCTTGATCTCGATGCGCTGCTTGGATGGAGTGGTGGTCAGGCGCATGTTCATGTCCTGAACAATCTCGGCGGCGTGCCCAATGATCGTGCCGCGACGCTTCAGGGCGTGAACAATATCGAGGTGGCGAGCCAGCGGATGCGTCTGTTCGAGGCGTGGGTCCAGCAGCGGCTGGGCGCGCGTACCAGCGTCCGCATCGGGCTCTACGATCTCAACAGCGAATTCTATTCGAACGACGCGGCGGGATTGCTGATCGCGCCCGCATTCGGCGTTGGCTCCGAAATCGCCGCGACTGGCGCCAATGGCCCGTCGATCTTTCCGTCAACCGCGCTCGCGGTGCGGATCGAGCGGCAGCTTGACACGCGGGGCAGCTATGCGCGGTTCGCGGTCCTCAATGCCGCTGCCGGGACGCTGGGCGACCCTCAGGGCGTCAATCTCGACTTCGATTCGGGCGCGCTGCTGATCGGCGAAGTCGGGATCGCCAACGAACGCGGCAAATTGGGCGTGGGTGGCTGGGGTTATACCGACCGGCATGACGATATTCACGCGACCGACGGAGCGGGTGACCCGGTCCAGCGGACGGCATGGGGCGTCTATGCGATTGGCGAGGTGCAGTTGCGCGATCGTGAGGGCGTGCCGGGAATCGCCGCCTTTGCGCGCGTCGGCATCTCCGATGGCCGGACCACGCAGTTCCGCGGCGGCTGGCAGGCGGGTGTGCTGATGACCCGGCCGTTCCCGGGGCGCGAAGACGCGCAGCTCTCCTTCGGCGTCAATCAGGCCTATCTCGCGCACGGCTATCGCCGTCTGCTCGCCGCGGACGGGATCGAGAGCGTGGCTGCGGAAACCGCGTTCGAGTTGACCTATTCCGATCGCCTCGCGCCCTGGCTCAGCGTTCAGCCGGACCTTCAGCTCGTCGTCAATCCCGCCGGGGAGCGCGGGCGCGGCGCGGTGCTGGTCGCCGGGCTGCGGACGACGTTCGAGTTCTGAAGGGCGGTGCTACTGTACTTATACTTGGCTTTAGCTGCTGAAGCGAAGTTGTACCGGTAGTACTGCGGCAAACCGCCAGTCTCTTACCCTCGATTGCCGTGCCCCGCCGCCGATTTGTCGCCGCGTCGTCTATAAAGAGGTTCGGATTTCAGGTTGAGGATATCACGCATGAAGACAGGGTACACCGCCATGTTGAGCGGCGCGGCGTTCGCGCTGCTGGTCGGCGGGGCAGGGACTGCGCAGGCCGGAACGGGCAAGGATGCCGATGCGACCGGCTTCTCCATCGAAGGCAGCGTCCGTGCGCGCGCCGAGGTGGTGGAGGGGCAGGTTCGCCCCAATGCGCCCGACAGCGATGCGATGCTGTCGTTCCGCACGCTGATCAAGGCGAGCTATGATTTCGGCGGCGTCCACATCACCGGCGAACTCGACGACGCGCGCAGCTATTTCCAGCATGGTCAGTCGAACGCAGGGACGAGCGAGTCCAACGCGCTCGAGCCGCTTCAGGCGTATCTCGGCGTCGATCTCGGCACGGTCGCGGGCCAGAAGGGTAAGGGCGTGCTGCGCCTTGGCCGCTTCACGGCCTCGTCCGGGTCGGGCCGCCTGCTCGACCGGCCCGACTGGTCGAATTCGCCCACCAGCTTCCTCGGCGTCAATCTTGACTGGAGCAGCAAGCGTGGCGACCGCGTGAACCTGATCGCGGTGCGCCCGTTCGACAAGCTGCCGTCCGACCGCGCCTCGATCGAGGATAACCAGGTCGAGCTGGATCGCGCCAATGCCGGGGTGCATTTCTGGGGCGGATCGTTCACCCGCGCCAAGGCGCTGGCGGGGGCGAATGTCGAAGCCTATGGCTTCTGGCTGGATGAAGGCGACCGCGCCGGGCGCCAGACCCGCAATCGCAACCTGTTCACCTTTGGCACGCGCATCAATCGCGCCGCCGCAAAGGGGCAGGTCGATTTCGACGTCGAAGCCGCGTTGCAGCACGGCACCATCCGCGGCTCGACCTCGGCCGCCGACGTGACGGACCGCAAGGTGCGGGCAGGGACCACGCATGTCGAGCTTGGCTACACCCTCGCCACCGGCTGGACCCCGCGCGTCGCCGGCGTGTTCGACTATGCGAGCGGTGACACCAGCGCAGCGAGCTATACGCGCTTCGACCCGCTGTTCGGCGGGCGGCGCGGCGACTTCGGGCCGATCAGCCTCTATGGCCCGGTAAGCCGGTCCAATGTGGTCAGCGCGGGCCTGCTGTTCGACGCAAAGCCGAGCAAGCGCGTCGATTTCATGGTCAAGGCGCAGAAACTGTGGCTGGCATCGGCGACGGACAGCTTCGGGGCAACCTCGGTCCGCGACGCGACCGGTGCATCGGGCCGTGACGCCGGGCTTCAGCTTGAGGGGCGTGTCCGCACCTGGGTCGTACCGAAGCGGCTGCGTCTCGAAGCGGGTGCCGCGCTGCTGGCCAAGGGTGATTTCCTCACCGAAGCGCCCAATGCCCCGGCGCGGGGCGACATGCGCTTTGGCTATCTGACGGTGTCGACCTTCTTTTAGAGTTTGTTTCAGCAAAGCTGAAACGGCGGCGGCACCGGCCCGCTCCCCCACCCGGCCACCCATATGATGCGACCGCTGGGTGGCCGGGTGGGGGAGCGGACCGGTGCCGCAATTCAGGGCAGCTGAATCCAACTCTGATCCCTGCACCAGCAGGCAACAAAAAAGCCGCCGCCCGATCTGTCGGGCGGCGGCCTTTTTTTGTGTCAGCGGGATGCTGAACGCGGGCGATTACTCGCCCTTGTTCAGATACTCGCCGGCCGCTTCGTCGCTGCCGTCACCCGACACTTCGACCTTCTCCAGCGCGTCGCTGGTGACCATCGCGTCGATCGGATCCTGCGCCAGTTCGGCCGCGCGTTCCTCGGCTGCCGAGTTCGGCGCGATCAGCACTTCCTGCAGACGGCGCTGCTGGACGCGGAGCGCGGCGTCGCGGCTGTTGGCCGCGATGCGCATCCGGTTCATGCCCGCACCGGTACCGGCGGGGATGAGACGGCCGACGATCACGTTCTCCTTCAGGCCAATCAGCGTGTCCTGCTTGCCCTGAACCGCCGCCTCGGTGAGGACGCGGGTGGTCTCCTGGAACGACGCCGCCGAGATGAAGCTGCGGGTCTGCAGCGACGCCTTGGTGATGCCGAGCAGGATCGGCTTGCCCTGTGCGGGGGTCTGGCCCTTTTCCAGCTTTGCGTTGGTGTCGTCCATCTCGTCGCGGTCGACCTGTTCGCCCACGAGGAGCGTGGTGTCGCCGGATTCGATGATCTCGACCTTCTGCAGCATCTGGCGAACGATCACTTCGATGTGCTTGTCGTTGATCTTCACGCCCTGAAGTCGATAGACTTCCTGGATTTCCGCAACGAGATATTCCGCCAGCGGCTCGATGCCGAGCACTTCGAGAATGTCGTGCGGATCGGGCGAGCCGCCGATCAGGTTGTCGCCACGCTTGACGTAGTCGCCTTCCTGAACGTCGATCACCTTCGACTTGGGCACCAGATACTCGACGACCTCGCCGCCATCCTCGGGCTGAATGCCGATCTTGCGCTTCGCCTTATAGTCCTTGCCGAACACCACGCGGCCCGAGACCTTGGCGATGATCGCATTTTCCTTGGGCTTGCGCGCTTCGAACAGCTCGGCGACGCGCGGCAGACCGCCGGTGATGTCGCGGGTCTTGGCAGACTCGCGGCTCACACGGGCCAGAACGTCGCCGCCCTGAACCGTCGCACCGTCCTCGACGCTCAGCATCGCGCCCGGTGCCAGCATGTAGCGGGCCGCCTCGGCCGCACCGTCGCCGGTGAGGGTCAGGCGCGGACGAAGATCTTCCTTCTTCGCCGATGCACCGCGGTTCTCGACCACGACGCGCTGGGCAATGCCGGTCGCTTCGTCAACCTGCTCGGCGAGCGTCTTGCCCTCGATCAGGTCCTGATACTTCACGACGCCGCCGGTTTCCGTGATCACCGGCATGGTGAACGGATCCCACTCCGCCATGCGCTCGCCCTTGCTGACGATGTGACCATCGTCGAACATGACATAGGCGCCGTACGGGATGCGGTGGACCGCCAGCTCGCGGTTATCTTCGTCCAGGATCGCGATCTCGCCCGAGCGGGCCAGAACCACGCGGCGGCCACGCTGATCGGTGATCAGGCGCAGGTCGCGGAACTCGGCACGGCCATCGACCGGTGCCTCGAGGTTCGACTGCTCGTTGAGCTGTGCCGCGCCGCCGATGTGGAAGGTACGCATGGTCAGCTGCGTGCCCGGTTCACCGATCGACTGCGCCGCGATGACGCCGACCGCTTCACCGATGTTCACCGGCGTGCCGCGGGCAAGGTCACGCCCGTAGCACTTGGCGCACACGCCGATCTTCGCTTCGCAGACCAGCGGGCTGCGGATCTTCATGCCCTGGACGCCCAGTGCTTCGATCTGCGCGATCATCGGCTCGTCGAGCAGCGTGCCGCTCGGGATCTGCACCTTGCCGCTCTTGGGATCGACCACGTCTTCTGCGGTCGTGCGACCCAGAATACGCTCACCCAGCGAGGCAATGACGCTGCCGCCCTGCACGATCGCCTTCATCTCCAGCGCGCGCTCGGTTCCGCAATCCACTTCCATGACGACGCAGTCCTGCGACACGTCGACCAGGCGGCGGGTGAGGTAGCCCGAGTTGGCCGTCTTCAACGCCGTATCCGCGAGGCCCTTACGCGCGCCGTGGGTCGAGTTGAAGTACTCAAGGACGGTCAGACCTTCCTTGAAGTTCGAGATGATCGGCGTTTCGATGATCTCGCCCGACGGCTTGGCCATCAGGCCGCGCATGCCGGCCAGCTGCTTGATCTGCGCCGCCGAACCACGCGCACCGGAGTGCGCCATCATGTAGATCGCGTTGGCGGGCAGTTCACGGCCGGTCTCCGGATCGATCTTCACCGAGCGGATTTCGTCCATCATGGCCGCCGCCACCACGTCGCCGCAACGGCTCCAGGCGTCGATCACCTTGTTGTACTTCTCCTGCTGCGTGATCAGGCCGTCCTGATACTGCTGCTCGAAATCCTTCACGAGCGCGCGGGTCTCATCGACCGTTGCTTCCTTGCTCGCCGGGATGATCATGTCGTCCTTGCCGAACGAGATGCCCGCCTTGAACGCGTGACGGAAGCCGAGCGACATGATCGCGTCAGCGAACAGCACGGTCTCCTTCTGGCCGGTGTGACGATAGACCTCGTCGATCACGTCGCCCACGTCCTTCTTGGTCAGCAGGCGGTTGACGACGTCGAACGGCACCTTGTGCGACTTGGGGAGGCACTCGCCGAGCAGCATGCGGCCCGGAGTGGTCTCGAACCGCTTCATCACGGTGCTGCCGTCTTCCAGGGTCTGCGGCACGCGGCTGGTGATCTTGGTGTGCAGCGTGACCGCACCCGCGAACAGCGCCTGATGCACTTCGGCCATGTCGCCCAGCACCATGCCTTCGCCCGGCTCGTTCTGCTTCTCCATCGAGAGATAGTAGAGACCGAGCACCATGTCCTGCGACGGCACGATGATCGGCTTGCCGTTGGCGGGCGACAGGATGTTGTTGGTCGACATCATCAGGACGCGCGCTTCCAGCTGGGCCTCAAGGCTCAGCGGAACGTGCACGGCCATCTGGTCACCGTCGAAGTCGGCGTTGAAGGCCGAGCAGACCAGCGGGTGAAGCTGGATCGCCTTGCCCTCGATCAGCACCGGCTCGAACGCCTGGATGCCCAGACGGTGAAGCGTCGGCGCGCGGTTCAGCAGAACCGGGTGCTCGCGGATCACCTCGTCCAGGATGTCCCAGACTTCCTTGCGCTCCTTCTCGACCCACTTCTTCGCCTGCTTGAGCGTCATGCTCAGGCCCTTGGCGTCAAGGCGCGCGTAGATGAACGGCTTGAACAGCTCGAGCGCCATCTTCTTGGGCAGGCCGCACTGGTGCAGTTTCAGCTCAGGACCGGTCACGATGACCGAACGGCCCGAATAGTCGACGCGCTTGCCGAGCAGGTTCTGACGGAAGCGGCCCTGCTTGCCCTTGAGCATGTCGGACAGCGACTTCAGCGGACGCTTGTTGGCGCCCGTGATCGTGCGACCGCGGCGACCGTTGTCGAACAGCGCATCGACGGCTTCCTGCAGCATGCGCTTCTCGTTGCGGACGATGATGTCCGGCGCGCGCAGCTCCATCAGGCGCTTGAGGCGGTTGTTGCGGTTGATCACGCGGCGATACAGATCGTTGAGATCCGAGGTCGCGAAGCGACCGCCGTCCAGCGGCACCAGTGGGCGCAGTTCGGGCGGGATGACCGGAACGACGTCGAGGATCATCCACTCGGGACGGTTGCCCGATTCCAGGAAGCTCTCGACGACCTTCAGCCGCTTGATGATCTTCTTGGGCTTCAGCTCGGACTTGGTGACCGCCAGCTCTTCGAGCAGCGTGCGCTTCTCGCCCTCAAGGTCGAGGTCCATGAGCATGATCTTGACCGCTTCCGCGCCGATGCCGGCGGAGAAGGCGTCCTCGCCATATTCGTCCTGCGCGTCGAGCAGCTCGTCCTCGGTCAGCAGCTGGAACTTCTCCAGCGGCGTAAGGCCCGGCTCGGTGACGATGTAGGATTCGAAATACAGCACGCGCTCAAGCTGCTTGAGCTGCATGTCGAGCAGCAGGCCGATGCGCGACGGCAGCGACTTGAGGAACCAGATGTGCGCGACCGGTGCGGCCAGCTCGATATGGCCCATCCGCTCGCGGCGGACCTTCGAGACGGTGACCTCGACGCCGCACTTTTCGCAGACGATGCCCTTGTACTTCATGCGCTTGTACTTGCCGCACAGGCACTCGTAATCCTTGATCGGACCGAAGATGCGCGCGCAGAACAGGCCGTCACGCTCGGGCTTGAACGTGCGATAGTTGATGGTTTCGGGCTTCTTGATCTCGCCGAACGACCACGAACGGATGCGGTCCGGGGACGCAATACCGATCTGGATCTGGTCGAAGGTCTCCGGCTTGGCCACCGGGTTCGCGAAGTTGGTCAGTTCATTCATGTCGTTTTCCCTCAGGAGGGTAAATCTCTGGGCCGGCCGGGGAGGGCGCTGCGCCGTGGCAGCGCCCGATCCCCTTATTCCGCCGCGATCGCGTGGCCGTCCTCGCCGAAGCCAAGATCCTCATTGGTCTTGAGTTCGACATTGAGGCCGAGCGAGCGCATTTCCTTGACGAGCACGTTGAAGCTCTCGGGGATGCCGGCCTCGAACGTGTCGTCACCCTTGACGATCGCCTCATAGACCTTGGTGCGGCCGACCACGTCGTCGGACTTCACCGTCAGCATCTCCTGCAGCGTGTAGGCGGCACCGTACGCCTGCAGCGCCCAGACCTCCATTTCGCCGAAGCGCTGGCCACCGAACTGCGCCTTACCGCCCAGCGGCTGCTGGGTGACGAGCGAGTACGGACCAATCGAACGTGCGTGGATCTTGTCGTCGACCAGATGGTGCAGCTTGAGCACGTACTTGTACCCGACGGTCACCTTGCGGTCGAACATGTCGCCCGTGCGTCCGTCGAACAGGTCGACCTGGCCGCTCTCGTCCAGCCCGGCGAGCCGGAGCATGTCGGTCACGTCCGCCTCGACCGCGCCATCGAACACCGGGGTGCCCATCGGAACACCGCCACGGACATTCTGCGCCAGTTCGATCAGCGATGCGCTGTCGCGGCTCTTGATCTGCTCGGCATAGTTGTCGCCGTAGATTTCGAGCAGCAGTTCCTTGACCGCTTCGGGGGCTTCGCCCGCCTGCGGGTTCGGATTTGCCTCACGCCATGCGTCCAGCGCCTCGCCGATCTTCTTGCCCAGACCGCGCGCGGCCCAGCCAAGATGCGTTTCGAAGATCTGACCGACGTTCATGCGCGACGGCACGCCCAGCGGGTTGAGCACGAAGTCGACCGGAGTTCCGTCCTCAAGGAACGGCATGTCCTCCTGCGGCAGGATGCGGCTGATGATGCCCTTGTTGCCGTGACGGCCGGCCATCTTGTCGCCCGGCTGCAGCTTGCGCTTCACCGCGACGAACACCTTGACCATCTTCAGCACGCCCGGCGGCAGCTCGTCGCCCCGCTCCAGCTTCTCGCGGCGGTCCTCGAACTTGTCCTTGATGCGCTTGACGGCCTCGTCATACTGCGTCTTGACCGTCTCCAGATCGCCCTGGACCTTGTCGTCGGCGACCGCGAACTTCCACCATTCATGGCGGTCGACGCTGTCGAGCAGATCCTGATCGATCTCGGAGCCTTTCTTCAGGCCCTTCGGCACGCCGGTCGCGACCTGACCGAGCAGCATCTCGCGCAGCCGCGACCAGGTGGCGCGGTTGAGGATGTTGCGCTCGTCGTCGCTGTCCTTCTTCAGGCGCTCGATCTCTTCGCGCTCGATCGCCATCGCGCGCTCGTCCTTGTCGATGCCGTGACGATTGAAGACGCGGACGTCGACGATCGTACCGGCAACGCCCGGCGGCAGGCGAAGCGAGGTGTCACGCACGTCGCTGGCCTTTTCACCGAAGATCGCGCGGAGCAGCTTCTCTTCCGGCGTCATCGGGCTCTCGCCCTTCGGCGTGATCTTGCCGACCAGAATGTCGCCCGGCTCAACCTCGGCGCCGATGTACACGATGCCAGCCTCGTCGAGGTTGCGCAGCGCTTCTTCACCGACGTTCGGGATGTCGCGGGTGATGTCCTCCGGCCCCAGCTTGGTGTCGCGGGCCATCACTTCGAACTCGTCGATATGGATCGACGTGAACACGTCGTCCTTCACGATCCGCTCGTTGATGAGGATCGAATCCTCGTAGTTGTAGCCGTTCCAGGGCATGAACGCGACGAGCACGTTGCGGCCCAGCGCCAGCTCGCCGAACTCGGTCGACGGACCATCGGCGATGATGTCACCGGCATTGACCAGATCGCCCACCTTCACCAGCGGACGCTGGTTGATGCAGGTCGACTGGTTCGAACGCTCGAACTTCATCAGCGTGTAGATGTCGACGCCGCTTTCCTCCGCCGACACTTCGCCGGTGGCGCGGATGACGATACGGCTGGCATCGACCTGATCGACGACGCCGCCACGGCGTGCACCGATCGCGGCGCCCGAGTCACGGGCGACGGTCTCTTCCATGCCGGTGCCGACGAACGGTGCCTCGGCCTTGACCAGCGGCACCGCCTGGCGCTGCATGTTCGAGCCCATGAGCGCGCGGTTGGCGTCGTCATTTTCCAGGAACGGGATCAGCGACGCAGCGACCGAAACCAGCTGCTTCGGCGACACGTCCATCAGCGTGACCGTGTCGGGCAGCGCCATCAGGAACTCGCCCGCCTGACGCGCCGAGACCAGATCTTCGGTGAAGCGCTTCTCACCATCGGTTTCGGCCGAAGCCTGCGCGATGGTGTGCTTGGCCTCTTCCATTGCCGACAGATAGACGACCTCGTCGGTCACCTTGCCGTCGATCACCTTGCGGTACGGCGTCTCGATGAAGCCATACTTGTTCACGCGGCTGAAGGTGGCCAGCGAGTTGATCAGACCGATGTTCGGGCCTTCCGGCGTCTCAATCGGGCAGATACGGCCATAGTGGGTCGGGTGAACGTCGCGGACTTCGAAGCCAGCGCGCTCACGCGTCAGACCGCCCGGGCCAAGCGCCGACACGCGGCGCTTGTGGGTGACTTCGGACAGCGGGTTGGTCTGATCCATGAACTGCGACAGCTGCGACGAGCCAAAGAACTCGCGCACTGCGGCAACCGCAGGCTTCGCGTTGATCAGGTCGTTCGGCATGACCGTCGAGACGTCGACCGACGACATGCGCTCCTTGACCGCACGCTCCATGCGCAACAGGCCGACGCGATACTGGTTCTCCAGCAGCTCGCCCACCGAACGCACGCGACGGTTGCCGAGGTTGTCGATGTCGTCGACTTCGCCCTTGCCGTCCTTGAGGTCGACCAGCGTCTTGACCACCGCGAGGATGTCATCGACGCGCAGCGTCGTCACCGTGTCCTCGGCGTCGAGGTCGAGGCGCATGTTCAGCTTCACGCGGCCCACGGCCGACAGGTCGTAGCGCTCCGGATCGAAGAACAGGCCGCCGAACAGCGACTCTGCGGTCTCAAGCGTCGGCGGCTCGCCGGGGCGCATGACGCGATAGATGTCGGACAGCGCCTGCTCGCGCTCTTCGGCCTTGTCGACCTTGAGCGTGTTGCGGATCCACGGACCCGTCGAGATATGATCGATGTCGAGCAGCTCGATGCGATCGATGCCGGCCTTGTCGAGCAGTTCGAGATTCTCGGCCGACACTTCGTCGCCCGCCTCGATGTAGATCTCGCCGGTCGACTCGTTGATCAGGTCGAACGCGCTGTAGCGGCCGAAGATTTCCTCGGTCGGGATCAGCAGCGTCTCAAGACCGTCCTTGCCCGCCTTGTTCGCGGCGCGCGGGCTGATCTTCTGGCCCGCGGGGAAGATCACTTCGCCCGACTTGGCGTCGACGATGTCGAACATCGGCTTGGCACCGCGCCAGTTTTCCGGCGCGAACGGGATCTGCCAGCCACCCGGACCGCGCACATAGGTGACGGTGTTGTAGAAGTGGTTGAGGATCTGTTCGCTGTTCAGGCCCAGCGCGTAGAGCAGCGTTGTGACCGGCAGCTTGCGCTTGCGGTCGATACGGACGTTGACGATGTCCTTGGCGTCGAACTCGAAATCGAGCCACGAGCCGCGATACGGGATCACGCGTGCGGCGAAGAGGTACTTGCCCGACGCGTGCGTCTTGCCGCGATCATGGTCAAACAGGACGCCCGGCGAGCGGTGCATCTGCGACACGATCACGCGCTCGGTGCCGTTGATGAAGAAGGTGCCGTTGCCCGTCATCAGGGGCATGTCGCCCATATAGACGTCCTGCTCCTTGATATCGAGGACCGAGCGGGCATCGGTATCGGGATCGACCTCGAACACGATCAGGCGAAGGGTAACGCGCATCGGCGCCGCATAGGTGATGCCGCGCTGACGGCATTCCTCGACGTCGAACTTGGGATGCTCAAGCTCGTAGGTCACGAAGTCGAGCTCGGCCGTGCCGGCGAAGTCGCGGATCGGGAACACGCTGCGCAGCGTCTTTTCCAGGCCCGAAACATAACCGATCGACGGGTCCGACCGCAGGAACTGTTCGTAGGATTCGCGCTGAACCTCGATCAGGTTCGGCATCTGCACGACCTCATGGAGATCGCCGAACACTTTGCGGATGCGGCGCTTTGCAGTGCCGCTGGAGCTCGCGCGGGTTGCCGCGCCAACTTCGGTCGCCTTGGTTGCCATGTGCTGTTTTCGCCTTCTCAGCCTGAATTTCGCCCCGGTATCCGCCGGGACAGGCACGCAAACAGACGCGAAAAGGGCCGAGCGATTCCCTTCGTCGAAACGGGGAAAAACTCAGCCTCTCAAGCGTCTATGATACCCGTCCGGTCCATTCGTACGGTGCGCTGCGCGACGGCACACCATGTCCCGACCGGTCGGGGTAGGGCCGCGATATAGGCCGGGGCAGGGCGGGTGTCAAACGCATGCGCCTTAAACGCTTGCCCAAGCCCGGACCTTCGTCTAGCCACGCTCGCTCGCTGCCCCTGTGGCGAAATGGTAGACGCAGTCGACTCAAAATCGACCGCCGCAAGGCATGCTGGTTCGAGTCCGGCCAGGGGCACCACTTCCGGTCAAAACTGGGCGCAGCGGCGGTCGCCTCTGCGCCGCCCACTGACAAAGCTGCTTTCTGCGCTGTCTTCCAACCGGCGCTGATGACCTCGATATCGTTGGCCCAAACTTGGCTCACCGGCAGGCAGCGGTCCGCTGCGTCGTGTGCCGCTCCGACGTTCCTCGGGGCGTGCTTCACAACCGCGCGCTTAATCGAACAGAAAGTGCATCAAGCCAGCGAACATCTCTTCCCGCGATGAAACCCCCATCCGTCGATAGATGTTCTTGATATGGAAGCGGACTGTATCCGGGGACTTGCCGTGCAGTACAACGATGTCCTGAACAGTGCGCCCACAAAGCAGGAGCTTACAAATATGATATTCCTGCTTGGTCATCCCAAAATGACTTTGGACGTGTTTGAAGTTTTGCGAAAGAAATGTATCGCAATCTAAAATTCTCATGGCGAAATGATCTTCGATCATCGGCGACTTTATTCGCCTGAGTTGAACGGCAAACCTGACCGCAGGTTCATTCAATTCGGCCCAAAAGAAGACATCTTCCGCAGTTTCATCGGAAATGAAGAGATCCACCTTCGACTGGTGCTTTTTGATGGCGAAGCACAGTAAGCCGGGGCGGTTCTGGAACATCCGATCCTCCGAACGAATTTTTTCGAAAGCCTCGTTCGCCCAGATTATATTGCACTTGTGGTCAAATATGATTCGAGCACTCGATCCCATTGAAAGAAGATTCGAAAACAGTATCGGAAGAAATACGCTGGAAGTCTGAGGCGAACGCGCCAAGTGATCAAAATGGGTAATCATATTAAGATCCGAAATCAGCAGGGGTCTGCGATTGTTTTGGCGTTTGACTGGCTTTTTGGGGAAAGGTCATGCTGCGCTCTCGGATCCTGATCGCTCGCGGCGCAGCGTACACTATGGTTAGTCGTACGAACGCGACCAACCCACCTTAATAGGAAATTAAGATTTCTCTACCGGAGATTTTGGTGATTCGCGGTGTGCGACTCGGACAAGTTCGCGAAATTGCAGTAAATTCGTACCCGAATGAGACGCGCGCACGCGATTGATGGTTAAGGTTTCACGCGAATCTGCCGATAAGCCCGCTTCAGCACGATATTTAGAAATCCCCACCAAAATGGGTGAAGCAGCGCCCGCCGCGTGACCTCTAGGGACCTTAACAGGAGGGGTCATTTTGTTAACCTCACGCTGTGCAGCGTGGGGTTTCCACGTTCCCTTCTGTTTTCGCTCGGCCGACTAGGCCGTGTCGTTCCATGCCGCCAGCGCGTTGCGCCAGGCGCAATTTACGGGGATATGGTTCATGAAGAAGATTCTTTCGGTTGCAGCGGTTCTCGCCGGCCTCAGCGCCACGCCCGCCTTTGCTCAGGCAGTCCCGACCTTTGGCGACAACCTGACCGTCAACCTCGCCGCTGACGTCGCGGCGCGTTGCGATGCCCGCCTGAATGGCGGCGACGGCACCGTCCTCAACATCGATTTCGACACGCTGTCGAGCACGGACACCGCAGCGCAGGTTACCCGCGCTGGCGGCAGCGTCACCTATATCTGCAACGATCCGGACGGCTTTACCCGCACGATCACCTCCGCCAATGGCGGCTTCCTGACGCTGAACGGCGCGGCGACCACTGCCAACAACCGCCGCATCCGCTATACCGTGCAGCACGGCGGCGGTTCAGGCCTCGGCTTTGCGGAAACCCAGCTGACCGCTCCGGTTGCGGCGAACTTCGGCGCGATGCTGAGCGGCCAGACCGGCGGCCTGACCTTCCGCGCGAACGGCGTCAGCCAGCTCGATCCGTCGGGTTCGGGCACGCAGGTGACCACCGTGTTCGCGGGTGACTATAGCGACGTCGTCACGATCGCGATCGCCGCGCGCTAATCTACATTCCAGTCCGGCCTGACGGCTGGATTGAACCTGGCGAGGGCGATCCACCAACCAGTGGCGCCCTCGCCATCGTTTCCACAGTCATGGGTTTTCCGGTTTATGCGGTTGAAACGGCTACCCTTCAGAGCTCTCGTCGGGTGCGTGACCCTGGCGCTTTTGGTCGGCGTCGGCCTGATCCGCTCCGCAATGGCGCACGAGGTCACTCCGATGCGCGCGGAGCTTGTCCCCGCGGCAGGCGTCCGCTCGGCGCTCGTCACTGTCCGCAACACTCGCGAGACCGACCTGCCCTTCGAAGTGGTGGTCCAGCGGCGCACGACTGCGCCCGACGGTACCGAAACCCTCACCCCGGCCGCCGAAGACTTTATCGTCTTTCCACCGCAGGGGCTGGTCAAGCCTGGCGCAAGCCAGGCAGTCCGGTTCGAGTATGTCGGCGAGCAATCGCTGACCGAGAGCCGCTCCTATCTGCTTGACGTCAGGGAGGTTCCGGTCACGCCGCCTGGATTCTCAGGAATCCTGACGGTCTATAATTTCGGCGTGGCGGTGTACGTCAAGCCGCGCGCCGCATTTGTCGATCTCGAAATATCCGATGTTTCACGCGACGGCGACTCGATCCGCTTTTCCGTGAAGAATCGCGGCAATGATTTTGCCGTGCTTTCCCGGGGCACCGTCGCTTTGCGATTGGGCGACCAAATGGTGCAGATCGCAGGTCCCGAGTTCGGATCGCGCACGAACAACCCGGTCGTACCCCCCAATTCGGTGCGCCAGTTCGACATGCGAGCCGATGGCTTGCCCGCAGGCACGCCGAGCGCCATCCGGTTTGTTAAAGCTGAGTAGCCGAGCAATGCGGGGGGGGAGCAATCGCAAAGGGAGTTGGCTGTACGGCTCTGCCCTGCTGTGCACCATGTCGACGCTCGCCCCGCTCGCGGCAGCGCCCGCCCGGGCAGATACGGACAATGCCAGAGGATTTGGCGCTGCGGCGAGCGCGCAAGTGGGAGGCGCCGCCGACCCGCGTGCGCCGCTCGCGCGCGCCGAGACGTCGCCCGCTATCACGCCCCAGGGCGCCGGACCGGTGGATGCACCGATTGCCGCAGTGGTGGCGGCTGGCGTGACGGGCGATCCCAAGGATCCGGCGCGGGGAGCAACGCCGCAGGAGAATGCGGTCCTGTCGGCCCGGCTGCCGATCGTGGTCGAAGGGCGCCGGTTTCAAACGGTATTGGTAACCGCGACCGTGTCGGAGGTGCTGACGATATCGCCGGCCGCGCTGGCCGAATCCCTGCGCCCGATTCTTAGCGACGCGGCGCGGGAGCAGCTGGTCGCGCTCGGCTCCGGCCAGTTTCCGGTCGCGACCTTGGGCGAGCTGGGCTATCTCGTTCGCCTCAACCCCCAGAATTTGAGCGTTGCAGTTGACGTTCAGCCCGCACTGCGGGCGATCGAGCGTTTTTCGCTGATCGACATGGATCAGTATCCGGAATCCAAGCAGATCTATCCGGGCAATGTCGCCGGTGGCCTCACCGCGACGATGTCGGTGGTCGACAATTCAGATGACGGACTTGGGCCCACCGGGCGACTGGGTTTCTTCGGCTTTGCCAATGTCGGCGGGATGCGGGGCGTCAACATCGACTACGGAGGCACGTTCGACATCCAGGAAGGTCGAACGCGGTTCCAGCGCGACGCGATCCTGGCATTTGTCGATCGCCCCGAACAAGCCTTGCGCTATTCGGCCGGCGATCTGTTTCCGGCACTGCCCGCCCTTGCCGGTTCTTCGCCCTTTGTCGGGATTTCGCTGCAGCGGAACTATCAGCTGCTGCAACCCGCGCGGATCATCCGCCCGACCGGTCGACGCAGCTTTCTGCTGGAGAAGGCCGCGACGGTCGAGGTCTATTCCAACGGTACCTTGATCAACCGCTTTGCTGCGGGGCCGGGCCCGATCGACCTGGCGGACATTCCCGTCGCGAACATCACCAACAATATCGAGATCGTCGTCGAGGACGCGCTCGGTCGCCGAGAGCTCGATTCCTTCGCGCTGGCGAATGACGTGACGCTGCTGGGTGCCGGGCTGGACGAGTTTTCTGTGTCGGCGGGGTTCCTGCGCGACCCGAACCGCGATGGATACGCTTACAGCAACGACTGGGTGATGGCCGCCGGCTATATGCGGGGCGTCAGCGAGCGGCTGACCCTTGGGGCGCACGCGGCGATTACCAAGGAGCTTCAGAATGGTGGCGCTTCGGTCGCCTTCGCTGGGCTGGGCGGTGTGATCCTGATCGAAGGCGCGGCAAGCCGCGCAGTCGGTGACCGAACCGGCTTTGCGGCCAGCATTGGCTATCGCGGCGGCAATTTCCTGCCCAGCGGGACGAACGATGTTCTGACGGCGCGGCTCGATTATTCCAGCGAGGTGTTCTCAACGCTCGCCGATCCGACCAGCGCAGCGGATGATCGCTGGCGCGCCGCGGTCGATTATCGTTTCAATCTGACCGAAGACACGTCGGCGCTCGTCGGTGGCACCTATGCCGACCGACATTCCGTCGGTCGCGCCGACAAGTTCGTGACGGCCGGGATCAACCATCGCATCGGGCGGCTTCAGGCGTCGGTAACCGGGCGTCTGGGCCAAGACGCACTGGGCCGGACCGATGCCGGGGCGTTCTTCACGCTGTCGATGATTTTTGGCGACAGGACCATTGCCAGCGCCAGCTACGACACGCTGACCAACAATGGCCGGGTAGAATTTTCGCGCACCCGGCGCGCGCAAGCGCCCGACTATAGTTACCGCGTCGGGGTGGAAGGGCGCCCTGGCAATCGGCAGGCATTCGGCCAGGCGGCCTATACCCATTCCCGCTTCGAGGCGGATGCGCGGTTGATTGGCAATCTGGAAAGCGAAGGGGGGTCGCGTGGGCGCACCGCGGCCTTCCGGGTGCAAACCGGGCTTGCCTTCGCGGACGGCACGGTCGCCCTGGGGCGCGACCCGGGTCGGGGATTCTACATGGTTCGGCGTCACCCGAGCCTGGAAGCGGCGGATTTGGTGCTCTATCAGGGCCGATCCCAGAACCTGCCCCTCGCTACCAGCGGCACGTTGGGGCCGGCGATCGCTCCGGTGAATTCGCCTTATTTGCCCACCGAACTGACGGTCGTCGCCAACAATGTGCCGACTGGCTATGACGTGGGCGACACGCGCTTTGTCGTGTTGCCAGGCGCGCGCAGCGGCGTTGTGATCAACATCGGTAGCGATGCGTTTCGCTGGCGTCTGGCCACCTTGTATGTCGAGGGCGAGCCCGTCGATCTCAATTATGGCGAACTGGTCAACGTCGCCACCGGCACGAGTCAGTCCTTTTTCACCAACGCGACCGGCCGGGCGCGCTTTGCGGAGCTTGCGCCGGGCGTATATGAAATCCGCCTTGCCGGTCGTGCATTCCGGGGGCGTTTCACCGTCCTTAACTCCGATGCACCATTTATCGACATGGGGGTCATCAACCTGGAGCGAAGTCCATGAGAAACCGGTATCTCGCTTTCGCGGTCGCGGCACTGGCATTTGCAGCCGGGGACGCCGCTGCGTGTCCAGGCTATACCATTGCGATCAATCAGGTTTCGGGGACAAGCTACAGCCCGGTCGATACGGTAGATGCGCCCCTCGTGGTTCAACTGGTAGCGAACGGCGCACCCCTGCCGACGTCGTGCGAAACCCTGCCGGTGCGGATTGAGGGTGCACCGGGCGATCCGCGTCCGCTCCAGTTCAAGGGTGGAGGCGGCTCAGACCTTGTCGCAGACCTGATGCAAAGCACGGATGCCAGCATTGCCTTTTCCGCGCTGACGCTGTCGCCGGATGCGCGTGCCCGGCTGGTGCGCGGCCAGCCGGTCAATGTCCAGATCGGCCGCTTTCAAGCGGGTCAGTTTCTTCGCGCAGGGGTTTATACCGCGCTGTTGCGCGCGACCGCAGGCGCGACCGAAGTGAGCGAAGCGATGAGCGTTGCGGTTGAACCCGCGTTTTTGCTGCAGCTCTCGTCGCTCGATGGCGTCGAAGAAATCCTGCTCAACGGCGATCCGCAAACGGGCACCTCCGGGTCGACCGTGTTCTTTTACAAGACCAACACTAATTTGCGCGTTTCGGCCAGTTCGCTGAACGGCGGCGCGCTGGTGCATCAGCGGGGCGTCAGTGTCGGGCGAATTCCGTACAAGGCAACGCTTGACGGCGTGACGCTTAGTCTCTCGAACGGCAGTGCGAGCGTCGATTTCGGGTTCGTCCAGACCAATCTGCAGTCGCGCACGATCATGGTCGAGGTGCCGCCTGCGGGTCCGTTGGCCGCCGGGCGCTACGAAGACGTGATTACCTTCAGCTTTGCCGCCTATTAGCGGGCGTTCAGCGTGATGACCGGAGGCTCTGCATCGACCGGCGCGTCGAGCGTGATCGTAACCATCTGAAAACCGGGATTTTCGACGCTCACATTAAGTGCGCCGCTATCCGACGCGACGACAGCGGCGTTCTGGGCGGACACCGCAGCTACCTGGCCACGATTCGCATCAGCGAGCGTGAGCGTGTAGCGCTCGACATTGCAGGCGGTCCGGATTGCCACGTCTGCCGAGCCAGCGACCGAACTGACCGAAATGACCTTGCACTGCGGCTCGATCCGCGCGCGGAGGATTAGCGACACTTCCGCAGATGCCGCCGTTGGAGCCAACAGACCCACCATGCCAATCAAAGTTGCTAAAGATCGC
Organism: Sphingomonas sp.; assembly: GCF_035998645.1. Taxonomy (GTDB): domain Bacteria; phylum Pseudomonadota; class Alphaproteobacteria; order Sphingomonadales; family Sphingomonadaceae; genus Sphingomonas. The sequence goes on from NZ_DASYHL010000004.1 coordinate 582,388, forward strand.
ATCGCCGCCTCCTGAACGGGGCGGTTTTATCGGGGAGTCGTTAACACCCCGGCCAAAACGCATAGTTAAAAACACGGATAGATTATGCGCGCCGCAAGCCGCTCTTCTTGACAATGAAAGCAACTGCCGCTGTAGAAGGAACGTCAGCCCCATCGCGGGCCGGTGAGCGTCGGTCCAGGATTGAGTCCGGTGAACGTCGCCGGGAAAACTACAGCAGCGTCTGGCAACGCGCGAAGCCCGGGATCAGCCAGTTGGCCCGCCACGCTGATTGATGCGGCTCCGGTGGGCTGGGTTCCCGCGTCGTGCGCGGCAGCGACCGGAGGCGCACGGGTGGCTGAGCAAGCAAATAGCGCATCGTCCGCAGTCCGCTCAACTGCAGCAGCATGAGTAGAGCGCCCGGCAAAACTTGGTCATTTCCGCGCTAGATGCCATCGATATATCCGAAACATGCGTCGAAGCTCGCGTAAGTTTTCCTGAACTTGATCGAGCTACCTAATCGGGCTGCCGCGAGTGATAATATTTATTTAACCTTAATGTATCGTAAGTCCTGATCGTCTTAATATTTTTAATAAATATTGCCTTCTTATGAAAGTTCCCGGGTTTTACGATTGGTCGTATCCCGCAACCATATTGAGGCAATGTGCTGGTGCTCCGTGATATTCGGCAGTTGGAAGCAAAGTTCGTCAGCTGTGAGGCGCGGGTGGCGCGGCTGCGAGACGAGCTTTCCGATCTGGCATCTGACCTGGGCGAACTCGGCGCGCTGCTGGGTAGGTTGACGGTTGAGGATGAGGACGACGATGTGCGCACGTTGCTGCGCGCGCATCAAATGGAGCTGATGCGGGCGCTGTCTGCCGTGACGCAGAGCGCGGTGCCGTCGATGCACGGGCAAGCGCAACCACAATTGCAATTTCCCTTTTTTCTGGACCCGCTCAAGCGTGAGGTCCGTATCGGCCGCCGCCGCATTTCATTCACCCCGCGCGAGTTCCAGGTCGTGGAGTTGCTATGGGAGCAAATGCCGTCCCCGGTTTCGCGCGCGGCAATGCTCGAGCGACTTTATGGAGCCGCCGGTTCGCGTTCCGAACGGGTGATCGACGTTCATATGTACAATATCCGGCAAAAACTGAGTCTGGCCGGGGCCACTGATGTGACGGTGCGAGCCATGACCGGAAGAGGCTGGAGACTGGATCTCAAGCTTGCCGATGGGATGTCCTTCGAGGACGCAACGCGCGGCGATCTCGCATAATCCATTGCCACGCGCACACCAGAACGGATTGGCCACCGCGATCTTCGCACCGGCGACGCCCCTCCGAGCGCACGCCGTTATCCGCGTGAGCAACTGACCAGCAGATCTTTGCGCCCAGAATATGTTTCGGCGCCTGCAAATGTCGGGATTTTGGCGGAGAAATGAAACGAGGAAGATTTGGGCCAATATTTTCGAATCGCGAATGATGGCCACCGCTCAGAAGTGAAGTCGTTACTTAGTTATTAACTATGACAGGCTAATCATTTTTATGAGTTGTGCGGTACATGCTAAGCGCTAACCGTGGAGCTTTCCAGATGAAGCGTACATCAGCTGCCGTCCTTGTCGCGCTCCTCACCGGACTGACCGCTCAGTCGGCTCATGCCGCAAGTGGCGACGCGCAAACTTCCGGCACGGTCACGATCACGGTTGAGATTCCCCCGTTCGCGGCGGGGCTCGCCGCGCAGGCGGAGGGGGCCGTCGGCCTGTGGACGATGATCGACAACCAGTCCACGCTTATGGTCAAATTGCCTGATACGGTCAGCAGCGACGATGGCGATGTACAGGCTGCGATCTTCACCGCGGTGAGCACGCCCTTCAGCGTTTCGGTCGCCGATATAGGTATGAACGTCGCTCTCCAGCGACCGACCGTGACTAATGGCCTGGTCCGCCATGGGTTTACGCTAAGACATTCCGGGACCGTAGCGTCTGCCAATGAAGCGATCCAGGACACGGCTACCTTTGTAATTTCCGGGGTCTGATCTCTGATCTCCCGATCTGGCACGTCGTTGATAATGCTGTCCGTTGACTCTTTGGCGGCCCATCTCGATTAAGACACGCCGCGATCAGGATTGATGGTCGGCGGTTTGTCGGTGGGGATTCTGGAATTGGCACGAGGACTCATAGTCTTTTGTTTGATGGCGGCTGGGGGATTTGCACCCTCTCCCGCATCAGCGCAGTTGGCGATCGACCGGCTGTGGGTCGATTTTGAACCAGGCGCCGCGAATCGCTCGGATCTGATTATCCGCAACGAGAGCGCCGACCGATATTACATCACAGTCAGCCCGGTTGAGGTCTTGTCTCCCGGGACAGCGGACGAGCAGCGCGTGGAGAACAGCGATCCCGAGCAGCTGGGCCTGCTCGTTTCGCCGAACCGATTGGTCGTCGACCCCGGCGGGATGCGCGCAATTCGCGTCGTCTCATTAAACGACTCAGTCACTGTCGATCGCGTCTATCGCATTCGGGTCACGCCACAGGTCGGCGAGATTCAGGCTGGCGATCCCGGCGCCGACGCGCGCGGGATGACTGTTAAGCTGCTCACCGCCTATGACGTCTTGGTCACGGTGCGCCCGCCCAAGCCCGAATCGGGGATCACCGCGACCCGCCTCGGGAATGAGGTGACCATTCGCAATGCAGGCAACAGCAACACGCTGTTGTTCGATGGCGTTGCGTGTTCGCCAGCGGCTGCGCAGGGCGGCGAAGAGAGCTGCGAAGAAATCGGGGCGCGGCGCCTTTACCCGGCGAACGAATGGAAGGTCACGCTCAAGGACCCGAACGCGAAGCTGAAATTTAAGGAGCGGCGCTACGCCTCTTCCGAGCCACGTGAAGTCGCTTTTTAACTTCCCTTAGCTTTCTCTGGGCAACATCAGACTGAATAAAGGCGCGGCGCTTAAGGTGTCCGCGCCTTTTCCTGCGCCCGCGAATCCCATTTTCGAACATTAACCATTGAAACTGAAAGACAATTTTGCACCCCGGGTTCTTAACAAGCGTTGACAGGTCTTAACATAAAATTTACTTCACCGACTCGGGACCGCTAATTTCAGCGTCGTCCAGTTAAGAACTGGGGATATATATGAAGAAGTTTCTTTGCGCCTCCGCGCTCGCTGTCGCCGTTGTCGCCTCGCCCGCACTGGCGCAGGATGGCAGCCTGAGCTCGACCAGCAGCTCGGCCGAAGTCGACATCTCGACCACCATCCCGAAGCTCGTCCGGATTTCGGGCCTGCAGGACATCACGCTGACTGCCAGCGCGACCGATCTCGCGAACACCAGCGGCGCTTACAATCGCGGCCAGACCTTCTGCGTTTATTCGAACGACACGATGGCCGGTCTCTACAAGCTGTCGGTCAATGGCCAGGCTGGCGCCGAGCTGAACACCGGTGAAGCGAAGTATGCCCTGAGCGGCCCGGAGGGTCAGACCCTTTCGTTCGCGCTGTGGACCTCGGATGTCGCCGCCAACGCCTATGCAGGTGGTACTGCAACCCCGGGCGTCGCCAAGTCGTTCAAGACCACCTCGGGCGGCCAGGCGCGCACGACCACGCTGAACTGCAATGGTACCGAGAACGCATCGATGAACGTCCGCTTTTCCAATTCGCGGATCCTCGCCGCAGTGGCGGGCACCTATACCGGCACCCTGACCTTCGTCGTCGAGGCGCTTTGATTTGGCGCGGCGGGGGCTTGTTGCCCCCGCCGCCACTTCTTGTTTTTTTTGGGGGGTAGCGGGATTGTCGAGCAGGGGCATCCTGATCTTGTCAGGAATGGCGCTGGCGGCCGCGCCGACCGCCATGGCTCAGGTCGCGCCCGCTGGATCGGACGCCTTCTCGGCGCCGGCGGCGCAGATTCGCGTGTACTCCAGCGACGGGCGCATTGCGCGTCGCAGCTTCGACCTGATCAATGGCACTGTTACCAATTTGTGCGTCGCGAGCAGCACTGGCCGCTACCGACTGCGGGTGACGAGTCTGTCGGGTGGCGTCATGCGCGGCGCCGATTTGGGCTCTGCGCTCGGCTATCGCCTCAAGTTTCGCGACGCTACCGGCGCCGAACAGATTAGGCAGATGGACGGCGTTGAAGTCGTGTTCGAGGGGCGCTCGCCCGGCAGCGCGGATTGCTCGCGTGGCGCTAACGCGGTCCTGTTTGCCGATAGTCCTGAGCAGAATCTGGCGGCCCCCGTCGCGGGATCTTACGCCGATCGGCTCATGCTGAGCGTCGAACCGCTTTGACTTCGATGCGGGGGCAGACGCCGGGGGGCAAGCGACACTACGGACGATGCCTGATAAGCGGGTGGGCGTTGGCGATCGCACTTGCATATGAAGCGTCGGCGCAAACCAGCCCGATGCCCTCCGAACCGGCTCCGGCGCAACAGCCATCGACCGCCGAACCGGCTCCTGTCGTGCGCACCGGCGTTCCGCCGGGCTTCGCCGATCTGAACAGCACGATCAGCACGTTATTCGATCTGACCTTTCAAGAGCGTCGCATCGGTTCTTTCGCGGGGCGGCTCGAGAACGGCACCTTCGTGTTCGAGGATCCGGCGGCGGTCGCCGCTGCGCTCGGCGATGCCGTCGAGCGCGCAGGCGTGGTCGAGTTCCTGTCGCAGCAGCTGCTCGCCAACGAACAATATCGCTGTCGGCCAGGTCAGCTTCCGATCACCGGATGCGGCATTCTTCCACAGGGCAGTTCGGGCGTCATCGTCAACGCCGACAATTTCGGGGTGACGCTGTTCCTCCCGCGTGAGCTGCTGCGGAGTCGGGTCGTTGAGGTGCGCGAACTCGGCGCGCCCATGTCAGGGCCTTCGCTGATCCAGAATGTGCGCTTCTCCGCTGCGTCGGTTGAAGGCAACGCGCTAAGTTACGGCGGAACCCTGTCGACCTTTGCAAGCATCGGGCGGACTGCGCTGGTTTCGCAGGCGACGCTGAGCAGCTTCAACGGGATGCGAAGCGAAGAAGCCTATGTCCAACATCTGTGGGGCGAGCGCAGGGCCGCAGCGGGGCTGCTGCAGGACTATCAGACGCTCACGCTCAACAGCTATCGGATGCTCGGCGCCGAATTCGGCTCCTTCTATGGCACGCTGATCGATCCCGCGAACGATCTGGCGACGCCGATCGAGGTGCTGTTGCCAAAGCGCGCGCAGGTCGAAATCTACCGGTTCGGCGTCCTCGTCGCCAGTGGTCTCTATGATGCCGGCCTCCAACTTATCGACACCCGGCCGCTGCCCGACGGGACCTACGAAATCCGCGTGGTCGTGCGCGATGGCGGACAGGTTCTGCTGGACCAGGTGCGGCCCTTCTCGCGGATCAACAGCGCGCTGCCGCCGGGCAAGCTGGGCTTTCGCGTGCGCGCTGGACAGCGGGTGCGGGACAGCGTCTTTTCATCCGGCTTTGCCGGGCAGGGCGACGGATTTTTGCCCCGTGTGACCGACGAGCTCGTCCTGTCGGGAGCGGTGCAGCGGCGTCTCGGACGATCTCTGCTCGGCGGGGTAACCGCGACCAGTTTTGGTTCGCGAATTTTTGGCGAGGCGACGCTGCAGGCTAACCGCGGCCGAATTAGCGCGCAGGCCGGCGTGGGCGGCGGATCCGGCGGCAGCTATTCGGTCGTGCTGAGCGGAAACGTTCAGTTTGCACGCATCAGCGCGAACGTGTCTGCGCGACGCATGCGCGGCGGCGATGACGCAATCGGCATCCCGGGACTGACGCGACCCGACCGGTATCAGCCGTTCTTCCGCAGCCAGGACACGGTATTTGGGTCGATCCAGGGCGTTGTTCTGGGCGGCTCGCTGAACCTCACCGGCAGCTATACCAAGGCCTCCGGCTTGCCGACACGGTACACCGCCGGCCTCCAATATACCCGGCAAGTGCGCATGCCGATGATCGGCAACGCATTGCTCTCTGCCGGGCTTGCGCGTTCGGATTTCGACACACGCTTCGGGGTCTCGGTCTCCTTCTTCCGCAGAATTGACCGCAAAACCACCGGCTCCTTTGCGGTGGGCGGCCAATATGTCCCTGAAGCGGGCCCTGACGGTGCCCGTCGCGGCTTCTCACCGGTGGCGGACGCGTCGATCGCGCGGACCGAACGATGGGGCTCGACCGACATTATTGGCGAGGTCGGTGCATCGACCGACGCGGATTCGGATCTCGCGATCGCGCGAATTCGGGCGCTCTCTGACTTGGGCACCGGCGACATTGCCGCGCAGTGGCAAGCGCGTGGCGCGAGCGGCAGCGCGTTGACCTACCAGTTCAATGGTGAGACTGGGTTCGCGATCGGCGGCGGCGCGATGAAGGTCGGGCTGCGCAGCCCTGCCGATGCGATGGTGATGCTCGATATCGGTCGCGTGCGTCAGCGCGACGGCGCGCCTGCGGATCCCGATTCAGGCGAGACGGGTAGCACCCGCGCCAGTTCAGACGGCGGCGCGCCGGTCGCCGATGGCGGGTATCGGGTGATGATCGATGGTCGTCCGGCGGATTTCATCGAGCCCGGCTCGCGCGTTGCGATCGGCGTCCAGCCGCTGCGTGAATATGTCGTGTCGCTGCGGCCCGAAGGTGCGCCGCAGTTCGATCTTGATACGACGCAGCGCCGGGTTGTCGTCTATCCCGGCAATGTCGTGCGCGTTCGGTTCGAGGCGCAGCGTGTGGTCAGCATGTTCGGCCAAGTGGTTGATGCCAATGGCCGCGGCTTGGGGTCTGCGCGTGTGGAAGCCGGCACCGATGTCGTCACTGCGGATGATCGCGGCTATTTCACGATTACCGCGCCGCTGTCGGCGACGATGACGATCCGCACCAAATCGGGTGATCTCTGCGCCCAGCGTGCGCTTGGGTCGCTCGTCGACACCAGCCAGCCATCCTTGCTTTATCGGTTCGGCCGGATCGCGTGCGGTCAGACCAGCGCAGCCGCGCAGCCGGTTCCCGCCGCCCCCCGGGGCGCCGCTCCGAAAACCGCAAAACCGGCGATCCCGGTCAGCGCGCGTGGCGGAGATGAACCCGCGACGCCCGCGCCCCCGCGTACCAGTGGGCTTAACATGCCATCGCGCGTTGCCGAACTGCTTGAGATCGCGCGCGCAGATCTCGAGCGCTTGGATCAGCTATTGGCCGCTCGTGCCACCGTGAAGCACGATAGTTAGAGCGTCTGAGCGCTTCAGCCGCGCCGAACCGAAATTCTCCAATGATCTGAGTGCCCATCTTTGTCCCCAGTGAGGCACCACCACCGGCTTCATCCGGACACTGCGATCGCCGCCGCGCAGTCCCCATCCGGCTGGTGTGGCTTGTCCTGGGTAGCCAGCAGACCCTAGCGCGCCCGGACCACGCCCGCTTCCACAAGGCGCTCGATCTGCTCGTCGTCGAGCCCACAGTCGCGCAGCACCTGGCGGCTGTCTGCGCCGAGCGGGTGGGGAGGGGTGTCGGGGGAGGGGGCGATTCCGTCGAAGGCCACCGGCTGCGGCAGCGTTCGGACTACGCCCTCAGGATACCCGTCCGGCACGTCGAAAAAGCCGATTTCGGTCAGATGCGGATCGGTCAGCAGGTCGCCCAGTTCCGCGATCCGTGAACAGGGCACGTCGCGCGCCTCCAGCGCCGCGATCCATGCATCGGTGGTTCGCGCGGGCAGTGCCTCCGCGACCAGTGCGTAGAGGGTGTCGATCTGCGCTGGGCGCTGGCGCGGGTCGGCGAACCAGTCCTGCGCGATCACGTCCTCGCGCCCGACCTCGATCAGGAACGCGCGCCACTGCCGGTCGGTATAGGGCAGCACCGCGATCCATCCGTCGGCGGTGCGGAACGGGCGGCGATTGGGCGAGAGGATGCGCGGATAGCCGACCGCGCCGTCCGCTTCGAAGGTCGCCGCCGCGAGATGCTCGTTGAGCAGAAACGCCGCCAGCGCCTCGAACATCGGCACCTCGACCTCGATCGGCCCCTCGCGCCCGTTGGCGCGCGCGACGAGTGCGGCGAGGATGCCATAGACCGCGTGCAGCGCCGCGACCTTGTCCGCGAGGATCGTCGGCACGAAGCGCGGGTCGCCCCCGGTCGCGGTGCCAAGTCCGGCAATGCCGCTCGCCGCCTGGATAATGTCGTCGAAGGCGGGGCGGTTGCGATAGCGGCCGCGCTGGCCAAAGCCGATTGCTGCGCAATGGACGATGCGCGGGTTGATCGCGGCGACGGCGTCGAAGCTGAGGCCCAGCCGCTCCGCCGCATCGACTCGCATATTGTGGAAGACCACGTCGGCACGCTCGATCAGCCGCGCCAGCGCCGCGCGCCCGTCCGCCGATTTGAGGTCGAGCGCGAGCATCTTCTTGTTGCGGTTGTTGTTGACGAACAGCGCGCCGCCGCCCGGCCCTGTCGGGTGGGCGTGGCGCGCGATATCCCCCTCCGGCGGCTCGACCTTGATCACCTCCGCGCCCAGGTCTGCGAGGATCTGGCCCGCATAGGGGCCGAGCACCACCGCACCGACCTCGATCACCCGGATACCCTCGAGCAGTGGCAGCATTTACCCGTCTCCCTCTCTTGACTTCAATTTCTATACAGGGACAAATAAGTCCACAAATAGAAATTATGGAGTCGGGATGTTCGACGGGTTTCGCTTCGACAGGCTGTTCATCGGCGGGGACTGGGTTGCGCCGATCGATGGCGGGGTGCGGCCGAGCATCGATCCGGCGACCGGCCAGCCTTGGGGCGATGTCGCCTGGGGCGGTGCGGCGGACATCGATCGCGCGGTGGCTGCGGCCAAGGCGGCGTTCGACGGCCCGTGGCGCCGGATGCCGCCATGGGAGCGCGCGGCACTGCTGCGGAAGTTCGCCGATCTCTATGCGACGCAGGTCGATGCGCTGGCGCAGATCGAGACGCGCGACAATGGCCGTGCGGTGCGGGAGTCGCGCGGCGATATCGGTCTGCACGCGCAATATTATCACTGGTTCGCCTCGCTCGCCGACAAATTGGGCGGGCGGACGATCCCGATGGACGACAGCGTCCATGCCTTCACCACCCGGCATCCGGTCGGAGTGGTCGGCGCGATCACGCCGTGGAATGTACCGATGATGGCGGCGGCGTGGAAGCTCGGCCCGGCGCTGGCGGCCGGTTGCACCGTCGTGCTCAAGCCTGCGGAATCGACCCCCGCATCGTCGCTGGCGCTGGCGAAGCTGTTCGAGGCGGCGGGGTTCCCGCCCGGCGTCGTCAATGTCGTTCCCGGCGATGGCACCGTCGCGGGCGCGCGGCTGGTCGCGCATCCCGATGTCGCCAAGATCAGCTTCACCGGCGAAGGATCGACCGCCAAAACGATCCTGAAGGCGGGCGCCGATACGCTGACCCGCTGCACCTTCGAGCTGGGCGGCAAGGCGCCGCATATCGTCTTCGCCGATGCTGATATTGAGAACGCACTCAACGCCGCGACCGGCTCGGCCTGGGCTTTGTGCGGACAGAGCTGTGCGCTCGGCAGCCGCGTGCTGGTCGAGCGCCCCATCTATGCCCAAGTCGTCGAGGCGTTTCGCGAACGCGCCGGGCGGGTGCGCGTCGGCATGCCGCTCGACCCCGCAACACATATGGGTCCGCAGGCGCATGCACAGCAGCTCGACAAGACTTTGTCCTATGTCGGTATCGGCCAGGCCGAGGGTGCGCAGTTGATCACCGGCGGCAATCGCATCGATCGCGACGGGCTGGCGAACGGCTATTTCGTCGAACCCACCGTCTTTGCCGATGTGCGCGCCGACATGCGGATCGCGCAGGAGGAAATCTTCGGCCCCGTCGCCGCGATCATCCCCTTTGACGGCGAGGATGAGGCGGTGAGCATCGCCAACTCGACCCCCTATGGCCTCGCCGCCGGCCTGTGGTCGTCGGACACTGGGCGCGCACATCGCGTGGCGGCGCGGATCGAGGCCGGCATGGTCTGGGTCAACACCTATCGCTACATCCGCTGGTCCACCCCCTATGGCGGGGTGAAGCAAAGCGGATGGGGCCGCGAGAACGGGATCGAGGGGCTCGATCCGTTCCTCGAAACCAAGACCACCATCGTTTCCACCACGGGGAAGTTCCCCGATCCGTTTGTTTGATCCAGCTGCGCTGGATGCACGGTGCCGGCCCGCTCCCCCACCCGGCCCCCCATCAAAGATACCCTGAAGTGGGTGGCCGGGTGGGGGAGCGGGCCGGCACCGCAGAACCGAGGAAACCAACATGCGCCTGAACGGCAAGCTTGCCATCGTTACCGCCGCCGCATCCGGCATGGGCCGCGCCGGCGTCGAACGCTTCGTGCGTGAGGGCGCGAAGGTCGCCGCGATCGACATCAGTGCAGACGCGCTCGACGGCGTCGTCGCGGAGTTCGGCGCGGACAAGGTGACCGGCATCCCCGCCGACCTGCTCGACCCCGAACAGGCAAAGGGCAGCATCCACGCCGCCGCGCAATGGCTGGGCGGCGCGGATATCCTGTGGGCGCATGCCGGCATGCCCGGCCCGGCATCGGTCGAGAACCTCGACCTCGACGCCTATCGTCGGGCGATCGACCTCAACGTCACCGCTGCCGCATTGGGGGCGGGGCAGGTGGCGCAGTATATGCGCCAGCGTGGCGGTGGTTCGATCATCTTCACCGCCTCGGTCTCCGGCCTGGTCGGGTCGATGATGAGCCCGATCTATTCCGCCGCGAAATGGGGCGTGGTCGGGCTGACCAAGAGCCTCGCGCTCGCGCTCGCCGCCGATGGCATCCGCGTCAACGTAGTGTGTCCCGGCCTTGCCGACACGCCGATGAAGACCGGCTTTACCGGCCGCAGCGGCGATCCGGCCGAGGCCGCGGCGAACGAGGCGAAGCTGATCGCGAATGTGCCGATGGGCCGGCTGGTGCAGGCGGGCGAGATCGCCGACGCGGCGCTGTGGCTGGCGTCGGATGAGGCGAGCTTCGTCACCGGCGTCGCATTGCCGGTCGATGGCGGCTTCACGGCGCGTTGACAGTGCGCGGCGGGGGCGAGACATCAGGCTATGACCACCGTCCGCCAAGCCGCCAACGCGCTCGAGATTCTGGAATATTTCGCACGCCGGCTGAAACCGGCCACCCCGGCGGAGATGGCGGACGATCTTGGCTGGCCGCGCTCGAGCACGTTCAAGCTGATCGGCACGCTCGCCGGGATGGGCTATCTCTACGAGCCACGGACCCGCGGCGGCTATTATCCCAGCCCGCGCTGGCTGACGCTGGCGCAGGCGGTGACCGATGCCGAGCCCTTGCCCGAGAAGTACCAGACGCTCGCCCGCGACCTGATGGAAGCGACTGGCGAGACGGCGGCGATCTCGGCTCCGGCGGGCATCTTCGCGACCTTTGTCGATGTGGCGGAATCGCGTCAGCCGGTGCGCTACTTCGCGCGGGTCGGCGATCGCGTGCCGATCCACGCCACCTCGGCGGGCCGCGCGCTGCTGTCGCGGATGCCGCGCGCGGAGCGGGAGAAATTGTACCGCAAGATCGACTTCGTCGCCTATGCGCCGACGACCCCGGCCAGCCCGGATGCGGTCGAGGCCCGGCTGGCCGAGGCCGAAGCGATGGGCTGGCACCAGAGCAATACCGAGTACACTCCCGATCTGGCCGGCATCGCGATGCCGCTGCCCGGCGAGGACCGGTTGTTGTCGGTGGTTGTGGTGGGACCGGTGTCGCGCTGCCTCGAGCGGCGCGCCGACATGGCAGCGGTGGTCGCGGACCGGCTGAAGCGGCTGAAGTAAATCAATTCCTCCCCGGAACGGGGAGGGGGACCGCCGAAGGCGGTGGAGGGGCCGCCGCGCACACGGCGGTGTTCCTTGCCGCCCGTACCGCCGTCTGCGCGGCGGCCCCTCCGTCAGCGCTGCGCGCTGCCACCTCCCCGTGCCGGGGAGGAATTAGCCAGAATCACAAATCAGCGCGCACGAGCGCGCCTCTCAGGAGAGCGACATGACCCTCGATCCTCGCGCGGCGATTGCCGCCGCGCCGATGCACTGGCGTCAGGTCGCCGTGGTCGCCCTGTGCATCGCACTCAACGCGCTCGACGGGTTCGATGTGCTGGCGATCAGCTTTGCCGCGCCCGGCATCGCGGCGGAATGGGGGATCGACCGGGCGACGTTGGGCGTGGTGCTGTCGATGGAATTGCTCGGCATGGCGGCCGGGTCGGTCGTGATCGGCAATGTCGCCGATCGCATCGGACGGCGCCCGACGATCCTTGGCTGCCTGATCGTCATGGCGGCGGGGATGATGGCCGCCGCATTTGCGCGCGACGTGACGATGCTGTCGGTCATCCGCTTCGTCACCGGCATCGGCATTGGCGGGATGCTGTCGTCGACCAGCGCGATGGTCGCCGAGTTTTCCAACGACAAGCGGCGCGGGCTCAACGTTGCGCTCAACATCGCCGGCTATTCGACCGGCGCGATCCTCGGCGGGGTGGTCGCCTCCGCGCTGCTCGCCTCGACCGGTGACTGGCGATCGGTGTTCATGCTGGGCGCAGTCGCCAGCACCGTCGCGATCCCGCTCGCCATCTTCATGTTGCCGGAGTCGATCGAATCGCTGATCGCGCGGCGACCGGCGGGGGCGCTGGAAAGCGTCAACCGGACGCTGGGCCGACTTGGCCACGCAGCGGTCGATGCGCTGCCGCCGCCGCCCGCACAGGTCGTCAAACCGTCGATCGGATCGCTGTTTTCGCGCAGCTATGCCGGGGTCACGGTCCTGCTGACGATCGCCTATTTCGCGCAAATCCTGTTCTTCTATTACATCCAGAAATGGATTCCGAAGATCGTCGTGGACCTCGGCTTCGACGCGGCGCAGGCGGGCGGGGTGCTGGTCTGGGCCAATGTCGGCAATCTGACCGGCGCGGTCGTCATCGGCCTCGCCAGCCAGCGGTTCGACCTGCGCCCGCTGGTCGCCGGATCGATGCTGATCGGCTTTTTCGCGATCGGTGCATTCGGGCTGGCGGGGGCGGACCTCATGCGTCTGTCGCTGACCGCCGCAATCGCCGCCTTCTTCATCAACGCGGGCGTTGTCGGCCTCTACCCGATCCTCGCGCAGACCTACCCGGCTGCATTGCGCGCGAGTGGCACCGGCTTCGTCATCGGGGTGGGGCGCGGAGGCTCTGCGCTCGGCCCGGTCGTCGCGGGCGCCCTGTTCGCAGGTGGAAGCAGCCTGCTCGTCGTATCGCTGACGATGGGGATTGGCGGGCTCGTCGCCGCGACGATGGTCTTCCTGCTGCCCTGGGCGCAGCGCCGCGCAAGACCCTAAAGGCTGCTCAGCAACAGGCTGGTCTCGCTGTTCAGCACCCCCTCGATCTGCCGCACCTCGCGCAGGATGCGGTCGAAATCGCCGATTCCGGCGGCTTCGATCTCGGCGATCATATCCCACCCGCCATTGGTGGTGTGCAGCGCGATCAGCTCGGGAAAGCCGCGCAGCCGGCGGATGATCTGGCTGGTCGAGCGTCCCTCGATCTCGATCATCATGATCGCGCGGATGCTGTTGCGGTCGTGCCGCGCGCGGATGGTGAAGCCCAGCACCGCGCCGCTGTCCAGCAGGCGGTCGAGCCGCGCCTGAGCCGTGGTGCGCGACACCTTCAGCACTGCGGCGAGCCGGGTGATCGGCATCCGCGCATCCTCGCGCAGTGCGGCGATCAGCCGGCGGTCCAGATCGTCGAGTTCGTACATCGCCGCGACCTAGCACCACCACCATGCAAATTGCCGACCCGCGCCGGGTAATCTGCCCAGAAACACGGGTGAAGTTGCGCAGCCTGCATCTGTCGCGTCGGCATCGCCCGGCTTTAGCCTGTCCGGGACAGGTGAAGCAGGCCGGGATCGAAACCGCCTGGCTCGCGCCAGCGGGTAAGGCCTGCGCAAAAACGGGTGACAGGCTGGACGCGCACGCCGCGCCACGCTGGAACGGGGACATGACGATGCAGATTGAAACAGCGAACGAAATCGCCCGGCTGGACGGGCATGGCCAGGCCGAACTGGTGCGGACCGGACAAGTCGCGCCCGACGCGCCGGTCGAGGCGGCGATCGCCCGGATCGAGGCGGTGAACGGCCCGATCAACGCGATCGCCGCGCGCGCATTCGAGCATGGCCGCACCGCTGCCGCGCGGATCGACCCGACCGCGCCGATGGCGGGTGTGCCTTATCTGCTCAAGGCATCGCTCGAATATCCCGGCTTCCTGTGCGAGGCCGGATCACGCGCGAAACAGGGAGAGGTTGCGACCCGCGCCTTCCCGCTCGTCCGCATGCTCGACGCGGTCGGGCTGATCCCGGTGGGCATGTCGACCATGCCCGAATTCGGTCTGAACGCCAGTTGCGAAGGTCCGCTCTACGGCGTGACCGCCAACCCGTGGGATCTGAGCCGCAGCGCGGGCGGGTCGAGCAGCGGCGCAGCGGCGGCGGTCGCGGCGGGCCTCGTGCCGTTCGCCACCGCCAGCGACGCAGGCGGGTCGATCCGCATCCCCGCCGCCAATTGCGGAATCATCGGCTTCAAGCCCAGCCGCGGCTGGAATGTCCGCGCGCGTGCGCACAATCTGGTCGACGACATTCTGTGTTCGGACGGCCTGTATGGGCGGTCGATGCGCGACACGATCTGGGCCGCTCGCATGCTGCGTCCGGCGGACAAGGCGGTGGACGACGCCCCGCGCCCCGGCCTTCGCATCGCGCTCGATCTCACCGGCCTTGATGGCACCGGGCCTTCGCCGGAGGTTGCCGACGCGATCCACCGCGCAGCGGCGCTGTGCGAGACGCTCGGCCACCATATCGAACCGGTGGTACAGCCGATCGACCGCGCCGCATTGCGCGCGGGGTTCACGACACTCTGGGACTATCTGGGCGGCGAGATCGTCGATCATTATGGTGCCCGCGCACCGGAGGTGCTGGAGCCGTGGACGCTTGGCTTGGCCGCGCGTCGCGGCACGGTCACGCCCGAGCGGCTGACCGAGGCGCTGGCGCAGATCGACCGGGCCAGCCGCGCGCTGACGGCATTCCACGCCAGCTATGACGTCGTGCTGTCGCCGGTGACAGCGACGGTCGCCACCCCGCTCGGCGAACTTGCGCCGACGCGGCCGACCGACGCGCTGTTCGACGCGCTGTTCGGCTTCGTCAACTATACGCCGCTCCACAACATGACCGGTGCGCCCAGCATTTCGCTTCCGCTGGGCCATAACGATGACGGCCTGCCGGTGGGGGTGATGGTTTCCGCCGATCTTGGCGGCGATGACCTGCTGCTGGCGCTGGGCCGGGAGCTGGAGGTCGCCGCCCCGTGGGGTGAGCGCTGGCCGCCGATCGCCTTTCCGGGCTGATTACCCGGAAGCTGACGGCCTTACCCGGCACCGGGGTTTGCCGATCCATGCGCCTTCATCCTAGCCTGTCGCAATCGACACATTGGGCAGGAGGATGAAGCGATGATCGGACGGGTTGCGATGATGGGCCTGTGCGCGGCTGCGGGCATTCTGACGCCCGCTGCGGTACATGCGCAGACGGCGCCAGCAGCGCCCGGCTATACCATGCCGTTCACCGCAACGTGGGACATGCGCGCCGCACATGGCGCGACCTACCGCATCTTCGTCTCCTATCCCGAAGGCGAAGCGCCCGAGGGCGGCTTTCCCGTGCTCTATGTGACCGATGGCAATGCGCTGTTCGCCAGCTTCGCCGAAACCCGCCGGATGATCGGATGGACCAAGGGGCAGGAGATGATCGTGGTCGGCATCGGCTATCCGACCGACCAGGCCTATGATGTGCGGCGGATCGACGATTTCACCGGGGCACCCACCACCTCTCTCGCCTACGCCAAATACGCCAGGGAGAAGAATGGCGGCTGGGACCGGTTTCTGGACTTTCTGACCGGCGAGCTGCGCAGCGAGATCGGCAAGCGTTACAAGACCAACCCCGCGCGCCAGTCGCTGTTCGGTCACTCGCTCGGCGGCCTGTTCGCCGCGCACACGCTGTTCACCCGGCCCGACGCCTTTCACGCGATCATCGCCGCCAGCCCGTCGCTGTTCTGGCACGAAGCGCTGACGCGGCGCGAGGAGCGCGATTTCGTCGCGCGGCTGCAGGCGGGGAAGGGCGGTTCAGTCGCCCGGTTGCTCGTCGTCTCGGGCGAGCGGGAGGAGGCGGTCCTCGAGCGCTGGGATGCCGAGGCGTTCGCCAAGCGGATGGAGCCGCTGTCCGCCCACGGCCTGCGCGTCCAGTCGATGGTGTACAAGGACGAGGGCCATATGACCGTCCCCGCGCGCGCGGTCACCGACACGCTCCGGTTTGCGCTGACCTGGCCCTAGGCCGGGCGGCTCCACCTCAGCCGTTTGTGCTGAGCTTGTCGAAGCACAATTCCTGCGCTCAATGAGGACGGTATGCCGCCCTTCGACAATGACCAGGTGGAACGTCCCCCGGACGTTCCAGCCAAAGCCGGGGGCTTTGGCGACCTGGTCATCAGGGCAAACGGAGGTGGGGTGACCCAAAGACGGACCCCACCCAACCGCTCACTTCCCCGCCGCCTCCAGCGCCCCATAGACCGCCTTCCCCTTGAACAGCGTCACCAGCACCTTGGTCTTGCCGATCTCATGCGTCGGAATCTTGAACAGGTCGCGATCAAGGACGACCAGGTCGGCATTCTTGCCCGGCGTGATCGACCCGGTCACCTTGTCGAAGCCGTTGACATAGGCGACGTTGAGCGTGTGGCTTTCGATCGCCTGTTCGAGCGTGACGCCCTCTTCGGCGATCAGCGGGCGGGCATTGGGGTCGCCGGCGGTGCGGCGGGTCATCGCGACCTCCAGCCCCTCCAGCGGGTTCGCCGTCGCGACCGGCCAGTCGGCACCATAAGCCAGCTTGCCGCCCATGCGCACGATGCTCCCGGCGGGGTAGATGTGCTTCATCCGCTCCTTGCCGATCGCCTGCTCGGTCAGCTCCATATAGGGGTACCAGGACGACCAGGTCGGCTGGAACTGGGCGAAGGTGTCGAGCTTGCCGAAGCGCGGCTGATCCGCCGGATCGACGACGTTCAGGTGCGTTACCATGTGGTGCGTCGGCTTTTTGCCATTGGCGGTGCGGGCCGCTTCGATTGCGTCGAGCGAGATGCGCACGCCATTGTCGCCGATCGCGTGGAGGAATGCGTGCATGCCGCGCGCATCGACCGCGATCACCGCCTGTTTCAGCGTCTCGGGAGACACTTGTGCGCTGCCATGTTCGTGGCTGTGTTCATAGGGGGAGATCATGTACGCGGTCTTTTGCGGGATCACGCCGTCGACATAGAATTTGACCGTGTGCGTCGGCACGCCCAGCGCGTTGCCCCGCGCCGCCGCCTTGAGCAGACCGGGCAGCTGCTCCATGCCCTTGTCGTTCTTCCAGGTCAGCGACACGGTGACATAGCTGGTCAGCTCGCCCGCGTCGTGGACTGCCTTGTACGCGTCGATCATCGCGCTGCTGCCATCGTCTTCCCAGGCCACCCCGGCGTCGTTCCAGCTGACGATGCCGAGGCTGTTGAAGAGCTTGGCGGTGTATTTGACCGAATCCTGAATGTTCTTGTCGGTCACCGGCGGGATCAGGTCCTGCATCAGGCGCTGCGCCGATTCCTGCAATCCGCCGATCGGCTCGCCCGTCGCGGGATCGCGGTCGATGCTGCCATTGACGGGATCGGGGGTGTCTTTGGTGATGCCCGCCAGTTCCAGCGCCTTTGAATTGACCCAGTTGGTGTGGCCACCAACCGAATCGAAGATCAGCGCGCGGTCGGTCGAGACGGCATCCAGATATTTCTTGTGGGGGACGCCATTGGGCGGGAACAGCGAATCCTCCCAGCCCGCGCCATAGATGGTACCGGTGCCGGGGTTGTCAGCGATGCATTTGCGGATGATCGCCTGATAATCCTCGATCGACTTGCCATTGTGCAGCGAGCAGCGCGTGAACGACAATGCGCCGAACAAGGGATGGGCATGCGCGTCGCCAAATGCCGGCATGACCAGCCGCCCGCCCAGATCCACGACCCGCGTCGCTTTACCCTTCAGCCTTTCGACCGCCGCCTTGGACCCCACCGCGACGATCTTGCCATCGCGGATCGCCACTGCCTCTGCCCAGGGTCGAGCCTTGTCCACCGTATAGACGCGCGCATTGGTGATGATCGTGTCCGCCGGCGCGCGGTCTTGCTTCGCAAACGCCGCGCCGGTCGCGCCGGATGCGAGCAACAGGCCAAGGGTCAGTCGGGCGGTCAGGGTGGCGGCGGTTGGCATCAGCGTCCTTCCGTAAGCAAACAGGGGCCGGGCACCGCATCGCGGCCCCGGCCCGGATCGTTGGTTGTCAGAACTTGCGGCGCAGCGACGCCAGCACGGTGCGGTCCTTGCCGAGATAGCAATACCCCTCCTGCACCGTCGGCGCGCTGTTATAGCTGCAATTGGTATAGACCCGCTCGTTGCCGATGTTCGCGGCGTTCACCGACAGCGACCATTTGCCGTAGCTGAGTTCGGCCATCGCATCGAACAGCGTCACCGGTTCGATCGTGTAGACTTGGGTCGTGTAGAACTGGTCAAAGCTGATCTTGTCGCTCTGATACCGCACGCCGCCGCCGATCTTCGCGCGCAGATCGCCGCCCAGATCGAAGCTCTTGGTCGCCCACGCCGATGCCTGATGCTCGGGCAGGTTCTCGCGCCGGTCGCCACGCTGGCGGCCATCGACCACCAGATACTCTGCCCGCGTGTAGCTGTACGATGCGGTCAGGTCGAACGCGCCGGGCAGCTTGATCTTCGCTTCCGCCTCGATCCCGCGCGACCGCGTCGATCCGCCCTGGATGAAGTTCTGAAGCTCATTCGGATCGGCGATCAGGACATTGTTTTCCTTGATGTCATACGCCGCGAGAGTCAGCAGCATGCGCGAATGCGGCTGGAACTTGACGCCCGCCTCATATTGCCGGCCCGTGCGCGGGACATAGGCGATGCCGAAGAAGTTCGACCCAAACACCGGCAGGAAGGATTCCGAATAGTTGAAATAAGGCGACACGCCCTTCACCACGTCGGCGATGATGCCTGCGCGGAAGGTCCACGCCTCATTGTCCGGGTTCTGCAAGCCGTTGACGTTCGACTTCACCTTGTCGTGCCGCGCGCCAAACACCAGCGAGACGCGGTCCCATGCGCGAATCTGTTCCTGCGCGTAAAAGCCGAGCTGGGTGTTCTTGGTGTCGGTGGTCCAGCCCACGCCGGTGGCAAATGGAACGCCATAGACCGGGTTGTAGAGGTTGAGGCCGGGCGCCGCGCCGAAGCCTTCCTCCTTGTCCTCGCGGAACTCGGTATAGTCGAAGCCGGCGAGGATCTGATGCTCGAACGGGCCGGTGCTAAAGCTCAGCACGACATTGTTATCGCTGCTCAGGCCCGAATATTTGGCGCGGTTGAGGTACCAGGCGCGGTTGGCGACTGTCCGCCCGGCATCGGCGTAGGCGCCGCCGAACCCGGTATAGCCGAACACTTCCTGATAGTCCGTATCCTGCTCGAACGCGCGGGTGCGGCTGTTGAACGCGAGCGCGTCGCTGAAGCGGTGCGAGATCAGCATCGTCAGCGCATAATGGTCGGCGAAGGTGTGGTTGAAGTCCGGCTCGCCGAGATAGAAATCGTCCGAAATCTTCGTCGCGCCGCTGCCGTCGATCGTCTTGCTGGTCGGCAGATAGGTCTGGCTGCCGAGCTTGTCGCGCTGATACAGGCCGATGAAGGTCACTTCGGTGTTAGCGCCGGGCCGCAGAGTGACCGACGGCATCACGACGATGCGGTCGTTCTTCTGCCCCTTTTGCTGCAGGTCGGCGTCGCGGACCAGGCCGACGAGGCGCGCGGACACGCCATCGGCCAGCGGGCCGGTGACGTCGAGCTGAAGCTGCTTGTAATCGTCGGTGCCGCCCATCACCCCGATCTCACCGCCGAAGGTTTCCCGCGGCTTCTTGCTGATCGAATTGAGGATGCCGCCCGCGCCGCCGCCGCCATACAGCGTCGACGCCGGGCCACGCAGCAGCTCGGCGCTCTCGACCGTGAAGATTTCGATGCGGCCGCCATAGATGAAGCCGGGCATGCGGTTCAGGCCGTCGAGATACTGTTCGGCGGTGGTGCCGCGCACCGCGAGGAAATCGCCGCGCGTGTCGACACCGTTCAGCTCGCTGCTGGCGCCTGCGCTATAGCGGATGATGTCCTGCAGGTTCACCGCTGCACGATCGTTGAACTCCTGCGCAGAGATGATGCTGATCGACTGCGGAACTTCGGTCAGCGCTGCGTCGGTCTTGGTGCCGGTCTGTGCGCGCGTGCCGATGACCGTCACGTCATCCGCGTTCTCGCCACCGTCCTGCGCTGCGGCAAGGCCCGGCAGGGCGATCGCGCAACAGGCCGTAAGCAAGGCAATCCGGCGCATTGCGCGGGTGCCGGCCTTGGTCTGAACTTCGTGGTGCTTCCTCATTGTCTGAACCCTTCCCCGAGCATGTGTCTTGGTCGGCGGCCCCGTTTCTGTCCGGTGGCGGCGCCAATCCTCCCGATTGCATTCAAACCCATGTCACGCCGGGAACCATGCGGTTTTCAGGGTAAGTGGCGGGGAAGACGGGTAAGCGGGTAAGGCGGGTGGGGGAAGGGGCGATGCGCCGCCCGGGTTACTCGGGGATTGCCGGTACATCCCCGACGATCAACCCGCGCTCGTGCAGCACGCGCACGGCGTCGCGCCGCTTCTGCACGCCGATCTTTTTGAACACCGACTTGAGCCGATATTTGACCGTGTCCGGCGACATCCCGATCAGCCGCGCGATTTCCTTGTTCGAATAGCCAAAGCTGAGATGCGCGACGATCGCCGCCTCGGCATCGCTCAACACGCCCGGCGTCGCGGTGCTCACCGGGCGTGCCGCCAGCGTGCGGGCAATGCCCTTGAGGAACTGCGCGCGAAAGCGGTCGAGCTGCGCCGCGCCGTTCAGCGTCGCATCGATCCCCTCCTCGCCGAACCGGCGCAGAGCGATGAACGGGCGGATGAACCCCTGAAACATCGCGGTCCCGACCGCATCGTCGAAACAGACCTGCGCCGCCTCGCTATCGCCCAAGGCGCGCAGGGCGTGGCTCATCAGGATGTTGACGTCGATCAACAGCCGCCCGGCGCCATGCTGGGCCGCCCAGCGGCGCAGCGCGCGCAGGATGTCGAGCGCGGCGTCATGGTCGCCGTCGATCAGCGCGAACTTGGCCAGGCACAGCCGCGCGGCGGTCACGACCGGGCGGTGTACCGAGGAATCCTCCGCATCGGCGTGACCCAGCGCGTCGATGCCGACCGCATCGGCAGCCGCGCGCGCGGCGTCGAGATCCTGATCGATCAGCAGATCAACCTCACACAGCGCGGCGAGCAGGTCGAGCTGGCGCAGCCCGCGCCGCTCTGCCAGCCGCCGGGCGCGCGCGGTCATCGTGCGCGCATCGTCGATCCGCCCCTCGGCCGCATGTGCCCGTGCCGCGCTGAGATAGCCGGCGACATAGACATCGGCCCAGCCATCGGACTGTTCCATATGCGGCACCGCCCAGTCGAGCAGTGCCAGCGCGGCGGCGGACTGGTCCTGTTCGTACAACAGGCCCGCCTCGAACGCCGCGCAATTGGCGGCAAGATCCGATCGCGGGCCGAAATTGCTTTCGATCTCCGCCCGTGCCGTGGCCAGGATCGCAGTGGCGTCCTTCATGCGTCCCTGCGCATGGCGGATGCGCGATTCGAGAAAGCGGGTGAACAGGTCGCTGTAGAGCGACCCCATCGCCTGATAATGGTCGCGCGCCGCCACCGTCGGCTCCAGCGCGCGCTCCAGCCATCCGCCCTCGAAATATTTGGCGCCCAATGTCTCGCAAACGTTGGCGAGGATGAGATGGTCATTGGACGGCAGCGTCCGCAGCAATGCCTCGCGCGACAGCAAGTCGTCGAGCCCGACCGGCTCATTCTCGTAATCGGCCAGCACGTCGCCGACCACGCGCACTTCGATCCGCTGGTCGGCGGACAGGTCGGCACGGTCGAAGCTCGCCGCGCAGCGGTCGTAATCCGCGCGGGCATGGCTCATCTCGCCCCGCTTGATCTCGAGATAGACGCGGGCGAGCGCGAGGCGCGGGCGGGCCGACACCATCGCTTCGGGCAGCTTGGCCAGCGCGCGTTCGACCATCGCCTGCTGCCCCTGCGGAATCAGGCGCCATCCGCCGGCATCCTCGACGATCGTCGCCAGCAGCGCATCGTCATCGCCCTGAATCGCATGGCCGACCGCTTCTGCGGTCTCGCCGCGCTCGGCAAACCAGGTCGCGACGCGCCGGTGCAGCGCGCGGAACCGGGCGCTGTCGCCGCGCTCAAGCCGCTCGCGCAGATGCTCGGCGAATAGCTGGTGGTAGCGATAGGCCTGCCGTTCGGGCGTCAGCGGGGTCAGGAACATGCCCTGTTCCTCCAGCCGTTCGAGCACCAGCCACCCGTCGCTGCGGTCGCACAACAGGTTGACTGCATCACCGGTCAGGCGATCGAGCAGGGCGGTGCGCACGACGATCTCGCGCGTTTCCTCCGGCATCGTCATCAGCACCTGTTCGGACAGGTATCGGGCAAGCTCGGAACTGGGTCCGCGAAACCGCTCGACCAACGCGTGATGCGCCGCGCCGCGCTTGAGCGAGAGCGATGCGAGCTGCAGGGCGATCGGCCAGCCCTCGGTCCGCGCGACGATGCTGCGGACCTCGGTATCGGCCAGCCCCTCGCCATGCGCGCGCGTCAGCAGCGCCTCGGCCTCATGCGTCGAAAAGCGCAGGTCGGTTGCGGTCAGTTCGACCAGCTGCTCTTCGGCGGCGAGCGCCGACTGACCGAGCCACGGGTAATCGCGCGATGCGATGACGAAATGGCAGTTTTCCGGGGCAAGCTGGATCAGCGCGCGGACGAATGCGTCCACCTCCGGCCCCTCGGCATGGTGGTAGTCGTCGAGGATCAGGACCACGGGCCGGGTCTCGCGCGCCAGCCGGTTGACCACCGCCGACACCGCCGCCCGCGCGGGAAGCGAGGCGGCGTTGCGCTCGCTCTCGCCGCTCGCGGTCTCGTCCAGCGCCAGGGTGATGTAGCGGGCGAGGTGCTTGAGGTCGGCGTCGTCGCGTTCCAGCGTCAGCCATGCGACGCGAACCAGCGCCGGATCGAAGCGCGCGCGCCACTGTGCCAACAGGCTGGTCTTGCCATAGCCGGCGGGCGCCTGGATCAGCGTCAGCCGGCGGTCGAGCGCGGTATCGAGGCGGGCGAGCAGCATGTCGCGCCGGATCTGGTTCCCCATCCACATCGGCGGGGCGAGCTTGGTGTGGATCGGCTCATCCATCAGCTTCACCCTGCCGCGACCTCCATCGTGTCCGTCAACCCCCGCTATCTGGCCGACACGCTATGTTACACGCGCGTTGCACTCAAGCGGCGGTTCCATGATTACCCGCAATCCGGGGCCGCTTACCCGTTCCCCGCCCGCCGCACCCGTTTTTCGCGTTGCGGGCAATGACTTGCCGCCGCACCCTTTGGCTCAGGTTCAGGGCGGGAGTTTGCTGCGTGCGGATTGGTGTCGATGTCGGGGGAACGAACACCGACGCCGTGTTGATGGACGGGTCGGCCATTCGGGCGTGGACCAAGCGCCCGACCAGCGCGGACGTCAGCGGCGGCGTGGCAGCGGCGATCCGCGCGGTGCTTGAAGAGGCCGGCGTTGCCCCCGACGCGGTCGGCGCGGTGATGATCGGCACGACGCATTTCGCCAACGCGCTGATCGAGCGCAACAAGCTGGATGCAGTGGGCGTGCTGCGGCTGGCCAGCCCGTCGGGTGAGGCGTTGCCGCCGCTGACCGGATGGCCCGAGGATCTGTCGCGGCGGATCGGCGATCATATCTTCCTGCTGCCCGGCGGCTATGAGGTGGACGGGCGTGAGATCGCTCCGCTCGATGCGGACAAGGTGCGTGCCGCGGCGCTGGAGCTGAAGGCGCGCGGGGTGCGCGCCGTCGCGATCACCTGCGCCTTCGCCCCGGTCAATGCCGAGATGGAGGCGCGCGCCGCCGCAATCGTGGCGCAGGAGCATCCTGAGGCGCGCGTCACCGTGTCGAGCGCGATCGGCCGGATCGGCTTCATCGAGCGAGAGAATGCCGCGATCTTGAACGCCGCACTGGCTGCGCTGGCGGCGAGCGTCATGGCTTCGTTCGAGCGCGCGCTGGCGGAGCTTGGCATCGCCGCGCCGCTGTACATTTCGCAAAATGACGGGACGCTGATCTCTGCGGCGCAGGCGGCGGCGTTTCCGGTGCTGACGATCGGATCGGGGCCGACCAACTCGATGCGCGGTGCCGCGTTCCTCACCGGAGTGCAGGACGCGATCGTCATGGATGTCGGCGGGACCACCACCGATATCGGCGTGCTGGCCAATGGCTTCCCGCGCGAATCCTCGATCGCCGTCGATATCGGCGGGGTGCGAACCAATTTCCGGATGCCGGACATTCTCGCGATCGGGCTGGGTGGCGGTACCCGCGTCCATCTCGATCCGGCGCTCTACGCGGCTGCGGAGGTTCCCGCCGACGCGCTCAAGGTCGGGCCGGATTCGGTCGGCTATCGAATCGCGCAGGAGGCGATGGTGTTCGGCGGAGCGACGCTGACCACCAGCGACGTCGCGGTGGCGACCGGCCGGGCGGATTTTGGCGACAGCGCCGCGCTGCCCGATTTCAGCGCTGCCATGCTCGCTGCGACTTGGGCGCGGTTTCAGGCGATGCTGGAGGAAGCGGTCGACCGGATGAAGACGACGCGCGGCGATGCCACGATCCTTGCGGTGGGGGGCGGAAACTTCCTGATCGCGGACAGCCTGAAGGGCGCGGCGCGCGTCCTGCGACCCCAGCATGCGGCGGTCGCCAACGCGGTCGGCGCCGCGATCGCTCAGGTCGGTGCGCAGATCGAGCAGATCGTCGCCTATGACCGTGAGCCGCGCGCCGAGGCGATCGAACGCATGCGCCGCGACGTCACCGCGCAGGTGGTTGCCGCCGGCGGCATCGCCGAAACTGTCCAGATTGTGGAAGTGGATGAAGTGTTCCTGAGTTATCTCCCGGGCCGTGCCGCGCAGCTGCGCGTGCGGGCGGTCGGCGATCTTGCCGGCCTGCCGATCGATGAAACCGCGACGCGACAGGTTCAGCATGCGCATTGATCGCACGGCGCTGGCCGACCTCGCTCAGGGCGCTGCATTCCTTGGATCGGGCGGAGGGGGCGACCCTTATTACAGCCTGCTGTTGGGGCAGGCCGAGCTTGGCCGGATCGATGCGTTCGATCTCGTGTCGCTCGACAGTCTCGCCGACGATGCACTCATCGTCCCGTGCGGATGGATCGGCGCGCCGACCGTCTCGGTCGAAAAGCTGCCGAGCGGGCAGGAGGCGCTGGCCGGGCTGCGGCGGCTGGAGCGCGAAATGGGAAGGCGGGTCGATGCCGTGCTGCCGATCGAAATTGGCGGAGGCAACGGACTGGCGCCGCTGGTCAGCGCAGCGCGGCTGGGCGTGCCGGTGGTCGATGCCGACGGGATGGGCCGGGCCTTCCCGGAATCGCAGATGGCGATCTTCAACATTCGCGGGCTTTCGGCCTGCCCATCGGTGCTGACTGCCGCGTGCGGGTCGCTGACCGTGATCGAAACGCCCGACAATCTCACGCATGAGCGCGTCGCGCGCGGGCTTTCGGTCGCGCTGGGCGGCATTGCGCACATGGTCGAATATCCGCTGTCCGGGCGCGAGGCGAAGGATCACGCGATCGGCGGCAGCGTATCCGCTGCCATCGCGATCGGCGCTGCGGTCCGTGAGGCACGCGCGCAGGGCGACGATCCGTTCGCGGCGCTCTATGCGGCCCTGCGCGCAACATCGCTTTACCCCTATGCCGGCGAATTGTTCGACGGAAAGATCGTCGATCTGGAGCGTGAGACACAGGGCGGCTTTTCGATCGGTCGCGTGGTGATCGAGGGCTTTGGCGGTGCGGGGCGGATGGAACTGGTGTTTCAGAACGAAAATCTGGTCGCACGCCGCGACGGCGATGTCGTGGCGATGGTGCCCGACCTGATCACGGTGATGGACCGCGAGACGGCGGATTCGATCACGACCGAACGTCTGAAATATGGACAGCGCGTCAAGGTCGTCGGTGCCGCCGCGCCTGCGATGCTGCGCGAGGCGCGCGCGCTGGCGCTGGTCGGGCCGGCTGCATTCGGCTTTGGCGACGCCTATTGCCCGATCGAAACACTCAATGGATGGGACAGGGGATGAGCACAGACGTTCCGGGCGGAGAATATGCCGATGCACCGCTTCCGGAGCGTCTGACCGTCGCGGGTTGGCGCGTCGCGCTGATCGTCGCGAGCTTTTCGATCGCGCTGCCGGGTTTCCTCAACGGGGCGCAGATCGGCCTGGCGCTCGGCTTCTGGCAGGCGGTGCTGGTCGCCCTGATCGCCGGGGCGATCCTGTGCGCGGGCGCGTGTTTCACCGCCTGGGTCAGCGTTCGCACGCGGCTCACCACCTATCTGCTGATCCAGCGCTCGTTCGGGAAGCAGGGCGCGGCGATGGTCAACATCGTCGTCGCGATCGTGCATTATTGCTGGTTCGGCGTGAACGTGTCCTTCTTCGCCGGCGCGATCATGGCGCTGGTGTCGCAGGGCTATGCGATCCCCGGCAGCTTCGGCACCTTCGTGATCGCGGGCAGCGTGCTGATGACGGTCTCGACGATCTTCGGCTTCCGCGCGCTCGACCGGCTGGCGCTGGTGGCGGTACCGCTGCTGGCGATCATCCTCGGCGCGGTCGCGTGGATCATCCTGCGCCAGTCCGGGGTCGAGCTGGACCGATCGGCAACGCCGCCGATCCCGATGACCTTCGGGATCGCGCTGTCGGCACTGGTCGGCGGCAACATGCTGACCGTCGCGGCGATGCCCGACCTTGCCCGCTACATCCGCACAGCGCGCGGGGCGGCGGTGGGGATGGTGCTGTCCTTTCCGGTGGCGACCCCGCTGCTGATGATCGCATCGGTACTCCCGGCGCTGGCGACCGGGGAGACCGATATCATGAAGCTGGTGGTGATGGCCGGCTTTGGCCTGCCGGTGCTGCTGATCCTGATCCTGTCGATCTGGACCATCAACGCCGCCAATCTCTATTCCGCGAGCCTGTCGATGGGGGCGACCTTTCCGCGCGTGCGCCCGTGGATCTTCATCTGCGCCGGTGGCGCGATCGGCGGCGGCTTTGCGCTGTGGGGGATCATCGACAGCTTCGTGCCGTTCCTGATCTTCCTTGCGATCATCATTCCCCCGATCGCCGCGATCTACGTCATCGATGCCTTCACCGCGTTTCGTGAGGCCGATCCGGCCGCCTCGATCCAGGGGCTGCCCGCGATCCGCTGGCCCGCGACGCTGGTGTGGCTCGGCTCGATCACCGTGGCGCTGCTGGCCGAGCGGTTCGCGCTGACGGTCACGACGGTGCCGATGATCGACGCGACCATCTTGGCGACCGTCGCATACCTGATCGTCACGCGGCGCAGCCGGGCGGCATCGCGCCGCGCCCGTGAGGCGGTGTGACCGCCGCGATGGGCGACGTGTCCATAAACCGGCGAATTAAATCGCTAATGCTAGTGACTCGCAAAAACATCTTGGCTATCCGACCCCCGACTCAAACATGGGGTGAACGGTTATGCGTACGACGGGAAAGTGGCTGGTGAGCGTTGCGGCGGCGGGATTGTGGGCGCCGGGGGCTTTCGCCCGCGACGTCGCACCCGCTGACGACGCCGAGCGTGACGAGGTGGTGATCCTCGGCAAGAGCTACGGCAACGGCGTCGGCAAGACCGTGACGCCGCTCAAGGACGTTCCCAACACCGTCACCGTCGTCGACCGCGAGCAGATCGAGGCGCAGGGCCTGTTCACGCTGGAGGATGTCGCGACCGCGGCGCCCGGCATCACCGTCAACGGCGTGGGCAGCGAGGACCCGTCCTTCCTGTCGCGCGGCTTTGCCATCAACAACTATCTGATCGACGGCGTCGCGACCCGCGCCTTCGGCTTCCCCGGGGTCGTCCCCGATCTGTTCTTCTATGACCGCATCGAAATCCTGCGCGGGCCGGCCGGCCTGTTCAGCGGCTCGGGCAATCCGGCGGGCAGCATCAACCTCGTCCGCAAGCGCCCGCTCGATACCTTCAAGGTTCAGGCGGTGGCCGGCTATGGCAGCTACGACAATTTCCGGGGCGAGATCGATCTGTCCGCGCCGCTCAGCGATGCGATCGGCGTTCGCGTCGGCGCGATGGTGCAGGATCAGGACCAGTTTTTCGACGTCGCCCATCGCAACCGCGTCGCCGCCTATGGCACCGCATCGGTCCGCATCGGTGACCGCACCACGATCACCTTCGGCGGCAATTACGACCGGTTCAAGCCGGCGATCCAGTCGGGCCTGCCCGGGATCATCGGCGGTACCGATGGCAGCGACGGGCGGCTGCTCGACATCGATCGCTCCACCTATCTCGGCGCGAACTGGAATCGCTTCCGCTCCGAAAGCTGGTCATGGTTTGGCGAAATCGCGCATGAGCTCAGCGATCGCTGGACGCTGCGTGCCACCGGCCTGATCGCCAATGTCGATCGCATCGACGTGTACAGCTATATCGGCAACCAGCCGATTACGCAGGCAAGCGGCGTCACCAGCCACATCGCCTATCGCGGCGACAGTTTTCAGGACACCACGGCGTTCGACGTCAACGGCATCGGCACCTTCCGGATGTTCGGGCGCGACCAGACGCTGATCCTTGGCGCGGATTATCAGGCGAGCGATTACGCCAGCTACTATACCCGCCTGTCCAACTATGCGCGGATCGACGTGTATAATCCGGTTTCGCCCGCCGAACCGCCGCTCGATCCCTACACCAATCTGCCGCCCTATAACGGCGTCAACGGCCCGGTCAGTCAGGTGCGCGGCGGCACGCTCACGCGCGTCGAGCAATATGGGCTCTATGGCCAGATGCGGCTCAGCCCGATCGCTGGTGTGACGCTGGTCGGCGGCGGACGCCTGACCTGGTGGGATACCGATCTTCAGACGGTGCTGCCGACCGTCGGGGCCGAGACGGGCTATGGGATCGAGGGCAAGTTCACCCCCTATGCCGGCATCGTCTGGGACGTCACCGACCAGCTCAACCTCTATGCCAGCTATGCCGACAGCTTCTCCCCGCAAAGCTCGGCCAAGCCGCGCAGCGATGGCGGGCAGATCGAACCACTGGTCGGCGCGCAATATGAGGTTGGGACGAAGCTGTCGCTCGCCGACGACCGGCTGCTGCTGTCGCTGGCGGGCTATCAGATCACCCAGTCCAATCGCCTGTTCAACGATGCTGACCTGCCCGATGTCGTGTTCCAGATCGGCAAGGTGCGCGCGCGTGGGGTCGAGGTCGAGGCGGCGGGCGAGATCCTGCCCGGCTGGCGCGTCAATGGCGGCTACAGCTACACCAAGAGCGAGTATCTGGAGGACAGCAACCCGCTGCTCGAGGGCATTTCGCTCGTCCCGGTGATCCCCGAACATTCGGTCAAGCTGTTCACCAACTATGTCGCGCCGGACGGGATGCTGAAGGGCGCGAGCATCGGCGGCGGCGTTACCTGGTTCAGTTCGACCTGGGGCGGCAATGCGGCGGTATTCAATGCCGATGGCAGCCTGCGCACGCGTTCCTCGATCGTGCGGCAGGGTGATTATGCGGTGGTCGACCTGCGTGCCGGATACAAGCTGACCGATCAGGTGTCGCTGAGCGTCAACGTCAACAATCTGTTCGACCGCACTTACTATTCCCGCATCTCCTCGACCGGGCGCGGCAATTATTTCGGCAGCCCGCGCAGCGTGTTCGCGACGCTGCGGATCGCCTATCCATGAGCGGGATGGCGACAGGGCGCGCCGGTCGGCGGCGGCGGCGTCTGGGCGACCTGACGCTGCGCATCGCGGTGGCGCTACCGATCGGTTACGGGGTCGCGACCTTATGGGCGATGGCCCTGTCGCGGACGCTGCCGATGACGCGGGCCGCCGCCACCACCACGGGCATGCTGGTGGCATTCGCCGTCTGTGCCGTGGTGGCGATGTGGGCATTCGCGGCCCGTAGCGGGGTCCGCGCGCTCGCGATCACGGCGATCTTTGGCGGTGCGGCGGGCCTGTTGCTGTGGCTGTCGTTCCTCGGGGGGCGGCAATGAGCGTCTCCGGGGAACAGGGCTTTCGCCAGTCTCAGGCGTTTCTGCACACCTGGTCGGGGTTGCTGCTCGGCTGGCTGCTGTTTGCGGTGTTCGTGACCGGCACCATCGCCTTTTACCGCGAGGGGCTGAACCGGTGGATGCGGCCCGAGCTTCCCCCGGTGACTCAGCCCGAACGGGTGGTCGCCGGGGCGCAGCGCTATCTGGCGCAACGGGCGCCCGACGCCAAAAGCTGGTTCATCACGCTGCCCGGCGCGTCGAGCCATGGGGCGGTCGTGTCGTGGGTGCCGCAACTCAAGGAGGGCGAACGCCCCCGTCGCCGCCGCGGCGAACAGATGACGATCGACGCCAATGGCGACCCAGTCGATGTGCGTGCGACGCGCGGCGGGGAGTTTTTCTACCGCTTCCATTTCGACCTTTATTACATGCCGGTCATCTGGGCGCGGTGGCTGGTCGGGATCGCCGCGCTGTTCATGCTGGTCGCGATCCTGTCCGGTGTAGTCACGCACAAAAAGATCTTTCGCGATTTCTTCACCCTGCGCCGGGGCAAGGGGCAGCGGTCCTGGCTCGATGGGCATAATGCGACGGCGGTTCTGGGCCTGCCGTTCCATTTGATGATCACCTATACCGGCCTCGTCACGCTGATGGTGACGTTGCTGCCCTGGGCGACCGTCGCGGCCTATTCCGACAAGGGCAAGGCCTATTATGACAGCCTCTATCCCGAGGGGGTGCAGGCGGAACGCACCGGTCGCGCGGCGCCGTTGGTCGATCTCACCGCAATTCTGCGCGACGCGGAACCGCGGCTCGGCGGTGCGGCGGGTTATATCGAGGTGAACGAGCCCGGCGATGCCGGCGCCAAGGTCAGCGTGCTGCGCTCCGGCGCGACGATGCTGTCCTCGCGCACCCCGCGCATGACCTATGACGGCGTGACCGGAAAGCCGGTGTGGACCGCGCCGCCGCAGGACGCCGCGTCGACGACCGCCGGCGCGATGATCGGGGTGCATGCCGGGCGCTTTGCGAATGACTGGCTGCGCTTCGTCTATTTCCTGAGCGGCGTGGCGGGGTGTCTGATGGTCGCGAGCGGGATGGTCATGTGGACGGTCAAGCGCCGCGAAAAGCTGCCCGATCCGGACCGGCCGCATTTCGGGTTCCGGGTGGTCGAGCGGCTGAACGTTGCCGCGATCGGCGGGCTGCCGCTCGGCATCGCGGCGCTGTTCTGGGCGAACCGGCTGTTGCCCGTCGGCATGGCGGGCCGTGCAGAGTGGGAAATCCATTGCCTGTTCATCGCCTGGGGCGCGGCATCGCTGCTCGCACTGACCAGCCGGGCGCGGGTCGGGTGGGTCGTCCTGTTCACGCTGACCGGCGCGTTGCTGGTGGCCTTGCCGGTCTACAATCTGGTCGGGACCGATGCGGGGCTGTTCGCCGCGCTGGGGCGTGGTGACGGGATGCTGGCCGGGATCGACGCGGCGTTGCTGGTGTTCGGCCTCGGCTTTCTTGCCGTCGCGCGGCGCGTGGGGCGGTACCGTTCGGTCGCGCCGAAAAAGCGGAGATCTGTGGTCCCCGCAATGACGCTGGAGCCGGCGCAATGAGCGCGCTGACACTCGCGCTGGCCGCGCTCGCCTTCGCCTTGTTCGGGCTTTCGACGTTCGACCATCACCGGCGCCGACTGGGCCGCGCGCCCGCTGTCGTCACGGTCAGACGCATGCGGCTGGGGGCATGGGCGGCGCTGCTGCTGTCCTTCCCGCCCGCGATCCTCGCGCAGGGATGGGTGTTCGGCCCGATCCTGTGGGTCGGATCCGTCATGCTGGGCGCGGGACTGTTGTTTCTCGCCCTCAACCTGCTCCCCGCCGGGGAGCCTCATCGCAAGGGGAAGATCGAATGAAGAAGATGTGGATCGCCGCACTGGCGCTCGCCGCCGCCACCAGCGCGCAGGCGCACGAGTTGTGGGCCGAACGCGGCGCCAACGGCAAGCTGCAGATCTGGCTGGGCGAGCCCGAAAAGCCGATCCCGGCCGCCGGCGATCCCGCCTTCCCCTCGCTCAAATCGCCCAAGCTGGTGCCCGCATCGACCGGGAAGCAGACGCGCGGGCCGGGCTATATCGAGATGGACGTCGCGCCGGGCGACGTGCGGGTGTGGGACGACAACATCTTCGCGCCGTGGCAGGAGGACGGCAAGACGGCGGGCGGCGTCTATTATGCGCGCAGCGGACGCAGCGACACGACCGCGCAGCTGCCGTTCGAGATCGTGCCGATTTCGCCGAACGGCAACCGCTTCACCGTCATCTTCAACGGCAAGCCGGTCGCGCAACAGGCGGTGACGCTCGTCTCGCCCGAACGGTGGATGCTCGCGCTCGAAACCGATGCAGCGGGGCAGGTCGAACTCCCGCTGCGCGAGAAGGGCCGCTACATCGTCAAGGCGGAGCTGAAGGAAACCGGCGATTTCACCCTGTCCTCGGGCGCCGTCCAGATGGTCAGCCGGATCACCACGACCAGCTTCGTGGTGCGGTAAATAGACGGAAAGGGGCGCGCATCGGCGATGCGCGCCCCCATTCGCTTAGAAGTCGGCGGTGACCGACAGTTTGAACGTGCGCGGCAGCCCTTGCAGCAGCGACGCATCGAAGGTCGGGAAGCTGGTGAACGACGCCGCCCAGTACCGATCGTTGAGCACGTTATCGACATTCGCGCGGAAGGTGATCGGGCTGCCGCCCATCACCGTCACGAACCGCGCGCCCAGGTCGAAGCGGGTCCATGCGCCCAATTCCAGCGTGTTCCGCATCGTCACCATCTGTGGCCCGGTGTGCATCACGCGGCCGGTGACGGTGAGGCCGCCGACGACGTCCCATTCGACATTGGCGTTGGCGGTATAGTCGGGCACGCCCACCGCCTTCATGCCGTTCAGCGTCGCATCGGCGTTGCGCGTCAGCTTGGCATCGTTGATCGCGGCGCCCGCGATGATGCGCAGCCCCTCGGTCAGCTCCCCGTCGACTGCCAGTTCGACGCCCCGATTGCGCTGCTCACCCTCGATCACGAAGATGCGCGTTGGCCCGGTCGTTGGCCGCGGCGCGATGTCGCGTGTGAAGGCATTGGGGCGCTTGAGCTGGTAGAAGGCGAGGGAGGCGTTGAAATTCCCGATCGCCGCCTTGCCGCCGAACTCATATTGGGTCGTCTTGAACGGCGCGAACACTTCGCCCGAGTTGATCACCGCGGCATCCACCGGAGCGACGCTGCCGGCGACCAGTCCCTCGATCCGGTTGGCGTAGAGCGAGATGCCCTCGCTCGGCTTGATGACCAGCCCGACGATCGGGGTGGTCGTGCCCTTCTGGTACCGGCTGGTCTGCCCGCCCGGCGCGATCGTGCCGGTCTGGTTATAGGCGTAGCGGCGATCCTTGATGATCTGGTGGCGCGCACCGACTGTCAGGAACACCATGTCGTCGGCAAAGCCCAGCGTGTCTGAGACATAGAAGCTGTGATAGCGGGTCCGCGCGACCGGGAAGGGATCGACCAGATTGCCGCCGCGCACTGTGGTTTCCGCCGGGCGTGCGACCTGCACCGGGTTATAGATGTTGGTCGTGTAGGTGCCGTAGCGCTGATAGGCGTTGCGGTTGACCTGCCAGCTGAGTGAGAAACCAAGGTTCAGCTGGTGCGAGATGCCCGCCGTGTCGCCCTTGACCCGGAAGCCCGCCTGCGCCGCCTCATTATTGTCGGTACGCGGCGTGAACTGCGCGTTGGCACTGACCGCAGCGCCCGTCGTCAGGTTGGTGAGCGTGACCGCGTTGAGCGATACGCCTTCCTCCATCCCGTCGCGCGCGCCAAATGAGGCATAGAACATCGCCTTGTCGGTCAGGTCATATTCCAGCCCGACAATCCCGAACACGTCGCGCTGTTCATAGGTCTGCCATTGCTGCGAATAATTGACGTCGCCGCGCGGCACTTCGGGGATCACGGTGGTCGTGGTGGGGATCGCGACCTTGTGCCGCAGACCGCGCACGAACAGCCGCTGATAGGCGAAGTCCGCAGTCAGCCGCAGGCCGCCCGAGTTCCAGTCGAAGCTCGCGCCCAGCACCGTGGCGCGGCGGAACTCGTCATCGACCGCGGTGTCGCCAGCGCGGAACGCACCGTTGAGGCGGACGCCGAATGCGCCATCACCGAACCGCCGCCCGAAATCGAACGCCCCGCCGAAATGCGCCGTGCCCGCATAGTTGAGGGTGACGCGGTTGAGGTCCTTGTCGCCCGCGCGCTTCGAGATGAGGTTGATACCCCCGCCCAGACCCGAACCGCCCGGTGCTGCGCCGTTGAGAAACGCGCTGGCGCCGTTGAGCACCTGAACCTGATCATAGAGTTCGGGCGCGACCAGCTGGCGCGGGGTCAGGCCGTACATGCCGTTGAAGCCGATATCGTCCGACGCAAGGTTGAACCCGCGCACCACGAACAGCTCGGCGGGCGTGCCAAAGGCGGTGCTGACGCGGATCGCCGGGTCGTTTTCGAGAACCTGCCCCAGCGTCTGCGGCTGCTGGTTGAGGATCAGCGCGGCATTGTAGCTCTTGACCGAAAAGGGCGTGTCCATCGCGTCCTGATCGCCGAGCGCGCCCAGCTTGCCGCTCCGGCTGACCTGGCTCTGGTTGTCGCGTTGGGCGGTGATCAGCACCTCGTCGTCGCTCTGCGCTTCCTGCGCGAACGCCGACCCTCCCGCCACCATCACCGTAGCCATCGCGAAAAGACCGGCCCCACGCAGTGCATTCGTTCTCGAAACCATGATACTTCCCCCGAGTTGGTTGTGTGTTCCCTCCCGATACGGCTGGATCAGGGTCCAAGCCTGTTATCGCAGGATCAGCATGTCCGCCCCAGCTGGCCCGCGGAACATCCAGTTTGCACAGATGCAAGGGACCAATTGGGTAACCGCAAAGCGGCGGCGGGTAACCCGCTCAGCCGAAGCGCTGAACGCCGCCTACAATCGTGCGTAGCACTGACGTGCGCTTAAGCAAATGCGAATTAATCGCGAATAAGTCCTGATCCATCACTGCGAAGTCGGCGAGGTGGCCCGGGGCGATCAGTCCCATTTTCGCGTCGTTGAAGCCGGCATAGGCACCCTCGCGCGTATGGCAGCGCAGCGCCTGAGCAAGCGTCACGCGCTGTTCGGGATGCCAGCCTTCGGGATGCTTGCCATCCAGCGTCTCGCGATTGACCGCTGCGTCCAGCCCGGCAAACGGGTCGATCGGCGCGACCGGCCAGTCCGATCCCATGCAGACATGCGCACCCGATCGCACCAGCGAACCGAACGCAAAGCTGGTTTC
This sequence comes from Sphingomonas sp., assembly GCF_035998645.1. Lineage (GTDB taxonomy): Bacteria > Pseudomonadota > Alphaproteobacteria > Sphingomonadales > Sphingomonadaceae > Sphingomonas. Next base: position 617,756 of record NZ_DASYHL010000004.1, read on the forward strand.
CAGCCGCGTCTCGCCGATCCGGCGGACCGCCCAGCGGCCATCGTCGATCGCGTGATAGGGCTGGACCGAGGCGATCACGTCCTGGGCCTTGAAGCGGGAGATTGCGTGCGGCTTCATGTGCTGGACATGCTCGACGCGGAAGCGCCGGTCGCGCGGGCCATTGGCCTTGGCGACGGCGGCGAGCGTGTCGAGGACGATATCGTTCGCCTCGTCCCCGATCGCGTGCGCGGTGACCTGAAGCCCGGCCTTGTCCGCCCCCGCGATCCAGCGGCGCAGATCGGCGGGATCGGTGACGATGATGCCGCGCGTCATTGGATCATCGAGATAGGGTTCGTAGAATCTGGCGGTGCGCGAGCCGAGCGACCCGTCGAACACCACCTTGCACCCACCCCACTGGACCCAGTCGTCGCCGCGCCCCTCACGCGCGATCAGTGCGGCCTGATCCTCCCAGTCCTTGAGCGGGAGATAGTGGCGGAAGCGCAGCCCGGTCTCCCCCCTGGCGCGCAAGCGGCGGGTGGAATCGAAGCTGATCGTCTCCAGCTCGGTCGGATGGACCTGGGTCACGCCCTTGCTCAGCGCGACCTCGATCCCCTTTGCGACCGTCGCGTCGATCTGCGCCGGGGTGCGCTCGCCGATCGCGCGCAGCACCAGGTCCTTGGCCGCATCCTTGATGATGCCGGTGGGTTCGCCATCGGCATCCTTTTCGATCACCCCGCCCGGCGGCGACACGGTGTTGCGATCAATCCCCGCCAGCCTGAGCGCCAGCGAGTTGAGGAACAGCATGTGGAGGTCGTAGCGGATCACCGCGACCGGCGTGTCTGGGGTGACCGCATCGATCCAGTTGCGGTGCGGCATCTCCCCACCCCAGCGGTCCTGATCCCAATTGCCGCCCTCCAGCCACTGGCCCTTGGGCAGTGCCTTTGCCGCAACGGCGATCTTCTCGACGAACTCTTTCCGGTTCGCGGCATCGCGCAACGACGCCTGCGTCAACATGGTTGAGGCCATGACGAAATGGACATGCGGGTCGATGAAGCCGGGCGTTACGAACGCGCCCTGAAGGTCGATCACCCGGGTCCGCTTGCCCGTCCGCGCGCGCACCGCATCGGCGCCGATCGCGGCGATGCGGTCGCCCTTCACCCCGATCGCGTCGGTGCGCGTGTCGGGGCCTGCGCCCGTCCACACCCGCGCATTGATCCAGGCGGTGTCGAGTTGATCGTCGCTTCCCGCAAAGGCCGCGTGGCTGATCGCCGCCGCCGCAGTTCCGGCGCTAACGGCGAGGATGGTCCGGCGATCGATCATGCTTATGTCTCCCTGAGCGACCAGCTTCCACCCGGCGATTGGATCGGCAAACATCCAATTGCGTCGAGGCTTGCGGGACCAGTGCGATTTACCCCGCCGCTTCGCGCAGTGCAGCGACCGCCGTGCGCGCCTCATGCTCGTTCAGGCTGGCAAAGCCGATGCGCAGGCCGCGCGGAGCGTCGTCGCGGGTCATGAACGACCGCGACGCGGCAAAGCGCAGGCCCATGGCTGCCGCGCGCGCCTCCATCGTATCGAGGTCGGTGTTGGGAAAACGCAGCCAGAAGGCGAGGCCTCCATCGGGCATGCGATAGTCGACCAGATCGCCCAAGCCGCGATCGATCTCCTTCGCGAAATTCTCGCGTCGCTTGGCATAGACCTGCCGCACCTTGCGCGCGTGGCGGCGCAGTTCGCCATTCTCGATCAGCTCGGCGGCGGCATCCTCGGTCAGCGTGTTGCCCATGCCATCGGTCAGCGACACCATGTGCGCGATCGCATCGATCACCGGCGGCGGGGCGGCGACATAGCCGATGCGTAACGCGGGCAGCAGCAGCTTCGACATCGACCCGACGTAGATGACATGGCCGGGGCCATAGCCCGCCATCGGCAACAGCGGCTGCGATTCGAAATGGAATTCGTGGTCGTAGTCATCCTCGATGATCGCAAAGCCAAACTGATGGGCGAGCTCGAGCAGCCGTAGCCGCCGCTCGGGGCGCAGCGATACGGTGGTGGGAAATTGGTGGTGCGGCGTCAGGAACACCGCACGCACCGCGTTGCGGCGGCATGCGCGCTCGACGGCCTCAACGTCGATCCCGTCCTCGCCCAGCCCGACCGAGACGATGTTCGCGCCCAGTGACCGGAATGCGGCGACCGCCGGTTCATAGGTCAGTGCCTCGACGATCACCGTATCGCCCGGCCGGACCAGCACATGCGCGGCGAGGAAGATGCCGTTCTGGCTGCCGCGCGTGATGCAGATATTCTCCGCCGTGACCGGCAGGCCGCGCTGGCTCTTGAGCATCGTCGCGATGCTCTCCCGTAGCGTCAGCGACCCGCGCGGATTGCCGTATTGGAACAGGTTTTCGCGGGACGCACGCTGCGCGGCGGCGCGATAGGCGCGGGCGAGCAGGTCGGCGGGAAACAGGCGACCGTCCGGCGCGCCCTCGTCCAGCTTGAGACCGGGGCCGGAGGGGAGTGCGAGCGGGCGTTCGGGCGGCGGGGCGTAGCGATAGTCGATCGGCGCGTCGCTCATCGTCGCCTCGACCCCGGCGCGCTGACGGGTCACAGGCTCGGGCAGCGACGCCGACACCATTGTCCCGCGCGTCCCCGCCGAATCCAGCCAGCCCTGCGCGATCAGGTCTTCATAGGCCAGCACCACGGTCTTGCGGTTGACCCCCAAAATGGTGGCCAGTTCGCGGCTGCTGGGAAGATAGGTACCCGAGGTTAGTCGCCCGCGTTCGATGTCGCGGATCAGCGCCTGAATGATCTGCATATAGATCGGAACATCGCGCGACGGATCGATGCGATCCCCCAGGCTGACCTGCCACGGTCGCAGCATTGGACCATCTCCATTGCAATAAATTGGACTATATCGGTACCAATGCTAACTGTAACCTCGCTGTCATGCAACCAGGGCTGGACCATCGGTCTTTTATGAATTGGTGCTTGTCCCTGCCCCAGCCATCGGAAAGAAAGGGGGCCAACCATTACGGGTAACGGGGCAGATGAGCGACGCGGACGGCATCACGGGGGTACAGGTTCCGCTGTTCGAACGGTTCGGCGACGCCGATGTTCGTGCGCTGGTCGAGGGCTATCCGCTCGCCTGGGTGTGTGGCGGCGCGGCGGCGGCGCTGGGATCGAGCCAGTTGCCGCTGATCGGCGTGTTCGATGAGGCCGGACGGCTGGTCGAGCTGATCGGGCATCTGATGCGCTCCAACCCGCTATACCCGGCGCTGAGCGACGATCCGCGCGCGACGATCCTGTTTTCCGGGCCGCAAACCTATGTCAGCCCGGAACATGCGCGACGCCGCAACTGGGCGCCGACCTGGAACTATGCGCAATTGACAGTCGGTGCAGAGGTCCAGTTCGACACTGCGCTGACCGAATACGCGCTCAAGGTGCTGATCGACGCGATGGAGGCGGGCCGCGCCGCGCCATGGGGCGTGGAAGAGCTGGGTCCGCGCTATTATGCGATGCTCGACCGGATCATCGGCTTTCGCGCGCGCGTGACCAGCGTGTCGGGCAAGTTCAAACTGGGGCAGGATGAGGATGACGCGACGCTCGGCGCGATCCTCGACGCACTGCCCGACGGCGACATGACGGCGTGGATGCGCCGGTTCAACCAAGGGCGGTAGGCGATGCGGCGGAGGGCGAGCATCGGGATTGGAATGGCGGCGGCGCTGCTGGCCGCTCCCTTTGCCGGCGCGCAGTCGGTTGCCCCGTGGAAGCACGACCCATTCCCCAGCCGCTATCAGGCCCCGGCCTCTGACGACATGCTGCTGCGCGGCGCGACCGTGCTCGACGGCGCGGGCGGGCGGATCGACGGCGGCGATGTGCTGATACGCGGCGGCCGGATCGTGGCGGTGGGGAAGGGGCTGGCCAATCCGGGCGTGCGGGAAGTGGATGCCAAGGGCCGCTGGGTCACGCCGGGGGTTATCGACGTGCACAGCCATGACGGCACCTATGTGCTTCCCCTCACCGCAATCGACCGTGAGGCAAGCGACGTTTCGGAGGTTGCGACCCCCGACAGCGCCGACACCTGGATCGAAACCGCGGTGAACCCGCAGGATATGGCGTTCGATCGCGCCTTGGCGGCGGGGGTGACGACGATCCAGATCCTGCCCGGGTCGACCCCGATCTTCGCGGGCCGGTCGGTGGTGGTAAAGCCGGTGCGTGCGCCGACCGTGTGGGGGATGAAGGCCGTGGGCGGCGTTCAGGGCTTCAAGATGGCGTGCGGCGAAAACCCCAAAAGCTGGGGTGCCGACGACAAGAATGACGGCCCGACCAGCCGACAGGGCGTCGTCGCGTTCATGCGCCAATCGTTCAGCGACGCACAGGCGTATAAGCGCGCGGTCGAGCGGGGCGCGTCGGTCAAACGCGACCTCAAGCTCGAGACGCTCGCCGGGATTTTGTCGGGCGATATCCGGGTCAATTTTCATTGCTACCGCGCCAACGACATCGCCTCGGTGCTGGCGGTGGCAAAGGAATTCGGCTTCACCATCGGCGCGATTCATCATGCGAGCGAGGCGTACAAGATCCCCGGCCTGCTGCGCGCGTCGGGGACGTGCGCAGCGGTCTGGGCCGATTGGTGGGGGTTCAAGATGGAGGCGCAGGACGCAGTGCGCGCCGAGGCGCCGCTGCTTGAACGCGCAGGCGTCTGTGTGATGATGCATTCGGACTCACCTGCCGATGGCCAGCGGCTCAACATTGCGGCGGCGAAAGCAGCGGCAGCGGGGCGGCGCATCGGGATCGCGACTCCGCCCGAAGTGATGATCAAATGGACCACCAGCAATCCGGCGCGGCTGCTGGGGCTCGACAAGCGCGTCGGCACGCTTGCACCGGGCTATCAGGCCGATGTGGTGCTGTGGTCGGGCGATCCGTTCAGCATCTACAGCAAGGCTGATCTGGTGCTGATCGACGGCGCGGTCGCCTATGATCGCAGCCGCCCGCCTGCGGTGCCGGTCTCCGACTTCGAGGCAGGACGCGGGGGTGCCAACCCATGATGCGCCTCGCGTCGCTGATCGCGCTCGCGATTGCCGCGCCTGTGTCCGCTCAGACGATCGCGGTGACTCATGCCGAGGCATGGACGCTCGAGGGCGAAACCCCCGTGTGTGACGCGACGATCGTGATCGCGGACGGCAAGATCGTCTCGGTCACGCCGGGCGGCGCGGTGCCGGACGGCGCGACGGTCATCGATGCGCGGGGCAGGCCGGTGACGCCGGGGCTGGTCAACGCCGCGACCCAGATCGGGCTGGTCGAGGTGTCCGGATCGGGCGACACCCGCGACATGGCCTCGGCGGACGAGCGCAATGCCGCGTTCGACATGAGCAGCGCGCTCAACGGCAACTCGACGCTGGTGAGTTTGGCGCGCGCCGATGGCGTTACCCGCGCGCTGATTTATCCCGCACCGTCGCGCTTCGCCCCGTTCAATGGTGAGGCGAGCATGGCGCGGCTGCGTGACGGGGTCGAGATTCTCGATGCCGCCGATGTCGGCGTCTACGCGGTGATCGGGGGCGGGGCGTGGGACCGGCTGGGGTCGCGTGCGGTGCAGTGGGCGGCGCTGCGCAAGGCGCTGGTCGATGCGCGACCCGCACTGACCCCGGAAAAGGGCAAGGGAAAGAAGGGCAAGCATGGCGGCCCGCCGCCCCCCGGCAGGCGCGCCGGCGAAGCGCTGATCCGCGCGGTGCTGCGCGGCGACGTCCCGCTTGCAATCCAGACGCATCGCGAAAGCGACATCCGTCAGGCTGCGGCGCTGGTGCGCGAGTTCGGCATTCGCGTCGTCATCATCGGCGGCACCGAGGCGTGGCGTGCCGCAGACGTGCTTGCGGCGGCAAAGGTCGCGGTGGTGCTCGACCCGCAGGTCAATCTGCCCGGCAGTTTCGACCAACTCGGCGCGCGGCAGGATAATGCGACCCTGCTCCGCCGCGCCGGGGTTGCCGTTGCGATCGGTCAGGCGGGCGGGGCGATCCACAGCAATTACAACGCCGGCATGGCGCTGCGCGAGGGCGCGGGGATCGCGGTCGCCAACGGCCTGAGCTGGATTGAGGCGCTGCGTGCTGTTACCACCGCGCCGCTCGCCATCTGGGGTCGGGGTGGCGGGACGCTCACCCCCGGCGCGGATGCGGATCTGGTCGTATGGGACGGCGATCCGCTGGAGCCGTCGACCAATGCGGTGCGAGTGATTGTCGAGGGGCGCGCGGTGTCGAGCCGCTCGCGCCAGGATGTGCTCGCTGAACGTTACAAGGATGTGCGCTGATGGACGTGTTGCTGGTTGGATGCGGGCGGATGGGCGGCGCAATGGCGCGCGGCTGGCACGGCGCGCACCGCGTGCTGGTGTTCGATCCGATGGCGACCGATCTGCCCGAGGGCGCCGAACGGGTCGATGCGCTCGCCGATGTCGAGCCGGGCGGCGATCTCGCCGTTGTGCTGGCGGTCAAGCCACAGATCTTCCCCGCGATCGGCGACTCGCTGCGCCCGCTTGCCGCGCGCGACGCTCTGTTCGTGTCGATCATGGCCGGGATCACATTGCAGGGACTGGGCGACGCGCTGGGCAGCGGTCGCGTGGTGCGCACGATGCCCAACACGCCCGCGGCGATCGGGCAGGGGATTACCGCAGCGGTGTCCGGACGCGACGTGCGGATGAGCGACTTCGCCACGGTCAACCAGCTGCTCGCCCCGACCGGCCCGGTCGTGTGGCTCGATGATGAGCGGCAGATCGATGCGGTGACCGCAGTATCGGGCAGCGGCCCGGCCTATTTTTTCCGCTTCACCGAAGCGCTGGCCAAAGCGGGCACACAGGCCGGCCTTCCCGCCGATCTCGCGATGCAGCTGGCCCGCGCGACCTTTACCGGCGCGGCGGCGCTGGCGGGCGCCGACCCCGCCGAGCTGGCCGAGCTGCGCAACCAGGTGACCAGCCCCGGCGGCACCACTGCGGCGGGCCTGATGCAGATGGATCAGGACGATGCGATCGACCGGCTGGCCCGTGCGGTCGTCGATGCGGCGGCGGCGCGTTCGCGCGAACTCGCCGGATAACCGCCCCAGGCAGGCCAGCGTTCACCGCGCGCATGGGCGCCTGATTGATTGGTGCGCATGGAAATCCGGACTTGGCCCGTTTCGACCCGGTGGCCGGCAGCTAGAGTCTGCGCGTCGGTTTCGGGGGAAGCATATGGCTCGGGGTGCGCTGGCATTGGTCTCGCTGCTGGCGCTGGCTGCACCGGCGCTGGCGCGGGACGATCTGCCGATGAAGGAGCGCCGGACCCTCAGCTATGAGGTGTCGAGCGGCACCTTCATGTCGCTGGCGGTGTCGCCCGATGGCAGGACGATCCTGTTCGACATGCTGGGCGAACTCTACGCCATGCCCGCGACTGGCGGCCGCGCGACCCCGATTGCGCAGGGACTCGCGTTCGAGGTTCAGCCGACCTTCTCCCCCGACGGCCAGTGGATCGCCTATGTCAGCGACCGCTCGGGCGGCGACAATGTGTGGATCGCCCGCGCCGATGGCAGCGGCGCGCGCCGGATCACCGACGAAGATGAGGGCGCGGTGCGCACCTCGCCCGAATGGAGCGCGGACGGCAAGTCGGTCTATGTCAGCCGCAACCGCATTCGTGTCGGCCATTACGAGCTGTGGCGGCACCCGGTGGACGGCGGGCCGGGCGAACTCGTCGCGCCGATCAAGTCCGCGCGCGGCGAGCAAAGCACATTGGGCGTGTCGCCCTCGCGCGACGGCAAATATCTCTATTTCGCGCGCACCGTCGCCGATTCATCCTTCGACCAGCCGGTCGCGTGGACGATCGTCCGCCGCCACATCGCCACGGGCGCCGAACAGCCGGTCATCACCAACTCGGGCGCGCGCGAGGCCGCGAAGGAAACCTTCTTCCGCCCCGCCATCTCGCCTGATGGCAGGCTGCTCGCCTATGCGACGCGGCGCATGGCCGAGACGCGGCTGCGGGTGCGTGACCTTGCCACGGGGCTCGACCGCGACCTCGGCCCCGCGCCGCTCGACCTGATGAACGGGGCGGAGTGGATGGACCTGATCCCGCGCTACAGCTTCACGCCCGACAGCAAGGCGATCCTGATCGCGGTGGATGGCAGGATCGAACGCCGCCCGGTCGATGGATCGGCGGCGACGCGCATTCCCTTCACAGCGAAGCTCGACCTTGAAGTCGGGATGCCCACCCGCATCGCGTTGCGCGAGCCGACCGGCCCGGTGCGCGCCAAGCTGCCGATGGGGACCAGCCCGTCGCCCGATGGCCAGCGGGTCGCCTTCGCTGCGCTCGGCAGCATCTATGTCCAGCCAGTTGCGGGCGGCGTATCGCTGCGTCTGCCGATCCATGGCGATCCGGCGGCGCAGCCGGGCTGGAGCCCCGATGGCACGCGCATCGCCTATGTCACCTGGAGCGAGCGCGACGGCGGGGCTGTGTGGAGTGTCGCGGCGGACGGCAAGAGCGCGCCGGTGAAGCTGAGCGCGCTGTCCGCCTTCTATACCTGGCCGGTCTTCACGCCCGACGGTCGCAGCGTGGTGACGGTGCGGTCGGCGGCAGCGGCACGGCAGCTGAGCGGCTATATCGTCTCACCGTTGCGCGACGGCGAACTGGTCGCGATCCCCGCCAGCGGCGGCGCAGTGCGGGTCGTCGCGCGCGGAATTCTGGGCCAGCGTCCGCATTTCACGCGCGCCGCGCCCGGCGTCGCGCACGTGATGAGCGACGATGGGCTTATCGCCATCGACCTTGCCACTGGCGCGAAGCGCGACGTGGCCAAGCTGCTGACCCAGAATTACTATTTCACCGAAGCCCCGGCGAAGATGGACGATATCCGGATCAGTCCGGACGGCAAATGGCTGGCGGCACAGGCGCGCGAACAGCTTTATCTGCTGCCCATTCCCGCCAATCCTGAAAAGCCGGTGGACCTCGCCGCAGCGGACAGCCCGGCGCGGCAGGTCACCGATATCGGGGCGAACTACTACGACTGGCGCGGCGATGGCGCGCTGGTCTGGTCGGTCGGCAATTTCCTGCAAGTCCTGCCCGACGCAAGCGCGCCGGTGCCGACCAGCCATGTCGAGCTGAACGCCGAACTGCCCCGCGCCCGGCCGCAAGGCAGCATCCTGCTGCGCGGCGCACGCGCACTCACCATGGCGGGCGGCGATCGGATCATCGAGAATGCCGACATCCTCGTCACCGGCGACCGCATCGCCGCCATCGGGCCGCGTGGCAGCTTCACGGTGCCCGCCGGCACGCCGGAGCGTGAGTTGGGCGGCAAGACCGTCGCGCCCGGCCTGATCGACGATCACGACCATATCGGCTCGATCCGCCGCTATGCGCTTGCCTATGAGGACACATCGATGCGTGCGCGGCTCGCCTTTGGCGTGACCACGGCGTTCGATCCCTCGACGCTGAGCATCGACCAGATCGCCTATCAGGATTTGATCGACGCCGGCCTGATGGTCGCGCCACGGCTGCGCTCGACCGGTCCCGGCATCTTCGCGCGCGAGCGGTTGACGTCGCGCGAGCAGGTGCGCGCGGTGCTGCGCCGCTATCGCGAGGCGTGGGGCCTCACCAACATCAAGCAATATCGCGGTGAGAGCCGCACGGTCCGCCAATGGATCGCGATGGAGGCGCGCGCGCAGGGCCTGATCCCGACCACCGAGGGGAGCCACAACCCCAAGCTGATCCTGAGCCAGCTGCTCGACGGCTATGCCGGCAGTGAGCATGCGCTCCCGATCGCGCCCTTGCAGGAGGATGTCCTCAAGCTGTTCGCGCTGACCCGCACCAGCTATGTCGCGACCCTGCTCGTCAACACTAGTGGCCCCGCCGCCCGGCACCATTTCGTCGCCAAATACGACCCCGCACTCGATCCCAAGGTCCGCCGTTTCTGGCCCCCCGCGACGATCGCGGCGAAGCTGGCCCAGCGCGACTGGTCCTCGCTCGCCGCCAGTCGTGCGCCAGTGCTCGCCAGGGATACCGCGCGCCTTGCCGAAGCCGGCGCACTGGTGGGCATGGGCGCGCATGGCGATGATCCCGGCATTGGCTATCATTACGAGATGGAAGCGCATGTTCTGGGCGGGATGACGCCGATCGCGGTGCTCCACGCCGCCACTGCAGGCGCGGCCGAGGTGATCGGGCGGCTCGGCGACATGGGCACGCTGGAGGTCGGCAAATATGCCGATCTGGTGGTGTTCGACCGCGATCCGTTGACCGATATCCGCAACACGCGGTCGGTCAGCCTGGTCATGCGCGGGGGCCAGTTGTTCGACGCTGACGCGCTCGACGAACTCTGGCCGCACCGGCGGAAACTGCCCGCGCCGTGGTTCGCGGGCGAGGAAAAGGAAACCCAGTGGCTACCCTACCCGTGACGATCGACCCCGAAATCCGCGAGTTCCTCGATGCGATGTCCGCGCGCTGGGCCGCGCATCCGCCGCTCGGGTCGCTCGACTATCCCGGCCAGCGCGCGGTGTGCGAAGCGGTGCGGTCACGCTGGGCCGAGGGTGGGCCGGTGATGGCTCGGACGGTGGAGCGGGTGTTCGATCCCGGTGCCGGGTCGCTGCGCATCCGCGTCTATCTGCCCGAAGGTGCGCGTGAGCCTGCGCCCGCTTTGGTCTATCTGCACGGCGGCGGGTTCACTTTGTTCAGCATCGACACGCATGACCGGCTGATGCGCGAATATGCTGCCGCCGGAGGCTTTGCGGTGGTCGGCGTCGATTATCCGCTGTCGCCCGAGCATAAATATCCGGTCGCGCTCGATCGGATCGCGGCGCTGATGCTGTGGCTGCGCGACCATGGCGACGAGCTGGGCATCGACGGCAGCCGTCTGGCGATGGGCGGGGATTCTGCGGGGGCGAACCTCAGCTTCGCCACTGCGCTGCGCCTGCGCGACCGGGGGGAGGGCGGGGTGGTCCGCGCGATCCTGTCCAATTACGGCTATTTCTCGAACATCATCTCCGACGAAGCCGAAGCGACGTTCGGCGGGCCGACCTCCAACCTCGATCGCGACGAGGCGCTCGCCTATTACACCAACTACCTGACCGACATGGCGCGTGAATGCGCCGACCCGCTGGTCTGCCCGCTGCTAGCCGACATGGCAGGGATGCCGTCGGTGTTCCTGGTCATCCCGCAATGCGACCTTCTCACCGAACAGTCGGTGGCGATGGCCGCGCGGCTGCGGGCGGCGGGGGTGGCGACGGCGGACAAGACTTATCCCGGCGCGACGCACAGCTTCCTCGAAGCCATGTCGGTGGCGGCGGTGGCGCGGGAGGCGATTGCCGATGGCGCGCGGTTCGTCGCGAAGAGTCTGGAATAGCGCGGCCGGGGTTGGTCCCCGACCGTTCCGGAAAGTGGAGGTTTGGCGGTCCACCCCATTGCGCCAGACAAGGCCGTATGACCGCATCGACCTCAGCGCCGACGCTTCGTCGGTCGATCCTGAAGCTGCACCGCTGGCTCAGCCTGGGTGCGGCGGTGTTCTGGCTGCTTCAGGCGCTGACCGGCGTGCTGATCGTCTTCCATTGGGAGATCACCGACGCGGGCATCTCGTCGCTGCACCGTCCCACCGATCTTGCCGCGATCGAACGGCGGATCGACGCGCTGGTGCCGCAGGGGGGCAAGGTCGCGTCGATCTGGACCGCCGCAGGCGCGCCGGACCGCTACACTGTTTATTTTCAGGATGCGCAGGGGACCAGCGCCTCGGCGCGGATCGCCGGGGATGGCACACTGCTCCACGCGCCAAAGCCCGATGAGGAAAGCCTGATGGGCTTCCTGGTCGGCTTTCATCACGACCTGCTCGGCGCATGGGGCAGCTGGCTGGTGTCGATCAGTGGCGTCCTGCTCTGCACCAACCTGATCCTCGGCATCATCGCCGCCTGGCCACGGCGCGGGACGTGGGGGCGTGCCTTGCGCCCGGCGATGCGCGGCCCCGCCGCCCCACGGCTGTACAGCTGGCACCGCGCGCTCGGCCTGTGGGTCGGCATCCCGGCACTCGTCATCGCGGCGAGCGGAACGCTGCTCAAGTTTGAGGATGGGGTTGGCGATCTGGTCGGGGCGGCGCCGGTCGCGATGCCCGCAGTTGCGCCAACCGGTGCGCAGATCGGCTTTGCCGCAGCGGCGCGCGCCGGGCTGGAGGCGCTTCCCGGCAGCAGCCTGACCCAGGTCGCCTGGCCCAAGCCTGACGACGCAACCTGGCGCGTCCGGCTGCGCGCGCCCGACGAACTGCGCCGCGCCTATGGCGGCAGCTATGTGCTGGTCGATGCCAATAACGGGCAGGTGCGCGGCGTCTTCCCGATCGCTGAGGCGAGCGCGGCGAACCGGTTCATGAGCGCGCTGTTCCCGATCCACACCGGCGAGGCGGGCGGGCTGATCGGCCGGATCCTGTCGATCGCGATCGGCCTGTGGCTGATCACGATGATCGTCGCCGGCGTGCTGCTCTGGCTCAAGCGCCGCAAACCGCGCCGGGCGGCGTGATCGCCGGCTGTTCCAATCCCTGTTGATGGTGAGACCCGATGCTGCTTCCCTTCCTCGCCCTGACCGCACTCGAGCCGCCACGCGACGAACGCGAAGGGCAGACGCACACCCATCGCACGCTTCCGGCGCAGGAAGGCGGTGACGAGAAGCCGTGGAATTTCGAGGTCGTCTATACCGCCGAACTCATGGGAAATGCCGCGGGCGGGGTGGAGCGGGGCACGCGTTACCTCGACAATCTCGACATCGTGTTCGACGCCGATCTTGAGCGGATGGTCGGCTGGACCGGCGCGCAATTGTGGCTCTACGGCCTCTACAACAATGGCAATTCGATCAGCGATCTGGTCGGCGATGCGCAGGCGGTGAGCAACATCGAAACCGGCACCCGCGCGATCCGGCTGTATGAGGCGTGGGTCGACCAGAAGTTCGGCGACGCCGCCTCACTCCGCGTCGGGCTCTACGACCTCAACTCCGAATTCGACGCGCTCGATGCATCGGGGCTGTTCGTCAGCAGCCCGCACGGGATCGGCACCGATTTCGCGCAGAGCGGGCAAAATGGTCCGTCGATCTTCCCGTCCACATCGCTCGCCGCGCGCGTTGCCTTTGCCCCGGCGGAGGGCTGGGCGGTGCGCGCGGCGGTGCTCGACGGCGTTCCCGGCGACCCGGCACGGCCCGCGCGCACGGCGGTCAGGCTCGGCAAGGGTGATGGCGCGCTGCTGGTCGGCGAGGTCGAAGCGCCGCTCGCCGGGGGGAAGCTGTTGCTCGGCCATTGGCGCTACACGGCGGCGTTCGATCGCACCGATGGCGCGGGCGCGGAAACCGGCAATTCGGGCAGCTATGTCCGCGCACAGCTCCCGCTCGCGCGGCGCGACGACGGCACGCTCGACGCCTTCATCCGCGCCGGGGTCGCAAGCAGCCGGTTCAATAGGTTCGACCGGTTTCTCAGCGGCGGGCTCAACTTCACCGGCTGGGTCAAGGGGCGCGACGAGGACGCGTTCGGCATCGCGATCGCCGCAGCCTTCACCGCCGATCCCTATCGCGCCGCGACCGGCGCGGAGGCGTCCGAAGTCGCCGTCGAACTCACCTATCGCGCGCAGGTCACACCCTGGCTCGCGATCCAGCCCAACGCCCATTATGTCCGCCGCCCGTCCGCCGATCCCGGCGTCGCCGACGCAGTGGTGCTGGGCGTGCGCACCGAATGGAGCCTGCACGCGCTGCTGAACTAGCGGTCTGCCTCGTCCGGCCAACGCAAGACGCCGCCCAGGTGCGCCCCGCGCATTATCCTGCGGTGGGCGGGAACCGCAGCGTGGCGACTGCGCCACCTTCATCGCGCGGCGTCAGGTCGAAACTGCCGCCAAGCTGATCGGCCAGAGTGCGCGAAATTCGCAGACCCAAGCTGGTCGCCGCCGCCGCGCTGAAGTCCGCTGGCGGGCTTGCTCCGTCGTTCGCGATCGTCAGCGTCACGCTTCCGACGCTCACGCACATGCGCACCTCGATCCGCCCGATCTCGCGCTCGGCAAAGCCGTGCTCGACCGCGTTGGCGATGGTTTCCGCCACGATCAGCGCGACCGGGATGATCGAATCCGGCGGAAGCTTGATCGCGCTGTCGACCTCGACCGTCGCCGTGACGCCCGGGCGTCCCGACGTCGCGAGCAGATCATCGACCAGGTCGGGCAGTATCCGCTCCAGCGTCTGGGGATCGCCGCTATGGTCGTAGAGCTGGCGCTGGATCCGCCCGATCGTCTGCAGTTTCGCCCCGGCATCGACCAGCGCCTGCCGCGCCGCCGGATCGGCGACGCTGCGCTGCTGCAACGTCAGCACCGCGCCGACCATCTGCAGATTGTTCGACACCCGGTGCTGCAGCTCGCTGAACAGCAAATGGCTGCGCTGTGCCAGCTTCTCGCACCGCTCGCGCTCTACCCGCAGCTGCGCGGTGCCGCGCTGCATCCAGTCGATCAGCAACAGGTCCACAGCCACGACGCCGACATAGAACCCCATCGCGATCGCAGCGCCGCTTTCGAGCGCGAAGCTCATTTCCGGCGGGATGAAGAAATACCAGGCGAACGCTCCGCACAGCACCGCCGAGAGGATGCCGGGGCCGCGCCCGAACAGGAACCCCGACAGCACCACTGCCGGGAAAAAGGTGAGAAAGGGGAAGCCTGGCGGGAAGGAACCGGCCAGCGCCCATCGCGTCACCAGCCCGATCAGCGACAGCAGGATGGCAGCGCTATAGCCCTGCCAGCGATGCGCGCGGGCAAGCGGAAGTCGCTCCAGCAGTCGCCCCGTATACCCGTTCACCCGTGGTCCCCCCGGTCCCCCCGCCACTGCGAGGTACTATCTTGGATCGAAAAAGCCTCCGAAGCCAGCGGCTTCGGAGGCTCTCGCTGTCCGATCCGGATTGCTCCGGAACGTAACTTACTTGACGTGCTTCGCGATGTGCTTGTTCATCTCGAACATCGTCACCTTGTCCGCGCCGAAAATGGGCTTCAGCTTGTCGTCGGCCAGAATCTCGCGCTTGTTCTCGGGGTTCTGGAGATTGTGCTTCTTGATGTATTCCCACATCTTGCTGACGATCTCGCTGCGCGGCAGCTCTGCGGTGCCGACGATAGCGGCGAGCTCGGGCGAGGGGGTGACGGGCTTGGCGATCCCGCCACGGGCGCCGCCAGATGCCTTGTTTTCGGCCATTCTATTCTTCTCCTCTGCGGTCCGGCAACCGATGCCGGATCCCGATCTTGGTCAGCGCCGACGGCCAGAACAAAGCCTTGCCACCGTTGTCGCTGCGCCGGATGTAATCCGGTTCTCTCCACGATGCACGTATTTGATGCGGTTCCAAGGGGGTTTGACACGTTTGTTTGTGGAGAACTCGCCTCTCCACCGCTCCAGAGGGGCGATCCGGCGCAATCGAGCGGCGTTTCGATCCGTTCATATCAGCTCACCGGCCCGCGCCGCCGCCATGATCGCGGTACCGGCCCGGTTCCCCACCCGGGCATCCAACGCCAGTATTCTATGGGTGGCCGGGTGGGGGAGCGGGCCGGTGCCGCGATTCAGCGAAGCTGAAACCGAAGAGGCGCGCCCGGTGTCCCGGACGCGCCCCATGTCTCGCAGGACCGGATACCCGGCCCCGATCAGGCCAGGATCAGAAGCCGACCTTCGCCTTCACGCCGAAGAAGCGCGGCAGGCCTGGATAGGCGGCATAGTTGCCGGTCTGCTCGGGCACCGCGAAACCGGTGACGTGGTAATATTGGTTGGTCAGGTTCTCGACAAAGAACTCCAGGCTCTTCTGGCGATCCTCGGTCTGGATACCGATCCGCGCCCCAACCAGCGGATATCCCTGATTGTAGAGAGCAGTCCGGCCCGTCGCCGGGTTCGGGTTGTTCGACGGGATGTTGACCTCGCTGTTGTAGCGCATGTCGACATGGACGAGGCCACGGATGCCCGACGTGATGCTCGGCGTCCAGGTCGTTGCCACCGTCACCGTGTGCTTGGGCTGGTTGCTGACCTGACGGCCTTCCTGGCCCTGCAACGGGGTGCCGGTGAAGTTGTTGTCGGCATCATATTGCGCGTCGATGTAGCTGTAGCCCAGACGGACGGTGAAGTCGCGCGCCGGCTGGATGATCGATTCCAGCTCCACGCCCTTGCTGGTCGTGCTGTCGACATTCTGGACAACGAAGTTGTTGCCGCTGAAGACCAGCGACTGAAGGTTGCTGAACTTCTGGTAGAAGGCGGCGATGTTGAAGGTGAAGGCGCGGCCCCACTGCGTCTTCACGCCGATTTCATAGGCGTCGACCGATTCCGACCCGAACTCCAGATCGCTCGCCTGCGGGCCGTTGCCGCCCAGCAGGACGCTGTCGAACGTCGCCTGATCCATATTGTAGCCGCCCGACTTGTAGCCGCGGTCATAGCCACCATAGACGAGGATGTCGGAATTCACCTTGTACGCCAGCTTGGCGGTGCCGGTGAATTTGCTCTCATCGCGGTCGTGCGCATAGCTCCCGTTGAACTCGGTGTTGATCGCCGGGTTGCAGCTCAGCAGGAACAGGTTGTTGAACAGGCCGAGCTGGCGAAGCAGCGTGGCGTACTGGACCGCCGCCGTGTTGCCCGCCCGCACCTGGTTGAAGAAGGTGCAGCTGCCGGTGTTGTTGCTGACCGTCGCGGTGAAGTCCTTCTTCTCATAGTTCCAGCGCGCACCCAGCGTCAGCGACAACTTGTCGCTGATGTTGATGATGTTGTGCGTGAACAGCGCGAAGGCGTTGGTCTTGACGCGATAGTCGTTGTTGTTGCCCTGACCGGCGGCCACGCCGGGCAGGGGACCTGCGGCCAGCGCCGCAAGGCCGGCGACCGGGGTTGGCGAAAAGCCGAGTGCGTTGCAGACCGGGACCGGGATCGTGCCCGATGGCGCGGTGCCGGCGGCGGTGCGGAAACAGCCGACGAGCGGCGCGGCCGCCCCATAGGCGGCCGGCGGTGCCGCCGGGTTGAGAATCACCTGGCCAAAGGTTGGCACGGTGCCGCCGAGCGAGCCGTAGAATTGCAGCGGCGTTCCGAACGTCGGACCGGCCAGCGCGTTGAAGATCGAGTCGACATAGCGGTTGCCGTCGTTGCCGACGCGGACTGTGTCGTGGACCTTGTTGGTTTCGTTCAGGTAGAAGCCGCCGACCAGCCAGTCGAGCGTGCCACCGAACGCCGAACCCTGGAAGCGCAGCTCCTGGGTGAAGTCGACCAGCTCGTTGCGATAGCCTTCGCGATAGGCGCGATCGATGCCCGAGAAATCGACATCCTGGTTACGCCGCACGCGCCAGTCGCGATAGGCGGTGATCGACGTGAGTTTGATGTCGCCCAGTTCGGCGTTGATCTCGGCCGAAACGCCCCAGTCGCGCACGCGCTCGCTCAGGTCGCGGTTGGGCGATGCGGCCATGCGGCGCTGCTCGGGATCGACGGTGGTCGGCAGGCCGTTCACCGAACGGTTCGTGCCCGTGAACAGGCCATCCAGGCCCTGCGCCCCGGCGATACCTTCGATCAGCGGCGCGAACGGTCCGCGCACCGCCGAGATCGCGCCGCAGCACTGCTCGTCGGTCTCGTAATAATCGGCGATCACACGCAGCGAGAAGGTCGAGGTGTCGTACAGTGCCTGACCACGCGCGTACCAACGATCGATATTGTTGAACGAGCGGTCGGCGTTGACGTCCTCGATATAACCGTCGCGCTTGCGATAGCCGCCATCGACGCGCAGCGCGAGCTGGTCGGTCACCGGGCCGGTGATCGCGCCCTTCAGCTCGAACGCGTTATAGTTGCCGTAGCTGCCTTCCAGATAGCCGCCGAGCTCGAACGCCGGCTGCGCAGTGAAGATCGACAGCGCGCCGGCCGAGGTGTTGCGGCCGAACAGCGTGCCCTGCGGACCACGCAGAACTTCGACGCGCTCAAGCTGCGGCAGCTCCGAAATCGCGACGCCCGCACGCGCGCGGAACACGCCGTCGATGAACACGCCGACCGCCGGTTCGAAGCCGGGGTTGTCGCCCGCGGTGGTGATACCGCGGATATACAAGGTGGTGCCGGTCGCCGACGACTGGCCGGTCGAGCTCTGCAGCGACGGTGCCAGCTGCTCCAGCCCGCGAATATCCTCGATGCCGGCATTCTCGAGCAGCGCGGCGGGGACCGCGGTCACCGCGATCGGCACGTCCTGCACGGTTTCGTTGCGGCGGGTGGCGGTGATGACGACTTCGTTACCCGAAGCCTCTTCTTCCTGCGCGGCGGGGGTGGTGGTGTCCTGGGCGATGGCCGGGGTGGCCGCAATCAGCGCGAGCGCGGATGCGGAAAACAGCTGGAGTGTTCGCATGGGGTTCTCTCCTCTCTGGGTTCTCCGGGGTCTTCCCTCCGGGACCATTCTTCTTGTTGTCGTTAACCCGCACGCTACCGTCGCTCGAATCCTTACGTCAACGTCAAATCGCCCCGTCAATCCGGCGGAAATGCTTGCTATTTCCCGTTACGATACCATCTGTGGCCGCTGGGCAACACGGCCGCATCCGCATGCCGTAGCGTAACAGGAAGTTTCGGGGGACGGGGCCGGATGAGCTGCCAAGATCATGACGATGCGATGGATGGCGACATGGTCGCCTCGCCACCGAAGATTTCGGTGCCGGATGAGGTCGCCGATGCGATCCGCACGCTGTTGCGCTGGGCTGGTGACGACCCGAGTCGCGAAGGGCTGATCGACACGCCCAAGCGCGTGGCGCGCGCGTGGAAGGAATATTGCCAGGGCTATGGCGAGGACCCCGCCCATCACCTCAGCCGCGTGTTCGAAGAGGTCGGCGGCTATGACGAGATCGTCCTGCTCAAGGACATTCCGTTTCAGTCGCATTGCGAACATCACATGGCGCCGATCATCGGCAAGGCGTCGATCGCCTATCTGCCACAGGACCATGTCGTCGGCATTTCCAAGCTCGCCCGCGTGCTCCACGCCTTTGCCCGCCGGCTTCAGGTGCAGGAACGCCTGACTGCCGAGGTCGCCGATTGCATCTGGGAACACCTCAAGCCGCGCGGCGTCGCGGTGGTGATCGAGGCAAGCCACGCCTGCATGACCGCGCGTGGCGTGCGCACGCCGGGTGTCGGCATGGTCACCAGCCGCATGATGGGCACATTCCGCGAAGATGAGCGCAGCCGCAAGGAAGTGCTCGCGCTGATGGGCTATTGATGCGGATACTGGTCACTGGCGGCGCGCGGCGGATCGGCGCGGCGATCGTGCGGCGGCTCGTTGCGGACGGGCACGCGGTCGCGGTCCATCATCATGACTCGCATGACGAGGCAGCGGCGCTCGCGGACGAACTCGGCATCGCCCCGGTCACTGCCGACCTGTCCGATGCAGCCGACACCCGCAATCTGATCGCCGCCGCCGCCGATGCGCTGGGCGGACCGGTCGAAGGGCTCGTCAACAATGCCTCGCGCTTTGCGTGGGACGCGATGCCGCTCGCCGACTATGCCGGGCTCGACCGTCACATGCACATCAATGTCGGCGCGCCATTGCTGCTCGCCTCCGCGCTGGCCGCGCAGGTCGGGCTGGGGGAGGGGGCGATCGTCAACCTGCTCGATCAGAAGCTCGCCAACCCCAACCCCGATTTCCTGACCTACACGCTGAGCAAGGCAGCGCTCGCCGAAGCCACGACCCTGCTCGCGATGCAGCTTGCCCCGCGCGTCCGCGTCAACGCCGTCTCGCCGGGGCTGAGCCTGCCGAGCCTCGACCAGACGCCGGAGGAGTTCGCCATCGTCGCCTCGGCCAATCTGCTCGAGCGCCCGGTCGACCTCAGCGATCTAGCCGCGACCGTCGCCTATCTGCTCACCACCCGCAGCATCACCGGCCAGAACATCTTCGTCGATTGCGGCCAGCGCCTCGTGAAGCGCGACAGCGACGTGATGTTCACCGGAAGGGACCGCCCGCATGGCTGAATACACCATCCATCTCGACGGTCTCGTCGCCGAAATCGGCCTTGGCATCCACGACCATGAGCGCGCCGCGCCACAGCGGGTCGAACTCAACGTCGCGATGCGCTGCGTCTATGATGCGCCGCCACAGGATGCGATCGATGCCGTGGTCGATTACGACTATCTGCGCAGCGGTATCCTCGCACTCGCGGCGAAGGGGCATATCGAGCTTCAGGAAACTCTGTGCGACGCCGTCGCCGCACTCGCCTTGTCCGCCGACCCCCGCGTCGCCGAAGTCCGCGTGCGCTCGATGAAGCTCGACGTGTACCCCGACGCGCGGGTAGGGTGTGAGGTGGTGCGCAGGGCGCAGACGAGCGGAGAACGGTCATGTTCCTGACAGCCTTGTTGACGCTTGCGGTGCAGGCGAGCGCGGTGGTCTCCACGCATGCAAAGCCGATTGACCCTGCCGGCTGGGTTACCAGTGGCGATTACCCGGTCGATGCGCTTCGTGCGAAGGAGCAGGGGCCCGTTGCGTTTATGCTCGTGGTTGGTGCCGATGGCGTGCCTACGAAGTGCGAGATAACGACGAGTTCCGGCTCGCCGTCGCTCGACTCCGGCACCTGTGCGCTGCTGCTGCAGCGCGCTCGGTTCACGCCAGCCCGCGACGCTGCCGGGCAACCGGCGGAGGGCGTGTTTCGCTCGCGGATAAACTGGAAAATCCCCCAAGGCGGGTCGTTGGTCATCCAGGTGACGAAATCAGATGCGGGTTTTGTTTGCACGACCGAACATGGCGGGCAGCGTCATGTCATCAAAGCCGACTGGTGCAAGACGTGGACCGATACGATCCTTGGCGCAGGCGGCGACCCGCTGAGAGCGTCGACGATTCACGGTGTCGGCGATCCGGCGGAGTTCATCGCCAAGCATTTGCGATAGCTTTCGAAGCCAGAAATTCGGGTTTTCAGTTGGACGAAGCCGCGTCCAATCCCTATGTCCAGCCGGTCCGTCGTTCAGCGGCGGGCAACAAGGGGCCGTTTAACGGGTTTTCGCGTGCAATTGCTGCTGTTCCTCTCTGCGCTCCTCGCGAGCCTCACCGGTGTTATCGCCGGTGACCGGGATATGCGCGGATTCCAGCAGCGCAGCGACACCGCCATTTCCCGCACCGCCGACACGACCGTCGAGGCGGTGTCGCGCGTCGCGGCGGCGGTTGCCAGCCGACCCCTTGCCACCCGCGAAGCGCCCGCTGTTGCGCTGTTCGCGATCCATGACGCCCCGGTCGGCACCTCCGCCCGCCTGACCAGCGAACGCCGGCTCGAATAGCCGCGCGCGCCGCCGCCTGTCCCTGTCGGGGGCCTGCGGCTGGCATCCATTTCGCATTCGAATCACTGGCGCTCGCGACGCGGGCGCACACCCTGCAATTTCACACGACTGGAAATCATCATGTTCGGCGGCTTGGCCAAGTCCCTGTTCGGTTCGTCCAACGACCGGTACGTCCGTTCGCTCAACCCCATTCTCGCCAAGATCGAGGGCTTCGAACCCACGCTCAAGGCGATGTCAGACGAAGAACTGGCGGCGCAGACCGTCAAGTTCCGCGAACGGCTCGCCAATGGCGAAAAGCTCGACGCGATCCTCCCCGAAGCGTTCGCCACGGTGCGCGAGGCTGGTGTCCGCGTGCTCGGCATGCGCCATTTCGACGTGCAGATGATCGGCGGCATCGTCCTCCACCGCGGCGAGATCGCGGAAATGCGGACGGGTGAGGGCAAGACGCTGGTCGCGACGCTCGCCTGCTACCTCAACGCACTGCCCGGCAACGGCGTGCACGTCATCACCGTCAACGACTATCTCGCCCGCCGCGACTCCGAATGGATGGGCCAGATCTACCGCTTCCTCGGCCTGACCGTCGGCGTGATCGTCCCCAACCTCGCCGACCATCAGCGGCGCGAGGCCTATGCCTCGGACATCACCTACGGCACGAACAACGAATTCGGCTTCGACTATCTGCGCGACAACATGAAGTATGACCGCGCGTCGATGGTCCAGCGCCCGTTCGCGATGGCGATCGTCGATGAAGTCGACTCGGTGCTGATCGACGAGGCGCGCACCCCGCTGATCATCTCCGGCCCGACCGACGACAAGAGCGAGCTCTATGTCGGCGTCGACGCGATCGTGAAGCAGCTGACGCCCGAGCTGTACGAGAAGGACGAGAAGCAGAAGAGCATCGTCCTGACCGAGGAGGGCATCGAAGCCGCCGAGCGGATGCTCGAGGATGCCGGACTGCTCAAGGGCAGCAACCTCTATGATTTCGAGAATACCCAGGTGGTCCACCACCTTAACCAGTCGCTGCGCGCGAACGTCATGTACAAGCGCGACATCGACTACATCGTCAAGGACGGCAAGGTCGTCATCATTGACGAATTCACCGGCCGCATGATGGACGGTCGCCGCTGGTCCGACGGCCTGCATCAGGCGGTCGAGGCCAAGGAAGGCGTGCAGATCGAGCCTGAAAACCAGACGCTCGCCAGCATCACCTTCCAGAACTACTTCCGCATGTACCCCAAGCTGTCGGGCATGACCGGCACCGCCGCGACCGAGGCGCCCGAATTCTTCGACATCTACAAGATGAACGTCGTCACCATCCCGACCAACGTTTCGGTCAAGCGGATCGACCAGGAGGACGAGTTCTACAAGACGATGCAGGACAAGTTCATCGCCATTGCCCGCACCATTCGCGAGCATGCGGTGAAGGGCCAGCCGGTCCTCGTCGGCACCGTGTCGATCGAAAAGTCCGAACTGCTCAGCGAATATCTCACCAAGGAAGGCGTCGACCATTCGGTCCTCAACGCCCGCTTCCATGAGCAGGAGGCGCATATCGTCGCCCAGGCCGGCCGGCTCGGCGCGGTGACGATCGCCACCAATATGGCGGGTCGCGGCACCGACATTCAGCTCGGCGGCAACCTCGAATTCCGCGTCGAGGCCGAACTGGGCGAGATGCCCGAGGGGCCGGAGCGCGAGGCAGCCGTCGCACAGATCAAGGCCGAGATCGCCGCCGAAAAGGCAAAGGTGCTCGAAGCCGGCGGCCTGTTCGTGCTCGGCACCGAACGCCATGAAAGCCGCCGCATCGACAACCAGCTGCGCGGCCGTTCGGGCCGTCAGGGCGACCCCGGCCTGTCGCGCTTCTATCTCAGCCTCGATGACGATCTGCTGCGCATCTTCGGCCCGGACACGCTGTTCGCCAAGATGATGCGCAACAACATCGCCGATGGCGAGGCGATCGGCAGCAAGTGGCTGACCAAGGCGATCGAGACCGCGCAGAAGAAGGTCGAGGCGCGCAACTACGATATCCGCAAGCAAGTCGTCGAATATGACGACGTGATGAACGATCAGCGCAAGGTGATCTACGAACAGCGCGCCGACATCATGGACGCCGACACCGTCGGCGACGTGGTCGAGGATATGCGCGCCGAAGCGGTCAACGACATCGTCGGCGCCGCCTGTCCGCCCGAAACCTATCCCGAGCAATGGGATATCGAGGGGCTCAAGACCCGCGCGCACGAGATGCTGGGGATCGAGGCGCCGGTCGAGGAGTGGATCGCGACGCAGGACGGCATCGAGCCGGAGGATGTCGAAACCCGCATCCGCGACCTCGCCAGCGCGCGGATCACCGCCAAGTCGGACGAGCTGGACCCGGAAACCTGGACCTCAATCGAAAAGTCGATCCTGCTCCAGAATCTCGACCATCACTGGAAGGAGCATCTCGCGATGCTCGACGCGCTGCGTCAGGTTGTCCACCTGCGCGCCTATGCGCAAAAGACGCCGATCAACGAGTATAAGCAGGAAGCGTTCGCAATGTTCGAACGCATGCTGGTCGCGATCCGAGAGGATGTGACCCGCACGATCGCCTGGGCCGAATTCCAGTTCCAGGCCCCGCCCGAATTGCCCGAACTGCCCGATTTCCTGACCACGCACATCGACCCGCTCACCGGCCTCGACAACAGCGCCGATTGGGATGCGGGCAGCGCCGGCCTGATTTCGAACCAGCTCCCCCCGATGCAGATCCCGCGTCCGGCGGGCGACGCGCTGGGCGACGACCCCGCCACTTGGGAAGGCCGCGTCAACCGCAACGCCCCATGCCCGTGCGGCTCGGGCCGCAAGTACAAGCAGTGCCACGGCGCAGTGGTGTGACGTAAATCACCCCTCCCGGAACGGGAGGGGGCGGGGGAGGGGCGCGCGTCTGCGCGCTCCAAAGACTCTTCCCAACCAAATAAAAAGGGCCGCCCGGTCTGACCGGGCGGCCCTTTTCTGTTCGATCCTCCCCCTTGCGGGGGAGGATTAAGCTACATCACCGCGGACGCGGCGGCGCGATCGACGCGCCCAGATTCTCGATCACCTCGCGCGCATTGAACGCGCGGACATTGTCGGGCTTGCGGCCCTTGCCGATCACGATCTCCGCGCTCGCTTCATAGCGTTCGACGGTGCGGATATCGATGTCGCGGTCAAAGAACGGATCGCCGCCCCATGGGCTCCAGCTGCGCCAGCCCCAGCGCGGGCCGTAATAGCGCCACGACGGACCCCAGCCGCCCCATGGGCCGCTGCTGAACGGGCTGGTCGTCGCGTAGGTGCGCGACTTCTTCTCGGTATCGCGCTCCGACAGGATGAAATGGTCGCCACCGCGCTCCACCGTCAGCTGCGCGGCGCGATAAAGCAGATAGCGCTCCACCGTCTCGCGCGACGTCATGCTGTTGCCGGCAAAGGTGACGCGAAAGCGGTCGCTCTCGATCTGTTCGTCCCAATATCCCGTGCGCGACATGCCCATGCCGGTCGCCGGCTGATAGGGCGTCGGGGTGGCGCAGGATGCGAGCACGCTGGCGCTGGCAAGCGCAAGCGCGGCCGCCGCAATCCGCGAACGGCGTGCGTGTCTGCTGGACATCATATTCCTCCTAAGTGCTTCGTTCTGCGGCGAATCGTGCCGATGCTGCGATGACAACGAACAGCATAGGCCAAATGTCCCTGAGCTGAACGAAACGACAGAAACCCGCTCGGCGCAAGAGGCGCGGGCGGGTGGCCGGTTCCAGCAATGTCGGAAAAAGGCTGGCTCCCCGAGTTGGATTCGAACCAACGACCAAGTGATTAACAGTCACCTACTCTACCGCTGAGCTATCGGGGAACGACAGCGAGGCGCGCCTATACGAAGGGGTGCGGCGCATTGCAAGCGGGGAAAACGGGATTTTTTGGGAGGCTTCTCATTCCTCCCCTGAGCTTGCTCAGGGGAGGGGGACCGCCGCCGCAGGCGGTGGTGGAGGGGCGGCTGCGCAGACAGCCGTGAACAGCTCGGCAAAATTCCGCCCTCTGCGCCCACGGCTTGCTTCGCAAGCCGGCTCCGCTGCTGCGATATGCCCCCGGCATATCGCTGATCGCAGCTACGCCCCCTCCGTCAGTGCTGCGCAATGCCACCTCCCCTGCGGCGCAGGGGAGGAATTGGGCGCTCACGCGATAAACTGTTCCATCGTGATCCGCTCATCCAGCGCATGCTCGGGATCGAACAGCAGCGTCAGGTCGCGGTTGCGGTCGATCGCGATGTCGACCTGCGCTACGTCGCGCACCTCACGCTGGTCCGCTACCGCGCTCACCGGCCGCTTGCCGGGATCGAGCACGCGCAGCGAAATGCGCGTCTTTTCGGGCAGGATCGCGCCGCGCCAGCGCCGCGGGCGGAACGGGCTGATCGGGGTGAGTGCCAGCAGCCGCGAGCCGAGCGGCAGAATCGGGCCATGCGCCGACAGATTATATGCGGTCGATCCCGCCGGCGTCGCCACCAGTATCCCGTCGCACACCAGTTCGGGCAGCACCACGCGATCGTTGACGCGCACCTCCAGCTTGGCGGTCTGGCGCGTCTCGCGCAGCAGCGACACCTCGTTGATCGCGGGCAGGACGTGGCGCTCGCCATCCATCGTCGTCGCGGTCATCACCAGCGGCGACACCTTGAACGGCCGCGCCCGCGCCAGCCGATCCTCCAGCCCCTCGGGCTGCCAATCGTTCATCAGAAAGCCGATGGTGCCCAGGTTCATCCCGAACACCGGCACGATCCGCCGCCGCTCCAGCATCGCGTGCAGCGTCTGCAGCATGAATCCATCGCCACCCAGCGCGACGACCATGTCGGCATCGTCGACCGGCACCCAGTCGCGCCCGGCGAGCAGTTCCGCCGCAGCGGTTTCCGCCGGCGTGGTGGGAGAGGCGGCCAGCGCCCGGCGCACGTCGCTCATCCGCCGGTCACGCTCATATGCCGCGAAACGGCAGGCGCAGCGCCGGGCGCGACGTCGAAACCGTGGCGCGCGGGCTTGGCCGCCAGCGCCGCATCGATCGCGTCATCGACCGCCGCCAGCCCGCCGCTGCGGATCGCGGCCTTCAGATCGACCTGGTCGTCATGGCCCAGACAGGTGAACAACTTGCCCTCCGTGGTCAGCCGCACGCGGTTGCAGCTGTCGCAGAAATTGCCCGTAAGCGGGGAGATCAGGCCCAGCCGCGCGCCGGTTCCGCCGACCCGCCAGTAGCGCGCCGGACCGCCGCTGTCATGGGCATCGCGGGTCAGATCGAATTGTGCAGACAAATCGTCGAATACCGCCGTCAACGGCACGAAGCGATCGGCGCGATCCTCGTCGATCCGCCCCAGCGGCATCGTCTCGATCAGCGTCAGGTCGATGCCCTGCGCGCTGGTCCAGTCCAGCATCGCGGGGATCTCGGCCTCGTTCAGCCCCTTCATCGCGACCATGTTGATCTTGACGTCCAGCCCCGCCGACCGCGCCGCCGCGATGCCGTCGAGAACCTGCGCTACATCGCCATGCCGGGTGATATGCCGGAAAATCTCGGGATCGCGGCTGTCGAGGCTGACATTGATCCGCCGCACCCCTGCATCCGCCAGCGCCACCGCATGGGTCGCCAGCCGCGTGCCGTTGGTGGTCAGCGTCAGCTCGTTCAGCCCCGCGCCCACGCTGCGCCCCAGCCGCCGCACCAGATCCAGCGCGTCGCGCCGCACCAGCGGCTCGCCCCCGGTGAGGCGGATCTTGGTCACCCCGCGCGCGACGAACCGCTCGGCGATCAGCGCGATTTCCTCCAGCGCCAGCAATTCGCTGCGCGGCAGGAATGTCATCTCTTCGGCCATGCAATAGCGACAGCGCAGGTCGCACCGGTCGGTCACCGATACCCGCAGGTAGCGGATCGCACGGCCATGCTTGTCCATCAAAGGCCGATCCATCGCCATCCTCCATGCGCTAAGCTGTTCGTAGCGCGGGGACAAGGCTTTGGTTCCGCCCGGGCTTGGGTTAGGACTGCTGCCGATGACCGACGCCGCGCCCGTTCCAGCCACTCCCATGACCGGACGCGATCGCCCGCTGTTCCTGCTGTCCTTCCGCCAGCGTGACGAGCTTGCCGCCCATGCCGCGCGCGCCGGCTGGCGCGTCGTCGCGGCGCGGCGCGGGGAGGGGGCCGACCGCCGCTTCCTCGCCAGCGGTGCGGCGGTTGCGGTGGTCGA
The DNA here is from genome assembly GCF_035998645.1 of Sphingomonas sp. Taxonomy (GTDB): domain Bacteria; phylum Pseudomonadota; class Alphaproteobacteria; order Sphingomonadales; family Sphingomonadaceae; genus Sphingomonas. The sequence continues at coordinate 645,140 of NZ_DASYHL010000004.1, forward strand.
TGCGCGCGGCTCGGTCGATGAAGGGCTCGCCGCCGTGCGCACCCTCGCCGCCGTCACCGGCGCCAGTGGCGGCGCGCTGCTCGCGCTGGTCTCGCGCGACGACACCGCCCGGCTCGGCGAGTTCTACGACGCCGGTGCCACCCATTTCCTCGCCAGCCCGATGCGCGAGATCGAGTTCGTCCAGGCGCTCCGCTTCGCCGCGCGCCACGCCCAACGCGCCGGCAACGAAGCCGCCCGCGCCGCGACCGGCGAGCCGCTTGGCTGGCGCTACGACCCCGCGCTGCGCTCGCTTCAGGTCACGCCCGCGCTCGCCTCGATGCTCGGCCTCACCTCGGCGCCTTCGCTGCGCACCGTGCTGCGCCATGTCGAGGCCGCCGATCGCGGGGCGATGCGCGGCGCGCTTCAGCGGCTGCGCGACGGCATTCAGGCGACCGCCTTCGCCCACGACCTGCCCGGCGCGGGGCGCGTGGTCGAGCATCTTCAGCGCGACGCCCGCACCGGGCGCATCCACGCGCTGATCGAACGGCTGGGTGAGGTGGACGCGAGCGCCGTGGTCCGCGACGTCCTCACCGGCGTGCGCGACGATGCCGGGATGCGCCGCTGGATCACCCGTCGCCTCGACGATGCCCAGCCGATCGGCGTCATCCTCGTCGCGCTCGGCCGGTTCGACATGGTCAATACCGCCTATGGCCGCGACGCCGGCGACACCGTGCTGCGCGCCGCCTCGACCCGCATTGCCGAAGCGGCGCGCGCCACGCTGGGCCGTCGCGCCGTGCTCGCGCGGATGGGCGGGGCCGAATTCCTCGTCGCGGTCGAGGATGCCGACCCCGCGACGCTCGCCGCCGCTGCCAAGGGTATCGAGGACGCGCTGACTCGCCCCTTCGTCATCGGCGACGCCATCGCCCCGGTCGGCGCCCGCGTCGCCACCGCGCACTCCCGCCCCGACGACGATGCCGCCGCGCTGATGCGCCGGGCCGGAGAGGCACTTGCAGGCGAAGAGAGCGACCGCACCCTCGCGGTCCCGATCGAAACGCTCGCCATCGACCTGCGCCGCGCGATGGACGCGGGCGAGATCGAGTTGCGCATGCAGCCCCAGGTCGCCGTCGCCACCGGCGCGATCGTCGGTGTCGAGGCGCTGGCCCGCTGGCGCCACCCCGACCATGGCGAGGTCGGTGCCGAAACCCTGTTCGCCGCCGCCGCCCGCGCCGAACTCGAACTCGCGCTGTCGGAGCACGTCCAGCGGCTTGCACTGGCACAGGCCGCGCGCTGGCCCTCCGCGCTCCGCCATCTGCGCCTGTCGGTCAACGTCACCGCCGCCGATGTCGCGCGGTCGAGCTTTGCCGACCTGTTCCTCGACTGGGTCGACACCAGCGGCTTCCCGCGTTCGCGCCTGACCGTGGAGATCACCGAAGGCGGCCTGATCGACGACCTCGGCGAAGCCTCCCGCCTGCTCAGCGAGCTGCGCGCGGCGGGCTGCCGCGTTGCGATCGACGATTTCGGCACCGGCTATTCCAGCCTCGCCTATCTGAAAGCGCTCCCGCTCGATTACCTCAAGGTCGACCGCAAGTTGACCCAGGACATCACCGGCAGCGCGCGTGACCGCATCGTTGTGCGCGGCGTCATCGACATGGCGCGCTCACTCGGCCTGACCGTCATCGCCGAAGGGGTCGAAACCCCCGAACAGCTCGACCTGCTCGCCAAAGAGGGGTGCCAATATTATCAGGGCTTCCTCTGCGCCGAGCCGCTGACCCTGCCCGAACTTATCGCATTGGTAGAACAAGTATGAACGATCCCCGCGACGCGACCGGCGTCTGGTATGGCCGCTATTTCGCGACCGGCTGGGACGTGCCCGAAAACAGCTTCATTGCGCATCTTGAGGAATTTGGCGGCGCGGTGGAGGGGACGATCACCGAACCCGACGACACCGGCCGCTCCGAAATCCGCCGCGCCTTCGTCTCCGGCAGCCGCAGCGTCGATACGCTGGTCTTCACCAAGCAATACGACCCCGCAGGCCCGCTCGCGCACAGCGTCGCGTACACCGGACGGATCAGCGACGACGGCACCGAAGTGACCGGCGACTGGCGCTTCTCGGGCTATCACGGCAGCTTCGTGATGAACCGCGAGATTTTCAGCGCCGAGGAACTGGACGAAGACGCGGCGGTGGACGAAGAGCTGCTGATCGAACTGGGCGACCCGGCACCGCCGGCATGGCGCCTGTGACATGGGAGGGATTGAGATGATGAACCGCCGCGGCCTGTTCGCGACACTGGCGATGCTGCTCACCGCAGCGTTGCTCCCCGCACCCGCCGCGGCCAAGGGCTTCACGTCCGACCGCATCGCCGTCACGGTGGAGGGGAAGGGCGCCGACGTCATCCTGATCCCCGGCCTGTCCTCGTCCCCACGTGTCTGGGCCGAGATGACCGCCGCGCTCCCCGGCTATCGCTACCACAAGGTTCAGGTGCGCGGGTTCGGCGGGCTCGACAAGGGCGGCAACACCGAAGGCAATGTCGCCGCACCGGTGGCCGAGGAACTCTCGCGCTACATCGCCGAACACAAGCTCGGCAAGGTCGCGGTGATCGGGCATTCGATGGGCGGCACGATGGCGATGATGCTTGCCGCGCGTCACCCCGATCAGGTCGGCAAGCTGATGGTCGTGGATATGCTCCCCTTCATGGGCGCGATGTTCGGCGGCCCGCAGGCAACGCCGGAGACGCTCAAGCCCATCGCCGACCAGATCATGGACGGCATGCGCAACAGCCCGCAGGACGCCTATGCCAAGCAGCTTGAAGGCACGATCGCATCGATGGTCGCGACCGAAAGCATGCGCGCGCCCGCGCTCGACGACGCGATGAAGTCCGACCGCGACGTCTCCGCCCGCGCCTATGGCGAACTCGTCGTCACCAACCTGATGCCGGAACTGGGCAAGATCACCGCGCCGACCACCGTCCTCTATGTGACGCCCAAGGGCGCACCGGTCACCGACGCGCAGATGGACGGCTTTTATCAGGCGTCCTTCGCTCCGATCAAAGGCGCCAAGCTGGTCCGCGTCCCCGCCTCCGCGCACTTCATCATGTGGGACAACGCGCCCTTCTTCCAGGCTCAGGTAAAGGCATTCCTCGCAGCATGATCCTCACCCTCGCACTCGCCGCCGCCACGCTCGCCGCACTCCCGGCGATGGTTCAGGACGACGCCCCCGACCGCTCGCAGGACGTCGCCTGGCACAATAACCAGATGCGCGCGCTGGCCGAGCGCCACAGCGGCACCGGCTGGAACGTCACCGCCACCGGCCTGCGCTGGCGCCTGATCGCCGGCAACGGCACCGGCAAGCGCCCCGGCCCGACGGACGGCGTGACGGTCCATTATGTCGGCACCTTCACCGACGGCACCGAATTCGACAGCTCGATCAAACGCGGCCAGCCGATCACCTTCCCCCTCAACCGCGTCATCCCCGGCTGGACCGAAGGCGTCCAGCTGATGGGCGTCGGCGACAAGGTCGAATTCGCGATCCCCTCCGAAATCGCCTACGGCCCTAACGGCCGCGGCCCGATCCCGGGCGGCGCGACCTTGCTGTTCACGGTGGAGCTGCTCGGGATCGAAGGGGCGGGGGCCGCCGAGTAACCGCAACCCCCCTCGTCGCCCCGGGCTAGACCCGGGGCCGGGCTGCCTTCGTCACTTCCACTAACGAGGTGTGATGTGTCTGCTCCGATCCGTTTCAGGACACGTCCGGGATACCAAAGTCGCGATCTCCTCATCGAACTGATGGATGACCATCGCGCGCCCGGTTTTCCCGACATGTCGGTTATGCTGCGGGATCTATTGGGTGCGTCCAGAGCCCTGCACCCAGAGGGTCTCGATAGCCGCTATTTGATAGATCGGCGGATCACCTTGTGGACCTACCCCGGCGGCAGCTACGAGATTGATGACGACAATTGGGGTTTGTTCGTCTGTGCGCCCGAGAACAACGTCTCGGTTATCGCAGAAATCGAACGGGTGCTGCTGGAGACCGGCCTTTTCGAAAAGCAAAGCGTCGACTTCGATCAGTTTCGCTAGTCGTCTACAGAATTGCGGCGCGACCTTATTCAACCGCCGTCATCCTGAACTCGTTTCAGGATCCACGTCTCCACCAGCGGCTCAGTCGCCTGTTGCGCGGTGGATGCTGAAACAAGTTCAGCATGACGGAAGGCGAGGAGGAGGGCGGGGTCAGCCATAAGCTCATGGCCCAAAAGCCACCGCTTGTAGGCACGAGTTTGCCCGCTATCGTGGTGGAGATGACCGAGCAGACCTATACCCTGACCGACCCGCGTCCGCTCGCGGCCAACGCACCCTATACCTTTTTTCTTCCGAACGCGGCTGAGATTGCGGCAGTCGGAAAGGGTGATCTCGTCAAGCTGACGTTTGAGTATAACCATGACATCGAAGAGTGGCCGGCAGAGCGGATGTGGGTCACCGTACAGGAGGTCGAGGGTGACACCTTGGTCGGTGCGCTCAGCAACCAGCCATTCGAGAAGACATCATCGCTCAAAATTGGCGATCTGATCCAATTTCATCGGCACAATATCCTCTCAATCCAACGGGATCGCCCGGACACCGCTCCGCCGCCTAACGAATATCGCGAATATTGGGAGCGTTGTCTCGTGGACCAGTGTGTCCTCGATGGGTCGGAGCCGGTTGAGTATATCTATCGCGAAGAGCCCGACATGCAGGACGAAGGCGACAAGCATGCTGACAGCGGATGGCGCATCCGGGGAAGGATGGGTGATGCGACCGACGAGCAATTGGAAGCTCGAACGGCGCAATATGTCGCCGTCGGTGCAGTGCTTAATCGCGATGACAGCTGGCTAAGCCTGATCGACGCCCCGACCAGCTCTCGTTTCATGCGGGATTTCGCAGCCAACACCTATAACGAGGTGCGTTGATCGCGCCCATCACCCCAACGCCTCAAACGCCCCCGTCTCGAAATCCTCGCCCAGCATCGCAATGATCCGCGCCGCCACCTCTTCCGGAGGCTTGACGCTCTCCGGCGCCTCGCCCGGATAGGCGCGCGCGCGCATCTTGGTCCGGGTCGCGCCGGGGTTGAGCAGCGCCACGCGCACCTTGGTCAGGTTGCGCACCTCATCGGCATAGCTCAGCAACAGCGTCTCGAACGCCGACTTGGTTGCGCCGTACAGGCCCCAATAGGCGCGCGGCTGGCGCGCGACGCTCGACGTCAGGCCGATCACGCGGCCAGCGTCCGACTTGCGCAGCAAGCCATCAAACGCCCCGATCAGCGCCGCCTGCGCGCTGACGTTGAGCGCCAGCACCTTGGCCACTTCCTTGGGATCGAACGCCGCCACCGCCGACAACGTGCCCAGCGCCGCAGCGTTCAGCACGAGGATGTCGAGCTTCCCCCACCGCTCCGCCACCGCAGCGGCCAGACGCGGGATCGAATCGCTTTCGATCACATCCATCGGCGCGATCGTCGCCGATCCACCGGCTGCAAAAATCGCTTCCTCGACCTCTTCGAGGCCCCCAGCGGTGCGCGCGGTCAGCACGACATGCGCGCCCTGTGCCGCCAGCGCGATCGCGGTCGCCGCGCCAATCCCGCGGCTCGCGCCGGTGACGAGCGCGATGCGCCCTGCAAGTGCCTGTTCTGTCATCGGATCAACGCGTCTCGTCGAGCAGCGCGAGCTGGCTCACCGCCTGCTCGTCATGGTCGGTCAATTGGGTCGGATACTGGCCGGTGAAGCACGCGTCGCAATAACGCGGCAGCACGTCGCCGCGCTCCGCCTCGCCCAGCGCGCGATACAGGCCGTCGATCGACACGAACGCCAGGCTGTCGGCCTTGATGAACTTCGCCATCCCCGCAACGTCATGCTGCGCGGCGAGCAGCTTCGAGCGCTCTGGCGTGTCGACGCCATAGAAACAGCTATGCGTCGTCGGCGGGCTGGCGATGCGCATATGCACCTCGGCGGCACCGGCCTCGCGCATCATCTCGACGATCTTCAGGCTGGTCGTCCCGCGCACGATCGAATCGTCGATCAGGATGACCCGCTTGCCCTTGATCAGCGCGCGATTGGCATTGTGCTTGAGCTTAACGCCCAGCCGCCGCACTTCCGCGCTCGGCTGGATGAAGGTGCGGCCAACATAGTGCGATCGGATGATGCCCAGCTCGAACGGAATGCCCGACTGCTGGGCATAGCCGATCGCGGCGGGCACGCCCGAATCCGGCACCGGGATCACCAGATCGGCGTCGACCGGCGATTCGATCGCCAGCTCGGCGCCGATGCCCTTGCGCACGGTATAGACCGACCGGTCCTGCGCGATCGAATCCGGGCGGCTGAAGTACACCCACTCAAAGATGCACGGGCGCGGCGCAATCGCGGTGAACGGGCGGATCGAGCGCATCGCGCCGTCCTGCACGATCACCAGCTCGCCCGGCTCGACATCGCGGACATAGGTCGCACCGACCACGTCGAGCGCGACCGTCTCCGACGCAAAGATAAAGCTGTCGCCCAGCCGTCCCATCACCAGCGGCCGGATGCCCAGCGGGTCGCGGCACGCGATCATCCCGGCGGGCGTCATGCAGATCAGCGAATAGGCGCCCTCGACCTGCTTCAACGCATCGATGAACCGGTCGAGCAGATCCTTGTAGCCACTGGTCGCGACCAGATGGATGATCGTCTCGGTATCCGACGTCGACTGGAAGATCGAACCGCGCCGGATCAGCTCGCGGCGCAGGTGCATCGCGTTCGAGATATTGCCGTTATGCGCGATGGCGAACCCGCCGCTCGCCAGCTCGGCATAGAGCGGCTGCACGTTGCGCAGCGCGGTCTCACCGGTGGTCGAATAGCGGACATGGCCGCACGCCACGGTCCCGGCCAGCGCGCGGATCACCTCGTCGCGGTCGAAATTGCCCGCGACATGGCCCATCGCGCGGTGCGTGTGGAAGTTGGCGCCGTCCCAACTGGTGATCCCGGCCGCCTCCTGTCCACGATGCTGCAACGCGTGCAGCCCCAGTGCAACGAGCGCAGCTGCGCCCTCGGCACCGGAAACACCGAATACGCCGCACTCTTCGCGCAGCTTGTCGTCATCGAACGGATTTGTGGTCAGCATCGGCCCTTCGGGGGAGTCGTTGGTCGATCCGCGGGCCTATAAGCGCTCGATCCGGCTTTGTCGCCTGTTTGTCACATCAAATCGACGATCAGTGTGTTTCTGTTTGGGGGGGGCACCAAATCCTCCCCCAGCTCGCTGGGGGAGGGGGACCGCCGCGAAGCGGTGGTGGAGCGGCCGCCCCGCAGAGGGCGGAATTTTGCCGAGCTGGTCAACGGCTGTCTGCGCAGCCGCCCCTCCACCACCCGCTGCGCGGGCGGTCCCCCTCCCCTGAGACAAGCTCAGGGGAGGAATCAAACGGCCCCCAAATCCCCACTCTGTTCGCCCCAATCGATGACCGAACGATGACATAATCGATTTCATCACTCGCACTGACCGGTTTATCCCGTTTCCGCCGCGCGCTCCGCTCCGATAGCCTCCTCCCAAGACCAATCACCCAAGGAGGGATTCCAACATGGACGCAAAGACCGGATCGATCGACGGCGGCGGCTGCCCCGTTCACGGCAATGGCGGGGTCCGCGCGCTGCTCGGCCGCACCAACAAGGATTGGTGGCCGGAGATGCTGGCGACCGAAATCCTCAATCCCAACGGCGTGTCCAACCCGATGGGCCCCGACTTCGATTATGCCGAGGCGTTCAAGAAGCTCGATTACGCCGCGCTCAAGGCCGACCTCGTCGCGCTGATGACCGACAGCCAGCCGTGGTGGCCGGCCGACTACGGGCATTATGGCCCGTTCTTCATCCGCATGGCGTGGCACGCCGCTGGCACCTACCGCACCGCCGACGGTCGCGGCGGCGCCAATAGCGGGCAGCAGCGTTTCGCTCCGCTCGACAGCTGGCCCGATAACGGCAATCTCGACAAGGCACGCCGCCTCCTGTGGCCGATCAAGCAGAAGTACGGCCAGCAGATCAGCTGGGCCGACCTGTTCATCCTCACCGGCAATGTCGCGATCGAGAGCATGGGTGGTCCCGTGTTCGGCTTCGGCGGCGGCCGCGCCGACGTGTACGAGCCCGAGCGCGACATCTATTGGGGTAGCGAAGACAAGTGGGTGAACCAAGGCGTTCAGACCCGCATCAGCCCCGAACACGGCATGCATGAGCTGGAAGGTCCGCTCGCCGCGATCCAGATGGGCCTCATCTACGTCAATCCGGAAGGGCCGGGCGGCAACCCCGATCCTTTGCTCTCGGCGCGCGACATGAAGGCGACGTTCGAGCGGATGGCGATGAACTCGGAGGAAACCGTCGCGCTCACCGCCGGCGGCCACACCTTCGGCAAGGCGCATGGCAATGGCGACGCGTCGCTGCTCGGCAACGCTCCGGCAGGCGGCGACATCTCCGCGCTCGGCTTTGGCTGGGTCAGCAGCCATGAAAGCGGCGGCATCGGCGAGCATACCGTGACCAGCGGGATCGAAGGATCGTGGGTCAACACGCCCACCGAATGGACCGCGAACTATTTCCGCCTGCTGCTCGATTACGACTATGAAATCGTCCACTCGCCCGCCGGCGCGCAGCAGTGGCAGCCGATCAACCAGCGCGAAGAGGATATGGCCCCCGCGGCGTGGGACCCGAACATCAAGGTCCCGACCATGATGACCACCGCCGACATGGCGCTCAAGATGGACCCGGAATTCCGCGCGATCAGCGAGAAGTTCCGCAACGACCATGAAGCGTTCAAGGACGCCTTCGCCCGCGCATGGTTCAAGCTGACCCATCGCGACATGGGCCCCAAGGTCCGCTACCTCGGCCCGGAAGTGCCGGCCGAAGACCTGATCTGGCAGGACCCGATCCCCGCCGGCACCATGCCGAGCGACGCCGACGTGGCATCGGTAAAGGCGGCGATCGCCAATAGCGGTCTGACCGTCAGCCAGCTGATCAAGACCGCCTGGGCCTCGGCCAGCACCTATCGCAAGTCCGACCATCGCGGCGGTGCCAACGGCGCGCGCGTCCGCCTGGCCCCGCAAAAGGACTGGGAGGTCAACGAGCCGGAGATGCTCGCCAAGGTGCTCAACACGCTCGACGGCCTGCGCGGCAACCTGTCGATGGCCGACGCGATCGTGCTCGGCGGCGTGGTGGGTCTGGAAAAGGCGATCAAGGACGCCGGCCACAGCGTCTCCGTGCCGTTCACCGGCGGCCGCGGCGACGCGACCGAGGAGCAGACTGACGCCGACAGCTTCGCCGTGATGGAGCCGGAGGCCGACGCCTTCCGCAACTATCTCGGCAAGAAGAAGCTGGCGGTAAAGACCGAGGAAATGATGCTCGACCGCGCATCGCTGCTCGGCCTGTCGGTCCCCGAACTGGTAGTGCTGGTCGGCGGCCTGCGCGTGCTCGGCGCCAACCATGGCGAGCGCGGCCATGGCCACTTCACCAAGCGCTCGGGCCAGCTGACCAACGACTTCTTCGTCAACCTGCTCGGCATGACCAATGTCTGGAAGGCCGCCGAAGGATCGGACGATCAGGAGTTCATCGCGACCGACCGCAAGGGCGGCCACGAAACCTGGCGCGCGACCCGCGCCGACCTGATCTTCGGCTCCAACTCCGAACTGCGCGCCGTCGCCGAAGTCTATGCCGAAAACGGCCATGAGGAAAAGTTCGTCAAGGACTTCGTGGCCGCCTGGACCAAGGTCATGAACGCCGACCGCTTCGACCTGAAGGGGTAAGGCGACCGCACCGCCCCCGTCGTCGGGGGCGGGTGGCACCGATCGATGGGCGGCGGCGCGCTGACGGGCGTGCCGCCGCCGATCCTTGTTTGAACGGCGCGCTTGCAATGCGCGCTGGTGCCCCGCACGGGACCTGCCTATCGCAGGGGTAGAGAGGGGCTGAACCATGAACTTGCCAGCTGCGGCTTGGAAATCGGTCGGCCTTTGGCTGCTGCGCGGGCTGGCGGCCATGCTGGCGGCAGGTACGCTGCTCAGCGCGACCGATTTCAATGAATGGTGGATCCGCATCTGGGATTTTCCGCGCCTGCAGATCCTGATCGCGCTGGTCGCGACGGGGGCCGCGCTGTGGGTGATCGACCGCAGGAGTCGCCCATGGCTTCCCGTCGTCCTTGCCGCGCTGAGCATCTGGCAGGCCTATCGCATCTTCCCCTACACCGCGTTGGCCGATCCCGAAGTCAAGCAGATCGCCTCCGCCGAAGCGAAAATGCCGGGCTGCTTCACCGTGCTGTCGTTCAATGTCCTCCAGACCAACCGCGCCTATGACCGCGCCGCAAAGCTGATCCGCGACGTCGATCCCGACATCCTGTTGCTGATGGAAACCGATCGCGCATGGGTGGATGCGATGGCCCCGATGCTGAAGCGCTATCCGGGCCAACTGCATCGCCCGCTGTCGAACACCTATGGCATGATCTTCGCGACCCGGATGCCGATGCGCGACGGCAGCGTTCAGGACATTGCCGAACCCGATACCCCGTCGATGTTCGCGACGCTGCGCGCGGGCAAGCAGGATTTCCGCATGATCGCCCTGCATCCGCGCCCTCCGACGGTGGGGCAGGATACCGAGGAGCGCGATGCCGAGATCGTCCTCGCCGCGAACTATGCGCGCAGCCTCGCCATGCCAGCGATCACCATCGGCGACTTCAACGACGTCGCCTGGTCCGACACCACCCGCCTGTTTCAGGAGCTTGGCGGCTTCCTCGATCCGCGGATCGGCCGCGGTACCTATGCCACCTTTCCCGCCGACATGACCTGGCTGGGCTGGCCGCTCGATTATTTGTTCGTGACCAAGGAGTTTGTGGTCGCTGACATGCAGGTTGGCCCCGCGATCGGTTCCGACCATCGCCCCGTCATCGCGCGCCTGTGCCTCAACCCGGCGGCCGGGCAAGCGGGCAACGCCACGCCCAGGTCCGCAGGATCGGCTGAGAAGCAGGACGCAGCCGAGGTGCTGGAGGAATTCCGGGACGACACCGCAGAGGATCGCAACGAGCAAGCGGACTAGATCAAGGTGGTGGCGCCTTCTGTCGCAAGCAGGACGGATGCAGGCCGAACCCAGACCGATTTGCCGTATTCATGCCCGGCCTACGTGACGGCGCGCGCAACGTCAGCGTGCGGAACCGAGGACGGGCAGCTGTTGCGCAACTGCCAGATTGTGGCAGTATCTCCGCCGGGAGTGCCCAATGTCGCGCGCGCAACGTCTTCTCGACCTGATTCAGGTGTTGCGCCAACATCGGCGCGCGGTGGCAGGTGCCGTATTGGCCGAAGAACTCGGCGTGTCGTTGCGCACCATCTACCGAGATATCGAAACGTTAAAGGCTCAGCGCGCGCATATCGAGGGCGAGGCGGGCCTGGGTTACGTGCTTCGACCCGGCTTCATGCTGCCGCCGCTGATGTTCTCGGAAGAGGAAATCGAAGCACTTGTGCTCGGTTCGCGATGGGTTTCCGAACGGGCCGACGGCCTTTTGGGCAAAGCGGCGCGCAACGTCCTCGCAAAGATCGGCGCCGTCCTTCCCGACGACCTGAAAGCGGGCATCGAGGCATCCGGCCTGCTGATCGGCCCCGGCGAGCCGATCGCGGCGCGAGACGGCGAACTTGCCGCGATTCGTCAGGCGATCCGGTCCGAACACAAGATCGAGGTGGCCTATGAAGATGAACGCGGGAACGCCACCAACCGAACGATCTGGCCGATTGCGCTGGCCTTTTACGATCGGGTGCGCGTCCTGGTCGCCTGGTGCGAATTGCGCGCTGGCTATCGCCATTTCAGGATCGACCGCATCGCCTCGCTCGAATGCCATGCAGAGCGGTATCCGGGTCGCCGCGCCAAGCTGCTCAAGGAGTGGCACGCCGTCCAAGGGGTTCCCGAACAATGACTGCTGACAGAATCTGACAGGATCGAGTTGTAACCCGCTCTCGTCGGCACCGATCCCGCGTGCCGCTCACCGAAAGGGGTGTTATGTCCGACTTCAACTTCCTGCTTCTGCACGTTCAGGACCATGCGGCGAGCGCGGCGCTGTACAGTGATCTGCTGGGAATCCCGATCGTGGATCAAAAGACTGACATCGCCATCCTGCCGCTCCGCGAGGGCGTGATGCTCGGCCTGTGGGCGCGCGAGACGGTCGAGCCCGAAAGTTCGGGCCAGACCGGTGCGAGCGAAATTGCCTTCGCCGTTCCCGATGCCGCGACCGTCGAAACGATGCACTCCGACTGGCAGCGGCGTGGACTGACCATCGCCCAGGCTCCGACGCGCATGAGCTTCGGCACCACCTTCGTCGCGCTCGATCCCGATGGCCACCGGTTGCGCATATTCGCGCCCGCCGCCGCGTAACGGACTGATCGGGTGGCCGCACATCGCCGGCCACCCGATCATCGTGCGACGCACCGTCGGATCGGTAGGTCACCCCATGGCCGCGTGCCCGGACACTCCGCCGGTTGCACCCAACCCAACCCCACCCCTTGCCGCCGCCCGCCGCGCCACCACAAACGCCGCCGCCACCATCACCACGCCCAGATATCCGACCAGCAGCGAATCCAGCGCCATCACCGCCCAAACCACAGCCGGCGCCTTGCCCACCGCGAGAAACGCCAGCGCATAATGCGCCACCATCAGCGGCAGCATCGCCAGCAGCGACACGATCACGGCGTAGAGATACACCCCCCGCGTCAGCCGGATCGATCGCACAAAGCCGATGCCGGGATTGCCCGCCGCCGCCGCCGTCTTCCACGCCGACAGCAACGGCTCGAACAACAGGCTGACGATCAGGCTCAACATCAGCACCCACGCCGCGACATTGCCCGAAATCCCCGCCGCATCGGCGATCAGCGGCACGTCCTGCACCAGGATCAGCCAGAACAGGCTCCACACCATCACCGGCACGAACAGCCGCACCGCCACCGGATCGATCCGCCGCGCCGCAACCGGATCGTCGCCGAACACCAGAAAGCGCGCCGCCCAATATCCGGTCAGGAACAGCGCGATCACCTTCACATGCCCGATGGTCAGCCGCAGCACATCGCCCTCCGCCCCCTTCAGGCCGGCAATATCGACATACATGCCCGCGCGGATCTCGACCGCATGCTGCACCATCTCGATCGCGACGGGCACTAGGAACAACAGCGGGCAGAGCAGGGCATAGCGGCCCGATCGCACGAACACTTCAACCAGATCGCGTCCCATCGTCATTCCCCTTCGTCATAAGTCAGGATGTCGCCCGGCTGGCACTCCAGCGCGCGGCAGATCGCCTCCAGCGTCGAAAAACGGATCGCCTTGGCCTTGCCGGTCTTCAGGATCGACAGATTGGCGAGCGTGATATCGACCCGCTCGGCCAGTTCGGTCAGGGTCATGCGCCGCGCATGCAGCACATCGTCCAGCGTCACGCGGACCGCCATCAGACCGTCCCCTCGATCTCGTCCTGCATCGCCGCGCCCTGCTGGAACACCCGCGCCAGCACGAACAGCAACAGCACCGCGAGCCAGCCCGTGACCGAAAACTGCCACGCCATGAACTCGCCCGTGGCTTCGCTCAGCTGCGTCGCGAACCAGCCATAGCCAAGGTCGACGACCTGCAGCGCCAGCATCGCCCACGCGACCTGCCGCAACCGCTCGGCATTGACCGCCGCGAACGGGTTGCCGACGCGCACCGTGTCGATCATCGCGATGATCCGGGTGAACATGACATGCACCGGCACCGCCGCGACGCACCCGATCGCCATCACGCCGACCAGCGCAAGGCGGACTGCGTCGGCATCGCTGCCGAACCCCTTTGCCAGCTTGCCCGCCATGAACTCCGGCATCGCCAGCAGCACGCCGCCAAACAGCAAGAACCCGACAACCGCGATCCAGTTGAGAACCAGCAGCACCACCAGAATGCGCCGCGTGAGAATGAGCATGTCGAGTCTCCGTCAATTATCGGTATTCGATAATTCACGCATCGAATAACGGCAAGCTAATTTATCGTTTTACGATAAATCGGCGCGTCATCACGCTGCTGGGGGCGAAAGCGCCCGGCAAACCCCTCGTCGTCCCGGCCTTGAGCCGGGACAGGGCTGTTCCGGCTGAGGCAACCAACAAACATTGCGGACCGGCCTGATCGCGGGTTACGCAGCATCGCCAAAAGGGGCGTGGGATGCGGGTGCGACTGTTCGTTATTGGTGTCGCGGCAATAGTAATCGGCGTCGCCGCCTTCTGCGCCTTCTCATTCGCCCAAACGCCCCGCCGCGATCCCATCGCACCAGCCACCGACCGGATCATCGTCGAGAAAAGCGCGCATCGCATGACGCTGCTGAAGGACGGGCGCGTCGTCCGAACCTATCGCATCGCGCTGGGTCGCGGCGGCCTGGGCCCCAAAACACGCTCCGGCGACAATCGCGTGCCGGAGGGCACCTACCGGATCAGCGGCCGCAACCCGGACAGCGCCTATCATCTGTCACTGCGGATCAGCTACCCAACGCGATCGCAGGCACAGGCCGCACGCGCACGCGGCATCGATCCGGGCGGCGACATCATGATTCACGGGCTGCGCAACGGCCTTGGCTGGATCGGCACACAGCATCGTCGGGTCGACTGGACCCAGGGGTGCATCGCGGTAACCAATGCCGAGATTGAGGAGATCTGGCGCACCGTACCGGACAACATCGTCATCGAAATCCGGGCGTAAGCGGCCCCCAAACCTGCAGTTGACTGCGCAGGACATCGCCCGCAGCATCGGCGCCATGAACACGGGAAAGACATATCAGTGGACGGGGCTCGGGCGCTGGCTCGCACTTGCGGCCGCTGCCGGGATGATCCTCTTCTCCATTCCCCTGATCGTCTCGAACGTAGCGGCGGGCGGATGGAACGTCTTTCTTGGTCTGCTGCTGTTCGGCGTGACCGTGTCGGGTAATCGCCATGCGCCGAAGCTCGCTTACGTGCTGGCAATCCTGTTCGCCATCCGCGCCGTCCTTGCGGTCCTGCTCGAAGCGGACTTCATCGGAGCTGCGATCGAAGCTGTGTTCTGCGCCGTCATCGCCGTTTCGGCGAGCCGGCTGGATCATCAGAAGGCAGACGCAGACAGAGCGTGACGCGCGCCACAATTGGCCAACCATTCGCGTCGCAAAATCGCATATTGCATCGTGTCCTCATACACCGGCTTGCCCGCGTCGTCGGTCGTGAACGACACGAACTCGACGAACACGCCTTCCCGCCGCATCCCCAGCTTCTCGCACAGCCGCTGCGACGCCGCATTGTCATCCTCGACATAGGCGTAGAGCCGGCGCAGTCCCGCGACGCCGAACAGATGGTCGAACAGCGCCGATGCGGCTTCAAACGCATAGCCCTGTCCCCCGAAATGCGGTTTGAGGTGCCATCCGACCGACGCGGTTTCTGCCTCGTCGCCTTCCGCCGCGCCGCCGAACAGGTCGCCGATCAGCTGCCCGGTCTGTTTCAGGCAGATCGCCAGGCTGTCCGGGTCGTCCGCACGCTTCGCGACCTCCGCCTCGGCTTGTGACAGGTCGGTCAGCGTGAGCGGGAGGAAACAGCGGGCGGTGGGCGCACGCAGATAGGCGAACAGGGCCTCGGCATCTCCCGAGCGGAACGGGCGCAGGATCAGGCGTTCGGTTTCAATGACGGGCATGGGCTATTCTTCGGCAATGGCGGTGATCTTGGCGGGTAATGCCGTTACGCGACATGGGCGACGGGCGCCATCGCGCCATACTGGCCCCGCGTTCCACGCCAGTCACCCTCACCGCTGAAACCCAATCTCCCGCACCCGCACCCGCCGCGTCGCCACTGCCCGACCCGCAACAAACGCCCGCAACACCGGATGGAGCATTGGATCGCCGAACAGGTCGAACTGGTGCGCAGCGTTCTCCACCACGACGACCTGCGCATGCGACAGCCCCCGCGCGGTCTCCCGCGCATTCTCCACCGGCGTGCGCGCGTCGAGGTCGCCGACCAGGATCAGCGTCGGCACCGCGCTGCGCACCGGCTTGCGATAGGCGGCACCCAGATCGACGGCCGGCCAGGCATCGCGCAGCCCCATCAGCGGAACGTTGATCGCATTGCCGAGCAAAGCGGTCCGCGCCTCGCGCTCGATCCGCCGCAACCGCGCGGGGCTGGCATGCGAGGCGAGGTCCATCATGTACTTCATCCCCGACCCCAGCCGCCACTGGCTGCGCGCCGCCAGCGCCACTGCGGCCATGCGCCGAAAATCGCCGGCCGCCATTTCGCGATAGGCGGCGGGCAGGGTGGCGAGCGTGCGCGGATCGCCCAGCGCCTGCGCGGTCAGCCACTGCACGTCGAACGCCCCAATGGTGACGCGCCGCGCCACGCCGTCCGGCCCCGCCACCTCCACCGTCACCGGCGCGCGCCGCAGCCGCGCGATCACCGTCCGCATCGTCGCGGGCAGTTCCGGCACTCCCGCCCGCTCGGCGATGCGCGCAATCACCGCATCGGTCAGCGCGGGCAGTTTGTAGGTATGATCGGGACCTTCGGGACTGACCAAAATCAGCCGTGCGACGCTCGCCGGGTGCCGCCGCACCGTCGCCAGCGCGAGGTGCGATCCATAGCTGCGCCCCCACAGATGCATCGTCGCATAGCCGAACGCCCGCCGCACCGCGTCGACATCATCGGCATTCTCGGCGCTGGTATAGGATGCCAGCCGCACCCCGCTCGCTTCGAACCGCCGCGCCGCCGCGCGCGCCGCATCCGCCATCACCGGCAGCCATAGGGCAGGGGAGCCCTCGGCTTCCAGCGGCAGTGGTGTGCGCTCGGGCAGGGCAAGGCTCGGGCGCGACCGCCCGCTGCCGCGCTGATCAAACGCGATCACGTCCCCGCCCATCAGGTCGAGCAACGCCGCCGCGCGCGTCGCGGAGATGCCGCTCAGCAATCCGGTCCCGGAATCGCCCGGTCCACCCGCCAGCACCATGTTGACGATCCGGCTCGGCGCGTCCGCCCAGCGCAGCCGCATCACCGCCAGCTCGATCACCCCCTCCGGCGCCGCGCGGTCGCGGCGTTCGGGGACGCGGAGAAAGCCGCGCTCGACCGCCATCGCGCGCCCGTCCGGCGCAACCAGTTGCTCGGCGCGTGCATCACCCAGTTGCGGCGCGATCGGCGCGGCGTTGGCGGCGGTGGCGCTGGCCAGCAGCGCCAGTCCGGTCAGCAGCAGGCGGATCATCGCGCGCGCTCCGCCATCTGCGTTTCCAGCGCCCGCCGCTTTGCGGTCAGCGCCGCGAGCCGCCGTCGCGCCCGGCTGAGCAGCACCAGCGCGGCACCAACCATCGCCACGCCCATCGCCGCTGCGACGAACCCCGTGGCCATCCCCGATCCGATCCCGATCGCCAGCGCGCCCAGCGTGAACACCGACGTAAAGGCGACCGCCATCCATCCCGCCACAACTTGCTGGCGCGCATACAGCACGCGGCGCTGGGTCAGCACCCACAGCGCATAGGCGGTCCACCCGATCCCGATCAGCGACAGCACCGCAAATGCGGCGCGCGTGCGCAGCGGCAGGTCGGGCTCGGTGATGAACAGCGACAGCGTGACCGCCGTCCCGCCGAGCGCTGCCGCCAGCAACAGCGCGTGTGCGATGCGGGGGCGGGGGGACAATTCGGCGCTGACGAGTCCGACTTCCGGGGCCGCAGCATCCATTTGCGGGGCAAGCGTCATTGGACATCTCCATGCAATTCGAGCACGCGCCGCAACTGCTTGCGGGCGCGGTGCAGCCGTGACTTGACGGTTCCGGTCGGGATCGAGAGCGCAGTGGCAACCTCGTCGATCGCCAGTTCCTCAAGGTAGAACAGGGTCAGGATCTCGCGCTCGACCGGGGCCAGTTGCGCGAGCCCGCGCTCGACCGCCGCGACATCGAGCTCCGCCTCGCCCGCATCGGCGTCTGCGACGTCATCCTCGGCGGGCAGGGGCTGGGCCGCCCGGTATTTGCGGCGCAGCTGGTCGGCAAAGGCGCGATGGGCGATGCCGAACAGCCAGGACCGAAACCGGCTCGTATCCTCGATCCGCCCGATCCCGCGCACCACGCGCAGCCAGATGTCCTGCGTCAGCTCGGCGGCGGTATCCGCATCGCCGGTGACGCGCCGGGCATAGCCGCTGACCGGCCCCGCCCAGCGCCGCACCAGCGCATCGAACGCGTCGCGCTCGCCCAGCTGGCAGCGCACGACCAGCAGCTCGTCCGCGATCGCGCTTGATTGTTCCCCGCCGTCCGGCCGCATCATTCACCTCATGCTTTCCCTCGTAGTCGGTGGACGGCGAAAAAGGTTCATCCGAATGGCATCGGACGCTAACACCGCCGCATGACCGACCCCCGCGATTCCACGCTCGACCTCAACCCGAACTACGACGCCAACGGCCTCATCACTGCCGTCGCCACCCACGCTGCGACCGGCGAGCTGCTGATGCTCGCGCACATGAACGCCGATGCGCTGGCGAAGACGCTAGAGACCGGCGAAGCCTGGTTCTGGTCGCGCAGCCGCCAGCGCCTGTGGAAAAAGGGTGAAAGCAGCGGCCATGTCCTGCGCGTGGTCGAGGCGCGGATCGACTGCGATCAGGACGCGCTGTGGCTCAAGGTCGACCCCGCCGGCCCCGCCTGCCACACCGGCGAACCCAGCTGCTTCTTCCGCCGCATCGAAAACGGCAAGCTGGTGCGCGAGTGAGGGGAGCCACAAAAAATCCTCCCCGGAACCGGGAGGGGGACCGCGACGCGAAGCGGCGTGGTGGAGGGGGCCCGAGACACCGGATTCCCTTGCCTCGGGCCCCCTCCGTCAGCGCTGCGCGCTGCCACCTCCCCGTTCCGGGGAGGATTGTGCCCCTCCTCCTCCTCGCCGCCTGCTCGGGGGGCGCGCCGCAGCCCGCAGCATCCCCCACACCCCCCAGCCTTGAATCCGCCGCGATCGAACGCGGCCTCGTCCGCGATCCCAAGGCGAGCGACGTGACCGGCCTCTACGCCCGCGACACCGACCGGCTGTGCGTCGTCCCCGATGGCACCGCCTACCGCGTCGGCGCGTTCGTGGATTATGGCGACAAGGTCAGCTGCACCGGCCGCGGCACCGCCGCCCGCTCCGGGGCGACCCTCGCGATCGAGTTCAAGGGCAGGAATGGCGAGACCTGCGCGTTCGACGCCAAGTTCGACGGCGACCGCATCACCTTCCCCGCCAACGTCCCCGACAGCTGCGCCAAACTCTGCGGCCCCCGCGCCAGCTTCGCCGCGCTCGAGGTCGAACGCCTGAGTGAATCAGCGGCAGAAGCCGAAGCCCTCCGCAGCGCCGAAGGAACGCGTCTCTGCGGTTGAAGCGGCACCGGCCCGCTCCCCCACCCGGCCACCCAACGACAGTATTCTATGGGTGGCCGGGTGGGGGAGCGGGCCGGTGCTGGAACCCAAGCAAACAAAGTTGACGTTAACGTCAACCGCGACTAAATTCCCCCCATGGCAACGAAACTGAAAGCCGTAGCCAGCTTCGCCCCGATCGAGGCGCGGCCGGACAAGGAGAGCTTCTCGATCTCGGACCTGTGCGCCGAGTTCGACGTCACCGCACGCGCGCTGCGCTTCTACGAGGATGAAGGGCTGATCGGCCCCGAGCGCCGCGGGCTTCAGCGCATCTACTCGCACCGCGACCGCGCCCGGCTCGCCTGGATCCTGCGCGGCAAGCGCGTCGGCTTCAGCCTCGCCGAAATTCGCGAGATGATCGACCTCTACGACGTCGGCGACGAACGCCGCACCCAGCATCAGGTCACGCTCGACAAATGCCGCGCCCGCATCGACCTGCTCGAGCGGCAAAAGCACGACATCGACGCCGCCATTGCCGAACTCGACGATTTCATCGCGGTCCTCGAGGGCCGCGCCAGCCCCATCAAATAAGAACAGGAACGAGAGAGATGCCCCGCTACAACCCGCCCGTCCGCGACACCCGCTTCGTCCTCGACCGCGTGCTCAAGCTCGACCGCTACGCCGACCTCCCCGGTTTCGCCAACGCGACCCCCGACACCGTCACCGCGGTGCTGGAAGAGGGCGGCAAGTTCGTCGCCGAAGTCCTGTTCCCGATCAACCACAGCGGCGACCAGCAGGGCTGCACCCGCCACGCCGACGGCAGCGTGACCACGCCCGAAGGCTTCAAGGAAGCCTACCAGCAGTTCGTCGAATCCGGCTGGGGCACGCTCGCCGCGCCCGAACAGTTCGGCGGCCAGGCCATGCCGCACGTCGTCTCCACCGCGTTCCAGGAGTATATGATCTCCGCCAACATGGCCTTCGCCATGTACCCCGGCCTCACCCACGGCGCGATCGAGGCGCTCCTCGCCAAGGGCTCGCCCGAGCAGCAGGAGAAGTACGTCCCCAAGATGGTCTCGGGCGAATGGGGCGGCACGATGAACCTGACCGAACCGCATTGCGGCACCGATCTCGGCCTCATCAAGACCCGCGCCACCCCCAATGCCGACGGCAGCTGGTCGATCACGGGGACCAAGATCTTCATCTCCTCCGGCGAGCATGACCTCACCAGCAACATCATCCACCTCGTCCTCGCCAAGACGCCGGGCGCGCCCGAGAGCAGCAAGGGCATCAGCCTGTTCGTCGTCCCCAAATTCATGGTCAACGACGACGGCAGCCTGGGCGACCGCAACGCCGTCTCCTGCGGCTCGATCGAGCACAAGATGGGCATCCACGCCAACTCGACCTGCGTCATGAACTATGACGGCGCGACCGGCTGGCTCGTTGGCGAAGAGATGAAGGGCCTCGCCGCCATGTTCATCATGATGAACGCCGCCCGCCTCGGCGTCGGCCTTCAGGGCCTCGGCATCGGCGAAGTCGCGTACCAGAACGCCGTCCAATACGCCCACGACAGGCGTCAGGGCCGCGCGCTCACCGGCGCCGCCGAGCCACAGGAAAAGGCCGACACCCTCTTCGTCCACCCCGATGTCCGCCGCATGCTGATGGAGGCCAAGGCGATGACCGAAGGGCTCCGCGCCCTGTGCCTGTGGGGCGGCCTCCAGGTCGACCTGTCGCACAAGGCGGCGAGCGAGGAGGAGCGTCAGCTCGCCGACGACCTGATCGGCCTGCTCACCCCGGTGATCAAGGGCGTCGGCACCGACGCCGGCTACCGCATCGCGACCGACAGCCAGCAGGTCTATGGCGGCCATGGCTACATCGCCGAATGGGGCATGGAGCAGTACGTCCGCGATGCCCGCATCGCGATGATCTATGAAGGCACCAACGGCGTGCAGGCGATGGACCTGGTCGGCCGCAAGCTCGCCCAGAATGGCGGCCGCGCGGTCCAGACCCTGTTCCGCATCGTCGCGGAGGAGGTCGCCGCCGCCAAGGCCAAGCCCGACCTCGCCCACCTCGCCGAAGCCCTCGAAAAGGCCAATGGCCAGCTTCAGGCCGCGACCATGTGGTTCATGGCCAACGGCATGAAGGACCCCAACCAGGTCGGCGCCGGCGCCTATTCGTACATGGAGCTGATGGGCACCGTCGCGATCGGCCTGATGTGGCTCCGCATGGCCGACGCCGCCGTCGCGGCACTGGCCGAAGGCGACGACGACAAGGCGTTCTATGAGGCGAAGCTGGTCACCGCCCGCTTCTACGCCGACCGCATCATGCCCAACGCCGGCGCGCTGCGCCGCAAGATCGAAAGCGGCGCGGAGACGATCATGGCGCTGCCGGTGGAGGCGTTTGGGGTTTGAGGGGAGGGGGCGCTTAGGCGCCCCCACAACTTTCATATGCTTCGAGAAATAAAACTAGACCAAAACCTTCGCATACATATCAGTGTATTTTTCGAGTTTCGCGCTATTATATTGCATCACCCAGCGAGGGTGCGGAAGATAATCGATACGATCATATCCAAATGGGTATCCTGGAAGTTTCTCAAAAGACTTTTTGTTATCACCCGTGCCGAGTATAACTGCGCGACCATTGCTTGGTATCTTGCTTTTAATCCAATCGAGATTCGCTAAAATTAAAGGTTGAAGCGAGTCTATGCTGTCCGCCTGGTAATAGTTTGTATAAGCGCCTTCGCGGGTCACGGGCAGCGGCATAACCGCCCAAGCAAATACGCCATTATAAAACGTTCCGGCACCACCCATATTTTCTACAACATTGTAGAAAAAACGAGACGTTAACTCTCGGGATTTAGAGAATTCATTCTCAATGCCGCAGCTATTCTCGAGAGCAAATCCATCGGTGTAATTTACACCCGTCGAGCTGGCCGTCAGTCTGCTCGGATTTATTCCGAGAAGATGGATCCTCGCCTCAGAGTCATCGTAAAATTTTTGAGAGAACGCCTTGATCGCGTTCTTTCTATGCGTGTCGTTGAATGGATTGTGGACATTCAGGTGGTTTCCCACGTTCAAAGAGAACGGTGGGCTTTCAAAAAACCGAATTACCTCGTCTGACACGCTCATGCGTCTCTCCACACTTTCCCGTCGCAGCCCTCTACTCTTGACCAATTTTTCAGGATAAGGGAACTGGGTAAAGAGAGGTTAGCATGTCTGGCGACGCAATCGTTAGTGAGCATCTTGAGTTCTTTGTGCGCAACCAATCCGGTTGCGCCTTCGCCGCGATCGCGGCGCGAGACCCGGCAAAATACGAATGGCACCATGATCTCATCATGGAGCTCGATCCCGGACTAATTGCTGCTCGCGTGGACGCTGCCCGTGCGGACCCCGCGATTTCCACATTGTCGATAGTTTTTCCGGCAGTGACATCTGTCGATGAATTGGCATTGCTTCTGGCCGCACTGCCTTGCGGGCCAATTTATCTCCACGAGACGTTGGATACCCCAAAGCACCGGTGCTATCGCTTCCGTGCCAAAGTCGGCGAAGACGAATCTTTTGTTTCCGGGTTTGGGCCGTTTGATTTCATGCCGGAAACGCGCCGTACGCCGTATACGTCGATAGTCATGAGGGTAAAGCCGCGGCCCGTCTATGACTGGTATCTAAAACCGCCGACCGAGGGCCTGGTTCACGTCGCTGACATGGACATGAAAGGAATACCGGATCGTCGACTCCAGCGCCTTTGGAACAACACGTTTCTTACAGTAGCCGGAATACTCGGGAAAAAGCCCGATGACGAAAGTGCTGCCAAAACGACTTTTATAATTCCGCTGGAACGGGCAGCGCATATTTCCCTCTGATGTGACTCACAATCGAATCACCTGAAATGCCGATTTCATCGGCTAACTTGAGGGAATTGATCAGCCCTGCGGCCACTATAGCCTCAAGGGATTCAATCTTTGAATATTTTCCGTGATCTGCGTCTTCAACCCACGCCGCAAGCCTACCAGCTGTCTTCGAAAAGTGCAGGGCTGAATGTCGAATGCAGAATTCGACCGTCGCGGTTTGTGAAGATTTGCCAAGGTCAGGATACTGAGCTTCCGTAACTGGAAGCAGGTCGCTCACAAGATCGATAAGCACATCTAGCGTATCACCGGCTGTCTTGTCATCAAATTCGGAGAACGCGTTCATTCCGTCGCCATCGCTGTGTAACATCGAACCCACCCCTCGGCTCGCGTGGTCATGATTCTCTGTCATGTTCTGTAGAACGAAGCGATATGCTGTTGGTCGCATGAGGGCAACAAAAGATTCGTTAGAGAGGGTGAAATCGGCGACGGTCGTCGACGTCGCTGAAGAAATTGGCGCTTTCCTACAGCCCCCGTTCCGGCATACCTAACCGGTCCTCTGCATCACATCAGCAAAGGACCGGCAGACATGAACGCTTTCACCACGCCAGAACCGGCGCCCTACGACGTCTCCACCTTCAACCACGCCGCCTTCCACGAACTCGAACCCGGCGTGCCCGATGCCCAGCGTTACGACGGCTGGACCCCCGAAAAACAGAAGCGCTTCCTCACTGCGCTGGCGCGCGGGCATAATGTCACCAAGGCGTGCGCCATCGTCGGCATGTCGCGCCAGACCGCCTATGCCCTGCGCGACAGCGCGCGCGGCGCGGCGTTTGCGCTGGGGTGGAAGGCGGCTCAGCTACGCAGCCGCGATTGCCTCGCCGACGAACTGATGGACCGTGCCTTCAACGGCGTGCGTGAATCCGTCACCGGCGACGATGGCCGCATCACCACCCGCCACCGCCACGACAACCAGCTGGCGTGGAAGATGCTGAACCGGCTCGACAAGCGCGCTGACGCCGCCTGCACCGATAGCGACGCAGCCGCCGTCCGGCTCGCCGCGGCGGACTTCGAACAATTTCTCGATCTGGTCGAACAATCGGCGGCACCGGGCCGCGCCGGCCTGTTCCTCGCTGCGCGCTTCGGGGCGGCGGGGGTGGCGAGTGAGGACGACCTCGCCCCGATCCGCACGCTCGCCCGCGCCGATCGCTGGCTGCGCACCCATGTCGACGACAGCGCCGCCGTCCCCGCCACCGACCTCGACCCCGCCGACCGCGCCCGCTGGACCGACGAACAATGGCGCCGCGCCGAAGCCATCGGACTCGTCGCCCTCGCGTCCGAAACGCCGCCAGAGGAGGCTGACAGTTCGTCCGACACCCGCGATTCTTGTCAGGATCGTCTGGACAGTGACGCGACTGCGCCGCCCATCTGGTGGTGCGACGAACGGAACGCCTGGCGCACCAGCTTCCCGCCGCCCCATGATTTCCACGGCTTCGACGAAGGCATCCCCGGCACCGACGACTATGAGCGCGACCTGACCGAGGAAGAGGAAGAAGCCATCGAAGCCGAAGAGGACGCCAAACTCGAACCGCTCATCGCCGCCGGCGACGCCGCCCGCGAAGCCTGGCTAGCCCGATGCCGCGCAGCAGCAGGGGAGGGGGCCACGCGAAATCCTCCCCCGCCAGGGGGAGGTGGCGCGCATAGCGCGACGGAGGGGGAGGAAGGGAATGCCCCCGAGGCTCCATCCAATTCCTCCCCTGAGCTTGCTCAGGGGAGGGGGACCGCCGCCGCAGGCGGTGGTGGAGGGGCGGCCGCGCAGACGGCCGGTGAACAGCGCGACAAAATTCCGCCCTCTGCGAGGGCGGCCCCTCCGTCATCGCTGCGCGATGCCACCTCCCCCAGCAAGCTGGGGGAGGAATAGTCTCGCCACCCCCTTGAGCCTTTCGCCCCACCCGCCATAACGGAGGAATGCTGCTCCCAGACACGCCGCTCCACCCGCTCGAACGCGGCCAGCTCAATGCGATGCGCCTCACCGCCGCCGTCTTCTGGACGATCGCGACGCTCGTTTCGTTCGGCCCCGGCATCGGCCTCGACATCGCGTTCGACTGGTTCCCCTTCTGGGCGCCGCCCGCGGTCATCGCGCCGATCGGCCTGTGGTCCGTCCTCTACGCCGCGCCCAAGCAATGGGCGCGTTGGGGCTGGGCGTGGACGGGGAAGGAACTGCACGTCGCTTCCGGCTGGCTCGCCCGCCGCCACACCATCGTCCCCGCCGCGCGCGTCCAGCATATCGACGTCACGATCGGCCCGGTTGAGCGGATGTTCGGCGTCGCCACCCTGGTCCTCCACACCGCGGGGACCGCCAACAGCGAAGTGCATCTCCCCGGCATCGCCCGCGAAACCGCCGAGGAGATCCGCGACGCGATCCGCGACCAGCTCACGGTCGACCCGTGGTGAGCGAGGAGGTGAGCGAGCTTGAGGACCACGAACCGCGTCGCGTCCATCCGGGCACGATCGGCATCTGGTTCCTCAAAAAGGCGCCGCAGAACGTCGTCGGTCTGCCCGCGCTGATCGGCATCACCTCGGGCCGCGGATTTGGCTGGATTTTGCTGGCGGCGGCGGTGGTCGGCGCGCTCAGTCTGGTGTGGACCTGGATCAACTGGCGGCGTTTTACCTATGCCGTCACCGACAGCGAACTGGTGATCGAACGCGGCCTGTTGAACCGAACCCGCCGCTCGATCCCCTTGGAGCGCATTCAGGACGTCGGGATCGAACAGGGGCCCTTGTCCCGCATCTTCGGCCTCGCCGAAGTCCGCGTCGAAACCGGCGGCGGCGACAAGGACGAAGCGGTGCTGGACAGCGTCACCCTGTCCGAAGCCGCCAGACTGCGCGGAGCCCTGAGAGGGGCCCCGGTGAAGCTGGCCAGTGTCGGCCTCGACCAACCCGTCGAAGACACGCTGACCGAGGTCTTCGCCATGACGCCCCAGCGCGTCTTGCTGCTGGGCCTGTTCAGCTTCTCGCTGGTCTGGATCGCCGCTCTGGCCACCGGCATCCAGTTCCTCGGCGATGCCTTGGGCTTCGGCTGGGACGAAGTCGCCGACATGGCGAGAAGCGCCCGGGGCGAAGTGACGAGCCGGTTGAACTACTCCACCGGCTTCGGCCTGTTCGGGCTGGTGGTGGTGCTGGGAGTGATCACCGGGGTGGCCCGGACGGTACTGCGCGAATGGAACTTCAAACTGCGCGCCGGAATCGGCCGCTTCCGCCGCACCAGAGGGTTGCTGACCCGCAGCGAAGTGGTCGTGGCCATGCGCCGCATCCAGCTCGCCCTAATCCAGCGCGGACCGTTCCGGGGGCTATTGGGATGGAATGCCCTGAGTGTTCAAACACTTGGCGGCAGCAACGACCCCAGCGGCCGCCAGGTCATGGCCCCGCTGGCCCGCGATTATGAAGTAGCAGGAATCGTCGACCGAGCCGGACTACCCCCGTTCGAAAGGCTCCCCCTCCGCCCCGTAGCCCCAGCCCACATCCTCCGGGCCTTGGTGCTGGCCATCCCCCTGCCACTAGCAGTCATCGCCGCCGCCCTGCTCCTGACCCCCTTCGCCTGGCTCGGCCTGATCCTGACCATCCCCCCCGTCCTCACCGCCCTCCTCCAGCGCCGCTACCACCGCTACGCCCTCCGCTCCGCCAGCCTGCAAGTGATGCGAGGGGTGCTAGCCCAGCGCGACTGGATCGTCCCGGTAGACAATGTCCAGGTCGTGACCCTCCGTCAGGGTCTGATCCAGCGCTGGCTGGGACTGGTCAGCGTCGAAGTCGACACCGCCGGAGCCGGAATGGGCGCAACCCCCGCCGTCGTCGATGTCGCTTTGGAGGACGGAGCAGCGCTAGCCCGCGACCTCGCCGCCGGGATCAGTTGATGGCCGGGGTGGGGGCCGGAGTTGGCGAGGGGGCAGCCTTCCGCCGCACCCCGCTCAGCACCTCCGGCGTTGCCGACGGAACCGGCACCGGAGCAACCGCAGCATCAACCGGCGTCCGCCGCATACATTGGATCGGACTAGGCCGCTTGAATTCCCCACAATTCCACAGCGCCTTGCCGAACCCCTGATCCTTGTCGCGAAGATAGCTGAACGACATCGCCTCGATCTGCGCCGGGGTCAGGCTGGCCCCCACCGCCGGCACCTTGGCCCGATCGGTCCAGCCCAGAAACTTGCAATAGGCCCGCTCGCCACAGGTCCGGATCGCCAGCGCCGCAAAAGCATCCGCCCCCATCGCCTTGTCCAGCGCGACATGAAAACTGTCGCCCCCCGCCGCCACCGGCTTGGGCACCGCAGACTCCGGAATGGTATCCGGATCCAGCATCGCCGCCGGATCGACAACCCCGGCCAGCGCGACCTCGCCACCGCCATGGAAAAGCGACAGCGCCGCCAGCTTCGCCACCACCGGCTCCGCACCGGCATAGCCGCGGCGAAACGCCGGCGGCGTGCCCCACCACCCGGTCCAGCGGAAGAACAGGTGGGTGTTCACCTCCGCCACCTTGTCGAGGCTCGAGCTCCAATAGGGCACAACCCAGTCGGTATGATAATGCGTCGAATGTCCGACCTTAGCATAGACCGATCCGGTCAGCGCCTGCCGGGCAATCGTCTGTGCCCGGCCCCAAGCGGCGGGGGAGGGGGTGCGCCGCAACGCTCCGTCGCAAGTGAAGGTGAACTGGCACCCGGTGCGCCGCTCTTGCCCCTGAAACACCACGCCACACACCGATTTGGGAAAGGCGGGGTGGCGCATCCGGTTGAGCACGACCTGCGCCACCGCCCGCTGGCCGACCGGGTCGTCCCCGGCCTCGTACCAGGTCGCGGCGGCAAGGCAGTCGACCGCCCGGCCGAAATCGTCCGCCCCGGCGTCGAGGATCAGCGGGCGTGCAGCAGGATTGGGGTCGGTCGAAAACGGGATGGCGGCGTTGAAGACACGTGCGTCGTCCATCGACAGCGCGGCGAGGCGGACCGGCTCGACCTCGGGCAACTCGGCGGCGGGTACGACGCGCTTGGGCCGCGAAATCTCGGCCAGAACGGGGGAGGCCGGCGGGGGCGGCGCGCGCAGCACGGCGGCAAGCGGCAGCGCGATGGCGGCGAGCGCAATCGCCGCGAGCGCGATCCATAGGCCCTGCGCGGGGCGGGCCATGGCGGCCGAAATAGGGGGCGGGTTCACAGGAAGCGCGCAGTCCTTCAGCGGCGAAACGCCAGCGACACTGGCGCTCGCGCTTTAGCCGAAGATGAGCCTGCAGCAAACCACGCCGTTTGCTCAGGGCGACGGGCCGTCTGAGTTCAGTGCCCGAAGCCCGCTGTCCGACATCGTCGCCATCCCGCAAGCTGGCCGAGTCGGCGTCCCCGACTCAGCGCAGATTGTCCGGCCTGGGATGCGATGCGGTCCCCTCAAGCCTCCGGAAGAAAGTCCGGAACGCTGAGATAGCGCTCGCCCGTATCATAGTTGAACCCAAGCACGCGCGAACCCGCCGGAAGGTCGCCCAGCTTCTTCGCAATCGCCGCCATGGTCGCGCCCGACGAGATGCCGATCAGCATCCCTTCCTCACGCGCCGCGCGGCGGGCGAACTCCTTCGCATCGGCCGCATCGACCTGAATCGCGCCGTCGATCGAGTCAGTGTGCAGGTTCTTCGGCACGAAGCCGGCGCCGATGCCCTGGATCGGGTGCGGACCCGGCTGGCCACCCGAAATGACCGGGGACAGTTCCGGCTCAACCGCGAATACCTTGAGCGATGGCCAGTGCTTCTTCAGCGTCTCGGCAACGCCGGTGATGTGGCCGCCGGTGCCGACGCCAGTGATGATGACGTCGAGCGGGGTGTCGCCGAAGTCCTTGAGGATTTCCTGCGCCGTGGTGCGGACATGGACATCGACATTGGCCGGGTTCTCGAACTGCTGTGGCATCCACGCACCGGGGGTCGATTCGACGATCTCGATCGCCCGCTCGATCGCGCCCTTCATTCCCTTTTCACGCGGGGTCAGGTCGAAGCTCGCGCCATAGGCCAGCATCAGGCGGCGGCGCTCGATGCTCATACTCTCGGGCATCACCAGCACCAGCTTGTAGCCCTTGACCGCCGCAACCATCGCCAGCCCGACGCCGGTATTGCCGCTGGTCGGCTCGACGATCGTGCCGCCGGGGCTCAGGCTGCCATCGGCCTCCGCCGCCTCGATCATCGCCAGCGCGATGCGGTCCTTGATCGACCCGCCGGGATTGGTGCGCTCCGACTTGATCCACACCTCGGCATCGGGGAACAGCCGGGCCACGCGGATGTGCGGAGTGTTGCCGATCGTTTCGAGGATCGAGTTCGCCTTCATGCCTTGATCTCCTCTGGCGGGGAATTGTCCAACGATGCGGGCGGATCGAAGGTCCGCGCGCACCGCAATTCGGGGAAGATACGCGCCCACAGCGCGGTTACCAAGATGGCTGCGATGCCGCCGCCCACGGTCGCGACGACTGGCCCGATCAGCGAGGCGAGAAAACCCGATCGCGCCTCACCCAGCTCGTTCGAGCTGGAAATGAACAGCGTCGAGACCGATCCGACCCGCCCGCGCATCGCGTCGGGCGTGTGCAGCTGGATCAGTGAGGACCGAACATAAACCGAGATCATGTCGAACGCGCCAAGCGCTATCAGCGCGGCAATGGAGACCAGCACCGCCGGGGCGAGTTCGCTGCCGATCATTGACGGGCCAAACCAGCTGGTCATCAACGGCCCGGCCCAACCGAACACGGTCGTCGCAACGCCAAATCCGATCACCGCCCACAGCATCTTGACCCCGACATTGGTCTTGAGCGGACGCCACGACAGGATCACCGCCACTGCGACCGCGCCTACTGCAGGTGCCGCGCGCAGATGGCCGAGTCCGTCCGCGCCGATCATCAGGACGTCGCGGGCGTAAATCGGGAGCATCGCGGTCGCGCCGCCCAAAAGCACTGCAAACATATCCAGCGAGATCGCGCCGAGGATCAGGCGGTTACGGCGGACATAGTGCAGCCCCTCGATCATCTGCATCAGCGGATTGCCGATGCGGGCGATCGTGCTGCGCACCACCGGCGTCACCAGCATCATCATCAGGAAGGATACGCCGAACAATGCGGTCGCGACCCAATAGGGCACCGCCGGCCCGACGGCGTAGAGATAGCCGCCCATCGCAGGGCCGCCGATCGATCCAACCTGCCACGCCAGCGCACTCAACGCGATGGCGGTGGGGAGCGAGGCGGCGGGGACGAGATTGGGGGCGAGCGCCTGCTGCGCCGGGCTGATGAACGCGCGGGCAACGCCGAGCAGCGCCGCGATGCCGAACAGAGCGGGCAAGGTGATAGTGTCGGTCTGGGTCAGCCAGGCCAGCGCGGCGGCGCACCCCAGTTCCAGAGCGATCGCCGCACGGACGATCCAGCGGCGATCAAGCCGATCGGCCACCCATCCGGTGATCAGGGTGAGCGCAAGCAGGGGAAGAAACTGTACCAACCCGACAAAGCCGAGCTGCATCGCTGCTTCGCGGATGCCCATCGTCTCGCGGGCGATGTCATAAACCTGCCAGCCAATGACGACCACCATCGACAGTCCGGCCAGTGTCGAGGCGAGGCGGGCGATCCAGTAGGCGCGGTAGTTATGGATCGAAAAGGGGTGGGCAGCCATGCGTTCCTGTCCGGCCGCGCGTCCTGATGATCCGCGGCCCAGCCCGGCTCTAGTGGCGGAGGGTCGTCGCGTGCAATGAAGGAATGATTGGCGACGAACGTCGCGCCCTATGCGCGACGTTCGTCATCGCTTCAGGCGAGTGAAACGTCGGCAACCTTGTCCTTATAATCTTCCTTCGGATCGGCACCCAGCATCATCTTGAGACCCGCGAACAGGCTGTTTTCGTTCAACCAGATCTGGCCATGTTCCGTGTTGAGGCGGAGCAGCTGGAGCTTGGGATCGTCCTTGCCACCTTCATACCAAGCGGCCACGAAGGGGTTCCACAGCCGGTCGATCGTCGCGCGGTCATTGTCGGCGACGAGGCTGCCGTGGATCGTCGCCCACAGATCATGACCCTTCGACACGAAATGCGCCATCGCACGATTGCCCTCGGTCAGGCCCTGGACGATGCCATTGTCCTTCGTCGTGAAGAACCAGATCGGGCCGCCATGCTGGCCGTCTTCACGCAGCGCGGTCATCGGCTGGGCATGGCCGTCGCGCACGCCATCAAGACCAAGGAAAAGGGTGCGGTCGCTGTCGAGCGCCTTCCAGAATTTTTCGGAGAGTTCCTGCGGGTTGGACATGGGGTATGCTCCTAAATGGTGAGTTGGAGCGGGGAACGGACGGCGGCGCGGTGCGGTTCCGTGGACGTAGCGATGTGGTTCGACGCTTCCCTTAATTGAGAGAGCGGCAAACGCGTTTCAGCAATGCGGCAGCGCTCCAGCAAAGCTGAACGCGTGTCTAACCCAGATCCTGCGCCTGCTCGCGGTAGCGGATATAGGCGGTGCCCGGCTGATGCATCGGAAATCCCGACTGGGCCAGTCGCCCGATCAGCTGACGCGCCCGATAGGCAAGCGCGCTGCGGCCATCGTTGGCGCGGGCGTCATCGACCGGGCGCAGCGCTGCGCCGCTCCGCGTCAACAACCCGCTATCGACCAGCGCATCGATGTTGCGCGAGGTGGTTGCGTAGGGAAGGCCAAGGATGCGCGCGGCGGTGCTGGTGCGGATCACCGGATCGGTCGCGCGATCCGCGCCCGCATGGGCCGCGCGACGCTGCGCCGATTCGATTGCTAGCAGCAGCGCGAGGCGGGTGAAATTCTCCTCGCGCCGCCCATGGCTCTCGACCGCGGCGAGCATCAGGTCGAGTGCAATGCCGATCCCGGATCGCGGGTCATAGGTGATGTCGGACGCGGGCGACGGCAATGTGAGGCCGTCGCCTTCCATATCCTCGATCAGGCGGACCAGCAGGTCGTGGCACGTGTCGGTAAGGCGCGCGACCCGCGGCTCGACGATCGCCTCGGTCGTAACCGACAGCCCGTTGGGCGAGCGCAGGATCAGCGCTTCGTCGATCAGCGCGTTGGCGTGCCGCCGGGTCGTTTCGAACGGCCGGCCGAGCGAGGCGGCGAGTGCGTTGATACTCACCGGGCGTTTGCGGCCCGGCGTCTGGTCGAACGGGCCACAGGCGCGCGCAGTCGCCGCGAACAGGATTGCACTGTTGAGATTGCCGAATGCGTCCAGCGCGTGCGCCATGGCCGACACGGCGAACGTGAGGACGTGCAGGTCAAACGTTGCCCCTTCGAGCGGGGGCGATGCCGGCTGGAGGAGCCTTGCCTCAGCCAACATGGCCCCGGACCACTTCCAAGCACATCAAGTTTCGACGCAACAAAATAGCAACTTCCCCCAAAGCGGAGGAAAGTAAGAGCGCTCTGCGTCACGGGTGCAACGCGTCTGCTACTCATTTTGCGCGCATTATCGGGCCGGGATCGGGAAATCCGGCGACTTGCGACCTGAAAGCCACAAGTGGGGGCAGCATGGCGGCGCGCACCTTGCAGTTACTTGCCGCCATCACGCCCTCGACGCACCCATATCGGATCGAGGGTGCAGCTATGATTTGAACCGGGGCGCGGCGCGCGCCACGCCCCGGTCCGGAGTCAGGCATAGGCAGAGTGGCGCACCGGGACCGGCGGCAGGCGGTTGCCGAGCCCGCCGAGTGGGCCAACCACCAGCCCCCGCATCGGCTGCCAGAAGGCCGACAGGGTCAGCAGCGCCGATCCGATCACCAAAGCCGTCAGCGCCGCGCCCAGCTCGACCGCGCCCGCCGTCTGGAGCAGCGCGTACATCGCATAGAGGACATAAGCGAGGCTGGAGACGAGCAGTGCGCGGCGATCAACGGCGAGCGCGACGATCGCGAAACCGACATAAAGCAGCAGCACGACCGCAGCCATGCCCGGCTGGACCGCACCGTCGAAGATGCCGAGCATGCGGAAGATCGGGTGGGCGATCATCGGTGCCGCCGCGAGATGCAGCCAGAAGGCAACATCGGCACGGCGCGTCTTGCGCTCGCGATCCGACATGTCCCAGCGCATCGCGAACAGGAACATCAACACGCCGCCGCCCAGCACGATCGGCATCGCCCAATCCTGCGCTGTGGGGATGGCGATCATGATCAGCGCGATCATCACGCCGACAACCGCGACGGCCCCCGCGGCCACGGTGATCGGCACCATGAAGCGGCGCCAGTGCAGCCATGCCGCTCCTGCCGTCGCAACACCCACGGTGGCCGCAATCCCCGCCGCGATCTGACGCTGCGTTTCATTGTCGTTGCCGACATAGCGTTCGAGCAACTCGACATTGATGGCGACGATGCCCACCAGCGTGGCGGCAATCCCGCCGACAAAGGCGAGCAGCAGCAGGATGCTGGGCAGTGCCATGCGGCGGATGCGCGTGAAATATTCGGCCAGCCCCCACGACAGCGCCGCCACGGCGACGCCACCAAGCCAGGGCTTGATCTCGCCCCCGATCTTGGCGACTGCGACCAGCATCAGTGCCGCCGCAATCGCGACGAAGATGTCGTTGAACCCGGTCAGCAGCCGGAAATGCTCCTCGTCTGCGATCGGCGCAGAGCGCATCGACGCGATATGGTCGCGGAATGCGGCGGCGGCCTCGGGGCTGATCGCCCCGGCCTCCACCGCGCTGTTGAGATCCACTTCGCTATACATGGCAGTCCCTCCTGTACCGGAGAGACTGCCATAAGTGTATTAGTGTTGCAATACGCTGTTGCGCTAGTTTGTATTCATCTGCGCTGAACCGGCACCGGCCCGTTCCCCCACCCGGCCACCCAACGACAGTGTATTCTATGGGTGGCCGGGTGGGGGAGCGGGCCG
Organism: Sphingomonas sp.; assembly: GCF_035998645.1. Taxonomy (GTDB): domain Bacteria; phylum Pseudomonadota; class Alphaproteobacteria; order Sphingomonadales; family Sphingomonadaceae; genus Sphingomonas. The sequence goes on from NZ_DASYHL010000004.1 coordinate 679,118, forward strand.
GTGCCGCCACACCGAAAAACTTTAGCTCTGCAGCTTCGCCATGATCGTCATTGCCTGCTCGCCGCCCGATTTGGGCACGATCTCGCCGGTGCGATCGGTGATCTGCGCCCAGTGTGCGGCGACGCCCTCGGGGCTCATCTCCGCGTCGCTCAGGCGCACGCCCTGAGTCAGCGTGACATACGCGGCCTGGAATACGCCTGCTCCGGCACCGACGATCGCATTCGTGGGCGCGTCCTCGCTGACCAGAAACAGCGCGGCGGGAGCGACACTCTCGGGCGTGAACGCCTTGAATGCGGCTTCGGGGAAGATATCCTCAGTCATCCGCGTGCCTGCGGTCGGGGCCAGGGTGTTGACGCGGATATTATACTTCGCGCCCTCAAGGTAGAGCGTCTTGGTAAGCCCGGCGAGGCCGAGCTTGGCGGCGCCATAATTGGCCTGTCCGAAATTGCCGTACAGCCCGGACGATGACGCGGTCATCAGGATGCGGCCGTAATTCTGGTCACGCATCGTCGCCCACACCGCCTTGGTCGCGTTGGCCGATCCGTTGAGGTGAACATCTACGACGAAGCGGAAATCCTCCGGCTCCATGTTCGCGAAGCTCTTGTCGCGCAGCACGCCAGCATTGTTGATCAGGATATGAACGCCGCCCCATTTCTCCTGCGCGCGCGCGACCATTTCCTGCATCTGGGCATAGTCGGTGACGCTGCCGCCATTGGCGATCGCCTCGCCGCCCGCCGCTTCGATCTGTTCGACCACCTGCTGTGCGGCGTCCGACGTGCCGCTGCCGTCGCGCGATCCGCCAAGGTCATTGACCACGACCCGCGCACCGCGCTTTGCGAGTTCCAGCGCATAGGCGCGTCCCAGACCCCCACCAGCGCCGGTGACGATCGCGACGCGGCCTTCAAAACTGATGCTCATAACCCCTCCGACTTGACGTTCCCGTCAAGCTATGCGGCGGGTATGCGCGGCTGGCAAGCGGGCAGCTCGACCTGGCAGTTACTGCCCCGCGTCGAGCGAGTATCCCGCCGAGCGCACGGTGCGAATGATGTCGGGGCGGTTGCCGATATTGATCGCCTTGCGCAGCCGGCGGATGTGCACATCGACCGTGCGGCTCTCGATATCGCTGTCATGCCCCCATACCGCATCGAGCAGCCGCTCGCGCGAGAACACCCAGCCCGGATGCTCCAGGAAATGCTTGAGCAGGCGGAATTCGGTCGGGCCCAGCGGCACGACTTCGCCGCCGCGGCGGACCTTGTGGCCGACCGTGTCCATCTCGATGTCGGAATAGGTCAGCGCCTCACCCGCCAGCGCCGGGCGAACGCGGCGCAGCACCGCGCCGACGCGCGCGACCAGCTCGCGCGGCGAGAAGGGCTTGGTCACATAATCGTCGGCACCGGTCTCGAGCCCGCGCACGCGATCCTCTTCCTCGCCGCGTGCGGTGAGCATGATGATCGGCACATTCGCCGTCTCGCTCATCCGGCGCAGGCGACGACAGACCTCGATCCCCGACAGGCTTTCGACCATCCAGTCGAGCAGCACGATGTCGGGCGGCGATTCCTGGGCGAGCAGCAGCGCCTCTTCGCCGTCGGGGGTGTGGCGGACCTCGAAATCCTCACGCCGGAAATGATAGGTGAGGAGTTCGGCGAGCGCCGCATCGTCCTCGACCAGCAGCATGCGCGCGCGGCTCATTTCAGGCCTCCGGGGTCTCGACCGGATCGCGGTCGGCGAGATATTGTCCGGTCGCGGCGAAATAGACCATTTCGGCGACGTTGGTCGCATGGTCGCCGATCCGCTCGATATTCTTGGCGACGAACAGCAGGTGGGCGACCTCGCTCACCGTGCGCGGGTTCTCGACCATATAGGTGACGAGCGTCCGGAAGATGCTGTCGTAGAAATCGTCGAGCCGGTTGTCGCGCTCGATCACGCGGATCGCGCCCTCGGCGTCGCGGGCGGAGAAGGCGTCGAGCACCTCGTGCACCATCTCGCTCGCGAGTTGCGCCATCGCCGGGATGAGCGAAATCGCCTCGATCCGGTCGGTGCCAGTCGGGTGGATCAGGGGAACGCGCTTGGCGATATTCTTGGCATAGTCCCCGATCCGCTCGACCACGCCCGCGATCTTGAGCGCGGCGACGACGTCGCGCAGGTCGTCGGCCATCGGCGCGCGCAGCGCGATGACGCGGACGGCGAGCTTCTCGACCTCGGCTTCGATCGCGTCGATCGCCTTGTCCTTCGTGCGGACTTGCTTTGCCAGCGCGAGGTCATTGCGCTCAAGCGCGGTCATCGCATCCTGGATCGCCTGTTCGGCGAGGCCGCCCATCTGCGAGATCAGCGCGCGCAGATGCTTGATGTCCGCGTCGAACGCCTTGACGGTATGTTCCTGACCCGTCCCCATCATCCGTACCTTCCGGTGATATAGTCTTTGGTGCGCTCCTGACGGGGCGCGGTGAAGATCTGGTCCGTCTCGCCATATTCGACAAGCGTGCCGAGGTGGAAGAAGGCGGTGCGCTGGCTGACGCGTGCGGCCTGCTGCATGTTGTGGGTGACGATCACGATCGCATATTTGCCGCGCAGTTCGTGGATCAGCTCCTCGATCTTGGCGGTGGCGATCGGGTCGAGCGCCGAGCAGGGCTCGTCCATCAGGATGACTTCGGGGTCGACCGCGATGGCGCGCGCGATGCACAGCCGCTGCTGCTGGCCACCCGACAGCGCGGTGCCGCTGTCCTGCAGCCGTTCCTTGACCTCTTCCCACAGGCCCGCGCGCTTGAGCGAGCGCTCGACGATCGCGTCCATGTCCGAACGCGAACGCGCCAGGCCGTGGATGCGCGGGCCATAGGCGACGTTCTCGTAGATCGACTTGGGGAAGGGGTTCGGCTTCTGGAACACCATGCCGACGCGGGCGCGCAGCTGCACCACGTCCATCGAACGGTCGTAAATATCCTCGCCGTCCAGCATGATCCTGCCGTCGACCCGCGCGCTCGCGACGGTGTCGTTCATGCGGTTGAGCGTGCGCAGGAACGTCGACTTGCCACAGCCCGACGGGCCGATGAACGCGGTCACATTCTCCATGTCGACGTCGATCGACACGTCGCGGATCGCCTGTTTCTCGCCATAGAAGACGTTGACGCCGCGCGCCGACATCTTGGGCGTGTCGTCGCGCTGCGCGGGCGCGGCGCTATCGACGGCGGTGCTTGCATAATCGATTTGGGTCATCACCAGCGGGTCTCGAAGCGGTTGCGAAGATAGATGGCGATGGCGTTCATCGCGAGCAGGAAGATGAGCAGGACGATGATCGCGGCGCTCGTCTTTTCAACGAAGCCGCGGCTCACCTGATCCGACCACAGGAAGATTTGCACCGGCAGCACCGTCGCGGGCTCGAACACGCCACCGGGCGGGGTAACGATGAACGCGCGCATGCCGATCAGCAGCAGCGGTGCGGTCTCACCCAGCGCACGCGCCATGCCGATGATCGTGCCGGTCAGGATGCCGGGCAGGGCGAGCGGCAGGACGTGGTGGAACACCACCTGGATACGGCTCGCGCCAATGCCGAGTGCGGCGTCGCGGATCGAGGGCGGCACCGCCTTGATCGCGTTGCGTCCGGCGATGACGATGACCGGCATGATCATCAGTGCCAGCGTCATGCCGCCGACCAGCGGCGCGGAGCGCGGTAACTGCATGAAGTTGAGGAACACGGCGAGGCCGAGCAGGCCGAAGATGATCGACGGGACCGCAGCCAGATTATTGATCGACACCTCGATCAGGTCGGTCCAGCGGTTCCGCGGCGCATATTCCTCAAGATAGATCGCCGAAAACACGCCGATCGGGAAGGCGATCAGCAACGTCACCAGCATCGTCAGCAACGACCCCTTGAGCGCACCCCAGATGCCGACGCCAGTGGGGTCGGTGGCATCGGAGCCGGTCAGGAAGTCGATGTTGAAGCCCTGCTTCAACGTGCCTTCGTCGCGCAGCCGCACCGCAACCTTGGTCACCTCAGGGTCGTTGCCGTCGCCCTTCGCGGCGAGCGCGATCGGGGAGGAGGCGGGCACGTCGATCGACGCGCGGCCCTGCAACAGCTCGGGCCGGTCTTTCAATTCATCACGGACCGCGACCCACGCATTGTCCGAGATATAGTCGACGCCATCCGGCCCGAACGCCGCGACCGCCGCGTCGGCGACGACGTCGTTCAGCCCCGCACCGGCAAGCGCCAGGTCGGCACCTTTGCCGCGCAGCTGTTCCGGCGTGACCTCGAGGGCTGCCGCCTTGAAGTCGATCGGCAGTGCGATCTCGGCGCGCTGGAACCCGCCAATGCCCTGCCACAGCATCGTGACGAGCAGGAAGGCGAGGAAGCTGGCCGAGCCGACGACCGCAGCCAGTCCCCACATGCGGAAGCGACGCTCCTTGGCATAGCGGGCACGGATGCGCTTTTGCATCACATCGGTCTTCCAACCCGTCGGGGCCGCGCGTGCGGGCTCCTCGGAACTGGTCGGCAGCTGCGGGATGAGGCTCTCACTCATAAGCTTCGCGATACTTTTTGACGACGCGCAGCGCGACGATGTTGAGGACGAAGGTGATCATGAACAGCGTCAGGCCCAGCGCAAAGGCGGCGAGGGTCTTGGGGCTGTCGAACGCGGTTTCACCGGTCAGCAGGTCGACGATCTGCTTGGTCACGGTGGTCGCGCCATCGAACGGGTTGAGCGTGATATTGGCGGCGCCCGAAGCGGCCATCACCACGATCATTGTCTCGCCGATCGCGCGGCTGACCGCGAGCAGGATGCCGGCGACGACGCCGGGCAGGGCGGCGGGGATCAGCACGCGCTTGATCGTCTCGCTGGTCGTTGCGCCCATCGCGAGCGAACCGTCGCGCATCGCGGTCGGCACAGCTGCGATCGAATCATCGGCCATCGACGATACGAACGGGATGATCATGATGCCCATCACCAGACCTGCCGACAGCGCGCTTTCGGCTGAGGCGAACTGGAAGCCGAGCATGACCGCGAAATCGCGGATCAGCGGGCCGACGGTCAGCGCGGCGAAATAGCCGTAAACGACGGTCGGTACGCCCGCGAGGATCTCAAGGATCGGCTTCATCCACGCGCGGAAGCTGCGCGGGGCATATTGGGTGAGGTAGATCGCGCTCATCAGGCCGAACGGGATCGCGATGATCATCGCGATGACGGCGCCGATGAAGAAGGTGCCCCAGAACAGCGGAAGCGCGCCGAGATTGGCACCGGGATCGTCGGCGCGGATGACCTGCGGGCTCCAGTTCAGGCCGAACAGGAAATCGGTGATGGGGACGATCGAAAAGAAACGAACGCTCTCGAAGATCAGCGAGAGGAAGATGCCGAGCGTCGTCAGGATCGCGATCAGCGACGCGACGAGCAGCAGCATCATCACCGCCCGCTCGAACTTGGTCCGCGCGCGGAAATCCGGTTTGACCTTGGTGAAGGCCAGCGCCCCGAACGCGAACGCGATGATCAGCGCCAGCGCGGTGCCGATCCAGTTATAGCGGGTGAGCGCGGTGGCATAGGCCGGAGCGAGTTGCTCGGCGACCGGGTAGAACGCACCCTGGCTGCTACCCTCGGCCAGGCTGCGCGCCTCGTTGAGGATCGTCTCACGCTCGAAACCGAATGCCGGGAGCTGGGCGGCGGCGGGGCTGGAGAGCACCGATTCGGTGACCAGACCCGGGCTGACATTCGCCCAGACGAGGATGAAAATCAGCGCCGGGACCACGGCCCAGGTCGCGACATACCAGCCATGCTGGCTGGGCAGGCTGTGCAGCCGCTTGGCGGCGAGGCCACGCGCCATGCGGGCGGCGCGCGCCCGCGCCGTCAACCAGCCGATCAGCCCGAGGCCGAGCACGAGGAACAGGAGTGCGAAGACGTTCACCGGTCGAAACCGCCTATCTGGGAGGGGTGGGCGTGTCGGCTTGGATCAGTCGAGGTCGCCGCGCTGCATCACGCGACCCTGGCCGATCGTGTCGCTCGCCTTGCTGCGATCCGCGTCGGACGAGGCGATCATGCCGCGCTTGGTCAGCGGACCTTCCGGCTCCCACATCTTGGTATACTGGCCGAGGAACTCGTTGATCCCGGGCACTGCCTTCAGATGCTGCTTCTTGACGTAGATGAACATCGCGCGGGCACCGGGATACTCGCCCGACGAGATCGCGGCATAGGTCGGGTCGACGCCGTTGACCGGAACGCCCTTCAACCGCGCGGCGTTTTCCTCGAGGTAGGAATAGCCGAACACGCCGATCGCATTGGGGTTCGCGCTCAGCTTCTGGACGATCAGATTGTCGTTCTCGCCCGAGTCAACATAGACGCCGTCCTCACGCACGCGGGTGCACAGCTCCTTGGCCTTGTCCTTGTCGGTCTTCTCGATTTCCTTGACCTGCGGATATGCCTCTTCGCAGCCCGGATGCATGATCAGCTCGTGCAGCGAGTCGCGCGTGCCGCTGGTCGCGGGCGGGCCCATGATCGAAATCGGCACGGCGGGAAGCGACGGGTTGATGTCCGACCACAGCTTCGCCGTGTTGGGCTTGCCCATCGGGGTCGCGGCGAGCGCGCGATAGGCTTCGGCGAGCGTCAGCTTGATCTTCGGCCCATTGATCGATTCGGCAAAGGCGATGCCGTCCATGCCGACCTGGACTTCCATGATCTCGGTCACGCCGTTGCGCTGGCACAGGTCGAATTCCGACGCGGTCATGCGGCGCGAGGCGTTGGTCATGTCCGGGTGCTGCGGGCCGACGCCCGCGCAGAACAGCTTCATGCCGCCGCCGGTACCGGTCGATTCGATCACCGGCGCCTTGAAGCTGCCCGAGTTGACGAACTGTTCGGCGACCATGGTGGTGAAGGGATAGACGGTCGACGAGCCGACGATCTTGATCTGGTCGCGGGAAGCCTGGCCCCCGCCGCCGCCACAGGCAGAAAGCGTGAGCGCCGAAAGCGCGATCAGAGTGAAGCTGCGCATCGTTGAATCCCCTCGGCCTGCTTGCGAGTCGCGGGACGGGGGCCGGGCCTGTCCGCGACCGGCCCTCTGTTTCAATTGCGTGACGTTATGATGACACCGACTCCGGAATCGCTGCTGTGGGCAGCAGGATGGTGACGGCGGTGCCCTCTCCGACACTGCTGGTAATATCGAGCCGACCGCGATGCCGCTCGACGATATGCTTGACGATGGCGAGGCCAAGGCCGGTGCCGCCGGCTGCCCGGCTGCGGCTCGAATCGACCCGATAAAATCGTTCGGTCAGGCGGGGGAGGTGCTCGGGCGCGATGCCTTCGCTCTCGTCGCGGACGGTCAGCCGGACCATCGCCGATTCGGTCGCGGCGAGCGCGACCGTGACCGGCGTGCCGGCGCGGCCATATTTCATCGCATTGCCGATAATATTGTGCAGCAGTTGCGAGAGCTGGACCCGGTCGCCACGCACCGCCGGCATCGGATCGACGGTCAGCGCAATGTCTGCGGCGCGCGCGGGGGCGAGTGCCGACAGCTCGTCGCGCACCTGGCCAAGCAGCGCGGGAAGATCGACGACATCGTCCGGTGCGCGATATTTCTCCGCCTCGATCCGTGACAGCGAAATGAGGTCGTCGATCAGCCGCTGCATCCGCCGCGCCTCGTTATCCATGACTTTCAGGAACCGCGCGCGGGTTTCGGGATCGTCGGCGGCATCCTCCAGCGTCTCGATAAAGCCGAGGATCGAGGCGAGCGGGGTGCGCAGTTCGTGGCTGGCATTGGCGACGAAATCGACCCGCATCTTGTCTGCTGCATGGGCGCCGGTCCGGTCGCTGAGATGCACCACGCGCCCGCCGTCGGGCAGCGCGAGGACCCGCATCTCCCACCGCTGGTCGCGCGTGCCAAGGCCGACCAGATGGATCGGGCCGCCGGGTGCCCCATCAACCGGGTTGAGCAGCCTTTCGGCCGCAGCGGGGTGGCGGATCGCGACGCGGACATCCTCGCCCAGAATATGCTCGCCCAGCAGCGCGCGCGCTGCGCGGTTGGCCGCCGTGACGCGCTGCGCCTCGACCAGCAGCATCGGTTCGAACACGGCCTCGATCGCCTCGGCAACGCCCGCCGGGGTCGTGCCGGTCGCGAGCGGAGGCGCGTCTTCCAGCGCGGGCTCGTCGGGCGGGGGCGATGCGATCAGCGCGGCGAGCGTCGCTCCGACCAGCGCGATCCCGCCCGCCTGCGGCCCGGCGGTGATCCACGCGACGATCGCGGTAACGAGAATCGCGATCAGCGCGGCAAAGGTGCGGGGGTTGGTCAGGCTGGGCATGTCATCCAGCCTAACCGATCGTCGCGCGATTCACACTTGTGAAAGGCAAGTATGCGAGAGATGAACGCATCATGGCCAACACAACGCCTCCCAAGGACGGACCGACCAAAGGCCCCAGCAGGCGCGCGCTGATGCTGGGTGCCGCCAGCGCGTCGGCGATCGTGTCGATCAAGCCGGCGCTCGCGCAGACTGCGGGGTCGGTGCTGAACTGCGAGATTCCGGTTCCCGACGCCGGGCGCGCGGGCAATTACATCGCCGCCGATGGATCGCTGGTTCCAGCCGGGACGCAGGGCGCGTTCCCGCCGGCGGGCCGCAATTTCAAGGGTGAAGAGGTCAAGCAGGCGCTGAATGGCGCGAACCTGCCCGGCACCACCTATGACCAGAGCCGCGCTTACACCAATTACATCCGCCGGCTGCAGCGCGGCACGAGCGGTTTTACCTGTTTCGCATCGCTCCAGATGCCGCGCGGGTAACGCCGAGTGACCCGGTATCGCGCCGCGCCCGCCGCGACGCTGCGGATCGAGCTGCTCGATGCGCTGACGCTGGTCTATCACCGCGCTTCGGGGATCACGCATCTGGTCGATTCGCCGGTGCCGGAGTTGCTCGACCTCCTGACTGAGCCGCTGACGCTGGATGAGGCGCTGGCGGCGCTGACTGAGCGGTTTGATCTGGTCGATCCTGACCGAGACGCGCTCGCGGCACGGATCGACGAACTGGTCGCGTCCGGGCTGGTGGAGCGGGTGTGATGCGCCACGCCACCATGCTGCGCATCGGGCCGGTGGGGTTCCGCATCGGCAGCGACTGGCGCGCGCCGGTTGCGGTGCTGGACCATCTCTACCGTGACTACCCGCAGCCGCAGGACGGCATCCCCGATTTCACCGTGCGCCTGTTCGCCGCGCGTTGCTGGCGGCGCTGGATGCGCCCTGCCGTGCATCTGGGCGGGGATTTCGTAATTCCGGAGGCGGCGCCTTTGCCGCTCGCGCAAGGCGTGCTGGCGGCGGAAATGGCGATGAATTTGCAGATGGCGCTGGGGCAACGGCGCTATCTGCTGCTCCACGCCTCGGCGGTCGAGAAGGATGGCCGCGCGCTGGTGATGACCGGAGAGAGCGGGGCGGGCAAATCGACGCTCGCCGCGCTGCTGATGGCGCGCGGCTGGCGGCTGATGGGCGACGAGTTTGCCTTGCTCGATCCGGCGACGGGGATGCTGCACGGCTTTCCGCGGCTGATCAGTCTGAAGAATGAGGCGATTGGGGTGATGCAGGCGGCGTTGCCCGATGCGCGCTGGGGACCCTTGCTCAAAGGCACGCCGAAGGGGGATATTCGCCACCTTGTCCCGGACGCGCGAGCGATTGCGGCGATGGATGCACCGGCCCGGCCCGCGCTGATCCTGTTCCCGGCATTCGGCCATCAGGTCGCCGAACGCGCCGTCGAGCCGAGCGAGTGTTTGGTGCGGCTCACGCAAGCATCGACCAACTATGTCGCGCTGGGTGAGGCCGGGTTCGACGCGCTGACCGGTCTGGTGCGGGGGGTCCCGGCGCGGGCGATCGACTATCCCGACACCGACGGCGCGATCGCGCTGGTCGAGCGACTGTGGGGGGAGCTGGCATGAGCGGCGCGCTGGTCGCCCGCGCGTTGCGCGATCCGGCGTCGGCGCTGGCGCTGGATGCGGCAGGCTGGACCGCGTTGCTGTGCGCCGCGCGCGCGGAGACGCTGATCGGGACGCTGGCGCATCGGCTTGATGGCCTTCCGATCCCCGATGCCGCAGCCCGCATCCTCGCGGATGCGCGCGCGGCCGCGGAACAGGGGCGGATGGCGGCGCTGTGGGAGGCGGAGATGGCTCGCCGCGCGCTCGCCCTAAGCGGCATGCCGGTGGTGCTGCTCAAGGGCACCGCGTTCGTCGCGAGCGGACTGGCGGCGGGGCAGGGACGGCAGATCGGCGATCTCGACATCCTCGTCCCGCGCGACCGGATCGAGGAGGCAGAGGCGCTGCTGCTTGCCGCCGGGTGGGAGTGGGTGAAGCCCGACCCCTATGACGACGCCTATTATCGCCACTGGATGCACGAGCTGCCACCGCTGATCCATCGCGAGCGCGACCGGATGATCGACGTCCACCACACGATCCTGCCGCTGACCGCGCGGGTGACGCCCGATGCGGCTGCGCTGATCGCGAGTGCGGTGCCGCTGGGCAATGGTCTGTCGGTGCTGCCGCCCGAGGGGATGGTTGTCCATGCGGCGGCGCATCTGTTCGCCGATGGCGATCTGCAGGGAGGCTTGCGCAATTTGTGGGATATCCACTGCCTGCGCGACGAGTTTGGCGGGGTTGAGTTCGACCTGGCGCTTGCGGCCTGCGCGGCTCGGCATGGCTTGACCCGTGAGGTCGAGCGCTCGTTGCGGCTGTCCGCGCATCTGTTCGGGGAAGGCACGGCGCTGGCGCTTGCCGACCGCGTCTATGTCCGCCGCCTGCTTGCCCGCGACGGCTGGGGGCAGCGGACGCGCAAGCTGACCGAATTCGCCTTCTACCTACGCGGCCATTTCCTCCGCATGCCGCCGCTCAAGCTGGCGAAGCATCTGTGGACGAAGTGGTGGAAAGGCTATCGCCCAGCCGGATGAGTGTCGGCACCAGCTCGTCATAGCCGTCGATCACCGCGTTCGCGCCCAGTTCCGCGACCGGCTGCATCAGGAACCCGAAGCTGACCGCGATGCTCGGGATGCCGGCGTTCTTCGCGGCCAGAATGTCGTAGATCGAATCGCCGACGAACGCAGCGCGCCCGCCGCCACAGCGCGCGATCATCTCATGGATCGGGGCCGCCGAGGGTTTGGCGTTGCCGCGCCCCATCGTGTCGCCGCCGATGACACAGGCAAAGCGGTGGTCGAGGCCGACCTCGCGCACCAGCCGCGTCGCGAAGCGTTCGAATTTGTTGGTGACGATGGCGAGTTTGACGCCGCGCCCCTCCAGATCGTCCAGCGCCCCCGCCAGCCCGGCGAACGGGACGGTGCCATACGACAGGTTCTCGCCATAGAACTCCAGCAGCGCAGGATAGGCGCGACGCATGATCTCTTCGTCATAGCCACCCGATTCCTCCAGCCCCTGTTTGAGCATGTTCTTCGCCCCGCCGCCGATCATCGTCCTGATGCGGTCGGGCGCGAGGGTGGGGCGGTCCATCAGCGCCAGCGCATGATTGGTCGCGGCCAGCAGGTCGGCGCTGGTATCGAGCAGCGTGCCGTCGAGGTCGAACCCGACGATATCGAAAGGAAAATCGGTCATCGCGCCAAATGCCTGTGCCACTATGGAAATTGCAACATGATCGTGGCAGGGCCGCGCCCGAGGGGAGTCCAGTTTCGATGACCAAGCCGATCGCCGCGATCATTCTTGCCGCCGGAAGCGGGACGCGGATGAAGTCCGACACGCATAAGGTGCTGCACAGAATCGCAGGCAAGCCGATGTTGTTGCATTTGACCGATGCCTTTGCGGCGGCGGGCGCGGCTGAGAAAGTGGTCGTGGTCGGCGCACGGCGCGAGCAGGTCGAGGCGGCGGTTGCGCCGCTCGGCGTCAAAATCGCGCACCAGGGCGAACAACTCGGCACCGCGCACGCGGCGCTGATGGCGCGTGAGGCGCTGGCGGGCTTCGACGGCGTCGTGATTGTCGCATTCGGCGACACGCCGTTCCTGTCGGCACACACGATCGCGGCAATGGCGGCGCGGCTCGATGCGGCGGATGCGCCGCGCGTCGCGGTGCTCGGCTTCCGTCCCGACGATGCCAAGGCCTATGGCCGGATCATCGCTGACGCGGACGGCGCGATTGCCAAGATGGTCGAGTATAAGGACGCGACCCCCGAGGAGCGCGCGGTCGACCTCTGCAACTCCGGCGTCACCGCCGTGCGCGCCGCGGACCTGTGGCCGCTGCTCGACCGGGTCGGGAACGACAATGCGGCGGGCGAATACTACCTCCCCGACATCGTCATGCTCGCGCTGGCCGATCGCGACCGTGCGGTGGTGGTCGAGACCGATGCGGATGAGGTGATCGGGATCAACAGCCGTGCCGAACTCGCCTATGCCGAGGATCGCTGGCAGGCGGCACGGCGGGCGCAGGCGATGGCCGATGGCGCGACGCTGATCGCCCCCGAAACCGTGTGGTTCGCGCATGATACCGTGCTGGGCCGCGACGTGACGGTTGAGCCGAACGTGGTGTTCGGCCCTGGCGTCACCGTCGCAGACGGCGTCACGATCCGCGCCTTCTGCCATATCGAGGGTGCGACGATCGCGACCGGCGCCGAAGTCGGACCTTATGCGCGGCTCCGCCCCGGCACGGTGCTGGGCGAGAAGAGCAAGGTCGGCAATTTCGTCGAGACCAAGAAGGCCGTGCTGGGCAAGGGCGCCAAGGCCAACCACCTCACCTATCTGGGCGATGCGCAGGTGGGCGAGGGCGCGAATATCGGCGCGGGCACGATCACCTGTAACTATGACGGCTTCTTCAAATATCCGACCGTGATCGGGGCGGGCGCGTTCGTCGGGTCGAACAGCGCGCTGGTTGCGCCGGTGAGCATCGGCGAAGGCGCGATCGTCGGCGCTGGGTCGGTCGTGACCAAGGATGTCGAGGCCGACGCACTGGCACTGGTGCGCCCCGAACAGACCGCGCGCGCAGGTTGGGCGAAGCGGTTCCGCGCGGCGATGGCGGCACGAAAGGCAGCGAAATGAGCGATATCTATGAAGGCAAGCCGTTCCTGAGGCTGCTCGACGCCTATGTCCTCGACGCGATCGGCGCGCTCGATGCGGATAGCGACGCGGCGCTCAAGGCGCAGGAACCGACGTTTCACACACTGTTCGGCGCCACCGGCGACTGGCGCAGCATCGTCGTTCAGCGGATGCAGTTTCCGGAGGGCATGGCGGGCGCGATCAACGAGGTCTGGACCAAGGGGCGCGCCAAATTCATCGCCGCGCAGGGGCATGAGCCAGACCCGGTGGAATTCGTGCGGAGCTTTGTCGACAGCAAGTTCCCGCATTGACATGATATCATGATATGATATCAGCATATCAATGACCCGCATCCTTGCCGATCTACCCGATGAAGACATCAAATGGCTCGACGCTCAAGCGGCCGAGCAGGGCAAGTCCCGCGCCGCAGTGCTGCGTGAGGCTGTTTCCGCTTATCGTGCCGAAGCGCCCAAGGACTGGCTGGAGATTGGGTTCGGCGCGTGGAAGGATCGCGACGATATCGGCGATGCGGTCGAATGGCAGCGGCGTGAACGCGCCTCTTCGACGCGGCCGTGGGACGATGATTATGAAGAGGTGAAGGCCGAGTTCCCTGACCTGTTCGATGCCGAGGATGACCGCCAGCGGCAAATCTATCTCGACATGAGCAAGGGCCGCTACCCCGATCCGAAGAAGCCCGCCAAGTGAGCGGATTTGCGTTTGACTCAAACATCCTGATCGACGCGCTCAAGGGTCTGGAGCCAGCGCGCGACGAATTGCGCCGTGCGACATCGGGCGGCGCGCGCGCGTGGATCAGCCGCATGGTGTGGATCGAAGTCCTGTCCAAGGGATCGGGGGAAGGCCTCCGCCGCGCGGAAATTCTGCTGTCGGGCTTTGGCATCGACGAAATGGACGTCGAGATCGCAAGCCGCGCGGCCAGCCTGCGCCGGGAGCGTCAGCGGCTGCGTTCTCCCGATGCAGTTATCCTCGCCACCGCAATGCTGCGCGGCCGCGTGCTCGTTACCCGTAACACCAAGGATTTCCCGGCCAACATGCCTGGCATCCGCGTCCCCTATACCCTCTAAAGTCGAGAGCAGACCCCATGTGTGGAATCGTTGGAATCCTGGGCCGCGAAGATGTTGCCGACCGTCTGCTCGATGGCCTGAAGCGGCTGGAATATCGCGGCTATGACTCGGCCGGCATCGCCACCATCGTTGACGGCGGTATCGCCCGCCGCCGCGCATCGGGCAAGCTGGTCAATCTGGGCAAGGTTCTGGCCGAGGATCCGCTCCCCGGCAATGTCGGCATCGCGCACACCCGCTGGGCCACGCATGGCGGCCCGACCACCAACAACGCCCACCCGCACGCGACCGGCGAGGTTGCGCTGGTCCACAACGGGATCATCGAGAACTTCAAGCCGCTGCGCGAGGAGCTGCTGGCGCGCGGGCGGGTGTTCGAGAGCGAGACCGATACCGAGATCGTCGCGCATCTGGTGAGCGAGCAGGTCGAGGCAGGCCTCGATCCCGTCGCCGCGGTCAAGGCGGTGCTGCCGCGCCTGCACGGCGCCTTCGCGCTCGCGATCCTGTTCCGCAGCCACCCCGACATGCTGATCGGCGCGCGGCTCGGTTCGCCGCTGGTGGTCGGCTATGGCGAGGGGGAGACCTATCTCGGCTCCGACGCCCTCGCGCTCGCTCCGCTGACCCAGCGCATCTCGTATCTGGAGGAAGGCGACTGGGTCGTCCTCACCCGCGACGGAACGCAGGTCTATGACGTTGAGAACAACCCCGTCGAGCGCCCGATCGTCAATTCGGGTGCGTCGGGCCAGCTGATCGACAAGGGTAACCACCGCCACTTCATGGCGAAGGAAATCTACGAACAGCCGATCGTCGTCGCGCAGACACTGCGCGGTTACCTTCAGCGGCTCGAGGAAAAGGTGACGCTGCCGATCCCCGAGTTCGACCTGTCGGCGATCCGCCGCGTCACCATCGTCGCGTGCGGCACCAGCTACTATGCCGGGATGGTCGCAAAATACTGGTTTGAGCAGTTCGCGCGTGTCGCGGTCGACATCGATGTCGCATCCGAGTTCCGCTACCGCGCGCCGGTGATGGAGCCGGGCGGGCTGATGATCGTGATCAGCCAGTCGGGCGAGACCGCCGACACGCTCGCCGCGCTGCGCCACGCCAAGGCCGAGGGGCAGACGATCGCCGCCGTGGTCAACGTGCCGACCAGCACGATGGCGCGCGAGGCGGACCTGTTGCTCCCCACCCATGCCGGCCCCGAGATCGGCGTCGCATCGACCAAGGCGTTCACCTGTCAGCTCGCCGTCCTTGCGGCACTCGCCGCCAACCTCGCCAAGGCGAAGGGGCGGATGACGCCGGAAGAGGAGAAGGAAATCGTCCTCCACCTCGCCGAAGCCCCCGCCGCGCTCAACGATGCGCTGAGCCGCGACGAGGCGATCGAGGCGATGGCGGGCAGCGTTGCCGGCGCGCGCGACGTCCTCTATCTCGGCCGCGGCACCGACTATCCGCTGGCGATGGAAGGCGCGCTGAAGCTCAAGGAAATCAGCTACATCCATGCCGAAGGCTATGCCGCCGGCGAGATGAAGCACGGCCCGATCGCGCTGATCGACGAGAATGTACCCGTCATCGTCATCGCGCCAAGCGGCCCGCTGTTCGAAAAGACCGTCAGCAACATGCAGGAAGTGCAGGCGCGTGGCGGCAAGGTCGTGCTGATCTCAGACGCCGAGGGGATTGCCGCAGCGGGCGAGAATTGCCTCGCGACGATCGAGATGCCCCGCGTCCACCCGCTGATCGCGCCGATCGTCTATGCGGTGCCGGTGCAGTTGCTCGCCTACCATGTCGCGGTGGCCAAGGGCACGGACGTCGATCAGCCGCGCAACCTCGCCAAGTCGGTGACGGTGGAGTGAGGCCGTAGGGAAGCTGGAGCGGGTGAAGGGAATCGAACCCTCGTCGTGAGCTTGGGAAGCTCCTGCTCTGCCATTGAGCTACACCCGCGAGGCGCGTCGAAATCGAAGGTTTGCGGGCGGTTGTCAAGGACGATCGCGTGGAACCAAGGACACCGGGGTGGAATCGTGCACCCCGATCGTGCGCGCCACTGTGACTAACGGGCCGTTGAGCAGGTCGGGTGACGTTTCGCTATCAATAGTTCGGGTACACCTATGGCCGGGGGTATCATGGGGCCGGAGCTGGAGCTGTGAGCACTCTTTCTTTCGGCAAATGGTTGCTCGCGGGAGGATTGCCCGTGAATGCGGAAGAACTGTCGGACGTCGCGCTGCATCAGGATGACGATCGCCGCGCCGATGACCGCACCACCACCTTGTTTCAGGTCGCACGCCTGCTCACCGAACAGGGTGCGCAGCATCTCTGTCTGATCCGGAACATCGGCGCGGGCGGGATGATGCTCGAAATCTACGCGCCGCTCGAACCGGGGATGCGCGTGCGGATCGAGCCGAAGGTGTGCGATCCGATTGCGGGGGTGGTGCGCTGGGCGCAGGCGGGGCAGGCGGGGATCGCCTTTGACGACCCGATCGACGTGCATGCCTATCTTCACATCCACAATGTGCTGCTGCCTGACCAGCTGCCGCGCTGCCCGCGCGTCACCACGGCGCTGCGCGCGCGGCTGCGCATCGGTGCGGTGTGGCACCTTGTCCCGCTGATCGACCTGTCGCAGGGCGGGGCAAAGGTCGAGACCGATCTGCCGGTGGAACTGGGGCAGGGGGCAGAGATCGATATCGCGGGCATCGGCACGCTCGGCGCGCATGTGCGCTGGGTGCGCGGTGAGCGGATCGGGCTGGTCTTCATCAATCCGCTTCGGCTGGCACTGGTCGCCCAATGGATTGCGACCCACGGCGCGGAACAGGGAGCTGTCCGCGCCGCGTGACCGCGCTCAATCGATCGTGCGCGCCAGCTCGCGGTTGAGCCACAGCGCCACCAGCGTGCCGATCGCGCCGGAGAGCAGATAGGCACCCGCCGCAAGCAACCCGAACTCCGACGACAGCCACAGCGCTGCCAGCGGCGCAAAGCCGGCGCCGAACAGCCAGGCGAGATCGGCGGTCAGGGCCGAGCCGGTGTAGCGGTAGCGCTGCTGGAAGCTGGCCGAGAGCGCGCCCGAGGATTGGCCGAACGTCAGGCCGAGCAGCACGAAGCCGAGCAGCATGAACGCCGCCTCGCCCGCCTCGCCCATCTCGAGCAGCTGCGGCGCGAAACCGCTGAACGCGGCGATGGCAGCGGCAGTGGCGGCGAGCACGGTCCGGCGACCCACCCGGTCGGCGAGATAGCCCGAAGCGACGATCGCGCCGACGCCCAGCGCTGCCGCGACCGCCTCGATCGCGAGGAAGCGGACCGGCGATTCCTCGGTGTACAGGAACACCCACGACAGCGGGAACACCGTGACCATGTGGAACATCGCAAAGCTCGCCAGCGGGGCGAACGCGCCAAGGATGATCGTGCGCCAGTTCGACCGGATCGTGTCGATCATCGGTGCAGGCTGCAGCTCACGCCGCTCGAACAGCGTCGCATAGTCCGGCGTCACCACGATGCGCAGCCGCGCGAACAGCGCCACGACGTTGATCGCAAAGGCGACGAAGAACGGGTAGCGCCAGCCCCAGTCGAGGAAGTCCTGCGCGGGCAGGGCGGCGATCAGGAACATGAAGAGCAGGCTGGCGACGATCAGGCCGAGCGGTGCGCCGAGCTGCGGGATCATCGCATACCAGCCGCGCTTGCCCTCCGGCGCGTTGAGCGCGAGCAGCGAGGCAAGGCCGTCCCATGATCCGCCGAGCGCGACGCCCTGACCCATGCGGAACAGCGCGAGCAGCAAAGCCGAGCCGACGCCGATCGAGGCGTAGCCGGGGAGGAAGGCGATTGCCGCGGTCGATCCGCCGAGCAAGAACAGGGCGATGGTCAGCTTGGCACCACGGCCATAGGCGCGGTCGATCGCGGTGAAGATCAGCGTGCCGACCGGCCGCGCGACAAAGGCGAGGGCGAAGATCGCGAACGACCACAATGTTCCCTGCAGCGGGTCGAGATGCGGGAATACCAAAGCGGGGAACACCAGCACCGACGCGATGGCATAGACGAAGAAGTCGAAGAACTCGGACGTGCGGCCGATGACGACGCCGATCGCGATCTCGCCCGGGGCGATCTTGTGCCCGTCCCGCGGACCATCGGAATTGACCGCGCGGGCGTCGCGCTCGGCTTCGGTCGTGGGGACGGTGTCGGCGCTCATTCCAGTCTTCCCGGCTTGCCGCATCGGCGCGGCGCGAATCACTCTGGCGGGTCAGTGTCGGCTTCCCGCAGCAGAACGCACTGCTGCATTGATGGGCATCAAGGGATTGGACAAAATGTCCTATGTCCGCGCCGGGGCGGGGGGCGTAGGCGCCGATCATGGCCCAGAACCCCATCCGAGTCCGCCATCGCCTCCGGCCCCTGCTCACGCTTGCGTTGCTGCCGCTGTTGTCCGGCTGCGGGCTGATCGTCCTGGATCCTGCCGGTGAAGTCGCGCGGCAACAGGGCAATCTGGTGATGATCTCCACCGCGCTGATGCTGTTGATCATCGTGCCCGTGATGGCGCTGACGGTGTTCTTCGCGTTCAAGTATCGCGCGGCGAACAAGGATGCGGCCTATGATCCCGACTGGGACCATTCGACCCAGCTGGAGTTGGTGATCTGGGCCGCGCCGTTGTTGATCATCATCTGCCTTGGCGCGCTGACCTGGGTCGGCACGCATTTGCTCGACCCCTACCGCCCACTCGCCGCCGCTGAGGGGAAGGGGCCGGGTGCACCGGAAACCGACCGCGAAAAGCCGCTGGAGGTTCAGGTCGTTGCGCTCGACTGGAAATGGCTGTTCATCTACCCCGAACTGGGCATCGCGACGGTGAACGAGTTCGCCGCGCCAGTGGACCGCCCGATCCGCTTCCGCATCGCCTCATCCTCGGTGATGAACAGCTTCTACATCCCCGCGCTGGCTGGCCAGATCTATGCGATGCCGGGGATGGAGACCAAGCTGCACGGCATTTTCAACCAGCCCGGCAATTTCGTCGGCTTCTCCGCCAACTATTCGGGCGCGGGCTTCTCCAACATGCGCTTTGCCGCAAAGAGCATGGAGCGTGGCGCGTTCGACGCATGGGTGGCGCAGGTGAAGGGGACGGCAACGCCGCTCGACCGCGCGACCTATTTGAAGCTCGAACGCCCCAGCGAGAAGGAGCCGGTGCGCCGCTACGCGCAGGTCGAACCGAACCTGTTCGACCGCGTCGTCAACCTGTGCGTCGAGCCGGGCAAGATGTGCATGCACGACATGATGGCGATCGATGCCAAGGGCGGCCTTGGGCTGGCCGGCGCCTATAATGTCCGCGACCTGGCCTATGACAAGTTCGCCGCCCGCGGCAGCTTGCCGGCGCTGACCACGCGCTATGTCGCGGCAGTCTGCACCACGCCGATGGTCGCGGCGACTGCACCCGAACCCGCGCCGGTGGACAGCGCCCCGCTGACCGGCGCTGGCCTGTCGCGCGTCCGCCAGTCGGTGCCGCCGCCCGCGCGCACCGCCATGGCCGATATTCCCGTCCTTCCGGAAAGCTGAGTCAAGCCTGTGTCCGATCCCACCGCGCATCCCGTCCCGTCGGTCGATCCGATCTTCGGTCGTCTGTCGCTCGATTCGATCCCGCTGCACGAACCGATCCTGATCGCGACCTTTGCCGTGGTCGCGATCGGCGGCATTGCGGTGATCGCGCTGCTGACCAAATATCGCCTATGGGGTTATTTGTGGAAAGAGTGGTTCACCAGTGTGGATCACAAGAAGATCGGGATCATGTACATGATCCTGGGCCTGATCATGTTCCTGCGCGGCTTTGCCGATGCGATCATGATGCGGCTGCAGCAGGCGATGGCGTTCGGCGGGAACGAAGGCTATCTTAACGCGCATCACTACGACCAGATTTTCACCGCCCATGGCGTGATCATGATCTTCTTCGTGGCGATGCCGTTCATCACCGGCCTGATGAACTATGTCGTCCCGCTCCAGATCGGCGCGCGCGACGTCAGCTTCCCGTTCCTCAACAATTTCAGCTTCTGGATGACCGCATCGGGCGCTGCGCTGACGATGGTGTCGCTGTTCGTCGGCGAATATGCGCAGACCGGCTGGCTCGCCTATCCGCCGCTGTCGGGGATCAGTTACAGCCCCAGCGTTGGCGTCGACTATTATATCTGGTCGCTCCAGATTGCGGGTGTCGGGACAACATTGTCCGGCATCAACTTGATCGTCACCATCCTGAAGCTGCGCGCGCCGGGCATGGGCCTGATGAAGATGCCGGTGTTCACCTGGACGTCGCTGTGCGCGAACATCCTGATCGTCGCCAGCTTCCCGGTGTTGACCGCCGTGCTCGCGCTGCTCGGGCTCGATCGCTATGCTGGCACCAACTTCTTCACGAACGACTTCGGCGGATCGTCGATGATGTACGTGAACCTGATCTGGATCTGGGGCCACCCAGAGGTCTACATCCTGATCCTTCCGCTGTTCGGCGTCTTCAGCGAAGTGACCTCGACCTTCTCGGGCAAGCGGCTGTTTGGCTATACCTCGATGGTCTATGCGACGGTGGTCATCACCATCCTGTCCTACGTCGTGTGGCTCCACCACTTCTTCACCATGGGGTCGGGGGCGAGCGTCAACAGTTTCTTCGGCATCACCACGATGGTGATCTCGATCCCGACGGGTGCGAAGCTCTTCAACTGGTTGTTCACCATGTATCGTGGGCGCATCCGGTTCGAGCTGCCGATGATGTGGACGATCGCGTTCATGCTGACGTTCACGATCGGCGGCATGACTGGTGTGCTGCTGGCGGTGCCGCCGGCCGACTTCGTGCTGCACAACTCGCTGTTCCTGATCGCGCACTTCCACAATGTGATCATCGGCGGCGTGCTGTTCGGCCTGTTCGCGGCGATCAACTACTGGTGGCCGAAGGCGTTCGGGTTCAAGCTCGACAAGAAGTGGGGCCTGGTGTCCTTCTGGTGCTGGGTCGTGGGCTTTTGGCTTGCCTTCGCGCCGCTCTATGTCCTCGGCCTGATGGGCGTGACGCGGCGGATGCGGGTGTTCGATGACCCGTCCTACCAGATCTGGTTCATCATCGCCGGCATCGGCGCGGCAACGATCGCAGTCGGGATCTTCGCGATGCTCGTCCAGTTCGCGGTCAGCATCTGGAAGCGTGAGGAGCTGAAGGTTGAGGGCGACCCGTGGAACGGTCGCACGCTGGAATGGGCGACCAGCTCGCCCCCGCCGGAGTATAACTTCGCCTTCACCCCGCGCATCCACGACCTGGACGCCTGGTACGACATGAAGAAGCGCAATGCCGTGCGTCCGGTCGAAGGGTTCCGCGACATCCATATGCCGCGTCCGACCGGTGCCGGGATCATCCTGTCGGGCATCAGCCTGGTGATCGGCTTTGCGCTGGTGTGGCACATCTGGTGGCTTGCGATTGCGGCGTTCGTCGGGTTGCTCGCCACCGCGATCATCCACACCTTCAACTATGACCGCGACTTCCACATCCCGGCGGCGACCGTCACCGAGGTTGAGGACGCGCGCACTCGCCAGCTGGCCGCCGGAGCCGCCGCATGACCGCTATCACCGCCACCAAAGAACCGCCCGTCTTCTACGAGCTGGAGGAGCATCCGCACCCCGAAGGGCACAGCACGATGCTGGGCTTCTGGATCTATCTGATGAGCGACTGCCTCATTTTTGCGATCCTGTTCGCGTGCTACGCGGTGCTCGGCGGCAATTACGCCGCGGGGCCGGGGCCGAAGGATTTGTTCGACCTCACGCTGATCGCGCTCAACACCGCGATGCTGCTGTTCTCGTCGATCACCTATGGCTTCGCGATGCTGTCGATGCAGCTGGGCAAGGTTCGCGCGACCCAGAGCTGGCTCGCCGTCACCGGCGTGTTCGGCGCTGCGTTCCTCGCGATTGAGCTCTATGAGTTCGCGCACCTGATCCACCTCGGCGCGACGCCGCAGCGCAGTGCGTTCCTGTCGGCCTTTTTCACGCTGGTCGGCACCCACGGCCTGCACGTCACCTTCGGCCTGATCTGGCTGGTGACGCTGATGGTTCAGCTGGGGCGCAAGGGGCTGATCCCCGCCAATCAGCGTCGGGTCGCATGCCTTGGCATGTTCTGGCACTTCCTCGACGTCATCTGGATCGGCGTCTTCACCTTTGTCTATCTGATGGGGATGCTGCGATGAGCGCGCACCATGACGAGCATCACGCGGCTGCCGAGCTGCCGCACGCGACGCTGCGCGATTACGTAATCGGCTTCGTGCTGTCGGTGATTCTGACCGCGATCCCGTTCTGGCTGGTGATGACGATGCCGCTCAGCGCCGGGGTAACGGCTGCCGTCATCATGGGCTTTGCGGTGGTGCAGATCATCGTCCACATGGTCTATTTCCTGCACATGACGCCAAAGGCTGAAGGCGGCTGGTCGCTGACCTCGCTCGTCTTCACGATCATCGTGATCTTCATCATGCTTGCCGGATCGTTGTGGGTCATGCACCACCTCAACAGCAACATGATGCCGCAGCATATGGAGCAGCAGGTCCCGTGAAGCTCCGCCGCGCCGTTCCCGCGGCGCTGCTGCTGATGCTCGCCGCCGGGTTCGTGGCGCTGGGCATCTGGCAGGTCGAGCGGCGGGCGTGGAAGCACGCGCTGATCGACGCGGTCGAGGCGCGCAGCATCGCCGCGCCGGTTGCCGCCCCGGCACCGGATGTAGCGGTCAGCGCGGACGCGGACGCCTATCGCCGCGTGCGCGTCACTGGACGCTTCCTGCACGACCGCGAGACGCTGGTGCGTGCAGTCAGCGATCTGGGCAGTGGATATTGGGTGGTGACTCCGCTCGATACGGGTCGCTTCACGGTGCTGGTCAATCGCGGCTTTGTGCCGCCCGACCGGCGCGAGTCCGCAAGCCGCGCGGCGGGTAATGGGGCGGGGCAGGTGGCCGTCACCGGCCTGCTGCGCATCACCGAGCCGGAAGGCGGGTTCCTGCGCAGTAACGATCCGGCGGCGGGCAACTGGTACTCCCGCGATGTCGCCGCGATTGCCGCCGCGCGGGGCTTTAGCAACGCCGCGCCCTATTTCATCGATGCCGATGCTGCGCCCAATCCGGGCGGGTGGCCTAAAGGCGGGCTGACCGTGCTGCGCTTTTCCGACAATCATCTGGGGTACGCGCTGACTTGGTTCGCGCTGGCCTTGCTGTCGCTGGGCGCCATCTGGCTGGTGTTGCGCAAAGGGGCGGTTGCGCCCAACAAGGATTCGTGAACCGGCAGATCCTTGAGCCCGCCTTTCAGCCGGCGGATGCGGGGCGGCGCAACATGCTGCTGCTCACGCAATTGCGCTGGTTGGCGGTGGGCGGGCAGCTGGTGACGGTCGCCGTAGTGAACTTCGCGCTCGGCATCGACCTGCCGCTGACGCAGCTGCTGATGTCGACCGCCACACTCGCCGCGCTCAACATCGCCAGCCATGTGCTGATCGCCAGCGGCGCGCGCTTCAGCGACGGCGCATTGGCCGCCGCCCTGCTGTTCGATGTCGGCGCGCTGACGGTGCAGCTCAGCCTGTCAGGCGGGATCACCAACCCGTTCGCGGCGCTGTTCCTGCTCCACATCGTGCTCGGCGCGGTGCTGTTGCGACCGCATTATCCGTGGGCGATCGTGGCCGCAACGCTGATCGCGCTCGGCATCCTCGCGCTCGATCCGACGCCGTTGGTGCTGCCGCCCGATCTGCCGGTCGATCCGGTCAATTTGTACCTCGGCGGCGGCTTCGTCTGCTTCGTACTGATCGCGGTGTTGCTGGTGATCTTCATTGGCCAGATCAGCCGCAACCTGCGCACCCATGACGCCGCGCTCGCCGCAGTGCGCCAACGCGCGGCGGAGGAGGATCATATTGTCCGCATGGGCCTGCTCGCCTCTGGCGCGGCGCATGAGCTGGGGACGCCGCTGTCGCTGCTGTCGGTCGCGATCGGCGACTGGCGCGCGATGCCCCGGCTCAAGGACGACGCGGAGTTGCAGGAGGAACTGGCCGAGATGGACGGCGCGGTCCGCCGCTGCAAGGCGATCGTCAGCGGCATCCTGATGTCTGCCGGCGAGGCCCGCGGGGTGGCGCCCGAAGTGACCAGCGTGCGCCGCTTCCTGACCGAGATTGTCGCGGACTACCGCGCCAGCCTGCTCCCCGGAACACTCGATTTCGACGACCGCTTCGGCGCGGATGTCACCATCGTGTCCGACCCGGCGCTGCGCCAGGTAATCGGCAACGTGATCGACAATGCGATCGAGGTGTCGCCGGGCCGCGTCGCGCTGACGGTGCTGCGCGAGGGGGAGGCGCTGGTGCTCGACATCGCCGATCGCGGCACCGGCTTCGCGCCGGAAATCCTCGCCACCTTCGGCCAGCCCTATCGTTCGACCAAGGGCAAGCCGGGCGGCGGGCTCGGCCTGTTCCTGTTGGTCAACGTCCTGCGCAAGCTGGGCGGGGAGGCGAGCGCGGAGAACCGGCTGGACGGCGGCGCGCGGGTGCGGATCGTCCTGCCGATCGCGGCGCTGGCGATGGCGGCGCGGCGATGACCACGCGCCTGCTGATCATCGTCGAGGATGACGAGGCGTTTGCGCGGACGCTCAAACGCTCGTTCGAGCGGCGCGACTACACCGTGCTGTGGGCGGCGAACCATGACGAGCTGGCGGCGCTGCTCGCCAATCAGGCGCCGGATTTCGCGGTGGTGGATTTGAAGCTGGGCGGCGCATCGGGCTTGGCGTGCGTGCAGACGCTGCGGGCGAGCGATGCAGCAATGAAGATCGTCGTCCTCACCGGCTTCGCCAGCATCGCGACGGCGGTCGAGGCGATCAAGCTGGGCGCCAACCACTATCTCGCCAAGCCATCGAACACCGACGATATCGAGGCCGCGTTCGCGCGCGTCGACGGCGATGTCGATGCCCCGGTCGACGGCCGTACCTCATCGATCAAGACGGTCGAGTGGGAACATATTCATCAGACGTTGGTCGAAACCGACTTCAACATCTCCGAAGCCGCGCGGCGGCTGGGGATGCACCGCCGCACGCTGGCGCGGAAGCTGGAGAAGCGGCCGGTGCGGTAGGGGAGGGCCGCTTCCAGCGTGACGGCTTGAATTGAGTTACTAGCGGCCCCTCGTTTCTACCACGTGCGAACGAAGCGGTAGATCGCGTACGTGAGAAGGCCTGCGATGAAAATCGCGGCTATGCCGATGATGGTCTCCCTGCCCGCCACACTCATGCTGGACCAGAATACTGACATCATGCGTGAGGCGCCAGCGCCGAGCGCAGCACCCATGAAGTACAGCCACCACGGCCAGCGCTTGGCAGGCGGCATGTTCGATTGCTCGCTCATACGCGGAGGCTACGGTTGCGTTGCCGTGTCTGCAAGGGGATCGCTTCCAGCCAGACATTTTTACGCGTCTACGACCCAATCATCCTCCCCCGCCAGGGGGAGGTGGCAGCGTAGCTGACGGAGGGGGAGGACGGCGATGTGCTCAAGGTTCTTGCCGTTGTGCGTCCTCCCCCTCCGTCGCCTTCGGCGCCACCTCTCGCTGGCGGGGGAGGATAGATGGTCCTCTTGCCGTCAGCGCGCGGCAAAGGCATGGCGCGGGGCACGAGAGAGGAAATCCGATGCGCCTGCGTTCGCTGTTGTTCGTCCCCGGTGACCGGCCCGACCGGATGGAAAAGGCGCTGGCCAGCGGTGCCGATGCGCTGATCCTGGACCTTGAGGATTCGGTGACGCCGGAACGCAAGGCGGAGGCGCGCGCGGCGGTGGCGGCGTTCCTCGCCCGGCAGCATGACGGCCCCGCTTTGTGGGTCCGTATCAACCCGCTCGACAGCGGCATGACGCAGGACGACTTGGCCACGGCGCGCGGCGCGGACGGCATCGTGCTGCCAAAGTCCGCGAGCGGGCAGGATGTCGCCGCGCTCGACGCGATGCTCGCCGGCGTTGCCGCGCGCATCCTGCCGATCGCGACCGAAACGCCCGCCGCGATCTTTGGCCTGGGCAGCTATGCCGGTTGCTCGCCGCGCCTCGCCGGGATCACCTGGGGGGCGGAGGATTTGCCCGCCGCGATCGGCGCGCAATCCTCGCGCGAGGCGGACGGGCGCTATACCCCGCCCTATGAGATGATCCGCGGCCTGACGCTGTTCGGCGCGCACGCCGCCGGGGTCGCGCCGATCGAAACCGTCTATCCCGATTTCCGCGATGCCGAGGGGCTGGCGGCCTATTGCGCGCGCGCCATGCGCGACGGCTTTACCGGCATGATGGCGATCCACCCGGCGCAGGTGCCGGTGATCAACGCCGCCTTCACCCCGTCCGAGGCAGCGGTCGCGCATGCCCAGGCGGTCGTCGCCGCCTTTGCCGCCAATCCGGGCGCAGGGGCGCTGCAGCTCGACGGCAAGATGATCGACGCGCCGCACCTCAAAGCAGCGCAGGCGCTGCTCGCCCGTGCGGGAGCGGCATGACGCCAGACTTTCACCGCGACGATTTGGGTCGGCTGGAGCGGGCAGGGCGGCTGCGGTCGCTGAGCCCGTGCACGGGGCTGGACTTTGCATCGAACGACTATCTCGGGCTCGCCAATGACCAGCGGCTGCGCGACGCGGTGGCCGATGCCGTCGCGCGCGGCGTGGCGGTCGGGTCGGGCGGATCGCGGCTGCTGCGCGGCAACGATCCCGAGATTGCGGCGCTGGAGGCGGAAGCCGCCACCCTGTTCGGGGCGGAGGCGTGCCTCTATTTCGCCACCGGCTTTGCCGCCAATGTCGCGCTGCTCGCGACGCTGCCGCAGCCGGGCGACCTGATCGTCCATGACGCCATGATCCATGCGAGCATGCATGACGGCTTGCGCCTCGCCCGCGCTCCGGCGGTGGCGGCAGGGCATAATGATCCGCAGGCGGTGGACGATGCGATTCGGGCGTGGCGCGCGCAGGGCGGGACGGGCACGCCCTGGATCGCGTTCGAGACGCTCTATTCGATGGACGGCGACTGTGCCCCGGTCGCGGACTTCGCGGCGGTGGCGGCACGGCATGACGCCATGCTGTTGGTCGACGAGGCGCATGCCACTGGCGTGTGGGGCGCGCATGGGCGCGGGCTGGCTGAGGCGCTTGAGGGCGCGGCGAATGTCGTCGCGCTCCACACCTGCGGCAAGGCGCTGGGGTGTCAGGGCGCGCTGGTCACCGGCCCGCGCGTGCTGATCGATTTCCTGATCAACCGCGCGCGTCCGTTCATCTTTTCGACCGCACCATCCCCCTTGCTGGCCAGCGCGGTTCGCGCGGCGCTGCGCATCGTGGCGGACGAGCCGGAGCGGCGCGCGCGGCTCCACGCGCTGATCGCCCATGCCGAAACCGTGCTCGGCCCGCATGGCGTGACCGCGACGGGGACTCAGATTCTCCCGCTGATCATCGGCGACGACACGGCGACGATGGCGCGGGCAGCAGCGCTGCAGGCGCGGGGCTTCGACGTGCGCGGCATCCGCCCGCCGACGGTTGCGCCGGGGACCGCGCGGCTGCGCATCACGCTGACGCTCAACGTCACCCCGCAAGATATTGATTCACTGGCAGAGGCACTCCCATGATTGTCGTCACCGGCACCGATACTGGGGTGGGCAAGACCGTCGCGTCGGCGGCGCTCGCCTGGCGGCTGGGCGCGACGTACTGGAAACCGGTGCAGGCCGGGCGCGAGGAAGTGGAGAGCGACCGCGAGGCGGTCGCGCGGCTGGCCGGGGTGGATACGCTGCCCGAAGCCTATTTCCTCGAAACCCCCTGCTCGCCGCACCGCGCGGCCGAGATCGATGGGGTGACGATCGACCCCGCGCGCCTGACCCCGCCCGCGGGGCGGCTGGTGATCGAGGGGGCGGGGGGCGCGCTGGTGCCGGTGACCCGCGACCTGCTCTACGCCGATCTGTTCGCGCGCTGGGGGCTGCCGGTGGTGATCGTCGCCCGCACCGCGCTCGGCACGATCAACCATAGCCTGATGACGATCGAAGTGCTGCGCGGGCGCGGCGTGACTGTGGCGGGCATCCTGTTCTCGGGCGATGAAGTCTCCGACAGCCAAGCGACGATCTGCGCGATGGGGCGCGTCGCGTCGCTGGGTCGCCTGCCGCGCCTCGACCCGCTGACTCCGGACAGCTTGCGCGCGGCGGCGGCGCTGCTCGATCTCGGGCCGCTGGCATGACGTCACCCGTCTGGCATCCCTTCACCCAGCATGGCCTCAATGAGCCGGTGCCGCTGGTGACGCAGGCGGAGGGTGCGATCCTGCACACCGCCGATGGCCGCCGCGTGATCGACGCCATCTCGTCCTGGTGGGTGACGACGCACGGCCATTGCCATCGGCGCATCATGGCGGCGATCCGCGCGCAGGCGGAAAAGCTCGATCAGCTGATCTTCGCCGGCTGGACGCATGAACCCGCCGAGACGCTGGCGCGCGAGCTGGTGGCGATGATGCCGCCCGCGCTGACCAAAGTGTTCTTCTCCGACAGCGGATCGACCAGTGTCGAGGTCGCGCTGAAAATGGCGCTCGGCCATTTTGCCAATCGCGGCGAGGATCGCCACCGCATCGTCGTGATGCAGGGCAGCTATCATGGCGACACGATCGGCGGCATGTCGGTCGGGGCGCGCGGCGTGTTCAACAAAAGTTACGCGCCGTTGCTGTTCGATGTCGACGTCATCCCCTTCCCGGAGCCGGGCGCCGAGCAGGCGACGCTCGACGCGCTGGAGGCATGCTGTCGCGCGCGACCGGCCGCGCTGATCGTCGAGCCGCTGATCCTCGGCGCGGGGGGCATGCTGATCTATCCGGCGCACGTGCTGCGCGCGATGCGGGAGATGTGCGCGGCACATGGCGTGCTGTTCATCGCGGATGAGGTGATGACCGGCTGGGGCCGCACGGGCACGCTGCTGGCGTGCGAACAGGCGGGCGTGGTCCCTGACCTGCTGTGCCTGTCCAAGGGGCTGACCGGCGGGTCGCTGCCGCTCGCCGTCACGCTGGCAACCGAAAAGATTTTCGCCTCGCACCTGTCGGATGACCGGTCGCGGATGTTCTTCCACTCGTCCAGCTACACCGCCAATCCGATCGCCTGCGCTGCCGCCGTCGCCAATCTTGCGATCTGGCGGGAAGAGCCGGTGCTGGAGCGGGTCGCAGACCTCGCACGGCGTCAGGCGGAATTGTCCGCGCCGCTCGCCGGAAAAGTCAGCAATCTCCGCCAGATCGGCACGATCGTCGCGATGGAGTTCGAGCAGACGGCGGGTAGCTATATGTCCACGCTCGGCCCGCGCCTGATGACGTTCTTCCGCGACCGCGATGTGCTGCTCCGCCCGCTCGGCAACAGCGTTTATGTGATGCCGCCTTATTGCATTTCGGATGACGATCTGGCGCGAGTTTACGGGGTGATCGGGGAGGCAGTGGACGGCCTTTAGGCCGCCCGCAGATCCGCCAAGAACCCCTGAACCGCCGAGTCCAGCGCCCCGGCCTCCGCCTGAAGCCGTTCCGCGAGGCACCCCATCTCCTGCGCACTTTGCGTCGCCGATCCCGCAGTGCCGCCGATCGCATCGACATCGTCGGCGATCATCGCCCCCGCGCTGACCGTCTCCTCCACCGTCATCGCGATCAGGCGGGTCGTGTCGCGCTGGGTCGCTACCGCATCTTCGACCGTGTCGCACAGCCGCGCCATCGCCGCGATGGCGCGTTCGACCTCGCCATGGCCGTCCGCGACTTGAGCGATGCCGGTACATAGTTCGGCGACATGGGTGGTTATGCGCCCGGCGGCGTGCCCCGCCTGGGTCGCCAGTGCCTTGACCTCGTTGGCAACCACGGTGAAGCCCCGTCCGGCCTCACCTGCGCGGGCCGCCTCAATCGTCGCATTGAGCGCCAGCAGGTTCACCTGTCCCGCAATTTCGCCGATCAGTGCGATCACCGCATCGATCGACTGGGCCGACCGCATCAGCTGACGCATCCGCGCGCCGCCTTCGCCGACCAGCCCCACGGCGTTTTCCGCAGCCGCCTTGGCGCGGGTCGTATCTGCGTTGATCGCGGCGAAGGCTTCGGCGAGCATCCGTCCGCGATCGGCGATCCCGGTCATGCTGAGGCTGGTCTGCGCCGCCGCCGATGCGACCGCGGCAGCGCGGTCGCCGGTTTCCGCCGCGCGTGATGCGGTGGCGGTGGCGTTCCCGCCGATCCGTTGCGACAGGCTGGCGAGCGTGCGCGCGAGTGACCCGACCTGCTGTTCGAACCGCGCCGATGCCGCCTCGATCCGTGCCGATCGCTGGAGCTGTCCGCGGGCATGGGTCAGTTCGCGCTCGACCGCGAGGCTGACGATCCGCCGGTTGGCGACCACCGCGAACAGCCGCCCGCGATGCGTCAGGATCATGCCTTCCTGCCCGCTGGCGGCGCGATAGGCGTCCAGCACTGCGCCGATATCCTGATCCACCTCAGCCTCCGGACAGGGGCGGATATGCGCGGCGATTGCGCTTCCATAGGCCGGGTTGCGCATCAGCGCATGGCCGAACGGGTTGAGCAGCAGCCGCCGCACATCCTTTTCAAACAGCGCCCCGATCGCGCGGTGGCTGGCATCGACCACGGGCAGCAGGCGTAGCTCCATATTCGCCTGAAACATCTCCGTCGCGGTGAACAGCGTGTCGTGCTCGCGCAGGAACGGCGGATTGCGCTCGACCGTCGACAGCCACTCGCGCGTCGTCGTGGAAGGGGCAGGGGCGGGATCGGCGAGCGCGAACATGGCGCTGGTGATAGGGAGCAGAGGGTAAATGCCGTGTTAGCCGGGCGTGACACTTCCGTGACAAATGGCAGTTTTCTGCGGCTTTTCGACTAGCCAACAAGTTCGGAGCGATGCACGGCAACCAGCGCCCCGAGCCAGTCGGTAAACGCAGCGACCGGCGCGAAGTGTCGCGTCTCCTCATGCGTGACCAGCCAGAAGCTCCGGCGGATCGCGATGTCGGGCAATACCCGCTCCAGACTTGGGTCGGCATCGCCGACGAAACAGGGCAGCACCGCGATTCCCGCACCGGCCTCGGTCATCCGGTGCTGCGCATTGATGCTCGACGAGCGCAGCTGCGGTGCGGGGGCGCCGGGGATTTCGTCGAGATAGCGCAGCTCGGGCGCGTAGAGGATGTCGGGCACATAGCCGATCAGCCGGTGGTCGCGCAGTTGCTCGGCGCTGGCCGGGGTGCCGTGTGCGGCGAGGTAGGTACGCGAGGCGTAGAGGCGCAGGCCGTAATCGGCGAGCTTGCGGGTCAGCAGTGGGCCTCTCCGCGGCCGGGCCAGCAGGACCGCGACATCGGTCTCACGCCGCGTCGGATTGAGGAAGCCGCTGCTCGCCACCAGATCGACCGACAGGCCGGGATGCGCGTCGGCGAGCGTGCCGAGATGGCGGCTGACGAACCAGCTGCCGAAGCCCTCCGACACGCTGACCCGCACCGTGCCCCGCACCGGCCCGCCAGCCTCGCGCTCGCCGATCGCAGCCGCAGCACGCTCCATCGCGCGAGCATGGGTCAGCAGCCGCTCGCCCGCCGGGGTCAGCGCCTGGCCATCCGGCCCCTGTTCGAACAAGCGCTCGCCGACCGCCTGTTCGAGGCGGCGCAGGCGGCGGCCGGCGGTGGTGGCGTCGATCTGCAGGGTCTGCGCGGCCTTCGCCAGTTGGCCGGTTCGGGCAATCGCGAGGAAGATCGGAAGGTCGCTCCAGTCCATCACTTGCAAATATGCAGCTATGCCCTGCATGTCGATGGGTTGCCGGTACGCGCCGCGCAGGTGCATCCTGCTCCACAAATAGGAGAGGCCCGACCCATGCGCGAGATCACCCATTTCATCGGCGGCGCGGCACATGCCGGCACGGGGACCCGCCGGTCGGACGTGTTCGATCCCAATAGCGGGGCGGTGCAGGCGCAGGTGGCGCTCGGCAGCCCCGCCGATCTCGAAACCGCGATGCAGAAGGCGCTCGCTGCCCAGATCGGCTGGGCCGCGACCAATCCCCAGCGGCGCGCGCGCGTGATGTTCGCGTTCAAGGCGCTGGTCGAAAAGCATATGGACGAGCTGGCGCACCTGCTGTCGTCCGAGCACGGCAAGGTGATCGCGGATTCCAAGGGCGATATCCAGCGGGGCCTCGAGGTCATCGAATTCGCCTGCGGCATCCCTCATGTGCTGAAGGGCGAATACACCCAAGGCGCCGGCCCCGGCATCGACGTCTATTCGATGCGCCAGCCGCTCGGCGTGGTTGCGGGCATCACCCCGTTCAACTTCCCGGCGATGATCCCGATGTGGATGTTTGGCGTCGCCATCGCGTGCGGCAACGCCTTCATCCTCAAGCCAAGCGAGCGCGATCCCAGCGTGCCGGTGCGTCTGGCCGAACTGATGCAGGAAGCGGGCCTGCCCGATGGCGTGCTTCAGGTGGTGCAGGGCGACAAGGAGATGGTCGACGCGATTCTCGACCACCCTGAGATCAAGGCGGTGAGCTTCGTCGGCTCGTCCGACATCGCGCATTATGTCTATCGCCGCGGCGTCGAGGCCGGGAAGCGCGTCCAGGCGATGGGCGGTGCGAAGAACCACGGCATCGTGATGCCCGACGCGGACCTCGATCAGGTCGTCAACGATCTTGCCGGTGCCGCCTTCGGCTCGGCGGGGGAGCGCTGCATGGCGCTGCCGGTGGTGGTGCCGGTGGGCGAGAATACCGCGATCGCGCTGCGCGAAAAGCTGTTGCCCGCGATCGAAGCGCTGCGCATCGGTGTCTCGACCGATGCCGAGGCGCATTACGGCCCGGTCGTCACCGCCGCGCACAAGGCGAAGATCGAAAGCTACATTCAGATGGGCGTCGATGAGGGCGCGGAACTGGTGGTCGATGGCCGCGGCTTCACGCTGCAGGGGCATGGGGCCGGCTTCTTCGTCGGCCCGACCCTGTTCGACCGCGTGACGCCGCAGATGCGCTCCTATCAGGAAGAAATTTTCGGCCCCGTCCTCCAGATGGTCCGCGCCGACAATTTCGAGGAAGCGCTGCGCCTGCCGAGCGATCACCAGTACGGCAATGGCGTCGCGATCTTCACCCGCAACGGCCACGCCGCGCGCGAATTTGCGGCGCGCGTGAATGTCGGCATGGTCGGGATCAACGTGCCGATCCCGGTCCCGGTCGCCTACCACTCCTTCGGGGGATGGAAGCGCAGCGCGTTCGGCGACACCAACCAGCACGGCATGGAGGGGGTCAAGTTCTTCACCAAGGTGAAGACGATCACCCAGCGCTGGCCCGATGGCGGAGTCGGCGACGCCGCCAACGCCTTCGTCATTCCCACCATGGGGTGACGCGAATGGGTGGCGCCGGTCGTTTATTCGCGGTGATCATGCTATCGCCCGGTCCCGGCCAACTGCAGGGAGCGAGCGTCCAATGAAGATCGTCGCGGCGTTGCTCGCCGCTATGCTTGTCGCGCTCCCCGCCGCCGCGCAAAAGCGGATTGCGCTCAGCTTTGACGATGCGCCGCGCGGGGCCGGGGCGTTCCTCGATCCCGACGACCGCGCAAAGAAGCTCACCGCCGCGTTGAAGCGGGCTGGCGTCAAACAGGCGGTGTTCTTCGTGAACCCCGGCAATGTCGGCCAGCCCGGCCATGGCGACGGCGTCGCCAATCTCGACCGCTATGTGAAGGCGGGCCATGTCCTCGCCAATCACAGTTGGTCGCACCCAAAGCTCGGCAGCACTGACGCGGACGCCTATCTCGCCGATCTCGACCGCGCCGAAGCATGGCTCAAGCCGCGCCCCGGTTACCGCCCGTGGTTCCGCTTCCCGTTCCTCGATGAGGGCGGGCGAGACAAGGTCAAACGCGACGCGATCCGTGCTGGCCTCAAGGCGCGCGGGCTGATCAACGGATACGTCACCGCCGAATCGTCAGACTGGAACATCGAAAGCCTGACCATTGCTGCGAAACAGGCCGGCAAGACGATCGACATGCAGGCGCTGCGCGACCTCTATGTTGAAAGTCATGTCGAGGCGGCGGAATTCTACGAAGGACTCGCGCTGAAAACGCTGGGCCGCTCCCCCGCCCACGTCATGCTGCTCCACGAAACCGACATTGCGGCTTTGCTTATCGGCGATCTGGTCAAGGCGCTGAAGGCCAAAGGCTGGACCATTGTCACCGCCGACGAGGCCTATGCCGACCCGCTCCGCGACGCCGCCCCCGACACGTCGCATGCCCAAGGCACGTTGATCGAGGCGCTGGCATGGGAAAAGGGCCTGCCCGCGCCGCGCTGGTATGACCGCAACGACCTGCGCATCGCCAATCCGCTGTTTGCGCAGCGCGTGCTGGGGGAGGGACAGTGAGCGCGCTACATCGGTTCCTGCCGCCCGCGCATCACGTCCTCGACCGCGCGCTGTTGCGGCGATCCGTAGCGCGGCGCTTGATCCCGCACGGTGCAGGTCGAGCTTTGCTCGCACACGCCGGCGGCAAAGGTGTTGAGCCCTTCTGCCGAGGTGCAGGCAGCGGCGAGCAGCAACGGTGCGGCGAGCAACAAACGAAGTTTCATGTGACGACCCCCTAAAGACGCCATCCGGATCGCACGCCTCGACCCGGCGTTCCTCCGACAGGATCAGACAGAGAGAATGATGGACCAGCAATTCGACCTGACCGAAGACCAGCGCGCGATCCAGGAGATGGCGCAGCGCTTCACCGCCGACGCGATCACCCCGCATGCGGCGGAATGGGACGAAAAACACATCTTCCCGCGTGAGACGGTGAAGGCCGCCGCCGAACTCGGTTTCGGCGCGATCTATGTCAGCGAGGAGAGCGGCGGGATCGGCCTGGGCCGGCTCGAAGCGGCGCTGATCATGGAGGCGATGGCTTATGGCTGCCCCGCGACCAGCGCGTTCATTTCGATCCACAATATGGCCGCGTGGATGATCGATCGCTTCGGCGCGCAGGCGGTGAAGGACAAGTATCTCGCCCAGCTCGTCACCGCCGACTGGCTGGCGAGCTATTGCCTGACCGAGCCGTCCTCGGGCTCCGACGCCGCCGCGCTCAAGACGACCGCGAAGCGGGACGGGGACTTCTACATCGTCAACGGATCGAAACAGTTCATCTCCGGCGCGGGCGAGAATGAACTGTATGTCACGATGGTCCGCACCGGCGTGGACGGTCCGAAGGGCATTTCCTGTCTCGCGATCGAAAAGGACATGCCGGGCGTCAGCTTCGGCGCAAATGAGCGCAAGCTCGGCTGGCACGCGCAGCCGACGCGGCAAGTGATGTTCGACAATGTCCGCGTGCCGGTCGAAAACATGATCGGCGGCGAGGGCGAGGGGTTCCGCATCGCGATGATGGGCCTCGACGGCGGCCGCCTCAACATCGGCGCCTGCTCGCTCGGCGGAGCGCAGCGCTGCCTCGATGAGGCAATTGTCTATACAAAAGACCGCAAGCAGTTCGGCACTGCCGTGGCGGAGTTCCAGAACACCCAGTTCATGCTCGCCGACATGGCGACCGAGCTGGAGGCGGCCCGCGCGTTGCTCTACCTCGCCGCTGCCAAGGTCACGGCCAACGCGCCCGACAAGACCAAGTTCGCCGCGATGGCCAAGCGCTTTGCTACCGACACCGGATCGAGCGTCGTTGATCGCGCGCTGCAGCTGCATGGCGGCTATGGCTATCTGATGGACTATCCGATCGAACGCTTCTGGCGCGACCTGCGCGTCCATTCGATCTTGGAAGGCACCAATCAGGTGATGCGGATGATCGTCGGACGGGAGCTGACCCGCCAGTGACCGATCCAGCAAATGACGACGTCCTGATCTCCGTCGAGGGGAAGGTCGGCCGCATCCGGCTCAACCGGCCCAAGGCCATTCATGCGCTCAACACCGGCATGTGCCGGGCGATCCTCGACGCGCTGACGACGTGGCGCAGCGATATGTCGGTCGAGGCGGTGATGATCGACCATGTCGAGGGCCGCGGCTTTTGCGCGGGCGGGGACATCCGCATGCTCGCCACCAGCGGCGCGGATGATGGTGCGGCGGCGCGGGAGTTCTTCCGCATCGAATATCAGATGAACCATGCGCTGTTCACCTTCGCCAAGCCGATCGTGGCGTTCATGGACGGGATCACGATGGGCGGCGGCGTCGGGCTGAGCCAGCCCGCGAAGTACTGCGTCGCGACCGAGAATACCAAGTTCGCGATGCCGGAGACGGGGATCGGCCTGTTCCCCGATGTCGGCGGCGGCTGGTATCTGTCGCGGCTACCAGGACGTAACGGGCAGTATCTGGCCGTGACCGGCCATCGGATCGACGGTGCGGAATGTGTCGGCCTTGGTTTGGCCAGTCACTACCTTCCTTCCATTCTGCTTGAGACCGCCAAGACTCTCATTGTCGCTGATCCGCAACGGATCGAGGCAACGCTCGATGAGTTTGCTGAGCGCCAACCGGAGGGCGCGCTATTGGCGCACCGTGAGGAGATTGACGACCTCTTCGCGTCTGACCGGCTGGAGGATATCATCGCCGCGCTTGAGGCCGATGGCGGCGAATGGGCGCAGACGCAACTTGCGACAATCCGCTCCAAATCCCCCCAATCGATGAAGGTCAGCCTCAAGCTGCTGCTCGACGGCGCGACCATGCCGACCTTCGAGGACGAGATGCGGCAGGAGTTCGCGGTCGCCACCCGCGTCGTGCAGCGGCATGACTTCATCGAAGGCGTGCGCGCGCTGATCATCGACAAGGACAACCACCCGCGCTGGGACCCCGCCACGCCCGAGGAGGTGAGCGACCATCTGATCGACCAGATCTTCGCGCCGCTTCCCGAGGCTGAGGCGTGGACGCCCGCATAGGAGAAGACATGACCTACAACACCATCCTCGTCGAACAGCGTGGCGCGGTTACGCTGGTGACGCTCAACCGCCCGCAGGCGCTCAACGCGCTCAACAGCGAAGCGCTGGCCGACCTGCTCGCCGCCTTCGCCGCGTTCGACGCCGACCCGTCACAGGGCTGCGCGGTGCTGACCGGCAGCGAAAGGGCGTTCGCAGCCGGGGCCGACATCAAGGAGATGCAGGCGCAGGGCTTTGCCGACATGTACGGCCATAACTTCTTCGCTGGCTGGGACCAGTTCACCCGCACGCGCAAGCCGATCATCGCCGCCGTCTCCGGCTTTGCGCTCGGCGGCGGGTGCGAACTGGCAATGATGTGCGACTTCATCCTCGCCGCCGACACCGCCAAGTTCGGCCAGCCCGAGATCAAGCTCGCGGTTGCTCCCGGAATGGGCGGATCGCAGCGCCTGACCCGCGCGGTGGGCAAGGCCAAGGCGATGGAAATGTGCCTGACCGGCCGCATGATGGACGCCGACGAGGCGGAGCGCGCTGGCCTCGTCAGCCGCATCGTCCCCGCCGCCGAACTGCTGGACGAAGCGCTCAAGACCGCCGCCACGATCGCGTCGATGGCGCCGTTGGCGGTGCTGGCGAACAAGGAAATGGTCAACGCCGCGTTCGAAACCGGTCTGGCGCAGGGCGTCCAGTTCGAACGCCGCCTGTTCCACGGCCTGTTCGGCAGCGCCGATCAGAAGGAAGGCATGGCCGCGTTTGTCGAGAAGCGTCCGGGGAATTGGACTGGGAAGTAGCGACATGCACGGTGTCTTCGAACTTTGGATGCAACTGGCGGGGGGCGCGGCAATCCTGTCGATCCTGCTGGTCGCAATGACCCGACGTCCGCCCATGGCAGTTGCGGCCTCCATGTTGGCGGTGGTGTTCCTATCGGCGGCGTGGCTGGCCCTTCCGGCGGGTGCCGCCGCCTTGGGCATCGGGCTTTACGCTGTCGCCCTTGCCGCAGTGCCGACAGTGATCACGGCGCTCGTCGGCAGCAAGCTGAGAAGGAAGTAACTCATGGCCCGCGTAGGATTTATCGGTCTCGGTAATATGGGCGGCGGGATGGCCGCGAACTTGGCGAAGGCGGGGCATGACGTCCGCGCCTATGACCTCAGCGAAGAGGCGCTCGCCCGCGCCAAGGCCGCCGGCTGCCTGCCCGTCGCGAGCGCGGCGGAGGCGGCGGATGGTGCCGAGGCGGTCATCACCATGCTTCCCGCCGGCAAGCATGTCGAACAGGTCTATGCCGACAGCGTGTTCGGTGCGGCGGACACCGGTGCGATCCTGATCGATTGCTCGACCATCGACGTCGATACCGCGCGCCGCGTCGCCGATGCCGCGGCGATCAAGGGGCTGATGGCGGTCGATGCGCCGGTCTCGGGCGGCATCGCGGCGGCGGCTGGCGGCACGCTCACCTTCATGGTCGGCGGCAGCGACGCCGCGTTCGAACGCGCCGAACTGTTCTTGTCCGACATGGGCAAGGCGGTGATCCATGCCGGCGGCAATGGCGCAGGGCAGGCGGCGAAGATCTGCAACAACATGCTGCTCGGCGCGACGATGGTCGCGACCTGCGAGGCGTTTCTGCTCGCGCGCAAGCTCGGGCTCGATCCGCAGACGTTCTTCGACATCAGCTCGGTCTCGTCGGGGCAGAGCTGGTCGATGACCAGCTATGCGCCTTTGCCTGGCGTCGGCCCCAAATCGCCCGCCGACAATGACTATCAGGGCGGCTTTGCGGTCGGGCTGATGCTCAAGGATCTCAAGCTGGCGATGGAGGCGGCGGAGACGGTCCATGCCGATACGCCGATGGGCGCGCGCGCCGCCGAGCTTTACGGCAAGTTCGCGGATGCTGGCCATGCTGGCATGGACTTTTCGGGCAT
Source organism: Sphingomonas sp. (assembly GCF_035998645.1). Taxonomy (GTDB): domain Bacteria; phylum Pseudomonadota; class Alphaproteobacteria; order Sphingomonadales; family Sphingomonadaceae; genus Sphingomonas. Next base: position 717,805 of record NZ_DASYHL010000004.1, read on the forward strand.
CATCCGGATGCTGGAGGACCGCGCGGACGGTTGAGTGCGGGTCGGGGCGGAGCGTGGCGCCGGTTGCCAGCAGGGGGGAAGTCAACCGATCGCCACGATCCTGATCCGATATAGAGGGCCGTGGCTTGCGCCGGTCCTTTGCGCGTCGATTATTGCGTCAGGCGGATCAGCGTGTTGGCGTTGTAGAATACGCCATTGACCTGGAACGTCATGCCCGACGCGTCCTGCGCCACTTCCTTGACCAGGCCGCGTGCGGAGATCGACACCGGGATGCCCGCCCCGGTCGCATCCTTGGCGGTAATCTCGAGCTTGTAGGCGCCATCCGGCGCGCGCGTGCCGTTGTCGAGCGTGCCATCCCAGACCAGATCGCCCTGCGATTCGGTCAGGTTGATCGTGTGGACGGTCGCGCCCGAGGCGTTCTTGATCGTCGCGACCACGGTATCGGCCGGGCGCGTGGTGGCATAGGTCCATTGCGCCGGGCTGGTGGCGGTCAGCCCCGCCTGATCGCTGCCAAAGCTCGCCACCTTGCCGACCACCGATGCCGCCCCGACGAGATTGTCGGAGGTCAGCGCGGTCAGGATTGATTTGAGCGAGGCATTCTGCTGGATCGATTGTTCGATCTGCGAAAACTGGACCAGCTGCTGGGTATATTCCGACGTATCCATCGGATCGAGCGGGTCCTGGTTCTGCATCTGCGTGGTCAGCAGCTTCAGGAACATCGTTGAGTCGGTGGCGAGCTTGCCCAGCGCGCCACTGGCATTGCTGTTGGTCGCGCTAGTGGCTGCGGTGGCGGCGTCGACGGCCATGATCGGTTCCTTCAGGCGACGAGATCGACCCGGCCCGAGCTGCGGACCTGGACGGGGGTGGGGATGGACTGCGCCGTCGCGGCGTCGTCATCGGGCAGATAGGCGCGGCTGGCGATGCGGCGGCCCTGCTGCGCCTGCTGGTCGCTCTGGCCAAAGCCACGGCTGTCGAAGCGCAGGCTCTGGTCGTCGGCGCGGAAGCCGGCATCGTTGAGCGCCCGGGTGAGGTTATCGGAGTCACGGCGCAGCAAGTCGAGCGTGGCGGGTTGGTCCGCGGTCACTTCCGCGCTCAGCTGGCGCGCCTCGTCCATGCGCAGCCGTACCTCGATCTTGCCAAGCTCGGCGGGGTCGAGGCGGATGACGAGCACATCGCCCGCTCCGCTATCGGCATGGCGGACGATCGCGAGGCCCACGTCCTCACCGATTGCGCTGGCGCGGGCACGTGGCTCGGCAGCGGGGTCGCCAGCCGCGCGCGCGGCGTCAGGCGCTGCTGCGCTGGCGAGCGGGTCGAAGGCGGGGATCGGCCCTGTGGAGGTCGGGGTCGGCGCGGGTGCCGACTGCTGCGGAGCCGATTGGCGGTTGCCATCGCGGTTCATGCCGTCGCTCGCCGTATCGCTGCTGGTACGCAGGGCGTCGGTTTCGGGCGCGGAGTCGGTCGTGACAAGGTTATCGAATGCGCCGTCATCGACCGGAGCATCGGACGCGATGTCGGCGGGAGCGGACTCAGCTGGGCGTGCCGTTTCGGTGACACGCGGAGCGATTGGCGCGGGTGCTGCGGACGCCACGGCTTGGGGCTGGGTCGGTGCCGGGCTGACGGGGGCCGGAGCCGGGGTCAAAGGGATTGGCGGTGCGGTCGCGATGGGCGGAGCGATCGGCGCGGGTGCGGCCTCGCCATTCGCTGTTGTCAGCGGATCGGCGACGGCTTCCGTCAGCGCTGGCGCGACATCGACCGACAGGACATCGACCGGCGCGACATCGGCCGACACGACATCGACTGGCGCCGCGATCGGTGCTGCATCGACGGGAGCAATCGGCGCCTCCGGCGCGAGCTCGACCGGCTTGCGCGGACCATCGACGACGGTCACGCTGCCTTCTGTAACGACTGGCACAGTCTTGGGCTCGCTGAACTTGCGCACCGGTTCGACGATCGTCACCGACCCACCTTCGGGTCCAGTGGTGGGCGCGGGCTCGGCGGGCTTGAACATCGGCGCGACGACCGTCAGCGCCGGACCTTCCGGCACGGGCTCCACCGATTTGTCGGGACCGTCCACAATGGTCACGTTGCCGCCATCGCCGTCTGGCGTCGGAACGGGCTTAACCAACGGCGCGGGCTTGTCGGGGCCATCGACCACCGTCACGGTGATTTTATCCGTGACCGGCGGCAGAGGGGCGGACTTGCGGGGCTCCTCGAGGACGGTGACAGTCTCGCCCTCGGTTCCCGGCACAGGAGCCGGGGTCTTGGTGAGTGTCGCCACGGGAGCCGGCGCGGGCGGCGCAACGACGGTCAGGACCGGCACGCTCACCGGCTCGGGGATGGCGTCGGACAGCGATTCCGTCGCATCGGCAATGCCGACCAGTTCGGGAAGCGCGGTCTCGACCGGCTGAATGGCTTTGCCACCAGTCAGGCCCAGCAACGGCTCTGCGGTCGGCGGGATCAGGCTGACCGTAACTGGGGCAATGCCGGACATCGTCCCGCCTGCGGGACCTTGCGTCACCGGCGTCGCGCCCATGCCCAGCATCGCGGCAAAGCCCGGCTGTCCCTGCGGGCCCGCAGCTGCGCTTTGGGTCGATCCACCGCCCGTCGAAACGGAAGCGGAAAAGGGCAGGAGGTTCGGCACCATAGGCGATTCATAGAGGTGCGGGGCGCTGTCCGGTCGCATCGCTTAACCAATCGTCCCGAGCGCGCGCACCCGGGCGCGGGCGTGGATCTCGTTCTGCGACAACACCACGGTCGCCGGACGCACTCGCTCGATTACGCTGCGCACGAACGGGCGGATCGTCGGATTGGTCAGCAGGCAGGGGATTTCGCCGCTGTTCGCCATCCGGTCATAGGTATCGCGCACCGCGGCGATGAAGCCCTGAAGCATCGACGGCGGCATCGCGAGGTGGCGCTCGTCGCCCTGGCCCATGATGTTCTCGGCGAACGCGGCGTCCCATTCGGGCGACAGGGTCAGGATCGGGATCGATCCCTCGCGCGACTGGGTTGCCGAGATCTGCCGGGCGAGGCGTGCGCGGACATGTTCGGTGATCTGGGTCAGGTTGGTGGTGATCGGCGCCGCTTCCGCGATCCCCTCCAGGATCGTCGGCACGTCGCGGATCGACACGCCTTCGCCGAGCAGGTTCTGCAGAATGCGCTGCACGCCCGAGATCGAGATGCGCGACGGGATGATCTCCGCGACCAGCTTGGACGAGTCGGTGTGCACCTCGTTCAACAGCTTCTGCACCTCGGTGTAGCTCAGCATGTCGGCGATGTTGTCCTTGACCAGTTCGGTCAGGTGCGTGGTGATGATCGTGCCGGCATCGACGACGGTCAGACCACGGAAACCCGCTTCCTCGCGCAGCTCACGGTCGATCCACAGGGCCGGCAGGTTGAACACCGGCTCGCGCGTCGGTTCGCCCGGAATACCTGCGGGGCCGTCGCCCGGATTGATGACCAGAAGGCGATCGAGCCGGATGTCGCCGCGCGCCGCTTCGGTCTCCTTGATGTAGATGACGTACTGGTTCGCCTGCAGACCCATATTGTCGATGATGCGGACCGAGGGGAGGACGAAGCCGTACTCGGTCGCCATCTGGCGGCGAAGCGCGCGGACCTGATCGTCCAGGCGCGGCTCGCGCGCGGCGTCGTTGATGATCGGGAGCAGGCCATAGCCGATCTCGATGCGCACCGCGTCGATCGCGAGCGTGCGCGAGATCGGCTCTTCGACCACTGCGGCGGCCTGTGCCTCTTCGACCTGTGCCATCCGCTCGGCGATGGCCTCGCGCTGCTTGGTCTTTTTCGAAAGATACCAGCCGGCATAGCCGGTGCCGGCTGCGAACAGTGCGAACGGCAGGAACGGCAGGCCGGGCACCAGTGCGAGCGCGCCCAGCAGCACGGCGGACATGCCGAACGCCTGCGGATAACGGCCCAGCTGCTCGCCCAGTGCCGCGCCGGTCTTGCCCGCCTGTGTGCCCTTCGACACCATCAGGCCGGCGGCGATCGAGATCACCAGCGCTGGAACCTGGCTGACCAGACCCTCGCCGACGGTCAGCAGCGTATAGGTGTGGAACGCCTCGCCGAACGGAACGCCATGGATGGCGACGCCGATGATCAGGCCGACGATCACGTTGATCGCGGTGATCAGCAGCGCGGCGATCGCGTCGCCCTTCACGAACTTGGACGCACCGTCCATCGCGCCGAAAAAGCCGCTTTCGGCCTCAACCTCGGTGCGGCGCGCGCGCGCCTGTTCTTCGGTAATCATGCCCGCCGACAGGTCGGCGTCGATCGCCATCTGCTTCCCCGGCATCGCGTCGAGGCTGAAGCGTGCGGCGACTTCGGCGATGCGGCCTGCACCCTTGGTGATGACGACGAAGTTGATGACGATCAGGATCGCGAAGATGGTGATGCCGATCACCGGCTCGCCGCCGATCAGGAAATCACCGAACGCCGCGATCACGCCACCCGCCGCGTGCGCGCCCTCATGCCCATGCGCCAGGATCAGGCGCGTCGAGGCGATGTTGAGACCAAGCCGCAGCATCGTCGTGATCAGCAGGATCGTCGGAAATGCCGCCAGCTGCAGCGGCTTTTCGATAAACAAGGCGGTCATCAGGATCATCACCGACAAGGTGATCGACAGGACGAGGCCAAGATCGAGCATCCAGCCGGGCATCGGCAGCACCAGCGTGCCGATGATCGCCAGCACGCCGATCGCGAGCGCGATGTCGCGGCCATTGCCGAGACGAGCGAGGAAGCCGTTGAGTCCGTTCATGGAAGTGGCTCCGCGTCAGGTAACCGGGACGACAGCAATGCCGGCCTCGACAAAGGCCTTGAGCTTGTTGCGCATCGTGCGGACAGAAATGCCCAGGATCTGCGAGGCCGAGGTGCGGTTGCCCTGGCATCGCTCCAGCGTCTCGAGGATCAGCTGGCGCTCGACCTCCTCGACCGTCTGACCGACGAGCGAGGCGATCAGCGGCTTGCCGGCCACCGGAGCGGGCGGAGCGAGCCGCGACCCGTCGGCGAGCACGATCGCCTCCGGCCCGATATAGCCGTCGGGCGACAGCAGCACCGCGCGGTGCATCGCATCCTGCAGCTCTGCGACATTGCCCGGCCACTCATAGCTGGTCAGCAGCGTCTCGGTCGCCGGGTCGATCAGCGGCGAGGGGAGGCACTGCATCGCGGCAAAGCGCGCGGCAAAGGTCGCGGCGAGCAGACGGATGTCGCCGCCGCGCGCGCGCAGCGGCGGCAGCGCGACGGTTGCGAGCGCAAAGCGGGCGAGCAGGTCGCTGCGGAACTGCCCGGCATCGACCAGCGCGGCGAGATCGCGACGGGTGCTGGCGATGACATTGGGCGCGCCGGGCGCACCCATCGCCTTGAGCACGCGCAGCTGGACCGCGGCGGGCAGCCGATCAATGTCGCGCAGGAACAAGGTGCCGCCGCTTGCGGTGGCAAAGGCACCGCGACGACCGGCCAGCGCACCTTCGAACGCGCCAGCTTCATGACCGAACAATTCGGACTCGAGCACTTCTGCGGCGACGCCGGTGCATTCGATGGTGACGAAGCCATTGCGGCCCGATGCGGCATGGGTCGCGTGTGCGACGCGCTCCTTGCCGGTACCGCGCTCGCCGCTGATCAGGATCGGGGCATGTGCCGGTGCCATCGCGCGCGCGAAGTCGAGCGCGCGCAGCCAGGCAGGGTCCTCACCGACGATCGGCGCGAAATCGGCCTGCGCCATCTGCGCAATCGCCGCCGCGATCAGCTCGCGGTCGGGGGGCAGGGGGATATAGTCACGGGCGCCGGCGCGGATCGCGGCGACCGCACGCTCGGCCGGGGCATCGATGCCACAGGCGAGCACCGGCACCGCGAACCGCTCGGCGATCAGCGCGCGCATAAAGGTCGGCACGTCGCTATCGACATCGATCATCACCAGTCCCGCGCCAGCGTCGCGCAGATGCACGAGCGCCTCGTCCGGAGTCTCGGCGACCATCACCTCGGCGCCCAGGCTGCGCGCCATCCGCGCGGCCTCGCCGAACGGGCCGCTGCTGGCGCCGACGATCATCAGGCGAAGCTGCATGATCAGCCTTCCTGGCGCACGATTTCGGTCAGCGTCACGCCGAGCGCATGGTCGACCAGCATCACTTCGCCACGGGCGACCAGCCGGTTGTTGACATAGACATCGACCGGCTCGCCGACGCGGCGATCGAGTTCGAGCACCATGCCCGACTTCATCCGGATCAGTTCACCGACCGGCACGCGGGCGCGGCCCAGCACGGCCTGGACGCGGACCGGCACCTCGTTGACGGCCGATAGCGATCCGGCGCTTCCGGCATCGCTGGCGGGGCCGTCGATGCCGAATTCCTCAAACGACGGCGGCGTATCGGTCTCGATCATCGCGCCGCTTTCCGGGCTCTGGATCGGTTCGCCGGTATCGGACATCGGGGTCTCCATTATGCGTTCATCCACTGGCGGATCACCGCAGTCGCCTCGGGCGCGTTGCTGGCGACCATGTCGCCGACCTTGCGCAGATGCGACGCCTTGATCTGGCCATCGACATTGTTGAGCTGGACATCATGGTCGAGCAGGGGGACGTCAGAGCGGTTGCCCTGCATCGATTCCAGCTGCTTGAGCGCTTCGGGGTCGCCATCGGCGGCCTGCTGCGCGATCGCCAGCATCTCGGCATTCTGTTCGCTCGGCAGCATCGGCGGGCCGACCTCGCCCTCGGCTTCCTTGTTCGCGCGCGAGCGAAGCATGCGCAGGACGATCAGGCCGATCGCGCCGACCAGCAGGATCTTGAGCAGCCCGACGACCTGGTCCGACGTGAAGAAGCTGTACCAGGCGGTCTGCGCATCGGCGGGTTCGGTCGGAACCGCAAAGGCGAGGCTTTCGACCACCACGCTGTCGCCGCGCTCGGTATCGATCCCCACGGCATTCTCGACCAGCCGGGTCAGCTGCTGCTTGCGCGCCTCGGGTAGCCCCTGTGCGCCGCCATCGACCGTGACCGCGACTGACAGTCGGGTCAGCTTGCCCGGCTCGCGGGTCACGACGCTGCGGGTCGAGCTGTTGGCATAGGTCGTGTCTTCGGAATTTTCCTTGCGCGCCTGCTGGCGGGTATCGCCACCGGCGGCGCCGACCGGCTGCTGCTGCGCCTCGGGTAGCTGGTTGCCGACGGTCGCGGCCTGCTCGTCGCTATTCTCGCTGCTCTGGTCGTCGCTTTCGACGGTCACCTGACGTGCGATCACCTGCTTGTCGGGATCGAAGACGTTCGATTCCTCGCGGGTTGCGTCGCGGTCGATCTGCGCGGCGACTTCGGCGCGGACCTTGCCCTGGCCGACGATCGGCTCGAGCAGCGCGATGATCTCTTCGCGCATCTTCGCCTCGATCTGAGACTGACGCTCATCGACGCTGCCGCCGCCCGCTGCGCCCTGTTCACCGGCGCGGGCGAGCAGCGCGCCCGACTGATCGACGATCGACACGGACTCGGGCGACAATTCGGGGACTGCGGAAGAGACGAGGTAGCGGATCGCCTGAATCGTCTCGGCGGGCAGGCGGCCCTTGGTCTTGACCGTGACCGACGCGGTCGCGGGGCGCGCCTCGGCGGCGAACATCGCGCGCTCGGGCATCACGATATGGACGCGCGCGCCCGAGACAGCATCGAGGCTCTGGATCGAGCGGACGAGCTCGCCCTCGATCGCGCGGGTCTCGTTCATCTTTGCGCGGCTGGCGGAGACGCCGAAGGGCTGTTCCTCGTCCAGCACCTCATAGCCGATCTTGCCGCCCAGCTTTTCGCCGGCCATCGCCATGCGCAGCTCGGCGAGCTTGTCGACCGGGGCCATCACGGCGGTGCCGTCGGCGGAAAGCTCGAAGGGCACGTTCTGCGCCTTCAGCTTCTCGCTGATCGCGGCGGCGGCCGAGGGGTCGAGATCGGTGTAGAGGAACCCCATCGTGCTGTTCTCACCACGCAGCGCGACCATCGCCAGCGCCGCCATGATCAATGCCGCGACGCCGCCCATGATGATGAGCCGTTTGGCCCCCAATTGCGCGATCAGCCCTTTAACCTGCTCCAAGCGGCACCCTATCAGACAGCCGGGACTGCGTGTCCCTCAGGTCAATTATAGATGCGCGGCGGGCGGCAGGTTTTGCCGGTGGGAAAAAATTGCCGAGTGGGCAGCGGACTGGTGTCGCCCTGCTCCGGCTCCGCTGGATCGCAAACAAAAGCGCCCCCGGACGGGGGAGGTCCGGGGGCGCCGATTGCGGAGGCGACCGGGCAGGGGAGCCGAGCCGTCCGACACGCTATTGATAGAGGATCAGGCGGCCTGCCTGTCGTCGACGGGAAAAAGATTATTGAGTTCGCGCAGCACCGCTTCCTCACGCATCGCGCGGTCGAGCGTCAGGCCACCCTCGTCCCACTCGATCCGCGCGTCGCCGCTGGCGAGCGAGGGGTCCTGGGTGACGTGCAGGTTCAGGCGGCGGCGGTCATTGGCCTGACGCGTCGCGATCCGCTCCTCGATCTGGTCGGCCATGTCGGGGTGGATACGCACGACCAGTTCGGTGCCGCGCGCGACCTGGGACAGCGCCCGCCCGATCGCATCGTCGATTGCCTGGGCAGGGGAAGCGAGCAGCGGGTGGCCGGCGAGATGCTGGGCGACCGCAAGCACCAGCTCGGCGGCCTCGCGGGCCGTGTCGGCGCGGAAGTCTGCGCGCTCCTCGACCATGCCCTCGACCCCGGCGTGCAGGGCGTCCATCGCCGCGAGCAGCGCATTGTCGCGGTCCGAGCGGGCGGCGTCGAGCCCCGCCTGAAACGCGTCGGCGCGCGCCCGTGCCAGTTCCTCATTCTGCATGTTGCGCAGATGCGCCAGCTCGTCCTCCAGCGCCTCGAGCTTGATGACGAGCGAGATGGTGTCGTCATGTTCGACGGTGCGGGCCGCCTCGCGCGCGCTGAAAACGCGGTCGAAGCCGAACGGCTTGGTGCTGAACGAAAGGTCCATGTGCCGCCTCCTAGACGATCATCGTGTCGTCGCTCTTGGGGTCGACCAGCACGATCTCCCCCATATCGGCGAGGTTCTTGGCAAGACGGACCAGTGCGGTCTGGGCTTCTTCGCAGTCGCGTGCGCGGACCGGGCCCATCGACGCCATGTCCTCGCGCAGCAATTTTGCCGAGCGTTCGGTCATGGTCGAGAAGAACAGCGAGCGGATATTCTCCGGCGCGCCCTTCAGTGCCAGCGCCATCTGGCGCTTGTCGGCCTGACGGACGATGACGGCGATCGATGCCGGCAGCAGGCCGCCCAGATCCTCGAACGTGAACATGAGCGAGCGGATGCGGTCGGCGGCGTCGGGCGAGCGGGCGTCGAGTGCGGAGAGCATGCTCTCTTCGGTCGAGCGATCCATCGCGTTGAAGATCTCGGCCATCGCCTCATGCGGGTCGCGGCGCTGGGCGCGCGCGAAGTTCGCCATGAACTCGGTCTTCAGCGTCGCTTCGACTTGCGCCAGCACTTCCTTCTGCACCGTCTCCATGCGCAGCATCCGCTGCACCACATCGACCGCGATGTCGCGGGGCAGCGCGCCAAGCACGCGCGCGGCATGGTCGGACTTGAGCTTCGACAGGATCACTGCGATCGTCTGGGGATATTCGTTGCGAAGGTAGCCGGCGAGTACGCCTTCGTTGACGTTGGACAGCTTGTCCCACATCGTCCGGCCCGACGGACCACGGATATCCTCCATGATCTCCTTGACCCGGTCACCGTCGAGGACGCTGTTGAGCAGCCGCTCGGTCGTCTCGTACGAGCCGTGGCACGAGCTCATCGACGACATCTCGGCCTGAAACTGATTGAGCAGATATTCGATCAGGTTCGACGGGATCCGGCCGAGCTGCGACATGCTCTGCGACAGCTCCTTCACCTCGTCGATCGACAGCTGTTCCCAGATCGGCGCGCCATGCTCCTGGCCCAGCGCCAGCATCAGCGCGGCGGCACGCTCGCGCTGGTTGAGCTTCTTAAATTCTGGCGGTTCCACGACCGGAGTCATCATCATCGTCTAGTTCCCCTGCATTATTCGTAGTTAACCCGTCGGTTTCGCCCACGACCCCTCTATTATGGACACGAAAGGGGGCACCCGGTCGCGTGAGGACAGCAAGATGAACATCAATTCGGGATTGGCAGGGTTGACCCTGCTGGGTGCCGATACGAGCTGGTTCTCGGCAGCGGGCATCGGTCAGGCGATCGAGAGCAAGGCCGTGCGCGAGGCGAAGGCGCAGTTCACGCTGCCCGAAACCACACCGCCCTGGCGTGAGGCCGGGGCCACCGGATCGATCTCGACCCAGATCGCCGCGATCCGCCGTCTGGCGACGATCATCGACAAGCCGCTGACCGGCGTCCGCGCGCTCCCCACCGACGTCCAGACCGCCTTCACCACCTGGAAAGCACTCGATCGCCTCAATGTGCTGGCGACGACCGCGGCCAAGCCCGGCCTGTCCGCCACCGAACGAGGCCAGCTCGCTGCGACCTTCACCAAGGGGCTGGCCGATCTCCAGACCTATATGGGCACCGCGCCCTCCGACAAATTGGAGATGTCGTTCGGCCAGCCGGTGCGCCGCGCCGAGAGCGCGGTAGTCGCGCCGGGCACGGGTGGCCTCAGCGTCAGCGTCACCGGCAAGGGCGTCGTGGCGAAGCGCGACGAGGTGCTGTCGCAAATGTCGGGGACCGAACGGTTCCGCGTCACGCTGGAGCGTGGCAGCTCGGTCGATACCGTCGTGATCGACCTGGGCTCGCTGCCCGAGCCGCCGACGCTCGATAGCGTCGCCAACCTCGTCAATCAGGCGATTGCCAACATCCCGATGCGCGATACCGGCGGCAATGTCGTGCTCAACCCCGATGGCACCCCGGTGCCGAAGTGGAAGGTCGCGTTCGAGCCGCAAAAGACCGAGGAAGATGGCTGGGCAATGGCGATCAATCGCCAGGGGCTCGAGACGGTTTCGATCGATCAGGTCGATGCTCCCGATGCGCTGATCGTCGCCACCGGCCGCACCGGCCTCGAAACGCCGACCGCCGCCCGCGTGCTGCGCATCGACGATCCGCAAGCGGCGATGACCAACAAGACGCTGGCGACGATCGAGGCGAAGGACCGGCTGACGACCAAGGCGGTGGCGACGACCACTGACGCGGTCGCGACCGATGCCGATGGCTTTGCCTATGTCGTCGGCACTGCGTCGGGCGATCTCGACGAGCTGCGCGCTGCGGGCACGCAGGACCTGTACCTCACCAAGATGGACAGCATTGGCAACGTCGTCTGGCAGCGCGCACTGGGTGCTGCCGACAGCGCTTCGGGGGCTGCGGTGACGGTCGCGGAGAATGGCGACATCGTCGTTGCCGGCACCGTCTCCGGCAGTTTCGACGGCACCAGCGCCGATGCCGACATGCTGGTTGCGCGCTATGCCAACAATGGCGACGAAATGTTCGCCAGCCGTATCCGCTCGGTCGGCGAGGATCGAGCGACCAGCATTGCCATCGCCGATGATGGCGCGATCCTGGTCGGCGGGCGCGCGGGGCAGGGCGGGGGCGACGCGTTCGTCGCCCGGCTCAACGGCACCGGCGCGGTTACCCAGCGGGTCAAGCTGCCCAGCACGGGCGATGAGAGCATTACCGCGATGGCGATGACCGCCGATGGTCGCCTCGCCGCGCTGACCAAGGAGGGCGCGACGTCGAAGCTGCGCTTCCTCGATCCCGCCAATCCCGGCACCGAACTCAGCTCGGTCGATCTCGGTACGGCAGACGCACGCGCCATCGCGATCGCACCTGATGGATCGATCGCGATCGGCGGCACGACGCTTGCCGCGCTGCCCGGCACGCAGATCAACGGCATTTCCGGCGGCCGCGACGGCTTCGTTGCGCGCCTTGCTTCCGATGGCAGTGGCATGGCTGTGACCTATCTCGGCACGGCGGGCAACGAACAGGTCGACAGCCTCGCCTTCACCAACGGCAAACTCTATGTCGGCGGCCGCACCACCGGCGACCTTGGCGGCACGCGCAGCGGCCCGACCGACGGCTTTGTCGCGCGGGTCGATCCGGTCGGCGGCGGGGTCGAGAAGATCACTCAGTTCGGCCAGCCGACACTGCGCACCGAACCGGTCCGCGTCGCGGCGTCCGAGGGTGGGTCGAGCAAGGTCGAGGCGCTGGGCCTTGGTCGCGGCGTGGCGACACCCGATGGTTCGCTCAAGCTGACCACCGGCTCAAGCCTGCGCGCGGGCGACAGTTTCCAGATGCGGATCGACGGGGGCGTGATCCGCACGATCACGATCGGCAAGGATGAGACGCTGGCTACGCTCGCCGACAAGGTGCGCAAGATCACCGGGTCAAAGGCGCTGGTGACGACGCCCAAAAAGGACGACGGCGCGATGCTGCGCGTGTCGCCCAAGGCGGGGATCGATATCGAATTCATCGCCGGGCCAGCTGGCCGCGACGCACTCGAAAAGCTCGGCCTGCCCGCAGCGCGCGTTTCGGGGATGGATCCGATCGACAAGGACGCGCCGCGCGTCCGCCCCGGCGGCAGCTTCGGCCTCGGCCTCAACCCGGCGCTGTCGATCGCCGACCCGAAGTCGGCGACCGCAGCGCTCGCCAAGCTCAAATCCGCGCTCTCGATGTCCCAGACGAGCTATCGCTCGCTATATTGGGATGACACGAAGCAGGCGATGGTCGAGGGTGGCCGGAAGGGCGGGAGCACGGCGCGCGAACAAGCCCAGATGGCCAACTATCAGGCTGCGCTCAGCCGGCTTTCCTCCGGCCCGTCGACATCCATAGGGTTCTGACATCATGTCCGATCTGATCGGCGGGATTGCCCGCAACATGAAACACCTCTCGGAGCGCCAGCGCGTGCTGTCCGAGAATATCGCGAACAGCGAGACGCCGGGTTTCAAGGCGCGCGATGTGCGCGCACCCGATTTCAGCGACCTGATCAATACCGGCAACAGCAGCGCGTCGATCGCACGGCCGCAGGTGCAACTCACCGGCGGCATGGCTGCGCTGGGGGCGCGCGCGCCGATCTCGGCCGGCAGCGTCATGCTCGACGCCAACACCAGCGAGACCAAGCCTGACGGCAACAACGTCACGCTGGAAGACCAGCTGCTCAAGATGGGCCAGGTCCAGGCCGACTTCGCCGCAATGACCAGCCTCTATCGCAAGAGCCAGGGGCTGATGCAGTCGGCGCTCGGCCGCAAGGGCGGCGGCTGACGCGCTCGATCGAGCGGGCATGAAAAAGGGGCCGTCCCAGCCGGGACGGCCCCTTTTCTTTGCCCGGCTTGAATGGGTCAGAAGCTGGCGTTGACCGAGATTGGCACCGCTATCCCCGCACCGGCCATCGCACCCGATGCTCCATAGGCACTGCTGCCGCTGCCATGGCGGCGGCGCGCGTCGGCGGCGATTTCCGCCATCATCTCGTCCGACAGGTCGATCTGGCGCTTGAGCGCTGCGCCATTGGCCGCACAGATATCGCGCAGCCGGCCGGTAATCTCCGCCAGATCGGCGCGCGTTTCGGGGTCGAGCGCGTCGCGCCAGGCGGGGCTGGTGCGGTCCAGCCGCGCGACTTCGGTATCGACCGCGCCGACCAGCCGGGTCTTGGCCTGAACCAGCCCGGCGATCTCGCTACGGCGACCATGGGTCAGCAGCAACGTCTCTTCCTCGCTGATCGATGCCAGCGAGCGGAACAGGTCGAGAAGTTCAGTTTCCATCGGTGTTGCCCCCCTGCAGTTTGATGATCTGGTCCATGACGGCCGGCGCCAGGCCGATCCCGCCCTTGGCAGCGATGGCGGTGCCGAGATTTTCGGCCAGCACGCCGCGGAACATCTGTTCGCCATGCCCGCCGGAAAACTCGCCCTCCTCGACGCTTTCGAGCATCAGCTGGGTCATCTGGCCGATGAACACCGCCTCGAACGCCTGCGCGGTTTGCTTGTTCTTGGGCGTGGGCACGCTCGGCGCGGCGCCGGTGGTTGCGGCGGCGGGGGTGGAAAGGGGGCTCATCACTGCACCTCGATATCGGCCTGGAGTGCGCCTGCGCTCTTGATGGCCTGAAGAATGGTGATCAGGTCGCGTGGGCTGACGCCGAGCGCGTTGAGGCCGGCGACCAGCGAGGCGAGCGAGGTTTCGCCGCCCAGCGTGCCGAGCGAGCGGCCGGTGCCGTCATCGACCGTCACCTGGGTGCGCGGGACGACCTGGGTCTGGCCCTGCGACAGCGGCGCGGGTTGCGACACCTGCGGCGACTCCGCGACGCTGATGGTCAGGCCGCCCTGCGCGATCGCGACCGGACTAACGCGCACATTTGCGCCCATCACGACGGTGCCCGACGCTTCGTTGACGATCACCTTGGCCGGCTGATCGACCGAGACCGGCAGATTTTCGATGCGTGCGACCAGATCGACCACTGAACCGGGAAAACCGGGGCCTGGCTTCAGTTCGACCGTGGCGGGGTCGAGCACCTCGGCGGTCCCGGCGAAGGTCGAGTTGATCGTGCCTGCAATCATGTTGGCGGTGGTAAAATCGGGGTTCTTGAGCGCCAGTTTCAGGCTGGTCGCGCTGCGCAGCGCGAACGGCACCTCACGCTCGATAATCGCCCCATCGGCGATGCGCGCGGAGGTCGAAACGCCGCGGCTGATGCTCGCGGCTGCGCCCTGAGCCTTGAAGCCGGAGACCGAGACCTGCCCCTGCGCGACGGCGTAAATCTCGCCATCGAGCGCGCGCAGCGACGATGCGATCAGCGTCCCGCCCTGAAGGCTGGTTGAATCGCCGAGCGCCGACACGGTTACGTCGATCCGCGATCCGGCACGCGCAAAGGGCGGCATGGTCGCGGTGATCGAGACCGCAGCGACGTTCATCGTCTTGAGCTGTGACCCGCGCACATTGACGCCCATCCGCTCCAGCATCGCCTGCATCGATTCCTCGGTGAAGGGCGTGTTGCGAGTGCGGTCGCCGGTGCCGGCAAGGCCGACGACCAGGCCGTACCCGACCAGCTGGTTGGGCCGGACATTCTCGATATCGACGATATCCTTGATCCGATGCGTGCTGTTCGCCGCCGCGGTGCCGGGCACCGCGAGGGTCAGCGCTAACAACAGCAATCTCAAAATGTGCATAAACCTGTCCATCGTCTCCGAAATGCCGTTAATCTTCTTATAGAAAGAGAAAGGCCCATTCGGTCTTTGCGGAGGTGAGAAGGCAGTGCAGATCCAGGGCGTCTCGATGCCGGTCCAGATGGTGCTCAACGCACTGTCGCGGTCGGACGCCGCCCTGCGCGTGGCACTCCCGAAAATGGAGATGCCTGAGGCGCCCCAGCAGGGGCAGCAGGCCGGCCCGACGCTCCAGGCCGCGACCACCGTTCACGTGCTGCTCGCCGCCGCGACCGCGCTCGAAACGCCAAAGGACAAGCGGCGGCGCGAGGCGCGGCCGGCGGCACGCGGGCTGGAAATCCTCGACAAATTGCATGCCGCGCAGGTGAAGGGCATGCCCGACGAGGCGGTGCTCGACGCGCTGACGCAATGGGCGGCGGTGTTCGAGATGCCCGACGATCCCGACCTTGCCGAGATCGCCCGCGACATCGAGCTGCGCGTCCGCGTCGAACTCGCCAAGCACGACCGCACGGTCTGATCCGCAATTCTAAATCGGCATGGTTAATGGCGCGCCGGTGCGTGGCCGTCGCGCTGGAGCCTTAATTTCCGCCGCGCGCGAGCTTCAGCACATAGCTGATGACCTCTGCCACCGCCTGATAATGTTCGAGCGGGATCGGGTGATCGATCTCGGCGCTGGCGTAGAGAGCACGCGCGAGCGGGCGGTTTTCGACCAGTGGCACGCCATTGGCGGTCGCGATCTCGCGGATCTTGAGTGCGATCGCGTCGGTGCCCTTGGCCACTACGATCGGCGCGTTCATTGCGCCGTGGTCGTAGCGCAGCGCGACCGCGAAGTGGGTCGGGTTGGTGATGACCACGGTCGCGGAGGGGACTGCCTGCATCATCCGCTGGCGCGAGCGCTTCATACCGATCTGGCGCATCTTGCCCTTGATCTTCGGATCGCCCTCCTGCTCCTTATGCTCGTCCTTCATGTCCTTGAGCGACATCATGTTCTTCTTCGTCCAGCTGTAGCGCTGGTAGAAGAAATCCGCAGCGGCGATCACCGCAACCAGCACCACGACCGAGGTCAGCACGCTGAGGATCATCTGCTGCGACAGATCCGCGATCGTTGTTGGGCCGACGCCGACCATGGTTTCAAAGCCGGGCAGGAACGGCCACAGAATGATCGTCCCGATCGTTGCAACGACGATCAGCTTGGCGAGCGTCTTGGCGAACTCGAACAGGCCCTGTCCGCCGAACATGCGTTTGAACCCGGACACCGGATTGATCTTTTGGAATTTGGGCGCGATCCGGCTGAAGCTGATCATCGGCCGCCCCTGAGCGAAGCCGCCGAGCAGCGCGAAACCAAACAACACGCCAAGCAGGGGCAACAGCGCTCCGGCCAGTTCGCCGAGGATATAGCCGCCGAAATTCTGCGCCCCGTCGGGGTTGAACAGGAAATCGTCGGCGCGGCCCCAGATGCGGGCAAGCGACCCCGCCAGTTGGGACGCAGCATGGGCACCCAGTCCGCCGGTGATGACGATCAGGCCCAGAAACATCGCCGCCTGGCGCATTTCCGGCGCCATCGGCACATCGCCCTTCTTCCGCGCATCGTCGATGCGCTTCTGACTGGGGGCGAATGTTTTCGAGTCCTTGTCTTCCGAGTCCGATCCACCAGCCATTGCGTCAGCTCCAGCCCATGTTCATCCACATCGCGATGCTGTTCGCGAAGGTGACGAGCGTCGCCCCGAACGTGGCAGCGGCGATGGTGATTCCGAGCAGCAGGTTGAGCGGCTGGGCGATGAAGAACACCTGCAGCGCTGGCGCGACGCGCGCGACCAGGCCAAGCACGGTATTGAAGACGATTCCATAGACCAGCAACGGCGCGGCGAGCGACACGCCAAGCGCGAGCGAATTGCCCGCGACCTTTACCGCCAACTGGGCGAAATCATGGCTGTTGGGCACGACGCCCACGGGAAACAGCCCATAGGATTTGATCAGCGCGCCGAGCCAGAGATGGTGGACCGCCATCGCGAAACACACGACCGCTGCGGCGACGCCGACGAATTTGGACAGGATCGGGGCCTGGCCCGACTGGCCGGGGTCGAACACCATGGCGGAGGTGAGGCCGATCTGGAGGCTGATCAGCGATCCGGCGATCGAGATCGCCTGATACATGATGCGCATGATCAGGCCGAGTCCGATGCCGACCAGCAGTTCCGCGACAAGGATGCCGGCGAGCTGGATATCGGTGACGTCGGCGATCGGGATCACCTTGGCCGACAGGAAACTCCACAGGCCCAGCGTCATGCCCATCCCGGCGAACAGGCGGATCTGCGCGGGCACCGCATCTTCCGAAAACACCGGCAGCAGCATCAGCACCGACCCAACCCGCGCGAACAGGATGAGGAAGGCGGTGGCGTGCAGCGGCAGGTCTTCGATCATCGCCCGGTCAGCCGCCCTGGACGATCTTGTCGCTCAGCACGCGCATGAAGTCGCCAAGTGCGGAACCGATCATCGGAAAGCTGAGCAACAGGGTGATGCCCATGATGATGATCTTGGGGACGAAGGTCAGCGTCTGTTCCTGAATCTGCGTCAGTGCCTGAAGCAGGCCGATCGCGACGCCGGTAAACAGCGCGGCGAACAGCAGCGGCCCGGCGACGGTGAGGGTCAGGATCAGCGCGGCGCGGCCGATCTCGATGGCGGAGTTTGCATCCATCGATCGGGCCTAGATCTGCATCCGCATGATTTCGGAATAGGCGTTCACGACGCGGTCGCGGACGGCAACGACGGTGTCGAGCGCGACTTCGGCCGCGCCCATTGCGGTCACCACATCGATCAGATCGCCCTTGCCCGCGATCTGTCGCGTGGACGCGGTCTCGGCGGCTTTCAGGCTGGACGACGCCTCGCCGACCATACCCTGGACGAGCTGGCCAAAGCCGCCGGCGGCCGGCGCGTCAGTGGCGCCGGGGCCGCCGATGCCAGGGCCACGCGACAGCGGCGAAACGCCGGCGGCGCGACCATAGGCGGTGGCGGCGTCAAGTGCTCCGATGGACATGGATGCTTCCCTTATTTCAGCAGGTCGATGGTGCGCATCGTCATGCCTTTGGCGGCTTCGATGGCGCTGAGATTGGCTTCGTAGGAGCGCTGTGCGGCCTTGAGGTCGGCGGTCTCAACGAGGCCGTTGACGTTGGGCATGTTCACATAACCGCGCGCGTCGGCAGCGGGGTTGCCCGGCTGATAGACGCGCTGGAAAGCCGACTTGTCGGTGGCGACGCCCTTGACCGACACCTTCGTCGCGCCGGTCGCGCGATCCACTTCGGCGGCAAAAGTTGCCACCCGGCGGCGATAGGGGTCGCCGCCCGGCGTCTGCGACACCGAGCTCTGATTGGCGAGGTTCTCGGCGATCACGCGCATCCGCAGCGACTGGGCACGCAGGCCCGAGGCGGAGACCGAGACGGCACTTTTGAGGTCCATGATCCCAAATCCGGCGCGGCGGGCAGGAATTGCCCCCGACAGCTTTCTTATAGGCAAGTTTTTCCGGGTCGGTCGGACCGGGGGCAAATTCTGCCCCCTATAAACACGGTATGACGACCACGCAGGGGAACGCCGTGCTCAACGATATCATGGTTGAACTGTCGATCGTGCTGGGGTCCACCCGGCTGCCGATCCGACAGGTGCTCAAGATGAGCCGCGGCGCGATCGTCGCGCTCGACAGCACCGATGCCGATCCGACGCTGATCTATGTCAACGACACGCTGATCGCCAAGGGCCGCGTGATCGTGAGCGGCGAGCATATGTCGATCGAGATTTCCGAAGTCCTCGCGTCGGGGGCCACGGCATGACGATCCTTGCCCTGTTGCGCATGTTCGGTGCGCTCGCAATGGTGCTCGGCCTGCTCGCCGGTGCGCTGTGGGCGGTGCGGCGCTTCGACATCCGCCTGCCCGGACGGCTTGGCGCGGGCGGCGCTCCGGAAAAGCGGCTTGAGGTGGTCGAGCGGCTGACCGTCGACCAGAAGCGCTCGCTGCTGCTGGTGCGTCGCGACAATGTCGAACATCTCGTGCTGATGGCGCCCGAGGGCAATGTCGTGCTGCACGAGGCGCGTATGGACGCGCCTGCGCTACGCCTGATCGACTCCCCGGCGCCGCAGCCTGCGTTGCCAACGCTGGTTGAACCTGCCCCCATGGTGGCGGCACCGATCTTCGACGCGGCCCGCGATGGCAGTGATACGCCGGGATCGACCGCGTTCCTCAGCAATCTCGAGCGCTTCCAGACTTTCGCAAGCGCGCGGATCGCCCGACATGCCTAAGCTGCTTCGCGTCGGTCTCGCCGCTGTCCTGCTGCTCATCCCCGCCACTGCCGCTGCTGCGGCGGGGGGCGGGGCAGGGGGCTCGGCGCTGGATCTGGCTGGCGGGTCGATGAGCGGCAAGGCGATCGGCATGGTCGCACTGCTGACCGTGCTCAGCCTCGCGCCCGGCATCCTGATGACGGTGACGTCGTTCACCCGCATCGTCGTTGCGCTGTCCCTGCTGCGCACCGGGCTTGGCGCGCAGGGCGTGCCGCCCAACCCGGTGATCATCAGCCTGGCGCTGTTCCTGTCGATGTTCGTGATGACGCCGACGCTGGAGGCGGCGTGGACCGCCGGCATCAAGCCCTATACCGAAGGCAAGATTACCGAGGATGTCGCGTTCGAGAAGACCGCCGCGCCGTTCCGCAAGTTCATGCTGAGCCAGGTTCGCGACGACGATATCGCGCTGTTCAACGGCCTTGCGGCAGAACCGGCCAAGACCCGGGCCGAGGTGCCGCTCGGCACGCTGATCCCGGCCTTCATGATCTCCGAACTGCGCCGCGCGTTTGAAATCGGCTTTCTGCTGCTGCTGCCCTTCCTCGTCATCGACCTCGCCGTATCGGCGGTGCTGATGGCGATGGGTATGATGATGCTGCCGCCGACGACGATCGCCTTGCCGTGCAAGATCATCTTTTTCGTGCTGGTCGATGGCTGGGCGCTGGTGGCAGGCAGCCTGATCCGAAGTTTCGGAACGGGGTAGGCTAATCCCGCCGCCCGAACCGGGTCGCGGGATCGATCAGCCAGGCCGACAGCGTCTCGAACCGCAACGGGGTCAGGAATTGCAGCCCGGCTGCGTCTTCGCGCTGCCAGCGGATCGCGGCGTTGACCGTACCCAGGTGGGGAATATGGACCGACAGCGTCCCTTGGGTCAGCGTGCGACTGAGCCCGTCGATCCGCAGCCCGCGCTGGTTGATGTCGCGCAGCGTCGCGGCGAGGCGCCGGCCGTCGCAGGTGAGAAGCACGGCGCATTCGGTTTCGAGCCGCGGCAGGCGGTTGTGCCAGCCCTGTTGCTTGGGCGACGGCTTCAGGATCAGTTCGGCCGCGACTTTCGACAGGAAGCGCAGGCCGCATGCACCGCCCTGGGACCAGGCGATTTCGGCATCCAGCAGCGCCGCGCCGCGCAACTCAATCTGCACGCGGTCACCGCGCGACAATGCAATCGCGCATTCGATCCGTGCGCCGCTCTCGGAAATATTTCGGACCCGGCAGACGACGTCGCCGCGCGGCGTGACCAGACGGCCGACGAGCA
The DNA here is from genome assembly GCF_035998645.1 of Sphingomonas sp. Classification (GTDB taxonomy): domain Bacteria; phylum Pseudomonadota; class Alphaproteobacteria; order Sphingomonadales; family Sphingomonadaceae; genus Sphingomonas. The sequence continues at coordinate 738,478 of NZ_DASYHL010000004.1, forward strand.
AGGTCGTGACCAGCCGGGTGTCGCCCCCGCTGCGACGATCGTCGAGCGCGGTCGGTGCGCTGTCCCAGCGTTCGGGATGGTCGCTGTACATCATGCCGGCTCTGCTTTGGTGATCACGACCTTTCGCACCTTGTCCGGGCCGATCGCCTCGCGCGCAGCTTCGATCACCACGCGGCGGAAATTGTCGAGGTCGGGCAGCATCCCGTCCGCGCCCGCCGCCAGCGGCACCTTGAAGGTGCGCAGGTTGATCGCGTGCTGCAGAAAGGGGAGCCGCGCGGTAACCGCTTCGACCTGACTCTCGTCGACCTCCAGCTGGACCTCGAACGTCGCATAGCCGGACAGCTTGCCGTCCTTCAGCACCAGCGGCGCGGTCATCGCGGGCACGGTGACGAACTGGCCCGGTTCTTCTTCGGCGGGTTCGGGCTTGGCCGTCGTCGCACCGGCGGGCGTGCCTAGGAAGAAGTTGGTCGCATAGCCGCTCCCCGCGCCGATCGCACCGCCGGTGATCAACAGGATGATGGGGAACAGGATCTTCTTCATTGTCCTTCGCTCACAGCTTGAAGCTTGAATCTGCGGGCGTCGCTGGGGACTCGCCCTTGACGATGATCGTGATGCGCCGGTTTTCGGCGCGGGCCGGTTCGCCCGGATACATTGGCTGGCTGGCGCCGCGCGCCATCACCCCGGCGATGCGGTCGGCGGTGATCCCGCCACCCAGCAGCGTCGATCGTGCGGTCAGCGCGCGCTCGCCCGACAGGCGCCAATTGGTCTCGGTATCGCCGCCGGCGCCGTCGGTATGCCCCTCGATCGTCAGGCGCGCGCCCGACCGGGCGAGCTTTTCCGCGACGGTGTTCAACTGGCGGCGGGCAAAGTCGTTGAGTTGCGCGGTGCCGGGCCGGAACATCGGCTGGCGCACGCTATCCATCAGCGTGATGCGCAGCCCGTCCTCGTCGGACTCGATCTTCTGCTGCGCGCTCGCCTCAGCTGAAATCGCGTCGAGCGAGATGCGCAGCTCCTGCGCCAGCACGCGCAGCGTCGCGTCCGGGATCGTTGCGGAGCCGCCGCGCGCGGTGCCGACGCTCTGTGCCTCCATCGCGGGAACCCCGGCGGCCTTGGCCTGATCGGCATTCTTGGCGCGGCCATGCCCGCCCGATCCGGCCTGAGCACCGCCGGCGGCATTGCCCGCGCTTCCCACCATCGGCGGGCCGGGGGTGAAATACTCTGCCAGCCCCTTCAGCGTTTCCTTGTCAGGATTGCTGATGAGCCAGAGCAGCATGAAGAACGCCATCATCGCGGTCACGAAGTCCGCATAGGCAACCTTCCACGCACCGCCATGATGTCCACCGGACACCTTCTTGATCTTGCGGATCACGATCGGCCGCGTGTTGGGTGCCTGGCTGGCCATGATCAGTGCGCCGCTTGCAGGGCGGCGTGCAGCCGGTCATGGATCTGGCCGAGGCGCACGGGCGCGATTGCGCTGCGGGTGCAGGCGCCAGCAGCCAGCCGGTCGAGCACCGCGGCGCTCTCCTCGGTGCACTGGACGAGCAGGTCGAACGCCTGGAGCTTGTCCAGATAGCGGTCGACGAAATGCTCGTCACCGACCAGCACTTCGGCCAGTTGCTCGATCAGCGCGCCGACATGGCGCAACTCTCCCGCGACCGCGCTGTGCAGCGAGGCGATCATCGGGTCGGCACCGGGATTGGCGACCATAGGGTTGGTGTTTTCTTCCATAATTAAACCCCTCAGAACAGGTCGATCTCGCCGCCATGCGCGGGCATCTTGGGCGGCAGCGTGACGGGCGGCGGTTCGGCGACGTAGCTGCACCGGATCTTCCCGTCATAGGGCCGGAACTCGACCTTGCGCGCCTGTGTCCCGCCGGTGTCGTTCAGGCCGATGGCGATGCCTTCGGTCTTCAGGAAGCGGACGGCAAAGGCGGCGTTGGCCGTGCCGATCCCGCCCAACCCTGCGATGATGTTCGCGCCGCCATACATGTGCGCGCGCAACTGCGAGCGCTCGGCACCGGCCTTCATCATGCCGTTGATGAGCAATTCCATCGCATGCACGCCATAGCGTTGCAGCTCGGACTGGCTGACCTTGTGGTCCGGGCTCGGTTCCCCCAGCAGGAAATGGTTCATCCCCCCGATATGCGCACGCGCATCGTGCAGGCACACGGCGATACAGGACCCAAGCAGGGTCGAGATAACGATCTCCGGCTTCGCGATAACCGCGAACTCGCCCTGGATGATCGTGATCTTGCTGGCGGTGATCACACTCATGACAGGTCGCCGAACACACGCTCGATCTTTTCCTTCAGCGCTGCGGGCGCGAAGGGCTTCACGAGATAGTTGTTGACCCCCAATGCCGCCGCCTTCGCCACGACCTCACGGTCCGACGATCCGGTCAGCATGATGAACACCGTCTTGGCGAGGGTCGCATCGTTGCGCACGGTCTCGAGGAATTCGAGGCCGTCCATCTCGGGCATGTTATAGTCCGAGATGATGAGGTGGACGCGATCCACCCGCATCGCCGACAGCGCTTCGGGCGCAGTCGCCTTGTCACGAATGTCCTTGAACCCAAAGTCCTGCAGGGCGCGGCGAATCATCGCGCGCATACTCGTCTGGTCGTCCACGACCATGACTCGGATAGCTGACGCCGCGGGCATTTAACGCTCCTGATACTTGCCGCGCGAAGCGGCGAGGATGGCACCTGCCATGGCGGACAGGCTGGTTTCGGTCTCGACTGCGCCGGCCAGGAGTGCCGCACGCGGCATCCCCCACACGACGCAATCCTCGCGGGACTGGCCAAAGGTGCGCGCACCGGCCTCACGCATCGCCAACATGCCGTTGGCGCCGTCGGTGCCCATGCCGGTCAGGATCGCGCCGACCGCCGACTTGCCCAGACGGGCAACCGAATCGAACAGCATGTCCACCGATGGACGGTGGCCGTTGACGGGATCGGCGGCGACCAGCTTGATCCGGCCGTTCGTGCGTCCGTCGAGCACCATGTGCTGCAATCCGCCGGGCGCGATATACACCGTGCCGCGCTGAAGCTGGGCACCGTCGGTTGCCTCGACCACCCGCACTGCGCAGCCGCGATCGAGCCGGGCGGCGAAGCTGGCGGTGAACGCCGCTGGCATATGCTGGACGACCAGCACCGGCGGACAGTCGGTCGGCAGCTCGCCCAGCACGTTGAACAGTGCTTCCACCCCGCCGGTCGACGCGCCGATCGCGATGACAACATCGCGGAACGGCCCCTGGCCAGCGGCGGAAGGGGCGGGCGGACGCGCGGCAGCCGGGGCGATATTGCCCCTGCGGGCCTGTGAGCGCGCCGCGCCCTTGACGGTAGCACGCAGCTGTTCGGCACCCAGCGCCAGCTCGGCGGGGCCGCCGGATGGCTTGGCGATGCAGTCGACCGCACCGAGGCGCAGCGCCTCGATCGATACCTCTGCACCGGCCGCGGTCAGCGACGAACACATCACCACCGGCATCGGCCGCAGCCGCATGATCCGCTCAAGGAAAGACAGGCCGTCCATCCCTGGCATCTCGACGTCGAGCGTCAACACGTCGGGATTGAGTTCCTTGATCATGTCGCGCGCGGTGTGCGGCTCAGGGGCGGCGCCGACGACTTCGATCTCGGGGTCGCCGGACAGGATGCGCGTCAATGCTGCCCGCATCGACGGGCTGTCATCGACGATCAGAACACGGACCTGCTTCATGCTGCACCGTCCGTTTTCTGATAGATGGTGTTTCCACAGCTGCGCATCTGCGCGACCGCGGGGCCGATCAGCCGCTCGCTGTGACCGATATAGAGGTAGCCGCCGGGCTTGAGCAGCGCGACCAGCCGTGCCTCCAGCTCTTCCTTCGCCGTGTCGTCGAAATAGATCATGACGTTGCGGCAGAAGATCGCGTCATAGCGCTGGCGCATCGGCCATTCGCCGAACAGGTTGAGCACCCGCGCCGTCACCAGCGCGCGCGCCGCCTCTGCCATGCGATAGCCATTGCCTTCCGGCACCATCCACGCCTTGCGATAGGCTTCGGGTACGCCGTCCACGCCCGACGCGGCATAGAAGCCCTCGGCTGCGGAGTTGACCACCGGTTCGGAGATGTCGGTCGCCAGCAGGCGGATATCGCGGTTGCGCATCCATTCAGCCTGGCTGCGTTCCGACCCCATCAGCGTCATCGCCAGCGTGTAGACTTCTTCGCCGCTGGAGCAGCCAGCCGACCACATCCGCACCGGCGCACGCGTCGGATCGCTCTTGAGCTGCGGGAGCAGCACGTCGCGCAGATGGTCGAAATGGTGGCATTCGCGGAAGAAATGCGTGTGGTTGGTGGTCAGCGCAGTCACCAGCAGCCGCAGCTCTTCCGGATCCTTCTCGGCAAAAGCGACATAGTCCTTGAACGACGCCAGCCCGCGATCGCGAAGGCGGCGCGACAGGCGCGAATGCACCAGCACCTTCTTCGTCGGCGGCAAGCTGATGCGTGCCTCGGTCATCATGATCCGCGCGATCGCCGCGAACTCGCTGTCACCGAGCGGCGGGGCGCCGTCGGACAGCAGCGGGCTCATGGGCGCAGGCGCCAGCGACATGCTCATTACGCGGCCAGGTCCAGGTGACGGGTGATCGACAGCGCGTCGAGGTCGAGCAGCAGCACCATCTGGGCGCTCGGCTCGCTCCCGTCGCGGGCGCGGGCGGTGATCTGGATCAGACCCGAGATCACGTTCGATTCCTGCAGCTCGACATCGGGTGCCGCCTGGATCGCGCTCTCCTGGATCGCGACGATGTCATCGACCTCGTCGACAAGGAAGCCGGCCTGCTTGCCCGCGATGTTGACGACCAGGACGCAGGAGCGTGCGTGGATCTCGCTGCGGGTCCAGCCGAGGCGATCGGCGAGGCCGATCACCGGCACCACGGTGCCGCGCAGGTTGGTGACGCCCAGAATATAGTCGGGAACGCCGGGAAGCGGGGTCGGTTCGGCCCATTCACGGATTTCGATCAGCGAGCGCATGTCGATGCCGAAATTGCGGCTGCCGAGCGTGAAGGTGACGATCTTGATCTCGTCGGCGGGGGTCTCTTGGTCGTTCATGCTGCAAGTCCTCTCAGAAGGTTGCGGGTCTGTCCGGCCGGGGCGACGAGCGCCTCGACGTCGAGGATGAGTGCGATCGAACCGTCGCCAAGGATGGTGGCGCCGCCCAGACCGCGGATCGGATGGAGGTTCTGCTCCAGGCTCTTGATCACCACCTCGCGGCGGTCGTCGATCGTGTCGACCAGCAGGCCGACGCGGCCGGCGCTCTCGCTCTCGACGATGATCACCAGGCTCTCGTGCACCGGGCGATCCTCATTGGCGTGAAGCCCGAAAACCTGGGTGAGGCGGCGAACCGGGAGATAGTCTCCGCGGATCTCGATCACTTCGCTGCCCGGCGTGGTCGCGCTGACCTGACCCGGCTCGGGGCGGATCGCCTCGATCACGGTGGCGAGCGGCAGCACGAAGCGCTGACCGGCGAGCCGGACGACCATGCCGTCAAGGATCGCAAGCGTGAGCGGCAGCACCAGGGTGAAGCTGGTGCCCTTGCCCGGAACCGATGCGATGTCGACCCGACCGCCCAGCGCCTCGACGTTGGAGCGGACCACGTCCATCCCCACGCCACGACCCGAGATGTTCGAGATCGTCGCCGCGGTCGAGAAACCGGGGGCGCAGATCAGCTGATCGATTTCCTCGTCGCTCAGCACCGCATCGGCGGCCACGATGCCCTTTTCGATCGCCTTGGCGCGGACGCGGGCGCGGTCGATGCCCTTGCCGTCGTCCGACACGGTGACGATGATGCGGGCGCCCTTCTGCTCGGCCGACAGCACGATCGTGCCCTGCGGCGACTTGCCGGCGCGCAGCCGCTCCTCGGTGCTTTCCAGGCCATGATCGACCGCATTGCGGATGAGGTGGGTCAACGGGTCGCCGATCTTCTCGATCACCCCCTTGTCGACTTCGGTCATCTCACCATGCGTCTGCAGGTTCACCTGCTTGCCGGTCTCGGCCATCAGGTCGCGCAGCATGCGCGGCACGCGGCTGAACGCCTGTTTGATGGGCTGCGCGCGCAGGCTCATCACATTGTCCTGAATCTCGCGCGTCAGGCGGGCGAGTTCGGGCAGTTCGACCCGCTCCTGATCCTTCGCGCTCAGGCGATCGGACAGGATCGAATTGCGGATCACCAGCTCGCCGACCAGGTTCAGCAGCATGTCGAGCTTGACCAGATCGACGCGGATCGTCTGCGATCCGGCGTCCGCAGCGGCGGGCGGCGGCGCGGCGGGGACCGCGGCCAACGTCGGCGCGGCCACGGTGGCAGCGGCGGTCACCTGTTCGATCAGCGCGCGGGCATCGTCGAGACGCTCGGCACGGGCATCGGTTGCCGGCGCTTCGATGGCGCTCGGCTCGACGCGGCTGATCGCGATGTGCGAATCCGGCGCGACGAAGTCGAACGCATCGGCGATGCGGGATTCCGCGGTCCAGCCGGGCAGCTCGATCGTCCAGCGCAGATAGGCCTGCTCGGGGTCAACATCGCGCAGCGCGGGGAGCGAGTCGCAATCGACCGCGACCACGCGGCCGCCATTGTCCTCAAGCTCGCGGATCACCAGGACCGGCTCGGCCCCGGCGGCCATCGCGTCGCGCGACGGACCGAATTCGACCCGCCACACCGCTTCGGCCGGCTCTTCCGGCTCGTCCTGAGTCTCTTCGGGCGCATCGAAATCGAAATCGAGTGCGACGGCGACCGGCTGGAACCCGAACGGGTCTTCCTCTTCGGGCGCAGTCGCGGCCGGCGCTTCGACAGGAGCGGGCGCGGGCGCCGCGGCAACTGCCGGTGCAGCCTCGCCGTCCAGGATCGCCTGGATCGCGGCCAGCGACGCGCTGTCATCGGGCAGCGAAGCCGTGCCCTGCGACGCGGCGACATGGTCCGACAGGACGTCGAGTGCCGACAGCATCACGCCGACGGTTCCAGGCGTTGGGTCGATACGACCGGCGCGCACTTCGTCGAGCAAATTCTCGAACTTGTGCGCAAAGGCGGTCAGCGCGACATGGCCGAATGCGCCCGCGCCACCCTTGATCGAGTGGACCGCGCGGAACACCGCCGCGATCGTGCCGGACGATACGTCGCCCGCCTGCATCGCCGACAGCCCCTGTTCGGCGGCGGTCAGTCCCTCGGCGCATTCTTCAAAGAAGATCGCCTGGATATCGTCCATATCGTCGCTCATGGGCAGACGCGGCGGATCGCCGCTCCCAGCTTCTCGGCCTCGAACGGCTTGGTGATCCAGCCGGTGGCACCGGCCGAGCGGGCGCGCGCCTTCTTCTCGTCCGAAAATTCGGTCGAGAGGACCAGGATCGGCGTGCCACGGAATTCGGGCAGGCCGCGCACCGCTTCGATCAGCTCGAAGCCGTCCATTTCGGGCATGTTGATGTCGGTGATGAGCAGGTCGGGCTTGACCTCCTGCATCCGCTCGAGACCGTGGCGCCCGTCATTGGCGCTTTCGATCTTGAACCCCTGTGCGCTCAGCGATGCCTTCAGCAGCATGCGCATGCTGGCGGAATCGTCGACGGTAAGAATCAGCTTGCTCACGATTGCATTTCCTCTGTCTGGCTCAGGCCCAGTCGGTCGTTCAAACCAAGCGCCTCGGTCCTGGCCAGGAAGGCGGGGCTCGGGTTCTTGATCACTAAGCGATGGCCAGTCGCTTCGGCTTCGGTTCGCGCGGCCAGCAACAGCTGCAGCACGGCCTGGCCCACACTTTCGACCGCGCTCGCATCAACGACGAGGTCGCCTCCGAAATCTGCCGCAAGCACGAGGCGAACCTTGAGCTCTTCGGCGGTCACTGTGACGCCATGGGTAGGCAGTTGAATGATGCCGCCCGGGGAGGGCGCCAGTTCAGGCGGGTTGGGCTGCGAAGTCACTCTTTGCCTCCTCGAGCGCGGTTTCTAGTTGCTGGAAGCTCGGCGCCTTGTCGGAAGGCGTCGCGCGACGGGCGATTTCGACCGCCACCTGCGTCGGCATGCCCTGGGCGTGCGCGACGATGGCGGTCTTGGCGATGATGAAGGGTTTGCCGTCGGCTTCGATCACCTGGCCCAGCTTGGCGGCCAGCGGGCCGACGAAGCAGTAGGACAGCAGCACGCCGAGGAAGGTGCCGACCAGCGCGCCGCCGATCATTGCACCAAGCACCTCGACCGGCTGGTCGATCGATCCCATCGTCTTGATGACGCCCAGCACGGCGGCAACGATGCCGATCGCCGGCAGGCCGTCCGCCATTTGCTGCAGCGCATGCTGCGGGTGCATCTCGTGGTGATGATGCGCCTCGATGTCGTTTTCCATCGCTTCGGCGATCTGATGCGGATCTTCGAAGTTCACCGTCATCATGCGCAGATAGTCGCAGATGAAATCGGTCAGGTGATGATCGGCGATCAGGCGCGGGTAGCGGTTGAAGATCGGGCTGTCCTTGGGCGAGTCCAGATGCGGCTCGATCGCGGTCGCGCCACCCTTTCTGAACGCGGACAACAGGCCGAACATAAGCGTCAGCAGGTCGCGATAGTCGGAGTCCTTCCAGCGGCTGCCCTTGAACGACTTGGCGATGCCCTTGCCGGCGGCCTTGACCACCGAAAGCTGGTTGGACACGAGGAACGCGCCGATCGCCGCGCCGCCGATCGCCATCATTTCATGGGGCAAGGCGTGCAGAATCACGTCCATCTTGCCGCCAGCCATGATGTAGCTGCCGAACACGCAGATCATAATTATCACGAATCCGACGCCGTTAATCATGATGCTGGCCGTCCCCTGCCGTGTTTGATGGTCCCGTGGATTATAGGCGGGGGGCAGGGGGGGCGGACGCGCTGTGCGTCTTTTAGATATTTGTTTGCTGCACCGATGCGGGTGCGACCGGACCGGCGCCGACTACTCTAGATAGATGTAAACGCGAACGAGGAACCCGCATGTCGCTTAGCGCCTATCAACGTGCCCGCACTCTTGTGGAGACGCCCCGCGCAACTGAACAGCGACTGATCCGGGCGGTTACAGCGTCGCTGATGGAAGCGCGCGACCATGGTTATAGCGGTGGGCGCCTGATGGAGGCGCTGCACTGGAATCGTGAGATGTGGGATACGTTCGCCAGCGCCTGTGGTGCGCCGGGCAATGAGCTTCCCGATGCGCTGCGTGCATCGATTATCTCGATCGCGCTGTGGGTCAATCGCCATGCCAGCGACGTGATGAAGGGGCGTGAGTCGCTCGATCCGCTGATCGAGGTCAATCGCTCGCTACTCGAGGGCCTTGGCGAAGGCCGCATGGCTGCATGATGCGTACCGGCACCGGGCTTATACCGGTGCCGCAACCTCCGCAGCATAAGCGAGGCGCAACGCCTCCGACAGGCTGCTGACGTCCAGCTTTTCCATCATGTTGGCGCGATAGATCTCCACCGTGCGCGGTGACAGGTCGAGCTGGTGGGCGATCACCTTGTTCGGCCGCCCCTCGATCAGGCCCATCAGCACTTCATGCTCACGCGGGGACAGCCGCGCGATCCGCTCGCGTGCCTGTTCGCGCCGTTCGGCAATGCCGCTGGTCTCGCTGAACCGCGCAAATGCCTGGTCGAGCAGGTTGAGCAGGTGGTGGGGGTCGTAGGGCTTTTCCAGAAAGTCGGTCGCGCCGGCCTTCATCGCCTGAACCGCCAGCGAGATATCGCCCTGACCTGTCAGCATGATCGTGAGGAATTTGGCGCTGCGTTCCTGCAGCTCGCGCATCACGTCGATGCCGTTGCGTCCGGGCATCTGGAAATCGAGCAACAGCACGCCGCCGTCGCTAGCCTCGATGTTATCGAGGAAGGCGTCCCCCGATGCGAAGACGCGGATCACCAGATTGGGGCGCTCGGACAACAGCCCATGGAGCGACTGGCGAACCGCCTGGTCATCGTCGACGATATAAACACTCTGCATCAGTCCTCCCCCAACGTCCGCTCTACCCCTGAAACGGTAAAGCGGAATGTGGCGCCACCCTGTTCGTTGTTGTGCGCCGAGATTTTGCCGCCATGCGCCTCGATGATCCTGCGAGAGATCAACAGGCCGATCCCCATACTGCCTTCGCCCTTGGACGAATTGAACGGCAGAAACATTTGATCAAGAATGGGTTTGGCCAGACCTGGCCCATTGTCGGACACTGAAAATTCGATGCGGTCGCCGTCGAGCTTGCGGGTCGCGACGCGGATGCTGCGCTGGTCTGCTGCAGTTGCGCGCAAGGCCTCCAGCGCGTTGCGCATCAGGTTGACCAGAACCTGTTGGATCTGGATCTTGTCGGCGAACATGAAGGGCGCCTCTGGTGCAAGATCATAGTCTACCGATACGTCCAATCGCTGGGTTCCGACAAGTACCAAAGCGCTCGCTTCGCGGATTGCGGTTTCTACGGGCTCGACGCGCAGATCGACATCGCGCCGCGCAACAAAATCGCGCAGCCGCCGGATGATCTCACCGGCACGTAAGGTCTGTTCGCGCGTGGCGCGCAACTGGGCGAGCAGCCGCTCGTACAGCGGGTCGGAGATTTGTTCGTTCTCGAGGATGACCTCGGCGGTGGCGACATGGTTGGCGATCGCCGACAGCGGCTGGTTGATCTCGTGCGCCAGCGCCGCCGCGAGCTCGCCCATTGCGTTGATCCGTCCGATTTGGGTCAGTTCGCTGGACAGCTGCTCCAACCGCTCTTCGCCGCGCAGCCGTTCGGACAGGTCGGTGATGAATCCGGTGAAGACGCGGTTGTCCTCATACACCGCCTCGCCGACATGCAGTTCGATCGGAAATTCACGGCCATCGGCATGCAGCGCGGTCAGGATGCGCGGCCGTCCGATGATCCGCCGCTCGCCGGTGCGCAGATAGCGCTCAAGAAAACCGTCATGCTTCAGCCCGAAATCCTCGTTCATCAGCAGCGAGACGTTGGACCCGATCACATCGTTGGCGGTGTGGCCGAACAACCGTTCGGCGGCGGGGCTGAAGCTCAGGATCCGCCCGTGAATGTCGATCACCAGCATCGCGCTGGGCACGGTTTCGAGGATCGAGCGCATCTGCGCCTCACGCGCGGCGAGCTGCGTGGTTTGCTGCACGCGATCGGTGACGTCGATGTTCACGCCGACCGTTCGGGTGAGCGCGCCGGCCTCGTCATAGAAACAACGCGCCGACCCCTCGATCGCGCGGACTGATCCGTCGGGCAGGCGGAGGCGATAGAAGAAGCTGATCTGGTCGGCCCGGCTCCACACGGCGGCCTCCAGCCGCTTGGTGAGCAGGGCGCGATCCTCGGGGAGCATCGCCTCTTGCCACGTGGCATAGTCGTTGAGCGTACCCGAGGGCAGCCCGAGCAGTGGTTCGGTATCGGCGAACCAGGTCAGCTTGCCCGACGCGATGTTCCATTCGAAAATGCCGATCTTGTGTGCCTGCGCCGCCAGCGAAAGCCGGTCGTCGCTCTCCGCCGTCGCGCTTTGTGCGCTGAGCAGCGGGCCAAGATCGGTGACGGACAGCACGGTGACGGTGCCGCGGTCGCGATCGTCGACCTGCTGCTCGGTCTCCAGCACCTGCACAGCGCGGCCGTCGCGCGCGGTTTCGACCAGCCGGCGCTGGCGATGGATGCCGCTGCCCTCGACGGCCAGCTCCTCTTCCTCGGCGCCCTCGGCCGGCCGGGTCTGGAGCAGCTCGGTCTTGATTTGTCCGATGGCCTCCTCCGCGGAGAATCCGAACAGCGCCGCGCAACCCCGTGACCAGTGGGTAATGCGTCCTGTGCTGTCGATCATAGCGATCGGCTGGGCATCGAGCGTGGCGGCGAAGATGCGCAGTTTGGAGCGCTGCCGGGTCAGCCGCGCGATCGCCCACAGCAGCACCGAACCGACGATCAGCGTGTTCGCCAGCATGCCCCAGATTTCAGTCGTCTCGGGAAAGTCGCGGTCGCTGAAGAAAATGAGATCTGCCGCCAATACCAAGGCGGGGGCCACCATCAGCGCCGGCACCGCGCGCAGCGGCATTGGCCATTGCTCGCCATTCGGGCGATCGTCGCCCAGCGCCTGATCAGTTGCGGTCATCAACAGGCCAACGCCCAGCAGCAACTCGGCGATATTGGTCAGGATCGGGATATGCCAGGGCTGGACCGTGCCGCCCCGCACTTCGGTCGCGAGAAGCTGGCCAGCCAGCATGAGCAGCGCGAAGCTGATGACGAGCGCGGCGACCAGCGCTGCAATCGGAGCGCCTTCCCGCTCGTTGCGGAACAGGATCACCGTCGAAGCGCCGAGCAACATGATGAGCAGGCAGGAGATCGGGCTGCCGCCGTTGCGAGAGAATAAGGAAAGCGCGAGCAGCAGTGACGCGACCAGCGCGACGCCGACACCAACGGCAGCGACGCGTTTGCGCGAGATGGCGCCGGGCACGCTCACGGCGATCAATGTCGCAGCGAGGATCAGATTGGCGGCGAGGGCAGGAGGCGAGGCCGAGGCAAAGCCGGGCAGAGGGCTCAAGAGTGTCGGGACGCCCAGAACCCAGCCGATCAGTCCGACCACGCAGACAAGGGCGGCTGCGACGAAACAAATTGCGGCTACCCGCCCGCGTATCGACCTCATCGGGAACCAGAGACCGCCCGGCGTCACGCCACCCCCATTACAGCCTTTGCCCCGTTTCTGTGGCCAACTTTACCCAGATTGGATGGGGTTACAACTGCTTACACGAAGCGTGCGGCAACAACCGCATGGACCTCATGTTGAGTCAGGTCATTGAGGGGGAGGGCGCGCTGGGGCGACTGGCTGTGCCCGACCAGCATGCCATCCATTCCGGCCGCGACCGCAAGGATGCGAAAACCGCCCGCTTCGCGCACTGCGGCAAGTCCGCCTGCGACGGGATAACGGTCAGGATCGATGAACAGGATCGCCTGACCGGGAAGCCCCGCGCCGAGCGTGGCGCGGCACAGGCGCAGCGCAATGACCTGCGAACCGCATCCGGGCGGGGGCGGAATGCGCTCGCCCGTCTCCTGGTCGAGCACCAGCCCGTCCGGTCCGGCGATTCCGCGGACAGCGATCGTTGCCGCAGGGTCGCCCACCGTGGCTATTGTTGCGGGAACAGCTTGAACGCCCGCGACATCGCCGCGCAGTTCGGCCCGCAGCGCAACGGTCCGCTCGCGCGTCCGGCGCAGCCGTTCGTCGGGATCGCTGACCGAGGACATCCACGGGTCGAGCTCGCCGCCGCGGTGCAACTGGTCGATGCGCGCGCGCAGTGCCGCCTCGCTCGGTGTGCCGAACAGCTCGGCGATCGCCAGCCGGGTCGGCGCATTCCATTCCTCGAAGCTGCGCTGCGCATTTTCGATGCGCGACAGGTTGACCGGCGCGATCCCGTGGCGCTCGCCGATCGCCTGAATCGTCAACGACCGGTCGGTCGAGCGGAGATGGCGCACCGCCGCAGCGAGCAGGACGGCGAAGCGCTCGCGCTCCAGGTCCAGCATCGGCATGTTGACGAACGGCGTCGCCCAATCCTCGATCGAAAAGCCCGGTGCATCGACATCCAGCAGCAGCGCGTCGGGCGCGACGCCCAGCACGCCTGCGACCTCGATCAGCTCATGCGCCCGCGCCGTCACCTCGCCGCGTTCGATCTTCGACAGGCGGATATAAGTGAGGCCGGGCAGGCGATGCGACAGGCCGATCAGCTTCTGATAACCCGCGCGACGGCGCAACTCGCGGATATTATTGGGAAAGATGAACGCACGATAGGGGTCGACCGGCACGGTGCCGGGACTTGCTGCAGTCCTGAACTTGACGGGCGCGTCCATGCCCAGGTCTCCTATACCCATAATGATATAGGATAGCAGGCCTCCCGAATGCTTCCAAGTGTTTAGAGATTAAACCTGTCAGCCAGCCCGGCGTGCTGCGGTCGACCGTGGCGGATGCGAGATCAGCGCCCAGTTTCCCGCCGGATCGAAGCGACGCAGCGCAACCAAGCTGCCCGGACGGGCAATGCGACGGTCGAGCCAGCCGGGTGCGAGTGGCCAGGGATCTTCCGGTGCGACGGCAACGCCGCTGCCGTCGGTGATCAGGCCGATGCTGTTCGGCGCCATGCCGATCGGCCAGCGCTGACGCACCCGCTCGAGCAGCTGCCCGGCAAGCCGCTCGCACGCCCGCGCAGTGCGCAGCGGAGCGATGTCCTGACGCTTGAGCCAGCGGTCCCAGCTTGCACCGAAATTCCCGTTGGCACCCACGCCCCACACGGCGATCAGATGGCCCGACTGGTCGAGCCAGTAGCGGGCATTGTGGCAGAATTCCCGGGACAGGTCGTCCAGACCCGGATCGATGAACGGCATAAGGCCGTCGGCGCTGCCCTGAGCGGTCATGATGCTCTCGCGGATCACGGGGTTGGTCTCAGCGCGAACGGGTGGTGGTGCCGCGGACCAGCGCGGCTTCGCGCTCGTCCTGCTCGACCGCCGGGGTCTCCTGCAGCGGGGCCGGGACCACCGCGATCACGCGGCTCAGCCGGTTGTGCGGTGCGTTGTGATCCGGAAGCACGCCGACCGGGGGCGTTTCCAGCTTGTCGCTCGCGCGGCGGCGCGGCGTGGTCTTGGGGCGCTCGAACATCCCGCCAAAACGAGGGTCGTTGGCGGCGATGTCGGCGATCGTCTTGGCGGCGCGCTTGGCGACCTGACGCTGGCGCTCGCGCTCCTGCGGATCGGCCTCGATCTCGATGTCGGCGGCGTCGTCGGACAGGCGGCGCGCGACGGTGCGGCGCTGTGCCTCCAGCTTTTCCTCCAGCTCGGCGATCTCGGCGGGATCGATGATCGCGGCACCGGCACGATAGCGGGGCAGGCGCGGGTCCTGGACCTGCACCGACCGGGTGTTGCGGGCGCGGCGCTTGAGCTGCTCCATCGCAACGCCGCGCAGATGATCGACATAGGCGTCGAGCAACGCTTCACGGGTCTTGACCGCGAAATGCTCGCCGGCGGCGGCCTCGGTGCGCTCAAGGGCGTATTCGTCCTCGATCATGCTCTCCAGCGTGTTGGCTTCGCCCTCTGCGCCGATGCTGGTCGCATGGAGCGAAACGGTGGTCGCCTCGACCTTCTTCGCCGACGGGCGCTGGTCGGTCATGACGCGGAAGCGCAGGCTCTGCAGCTCGCCGCGCAGCTGCCAGTTGACGAACGTCGTGAACTGGGCGCGCTCGGAGTCATAGGCCTGGATCGCGCGGTGAACGCCGATCGCGCAGCACTGCTCGGCATCGTCCCAATGGGCGGCCAGGCCATATTGGCGGATAAAGTGGCGGATGCGCGGCGCAAGCAGCTTCAGCACATGGGCAAAGGCGCGGTCGCCATGCACGCGCTGGCGATTGGTCTGCGGCTGGCCGTCCTTGGCCAGGTTCTCGATAACGGTCGCAACGGCAACTTCGAGCGCGGCAGTGGTGGTCGACATGATCGTCCCCTCGATCGTCTTCGCCGTCGCGATGCTTGCTCCGGCTGCAGGGGAATGATCGCTGATTGCGGTAAATAGGAGTAAACTACTCCTATACGTAATTCCACAACATGTACTTCTACAGTATGCTGTGCCTCACGCCGCGCGCACCTGACTGACGAAGCGATGGACCTGATCGGAGAGGGTACTGGCCTGCCCCGACAGCGCGCTCGCAGAGGAGAAAACCTGGATTGCTGCGGTCCCCGTGGCCTCCGACGCCTGGCTGACCCCGACGATATTGGCGGAGACTTCATGCGCCGCCTGGGCGGTTTGCTGGATGTTGCGGCTGATGTCGGCGGTGGCGCTGTTCTGCTGATTCACCGCGCTGGCGATGCTGCTGCTGATCTCGGCGACCTGGCTGATGGTTGCGGTAATGCTGCCAAGACCGGTAACGGCGCGCCGAGTCGCGTCCTGGATTTCGCGAACCTGGGCCTCGACCTCCTCGGTCATCCGCTCGGTCTGGCTGGCGAGTGCCTTGACCTCGGCGGCGACGACCTCGAACGCCTTGCCGGCCTCGCCCGCACGCGCTGCCTCGATCGAGGCGTTGAGTGCCAGCATGTTGGTCTTGCCCGCAATCTGCCCGATCAGGCCGACCACGGTGCCGATCCGCTCGGCTGCCTCGTCGAGTGCGCGGACCGTCTGGTCGGTCTGCTGCGCATCGGTGACGGCGCGCTGGGTGGTCCGGGTGGATTCGGTGACCTGCGCGGCGATCATCTGGATCGATGCCGACAGCTGCTCGGCGGCCGACGCGACGGTCTGCACGCCTGCGCTTGCCTGTTCCGCTGCAGCCGCCACGGCGAGCGCGCGGTTGTTCGCGACGCCGGTATTGTCGCTCATCGACTGGGCGCTGGCTTCCAGTTCGTTCGATGCGACGCTCAGCTGCTCGACGAGCCCCGCGACCTGTCCCTGGAAAGTCTCTGCGAGCGTCGACAGCTTCTCGTCATAGGTGACCCGGTTCTCGACGATGTAGCCGGAGATGGCGAGGTCCATGTCGATCATCACCGCCATGTTGATCGCGGTGCACAGGTCCGCCGTGCGCCGCGCCGCTGCGGGGCTCAGCGCGCGTCCGGTGCTGCTTGCGGCCAATTCGAACAGATGGCGCAGGATGAAGGTGTAGCCGCCGATATACCATTGCGGGTCGAGGCCGATCTTGCTGTGCATCAGACCGATTTTCTTGACCGAGCTCACATAGGCATCATCGAACCGGCCGGAAAACAGCGACTTCCAATGCGCGGCCTGCGCGCTCGCGGCGCGTGGCATCGCTTCGCTGTCCTTGAACATCGCGGCGAGTTGCGGCCAGCCGCGCAGGTTGGCGTAGAATTTGTCGAGGATGCCGGGAAGCGCGCGCTCCAGCGTCGGGCCGAACTTGGTCAGCGCGGCGCGCTGGACATCGGTGAAACCGGCAAAGGCCAGGCGTTCGACAAGTTCGGCACTCACGGTCATGGCAGGACCCTCTCATCCCAGCTGCGGTCCTTACTCATATAGGAAAATTGCAGGAGCAGCGGTCGCCATCCGGGTTCTTACTTACCTGTTAGGCATAGCGTTCGGGGCGCACGCGGCTGCCGACATAATTGTCCAGCCAGGCGCGGTGCGCGGCGCTGGCGTCACCGGTGCGGGCGATCGCCTGGCTGGCGCGACCGCCGCCGATCTGCGCGCGCAGCAACAATCCGGCGCGTTCATCGGTAAGACCGGTCTTGAGATATTTGATCGCATCCCCCGGGCCCAGGTGATGGGCGAGATAGGCGGTGCGCGCGACCGTGGATGGGTCTTCGCCGGTGGCGACGCCCGATCGCTTGAGCAGTTTCAGGTTCGCCTGCGCATAGTCTGCGGTTGTCTCGATCGACGCCGTCGCATTGTAGCGCAGCTGGAGCATTTCCGCGCGGGCGGCGGCGCGCACCTGACCCGACCGGTCGAGCCAGCCCTTGGCCTGTGCGGTCTGGTTGAGCCAGGTGCCGCGCGTCTCGGCCATTCCTTCCCAGGTGCGGCTGAGGAACTGGCCAAGCCCCGCCGCCGACGAGCGGCTGTTGCGCGAATAGGTGTTCCACTGGCCTGCGGAATCCTTCGCGGCCTCGGCATTGACGATCGCGGCAAGCGCGGTCGCGGGGATGCCAGTGCGTTGGGCGGCGCGCTCCAGCGCCGGGGCGTGGCGGGCATTGGCGCCGAGCCGCGCGGGATCGAGCGTTGCCACGCCGACCGCTTCAGGCTGACTGGCCTCGAGACTGCGCAGGTCGATGTCGCGGAATTCGGGGCTGTGCAGCACCGCCGCCATCGAACGCGGTTGCGTCGCCTGACCCGCCAGTTCCAGCAGCGCGTCGAGGTCGAGCTTCTCCATGTCCGGGTTCTGCGGCAGCTTCGCCTCGGCGTCCGGCGCCATCGTCCCGATCGCCGCCTGCCACAGCCGCTTCTGCGCCGAGCCCAGCGCGTTGCGGTGGATCGCGGCGGCGGTCGCGGCGGTATCCGGGGAACCCAGCGGGCGGGTGTGGATCGTCATCATTGGCTGCTCCTGCGCATCTCGCGGGCGCGGCGCACGAAGCGCGCTGCAGTCAGATCGTCGAGCATCGCCTGCTCGGCAGTCTGCGCCACGCGTTCGGCCTCGGCCTTGTACTGGTCGGCGGCGTTGCCGATCGCCTTCATTGACGCATATTGCTGCGCAGCCTGGCGGCGCAGCATCGTCAGTTCGACCTCGGCATCGTGGCGCAATTGCTCCAGACGGCGGCGCTCGGCGCGCGCACGGTCGAGATAGGATTCGGCATAAAGCTGCCAGTCCATCGCGCTCAGTTCGCGCTCGCGCACGATCTTGGCACCCAGCGCCTCGTGCAGCGACTGCATCTCATGAAGCCGGATCGTCGCGTCGGCGATCAGCCCCTTCAGGGCATCCATGTCGCGGTCGAGCGCGCGGAGGGCCGCGTCATAGGGCGTGCGCATGCGCTTCCTCCACCAATGCGTTAAGGTCGGCAAAGGCCTGATCGGCGTGACCGCGATCGCCCTTGTTCTGGGTCAGCATCGCCTCGATCTGCGGCGCGATGGCGACGGCGCGATCGACTTCGGCATTCGATCCGGCCTTGTAGGCGCCGAGCCGGACGATCTCTTCCATATCGGCATAGGTGCCGAGCACGCGCCGCGCCGCGAGCCGCGTGGCGTTCTGATCCTCGTTCAAACAGCGGGGCAGGGTGCGCGACACCGATTTGAGCAAGTCGATCGCGGGATAGCGGCCGCGCTCGGCAATCTTGCGCGTGATGACGACATGGCCGTCGAGAATGCCGCGCACGGCGTCGGCGACCGGCTCGTTATGATCGTCGCCATCGACCAGCACGGTGAACAGGCCGGTGATCGATCCCTGTCCCGGAAGGCCGGGACCGGCGCGCTCGAGCAGCCGGGGCAGCTCGGCAAAGACAGTGGGGGTATAGCCGCGCGTCGCCGGCGGCTCACCATTGGCGAGGCCGATCTCGCGCTGCGCCATCGCAAAGCGCGTGACCGAGTCCATCAGGCACAGCACGCGCAGGCCGCGGTCGCGATAATATTCGGCGAGCGCCAGCGTGGTCCAGGCGGCCTGCCGGCGCATCAGCGCGGGCTCGTCCGACGTCGCGACGACGACGATGCTGCGCGCGAGACCCTCGGGACCAAGGTCGTCCTCGACGAACTCCTGCACCTCGCGGCCGCGTTCGCCGATCAGTCCGATGATCGCGACATCGCATTCGGTCCAGCGCGCCAGCATCGACAGCAAGACCGACTTGCCTACGCCCGAGCCTGCGAACAGGCCCAGACGCTGGCCGGTGCACAGCGGCACGAACAGATCTAGCGCGCGCACCCCGGTCTCGATCCGCTCACCCACACGGGCGCGGGAGGCGGCGGGGGGCGGGGGCGCCTTGATCGGCTGGCGCGTCGCGCCCTGCGGCAGTTCGCCCTTGCCATCGACCGGGCGGCCCAGGCCATCGACCATCCGGCCGAGCCAGCCATCGCATGGGCGCAGCGCGAGCGCGCCGGGGTGCAGCCAGGCGATCGTGCCCGAACTCAGCCCCTGTGGCTCGCGGAACGGCATGCATTGCGCAAGACCCGCCTCGATCCCGGTCACTTCCGACGGGATCATCCCCTCGGGCGTGTCGATGTCGATCCGCGCGCCGATCTGCGCCGCGCCGGCAAGGCCCTCGACCTCGATTAGGGCGCCGCGGACCGCGGTGACGCGCCCGTGCCGCTTTTCCAGCGGCAGCGCGGCGATCGTGCGTGCGGCGGTGGACAGGCTGTGCACGCGCTGCGCCTCAGGCTGCTTCGTTGGCCGGAGCGGTGGCGGCGTCCTCGAACTCGATCAGCGCGCGGCAGGTGGTGAGGCCGCGATAATAGCTGCCCTCGGCAACCTGCCGGGCAAACCGCACGCATGCGGCGCGTCCTTCGTCATTCGGCATCGCCGGGATCAACAGCGTCAGCTCGTCGATCACCTGGTTCTTGTGCGCCTCCGGCTCATCGCCGAGATACGCCATCATCGTCGCATAATAGAGCCGACGGGCGGTGGTGGTGGCCTCTTCGGGCGCCATGATCTCACGGCCGCGCAACAGCGCCACCTTGTTCTCGATCACCAGTTCGGTGCGGCCCTTGGCGCGCAGCATCGCCCCATTGACCACCAGCGCCTCGCCGTCGCGCAGGGAAATTCGCAGCATCGTCACGTCCTCGTCTTGTGCGTTGCTGCTTTTTAGAAGGGCGGCGACGGGCGCGGTCCCGCACCCGGAAAAAATTGCCGCCCAGCAAATTTTGCGTGGCCCCGCAGACCGATGGCGCGGGCGCCCTCCTATCATGGCTCTGACCTGCCCTTCATGGGGCGCGAACCGGAGACAGTCCTTGAGCCTTTATTCCGCACTTTATGCCGGCGTTTCCGGCCTCGGCGCCGAAGCGACTGCGATGGCCGTCGTTGCCGACAATATCAGCAACATCAACACGGTCGGATACAAGGGCAGCGACACCCAGTTCAGCACGCTGGTCAGCGACGGTCGTGCGCGGTCGGCCTATACCGCGGGCGGCGTGATGGCTGCGCCGCAGGCGCTGATCTCGAAACAGGGCCTGCTCCAGGCGTCGAGCAGCACCACCGATCTCGGTATCGAGGGCGGCGGGTTCTTCGTGGTGCGTGAGGCGCTGGACGGTAACGACGTCGCCTTTACCCGCGCAGGTGCTTTCCGCCCGGACGAGTTCGGCTATCTGCGCAACGCGTCCGGCATGTATCTTCAGGGCTGGCGCCTCGACAGCTTCGGCGAATTCACAAACACCGGCAACGTCCAGGCGCTGACCCCGGTTCGTGTCAGCGACCTCACCGGCGCGGCCGCGCCGACGACAAAGATCGACGTGCGCGCCAATCTTCAGTCGACTGCCCCGGTCTATACCGGTGCCTATGCTTCGGGCGATATCGCCAACGGAACGGTGACACCGGGCTTCAGCCGCTCGTTCGACATCTTCGACGCGCAGGGCACGTCGCACCGCGTCACGATGGCCTATGTCCGCACCGGCGCGAACACCTGGCAGGGTGAGCTGTATGCCGAGCCCGCGTCCGACGTGACTGCGGCGAACGGGATGCTCGCGAGCGGCGAGCTGCGCTTCAATCCCGATGGCAGCCTGATCCGCGACGACGCGGTCTATACCTCCGACCTGTTCGATCCGGTCAACGTGACCTGGAGCAACGGCGCCGGCGCCGTGCCGATCCGACTGGGACTGGGCGAGAATGGCACAATCAGCGGCCTCAGCCAGTTCGGTTCGGAATCGGCGATGATCGCCGCGACCACCGATGGCGGCGTGCTCGGCAACATCGCATCGATTCAGGTGTCGGAAATCGGCCTGCTGAGCGCGGTGTTCGACAATGGCGTGACCCGTCCCGTCTTCCAGCTGCCGGTCGCAACCTTCCCCAACCCGGACGGGCTGACCCGCATTACGGGCAACGCCTATCTGCTGTCGGACAAGTCGGGCAACGCCTCGATCGACATCGCGGGCGCACTCGGCGCGGGCAATATCCGATCGAGCACGCTCGAGGCGTCGACGGTCGATCTGGCGCAGGAATTCAGCAACATGATCCGCTTCCAGCGCGCCTACAGCGCCGCGTCGAAGATCATTACCACGGTCGACGACATGTTGGCCGAAGTCAGCAACCTCAAGCGCTGATCGTTGAAGGGGCGGGGGAGCTGACGTGTCGCTGACCGAGATTCTGGGGGCTGCCGTATCGGGCATGAGTGCGGCGCAAGCCGGGCTCAAGACCGTGTCGACGAACATCGCCAATGTCGGCACCCCCGGCTATGCTCGCGAGCGCGCGAACCAGTCCGCCGCCGTCCATGGCGACCGGGTAACCGGCGTCGTCGTTGGCGAACCGACCCGGATCGCTGACAAGTTCCTTGAAGCCGCCGTCTATCGCCGCGCCAACGACCTTGGCAATTCGGAGGTGACGTCGAGCTATCTCGACCGGATGCAGACCCTGCTCGGCGCGCCGGGATCGGAATCGGCCATTCCGGCGCGACTCAACGCGATCAACAGCTCGGCGATCGCCATGACCGGCGCGCTCGGTGCCGAACAGAATGCGGCCGACTTCATCGCCCGCACCACCGACGCCATCGGCACGCTGCAGCGGCTCGACACCGACATGTCGATGCTCACCGGCGACGTCGATTCCGAAACCGGCCTGACGGTCGAGCGGATCAACGCGCTGCTCAAGCAGATCCACTCGCTCAACGACGCCGTGTCGCGGCTCGACGGGCTTGGGCGCAGCGCCGCCGGCACCGCCGATCAGCGCAATAATGCCGTTCAGGAACTCAGCAGCCTGATGGCGGTGACGGTGCGTGAACAGCCCAATGGCCGCCTGCTGGTCGAAACCGCCGGTGGCGCGCCGCTGCTCGATACCCGGCTGCGCTTGCTGTCCTACCCGACGTCCAAGTCCGGGTCGGGAGCGGCGCTGGCCGAATATCCCGGCATCGACATCCGCTTTGCGACCGGCTCCGGGGCGCTCGGTGCGGCGACCGGCGACCGTATCGAATCCTCGGCAGTCGGGGGCAAGCTCGGCGGCTTGCTCGAACTGCGCGATCGCATCCTTCCCGGGTTCCGCGATCAGCTCGGCACGCTGTTCACCGGCCTTGCCCGCGCGCTCAACGGCGCGTCCAATGCCGCCAGCGCGGTGCCGGCACCCAACCGGCTCAATGGCACGACCACCGCGCTCGCCAGCAGCGACCGGCTTGGCTTTACCGGCGCCAGCATCTTTGCGGTGATGGGATCGGACGGCACGATTGTCGCCCGCACACGCGTGGACTTCGATGCAATGGGCGCTGGCGCGACCGTCGGTGACGCCGTTGCAGCGATCAATACCGGGCTTGGCGGCGCGGGCGTTGCGAGCTTTGTCGATGGTCGACTGACGATCGACGCGGTCGGCACGGGTCGCGGCGTCGCGGTCGCCGACGATCCCGTTGCGCCAGCCAATCGCGGCGGCGTCGGGTTCAGCCAGTATTTCGGCCTCAACGACGTGGTCCGGACCGAAGGCGCATTGATGGTCCCGGCAGGTTTTGCCGCTAGCGATCCGCACGGCTTTGCTGGCGGAAGCACGTCGGACATCATGCTGCGCGATTCATCGGGCCGGGTCATCGGACGCACCACCCTAACCGCAGCGGCGGGGGGCACGATGGGCGATCTCGTGACCCAGCTCAACGCGAGCCAGGTCGGCACGCTCGGCACCTTCTCGATCGATGCCAGCGGGCGCTTCCGCTTCGAACAGGCAGCAGGAGTAACCGGCACCTCGATCTCGATCCCATCGGATTCGACCGGACGGTACGACACCGGCATCTCATTCTCCGCGCTATCCGGACTGACCGGCAGCGTCAGCGGACTTGCCGCGGGCGGGGTCGCACCGGACCTGCGCAACAGCCCGGGCAAGCTGCCGCTCGCGATCTTCAACACCAGCGCTGCCGTGGGCGAGCGCGGGGTGCTGGCGTCCGACACGCGCGCGGCGCAATTCTACACCGACAGCTTCGGCCGCGTGAACGACCTCGGCAAGGAGGGCAATGTCTCACTCGAGCGCTACGCGTCGCTGATCCTTGGCGAAACCGGCACCACTGCTGCGAATGCCCAGACCCGGTACGAGGACGCCTCGGCACGCAGCCAGGACGCGATCACCCGCCGCGATTCCTATGCCGGCGTCAACATCGACGAGGAACTGTCGATGATGATCGTCCTGCAGAACAGCTATTCCGCCGCCGCGCGCGTCGTGCGCGTCGCCGACGAAATGTACCAGGCCCTGCTCGGGACCGTGGGTTGAGGATCGAATAGATGCGCGTCGCCACCATCCCCCTGCAACAGACCACCGCGATCGCGATCCAGCGATCGCAGCAAAAGCTGGCCGTCACCCAGGCACAGCTGTCGACGGGCAAGAAAGCGCCCGATCTCGCCGCGCTGGGCAGCGAGGCGGTGCGCACCCTGTCGGCCCACACCCTGCTCGCCAAGCAGGAGGCGCACGCACAGAATGCAACCCGCCTCGGCACCACGCTCAGCCTGTACGAAACCTCGATCACTGCGATCGAAAATGGTTCGATGGAGCTGGGCAACCGCATCGCAACAGCGGTCGGCACCCGCGAGTCTGCGGGCCTGGGCGAAGCGATTTCCGCCGCCTTCGACCAGTTCCGTTCAATGCTCAATACCAGTGAAGGCGGCCTCCCGCTGTTCGGCGGCGGCATCTCCGGTGAACCCTTCACAACCTCGAAGGTCGAGGACCTGACGGGGTTGCCGGCGACGGATCACTTTGTCGACGGCACCGCTATCGCACGCGCCCGCGTCGGCGACGGCCTCGACCTGAATTACGGGATCACCGCATCCGAACTCGGCACCGAAATGACTGCGGTCTATCGCAGCCTGGTCGAAGCCGGTCCCTTTGGTGAGACCCTGACCGATGCCCAGAAGACCACGCTGACCAACATCAAGATCCAGCTGGACGACGCCGTCTCGGGAATCCGGCGCATCAACGCCGAGAACGGCCGGCGGCTCGCCCAGACCGACACGCTCATCGATCGCGCCAACGAACGCGCGCTGGTGCTCAAGGATGTGATCAGCCGCAACGAGGACGCCGACCTGGCCCAGGTCGCGATGGACCTCGCGATGCACAAGACCACGCTGGAGGCCAGCTACTCGGTCTTCACCCAGCTCAATGAACTCAGCTTGCTCAATTACATGCGGTGACGGTGCCGGGCGCACGCCGCCCCGCTCCTCGCCATTGCCGAACTCAAGAACACAGAAAGCGAGTCTCGCATGAACGCGTTCACTAATCTCAAGATCGCTTACAAGGTCGCGGCGCTGATGCTGCTGCTCGGTGCGGTCACGCTTGGCCTCGTCCTCAACGGCGTCAGCTCGATCCGCTCGGTCGATCAGAGCTATTCGCAGCTCACCGATGTGACCCTGCCCAACAACACCGAACTCGCGCGTTCCTATCAGGGCACGATCGACATGGCGCTCGCTGGGTATCAGGTCATGGCCTATCCCGGCGCCAGCGCGCAGGGCAAGGAAGCCGCGAGCCGCGAGCGCGAGGTCTATGACGCAACCCAGAAGCGCCTGCGCGATATGATGAAGGCAGAGCCTGCGACCGCGCCGACCATCGAAGCGATCCTCAAGGACGTGGACGGGCTGCACGCGCGGGTATCGGAAGCGATCACGTTCGGCCAGGCAGATCAAAATGAAGAGGCGCGGCTGAAGATGGCCGAAGCGAATGCTGTCGCGCTCAAGATCCGCACCGAACTGCGCCGCTTCACGACCGAGCGTTCCGAGAAGGCCAGCGCCGAGGCCGAAGCGCTGACCGCCTCGACCGCTGCCACAAGCCTCTCGATGCTCGTCATTGGCCTGATCGGCGTTGTAGTGGCAATCGCCATCGGGATTTTCGTTGCGCGCCGCACGATTATCGCGCCGTTGCGGGACCTTGAAGGCACGATGCGCACGCTGGCCGATGGCAACAACAAGGTCGACGTGATCGGCTCAGATCGCCGCGACGAAGTGGGCGAGATGGCCAAGGCCGTGCTCGTCTTCCGCGACAATGCGCAGGAGCAGGAGCGCCTCGCTGCGGCCAAGGCGGCTGCCGATGCCGAGCAGAAGATGGTGATCGATACCGTTTCCTCGCACCTTGAATCGCTGTCGCAGGGCGACCTGACGCGTCCGATCAACGCCCAGTTCAGCGGCTCCTATGCTGCGCTCAAGGACAATTTCAACGCCGCCCTGTCGTCGCTCAGCACGCTGCTGCAATCGGTCAAGGAAAGCGTCCGTTCGATCGGCTCGGGTTCGAGCGAGATCGAGGCGGCGTCCGAAGATCTTGCCCGCCGCACCGAAAGCGCCGCCGCGTCGCTTGAGGAAACCTCGGCAGCCGTCGCACAGATCAACGATCGCCTGCGCACCGGCGCTGCATCCGCGACCACCACGGTTGGCCGCGCCGATCAGGCAATGGTCACCGTCGGCACCGGTCGCGGCACCGCCGAGGAGGCCGTGGCAGCAATGGGTCGCGTCGCCGAAAGCGCCAAGGGCATCGACAGCGTGATCGAGGGCCTCGACAAGATCGCGTTCCAGACCCGCGTTCTCGCGATGAACGCGGCGGTCGAGGCGGGTCGCGCCGGCGAAGCGGGCCGTGGCTTTGCGGTTGTTGCCGATCTGGTCGGCCAGCTCGCGATGCGCTCGGAAGAAGAAGCCAAGCGCGCGCGCGAACAGCTCACCGCGACCCAGAACGACGTCGAACTGGCGGTCGGTGCGGTCGAGCGCGTCGATGGCGCGCTGGTCGGCATCTCGTCGGACGTGTCGGCGGTGCATGAACTGCTCAGCGCGATGGCGGTGGACAACCAGGCCCAGGCTGCAGCGGTCCAGCAGATCGCCTCAGCAATCGGAACGATGGACGAGTCCACTCAGCAGAATGCCGCGATGGTCGAGCAGACCTCGGCCGCTGCGCGCAGCCTGAACTCCGAAGTCCGCGTGCTCGGCGAACGCGCCGACGGCTTCCGCACCGCGACCAGCTCTGCGCCGGGTGCCGCTGCGCCGATCCGCATGGCCAAGCCCGTGACCAAGGCGCCGGCCAAGCCGCGTGCCGCCGCGCCCGAGCCGAAGATCGCGCTCAAGACCATGCAGCAGCCCAGCGAGCGCGTCTATCAGTCGCCGGTCAAGCCGCTGCCCGCTGCAGCGATCCCCGCACTCGTCCGTCGCAACGATGAGTGGGACGAATTCTGATCCCCAAGCCGGCCGGGGCATATCGCCCCGACCGTCTACCCCCTGGCGGCGGGGCCTCCCCCGGCACCGCCGCTTTTCTTTTTTTGGGGGTAGTGTTCGTGCTTTCCCCTCCCTGAAACGGAGGGGCTAGGGGCGGGTTTAGCGACGGGCGGGGCTCGATGCCCCGTCCGTCGCTTTGGTGTTGGGCATCTGGATTTTCGAGCGCGCAGACGCGCGCACCCACCCCCGACCCCTCCCTTTCAGGGAGGGGGGCGAAGATACCGAACGTTCAGGAACTACCCGCGCGCGAGCAGCAGCAGGTCGCCGTCGGCGGGAGCCTCGGACACGCCCGCCATCGCGGCGTCGAGCGCGGCGGGATTGACCGCGCCGGTGGACGAGGCAAGCGCGCTCAGCGCCTCGCCCGCCTTGGTCCCGCGCAATGCGGGCAAATAGCGTTTGCGCAGCGCGGCAAGGCCGGGCTCGTCGCCCAGCATCACCAGCGCGACCGCCTGACGCAGTACGGCGCCGTTGCGACCGGCGGCCAGAACCGCGCGATTGGCAGCGGCAAAGCGTGCCCAGTCGCGCGCCTGCCACAGCATTTCGGCGCGCAAATCGTCGGCGGACTCGATCTGGTCGAGCATCGCCAGCGCGTCGCCGCGCCGACCCATGCGCCAGGTCGCGATAACCTGCATCCGCCGCCGATCCTCGGCCATCGGTTCGGGATAGTCCGGACCTTCGCTGCGCTGCAGGATCGCCAGCACCTGATCGGGCTTGTCGGCGAGCAGCAGCAGCCGGGCGATGCGGACCGACAGCGGCCCCTTGGCGATGTCGATCGCGCGGTTCTGCATCTGATGCTGCAACAATTCGGCGGCGCGGACATACAGGCCCGCTGCCGACAGCCGATCGGCGAGCGTGCTGACCAGCAGGTCGCCCGGCGCGCCGGTCGGCGACAGGTCGCGATATTCCCAGAACAGCCCCGCTGCCTGCGCGATCGGGCGTTTGGGATCGTTGACGATCGCCTGCAGCCCGGCCTGAATCCGGGTCAGCGTCGCGCCGGTCTGTGCGCCCAGGTCGAAATGCCGGAACAGCGCTGCCGACGCGACGATCGCCATCACCGGATCGTGCGCGCGCTCGGCAATCTGCCATTTGAACTCGAGTGCCGCACGTTCAACGTCGCCACCGCGCCAGCGAAAGGTGAGGGCGTCGAGCCGCTTGGCCGCATCGCCGGGCTTGATCTTCCCGCGCGCAACCCCGTCGCGGATCAGCGCAAGCTCGGCCTCGGCGCGCTCGGCAGGCGTGCCCGACAGCATCACGCGTTCAAGCCGCAGCTTACCCGGCTCATGCTGGCCGGTCGCAAGCAGCGCGATCCCGCGCTGAAGATTGGCGGCGGAATGCTGGTCAGGGAGCGCGGCAAGAAAGCGCAAGGCGCGGGCGTGATGGCCCGACCGGATCAGGCCGGTGGCGGCATCGAGCATGAAGGCGACCCGATCCGGCCCGACCCGCGCGAGGATCGCCGGCACCGCGCATTTGAGCAACGCGCTGCCCGCCGCGCCGTCGATCACCGCCCGCGCGCGGATCTGCCAGGCGCAGGCTTCGGGATCGGCCATCAATTCGGGCGCATTGAACCAGGTCAGCGCAGCGGCATCGCGGCCGGCAAGGACATTCGCCTTGCCGATCGCCAGCCGCCATGCCGGCACCATGTCGAGCGCGCTGTCGTCGCGCTGCATCGTTTCGAGGACGCCAAGCGCCTCGGCACCGCGCCGTCCGTCGATCAACGCGGTCGCCAGCTTCCAGCGCGCGGCCTGTCGCGTCTCCGCCGTGCTCCGCGCGATCAGCGACCAGGCGTGCGGGATATCGATCGCCGGGCGCTCGCCGGGAGCGGCCCGGGGCATTTCGGCGAGTTGCGCGGCAAAGGGCGGCGGCTTGGCCACCGCGCCGCTTGGTGTGGGCTTGGCCGCTGCTGCCGGGGGCTGCGCGCCATGCGCCGGGGCGGCGGGCTTGGGGTCGCCGGCGGCGACTGCGGCGCTTGCGGTCCCGGCCAGCAGGACCAGCGCGAGGAGGCGGATCGACCGGGTCATGCGCGCAGCAACAGCCACGCCTGAACCACGCCGCCGATCAATGCGGCGGACAAAAACAGAAACGCAATTGTCGTGCGCGCCAGCCCTGGCGCGCGCGGATGACGCGGCTTGGCGCGACGCGGCGCGGGACCGGTGGCAAAGCCGCCGCCTAGTGCTGCGCCCGCAGTGCCGCGACGGTCGGAGGCGGTGCCGCCGACGACGCGTACCCGCGCTGGCTTTTGATCGTGGCTCATTCAAATCCCAACAGGGGCAAGTCCCAACACGGGGTTTTCCACCTATTATAGGAAGACGGGGCCGGGTGCGGTTCCCGCTGCACGCCTTTGACGGAGACCCTATGCGCAGACCCGCTGCTCGAATGACTGCCGCTGCCGCATTGCTCGCCATGGCCGCGCCCGCTGGCGCCGCCGGTGGGGGCGGGGGCGATGCTGGCGTCGTCCCGCTGGGCAAGTTTCGCGTGCCGATCATCGATGCCGGGCGCTTCGACGGCGACCTTGAGCTCGACCTGGCGATTACCCCGGCTGAAGGCGTCGATCCCGCCGAGCTTGGTGCTGCCGAACCGGCCTTGCGCGCGGCGATGCTGTCGGCGCTGCTCGATTTTGCCCAGCTGAATGCCTCGCCGCGCGTCGCGGTGGATGCCGTGGCGCTGGCCAAGGCGCTCGATACCGCCGCGCACGCCGCCGATCCGCACGCCGGCCATGTGCTGATTCTTGAGGTCCGGACCAGCCCCGCCCGCGGCGCGCCGTAATTTAGATCCCGCGCACCCCGGTAAGCGGAAGCACGTCGCGCATCACCCGGTCGATCGCGGTGACCAGTGCGTCATCGCCGTCGCGGGTCGCCCGACGGATCAGCGCTTCCAGACCCTCGACCGTCGTCCGACCGATCCGGCGCATATGATGCGGTGCCGACGCCTCTTCCAGGATGCGCAGCGCCGTGCGCTCCAGCCGCGGGACGGCGCGGTCGGCGAAATCGGGCCGAACGCGCTGGTCGGCGATGAATATGGTGCCGAGCTTCGCGTCCTGTACACCCCGCAGCGGGACTGCCGCATAGGCACGCAGGGCGAGGGGGCCGGTGACGAAGCGGTTGTCGGCGAACTGCGGCTTGGCGGTCAGGTCGGTCTCGGCCATCGGGATCTGCGTTTCGACGACCCCGATGCACAGCGATTCCGAAAGCGGCACCGCGTCGAGATCGGCTCCGTGCAGCACCGGCAGCCAGCAAAAGCCACTGTCGATCACGCTGACGCCCGCAATCGGGACGTCAATCGTGCGGCACAGTTCCCCAATCAGCTCATGAAAGCGCGGCGATTCGCGCAGCGCAAGCAACCCCGATGCAAAAAGCGCAGCGCGACGCAGCGCATCTTCGCTCGACAAGGGCACATTGTCCGTGTCGGGGATCGTCACTGCAGTCTCCGCTTAAGAACCCCGCTTGTCGCACAATGATCTTAGCCGGAGGCTTATGTCAGTATTGTAGAATTACAGTAACGTCTTGCGGCCTCATCTTGACACGGACCGGGCGGGCTTGGCCGGCGTGGCTGCGCCGCCCTTTGGTTGGTCCATTCCGCCACGCGCCAGCGCCATGCCGAGCGTCGCGGCGGCATCGGGCGACATCGCCTGCATCATCAGCGCGGCGTTGCGCTCACGCATCCGCTGCGCCACCTGGAACTGCACGTCGGCGCTCAGTTTCTCGAACACCGGCGCAGCCTTGGCGGGCTTCATCGCCTGAAAGATGCGGGCCAGGTCGCTGTAGCGCTTTTCCTCCGCCGGCGGTGCTGCATCCGGCGCGCCGGGGGCACCGGCCTCGGCTGCGGCCTTCCCTTCGGCGGCGGCCTTGGCTTCGGCTTCCTTCTGCTGGCGTTGCAGCCGCAGCCGCGCCGCCTTGAGCGCCTGTTCGCGCAGGTCCAGCGCGCGGCGCCGCTGCGCCTCCTTGCGCTGGGCGTCGTTGAGCTCGCCCTCGATCTGGCTGCCAAGCCGCGTCTTGGGCACGGCGGATTCGCCGACTGCGACCGCCGCATCGACGCCGTTTGCGACCGCCCCAACCGTCGCGGCAAGCGCGGTGAGCAGCAGGAAGGGAACGCGCATCAGTACCGCTCCACCGGCTCGGCCCGCCGCGCTGCGGCGGCAGATTCGACCAGCCGTTCGGCGGTCGAATCGGCAATCTCGATCATCATCCGCAGTTCGTCGGCGACCGCCTTGGCGCGGGCCGCGTCGTGCGTGCCGCGGGCATATTGGGTCAGCGTCCCCTTGAGTTCGGACAGCACCAGCCGCGCCTGCACCGTCGCCTGGTCGAGCGTCGCGACGACCTGACCCAGATCGTTGCGCTTCAACGCGTTGAGCGCGCGCATCATGCGGATGCTCTGGATGATCGTCACCGTGCAGAACAGCATCGTGAGCACGTTCGCTGCGAGCGAATAGGTCATGCGCGCATCTCCTTGGCGATGTCGGATACGAGCCGGACCGCGATCTTGTTGGACCGCTGGCCGATCTGGGCGCGGCCGATCGCGACGCCGCCGCATTGAATGTCGAGGGGCTGGTCCGGGTCGGCGAACAGCGGGATCGTCTGCCCGACCTTGAAGTCGCGCACCGTGCCCAGCGGCATCTCACGCTCGCCCAGCACGACGTCGAGCGTCACGTCGACCTTGCGGACTTCGGACGCCATATGGACTTCCCAGATGGTGTCGCGGCCCAGCTTCTCGCCCATGAACCGCTGGTTGAGCAGATGGCGGACCGGTTCGATCGTGGCATAGGGCAGCAGGATGCTGAAATTCCCGCCGCGCTCGTCCATGCTGACGCGGAACGTCGCGACCGCGCAAACGTTGGTGGTGCCGGCGATCGCGACGAAGCGCGGGCTGCTCTCGACACGCTCCAGCTCGAACGTGGTCGGGGTGATCGGTGCCATCGACGTCGACAGATCGGCCAGCACATGGCCCAGCATGCGCGAGACAAGATCCGTTTCGATCGTGGTGAAGCCGCGACCGTCGATCATCACCTGCTCGCCACCGCCGCGACGCCCGCCGAGCAGTGCATCGACGACAGCGTAGATCAGGCTCGAATCGACCGATACCAGCCCGTAATTCTCCCACTCCTCGACGCGGAACACGCCGATCATCGCGGGCAGCATGATGTGGTTGAGATAATCGCCGAAACGGATCGAGGTCACCTCTTCAAGGCTCACGTCGATCGCGTCGGAGGTGAGGTTGCGCATCGAGGTCGCGAAGATGCGGACCATGCGGTCGAACACGACCTCCAGCATCGGCAGCCGCTCGCGGCTGATGACGTTGGATTCGATGACCGCGCGCAGCCCTTCCTTGGGCTGGCCGAACCCGCCGACCTGACCGAACAGCGCGTCGATGCCCGCCTGGTCGAGCAGCGCGTCCGCGTCCGGATCGAACTTGGGCGGCTCGGGAAGCTCGAAATCCTCGAAATCGTCGCTCAT
Organism: Sphingomonas sp.; assembly: GCF_035998645.1. Lineage (GTDB taxonomy): Bacteria > Pseudomonadota > Alphaproteobacteria > Sphingomonadales > Sphingomonadaceae > Sphingomonas. The sequence goes on from NZ_DASYHL010000004.1 coordinate 770,614, forward strand.
TGCTGCACCAGATCCTGGATCAGGACGTCCTTGACCTGATCCGGCCCCAGCGTCTGGGTCGCGCGGACCAGCAGCTCTTCCTTGACGCGATAGACTGCGCCCGACCCGTTCAGGTCTTCGGGGCGCAGCTCGCGCAGGAATGGCTGATAGGCGTCGATGAGCAAGGGTAGCTTGCCCTGAAGTTTCTCGACCGTGCTTGCCGCGCCCGGCACCAGCACGATGTGAACCTTGAGGAAGCGTGCCGCGCCGTCCGCGCTGCGCAGGTTCACGACCAGCGGCGGTACGTCGAGATAGGCGCTGCCCTTGCCGTCCTTGCCGCCCTTTTCGTCGCCGCCTTCGGCCTCGGCTTCCACTTCGGCTTCCGCTTCGCCATGTTCACCCTCGGCAGTTTTTGCCGCCGGCTTGTCCGACCCCATCAGGAAAAAGGCTGCGCCACCGCCGCCGCCGCCCAGCACCAGCACGGCCGCGCCGATGATGATCATCAGCTTCTTCTTGCCGCCCTTGGGCTTGGCAGGCGCCTCGCCGTCCTTCGCCTCGACGATGATGTCGTCGCTCATTGTCTGTGCCCCAATCTCTTTGCCCATCCGCGACCGGACCGGCTGAATGTTCCTATTATAGGGGAGTGGGGCGGCAACATTTGCCTAGCCGCAAAAAACTTGGACGAATTTTTTGAAGGGCGGTCGCGATGGATATCTCATCCTATGTGCTGCTGAGTCACAACCAGGCGCTGCGGCGTCGGCTCGACGTGAGCGCGAATAATATGGCCAATATTTCGACGGCCGGATTCAAGCGCGAGGCACCGGTGTTCCGCGAATATGTGGAGCAGGCGGGCGGTGGCACAGATGCGCCGGTCAAGACGACGTCGATGGTGCTCGATTATGGCGCGGTGCATGACCAGAGCGCTGGCGCATTCCTTGCGACCGGCAATCCGATCGACGTGATGATCGACGGACCCGGCTATCTCGCGGTCGAAACGCCCGAGGGCGGCACCGCCTATACGCGCGCGGGCTATCTAAGGGTCGGCGAGGACGGCACGCTGGAGACGGCCGGCGGGCTCGCTTTGCTCGGCGAAGGCGGACGCCCGATCACCATTCCCCCCGAACAGGCGGGACAGGTCAGCATCGCCAAGGACGGTACTGTCAGCGCGGGCGATGCCCAGGTCGGGCGTGTCGCCGTGACGGTGTTCGACGACGAACGCATGGTCGACCCGCGCGGCGACGGCACTTTCACCGGTACCGGCGGGCGCGAACTCGCCGCCGCCGACACCAAGCTGAAGAACGGCGGGGTCGAAGGCTCGAACGTCCAGGCGATCGTCGAAACCACCAACATGGTCGAGATCCTGCGCGCCTATCAGACCAGCATGAAGATGTCGGAGTCGCTGGGCGACATGCGCAAGTCCGCGATCGACAAGCTTGGCCGCTTCGGCTGACCCCATTTCCACGGAGACTGATCCATGCGTACCCTCTCCATCGCCGGCACGGGCATGCTCGCACAGCAGACCAACGTCGATGTCATCTCGAACAACATCGCGAACATGAACACGACCGGCTACAAGCGCCAGCGTGCCGAGTTTCAGGACTTGCTCTACCAGCAGGTGACCCGTCCCGGCGGCGCGTCCGGCCCCGATAGCCGCGTGCCGACCGGCATCCAGATCGGTGCGGGTGTGAAGACCGGCGGCGTCTATCGCATTGCCAGCCAAGGCGCGATGACCCAGACCGACAACCGCTATGACGTCGCCATTCAGGGGCGCGGCTATTTCGCGGTCACCACGCCCTCGGGCGAGACCGCCTATACCCGCGACGGATCGTTCCAGCTGTCCGATCAGGGCGAGCTGGTCAACGCCGACGGCTTCGCGGTTCAGCCGGGGATCACCATTCCCGCCGAGGCGGTTGACGTAACCATCTCCAAAACCGGCGAGGTTCAGGTGATCCTCGCCGGCCAGCCCGAGCCGCAGAATGTCGGCCAGCTTCAGCTCGCGACCTTCATCAACGAAGCCGGGCTCGAGGCGCAGGGCGGCAACCTCTATCTGGAGACCGCCGCATCGGGCCAGCCGACCATCGCCAACCCGGGCGAGCCGGGCTTTGGGGCGCTGCAACAGGGCTTTGTCGAGGCGTCGAACGTCAATCCGGTGGCTGAAATCACCGCGCTCATCACCGCGCAGCGCGCTTATGAAATGAACAGCCGCGTCGTGAAGACCGCAGACGAGATGCTGGCCACCACCAGCCAGCTGCGCTGATGATCTACCGCATCGCCTTTATCGCCGCTGCGCTCGTGCCGGTCCCGGCTCCAGCCCAGACGACCGCGCCGACACCTGCGCCCGTGCGCGCCGCGCCCGAACAGGTCGAGGTCGCCGTGCTCGCGCGCCCGGTCCAGCGCGGCGAGATCCTGTCCGCCGACGACTTCGTCTATGAAAAGCGCTCGCCCAACATGGGCCGCGGCGCGATCGAGGCTGAAGCCGCCAAAGGGCTGGAAGCGGTCCGCCCGCTCTCGCCCGGATCGGTCGTCCGGATCAGCGACATCATCACCCCGCGGCTGGTCCGCCGGGGGGAGCCGGTGCTCATCGCCTACAAGACTGGCGCGCTCACCATCACCACCCAGGGCCGCGCCCTGGCCAGCGCGGGCGCGGGTGAGCCGGTCCGCGTCGTCACTTCGTCCACCCAGCGCACGCTCGACGGCTTCGTCGCCGGCAACGGGCTGGTCCGCATCGCATATTGAGGGAGTTGACCCCATGAAGAAGATCATTCTCGCCATCACCGCCGCCAGCCTGGTTGCCGGCTGCGGCAGCGTCGGACGCCTCGGCCGCATCGGCAAGGCACCCAAGATGACCGCGCCCGAAGAGATGGCGATGCCCGGCGGCGAACGCTCGCTCGGCACGCCGGGCCTGCGCAGCGGGGACGCGGTCGCGGCCGTGACGGGCGCCCCGGTTGCACCCGGCGGTGCCCCCGCACCGGCACCCGCCGCCTCCGCCTCGCTGTTTCGTGCCGGCGCGGGTGCGTTCTTCAGCGATCAGCGTGCGGCCCGCATGGGCGACATCCTGACGATCAAGATCAACATCGCCGACAAGGCGGAGGTCGGCAATAACACCTCGCGCGTCCGCACCGGATCGGAAAGCGCCAGCATCGCCTCGTTGCTCGGCCTGGAAAAGCTGCTGCCCAAATCGCTCAACCCTGCCAACCTCGCCAGCACCGACAGCAAGTCGCAGTCGGGCGGCGGCGGCAATATCAGCCGGTCCGAAACGATCAACATGACCATGTCGGCGATCGTCACCAACGTCTTCCCCAACGGCAATCTCGGCATTCGGGGCCGTCAGGAAGTGCGCGTGAACAACGAGTTGCGCGAACTGGTCGTCAGCGGCGTGGTCCGCCCGCAGGACATCGGTCGCGACAATGCCGTGCGCCACAGCCAGATCGCCGAGGCGCGGATCAGCTATGGCGGCCGCGGCCAGCTCTCCGATGCTCAGCAGGCGCGCTGGGGCCAGCAGATTTACGACGCGCTCTTCCCGTTCTGAGGACGCCGTACTGAGTTTTGCCCGCCCCAGCCGGGGGGCCGAGGGCGGGCAAGCCCCTTTCCCAGCCGGGGGGCCGAGGAAAGGGAAGGGAAGCGCAGAAGCGCCGCCGTTCCAAAGAGGGGGAGGGAGAAACCCTCCCCCTCTTTTGTTGTCTGCGATTTTGGAGTGATGTGGGTCCCAACTCACGTCCGTCATGCTGAACTTGTTTCAGCATCCACCCCGCCGGCAGCGGCTCAGTCGCTTGTGTCTCATTCCTCCCCGGAGCTTGCTCAGGGGAGGGGGACCGCCGCCGCAGGCGGTGGTGGAGGGGCGGCCGCGCAGACGGCCGTGGGCAGCTCGGCAAAACTCCGCCGCTTGCAGCGGCGGCCCCTCCGTCAGCGCTACGCGCTGCCACCTCCCCTGCTGCGCAGGGGGAGGAATAGAATCTCACCCCTCATCCTCGCCCACACTGCGCCCAGCCTTCAGCGCTTCGTGCCGGTCGATCGACTTCTGGATATGCCGCCGCGCCGCGCGCCGGGCCGCCGCCGGATCACCCGCCGCGATCGCCGAATAGATCGCCTCGTGGTCGCGGTTGATCATGCGGGCGTAGCGTTGGTGCTTCTTGGTGTCGTTGCCCTGCAGAGCCAGCTTGCGCGACGGCACCAGCCGCACGCCGAGAAACTGGGTGAAGCGCACGAAATAGGCGTTCCCGGTCGCGCGCGCGATCGCCGCGTGGAATGCCGCGTCGGCGGCGACCGATCCCTCCGCCTCGGTGCTCGCATCCATCGCCGCCAGCGCAGCGCGAATATCCTCAAGGTCGGTGTCGGTGCGGCGTTGCGCGGCAAGGTCGGCCATCTCCGCCTCGAACCCCATGCGCATTTCCAGCAGGCGAAGGACATCGTCGATCGCGTTGACTTCGTCCGGCGTCACCTGGAATGCGCGATACTGCGCACCCTCGGCGACATAGGCCCCCGACCCGCGCCGCGAGACGAGCAGCCCGCGCGCAGCGAGGCGGGAATAGGCTTCGCGCACCACGGTGCGGCTGACCCCGAAACTCTCGGTAATCGCCTTCTCGGTCGGGAAGCGCGAGCCTGGCGGCATCTCTCCGCGTTCGATCTGTTCCTCGAACCGCTGGACGAGATCGTCGGCCAGCGATGCCGCCTTGGTCACCGTCATCACCGGACGGATAGCATTGCCCGCAGGCATATGACTAGGGTTTGAAATCAGGATGTTGCTGTTGGACATAGGCGTGCCAATCGGGTTCGCGCTTGAAATCGGGACCGCCGCTCCACGCCGCGCCGGCATAATAGACAAACGGTTTGCCCGGGGTGACCCGGACGAGGATCAGATAATTGTCGGCATCCTCGGCAAAGCCGACGAACGTTGCCGGATCGACCATCACCGCCGCCGCCATCGCACCCTTGCCCGGATTGTCCGGCCCCCACCAGACCAGCCGCGCAGAGTCCGCGTCCTTGCGAATGCTGCCCAGCGTGGTGCCGGTGGGGCGTTTCGACAGACCGATCGCGACGGTCAGCGGCTCAGGACTGCTCGACGCGATTGTCGATGTCATCCGGATGAAGTTGCTGCCCGGCACCAGCGCGAACTGCCGCGTCTCAGCGACGTTGCGCGCGGTATCGACCGGCCAGGCGGGATAATCGACGCTGAATGCCGCGCGATCCGGCCCGGCGCTGGCGATGCGCGGGTTCACATAGTTGCGCGACGTCCACAGCTTGTTGTCGTGCCAGATGCCAAGGCCGCCGACCCCGCGTCCCGTGCCGACATTGTAGAAATCGACGCCCTCACCCTGGTCCTGATGCTGGTCGCCGGTGCGCAACTGCCGGTCCATGAACGGCCAGCGCACGCGCTTGCCCCACGCGTCGATGCCGGAGGAGGAGGGCGGCTCGGCAGCCTCAAGCGGGCGGCCATAGATGCGGAACGCGATCCGGTCATTCTCGAACAACAGGTCGCCAAAGCGATAGTCGGCGATCGACACCGCCGCACGCGCGGTCTGCTCGGCCGCCGTCGCCGGGCGCAGCGGCTTATGCTCCTGCGCCGAAGCCGCATTTGCGGTCAGCAGCGTGAGCGCGGCGATGCGCAACGACACCCGTCCTATTCGCGCTTCCGACATGCAACCCCCTCGACTATAGTCTAGTTGTGTGACAACCTTATTGACAGCCATTCGTCAATTGGAAAGATTATGGCACCGGTGTCAACAACGATCATGCGCCGGACTGATCAGGAGAGGGCTGCGACCGTCGCGACTCGCGTCATGGCCGGAAGGAAATGAGATGTCGTTGATTCTGCTTGCCCTTGCCGGAGCGGTGCCCGCTGCGTCCGCCCCGATGGCGACCGTATCGGCGCTCGAGACGCGCGCGCAGCTGCCCCGCCCGGACGCGATCCTGGCGCAAGTCCGCCGCGTCGCCGACTGGCAGCTCGCGAACCGCACCAACTGGGCAACCATGCCCGCCGCGCGCAAGAGCGTGCAGAATCCGCGCGACTGGCAACAGGCGACCTTCTGGATCGCGCTGACCGAGCTAGCCAAGCGCGACGCCCGCTACGCACCGCCGCTGATGGAGCTTGGCCGCGCGCAGCAGTGGAAGCTCGGCGACAATCCCTTCCACGCCGATGACCAGCTGATCGGGCAGGCGTGGCTCTGGGCGGCACGCAATGGGGCAGGCAGCGAGGCGCTGGCACCCACCGTCGCCTATTTCGACAATGTCCTCGCCAAGCACCCGAGCGGCAGCCTCGAATTCATCCCCGGCGCTCCCGGAGCGGGCTGGTCGAAATGCACCGATCGTTGGTGCTGGTGCGACGCGCTGTTCATGGCCCCGCCGACCCTGCTTCAGCTCGCGCGCCAGACCGGCGACCAGCGCTACGCCGATTTCGCGCATGCCGAGTTCAAGGCGACCACCGACTATCTCTACGACCCGGTCGAGAAGCTCTATTTCCGCGACAGCCGCTTCTTCGACACGCGCGATGCCAAAGGGCGCAAGCAGTTCTGGAGCCGGGGCAATGGCTGGGTCATGGGCGGCATCGTCCGCATGCTCGACGCGATGCCCCGCACCGACCCCAAACGCGCATATTATGAAGCGCTGTTCCGCGACATGGCGGCCAAGCTGCTGACCCTGCAAAAGCCCGACGGCTATTGGTCGCCCTCGTTGCTCGATACCGATCCGGGCACGCCGACCGAAACCAGCGGCACCGCCTTCTACACCTATGCCTTTGCCTGGGGCATCGACGCCGGGCTGCTCGACCGCGCGACCTATCAGCCCGCGGCGATCCGCGGCTGGGACGCGATCGTGCGCGCGGTGCAGCCCGATGGCATGCTCGGCTGGGTGCAGCAGGTCGGCGACCGGCCCGACAGCGTGTCGGCAAAGGAAACCCAATTCTATGGCGCGGGCGCGTTCGTGCTCGCCGGTACCGCGATGGCCGATCTCGCGCGGAAGGAGTCCAATTGATGCGTTCGTTGTTGCTGCTCGCGCTCGCCGCGCCGCTTTCGGCTCAGGCCGCAGATCGCCGCGCGGAAATCCCAGCCGGCCCGCTCTACGCCGACAGCGTCGCGCCGATGGACACCAGCGTCACCACCCGCCTGTCGCCCCAGCTCGAACGGCTGGTCGAACAGCTGCTGCGCGATGGCAAGGCGACCAGGATCGACGGCGTTGCCGTGTTCGGCGGCGGCGACCGCTTCCTGCCCGGCAAGATCGCCGCGACGATGGCGCATCGCATCGTCGCGCTCGAACCCGGCGATCCCAAGCTTGACCAGCGGCTGCGCGAATTTGCCGACATGGCCGACCTCACTCTGGCCAATGAGAATGAGAGCTGGGGCCTCTATTACTACATCGCCGCACTGCACGACCTGCATGCGCGCGGCCTGCTCGACCGCGCGGTGCGCCCGGCGACGCTCGCCGCGTTGCGCGAAAAGCTCGACTGGCGCCGCTTCGTCCGCCCCGACCTCAGCCTGATCAACCTGCCCAATAATTACTACGGCGTCGCCTTCTCGATCGCGCGTTTCCGCCACCTGCTCGGCTGGGAGGATGCGTCGGCGGGCGATCAGCTGCTCGCGCGGATGATCGACCATTATCGCAAATATTCGGGCGAATATGGCTTTGCCGACGAGACCGAGGGGAAGGGGCGGTTTGACCGCTATTCGGTGCTGCTGATCGGTGAGATCGCGCACCGCCTGCTCGAAACCGGCATGACCCCGAGCGCAGAGATCAAGGCGTGGCTGCGCAAGTCGGTCGACCTGCTGCTCCCGCGCTTCAACCTGCATGGCGAGGGGTTCGAATATGGCCGCAGTATCGGTACCTATGGCGACACCGCCTTCCTCGAAGTACTGACCGCCGCCGCCTTGCTCAAGGTGATGACCCCGGTCGAAGAGCGCATGGCCTATGCCTTCTCCAGCCGGGTCACCGCGCGCTACATGGATTTCTGGATCGATCCGGTCAGCGGGTCGGTCGACCTGTGGGGCCGCACCGCATGGGGGCAGGGGCGGCGCACCGATGTCTATCGCGGTGAAGGCCGCATCCTCGGCGAGAATTTCAGCCTCGCGCGCCAGCACATCTACACCAACGCGATCTGGAACCGGCTCGGTTATCGCGGGCAGGTGCCCGATCCGGGGTTTGCGCGCTGGCTCGATACGCTGCCGCGCTCGACCATGACCTGGTTCGCGCGCGGCGTGCATGATCGCGGGCTGGTGACGATCCGCGACGGCGCGCGGATGATTTCGCTTCCGATCATCAACGGGGCGGAGGGGCAGCATATGAACAACCCCTATTTCCCGATCCCGTTCTCGCCCGGGATGCTCGCCGCGTCAGCGGACGCGCCCTATCCTCAGCTTCTGCCGCGCATCACGCTGGCGAATGGCGACGTGCTGATGCCGCTGGCGTTCTTCAAGGATGTCCGCGTCACCCGGCGCGGCGCAGTGACCGATGTGCGCTGGCACCAGACCGCGCTCGACCGCATGGGCGGCAACGATGCACAGCTCGACACGCGCGTGTCGATCGAGACGCATTACCGCTTTGCGCCGGGCAAGATCGAGCGCCGCGACCGCATCGTTCCTGCCGAAGGCGTGAAGATCGCGCGGATCGACATGGAGTTTGCCAGCTTCTCGGAAGCGCCCGCGAAGGCCACGTCCGGTATCCAGTTCGCACGCGGCGCGGTGAAGCGGTTCGCCACCACCGGCTATGGCGCATGTGACGCGCAGCCGGCGACCGATCCGGTCTATCGCGCGCCCACCGGTCCCTTCGCGACCGTCGTCAAATGCGTGCGCGAAGGCGGCGACATGCCCGCGCGAACGGTCGAGGCGAGTTGGTCATTGTCATACAACTAAGACTAAGGGCTAGTTGACGGCCAGCCTGCCAGTTGTCATACACATCGCATACCGGAGCACCCGGCACCATGAACACGCGCGACACGACCGCCGCCGCCCCGGACAGCGGCACGCACGATCCCTTCGGCTTTCGGGTCCGCCCGTGAGCCTGCACAAACTCGGCTGGGCCATCCCTCTCTCGGTCCTCGCCATCACCGCCGCCGCGGGGTCTTCACCCCCGGCGGCGGCCTTTTCATCCGCGCAGAGCTGCACCGGCGTTGAGGGCTATGCCGCCGCGTTCGGCGGTCGCCGCACCTTCACGCTGCGTCCGGCTGAACTTCAGGCAGTGCGTGCAACGATCGCCAGCGATCCGGCGGTCAAATCGGCCTATACCGCGCTGATGGCGCGCGCTGAACAGGCGCTCAAGCGCAAGCCGGGCAGCGTGGTCGACAAGCGCACACTCCCGCCCTCGGGCGACCGCAACGACTATGTCAGCCTCGCCCCCTATTGGTGGCCCGATCCCGCCAATCCGACCGGCCCCTATGTCCGCCGCGACGGCAGCTTCAATCCGGAGCGTAGTACCAACCGCTTTGACCGCACCGCGCTTGGCCGCATGGCGAGCGACGCGGATGTGCTGGCACTGGCCTATTATTATCGCGGCGAGAAAATTTACGCCGACAAGGTCGCGGCGATCGTCCGCGCCTGGTTCCTCGATCCGACAACGGCGATGAACCCGAACATGAACTTCGCCCAGATGGTCCCCGGGCGCTCCAGCGGGCGGCCCGAGGGCGTGCTCGACACCAGCGCCTTCATCGCGGTGATCGACGCGGTCGGCCTGATCGCCCCGTCAGGCGCGTTGTCTGCGGCAGAGGTCACCGCGCTCGAAGGCTGGTTCAGCCGCTATCTCGACTGGATGCTCTCCAGCCCCAATGGCAGGGGTGAGGGGGCCAAGACCAACAATCACGGTATCTGGTACGACGCACAGGTCACCCGCTTCGCGCTGTTCGCCCGCCGCCCCGACCTTGCGCGAAAGGTGGTTGCCGACTTCCCGAAAAATCGGATCGAAAAGCAGATGGAGCCCGGCGGCGCCCTGCCCGAGGAACTCGCCCGCACGCGCAGCTTCCACTACTCGCTCTACGCGATCGAACCCGCCTACCACGTCGCCGACAGCGCCGCGTGCCTTGGCGTCGATCTCTACAACTGGACCGACAGCAAGGGCCGTTCACTCCGCGCCGCGACCGACTTCGTCGCCGCCTATCGCGGCCGGGCCGAAGCCTGGCCGCACAAGGAGATGAAGTGGCCCGCCGCCGAACTCGACGCCCTGCTCATCCGCGCCGATATGGCATGGCCGGGCGTGTGGGAGCGCAAAGGCGAGGGGGATGTGGTGCTGCGGTACCGGGTGCGCTGACCCCTCTTGTGCCCCTCCCTGAAAGGGAGGGGCTAGGGGAGGGTGTAGCGGCGTGCGAGGCTCGATGCCTCGAGCGCCGCTTTTTTGTCGCGCCGAGTCTTTGGAGCGCGCAGACGCGCGCCCCTCCCCCAACCCCTCCCGTTCCGGGAGGGGAGTGAGAGCGTTACCGCCCCCGCCGCGCGTCCCACCACGCCAGCCGCTCAGCGATGCGCTTCTCCGTCCCCCGGTCGGTCGGGGTGTAGAAGGTCTCCGGCGTCATCTCTTCCGGCCAGTAATTCGCGCCCGAAAACCCGCCCTCGGCATCATGGTCATAGGCATAGCCCTTGCCATAGCCGATCTCCTTCATCAGCTTGGTCGGTGCGTTGAGGATATTCTGCGGCGGCATCAGCGAACCCGTCTCCTTCGCGCTGCGCCACGCCGCCTTCATCGCCTTATACGCCGCGTTCGATTTGGGTGCGGTCGCGCAATAAAGGCACGCCTGCACGATCGCGAGTTCACCTTCGGGCGACCCCAGAAACTCGTAACTATCCTTGGCGGCGAGGCACTGGACCAGCGCCTGCGGGTCGGCCAATCCGATATCCTCGCTCGCAAACCGCACCAGCCGGCGCAGCACGTAGAGCGGCTCCTCGCCCGCCACCAGCATCCGCGCGAGATAATAGAGCGCCGCCTGCGGATCGCTCCCGCGCAGCGATTTGTGCAGCGCGGAGATGAGGTTGTAATGCCCCTCGCGGTCCTTGTCGTACACCGCGACGCGGCGTTGCAGGAACGCCGACAGCCCCGCCGGGTCGAGCGGCGCGTCGAAGCTGACCGAGTAGAGCGTCTCCGCCTGATTGAGCAGGAACCGCCCGTCACCATCGGCGCTCGCCACCAGCGCATCGCGCGCTTCGGAGGTGAGGGGCAGGGGGCGGCCCTCGATTGCCTCGGCGCGGTCGAGCAACTGGCTGAGCGCAGGATGATCCAGCCGTCGCAGGATCAGCACCTGTGCGCGGCTGAGCAAGGCGGCGTTGAGTTCGAACGACGGATTCTCGGTCGTCGCGCCGACCAGGGTCACCGTACCATCCTCAACGAATGGCAGAAACCCGTCCTGCTGCGCGCGGTTGAAGCGGTGGATCTCGTCCACGAACAACAAGGTGCGCTGCCCGATCCGCGCATGCTCCTTGGCCTCGGCGAACACCTTCTTCAAATCCGCCACGCCCGAAAACACCGCGCTGATCGCAACGAAGCGCAAGCCCACCGCATCGGCGAGCAGCCGCGCCGTCGTCGTCTTGCCCGTCCCCGGCGGTCCCCACAGGATGATCGAAGACAGCTTCCCCGCCGCGACCATCCGGCCGATCGCGCCTTCCGGCCCGGTCAGATGCTCCTGCCCGACCACCTCGTCCAGCCGCGCCGGACGCAGCCGGTCGGCCAGCGGCGCTGAGGCGGAAACTTCGGAAGGGGAGGCGGCGGGTTCGGTCCCGCCGAACAGGTCAGCCATGGTTGACGATATAGGAATTTCGCGCCGCAACGCGAAGGGCCTTGTCAAAATGCGTTCAAGATATATCTTATACGCATCACGACTCGGATATGAAGGATATAGAATGTTTCGAGGACATCATCGCGGCCACGGGCCGCACGGAATGAATGCCAACCGCGGACGCCGCCAATGGGGCCCGTTTACGGTTGAATGGGATATGACCGGCGAAGCCCCGGGCGGCGGCGGTCGCGGACGCCGCCGCATGTTCGCGGGCGACGAGCTCCGCCTCGTCCTGCTCGCGCTGATCGCCGATCAGCCGCGCCACGGCTATGACCTGATCCGCGAGATCGAAGAGCGCACCGGCGGCGCCTATGCGCCCAGCCCGGGCGTGGTCTATCCGACGCTGACCCTGCTCGCCGACATGGATCATATCGCCGAACAGGCGGCGGAGGGCGCGAAGAAGCTCTACGCGATCACCGCCACCGGGCAGGCGCATCTCGGCGAGAATGCCGAACAGGTGACCCTGCTGATGGGCCGCCTCGCCGAACTCGGGACGCAGCGCGAAAAGAGCGGTCGCAGCCCGGTGCGCCGCGCCATGGGCAACCTCAAAATGGCGGTGATGCAGCGGCTCAACGACGGTGAGACCGATCAGGAGACGGTCGACGCGATCGTCGACATCATCGACGCCGCCGCGCGCAAGGTGGAGCGCCTCTGATGACGGCAACCGCAACCGGCTTCGCCGCGACCGACAAGGCGTCGCGCTACCTGCAACAGCTGTGCAAGCACTGGGAGCATAACCTGAAGGTCGACTACACCGCCGACCACGGCACGATCGTCTTCCCCAAGGACGCGCGCGGCGCGAACTGGCCCGGCGACGGGCTGGTCACGCTCGACGCCAAGCCTGACGGCATCGCGATCCGCATCGACGCGAGCGCGCCCGAACAGGCCGAAGGGCTGAAGGGCGCGATCGAACGCCATATCGACCGCTTCGCGTTCCGCGAGGAGGGTCTGAAGTACGATTGGTCCTAAGTCCCCCTCCCGCTTGCGGGAGGGGCTAGGGGAGGGCCTGTCAAAGCGTGACGCGGCCCGAATGGACAAGGCTTGAAATCCTCCCCCGCCAGGGGGAGGTGGCAGCGCAGCTGACGGAGGGGGAGGACGGCGATGTTCTCAAGCCTGAAGCCGTGACCCTTCCTCCCCCTCCGTCGCCTTCGGCGACACCTCCCCCTTGCGGGGGAGGATTGGTGGGAATCACCGCCCCGCCATCACCTCAAGATACGCATCCAGCACCGCCTGATTGACCTGCGGCCACACCTGCGCCTGCATCCGCTGGTGCCCAAGCGCGCCGAACCGCACCCGCATCGCCGCATCGCGCGCCAGTCGCTCGATCGCATCGGCATAGGCGGTGACGTCGCGGGGCGGGACCAGAAACCCGGTCTCGCCCTCGACCACCAGATCCATCGCTCCGGTTGCGCGCGCGGCAACCACCGGCACTCCGCACGCCATCGCTTCCGACGTCACATTGCCGAACGTCTCGGTCACCGACGGGTTGAAGAACACATCCATCGACGCGACCGCGCGGCCCAGTGCATCGCCGGACTGAAAGCCGGTGAAGATCGCCTCGGGCACCTGTCCCGCGAACCACTCGCGCGCTGGACCTTCGCCGACCACCAGCACCTTGTGCGGCACCCCGCGCCGGGTCAGCTCGCGCGCCACCTCGGCAAAGATGTCGAGCCCCTTTTCCAGCACCAATCGCCCAAGAAACCCGATCGCCGGCACATCGTCGGCGATCCCCAGCCCGCGCCGCCACTCCAGATCACGCCGCTGCGGATTGAACCGCGCATGATCCACGCCGCGCGACCAGATGCCGACCGGCGTGGTCACGCCCCAGCTCTTGATCAGCTCGGCGATCGACTGGCCCGGAACCATCACCCGATCGACCCGGTTGTAAAAGCGCTTCAGCCGCCGGATCAGCCACGGCTCGACAAAGCCCAGCCCATAATAGCGCGGATAGGTCTCGAACCGCGTGTGCAGCGACGCGAGAACCGGAATGCCCTGTTTGCGCGCCCACGCCACTGCGGCATGCCCCAGAAATTCGGGCGCGGAGACATGGACGAGGTTCGGCGCAAACGCCTCCAGATCCTCGCGCGGCGCGCGCGGCAGGCCCAGCGCCACCTTATACTCGCCGCGTCCGCCGGGCATGGCAAAGGCTGGCACGCTGACCAGATCGCCTTCGGGCGCGAACGCAGGCTTTGCCACCGTCGGCGAATAGACGCGCACCGTAACGCCCGCGTCCAGCAAATGCCGAACCAGCTTGTTCAGCGCCTGGTTCGCGCCGTCGCGCACATAATTGTAATTGCCGCTGAACAGCGCCACGCGAAGATCGGTCGGAGTCATCGGCGCGGCCATAGCGATCCGATTACGGCGTTACTATGTCGCCGAAAAGGAGTTTTCCCGCATGGCCGACCTGTCCGACTTCCCGATCACGACCCGCTGGCCCGCCCAGCACCCCGACCATATCCAGCTCTATTCGCTCAACACCCCCAACGGCGTGAAGGTCGGGATCATGCTGGAGGAGACCGGTCTGCCCTATGAGGCGCATCTGATCGACATCGGTGCCGACGACCAGAAGACCCCCGAATTCCTCAGCCTCAACCCCAATGGCAAAATCCCCGCGATCCTCGACCCCGATGGCCCGAACGGCCGCCCGCTGGCGCTGTTCGAGAGCGGCGCGATCCTGCTCTACCTCGCCGACAAGGCCGGCAAATTCCTCGACCCGGCGCAGCGCTACGAAACGATCGGCTGGGTGATGTGGCAGATGGGCGGCCTCGGCCCGATGTTCGGCCAGCTCGGCTATTTCCACAAATTCGCCGGGCGCGAGATCGCGGACAAGCGCCCGCTCGACCGCTATGTCGCGGAATCGAAGCGGCTGCTCGGCGTGCTCGATTCGCAACTCAATGGGCGCGACTGGATCATGGGCGACTATTCGATCGCCGACATCGCCTCGCTCGGCTGGGTCCGCAACCTGATCGGCTTTTACGAAGCGCGCGATCTGGTCGGGTTCGACGCATTCGCCAACGTCGCGGCGTGGCTGGAACGCGGCCTTGCGCGTCCGGCGGTGCAGCGCGGGCTGATGGTCACGGCAAAGGGGTGATCCGGCGCAATTCACTGCGCATTCACCGCCGAAACGAATATCTCGTATGTCGCCCTGAGAGGGTCGGCCTGTTCCGTGTCCTAAACCGTTTCAGGGAGGGTCCCGATGTCCGTTCTCGCACTTTCGCTCGCCGCGCTGCTGCTGCCCGCCGCGATCCAGACCGACCGCCCGTCCGGCGCGCCGGCGGGGGATGAAAAGGCCAACCACAATACGGCGTGGTCGAACAAATCGACCATCGCCGCACCGGGCGGTCCCGCCGTCGAGACTGGCGATGCCACGGCCAACCACAACACCGCCCGGTCGAGCCGGAACAAGGGCGGCCGCGGTCCAGCCCCGGCCAGCGGTGGGACGCAGCCAACCGCGCCTGCACCGGAAAGCACCTCCAAGCCGCAGTGAACGACGTGGCTTTCGGAACGCATATTCCCTTTTCGTTCCACTCGGGTTAGGCACGCGTCATGGCCAAACCCCAGAAGCGCTATGTCTGCCAGCAATGCGGATCGGTCTCGTCCAAATGGGCGGGGCAATGCGTCGATTGCGGCGAGTGGAACACGCTGGTCGAGGATGCCGGCGCGGTCGTGACGCCGTTTCAGGCGAAGCATAACCTGCAGGGCGGCGGGCGGATGATCCTGATGTCCGGGCTCGACGCCGATGTCCCGCTGCCCGCGCGGATGGGCACGGGCATCGCCGAGCTCGACCGCGCTCTAGGCGGTGGCTTTGTCGAGGCGTCGGCGACGCTGATCGGCGGCGATCCCGGCATCGGCAAGTCGACGCTGCTACTTCAGGCGGCGGCCAAGATGGCGCTGGCGGGCAAGAGCGTCGCCTATGTCTCGGGCGAGGAAGCGGCGGATCAGGTGCGGCTGCGCGCGCGCCGCCTCGGCCTCGGCAATGCCCCGGTCCAACTCGCCTCGGCGACCAGCGTGCGCGACATCCTCACCACGCTCGGCGGAGCGAGCCCGCCCGATTTGCTCGTGATCGATTCGATCCAGACGATGCACAGCGACCTGATCGAGGGCGCACCCGGCACGGTCAGTCAGGTGCGCGCATCGTCGCAGGAGCTGATCCGCTTCGCCAAGGAACGCGGCACCGCGCTCGTGCTGGTCGGCCATGTCACCAAGGACGGTAGCCTCGCCGGCCCGCGCGTGCTCGAACATATGGTCGACACCGTGCTGGCGTTCGAGGGCGAGCGCAGCCATCAGTACCGCATCCTGCGCGCGGTCAAGAACCGCTTCGGCGGCACCGACGAGATCGGCGTGTTCGCGATGCAGACCGAGGGGCTGACCGAAGTCGGCAACCCGTCCTCGCTGTTCCTCACCAGCCGCGACGAAAGCGTCAGCGGCACCGTCGTCTTTCCCGCTCTGGAAGGCACGCGTCCGGTGCTGGTCGAGATTCAGGCGCTGGTCGTGCGCCTCGCATCCGGCGCGACCCCGCGCCGCGCCGTGGTCGGCTGGGACAGCGGGCGCCTCGCGATGATCCTCGCGGTGCTTGAGGCGCGCTGCGGCCTCAGCTTCGCGACCAGCGAAGTCTATCTCAACATCGCCGGCGGCTATCGCGTGCAGGATCCGGCGGCGGACATGGCGGTCGCGGCGGCTCTGATCTCCGCTTTGTCCGAACGCCCGGTGCCGACCGACATGGTCACGTTCGGCGAAATCGCGCTGTCGGGCGAGGTGCGCCCGGTCGCCCACGGCGCACTGCGGCTCAAGGAAGCGGGCAAGCTCGGCTTCACCCGCGCGCTCGTCCCCGCGGCTCAGACCAAGGAGGGCAGCGTCGCGCTAACCGGCTTCCGCAACCTCGGCGGGTTCGTCGACCATATGCTCGGGCGCTGAGCGCTTCCGCCGCGCGAGCAACCGCCGCGCCGGATCGAGCACCGCCAGCACCACCATGGTCGCCACGACATCGGCAAGCCAGTCGTCCAGCGCCGCCGTCCGTCCCAGCGCGGGCAGCATCTGGGCAAATTCGATCAGCGCCCCGAACAGGGCAAAAGCAAGCAGCAGGGTCAGCGCCCGCACGCGCGGATAGGCCAGCCGTGCGAGCGCGGTGAGGGCCACGAACGCGATAATGTGCTGCACCTTGTCCCCCGGTTCGCCCGGCAACGCGGGGGGCTTGGGCAGCACTGCCATCACGAAGGCGAAGATCAGCGCCGCCCAGAAGGCGACAAAGAAGAAGCGGCGAAGCAAGATCATTGCCCTTAAGGTGAGGGGGAAGCGCGCCCGGCGCAACCCGAAGCCTTCGAAACGCTCTTCGCGCCGCTGCTCTGGCCCGCTATGAGCGCGAGACCGAGGGAGCGGGCGAAATGGGACTGACGGCAATCGACATCTTGGTGCTGCTGGGCATCGGCGCAGCGGCGATCACCGGGGCGATGCGCGGTTTCGTCACCGAAGTCCTGTCGTTGATGGCGTGGCTGCTGGTCGTCGCGGCGATCCGGTTTCTCCATACGCCAGTCGCCGCAGCGCTGACCGAACCGGTCGGGACGGTTCAGGGGGCGGCGGTGCTCGCCTTCGCGCTGCTCGGCGGCGTCGCTTATTTCGGCGGCCGGATCGTTGCCAATTCGATCGGCTCGCGCACGCGTTCCGGCTTTCTCGGGCCGATCGATCGCGCACTCGGCGTCGGCTTCGGTGCGCTTAAGGGCCTGATCCTCGCCAGCCTCGCGTTCCTGCTCGTCGCAATGGTCGTCGATACGGTCACCGGCGGCCCGGCCCAGCGTCCCGAATGGATGACCGCCGGCCGCACCTATCCGTTGCTCAACGCCACCAGTGCCAGCATCGCCGAATTCGTCGACCGCCGCCGCCGGGGCGAACCGGTGTTCGGCAACGACACCGACGCCGCAGAGCTTGCGAATGAGTCGGGCGAGGTTACATCGGAGCCATGACGGCTCCGCTCTACAACAACCAGATTTTGCGGCTCGCCGCGAGCATCCCCTATCACGAGCGACTGACCAACCCGATGGCGAGCGTCGAGAAGCGTTCGCCCGTCTGCGGCAGCCGCGTCGCGGTCGATGTCGATCTCGACGCAGATGGCCGCGTCGCTGCGCTCGGCATGCAGGTCCGCGCCTGCGCGCTGGGGCAGGCGGCGGCGTCGCTGATGGGCGCGCACGCGATCGGTCGCACCCCCGCCGAACTCGACGCGACCCGCTCCGCGCTGACCAACTGGCTGGCGGGGGAGGGCGACACGCCGCCCGACTGGCCCGGCCTCGACATCTTCACCCCCGCGCTTCCGCACAGCGCGCGTCACCCCTCGATCCGCCTCGCCTTCGAAGCGGTGGCCGAGGCTGCCGCGGTGGCCGGCCAGGACAAGGCCGCCTGATGGACCACAGCGCCGCCCATAGCTTCGTTGCCGAAAGCGCCCCGCTGCTCGGCTTCGCGTTGCTGTTCGTCCTGATCTTCCGCCGCATGGGGCTGGGCGCGACGCTCGGCTATCTCGTCGCGGGCGCTTTGGTCGGGCCGCAAGTGCTCGGGCTGGTCGGCGGTGCCGAAAGCAAGATGGGCATCGCCGAATTCGGCATCGCTTTGCTGCTGTTCCTCGTCGGCCTCGAACTCAGCCCGTCGCGGCTGTGGCGGATGAAGCGCGACATTTTCGGATTCGGCCTGCTTCAGGTCGTCCTATGCGGCGTCGCGCTCAGCGTGGTGATCGGCTACGGGGCCAATTTCTCGGTCTCCGCCGCCCTCGCCCTCGGCCTCCCGCTCGCACTGTCCTCGACCGCGCAGGTCCTCCCGATGCTGCAAAGCGCGGGCCGCATGCGCACCCCGTTCGGCGAGCGCGCCTTCTCGACGCTGTTGTTTCAGGACATCTCGATCGTCCCGCTGATCACGATCATCGCGATCCTCAGCCGAAATCCGGCGGATGCGGAGGGACCTCCGGGCTGGCTGCTCGCCATCTACACCGTCGCCGCGATCACCGGGCTGGTACTCACGGGGCGCTATCTGCTGCGCCCGCTGTTCAAGCTGATCGGCAATTGGGGCGAGCGTGAGCTGTTCGTCTTCGCCGCCCTGTTCACCGTCGTCGGCGCCGCCGCGCTGATGCAGTCGATCGGGCTGTCGACGGCCCTCGGCGCGTTCATCGCCGGCGTCATGCTCGCCGACAGCCCGTACCGGCATGAGATCGAGGCGGATATCGAACCCTTCCGTTCGATCCTGCTCGGCCTGTTCTTCCTCTCGGTCGGCATGATGCTCGACCTGTCCGCCATCGCCGAGCGTCCGGTGTTCGTGCTCGGCATGGCCGCCGCGCTGATCGCGACCAAGACGATCGTCATCACCGGCCTCGCCATGGCCTTCCGCATGCCGTGGCGTCAGGCGCTTGGCCTTGGCCTGTTGCTCAGCCAGGGCGGCGAGTTCGGCTTCGTCCTGTTCTCGCAGGCGCAAAACGCGCTGCTGATCGCACCCGAAGCGGTGAGCGTGTTCAGCGCAGTCGTCACTTTGTCGATGGCCACCACGCCATTCCTGATGATGTTCACCAAACGCTTCCGCGCCGATGCGGTCGAGGCAAAGGGCGAGCGCGAAGGCCCGGTGTCTGACGGATCGAACGCGCTGATCGTCGGCTATGGCCGCTTCGGCCAGACGGTCGGCCAGATGCTGAACGCTCAGGGCATCGCCGTCACGCTGATCGACACCGATATTGAGATGATCGACATCGCCGGCCAGTTCGGTGCCAAGGTCTATTATGGCGACGGCACCCGCATCGACATGCTCCGGCAAGCCGGGGCGGGTGAGGCGCAGCTGATCCTGTTCTGCCTCGACGGCGACAAGATCGAACCGGAACTGGTCGAGGCCGTCCACGAATCCTTCCCCAACGCATCGATCTTCGTGCGCGCCTATGACCGCCGCGCGCTGCTCAAGCTGCGCGGCACGCCGGCATCAGGCGTCGTGCGCGAAGTGCTCGAATCCGCCATTGTGATGGCGCGCAAAGCGATGGATGCGGTCGGCGTCGATATCGAGGAAATTGACCGCACCGAAGACCTCTACCGCCGCCGCGACCGCGAACGGCTGAAGATCCAGCATGAAGCAGGCAGCCTGACCGCGGCGCGTGAAGCGATCATCGGCGATCCCGACCTCGACTGGCGCCCGGGTCGCCGCGAGACCCCCGATCCGTTGGAGCCCAAGCCTGCGACCGGGAGTGAATGCGGATGAACTGGCTCGTTGTTTTCGCCGCGCTCTCCGGCGCCATCGCGGTCGGCGCGGGCGCATTCGGCGCGCATGGCGCAGAGGGCAAGGCGGCGGAATGGCTTCGCACCGGCGCGACCTATCAGCTGGTCCATGTCGTCGCCGCTCTCGTCGCGGTGCAGATGAACGCCAAGGTCGCGGGCTGGCTGTTCGTCGCGGGAGCCGCGATCTTTGCCTTCACGCTTTACGCCATGGCGTTCGGCGCGCCGCGCTGGCTGGGCGCGATCACTCCGATCGGTGGCACCGGGCTGATCCTGGGCTGGCTCTGGCTCGCATGGCACGGATTGGGGCGTAGCGGGCAGTGACCAGCGGCCGCCGGAAATGGCTGGTTGCAGGTTTGACCGGTGCCGGCATGACGCTGACGCCGTGGATAGGGTTTCTCGCACCGCATGCTACCGTTTATCTTATGCTATTCGCCTTAGGCGCAGGGGTCGTGACGCCATTGGTGCTGCTCCGCTCACCGATCGAGCGGGTCGCAGGCGCGGGGCTGTCGCTGATCGGGCTGTTGCCTGCACTCTTTCTCAGTGAGGTTCTGGCACATCTGACCTTTGGCGGGTGCCTGCAATAGGATGCGCACGCGGCTGAGCGTCTGCCGCCGCAAGCGGAGGTTCGCGGATGAAGGGGAGGCGGTCACGGCCGCACTGGCCGCGAGCATCACCCTGCGTCCCTACTGCTGCGACCGCTGTTTCGGCTTTCACCTGACCGGGCGCACCAAGGGCAAGCGGTTGCTCTGAAGATCCTCCCCGGAACGGGGAGGGGGACCAGCGAAGCTGGTGGAGGGGGCCCGAGGCAACGGAATCGGGTGCCTCGGGCCCCCTCCGTCAGCGCTACGCGCTGCCACCTCCCCGTTCCGGGGAGGATTGCTACCCCGCCGCCCGCAACTCCATCGCCGCATCCCGCATCGCCGCAAGCGACTGCGGCCGCCCCAGCAAATACCCCTGGATCAAATCGATGCCCAGCGCGCGCAGCACCGCCAGCTCGTCCTCGCGCTCCACACCCTCGGCGATCAACCGGCTGCCGGTGTCGCGCGCGAACATCATCAGCCCGGCGGCCAGCGCGCGGCGGCCCGGATCATGCTGGATATCCTCGATCAGGAACCGGTCGAGCTTTACCAGATCGGGGCGCATCTGGATGATCTGCTGCAGCCCGCTATAGCCCGATCCGGCATCGTCCACCGCGATCTTCAGCCCCTCCGCCCGCAACGGGGCCAGCCGCTCAAGCAGGATGGCGACGTCCGAAACCCGGTCATGCTCGGTGACTTCCAGCACCACGCGGTTCAGCGGCGCGCGGCGCAGGATCGCGGGCAGCTCGGGCGACATCGCGGTCGCGGGGCTGGCATTGACCGACAGATAGGCATGGTCGGGAAGCTGCGACAGGCCCTGCAGCGCGCGGTCGATCGCGAACAGCTCGAACGCGACACCCATGCCCACGCGACCGGCCTGATCGAACCATTTGTCGGGCGACCGATAGGGTTCGACGCTGATCCGCGCCAACGCCTCATAGCCGGCAGGTCGGCCCTGCGAGAGGCTGAAGATCGGCTGATAGTGAATCTCCATCAGGCCATCGGCCATGATCGCCTCGATCCCCGTGCGCGACGCCGTCGCTTCCTCGCGATTGCCCAGATCACGCTCGATCTCGAACGCGGCCAGATCGGCAAAGGCGCGCATCATGCCCAGATCGCGGGGGTTCAGCGTGGGACTCGCAAACGGGCCAAGGCAGCAGAACATGCCATAGGTCCGCCCGTTCGACAGCCGGATCGGCACGCTGACATGCGCGCCGATCGGCACGGCTGCGGTGATCGGCATCGCCATCGCGATCGGCTCAGCGGCGGTATCGGGGATCAGCTCCGGCAGGCGCCCCGCCAGGATATGTCGGCAATAGACGTCATCGAGCGAATGGACGTCGCCAGCCTTGGCCAGATGCTCCAGCCCCGGGGCATCCACGACGCGGAACACCGAATCATTGCCGACGAACTCGGACACATAGGCGACCTGCAGGCCCAAATGCGCGCGCACCGCCTGCAACGCGCGGGCGATGATCGCGTCCGAACTCGTTGCCTCACTGGCGTGAGAAATAATCTCGCGCAGCGCGGTTGCGCCAAGCGTCTCGCCCTCGACCATCAATTCAACCCCGTTCGTACCGCGAATTCTGTCGCGCTTCGTTCGAACTTTGGTCGAAACAATATGAAGATTCGGTCAGCGGCGATCGACTCAGCTACCCAAAATGCGCGTCACCGCGCCCACCGTCACCGGATGATATCCCGGCTTCGCCTTGGCAAAGATGCGCTGGGCAATCGGCTCGCCCCATTCGCCCTGCGCCTTGAGCCCGCGATACAGCGGCGTGACCAGCAGATTGCGGCCGACGCGGGTCAGATATTCCTCCAGCGCCGGGATCACCGGCTCATACCGGTTGGCGATGGCGAGATCGAACCACGCCGACTGGACATAGGCGTTCTGCGACCTGGTCAGCCCCAGCGCCGCGTCAAGCTCGGCCAGCCGCGCCGCGCTCTGCTGGCGGGGCAAATTGTCGATCAGCCGCTTCCACTGCTGCGTCTGCCAGCTGGTCGTGTCGATCGCCGCCGCCGGTCCGCCCGCGTTGAACGCGGCAAGCTGCGCGTCGACCTTGGCCAGCGTCTGGGACTTCACCTGAACCGCGTTGGACGGCACGCCCGGCTCGAACACCCAGCGATCGAGCTGCAGCTTGGCTTCCAGCGCCTTGTCGCCCTTGACCAGATGCTTGCGGATGTCCGCCAGGAACCCCGCACTGGTCTGCGGCTGAAACGCGTGCCGGTCGAAATAGCCGCGCAGATAGGGGTCCCAGCGGTCGCGCCCCACCGCATACTCGATCGTGCGCAGGAACGTGCTGCCCTTGAGGTAATCGAGCTGCCCCGCGCTCTCGCCCGGCGCGCCATGCAAGCGCGTCGCGGGCGCGGCATCGCCACCGGCGTTCTTCACGTCGCGCAGCATCCCGGCATAATCGAGGTCAGAATAGATCGCCGCGCGCTCCTTGCCGTACAGCGCCTCCATGATCCGGTTCTCGAAATAGGTCGTGAAGCCCTCGTTCAGCCAGCCATCCGCCCAGGTCGCATTGGTGACGAGGTTGCCCGACCAGCTATGCGCCAGCTCATGCGCGAGCACATCGGTGTTCGACCGGTCGCCGGTGATGATGGTGGGCGTGAAGAAGGTCAGATTGGGGTTCTCCATTCCGCCATAGGGGAAGGAGGGGGGCAGCACGAGCATGTCGTACCGACCCCAGCGATACGGACCATACAGCGCCTGCGCCGCGTCGATCATCTTTTCGACATCGGCAAATTCGGACACGGCCGCATCGAGCATGCCCGCTTCCGCCCACACCCCGCTGCGCGGCCCGACTTCCTTGAACTTGAGGTCGCCGACCGCGATCGCGATCAGATAGGGCGGAACCGGATTGTCCATCTTGAAGCGGAAGCTGCGGCCTCCTTGCGGCGCGGGCGTGCCAGTCGCGCCGTCCAGCATCTGCGCGCTCATCACCGGGACGAACCCTTCCGGCACCGTCACCGTTGCGGCCCAGGTCTGGCGGATGCCGGGGCTGTCCTGCGTCGGGATCCAGCTGCGGTTGTTGATCGCCTGCCCCTGACTGAACAGGAAGGGCAGGGTCTTGCTCTGCGTCTGCTCGGGCGTTAGCCACTGCAGCGCGCGTGCGCCAGGCTTTGAGCGATAGACGATGCGGATGCGCTTGGCACCGTTCAGCTCGATCGTCAGCGGCGCGCCGAGTTGCGGGTCGCTGGCCCCGACACGATGCGCCAGCTTCACGCCGCGTTCGTCAGAGACCACCGCAATCTCAAGGTCGAGCGTATCGAGCACGATCTCCTTCGCGCCCTTCGCCGCCAGCACGTCGAGCGTCGCCACGCCGCCAATCGTCTTGCTGTCGAAATCGATGTTCAGGGTGAGGTCCACATGCGTCACGCGCGCTTCGGCGGGGCGGGCATAGGTCCACACGTCCTTTGCCTCGGGCGTGGTCAGCACCGGCGCGACCTTGGCGGTCTGGGCGTGGGCGAGTGCGGGGGCAGGGGCGGCGGAGGCGAGCAGCAATGCTGCGAGGGTCAGGATACGCATGGTGGCAATTGCTACGATCTCAACGCTTTGGGCACAAGCACGGCCCTGATGCGTTGATCGCAATATCCCAAATTCAAGGAGAGACGCGATGAACACGACTGTCGAAAGCCCGAACCCCCTGATCGCATCCGACCGGGTCGAAGGCACCGCCGTCTATGACACCGCAGGCGAAAAGCTCGGCCATGTCGAACGCTTCATGGTCGACAAGGTATCGGGCCAGGCCGAATATGCTGTGATGGCGTTCGGCGGCATTCTCGGCATCGGCCACCGCCACTATCCGGTGCCGTGGAAGGCGCTGACCTACGACACCGACAAGAGCGGCTATGTGGTCTCGCTGAGCAAAGAGAAGCTCGAAAACGCGCCCAATTACGACCACGAGGGCGACGAGCCGACCTACGACCGCGCCTATGGGCAAGAGGTCTACGCCTATTACGGGGTCCCGCACCTCTGACCCACTATTCCCCTCCCTGAAAGGGAGGGGCTAGGGGAGAGTTTAGCGGCGTGCGAGGCTCCATGCCTCGCGCGCTGCTTTTGCGCTGTGTACTCGCCTTGAAACCGTTCGGCGCGCAGAACTGTGCGCCTGGTTACCCCTTGGGCAGCCCCCACCGCCCCGTTTCCATCCAGCGCAACAACGGCTTCAACGGCAGAATCCACACGATCCCGGTAAAGACGTAAAAGACCATCTGAACCAAGGCCGGCCACTGGCCGACGATACGCGACAGGCTCGCCACCGCGACGCACCAGATCAGGATCAGCGCGATAATCACGAACGCGCCAACAGGCTTGCGCCAGGACGGGGTCATGCTGCCACCTCGCCGAATGCGGCGGCTTCGGTAATGACACCATGCAGCGGCATATCCCAAGTGTCGATCGCGAGCGCCTCGACCTGCTGCACCGACCAGGCGATACCGACCCGCCATGCATCCGGCAGCCGCTCGAACACCCGGTCGTAATGTCCGGCACCCTGACCCAATCGGTTCAGCGCCGCGTCGAACGCCAGCAATGGGGTCAGCACAATCTCGGGATCGCACTCCAGCCCGCTATCATCGGGTTGGCGCAACCCCAGCGGCCCGTCGACCAGCGCATGATCCGGCTCCCAAGCAAAGAAGCGCACCGGCGACTCGCGGCTGGTGACATGCGGCAGCACGATCGTGCACCCCGCCTCGCGCGCCGCCCAGGCGATCGCGGTCGGATCGGCCTCGCTGCCCACTGGCACATAAGATGAGACAATGACGCCCGGCGCAAACCGCGCGAGCAGGGCAGGGGGCGGCTCGATCACGCCCCCAATGGTCATCGCGAACTCGTCGCGCAGCGCGCGCATCCGGGCGCGTAATGTCCGTTTATCGTCAGCCATCGTCGTGCTTCGCTATACGCGAAGCCTGAGCCTCGCTGACAAAATTCGTTGGCGGGACCACCATGGGCCGTTGCTTGAATATCCTCTGACGCCGTTTTACGTCAGGTGGGGACCATGTGCCACAGACCAGGGTCTGAACAGGGACAGCCCCCATGGATGATGAATCGCCTCAGGGATAATCGCTAAAGCTCGCACCGGGCAGTACCCGCCGCCGCCAATCTAGGCCGTGAGGCCGCCGGATTCAATGGGATTGCGGGGGATCGAACTGCGCTGCGACGTCGCGATGGCCGGGGATCACATTGACGATCTCGACTCGCTCGTCGGAGTAGCGAAAGAAGATGACATAGCCTTGCTCGGACACCGACCGGATGTCGGCGCGCAATTCAGGTCGCCCCGTCCCGAGCGTGCCGGGAAGGCTGGCAATCCGCTCGCAGCGACGTTCCAGCTTCGTCGCGAAGTCATTCGCGACACGCAGGCTTCCGCTCTCGACGGCGATATGCCGGAGTATCGCGTTCAAATCCTTTTTGGCCGCCGGGAGATAGATCAGGCGGCGCACCTAGTAGCCCTCTGCCGCCAACTCCTGCATCGTTCGGTCGAGACTTGCGCGGAGCTCTTCGGGAGTCACTTCACCCCCCGCCTCAATCGACGCATTCAACGTGTCGCGCAGCGCCTGCAGCTTCGCCTCGCGCTCTTCCACCAAGCGCAACCCTTCGCGCACGACTTCGCTCGCCGAGCCATAGCGGCCCGATTTCACGATCTCCGCGACATAGCCTTCCCAGCGTTCGCCGATCGACACGTTCATCGAACTTCTCCTTCGCCGCAGACTCTACCCCAATAACAAAAACTGCGCAATTTTCGTTATTGCTCCAGCGCCGCCGCGACCGCCTCCAGCCGATCCGCCAGATTTTCCAGCAGCACCGGCGACACGCCCCCCGGCGGGTTGCGCTCGGCCTCATCGACCTGGTCGGCGAGGATCAGCGCAAGGAACAGCATCGTCCGCTCGCTGCTCAGCCCACCCGACGCGCGCACCGCAGTGTCGGAATGGCGTTCCAGCAACGCGCCGAGCCGCTCGAGATGCAGTTCCTCGCCATCGCGACAGGCGATGCTGTGGCTGCGTCCAGCGATGGTGAGCGTGACCTGACCCATCAGTCCTCGCCCTCCTGCGCGATCACCGCATCGAGCGCGGCAATCGCCTGCTCGACCCGGCCGCGCAGTGCCGCATGCCTGTGTTCCAGCCGTTCGGCGTCGAAGGCGCGCCGCGTGGCAGCCGCCTCGATCCGCGTGAGCGCGCGCTCGATCCGGTCAAGCGCGGAAGGTGCCGCATCCGCCATGCCGGGTGGATAGGGGGGCTTTCCCCAACCCGCAACCCCGCCCGGTTGACGCACGCGCCCGCGCGCCCCATTGGCACGCCAACTTCGATTCGCCGGGCCGTGGCGAGACTCAACGCGACGCGCGCAGGCCCGATAGGGGATATGCCGTGACCATTTCATTCGCCGACCGCGCCAACGCCATCCGCGCCCTGTCGATGGACGCGGTGGAGGCCGCAAATTCGGGCCATCCCGGCATGCCGATGGGCATGGCCGATGTCGCGACCGTCCTGTTCAGCGACTATCTGAAGTATGATCCGACCGACCCCAAATGGGCCGACCGCGACCGCTTCGTGCTGTCCGCTGGCCATGGCTCGATGCTGATCTACTCGCTGCTGCACCTGACCGGCTATGCCCGCCCGACGCTCGACGACATCAAGAACTTCCGCAAGGTCGGGTCGCCCTGCGCCGGCCACCCGGAGAATTTCGAGCTGCCCGGCATCGAATGCACCACCGGCCCGCTGGGTCAGGGCCTTGCAATGGCGGTCGGCATGGCGCTCGCCGAGCGTCACCTCAACGCCGTGTTCGATGACTCGATCGTCGATCACCGCACCTGGGTGATCGCGGGTGACGGCTGCCTGATGGAGGGCATCAACCACGAAGCGATCGGCCTTGCCGGTCACCTCAAGCTCGGCCGCCTGATCGTGCTGTGGGACGACAATGACATCACCATCGACGGCAAGGTGTCGCTGTCGTCGAGCGAGAATATCCCCGCCCGCTACGAAGCGACCGGCTGGCACGTCGTCGCCTGTGACGGTCATGATCCCGCCAGCATCGCCGCCGCCTTCGACGCCGCGCTCGCTGATCCGCGCCCCTCGCTGGTCCGCTGCAAGACCGTGATCGGCAAGGGTTCGCCAAACAAGGGCGGGACCAGCAAGGTCCATGGCTCGCCGCTCGGTGCCGACGAAGTCGCCGCTGCCCGCGCAGCGCTCGGCTGGAGCCACGCCCCGTTCGACATCCCCGGCGACATCGCCGCCGCCTGGCTCGAAGCAGGCAAGCGCGGTGCCGCACCCCATGCCGAGTGGAAAGCGCGCCTCGCCGCGCACACCGACCATGCCGAGTTCGAGCGCCGCATGGCCGGCGACTTGCCCGCCTTCAACCTCGATTCCTACATCGCCGACCTGCTCGCCAACCCGCCCAAGGTCGCGACCCGCAAGTCGAGCGAAATGGCGCTCGAGCCGCTGACCGAAAACCTGCCCGAACTGATCGGCGGCTCGGCCGACCTCACCGGATCGAACAATACCAAGACCAAGGCAACCGGGCCCCTGACGGCCGAAAATTATGCCGGCCGCTATGTCTATTACGGCATCCGCGAATTCGGCATGGCGGCGGCGATGAACGGCATGGCGCTGCATGGCGGGATCATCCCCTATGGCGGCACCTTCCTTGTCTTCTCCGACTATGCGCGTGGCGCGATCCGCCTCTCGGCGCTGCAGCGCGCGCGTGTCGTCTATGTGATGACGCATGACAGCATCGGCCTGGGCGAAGACGGCCCGACCCACCAGCCGATCGAGCATCTGCAGAGCCTGCGCGCGATGCCCAACCTGAACGTGTGGCGTCCGTGCGATGCGGTCGAGGCGGCTGCGGCATGGGATCTGTCGCTGCGCACCGTCGACGGCCCGTCGATGCTCGTGCTGACCCGCCAGAACCTCCGCCCGCTGGTCGATGCAACCCAAGTCGCCGATATCGCGAAGGGCGGCTACCGCCTCCAGTCGGCACAGGCCGCACGCAGGGTCGTGCTGCTCGCCACCGGTTCTGAGGTCGAGATCGCCGCCGATATCCGCACCGCCCTTGAAGCACAGGGCATTGGTGCCGATGTCGTGTCCATGCCCTGTACCGAGGCGTTCGACGCCCAGCCCGCCGCCTATCGCGCCGAGATCCTGCCGGCCGACGTGCTGACCGTCTCGGTCGAGGCGGGGACGACTTTTGGCTGGCAGCGTTACACCGGCCTCAATGGCCTCAATTTCGGCATCGACGGCTTCGGCGCGTCGGGCCCCGCCGAAGACCTTTACACCCATTTCGGGCTGACCGCCGACGCGATCGTGCCCCAGATTATCGAACGGCTTGCCGCTTAAGGCCCATCATCTTGCGGCTTGCCGCTAAAAGGAGACTCGAATGACGAAGGTAGCGATCAACGGGTTCGGACGCATCGGACGCCTGGTGGCGCGCGCCATTCTGGAGCGCCCCGACAGCGGTCTGGAACTGGTGACGATCAACGATCTGGCGGACGCCAAGTCGAACGCATGGCTGTTCAGCCGCGACAGCGTCCACGGCAAATATCCCGGCACGGTGAGCGCGGACGGCGATGACCTGATCATCGATGGCAAGCGGATCAAGGTGACCAAGGAGCGCGATCCCGCCAACCTGCCGCACGCCGCCAACGGCGTCGATCTGGTGCTCGAATGCACCGGCTTCTTCACCGACCGCGAAAGCGCGCAGAAGCATATCGACGCGGGCGCGAAGAAGGTGCTGATCTCGGCGCCGGGCAAGAATGTCGACCTGACCGTCGTCTATGGCGTCAACCACGACAAGCTTGAGGCCGGCCACACGATCGTCTCGAACGCATCATGCACCACCAACTGCCTCGCCCCGGTGGCAAAGGTGCTGAACGACAGCATCGGCATCGAGCGTGGCCTGATGACCACGATCCACGCCTATACCAACGATCAGAAGATCCTCGACCAGATCCACCCGGACATGCGCCGCGCCCGCGCTGCGGCGATGAGCATGATCCCGACCACCACCGGTGCCGCGCGCGCCGTGGGCGAAGTGTTGCCTGAGCTCAAGGGCAAGCTCGACGGTTCGTCGGTGCGCGTCCCCGTGCCGGATGGCTCGCTGATCGACCTGACCTTCACGCCCTCGCGCGACACCACCAAGGAAGAGGTCAACGCGATCCTCAAGGCGGCGTCGGAAAGCGGCCCGCTGGTCGGCGTGCTGACCTATAGCGACGAGCCGCTGGTTTCGATCGATATCGTCCACAACCCGGCATCGTCGACCATCGACAGCCTCGAAACCGCCGTCATCGACGGCAAGCTCGTCCGCGTTGTCAGCTGGTACGACAATGAATGGGGCTTCTCGAACCGCATGGTCGACACCGCCAGCGCAATGGCAAAGCTGGGCTAAGCGACCTGCTAATCCTCCCCCGCAAGGGGGAGGTGGCGCCGAAGGCGACGGAGGGGGAGGACGGCGATGCGCTTGAGCTTCTTGTCCGTCGCTTCCTCCCCCTCCGTCAGCTGCGCTGACACCTCCCCCTGGCGGGGGAGGATTGGGGGCAGACCCGCTTTCCTACAGCCGCCCCTTTCGGTTAGGGTCGAACCATGACGCACCGTCGACCCCTCCCACCCGCAACCGGCACCACTCCCAGTCAGCCTGACACCCGCGCATCTATGAGCAAAAACGTCAGACTTGTCAGGAACGGGTATCTCGCTACCCGCTCAACCGGAGCGATCGCATGACCGGCCGCATCACAGGCATCGCCCGCCACGCCATCCCCAAAGGGCCGATGGAGGTCATCGATCACGCCACCGTTACGCTCGAAGGCGGCATCGGCGGCGATTTTCGCGGCGCGATGAAGGGCCAGCCGTACAAGCGTCAGGTCAGCCTGATCGAGGCGGGTGACTGGGACGCGGCGATGGTCGAGGTCGGCCATTCGATCCCGTGGGAACAGCGTCGCGCCAACCTGCTGGTCGAAGGCTTCGACCTGCCCCAGACCCCTGGCGTCCGTATCCGCATCGGCGCCGATGTCGTCCTCGAAATCACCTGCGAAACCAACCCGTGTGAGCGGATGGAGGCGCTGGCCACCGGGCTGCGCGCTGCGCTCACCCCCGACTGGCGCGGCGGTGCGCTCACCAAAGTCATCACGCCCGGCACGATTGCCGTCGGCGACAGCATCAGGATCGAACCATGACGCGTGCATTCAAGACCCTCGACGATATGGGCGACATCACCGGCAAGCGGGTGCTGGTGCGAGAAGACCTGAACGTGCCGATGGCCGATGGTGCGGTCACCGACGACAACCGCTTCCGCGCCGCGGTGCAGACCGTCGCCGAACTCGCCGACAAGGGCGCAATCGTCCTGATCCTCGCCCATTTCGGCCGCCCCAAGGTGCCGAGCCCCGACCTGTCGACCGCCCAGCTTGCCCGGCCGTTCAGCCAGGTCCTCGGTCGCGAGGTCCGCTATATCGACTGGGAGGGCGACGCCGAGTCGGTCGCGACGCTTCAGCCGGGCGACATCGGCCTGCTCGAAAACACCCGCTTCTTCGGCGGTGAGGAAAAGAACGACCCCGCAACGGTCGAGCGCTTCGCTGCGCTTGGCGACCTCTATGTCAACGACGCCTTCTCCGCCGCGCACCGCGCCCACGCTTCGACCGAGGGTCTGGCGCATCGTCTCCCCGCCTTTGCCGGTCGCCAGATGGAGGCCGAACTCGACGCGCTCGACAAGGCGCTGGGTAACCCGGACCACCCCGTCGCGGCAGTCGTCGGCGGCGCCAAGGTGTCTACCAAGCTCGATGTGCTCAAGGCCATGGTCGGCAAGGTCGATCACCTGATCATCGGCGGCGGCATGGCCAACACCTTCCTCGCCGCGCGTGGCGTGAATGTCGGCAAGTCGCTGTGCGAGCACGACCTGACCGGCACTGCCGAGGAAATCTTCGACGCAGCCGACAAGGCCAATTGCACGATCCACCTGCCGTATGACGTGGTGGTGTCGAAGGAATTCGCCGCGAACCCGCCGAGCCTGCGCACCTGCAACGTCCATGAAGTCGCGGCGGACGAGATGATCCTCGACATCGGCCCGGCGGCGAGCGAGGCGCTGGCGGATGTGCTCAAGAACTGCCGCACTTTGGTGTGGAACGGC
The DNA here is from genome assembly GCF_035998645.1 of Sphingomonas sp. Lineage (GTDB taxonomy): Bacteria > Pseudomonadota > Alphaproteobacteria > Sphingomonadales > Sphingomonadaceae > Sphingomonas. The sequence continues at coordinate 802,243 of NZ_DASYHL010000004.1, forward strand.
CCGCTCGGTGCGTTCGAAACCAAGCCGTTCGACACCGCGACGATGGCACTCGCCCACACCGTCGCCGCACTGACCAAGGAAGGGTCGTTGGTTTCGGTCGCCGGCGGCGGGGACACGGTCGCCGCGCTCAATCAGGCCGGCGTCGCGGGCGACATGACCTTCGTCTCCACCGCCGGCGGCGCGTTCCTGGAGTGGATGGAGGGCAAGGAATTACCCGGCGTGGCGGCACTGACGCGCTGACGGCGCTTTTTCGGCGGGTTGGCTATCGTTGTCAGGCTTTTCAGCGCGTTGCCGCGCTGCAATAGGCCGCGCAACAAAGTGTCGGTACAGGGATGCCAGCGATGAACACCGCCGAAATGACCGCCAAGATCGCCGAAGGTAACGGCTTCATCGCCGCGCTCGACCAGAGCGGCGGTTCGACGCCAAAGGCGCTGGCCGGCTATGGGGTCGCCGATGATGCATGGTCGAGCGACGAGGAGATGTTCGGCCTGATCCACGCGATGCGCAGCCGCATCATCACCTCGCCCTGCTTCAGCGGCGAGAAGGTGATCGGCGCGATCCTGTTCGAACGCACGATGGACGGACATGTCGAAGACAAGCCCACGCCGCACGCGCTGATCGAGCGCGGCGTCGTTCCGTTCATCAAGATCGACAAGGGGCTTGAGGCTGAAGAAAACGGCGTTCAACTGATGAAGCCGATGCCCGATCTCGACGCGCTGCTGACCAAGGCGAGCGCGCTCGGCGTGTTCGGCACCAAGGAGCGCTCGGTCGTCAACCTCGCCAACCGCGACGGCATCGCCGCCGTGGTGAAGCAGCAGTTCGAAATCGGCGCCCAGGTGCTCAGCCACGGCATGATGCCGATCATCGAGCCCGAGGTGAACATCAAGTCGCCCGAACGCGCCGAGGCCGACGCGATCCTGCGCGACGAAATCCTCAAGGCGCTCGACGCCCTGCCCGAGGGGCAGCGGGTTATGCTCAAACTGTCGATCCCCGCGACGCCGGGCCTGTTCGACCCGCTGATCGACCACCCCAAGGTGCTGCGCGTCGTCGCCCTGTCCGGCGGCTTCAAGCGCCCCGAGGCATGCGCTGAGCTGGCCCGGAACCGCGGCATGATCGCCAGCTTCAGCCGCGCGCTGCTCGAAGATCTGCGCCACGGCATGACCGACGCCGAGTTAGACGCTGCGCTGGGCGAGGCAATTGACGCAATTCACGCGGCGTCGACGAAGAAAGCGGTCACTGTCTGACGATTGCAGGAGCGCGAAACGGACGCTTCCCGTCGCCCGTTTCGCGTCCTATCAGCGGCGCATGATTGATGAAGACGACCTGCCCCCGCTCGGCCCCGAATTCGCCGCCCAGTTCAAACGCGACGACAAACGGCCGCCCTGCCAGCTTTATCTGATCTCGCCGCTCAGCGTCGATGGCGACTTCCCCGACCGGCTCGCCCGGGCCCTGGATGCCGGCCCCGTCGCGGCGTTCCAGTTCCGCGTCAAGGATGTCGATCAGCACGAAGCGGCCCGCCTCGCCGAGCCATTGCTGCGGATCTGCGCTGACCGTGAGGTGGCGTTCATCGTCAATGACAGCGTCAGCCTCGCCAAAAGACTGGGCGCGGACGGCGTCCATCTGGGACAGGGTGATGGCGACCCGCGCGAGGCGCGCAGCGTGCTCGGCCCGGCGGCGCAGATCGGCGTGACCTGTCATGACAGCCGCCATCTGGCGATGGAAGCGGGTGAGGCCGGGGCCGACTATGTCGCGTTTGGCGCCTTCTACCCCACCACGACCAAGCCGACGTCACACCACCCGGACCCCGCGATCCTGTCGTGGTGGACCACGGTGTTCGAGATCCCCTGCGTCGCGATCGGCGGCATCACTCCGGCAAATGCCGCACCTTTGGTGTCAGCAGGAGCGGACTTCATCGCGGTGTCGAGCGGGGTGTGGGGCGGAGATGAAGTGGCTGCGATGCGTGCGTTCGAAGCCCTGCTGAAGCAGCCGCGCTGATCGAAAGGAGCCGACGATGCTCGACCGGATGTTCACGATCGTCGCCGGTCGCATCGCCGCGCTCGCGGGCCAGCCGCTGGCGTTCATCGTCGCGGTGCTGCTGATCGTCGGCTGGGGCCTGACTGGCCCGGTATTCGGCTTTTCCGATACCTGGCAGCTGATCGTGAACACCTCGACCACCATCGTCACCTTCCTGATGGTGTTCCTGATCCAGAATTCGCAGAACCGCGACGCTGCGGCACTGCAGGCCAAACTTGACGAGCTGATCCGGGCGATGGAGGGGGCGCGCAACGAGTTTATCGGGATCGAACATCGCAGCGACATCGAGATCGAGGCGATCCGTGCCGCGATCGAAGCCGAGGTCCGCGCGAATGCCGCGGAACATCCGGCTGCGACGGTCGAGCGGCTGCGCAATCGCTATTGATCGCGCAACCCTCGCCGCGATGCCTCGTTATCCCGGAGTAACGAGACGGAGAGTGTGTGTGCGTAAGGCTATTGCAGGACTGATCGGCGCGGTTGCGCTCGCGGCGGGTGGCGCGGTGGCGGTGCAGGCGCAGAACGGCGCGGCGGAGAAGGCGACTCCGGCGAAGCCAGCGCTCAGCCGCGACATCCTGCATGTTCAGGTGATCCTCGACCATCTTGGATTTCCGCCCGGGCCGTTGGACGGGCGCGAGGGGCAGGGGATGACTGCGGCGCTCAAGGCGTTCCAGATCAACCGCCAGATTCCGGTGACCGGCAAGACCGATGCACGCACGCTGCAGGCGCTGCATGAACACCGCGCGCTCCGCCCGACGCGGATCGTGCGGCTGACGCCTGAGATGCTGGCCGGGCCGTACGTCCGCCCCTGGCCGCGCGACCCGCAGGCGCAGTCGAAGCTCAAGACAATGGGCTATCGCACCGCGCTCGAAAAGCTCGGAGAGATGTTCCATACGACGCCGCAGGTATTGATCGAGCTCAACAGCCCCGACACGCGCCTCGCGTCTGGTGTGCCGATCGAGGTTCCGAACGCGATTCCCGCCTCGCGTGCCTATCCCGCCGACCTGAAGCCCGACTGGCGCAAGACGCTGACCGATCTCAATGTCGGCGCGGTGCAGCCCAAGGCGAACCGCATCGTGGTCGACAAGTCCGACAAGGTGCTGCGCGTGTTCGACGCCAAGGGGATGCTCGCAGCACAGTTCAATGTCACCGTCGGGAGCAAGCGCGACCCGCTGCCGATCGGCAGCTGGAAGATCAACGGCGTCGCGACCAACCCCGACTTTCACTACAACCCCAAGCTGTTCTGGGACGTCAGCGACAAGAAGCCCGACGCGCTGTTGCCGCCCGGTCCCAACAATCCGGTGGGTGTGGTGTGGATCGACCTCAGCAAAGAGCATTACGGCATCCATGGCACGCCCGAACCCCACACGATCGGGCGCAGTGAAAGCCATGGCTGTATCCGCCTGACCAATTGGGACGCGGCGCGGCTGGCGCTGATGGTGTCGCCGGGAACCCCGGTGATCTTCCAGGAATGAGCCGGCTGCGGATCGTGCTGTGGGTGGCGGGGGGCTGCGTCGTTGCAGTCGTCGCGTTCCTCGCCGCGACGATCCGCGTGGTCGAGCCGAGCACCGCGACCGCGCAGCCCACGCCTGAGCCGCAATCTCCCCGCGCTGCGCACAGTGGAGGCCTGATTGTCCCGGTTCAGGGTGTGAAGGCCGAAACGCTACGCAGCAACTGGGGTGAGGCGCGTGGCGGGGGTGCTCGGGCGCATCAGGGGCTCGATATCATTGCCCCCGCCAACACGCCGGTGATCGCCGCAGCGGACGGGCTGGTGGAAAAGCTGTTCTATTCCAACGGGGGCGGCGGGATTACGCTGTACCAGCGCTCGGCCGATGGCGGCTGGGTCTATTACTACGCCCACCTCGCCGGTTACGCCCCGGGAATCGTGGAGGGCAGGGTGCTGCGCGCCGGCGACGTGCTCGGCTATGTCGGTGATACCGGCAATTCGGGCGCCGGCAACTTCCACCTTCATTTCGGCGTCAACCGGATGGCCCCGGGCGAGCGCTGGCATAAGGGCACACCGGTGGATCCCTATCTGCTGCTTGCCGGATCGCCCGTAGATCGCTAAGGGCCGCGGCGTTGTTTGGCCTTTGGGGAACACCCCGACGGCTTTGTCTTTCTCAGCACTGTAGGCGATCCCCATGAAGATCAGCGGCGTGGACATCCGTCCCGGCAACATCATCGAATATGAAAACGGCATCTGGCGCGCGGTGAAAATCCAGCACACTCAGCCGGGTAAGGGCGGCGCCTATATGCAGGTGGAGATGAAGAATCTCCGCGACGGTCGCAAGAACAACGTCCGTTTCCGCTCGGCCGAGACGGTCGAGCGTATCCGCCTCGACACCAAGGATTTCCAGTTCCTCTACCCTGAGGGCGACATGCTCGTGTTCATGGACAAGGAAACCTATGACCAGGTGACGCTGCCCCGCGACCTGCTGGGCGACGCCGCGGCGTTCCTTCAGGACGGCATGGATGTCGTCATGGAGCTGTATGACGAGGAAGCGATCAGCGTTCAGCTGCCCGACACGATCGAAGCGCTGATCGTCGAGGCTGACGCGGTGGTGAAGGGGCAGACCGCCTCGTCCAGTTACAAGCCCGCGATCCTCGAGAACGGCGTGCGTGTGATGGTGCCGCCCCATATCGGCGCCGGTACGCGGATCGTCGTGGATGTCTACGAGCAGACTTACGTCAAGCGCGCGGACTGATCTGTTCCCCTCCCCGTGCGGGAGGGGCCAGGGGAGGGCGTGTTCGTGGCCTCACGACCCTCCGCTGACTGCTGACAGGCCTCCCCCAACCCCTCCCGCACGCGGGAGGGGGGAGAAGAAGTAATGGTTTCCCATTCCGGCCTCATCACCGTCATCGAGCGTGCCGCGCGCAAGGCGGGGCCGCGGTTGCGGCGCGACTTCAACGAAGTCCAGCAGCTGCAGGTCAGCCGCAAGGGGCCGGCCGACTTCGTGTCGATGGCCGACAAGCGCGCTGAGGACACGCTGATCGAGGAACTGCGCAAGGCGCGGCCCGATTGGGGCTTCCTGGTCGAAGAGCGCGGCCAGATTGCGGGCGATCCCAACAAGCCGCGCTGGATCATCGATCCGCTCGATGGCACCACCAACTTCCTCCACGGCATCCCGCATTTCTGCATGTCGATCGCGGTCGAGGATCCCTTCGGCAGCCAGGGCAAGCCCGAGATCACCCACGGTTATGTCTATCAGCCGATCACCGATGAGAGCTTCTGGGCCGAAAAGGGCCGCGGCGCATGGGTTCAGGACCAGCGGCTGCGCGTCTCGTCGCGGCGCGATCTGGCCGACACGCTGATCGCCACCGGCATCCCCTATATGGGCCATGGCAATTTCGCCGAATGGAGCCGCATTTTCGGCGCGGTTGCGCCGGAAGTCGCGGGCATCCGCCGCTTCGGATCGGCTGCGCTCGACCTCGCCTGGGTCGCGGCGGGCCGCTATGACGGCTTCTGGGAAAGCGGCCTCAAGCCGTGGGATACGGCGGCGGGCATCCTGCTGGTCAAGGAATCGGGCGGCTTCGTCACCGATTTCCGCGGTACGGACAATGCCCATGCCAAGGGCGAAATCCTCGCCGCAAACGACGCGATTCACTCCAAGCTGCACAAGCTGCTGGCGTCGTCGCTGCGGTGATGCGCGCGGGGGTGCTGCTGCTGGCCCTGACGGCTGCTGCAGATGCCCCCGAGGCCGTCTATTCCGCGCCCGCCCAGCACCGGCTGATCGAAGGGGTCGCGACGGACGGGGCGACGATCTGGCTGTCGAGCGTGCTCGACCGCACTATTTTGGTCCGGCGCGCCGGGGCTGTCACCAACATCGCGATGCCTGCCGGGACATTGCACCCGCTGGGGCTGGCATGGGACTCCCGGCGCAACTGGCTGTGGGTCGCCACCGATTGCCCCGATCTGCCCGGTGTGGCGAAGTGTGACTCCGGCGCGCTGGTCGCGCTCGACCGTAAGGGGCGGCTCAAGGCGAAGCTGACGGCCGGACCAGGCTTCCACCCCGGCGATGTTTCGGCGGCGGGCGGCGCGGTGTTCGTCTCCGACAGCCTCAATGGCGCGGTCTATCGCCTCAACGGCGGCACCCTCGACCCGCTGATCGCCCCGGGCGTCGCGCGTTCGGCGCAGGGAACGGCACTCACCGCCGATGGCCAGCATCTGGTCGTCGCCGATTATGGCTGCGGCGTCGCGACCATCGATCTGAAAACGAAGGTGCGGACGTTGCTCCCCATGGCGGATGGCAAGCCGCTGCGCGGGCTCGACGGTCTGGTTCGCGTGGGCGCGGATTACTACGCGATCCACAATGGCAGCAGCCCCGGATCGCTGATCCGTTCCCGCATCTCCGGGGCACAGATCGAGCCCACGGTCGTGCAGCGCGGAACCCCGCTCGCCGACCCGACTCAGCTCGCTTTGGATGGCGATCGCCTGCTCGTGGTGGCCGATGCCGGCTGGCCCGCAGCGACCAAGCCGGACCAGCCGCCGCGCGGCGCGAACACGCTGGTCGCGTTTCGCCTCCCATAGCGCTTTAGTTGCGAGTGATTCTCAAGGGTTTCCGCCCTTGATGCCCCCCTGCCATCGGCCTAAAGCGACCCGAAGATTCCGCAACCGCGAGGGGCCGTCTTGGTCGACCTGTCAGAATATCTGCCGATCCTGCTGTTCCTGGGGGTGGCCCTGGTGCTGTCGAGCGCCTTTGTCTTCCTGCCCATGGTCGCGGCCCGTTTCACCGGGGCGCATCAGCCGACGCCGGAAAAGCTCACCGAATATGAATGCGGCTTCCCCGCGTTCGAGGATTCGCGCAGCCAGTTCGACGTGCGCTTCTACCTCGTCGCGATCCTCTTCATCATCTTCGATCTTGAAGCGGCGTTCCTGTTCCCGTGGGCGGTCACCGTATTCGACCTGGGTTGGGCCGCATGGATCAGCATGATGATCTTCATCGCCGAACTCGGCCTGGGCCTCGCTTATGCGTGGAAGGTCGGGGCGCTGGATTGGGAATGAACACCGTGAACCAGACTTCTCCGATCCTCAACGCGCAAGGTCAGCCGATGGCTGGCGGCGCGGTTGTTCAGCCCGATCAGTCGTTCTTCAACGACCTGAATGGCGAGCTCAACGACAAGGGTTTCCTCGTCACCTCGACCGAGGAGCTGTTCCAGTGGGCGCGCACCGGCTCGCTGTGGTGGATGACGTTCGGCCTCGCGTGCTGCGCGGTCGAGATGATCCACGTCAACATGCCGCGCTATGACATGGAGCGGTTCGGTGCCGCCCCGCGCGCATCGCCGCGCCAGTCGGACGTGATGATCGTCGCGGGCACGCTCTGCAACAAGATGGCCCCGGCGCTGCGCCGCGTCTACGACCAGATGTCGGAGCCGAAATACGTCATCTCGATGGGCAGCTGCGCCAATGGCGGCGGCTATTATCACTATAGCTACAGCGTCGTGCGCGGGTGCGACCGGATCGTGCCGGTTGATATCTACGTCCCCGGCTGTCCCCCGACCGCCGAGGCATTGCTGTACGGCGTAATGCAGCTGCAGCGGAAGATCCGCCGCATCGGCACGGTGACGCGGTGAAGGCCCCGGCTCCCAAATACGCCGCCAATGACGGCGTGATCGCGGCGGCGCAGGCTGCGCTGGGCGATATGCTGATCGAGGCGACCGATCTGGTCGGTGAGGTCAATCTGACTGTCGATCGTGCGCGGCTGGTTGAGGCGATGATCGCACTGCGCGACGGTGCGGGCTTGCAGTATCAGGCGCTGATGGAGATCGCCGGGGTCGATTACCCGGCGCGGGCCGAGCGGTTCGATGTCTGCTACATGCTGCTGTCCTACACCCGCAACCACCGCATCCGCGTCCGCGTGACGACGGACGAGGTCAAGCCGGTGCCGTCGGTGACGGCGATCTGGCCGGTCGCCGGCTGGCTCGAGCGCGAAGTGTACGATATGTACGGCGTGCTGTTCGAGGGTAACGACGACCTTCGCCGCATCCTCACCGACTATGGCTTCCGCGGGCATCCGCAGCGCAAGGACTTCCCGCTCTCCGGGTTCGTCGAGCTGCGCTATTCCGAAGCCGACAAGCGCGTGGTCTATGAGCCGGTTCAGCTGGCGCAGGACTTCCGCAATTTCGACTTTATGAGCCCGTGGGAAGGGGCGGAGTATATCCTGCCCGGCGACGAGAAATATATCGCGCCGCCACCGCCGCCTGCGCCCCCGGCCCCGCCGCCCGCCGCCAAGGTCGAGGAAAAGCCCGCCGCTGCGCCTGAGGCAAAGGGTGCGCCGACGCCCGCCACGGCCGATCAGGTCAAGGAGGCCGATGACTCGGTCAAGCCGGTCAAGGCGCGCGTGCGCAAGCCCAAGACCAGCGATGGCCCCGAGGATACCGGAATCGGCAAGGCGTCGCCCGACGCCGGTCCCGCGCCCGCCGACCCCGATGTTGTGAAAAAGCCCCGCAAGCCGGCCAAGCCGCGCGCGAAGAAGGGGGATGAGGCATAATGGCCGAGTATCTCGACGAAATCGCCGGGCGCGCCGATGCGAGCGACCCCAGCGTGGGCGACACCGCGATCGCCAACTACACGATCAACTTCGGGCCGCAGCACCCGGCGGCGCATGGCGTGTTGCGCCTTGTCACCGAGCTGGATGGCGAGATTATCGAGCGGATCGACCCGCACGTGGGTCTCCTGCATCGCGGCACCGAAAAGCTGATCGAGCACAAGACCTACACCCAGGCGCTCCCGTACATGGACCGCCTCGATTATTGCTCGCCGCTGGCGATGGAGCACAGCTTCGTGCTCGCGGTCGAAAAGCTGCTCGACATCGAAGTGCCGGTGCGCGCGCAATATCTGCGCGTGTTCTTCGCCGAGCTGACGCGCATCTGTAACCACATGCTCAACCTTGGCGCACACGTCATGGACGTCGGCGCGATGACGCCGAACCTGTGGATGTTCGAGCTGCGTGAGGATTGCCTCAACTTCTTTGAGCGCATGTCCGGCGCGCGCATGCACCATAATTATCTGCGCCCCGGCGGCGTGCATCAGGACGTGCCGCTCAAGCTGCTGACCGACATCGGCGACTGGCTCGACACGCGCCTGCCGCAGCTGTTCGGCGACGCGATCAGCCTGGTCGCGGAAAACCGCATCTTCAAGCAGCGCAATGTCGACATCGCGATCGTTAACCGCGACGACGCGGTGAAGTGGGGTTTTTCCGGCCCGATGATCCGCGCTGCCGGCATCCCGTGGGACCTGCGCAAGTCGCAGCCCTATGACGTGTATGACCGCATGGATTTCGAAATCCCGGTCGGCACGCGCGGCGACTGCTACGACCGCTTCATGGTCCGCGTCGAGGAAGTGTACCAGTCCGCGCGCATCATGAAACAGTGCCTGAACGAGATGCCGTCCGGCCCGATCGCGTCGCTCGACCGCAAGGTGGTGCCGCCCAAGCGCGCCGAGATGAAGCAGTCGATGGAAGCGCTGATCCATCACTTCAAGCTCTATACCGAGGGCTTCCACGTCCCCGCAGGTGAAGTGTACGTCGCGACCGAAAGCCCCAAGGGCGAATTCGGGATCTACATGGTCAGCGACGGGTCGAACAAACCCTATCGCTGCAAGATCCGCCCGACCGCGTTCAGCCATCTGCAGGCGATGGACTTCATGTCGCGCGGGCACATGCTGGCGGACATCACCGCGATTCTGGGCGCGATGGATATCGTGTTCGGGGAGTGTGACCGGTGAAGGTGCTTCGCGATGTTGGTCTGTCTGTCGTGCTCACGCTGGCTGCGCCGATCGTAATCCTCGCGATCTACGCGGGTTACTCGATGCTCGGAGATCCGTGGGGCAATCTCGTGATGGGCGCTGTCGTGTTCATTCTTGGTGCTGCTGTGCTTTATTATCTGGTGCTAGCGACAAAGCTCGGCACCTCGGTCGCGCGCTTGCGCAGCGCGGCCAAGAATCCGGGGCCAAATCATGGCTGACACCCTCACCCTCCAAGACGCACCCGTGAGCACCCGCGTCGCCACCGCGCACGCAATGATCGCGCATTACAACGCGCAGGATGCCGACGCCTATGTCGCGCTGATGACCGACGATGCCTGTGAAGCGGGCTATCGCGGTGCGGTGCTGCGTGAGGGGCGCGAAGGCGTCCGCGCGGGGCTGAAAGCGATGTTCGCCCAGTTCCCGCACAACCGCGCCGACATCCTCGCCAGCTATGAGCTGGGCGAGACGGTGCTGCTCCACGAAACGGTCTCGCGCGCGCCCGATGGCGAGCAGTTCGAGGTCATGTCCATCTACACCTTCAGCGGCGACCGAGTGAGCCGCGTGGAGTTCATCCGCTAATGGCCGACGCAAACGCAATCGAAGACACGCCTGAACTCCGCGCGCGCTGGGGCAATTTCGCCTGGACGGCGGAGAATGCCGCCAAGGCCGCGACCATCCGTGCGCGCTATCCCGAGGGGCGGCAGATGAGCTGCTCCATTCCCTATCTCGACCTCGCCCAGCGTCAGGTGGGGGCGGAGACGGATACGCAGGGGTGGCTGCCGATCCCGGTGATCGAATTCGTCGCGCGTGAACTCGACATGGCGGTGATCCGCGTGCTCGAGGTCGCGACCTTCTACACGATGTTCAACATGCACCCGGTCGGCAAATATCATGTGCAGGTGTGCGGCACGACGCCGTGCTGGCTGCGCGGATCGGACGAGGTGTTCGCGGCGTGCAAGAACCGCGGCATGGCCAAGGGCAAGACCACGCCCGACGGCCTGTTCACGCTGACCGAGGTCGAGTGCATGGGTAATTGCGCGTCGGCGCCGATGGTCCAGATCAACGACGATAATTTCGAGGATCTGGACTACGACCGTACCGTCGCGATCCTCGACGCGCTGGCGCAGGGCAAGAGCCCCAAGGCGGGCACGCAGGAGCCCGGCCGCCACACCGTCGAGCCGCTCGGCGGCCCGACCAGCCTGACCGCGATGGTGTCCGACAACCACGACTACAGGAGCGAATGGTGAGCAAGAACACGATCTTCACGATCCTCGCCATCATCGGTGGCATCGTCGTTGCAATCTGGGCGCTGAAACTGGCCGCGAAACTGTTCGTGCCGCTGCTCGTCATCGGCGCTGGCGTCGCGATCTACCTCGCGGTCAAGGACAACAAGCGTATCGGGGGGCCGCGTTAACATGCTCGCGGACAAGGACCGGATTTTCACCAACCTCTACGGCTATCAGCCGTGGAACCTCGACGCTGCGATGAAGCGCGGCGCGTGGGACAATACCAAGAAGCTGCTCGAACTCGGCTCCGACACGATCATCGAAAAGATCAAGGCGTCGGGCCTGCGCGGGCGCGGCGGGGCAGGGTTCCCGACCGGCATGAAATGGTCGTTCATGCCCAAGAACCCGACGCCGGAACGGCCGAGCTTCCTGGTCATCAATGCCGACGAATCCGAACCGGGCTCGTGCAAGGACCGTGAGATCATCCGCCACGACCCGCACCTGCTGCTCGAAGGCGCGCTGGTCGCGGGCTTCGCGATGCGCGCGCGCGCGGCGTATATCTACATTCGCGGCGAATATATCCGCGAGGCGCAGACGCTGTTCGCGGCGATCGAGGAAGCCTACGCCAAGGGTCTGCTCGGCAAGAATGCCTGTGGCTCGGGCTATGATTTCGACGTCTTCTGCCATCGCGGCGCGGGTGCGTACATTTGCGGCGAAGAAACCGCGATGATCGAAAGCCTGGAGGGCAAGAAGGGCCAGCCGCGCCTCAAGCCGCCCTTCCCAGCGGGCGCAGGTCTTTATGGCTGCCCGACCACGGTCAACAATGTCGAATCGATCGCGGTTGCCCCGACGATCCTGCGCCGCAGCCCCGAATGGTTCGCGAGCTTTGGTCGTGAGAACAACAAGGGCACCAAGCTGTTCCAGATCAGCGGGCACGTCGAAAAGCCGTGCGTGGTCGAGGAAAGCATGTCGATCCCGTTCCGCGAGCTGATCGAAAAGCATTGCGGCGGCATCCGTGGCGGCTGGGATAATCTGCTCGCCGTGATCCCCGGCGGGTCGTCGGTGCCACTGGTTCCGGCGGCGGAGATCATGGACGCGCCGATGGACTTTGACGGCCTGCGCGCGCTCGGATCGGGCCTTGGCACGGCAGCTGTGATCGTGATGGACAAGTCCACCGACATCGTCGCCGCGATCAGCCGCATCAGCTATTTCTACAAGCATGAGAGCTGCGGCCAGTGCACCCCATGCCGTGAGGGCACCGGCTGGATGTGGCGCGTGATGGAGCGGATGCGCACGGGCGATGCTGACATCAGCGAGATCGATACGCTGTTCAACGTCACCAAGCAGGTCGAAGGCCACACCATCTGCGCGCTCGGCGACGCGGCGGCATGGCCGATCCAGGGCCTGATCAAGCATTTCCGCCCCGAAATGGAGCGGCGCATCCTTGAGAAGCAGGGCGGCGGACTGAGCCCGATGCAGGAGGCTGCGGAATGATCGCCGCATTCGCTCTTGCCGCGACGCTGCTGACCGCCGCGCCCGCCGACGCTGCCAAGGAAAAGGCCGAGGCCGAAGCGATGGGCCGCAAGGTCCTGGCTGACTATGCCGAGTGCGTTGTGCAGGCCCAACCCTCCCTCGCGCGCAAATATGTGCTGACGCCCGTGGGTGAGCGCATGCCCGAGGACGAGTTCCGTAAGGTCATGGGGCCACGTTGCCTCGGTTTCCTGCGCGGTAAGCTGCGCATGCGGTATCAACAATACCGCGCCGCGCTGGCCGAGCGACTGATCACTGTCGAATTGAAGGGGCAGGGGCCGATCGATCCCGCCGCCAAGCCCGCTTTGATCTGGACGGAGCCTAAGGCCCCAACCGAGGACGATGAAAAGGCCCGCGAGGGCTACTCGATGACTGTCGCCGAGATGTATATGGGCAAGCTCGGCGAGTGCATCGTTCGCGCGAACCCTGCTGGAACGCGCGCGCTCCTCGCGACGAAGATCGGCGACGCCGCCGAACTGCCCGCATTCCGCGCGCTAAGCCCGGCGATCCCGGCCTGCGTGCCTAAGGGCGAGACGCTGAAGCTCAACCGCGCGACGCTGCGTGAGGCGATCGCGATCAGCTATTACCGGCTGGCAGCGGGGGCGACGTCGTGATGATTCAGAGTTTGAACGCCCGGCGCGTCCGGGACGGGGATAGCGTGTAATGCCGAAGCTGACCGTCGACGGAATCGAAGTGGAGGTGCCCGCAGGGGCCACCGTGCTCCAGGCGTGCGAGGCCGCGGGCAAGGAAATTCCGCGTTTCTGTTACCATGAGCGGCTGAGCATCGCGGGCAATTGCCGCATGTGCCTGGTCGAGGTGAAGCCCGGGCCGCCCAAGCCGCAGGCGTCGTGCGCGCTGCCCGCCGCGGACAATCAGGATGTCCGCACCGACAGTGCGATGGTCAAGGCGGCGCGCGAAGGCGTGATGGAGTTCCTGCTGATCAACCACCCGCTCGATTGCCCGATCTGCGATCAGGGCGGCGAGTGCGATTTGCAGGACCAGTCGGTCGCCTATGGCCGTGGTCACAGCCGCTACACCGAGAATAAGCGCGCGGTGACCGAGAAATATATGGGCCCCATCGTCAAGACGGTGATGACCCGCTGCATCCAGTGCACCCGCTGCGTCCGCTTTGCCGAAGAGGTTGCGGGCGTTGAGGAAATCGGCGCGCTCTATCGCGGCGAGAATATGCAGATCACGTCGTATCTGGAGCAGGCGGTCACGTCCGAACTCTCGGGCAATGTCGTCGACCTGTGCCCGGTCGGTGCGCTGACGTCGAAGCCCTATGCGTTCGAAGCGCGGCCGTGGGAGCTCAAGAAGACGCTCGCGATCGACGTGATGGACGCGGTCGGCACCAATATCCGCATCGACAGCCGCGGGCGCGGCGTGCTGCGCGTCCTCCCGCGCATCAATGAAGACGTGAACGAGGAATGGGCGCACGACAAGACGCGCCACCATGTCGACGGCCTCAGCTTCCGCCGGCTCGACAAGCCCTATGTCCGCAAGGACGGCAAACTGGTTGAATCGACCTGGGACGAGGCGTTCGCCGCTATCGCGGTTGCCGCGAAGGGCGCGGGGGACAAGGTCGCCGCGATTCATGGCGACCTGCTCGATTGCGAGACGATCTTTGCCGCCAAGAAGCTGGTCCAGTCGTTCGGCTCCGACCTGCTTGAGGGGCGTCAGACCGGCATGGCGTATGACACGTCGTCGCTGTCGGCGGTGAATTTCAACACCACCATCGCGGGCGTCGAGACGGCGGACGTGATCCTGCTGGTCGGCACCAACCTGCGCTGGGAAGCGCCGCTGGTGAACACCCGCGTGCGGAAGGCGATCAAGAAGGGCGCGAAGGTGTTCGCGATCGGGCCGGAAACCGATCTGACCTACAAGACGACCTGGCTCGGCAATGATCTCGGCCTGCTCGGCAAGCTGCCCGACGCGGCGGCGGACGCGGTCAAGGATGCGGTGCGCCCGATGGTCATCGTCGGCGGCGCGGCGCTCAAGAACGGGCATGGCGCGGCATTGGCGCTGGCCAAGAAGCTCGATCTGGTGCGTGAGGGCTGGAACGGCTTCAACGTGCTGCACATGGCGGCGAGCCGCATGGGCGGCCTGATGCTCGGCTTCGCGTCGAAGGGCGGCATTGCCGACATCGTCGCTGCGGAGCCGAAGCTGACCTTCTTCTTGGGCGCAGACGAAGTGGACTTCTCCAACTTCGCCAACAGCTTCAACGTCTATATCGGCCATCATGGCGACAAGGGCGCGCATGCGGCGGACGTGATCCTGCCGGGCGCGAGCTATGCCGAAAAGCACGGCACCTATGTCAATCTGGAAGGCCGGGTCCAGCGCAGCGAGAAGGCGGTTTCGGCCCCCGGCGACGCGCGTGAGGACTGGACGATCCTGCGCGCCCTGTCCGAAGTGATCGGCAAGACGCTGCCGTTCGACAGCTTTGGCGAACTGCGCGCGGCAATGGCCGCCGACGTGCCGGCGCTGGGCAGCGAAGGGCTCGCCAGCTTCGAGTGGAACCCGCCCGCGCTCGACGCGAAGGGGGAAGGGGAGGTCGTTTACCCGATCGCCGACTTCTACCTGACCAACGCCATCTGCCGCGCGTCGCCGACGATGCAGCGCTGCTCGGCCGAACTGATCCACGGCCAGGATTTCGCGGAGGCCGCAGAGTGACCGCTTTCTTCCAATCCCTCGGCATGCCCTTCGAATGGGCGTGGTTCGTCGCGACGATCGCGGGCATTTTGCTGATCGCGCTGCCGCTGATGCTGGCCGTCGCGATGATCATCTATGCCGATCGCAAGATCTGGGCGGCGATGGCGCTGCGCCGTGGTCCCAACGTCGTCGGCCCGCTCGGCCTGCTTCAGTCGTTCGCGGATGGCCTCAAGGTCTTCCTTCAGGAAACCATCATCCCGTCGAGCGCGAACAAGGGGCTGTTCCTGCTCGCGCCGATCATCACCTTCACCGTCGCGCTGATCGTGTGGGCGGTGATCCCGTTCCAGGCGGGCGTGGTGCTGTCGAACATCAATGTCGGCCTGCTCTACATCCTCGCGGCGTCGTCGCTGGGTGTCTATGGCGTGATCCTCGCCGGCTGGGCGTCGAACTCCAAATATCCCTTCTATTCGGCGATCCGCGCTGCGGCGCAGATGGTCAGCTATGAAGTCTCGATCGGTTTCGTGCTGATCGCGGTGGTGCTGTGGGCGGGGACGTTCAACCTGTCGGGCATCGTCAATGCGCAGCAGGGGCATGTGATGGGCATCTTCAACGGCTTCGGCTTCAACCCGCTGCTGTTCCCTATGGCGGTGGTGTTCCTGATCTCCTCGCTCGCCGAAACCGCACGCGCGCCGTTCGACCTGACCGAGGCGGAGAGCGAGCTGGTCGCGGGCTATCAGACCGAATATTCGTCGATGGCCTTCGCGCTCTACTGGCTGGGCGAGTACGCCAACGTCATCCTGATGTGCACGCTCAACGCGGTGCTGTTCTGGGGCGGCTATCTGCCGCCGCTGGATATCCCGATCCTGTATGCGGTCCCGGGCATCATCTGGCTGTTCATCAAGATCCTCGTCTTCTTCTTCATCTTCTCGTGGATCAAGGCGACCGTCCCGCGCTACCGCTATGACCAGCTGATGCGCCTGGGCTGGAAGATCTTCCTGCCGCTGTCGCTGTTCTTCGTGTTCGCGGTGTCGGGCTGGCTGATGATCCAGCGAGTGGGGCTGTGATGAGCTTAGCCCTCGCGATAGCAGCTCAGACCGTAGCCGCCGTGCCAAGTGCCGGTCGACTGGCGTTTGATTGTGATATGCGCGGGCCGGGGGGCGCCAAATCCGCCGCTCGGTTCAAGCTGCGTGGCACCTATGATGGGGCCGAGGTGAAAACGAACATGGCGGATTGGCTTAAGCCATCGAGCCCGATCAAACTTAAAGGTGGCCTTCAGCTGTCCGTGGAGAACCTGGTCCATCATTATGAGTGGAAAGAAGCGGCGGGTCGCGAAAGAGTAAATGTTCGAATGATTGATTACAGCAATCAGCAAGTGGCCGTGTTAACGATTGTCCGGTCGTATAGTGACGGTCGCCATTCGTTCGATACACTTATCGGAACCGGCATGTGTGAAACGCGGCGTGGATCGCCTTCTCAGGGGACTGTCCAGTGAGCGTCGCCCAACTCGTCCGTTCGTTCACCCTGTGGGAGTTCGTGAAGGCGCACGCCCTCACGCTGAAGTATTTCTTCAAGCCCAAGGCGACGATCAACTATCCGTACGAGAAGAACCCGATCTCGCCCCGCTTCCGCGGCGAGCATGCGCTGCGCCGTTATCCGAACGGCGAAGAGCGCTGCATCGCGTGCAAGCTGTGCGAGGCGGTTTGCCCGGCGCTGGCGATCACGATCGAGGCCGAACCGCGTGACGACGGCAGCCGCCGCACCACGCGCTACGACATCGACATGACCAAATGCATCTATTGCGGCCTGTGCCAGGAGGCATGCCCGGTGGACGCCATTGTGGAGGGGCCGAACTTCGAATTCGCGACCGAAACACGTGAGGAGCTGATCTATCACAAGGACAAGCTGCTCGCGAACGGCGACCGCTGGGAACGCGCAATCGCCGCGAACCTTGCCGCCGATGCACCGTACCGTTAAGCGCGCCATGACATTCGGAATCACCTCCGTTTGCCCTGAGCTTGTCGAAGGGCGCAATTCTACAGCTGCTGGTGCTGGGCTTCGACAAGCTCAGCCCGAACGGGGTTTGGGGGCTCAAGTTTAAGCCATGATCCAGGCAATCGCCTTCTATCTCTTCGCCGGGGTGGTGATCCTCTCCGCCGCGATGACGATTACCGCCCGCAATCCCGTTCATTCGGTGCTGTGGCTGATCCTGGCGTTCTTCAACGCCGCCGGGCTGATGGTGCTCGCAGGCGCTGAGTTCATCGCGATGCTGCTGGTCATCGTCTATGTCGGCGCGGTCGCGGTGTTGTTCCTGTTCGTCGTGATGATGCTCGACATCGACTTTGCCGAGCTGCGCGCCGGGTTCGTCCGCTATGCCGTGTTCGGCCTCGCCATCGCGGTGGCGCTGGCGGCGGAGATCGTGATCGGCACGATGGCGTGGACCGCAGGCAAGATCGACCTGGCCAAGCGGATCGCGCCAGTCGACGCGGATACCGCGCTCGGCCAGGTGTCGAACGTTCAGGCGATCGGCATGCTGCTCTACAGCCGCTATCTCTATCTGTTCGAGGCCGCTGGCTTCATCCTGCTCGTCGCCATGGTCGGCGCGATCGTGCTGACCCACCGCAAGCGCGGCGGGGTGCAGACGCAGAATGTCTGGCGCCAGATCAACCGGCGTCAGAAGGACGCGACCCGCAACGTCAACCAGCCCGTCGGGCAGGGGGTGGAGCTGTGATCGGAATCACCCATTATCTCGTCGTTAGCGCGATCCTGTTCACCATGGGCGTGCTGGGCATTTTCATGAACCGCAAGAACCTCATCGTCATCCTGATGGCGATCGAGCTGATCCTGCTCAGCGTGAACCTCAACCTCGTCGCGTTCAGCGCCGCGCTGGGCGATCTGGTTGGTCAGGTGTTCGCGATGTTCGTGCTGACCGTTGCGGCGGGTGAGGCCGCGATCGGCCTCGCCATCCTTGTCATCTATTTCCGCGGCCGCGGCACGATCTCGGTCGACGACGTCAATCGGATGAAGGGCTGATGTCTTCGATCCATTTCATCGTATTCCTGCCGCTGCTGGCAGCGATCGTCGCCGGTTTCAGTAACCGCGCGTTCGGCACGGCATTCCCGAAGATCGTCACCACCGGCGGCCTGTTCGTCGCGGCGATCCTCAGCTGGATGACGTTCATCCCGTTCCTCAACGGCACGGCCGAGCCGCAGGTCATCAAGGTGCTGACCTGGATGAACTCAGGCGATCTGATGGTCGACTGGGCGCTGCGCGTCGACAGCCTGACCGCCGTGATGCTGGTGGTGGTGACGAGCGTCTCGGCGCTGGTCCACCTCTACAGCTGGTCGTACATGGAAGAGGACCCGGATCAGCCGCGCTTCTTCGCCTATCTCTCGCTGTTCACCTTCGCCATGCTGATGCTGGTGACCGCCGATAACCTGCTGCAGATGTTCTTCGGCTGGGAAGGCGTGGGCCTCGCGAGCTATCTGCTGATCGGCTTCTGGTTCAAGAAGCCGTCGGCCAACGCCGCCGCGATCAAGGCGTTCGTGGTCAACCGCGTGGGTGACCTTGGCTTCATGCTCGGCATCTTCGGCGTGTTCCTGGTGTTCGGCACCATCTCGATCCCCGAGATCCTTGAAGCTGCACCGGGTATGGCCGGCAGCACGATCGGCTTCCTCGGCTATCGCGTCGATACGCTGACCGTGCTGTGCCTGCTGCTGTTCGTCGGTGCGATGGGCAAGTCGGCGCAGCTTGGCCTGCACACCTGGTTGCCCGACGCGATGGAGGGCCCGACCCCGGTGTCGGCGCTGATCCACGCGGCGACGATGGTCACCGCGGGCGTGTTCATGGTGTGCCGCCTGTCGCCGCTGTTCGAGCAGGCGCCGATCGCGCTCGGCTTCGTCACCTTCATCGGTGCGGCGACCTGTCTGTTCGCCGCGACAGTCGGCACGACGCAGACCGACATCAAGCGCGTGATCGCCTATTCGACCTGTTCGCAGCTCGGCTACATGTTCTTCGCCGCGGGCGTCGGCATGTATGGCGCGGCGATGTTCCACCTGTTCACCCACGCCTTCTTCAAGGCGCTGCTGTTCCTGGGTGCCGGCTCGGTCATCCATGCGATGCACCATGAGCAGGACATGCGGTACTATGGCGGCCTGCGGAAGCACATCCCGGTCACCTTCTGGACGATGATGGCGGGCACGCTCGCGATCACTGGCGTCGGCATCTACTGGCTCCATGCCGGGTTCGCGGGCTTCCACTCCAAGGACGCGATCCTTGAGGCGGCCTATGCAGCCGGTGGTGGCGGTCAGGCGGCGTTCTGGGTCGGCGTGTTCGCCGCACTGCTGACCAGCTTCTACAGCTGGCGCCTGATGTTCCTGACCTTCTGGGGCAAACCGCGCTGGACGCAGTCGGAGCATATTCAGCACGCGCTGCATGACTCGCATCATAACGATGACGCCCATGGCCACGCGGTCGCGCATGCGGAGAACCCGCCGGCGCAGGAAGATGCGGGCCATGAACCGCACGTCCATGGTCCGAGCGCGCATGAGACTGCAGACGGCACCGGCGGATATCATCCGCACGAAAGCCCGCTGCCGATGATGATCCCGCTGATCATCCTGTCGATCGGCGCGGTGTTCGCAGGACTCGCGTTCAACCAGTATTTCATCCAGCCCAACAGTGGTGAAATCTTCTGGAAGGGCGCGGTCGCGTTCGATACGCACCTTGCGCACGCGATGCACGAAGTGCCGTTGTGGGTGAAGCTGTCGGCGAGCATCGTCATGCTGCTCGGTCTGTTCGGGGCGTGGGTTGCGTACATCAAGTCGCCAACCATCCCTGCGCGCTTCACCGCGACCTTCTCGCTTCTCTACAAGTTCCTGCTGAACAAGTGGTATTTCGACGAGCTGTACAATGTGCTGTTCGTGAAGCCCGCCTTCTGGTTCGGCCGCCTGTTCTGGAAGCGGGGCGATGAGGGCCTGATCGACCGGTTCGGCCCGAACGGCTCCGCTGCGGCGGTGAAGTTCGCGGGCGTGTGGAGCGCCAAGCTCCAGTCGGGATATGTCTATAGCTATGCGTTCGTCATGCTGATCGGCCTGACCGCAGCCGTTACCTGGGTGATCACGCGATGAGCGGCATTCTCTCCCTGATGCTGATCGTGCCGCTGGTGGCGGCGATCACATGTCTGTTCGTCAGCGCCAATCAGGCGCGCTGGATCGCGCTGGGCGCGACGCTGGTCGACCTCGTTCTCGGCGGCGTGCTGTGGGCGAATTTCGAGATTGGCGGGCCGCAGTGGCAGTTCGTCGAGCATTATCCGAACCTGTTCGGCGTGTTCGGCTGGTCGCTGGGCATCGACGGCTTTGCGCTGCTGCTGATCATGCTCAGCGTGTTCCTGATGCCGATCTGCATCGGCGCGAGCTGGGAAGCGATCAACAAGCGCGTCCAGGAATATATGGCCGCGTTCCTGATCACCGAAGTGCTGATGATCGGCACCTTCGCGGCGCAGGATATCTTCCTGTTCTACGTGTTCTTCGAGGCCGGCCTGATCCCGATGTTCCTGATCATCGGCATCTGGGGCGGCGCGAACCGCATCTACGCGAGCTACAAGTTCTTCCTCTACACGCTGCTCGGCTCGGTGCTGATGCTGATCGCGATGATGTACATGACCATCACCGCGGGCACGACGTCGATCCCGGAGCTGATGGCGTATGACTTCCCCGCCGGGGTCCAGACCTGGCTGTGGCTGGCGTTCTTCGCGAGCTTCGCGGTGAAGATGCCGATGTGGCCGGTCCACACCTGGCTGCCCGACGCGCACGTGCAGGCGCCGACCGCAGGGTCGGTGATCCTGGCGGGCGTGCTGCTGAAGCTCGGCGGCTATGGCTTCCTGCGCTTCTCGCTGCCGATGTTCCCGGAGGCGTCGGCGCAGCTGATCTGGCTGGTGTTCGGCCTGTCGTGCATCGCGGTCGTGGTCACGTCGCTGATCGCGCTGGTGCAGAGCGATATGAAGAAGCTGATCGCCTATTCGTCGGTCGCGCATATGGCGATCGTGACGCTGGGCCTGTTCACCTTCAACCGGCAGGGCATCGAGGGCGCGATGATGGTGATGCTGGGCCACGGCCTGGTGTCGGGCGCGCTGTTCCTGTGCGTCGGCGTGATCTACGACCGTCTGCATACCCGTGAGATCGACCGCTACGGCGGCCTCGCGATCAACATGCCGAAATATGCGATCCTGTTCATGCTGTTCACGATGGCATCGGTCGGCCTGCCGGGCACGAGCAACTTCGTCGGCGAGCTGCTGGCGTTGATGGGCACGTACCAGGTGTCGACGCTGGCGACGCTGATCGCCACGACCGGCATCATTCTGGGCGCGGGCTATATGCTCTACCTGTACCGCCGCGTCGTGTTCGGTGATCTGACCAAGGACGACGTCAAGGCGATGCCGGACCTGAACAAGCGCGAGATGGCGCTGCTGGCGCCGATCGCAGCGGCGGTGCTGTGGATGGGTGTGTACCCTGAGAGCTTCCTCGCCCCGATGCGTGCCGACGTTGCGACGTTGCTGGCGCGGATCGAGCGGGCGCGTCCGGCGGGCGACAGCCTGCCGACCCCCGGCAATCCCGCTGCTGCCAAGGCTGCGCATGCGCCCGAGCATAAATCTGCCGAGCATGGAGCGGCACACTGATGGACTACGGCCTGCAACTTTCGATGGTCCTGCCCGAGATTGTCCTCTCGGTCGGTGGGCTCGCTTTGCTGATGGTCGCCGCATGGGGTGGCCCAGCGGTTTCGCGCGCGGTGAGCTGGGTGTCGGTCGCTGTGCTGATCGGCGCAGGCATCGCGCTGACCGGCAACGCCTCCTCCGGCGGCCTCGCGTTCGACGGCCTGTATCGCGCCGACCTGTTCTCGGCCTATGCCAAGGCGCTGATCTTCTTCGCCGCGGCGATTGCGATTATCATCGCCCCGCGCTTCTTCGCGCGCACCAGTGGTGAGGATCTGCGCCCCGAATATCCCATCCTGATCCTGTTCGCGACCGCGGGCATGGGCATGATGGTATCGGCCAACGACCTGCTGACGCTCTATGTCGGGCTCGAGCTGAACAGCCTCGCGTCCTACGTTCTCGCCAGTTTCATGCGCCGCGATGTGCGCTCGGCCGAAGCGGGTCTGAAATACTTCATCCTCGGCTCGCTCGCCTCGGGCATCCTGCTCTACGGCATCAGCCTGGTCTATGGGTTCAGCGGCACCACGGTGTTCGGCGACATCGCGTCGGCCTATGCTGCGGGTGAGAATATGGGCCTGTTGTTCGGCCTGGTGTTCGTGTTTGCTGGCCTCGCGTTCAAGATGTCGGCGGTGCCGTTCCATATGTGGACCCCGGACGTGTACGAAGGCGCACCGACCCCGGTGACGACCTTCTTCGCCAGTGCCCCCAAGGTGGCGGCAATGGCACTGTCGGTCCGCGTCGCGATCGAGGCGATGGGTCCGGTGACCAGCGACTGGCGCCAGATCGTGATCTTCGCCGCGCTCGCCTCGATCGTGCTCGGCGCGGTTGCGGCGATCGGGCAGACCAACATTAAGCGGCTGCTGGCTTACTCTTCGATCAACAATGTCGGCTTCGCGCTGATCGGCCTTGCCGCCGGCACCGCAGAGGGCGTGGCGGGCGTGCTGACCTACCTCACCATCTATGTGGTGATGACGCTGGGCAGCTTCCTCGTCGTGCTGCAGATGCGCGACACCGAGGGCCAGCCGGTCGAGACGATCGCCAGCCTGTCGGGCTTGTCGCGCACGCGTCCGGCGCTGGCAGCGGCGCTGGCGATGTTCATGTTCAGCCTCGCGGGCATCCCGCCGCTGTTTGGCTTCTGGGCCAAGTTCGCGGTGTTCGAGCCGGCGGTGAAGGCTGGGCTGTTCCCGCTCGCAGCGATCGGTATCGCGGCGTCGGTGATCGGGGCGTTCTATTACCTCAAGATCGTCAAGACGATGTACTTCGACGAGCCCGCACCGGCCTATGCCAAGGGCGACAGCGCGCTTGAGGGCGGTCTGATCGCCGCAGCGGCGGTGTTCGTCTCGCCGCTCGGCTATCTGCTGATCCCGGTGCTCGGCGCATGGTCGATGGCGGCGGCGCGGACGCTGTTCTGATCCGCGTCGTCCCGGAGACGGGTTCCACCAATGCCGACATGCTGGCGCTCGCTGCGGCGGGCGCGAGCGAAGGGGCCTGGTTGCGTGCGGAGCGCCAGACTGCGGGCAAGGGGCGACAGGGCCGGGCGTGGGAATCGCCGGTCGGCAATTTCTACGGCAGCACGCTCGTCCGCTTGCGCCCGACCGATCCGTCCGCGCCTACGCTTGCGCTGGTCACGGTCGTTGCGCTTGAGGAGGCTGTCCGCGTCTTCCTCCCCACCGACGCGACGATCAAATGGCCCAATGACCTGCTGATCGACGGCGCGAAGCTGTCGGGCGTGCTGCTCGAGCGCGCCGGCGATGCGGTCGTGGTCGGGATCGGCGTCAACCTGGCGCATCATCCCGACCTGCCCGATCGCCCCGTGACGAGCCTTGCCGCGCAGGGCGTTGCGGTCGCCGCCGCGACGTTTGCCGAGGTCTTGGCCGAGAGCTTTTCACGCTGGCTATCGCGCTGGCGTGGCGAGGGACTGGACCCGATCCGCCACCGCTGGCTCGACCGCGCGCACCCGACCGGCACTGCACTCACCGCGCGCTTGCCCGACGGCACGGCCCATGACGGCCTGTTTGACGGCCTGACCGGCGACGGCGCGCTGATCCTCCGCTTGGCCGATGGATCGCGGCATGTCATTCATGCTGGCGACGTCTTCCTCATCTGAAGGACCAATTCATGCTGCTCGCGATCGACGCCGGCAACACCAACATCGTTTTCGCGCTCGTGCAGGGGCGCGAGATCAAGGCGCGCTGGCGGATCGCCACCGATCCGCGCCGCACGGCCGACGAGTACGCCGTGTGGCTGAGCCAGCTGCTCGCGCTGGAGGGCTATGAGCGCGGAGTCGTTACCGGCGTCATCATCGGCACGGTCGTCCCGCGCGCGCTCCACAATCTTGAGGTGTTGTCGCAGAAATACTTCGGCTGCACCCCGTTGGTCGCCGGGCGCGACGGCTGGCCGATCGCGCTGGATGTGGAAGAGCCGCAGAGCGTCGGCGCCGACCGCGCGCTCAACATCATCGCCGCGCATGAGAACCATCCCGGTGACCTGATCGTCGTCGACTTCGGCACCGCCGCCACGTTCGACGTCGCCGACTATACCGGCGCATATAAGGGCGGGATCATCGCGCCGGGCATCAACCTGTCGCTCGACGCGCTGGTCACCGCCGCCGCCAAGCTGCCGCGCATCGCGATCGAGGCGCCCGCCAACACCAGCGTTATCGGCCGCAATACGGTCGATCAGATGCACATCGGCATCTATTGGGGCTACATCGCGATGATCGAGGGGCTGGTCGCGCGGATGAAGGCGGAGATCGGTCGCCCGGTAAAGGTGATCGCCACCGGCGGCCTGGCGGTGCTGTTCGAAAAGCAGACCGATGCGTTCGACGTGATCGAACCTGACCTGACGATTCAGGGGCTAGCGATGCTGTGGGAGCGGTCGCGGGCATGATCGTTTGATCGCTGGCGCATATCCCACTAACGCCGTTTGGCCTGAGCCTGTCGAAGGCCTGTTCCCGCCATCACGTTCGCGGCACAGCCCTTCGACAGGCTCAGGGCAAATGGCCGTTTATCAGACTGGAAACATGTGACCCCCGGTAAAGAACTCCTCTTCCTCGCGCTTGGCGGCTCGGGCGAGATCGGCATGAACGTCAATCTCTATGGCTGTCAGGGCAAATGGATCATGGTCGATTGCGGCGTGATCTTTGGCACACCCGACTATCCCGGCATCGACCTGATCCTGCCCGATCTGCAGTTCATCGAGGAGCGGCTGGACGATTTGCTCGGCATCGTGCTGACCCACGGGCATGAGGATCATATTGGCGCGCTGCCCTATCTGGCGGGCGAGCTGGACGTGCCGCTCTATGCGACGCCGTTCACCGCCGGCCTGATCCACGGCAAGCTGGACGAGGAGGGCATTGCCGACCGCGTCGAACTGAACGTGGTGCGCGAAGAGGAGCCGTTCCAGATCGGCCCGTTCGGCATCCGCTACCTGCCGCTGGCGCACTCGATCCCTGAGGGGAATGCGGTACTGATCGACACGCCCTATGGCCGCGTGTTCCACACCGGCGACTGGAAGATCGACGACACGCCGGTGATGGGCGGCGCATCGACCGCCGCGGAACTGACCGCAGTGGGTGACGAGGGCGTGCTCGCGCTGGTGTGCGACTCCACCAACGTCTTCAACCCCGAAGCCTCGGGCTCCGAGTCCGCCGTGCGGGAGGGGCTGGACGAGGTCGTCGCGGGCATCAAGGGCCGGGTGCTCGTCACCACCTTCGCCTCCAACGCCGCGCGGTTGCAGACGCTGGGCGAGGTCGCGAAGGATACCGGCCGCGCGATGTGCGTTGCCGGGCGCTCGCTCGACCGCATCCTGCGCGTTGCCAAGGCGACCGGCTATCTGCGCGACTTCCCCGAGACGGTCGATTTCGAGACCGCGATGAAGCTGCCGCGCGACAAGGTGATGATCATCGCCACCGGCGGCCAGGGCGAACCGCGCGCCGCGCTCGCCCGCATCGCCGACGAGACGCATCAGCTGAAGCTCGAATCCGGCGACACCGTCGTATTCTCGTCCAAGCAGATCCCCGGCAACGAAATGGCGATCGGGCGCATCATGAACGTGCTGGCGGGCAAGGGGGTCGAAATGATCACTGACCGTCAGGCGTTCGTGCACGTCTCCGGCCATCCCGGCCGCCCGGAACTCGCGGCGATGTATGACTGGATCCGCCCGGACATCCTCGTCCCCGTCCATGGCGAAATGCGCCATATCGCGGAGCAAGCCCGCTTTGGTCGCGCGCATGGCATCCCCAGTGCGGTGGTGCAGAATAATGGCGAGATCATCCGCCTGGCGCCCGGCAAGCCGAAAAAGGTCGGAAATGCCCCAGCCGGACGGCTGGTGCTCGACGGCGACGTGATCCTGCCAGCCGATGGCACGACGATGAACGAACGGCGCAAGCTCGGCCTCTATGGCCAGATGTCGGTCGCGGTGGCGCTCAAGGCCAATGGCAAACTCGCCGGCCAGCCTGAAGTCACGATCCAGGGCGTTCCGGCCGAAGAGGATCGCGACGGGCTGATCACCGATGCCAGCGCGGCGGTGGCCAAGGTGGTGGGCGAAGCGCGCGGCGGCGACCGCGACAAGCTGCGCGAGCAAATCCGGCTTGCCGCACGGCGCGTCGCGGTGCGCTACACCGGGAAGAAGCCGGTGATGGACGTAATGCTCATCGAGGTGTGATGGAATGAACTGGTTCAGCGCGCTCGCGATTTACTTCCTGTTCTGGTTCCTCGCCTTGTTCCTGGTGCTGCCCTTCTATGCGCGCACCGGGGTCGAGGCGGGGGACCCGATGGTCAAGGGGCAGGCCGAAAGCGCGCCGCAGCGCTTTCAGGCGGGGCCGATCGCGAAGTGGACGACGATCGTCGGCACGGCGCTGTTCGCGGCCTTCTACCTCAATTACGTCAACGGCTGGATCACCGCCGACATGCTCGATTACTGGAACTGAGGCGCGGGCAGGTCGAGCGCGTAGAAGCGGTTGAAGTCGGTTTCGACATAGCCGGCAAAGGGCGGGCAGGGGGCAAAGCCATAGCGGCGATAGAGGGCGTGCGCGCCCTCGAACAGCGGACCCGTGCCGGTTTCCAGCTTGAGCGCAGTATAGCCCCGGTCGCGGGCGAGGCCGGCGATATGGTCGAGGATCGCGAACCCCACACCCCGCCCGCGCGCGGCGGCGGTGGCGCGCATCGATTTGACCTCACCGGTCAGCGGATCAAGTTGCTTGAGCGCCCCGACGCCGAGCAGCGTGTCGCCATCCCATGCGCTCAGGAAGGTGATGTCCGGGGTCTTCAGCCCCGACAGGTCAAGGAAATGGCAGGTGCCCGGCGGCGAATGATCCGACATTTCCCGCGCGTGCAGTTCGAGCAGCGCGATGATCTGCGGATCGTCGAGGTCTCCTTCGTCAATTCGCATCTGTTATTTTGCCCGTTCGATTGGGCACTTTCCGGCTCGCCATTGGACAGCGCGGAATGTTGCGATGCGTTTCCAATATGCGCGAGCGGCGGGATAGTCAGGGGGTCGGTCGGCGTCTTTCGCGATCGCGGCCTCATGCCTGGAAATTGCATCTTGGCATGCACCAATCGCGGCTTCCGCGACCGTAGTGGCATCGTCGGGCGCTTTGGATAATCGCGCAGCCCAGCGATCTACACAGGCAGTCACGTTCTGCGGATCATTAGCAGGCAAGTCGATGTTATCCATTTTGACCGCGAGCGCGCCGCATATCCGGCTATCGCCGTTATCGCAGGCCGCCAAAGTGAGGGCCAGGAGAAGGGCTGCAGCGCGCCTCATGCGAGTAGCTCCTCTAAATCTCGTCGATCATCCCTGCCAGCGTGTCTAGGCACGCATGCGCGAGCGCCTTGCACCGCTCCGGCGACCAGCCGAACTCCGCGTCAGGGCTGGGATCGTGGTCCTTGAACGGCATTTCCAGCGTCATCGACACCGCGCCAAAGCGCCCGGCGAGCTGGTTGGTCGACATCGACAGATTGGCCTGCCCGGGAGCGGACTTGTCATAGCCCTTTTCAAGCTGGAACAGCGGCGTCGCGGCGGCGAGGCGGCGGCCGAATTCGTAATATTTCTCGCCCTGCGCATCGGTCCAGCTCGGGATGCCTTCGAATCCGGCAAGGAAATTGGCCGGGATCGCTTCGTCGCCATGCACGTCCATCGCGAAATCGACGCCGGTCTCGTCCATAGCCGCGCGGACGAGGAGGACCTCGGGGCTCTGCTCCATCGTCGGGGCATGCCATTCGCGGTTGAGGTTCACGCCCGCCGCATTGGTGCGCAGATGGCCGCGGAAGCTGCCGTCCGGGTTCATGTTGGGGACGATGTGGAACGTCGCCTTGGCCCGCAGCGCCTGTGCGGTGGCGTCCGCGGGGTTGGTCAGCTTCTCCAGCGCACCCTCGGCCCACCATTCCGCCATCGATTCGCCGGGATGCTGGCGGGCATAGAGCCATACCTGCTTAGGCCCCGTGCCGAGCGTCAGCAGGTCCATCGCGCGCCCGTCGAGCGTCTGACCCAGTTCACGATGCATCACGCCGGGCTGAGCGGCCATGCGCGCGATCAGGTCGGCATGGCGCTCCATCGTATAGGGCGCGAAATAGGCGAACCACGCCACGTCGCTGTCGAAGCTGTGCGTGAAGCTGAATACGCCATCGGCATAGGCGCCGTCGGTCAGCCGCCATGCGTCACGATCGGTGCTGACCCGCGCGCGATAGCCTGGCCAGCCGAACGCATAGGCCGCCTTGCCCGCGTTCAGAATGCGGAACGTCAGCGTCCGCCCCTTCGCCCCCGCCACGCGGAAGTGGAACCACTGGAAAAAGTCGGACTGGTGGTCGGCGACGATCTCGACATCGACGGTGTCACCGTCGATGTCGATGAGGCGGATGTTGCCGCTGTCAAAGGCGGCGTTCAGCTGGATGGTCATTTGACCGTGATAGTGATCCCCGACTGGCCGGGAAAGCCCTTGAACAGCGCATTTGACAGCTTGGTGGCCGTGTCCCCCGGCTGGGTGCCATCGCTTGCACCGAGCGCCTCGGTCATCGCCTTGCCCTCCCAGATCACGGTGTTGTCGCCGCGCCGGCGGAGCTGGACCGACAGTTCGGAGGCATAGATCGTCTTGGTCTTGCTGCCGATCCCGACGCTGGCCCCGCCGCCGACGCCGACATTGCCGCCAAAGCTGCCACCGCCAAGGCCGATGGTCACCGGTGGACGCGTGCGGACCTGGCCGCGATCGGTGCGGCGGAAATCGACGGTGGCGAGATAGTCGGCCTTGGCCGAATCGGGCGCAGCGGCGAATCCCATGCCGCCCATCGTCGTCGCGACCGCGTCGAGATACAGTTGTGCCTCCGGCCCGACCGCGCCGCCGCTCACCGGTTGCACCGCCAGTGTTCCCGCCGGGATCGGCTGGGACAGGTGATAGCGCGTCACATCGACCGGCGCAGAGCCGCCCATGGTGGTGGAACAGCCCGCCAGAGCGACTGCGGACAGGGCGAGGGCAAGCATTGCACGGGTCTTCATCGGACACATCCTCCTGCCGTGCACACGCCACGGCTCAGCGACTGAACATCGTTACGAGGATGCGGGTTCCGTTGCCAAGCTTTCCTTGACTTGCCGACGCGTCCCGACTAGGCGGGCGCCTCTTTTCCGGCACCCGCCACAATTCAAGATAGTAGAGAATCGGTCATGAAGATCGTGAACAGCCTGAAGTCGCTCAAGGGGCGTCACCGCGACAACCGCGTGATCCGTCGTCGCGGTCGCGTGTACGTCATCAACAAGACGCAGCGTCGCTTCAAGGCCCGCCAGGGCTAATCCCGGCGCAGGCGAACGGGGACGTGCGCGCCGTTATCTTCGATATCGGCAACGTCCTTTTCACCTGGCACCCGCGCTATCTTTACGAGCGCCTGATCGGTGACGATCGGGCGCTCGAAGCGTTTGTGCGCGATGTCGTCACGCTCGACTGGCATTTCCAGCATGATGCCGGGCGCGACTTCGCCGACACCTCGGCGGAGCTGATCGCGCGCTATCCGCAGCATGCCGACCTGATCGCCGCATGGGGGCCGCGCTTCAATGAAAGCGTCGGCGGCCCGGTGCCGGGGATGCACGAGCTGGTCGCAGAGCTGGATGCGGCGGGCGTGCCGCTGTTCGCGATCACCAATTTCAGCCACGAATTCTGGCCGCCCTTCCGTGCGGAATGGCCGCAGCTGTTCGACCGCTTCCGCGATGTCGTCGTCTCGGGCGACGAGAAGCTGGTGAAGCCCGACCCCGCCATCTACCACCTCGCGCTCGCCCGTTTCGGGCTGGAGCCGGGCGAGGCGGTGTTCATCGACGATAATGCCGCGAATGTGGATAGCGCGCGGGCGCTGGGGATCCGCTCGGTGCTGTTTACCGAAGAGGCCGACGCCCGGCGCGAACTGGTCGCAGCCGGCCTGCTGGACTGAATTGCTCCATACGTGTACACTGCGTACACAATTGGAGAGTCGCGATGAAGATGTCTGTTCGCGAAGCCCGTGCCCATTTCGCCGCAGCGATCGAGGCCGCTGAGCGTGGCGAGCGCGTGACCATTACCCGCAATGGCGAAGCAGTGGCGGAACTCGGGCCGGTTCAGAAGCCTTCGAAAGAGGGGTTCTGGGAACGCAACGCGCGCGTGCGCAAGGAAATGGGCCTGGACAAGGTGAAGCTGGACTATCCGCTCGACGAGAAATGGCTGGAGGAGTTCAATGACCCGGCCTGGACCCGCGAATTGTTCGGACCTGACTATTATGATGATGAGCCCGAGCGCACGTGAAGCTGCTGATCGATACGCATGTTCTGATCTGGCTTGCGCGGGCACCGGACCGGCTGACCGTAGCGGAAGCGGCTTTGTTTGAAGAGAGTGAGACACGTGTGCTGGTTTCGGCAGTGTCGATCTGGGAACTTCGGCTGAAATGGGGTCCCAGCGGTGCGGCGCGGCGGAGCGAATTGCTCGATCCCGCCGCTGCACTTGCGTTCGTTGAGAAGGCCGGGTTTGAACTCAAGCCGTTGACGCCGACCGATTGCGCGACGTCACTCGTGGCGCCGATCGCGCATCGCGACCCGTTTGACGAGCAGTTGCTGATCCACGCGCAGGTACTTGGCGCGCGGCTGCTGACGCGCGACCGGCTCCTCACCGGTCACCCGCTCGCCCTGTCGGCTTAACTCCGCCCCTTCAGCTCGTCGCCGACGATCGTCACGACGTGCAGCACATTGGTCGACCCCGGCGTGCCGAACGGGACGCCGGCGCATACGACCACGCGGTCGCCGCCCTTGGCGATGCCGTGGCGCATCGCCATGCGCTTGGCCTTGGCGACCATGTCTTCGAACGAATCGACATCGCGGGTGTGCACCGCGTGGGTGCCCCACAGCAGGCCCATGCGCCGTGCGGTCTCTGCCTTGGGGGTCAGCACCAGGATCGGCACCGACGGGCGCTCACGCGCGATGCGGCGGGCGGTGGAGCCCGACATGGTGAAGCAGATGATCGCGCTAGCCGACACATTCGCCGCGATCGTCTTGGCCGCTTCGGCAAGCGCGTCGGCGGTGGTGGGATCGGGCTTCATCACGGTGAAGTGCACGCGGTCGCCATGCGCCGGATCGCGCTCCACCGAATCGGCGATCGCGTCCATCATCGTCACCGATTCGATCGGCCACTGACCCGCGGCGCTCTCGGCCGACAGCATGATCGCGTCGGCGCCGTCATAGACCGCGGTCGCGACGTCCGACACCTCGGCGCGGGTGGGGGAGGGCGAGGTGATCATCGATTCGAGCATCTGCGTCGCGACGATCACCGGGCGGCCCATGCGGCGCGAGGTTTCGACGATGCGCTTCTGCATCGGGGGCAGGTTCTGGGGCGGCAGCTCGACGCCCAGATCGCCGCGCGCGACCATCACGCCGTCGCATGCCTCGACGATTTCATCGAGCCGCGCGACCGCGCTCGGCTTTTCGATCTTGGCAAGCAGCGCCGGGCCGTCCGGTCCGATCAGGCGGCGCGCCTCGGCCAGATCCTCGGGCCGCTGCACGAACGACAGCGCGATCCAGTCGACCTTCTGTTCGACCGCAAAGGCGAGGTCGCTGCGGTCCTTCTCGGTCAGCGCGGCCATCGGCAGGACCATGTCGGGGACGTTCAACCCCTTGGAATTGGACAAGACCCCGCCGACCTCGACCCGCGTGTCGATGTAGCCGACGCCATAGCCGGTGACGCGCAGCACCATCTTGCCGTCGTCCAGCAACAGCCGCGCGCCCTCGGTCACCGCCTCGAAAATCTCGCGATGGGGTAGTTCGACGCGGGTCGCGTCGCCCGGCGTCGGGTCACGGTCGAGGCGGAAGGATGTGCCGGTCGCCAGCGTCACCTTGCCCTCGGCGAACTTGCCGACGCGCAGCTTCGGTCCCTGAAGGTCGGCGAGGATCGTGGTCGGGCGGCCGGTCGTCTTCTCCAGCGCGCGGATCGCCTGGATCACCGGGATCTTCGATTCCTGGTCGCCATGGCTCATGTTGATGCGGAAGGCGTCGGCGCCCGCGGCATGGAGCGCGGCGATCATCTCGGGCGCGTTGCTGGCGGGGCCGAGCGTCGCCAGAACGCGCACCTTGCGCGACCGCGGTGCCATTGCCTTCGTCATCGCCGAATTCTCCATGTCTTGTCTGTGCCGGTCCCTAACGCCAAATGCGCACTATTCAACTGTGGAGGCGTCATTGTGACAACGCTGGACAAACTAGACGACCGCATTGCCGCTCAGGCGTTCCGCCGACTGGTCCGCCATCTGCGCCACCGCACCGATGCGCAGAATATCGAACTCATGGGCCTTGCCGGCTTTTGCCGCAACTGTCTGGGCGACTGGGTGAGCGAGGCGAGCGGTGGGGAGTTGGACCGCGATGCCGCGCGCGAAGTGGTTTATGGCATGCCCTATGCGCGCTGGAAGGCGCAGCATCAGGGGCAGGCAACGCCCGAGCAGATCGCCCGGATGGAAGCGAGTGTCGCGCGCAACAAGCAGGAAGCCGAGCTGGACGAAGAGCTAGAAGACAGCTTCCCGGCCAGCGACCCGCCGTCGATCACCCAGCGCGGGGGCTAGCCACTCCCCCTGATTGCCGCCTAGGCTGCCGCAAACAGGGGAGAGTTTCATGCGTCGAATCGCCGCCGTCACCATCGCGTTGCTCGCTGCGACCCCGCTCGCGGCCCAGACGGTCGCGCCGCCCAAGGTCAGGTTCATCCACGCCGGCACCTTGCTCGCCAAGCCCGGCGAGGCGCCGCGCGGGCCGAGCACGATCGTGGTGCGCGACGGGAAGGTCGCGGAAATTCGCGATGGCTTCGTCGCGCCCGAGGGTGGAGCGGAGCTGATCGACCTCAAGGACCGGTTCGTGATGCCGGGGCTAGTCGACATGCACGTCCATCTATGGGGGATCGGCGGCGATCCGCTGCGCGACCGGCTGACCGCGCTCAATCGCGACGATGCCGATGACATGATGCATGCGGTCGCCAATGCGCGGGTCACGCTCGAGGCTGGCTTCACCACGGTGCGCGATCTGGGCGGGAGCGCGCGGGGGATGCGCGCGCTGCGTGAGGGCGTCGAGCGCGGCGACATTGCCGGGCCGACCATCATCAACGCCGGCAATTCGATCTCGGTCTCCGGCGGTCATGCCGATGGCACCAATGGCGTGGCCGAGGTGTTCGCCGACGCGATCCACAAGCATCAGATCAACACCTGTGACGGCCCCGAGGATTGCACCCGCGCGGTGCGCCAGCAGATCGCGCTGGGGGCGCAGGTGATCAAATACATGTCGACCGGCGGCGTGCTCTCGAACGTATCGGGCGGGCTTGGCCGCGCGATGACCGATGCGGAGATGAAGGCGATCATCGATACGTCGCATGGCCTTGGCCGCAAGGTCGCGACGCACAGCCACGCTGCGGCGGGGACCAAGGCGGCGGTGGCTGCCGGCGTGGACACCGTCGATCACGGGTCGTTCCTCGACGACGAGACGATCGCGATGATGAAGAAGAACGGCACCTGGCTGGTCCCGACGATGATGGCGCCCGCCGCCGCGCTGGAACAGGCGCGCAAGGGGCTGCTCCCGCCCGCAGTGATCCCCAAGGCTGAGGAAGCCGCCGCCGCCGCCTTTGCCAGCCACAGCAAAGCCTATGCCGCGGGCGTGAAGGTCGCATTCGGCACCGACAGCGGCGTGTCGCGTCACGGCGACAATGCGCAGGAATTTTCGATGATGGTGAAGGCGGGGATGACCCCCGCGATGGCGCTCAAGACGGCCACGCTCAATGCTGCCGAAGCGCTCGGGCGGGCGGACAGCATCGGCTCGATCGCGCCGGGCAAGCACGCCGACATTATCGCGGTGACCGGCAGCCCGCTCGACGACATCAAGCGGATGGAGCAGGTCGAGTTCGTGATGCGCCAGGGCGTCGTTCACAAGGCCGGCGGCAAGCGCCAGGCATTCCCGGCGCAGTAAAGGCTAAAACGCCACCAGCCGGTCGTTGCCCAGCTCGGCCATCAGCGAAATCAGTCCGCCGGGCTCGGTCCCGGCGGCGAGCGCGTCGAAGCTGAGGCCGGCGGCGGCAAGGCCGGTCTGGCACGCGATCAGGCGCACCCCGGCCTGATGCGCCTCGGCGAGCAGTTGCGCGCGCGTCGCAAAGCCATGCGCGGGCAGCGCGGTATCGTCGGGATCTGCGCCGGGGACCAGCAACGGCACCGCAGCCTCATGCGCATAGACGCGCGCCTGCCCACCCAGCGCAGCATGGGCGCAGGCGAGCGCGAGCGCGGCGCGGAACCGTTCGATATCGCCGGTCGCGACGATCAGCGTCAGGCCGCGCATGCGGGGCACCCCGGGTCCTTGGGCAGGGTCAGCGTGCGGAAGCGCAGCGCCAGCGTGTCGGCGAGCAACAGCTTGCCCGCGCTGTCCTCCCCGAACGGATGGATCGCGCGGATCACCTCGAGCGCCGCGAGGCTGCCCATGATCCCGGTCAGCGCGCCGAGCACGCCCTGTTCGGAACAGTTGATCCCGGCTGTTTCCGGGTCGGCCCCGACGAAGCAGCGATAACAGGGCTTGTCCGCCTCCCACCCACGAAACACGCCAAGCTGCCCCTCGAACCGCCCGACTGCCGCGCTGACCAGCGGGACGCGATGGCGGAGGGCTGCATCGGCCACGAGCAGGCGGGTCTCGAAATTGTCGGTGCCGTCGAGGATGACGTTGTTGCCACGGACATGTTCGTCCACGTTGCCGCCATCAAGGCGGACCTGCCACGCCCGCATTTCGATATGGGGATTGATAGCCTCCGCCCGTGTCAGCGCTGCGACCGCCTTGGAGCGCCCCGCGTCCTCGGTGCTGAAAATCGTCTGCCGCTGAAGGTTCGACAGATCGACGCGATCGTCATCGACGACCGTGATCTGGCCTACCCCCGCCGCCGCCAGATACTGCAGCGCCGGGCTTCCAATCCCGCCAGCGCCCACCACCAGCACCCGCGCGGCCTTCAGCGCCGCCTGACCCGCGCCGCCGATCTCGGGCAGCACGATGTGGCGGGCATAGCGTTCGAGTTCGGCGTCGGAAAAGCTCATTGCCGCCAGGCGAAGGTCACTGTCGCGCGGTACCAGGCTGTCGGCGAAGCTGTGCGCTGGGTCAAATTGTTGCGCGAAAAACCCGCGACCAGCCCGGCGGCATATTGCTCGATCGTCGGACAGCCGGTCGCGCGCGGGATGGTGGTGCGCACACCCTCTTCATCGACCAGCACTGCGACCTCGATCCGCACCGCCGGACGCCCGTCGACCAGCCGCCTCGCACGGCATTTGCGAGAGCGCACCTGGCCGCGCGCCCAATCATGCATCGCCGGGGTCATGTTCGGCGCCTCGCGATAGGGCAGGGCCGGCAGGCTCTCCCAATCGATCGCCGCCGGCGCGGGAGCGTCCTGCGTCGGCGCCGGATCTCCCTGCACGGCGGCAAGCGTCAGCGCGAGGGCCGTGACCGTGATCATCGTCCGGTTGATCCAAACCCGCCGCCGCCGCGCGCCGTGTCGTCGAGCGCCGCAACCTCCTCGAATACCGCGCGCTGGACCGGCGCGGGGACGAGCTGTGCGATCCGTTCTCCGCGCACGATGGTGAAGGGTTCGTCGCCAAGATTGGCAAGGATCACCTTCACCTCGCCGCGATAATCCTCGTCGATCGTGCCGGGGGTGTTGAGACAGGTAATGCCATGCTTGAGCGCAAGGCCGGAGCGCGGGCGTACCTGCACCTCAAAACCCGCGGGAATCGCGATGGCGAAGCCGGTCGCGACCGCGTGACGCGCGCCGGGGGAGAGGACCAGATCCTCTGCCGCAACCACATCCATCCCCGCCGCCCCCGCAGTTGCATAAGCGGGGAGTGGCAGGCCTTCGCCGTGCGGGAGGCGCATCAGGCGGATCGAGATCGGCGCGCCCATCAGTTGCGCCTCGGCAATGCGGCGGCAAGCCGGCGGGTGGCCTCGAGCACCTGCGGGTCGTCCAGCACTGGGTCCTTGCGGTCCGGAATAATGCGGAAATCGGTGGTGATCCCGCGCAGGCTCAGCGCCTCGGCATAGCTGCGGGAAAAGCGCGCGGGCACATCGGCGTCCGCGCCGCCGACCAGAATCGCTGCCCGCAGTCCCGGCTGGATGCCACCGGCGGTCTGCAGCGGATCGAGGCTGACCAGCTTTTCGCGCCAGTGCGGCGTATCCGGCTCGCGCTTCGCGCGATAGGCGCGCCATTCGGGCAATGCACAGGGGCAGGACACCAGCACCACGCCATCGATCAAACCGGGACGCAGCCCGGCCAGATTGGCGGCAACCACCGCGCCCCCGGCTTCGCCGATCACAACCACGCGCGCGCGGCGATAGCGTTGACGCAGCGCGGCGATGGCGTCGCCCACCGCGGCGATTCGCTCTGCGCTGAAATCATCGGTCGGGCTCGCCCCGCGCACGCCGGGCGACTGGCCGCCGATACCGTCGGCATAGCCGGGGCGCAGCAATCGTACGACGGCGCTGCCCGGCTCGGCCGCTGCCAATGAGCGCGCAAAGTCGCTGGTGTCGATCTTGGCGCGGCGGCCATTGCCGTGAATGACGACATACAGTGTCGGCGCGGTGCGCGGCGAGGCGCCATAGCCCTGGGTGAACAGCTTCGGCGCCGTCGGAGTTTGCGCGCGATCGGCCGCGCATCCGGCGATCAGCAGCGGGAGCAGCAGGAGAGAGAGTTTAAAGCGCATCGGCGATCCGTTCGGCGAGGCGGCGTGCGACATCGGCCTTGGCCAGCCGCTCCCAGCTTTCGACGCCCGACGCCGTGACAAGGTGAACAAGATTGGCATCGCCTCCCATGACATCGCCCGAAACATCGTTGGCGACAATCCAGTCTGCGCCTTTGCGCGTACGTTTAGCGACCGCATGTTCGACCACCCGTTCGGTTTCGGCGGCGAAACCGATGACGAGG
The DNA here is from genome assembly GCF_035998645.1 of Sphingomonas sp. GTDB lineage: Bacteria > Pseudomonadota > Alphaproteobacteria > Sphingomonadales > Sphingomonadaceae > Sphingomonas. Next base: position 839,541 of record NZ_DASYHL010000004.1, read on the forward strand.
CGCGGTCGGTTGGTGCCATGGGCGAGTCCGGCCAGAATATCGGGGTTCTCGACCAGCGCCAGCGCGGGAGCCGCCGCGTCACCCTTCTTGATCTTCTGCCCCGCTGCGTCGCCCGCGCGCCAGTCGGCAACTGCCGCGACCATCACCGCGGCATCAGCGGGCAAAGCGGCATCGACCGCCGCTGCCATCTCGCGCGCGGTCTCGACATCGACCCGCTCCACGCCCGCCGGCGTCGGCAGCGCGACCGGCCCGGCCACCAGCGTCACCCGCGCACCCAGCGCCGCGAGCGCGCCGGCAATCGCAAAGCCCTGCTTCCCCGACGAACGGTTGGCGATGTAGCGCACCGGATCAATCGGCTCATGCGTCGGCCCGGCGGTGACGAGGATGTGCTTGCCCGCGAGCCGACCCGATGGCGGCGCCAGCGCATCCTCGATCGCGCGCAGGATCGCATCCGGCTCGGGCAGCCGACCGGCACCGAACTCGCCGCACGCCATCGGCCCTTCGTCGGGCTCCAGCACGGTCACGCCATCGGCCCGCAGCGTGGCGACGTTGCGCTGCGTCGCGGCGTGCTGCCACATCCGCACATTCATCGCGGGCGCCGCCAGCACCGGCTTGTCGGTCGCGAGCAGCAGCGTGGTGGCGAGATCGTCGGCAATGCCCGCCGCCATCTTCGCCATCAGGTCCGCCGTGGCGGGCGCGACGACAACCAGATCGGCGGCGCGGCTGAGCTGGATATGCCCCATCTCGGCCTCGTCCTTGAGGTCCCACAGGGCCGTATAAACCTGGTTCTCGGACAGGGCGGCGAGCGTCATCGGGGTCACGAAATGCTGCCCGCCTGCGGTCACGACGCAGGTGACGGAATGCCCCGCCTTGCGGATCAGCCGGACCAGCTCGCACGCCTTGTACGCCGCGATGCCGCCGCCGACGATAAGAAGGATACGCTTCATGCCGCGATCTCTAGCGCGCAACCTGCGTCACGACCACCCGCCGCCGGTCGCGGGCGCGAACCCACAGGTCGCGCAGGCCATCGGGCACAAAGGCGAGCCCGATCAAAAAGGCCGGCGCGATGATCAGCCCCCAGTAGAACGTGTCGAGCCGCGCAAATAGGCTGATCACCAGCGCATAGGCGCAGAAGGTAGCGAGCGCGCGCAGCCCGAGCGGGTCGCGCCAGCAGGCCCAGCCGAACAGCGCCAGCGCGGTCAGGATCGCGGCCAGTGCGGGCGGCAGCAACTGCAACCCCGTCGCCAGCGTCATCGCGCGGACGAACAGCCCGAACCCGTTCAGCCCCGCCCAGCCCGGCGACGTGGCGTCGAGCGGCCCCGTCACGCCCTGCACCGCCACCGCATGCGCGGTCAGCACCAGCAGGAACAGGCCGAGCGCAGCAGCCCATCCCGCCGCCTCGCGCCGATGCCCCTCGGCAAAGGCGATGCCCGCCATGACGATCACGTACAGCGCGGCTGTCTCGCGGATCAGCGTCGCGATCGCCGCAATCGCCGCCGCCTCGACCCAACGCCCGGGACGGCGCAGCGCGAGGCTGAGCGCGACGAGCAGCCCTGCCCAAATCTCGTGAAACGCGATCAGCCCGCTCTGCACGAACGCCAGCATCCCGGCGGTGAGCAGCACCAGCGCTACCACGCGTGCGGGCCAGCGCGGCAGCGCTTCCGCGACCCGCCGGTACCAGCTCCACGCCGTCGCCAGTGCGAGCGCATAGAGCATCGCAACGGTAAGCGCGGCAGGCAGCGCGCCCTGCACCACGGCCAGCCCCGGCATGCGAAAGGTCAGGAACGGCCGCAGCGGATAGCCGCCCATGCGCAACGCATCCGCCGCGGCGCGGTAATAGCCCTCGCCATGCGTCACCGCCGCGACGATCGACTCATACAGCGCGACATCGCCCTGCCGATCCGCCCCCGCACCGGTTGCGCCAGGCACGGGCAGCGGCACGAACAACACGCTCAGCGCGCCGAGGATCAACAGCACCACCCCAGCCACCACCCAGCGCGCACGGTTCACCGGCAGCGCGGCAAAGCGGCTGGGGGCGGAGAGCCACAGGGGAGCGCTGGTCATGCGACGTCCCTAGCGCGACTGGAGTCGCTTGTCAGGCAAGCAACAGCGTCGCCGCGACGCCCGACCCGGCGGCGAGCAGCGCGACCACGCCATAGCGCCAGCCACCGCCAACCCGCACCACCTCAATCTCGCGCAGCGGCGGGGCAGGGGGCGCGCCGCCCGGATCGGGGAAATGCCGTTCGATATTGCGGATCAGCCGGGGCAGCCGCGCGAGCGTCTTCAGATCCTCCGAAATCCGGTCGGCCAGGAACGCCTCCGGGCCCAGTTCGGTGCGGATCCATTCGCGCACGAACGGCGCGGCGCTGTCCCACAGATTGATGTCGGGATGGATGCGCGTCGCCACGCCCTCGACCATCACCATCGTCTTTTGCAGCAACAGCAGATGCGGCTGGGTCTGCATGTCGAAGTCGCGGGTGATGTTGAACAGGCTGTCGAGCATCATGCCGACGCTCATGTCCTTGACCGGCAGGCCGCGCATCGGCTCGCCGACCGCACGCAGCGCGGTCGCGAACTCGGCGACATTATGGTGCGCGGGGACATAGCCCGCCTCGAAGTGAATCTCCGCGACGCGGCGGTAATTGCCGGTGATCAGGCCGTAGAGAATCTCCGCCAGCCACACGCGTGCGCGGCGGTCGATCCGGCCCATGATGCCGAAATCGATCGCCGCGATCCGGTCGCCGGGCAGGGCGAACAGATTGCCCTGGTGCATGTCGGCGTGGAAAAAGCCTTCGGAAATCGCCTGACGCAGGAACGCGCGGACCAGCGTATGCGCCAGCTTCTCGGTGTCATGCCCTGCAGCGATCAGCGCGTCGCGGTTCGACAGCTTGATGCCGTCGATCCATTCCAGCGTCATGACCTTGCCGGTCGTACGCTGCCAGTCGATCGTCGGGACGGTGAAGTCGGGCTCCGCCTCCATCGATTCGGACAGCTCCGACGCCGACGCTGCCTCGCGCCGCAGGTCGAGTTCGCGTGCGGTCCAGCGCTTGAAGGTCTCGATGACGAGGCGGGGGCGCAAGCGCGCAACCTCACCGCCCTGCGCCTCAAGCTGCGCTGCCGCCCATTCATAGGTTTCGATCGCGCGTGCGAACTCGACCTCGATCCCCGGCCGCAGCACCTTGACCGCGACCTGATGGCCATCGGTGGTGATCGCGCGATGCACCTGCGCGATCGATGCGGCGCCGATCGGCGTCTCCTCGACCGACAGAAACAGATCCTCGATCGGCCTGCCGAAGCCCGTCTCCATCGCCGCGCGGATCACCGCGAACGGGACGGGGGGCAGCGCGTCCTGCAACCGCAACAGATCATGCGCCGCGGCCTCGCCGATCAAATCGGGGCGGGTGGCGAGTGTCTGGCCGAGCTTGATCGCCGCCGGACCGATCGCCTGCAGCGCATCGGCATAGCGCGGCACCTCTGGCAGGCGCGCACCGAATCGCAGGATGCGCGCGGCGCGGCGGACCAACGGCGGCGCATTGCGGTCACGCTCGATCCCGCGCAGCGCGCCGTGACGCGCCAGCGTGCGACCCCATTTCAGGAGGCGCCACAGATGGACGACGGGAGCGGTCAAATCTTCCAGCCGCTGTGAATCGCGACCAGCCCGCCCAGCATCGGCTCGACCCGCGTCTGCACAAAGCCCGCGTCTTTGATCATCGCCTCGAACGTCGGCATGTCGGGGAAGCGGCGGATCGATTCGACCAGATAGCGATAGCTGTCGGCATCGCCCGCCAGCATCTCGCCGAGCTTCGGCACCAGCCGGTGCGAATAGGCGTCGTACACATCGGCAAAGCCCGGCCATAAGGTCGTAGAGAATTCGAGGACGAAGAACCGTCCGCCCCGGCGCAGCACGCGATGCGCCTCACGCAGCGCGGCGGGGATGTCGGTGACGTTCCGGATGCCGAACGCGATCGTATAGGCATCGAAGAATCGGTCGGGCCATTGCAGCGTTTCGGCATTGGCCTCGCTCCACACCAGCCCGTCGATGCCGCGCTTGGCCGCGCGATCGATGCCGACTGCGAGCATGTCGGGGTTGATGTCGGCCACCGTAACCGCCGCGCCATGTTCGGCCATGCGGAAGGCGATGTCGCCGGTGCCGCCGGCCATGTCGAGAATCGCTTCGCCTGGGCGCGGCTTCACCCGGCGGACGAACACGTCCTTCCAGACGCGGTGCAGCCCGCCGGACATGGCGTCGTTCATGATGTCATAGCGCGCCGCGACGCTGGAAAAGACGCCGCCTACCCGGCGGGTCTTTTCGTCGGGCGCAACCTCTTCATAGCCAAAGGAGACGGTGTCGGTCATGGCCAAGCCCTTAGCCGCCCTTGTGGGCGCGGCAAAGCCCGCTTAGCGGGACAAAATGCCCGAGCTTCCCGAAGTCGAAACGACGGTCCGCGGTCTGACCCCTGCCTTGCACGGGCAACGGATCGCGCGCGTCCAGTTGCGCCGCCCCGACCTGCGCCGGCCGATGCCGGTCGATCTGGGGCAGCGGCTGACCGGGGCAACCGTCACCGCGCTCGGGCGACGCGCCAAATATGGCCTGATCGACACCGACCGTGGCGACACGATGATCTTCCACCTCGGCATGTCGGGTCGGTGGCGAATCGATCCGACCGAGTTGCTGCCGCATGATCATCTGCTGATCGAGACCGGGGCGGGCCGGGTGCTGGCGCTCAACGATCCCCGCCGATTCGGGTCGGTCGACCTGATGCCGACCGCCGAGATTGGCGCGTGGCCGCCGTTCGCCGCACTGGGGCCTGAGCCGCTGGGGCCGCACTTCAACGCCGATCACCTGCGCCAGGCGCTTGCCGGGCGGGTGGCGTCGATCAAGCTGTTGCTGCTCGACCAGCGCATCGTCGCGGGACTCGGCAACATCTATGTCTGCGAGGCGCTGCACGAATCGCGCATCTCGCCCAAGCGCAGCGGCGGATCACTGACCCGGCCGCAACTCCAGCGACTCGTCGCGGCGGTGCATAGCGTGCTCGAATCGGCGATCGAAGCCGGCGGGTCGACGCTGCGCGACTATGCCCGGCCCGATGGCGAGCTCGGCTATTTCTCCAAGCAGTTCAAAGTCTATGGCCGCGAAGGCGAGCCGTGCGAATGCGGTGGCACCGTCGCGCGCTATGCCGAGGGTGGGCGCTCGACCTTCTGGTGTCCGAAATGCCAGCGTTAGTGCCCGGTTTTCCTCCGCAAAAGGTTGACCGAATCGCCTGCCCTCGCTAAGGGCCGCGCTTTCCCGAGGCGTGGGACGGAAATCCGCGCCTCTTTTCGCATCGAAAACAGGAACGAAGATTCATGGCGAACACGCCGCAAGCCAAGAAGCGCATCCGCCGCAACGACCGCCGCGCCGAAGTCAACGGTGCCCGCGTTGGCCGCATCCGTACCTTCGTCAAGAAGGTCGAAAGCGCACTGACCAGCGGCGACAAGGCCGCAGCGGAAACCGCGCTCAAGGCGATGCAGCCGGAGCTGGCACGCGGCGTGGCCAAGGGCGTCGTTCACAAGAACACCGCCTCGCGCAAGTTCTCGCGCCTGACCAAGCGGCTTGCCGCACTCGGCTGAACCGCCGATCAGGACGATCGAAAGAGCCCTGCCGGCCCTGTGCCGGCGGGGTTTTTCGTTTGTGATAAGACCAATTTCTGACCGCGCGGAAGCGAATCGCGCAATTCCAATGAGTCGCGGTGTTACGGCGATGTAATGAATCAATAAAAACGCGTTAAATCAGTGATTTAAGAGAAGAATAACGCGTTTCCGGGGCTCTGAGTGAGTCAACCCCACTTATTTCAGATTCTTTACATGCCACCCTCTTGCTCGACTCAGAAAAGCGTCCCTAAAACAGCCCTCCGCCACGGCGTTCACGTCGGCGGATTCAGCGAAGGCACCAACCAAGTGCGGATGTCATTCCGGCTGAGGGAGGCTGTTGCCTGAGCGATTTGCGCGAAGGAACTCCTTCGCGCCGGGGGGAGTCCATGCGCGCCGGGCGCGCATGCGGGTGTTTTGGCAATTGAGGGGCAACGGGAAATATGGATCAAGCCAAGGCCTGGACACGCGTGCGCGGCAATCTGCGACTCTCCGCAGGGCAGCGGCTGTTCGACCAGTGGCTTAAGCCAATCGTCCTGATCCCGGGCGACGACGCCGAAACGGTGCGTCTGGGCCTGCCGTCCGCCTTCATGACCAACTGGGTCAAGAATCATTACGCCGACCGTCTGGCGATGGAATTCCGTGCGCAGCTTCCGGGCGTGCGTACGGTTTCGATCGAGACGGTCGACGCGCGTGCGAATCGTGAGCTTGCCGCAGCGACCCCCGTGGTCGAAGCGGCGACGCCCGCCGCGCCCTCGGCCCAGGCCGGAGCGGGCGAGCGTCCCAATCTCGATTCGCGCTTCACCTTCGACCGATTCGTGGTCGACACGTCCAACCGGCTGGCGTTCAACGCCGCCAAGGCGCTGGCGGAGCCGGGCAAGCCGCGCTTCAGCCCGCTCTACCTCCACAGCAACACCGGCCAGGGCAAGACCCACCTGATGCACGCGATCGGCCATGCGTTCATGGACGCATGCCCGGACGCGACCGCGATCTACATGCCGGCCGAGCGCTTCATGTTCGAATTCGTCCGCGCGGTGCGGGAGCGCGACACCTACAGCTTCAAGGCGCGGCTGCGTGGCGTCGATCTGCTGATGATCGACGATCTCCAGTTCATCGCTGGCAAGGAATCGACTCAGGAAGAGTTCTTCCACACCGTCGACGAATTCATGCGTGAGGGCAAACGGCTGGTGATCGCCGCCGATCGCAGCCCGCTGGCGCTTGAGGGGATCGAAACCCGGCTCGCCTCGCGCCTCGGCTCGGGCCTCGCGGCCGATATCAAGCCGGCTGAGCTCGGCCTGCGCCGCACGATCCTCGACCGCAAGCTTGAGGATATGTCGGGCGCCACGGTGCCGTCCGAAGTGCTCGACCTGCTCGCGACGCGAATCAGCTCGTCGGTGCGTGAGCTCGAAGGCGCGCTCAACCGCCTCGTCGCCTATTCGCAGCTCAACAACGAGGTCGTGACGATCGAGTTCGCTGAGAGCGTGCTGGGCGAAGCACTGCGCGGCAGCCAGCGCCGTGTAACGATCGACGAGATCCAGAAGGCCGTGTCGTCGCATTTCGACGTCAAGCAGCTCGACCTGGTGTCACAGCGCCGCGCGGTGGCAATCGCCCGCCCGCGCCAGATCGCGATGTACCTCGCCAAGCGCCTGACCACGCGCTCGCTGCCCGAAATCGGCCGCAAGTTCGGCAATCGCGACCATTCGACCGTCATCCACGCCGTCCGCCGCATCGAGGAACTGCGCGGCACCGACAGCGAAATCGACGGCGCCGTCCGCAGCCTGATGCGCCAGCTCGAGGCTTGAGGCAGCTCGGCGCACCACGAGCGCCTGCGATCACCAACCCCCGTTTGCCCTGAGCTTGTCGAAGGGCGATTGCCAACAGACGTTTCGCTTGCGGCCCTTCGACGGGCTCAGGGCAAACGGTCGTTGTCAGCGTGGTAGTTCGTCCAGAAACGCCGCCACGTCCGCCAGGTCGACCTGCTTGTCGAGATAGGTCCGCCCGATGCCGTGCGCGAGCAGGAAGGGCAGGGTGCCGGCGTCCATCTTTTTGTCGTGCAGCATGTGCGCGACCAACGTCTCGCCGGACGCGGTAATGCCGGCGCTGCGCAGGTCATGGGGCATCCCCATCGCCTTCAGATGCGCCGCGACCCGATCGGCATCCTGCGCCGGGCATAGCCCGCGTCGCGCCGAATAGGCAAAGGCGAGCGCCATCCCCGCCGCTACGCCCTCGCCATGCAGCAGCGCGTCGGAGAAGCCCGTCTCCGCCTCCAGCGCATGGCCAAAGGTGTGGCCAAGGTTGAGCAGCGCGCGCACGCCCGTCGTCTCACGCTCATCGGCGGCGACGATCCGCGCCTTGGCCGCGACCGAATGCGCGATGGCATGCTCGCGTGCCGCCGGATCGCCCGCCAGCAGCGCCGCGCCATTGGCCTCGCACCATTCGAAAAAGCCGAGATCGTCGATCAGCCCGTATTTCACCACTTCCGCATAGCCCGCGCGCAAATCGCGCAGCGGCAGCGTGTCGAGCAGGTCCGGGTCGATCAGCACCAGCGACGGCTGGTGGAACGCGCCGATCAGATTCTTGCCCGCCCGGCTGTTGATCGCGGTCTTGCCGCCGACCGAGCTGTCGACCTGCGCCAGCAGCGTCGTCGGGATCTGCACGAAGTGGCAGCCGCGCTTGAGGATCGACGTGGCGAAGCCGACCAGATCACCGATCACCCCGCCGCCCAGCGCAATCACATGGTCGCCACGCTCGATCCCGCGCTCGAGCAGCGCGTCGGTGAGCGATTCGAGCTGCGCCCAGCTCTTGGTCGCCTCGCCCGCAGGCAGGGCGATGATATCGCTCGCAAGCCCGCCATTGTGCAGCAACGCCGCCAGCCGCGCGGCGTGCGGCGCGACATTGGCATCGGTGACGATGACAAACGGGCGCCCGCGCGACAGCGGCGCAAGCTGCTCCGCCGCCTGCGCCAGCAAGCCGCTCGCGATCCGCACTTCATAGCTACGCGCGCCCAGCGCGACCGGAACGACCTTCATCGACCCAGCGCCTCCAGAATCGAGCTCACCGTCGCCTCGTGCGGCGCGGCCTTGCTCACCACATGGATCGGCGCGAGCGCATAGATCGGGTTGCGGATTTCGGCGAGTTCGGTGAGCACCTTCAACGGATCCTTTCCGCGTAGCAGCGGGCGATGGTCGCGCTTGGCGACGCGTTCGGCCAAGACCTTGGGGGCGGCGTCCAGCCAGATCGCGGTCGCCTGGTCAAGGATCAGCGTACGGGTTTCCTCGTTCAGGAACGCGCCGCCGCCGGTCGCGATTACCTTGGGCGCGCCATCGATCAGCCGCGCGATCACGCGCCGTTCGCCGTCGCGAAAATGCGGTTCGCCGAATCGCTCGAAGATTTCTGCGACGGTCATCCCCGCTGCCGCCTCGATCTCCGCATCGGCGTCGACAAAGGGGAGTTTGAGGCGCTGGGCAAGGCGGCGGCCGACCGTGGTTTTGCCCACGCCCATCAGTCCGATCAGCACGATCGGGCGGGTAATCGGTTCAGGATCGGCGCGGTGGGTTTGCAGCATGGTCGCGGGGGCTATACAGCGAGCATCGCGCTCGGGCAAAAGGCCCGTCGCCTGTGTTCAGAACCGGTTTGAGGGGGTCGATGTCCCGTTCGCTCATCATCATCGTCATTGTTGCTATCCTGTTGATCGGAGGGCTGTTTTTCCTCGCGGGGCGCGATACGGAAAAGCAACCGGTGCGTGTCGAGAAGGTCGTCCCGCTTGACAATCTCTCGAACTAAGACCGCGCTCGCCGCGGTTCTGGTGGTCGCTGCCGGCGTGGGAATTCCCGCGCTGGGGCAGGATCGACCCGAATCGCTGCTGCCCCCCGGATTCGACGATCCGGTCCCCGCGCCCGCTCCGGCGCCAGCCCCCGCGCCGACCGCGCCCGTGGCTGGACCGACGAGCGCGCCGCGCGCGGATGCTCCGCCGGTTGCGCCCGGCACGCCGGGCAATACGACCGCAGCGGCCGGTGGCGTCGCGCCCGAAGCACCGGGCGAGATCGATTACGCGACGATCGCCCGCTACGAACTCCCCGATTTCGCCAAGCGCTCGCTCGCGCAGGTCGGCCCGTCCTCGCCCGCCAGCGACGGGCTGGCTGCAACCGCGTTCGGCAATGCCGATGGCGGCTTCCTCCAGACATTGATGCGCCGCGCCGATGCGCCGGTCGCATCGCGCTGGCTGTCGATCGCGCTGCGCCGCGCGCTGCTGTCGCGGGTCGACACCCCGCGCGGCCTCAACGGCGCGGATTTCGCGGCGGAGCGCGCGTGGCTGCTGATCCGCATGGGTGAGGCCGATGCCGCGCGCGCGCTGGTCCAGTCGGTCGATATCGCCAACTACACGCCCAAAATGTTTCAGGTGGCGATGCAGGCGATGCTCGCCACCGCCGATCCGGGCGGCATGTGCCCGATGGTTCAGCCCGCGCTCGACACCGCGCCCGACCGCAACTGGTGGCTCGCCGAAGCGATCTGCGCGGGGCTCGATGCCGATCCGTCCAAGGCCGGGCCGCTGATCGACGCCAGCCGCCGTCGAATGGGTACGTCGGTCGATGTGCTGCTGGCCGAAAAGCTGGTCGGCATGGGCGTATCGGGCCGCCGCGCAGTCACCGTCGAATGGGACGCCGTGGACCGGATCAGCGCCTGGCGCTGGGGCCTTGCGGTCGCATCGGGCACCGACATTCCCGAGCGGATGTACGGCACTGCCGGGCCGCAACTGCGCTACTGGCGCGCGACCGCGCCGATGCTGGGCCTGCGTGACCGCGCTGCCGCGGCGGAGGCAGCGGCGACCCAGGGCATCTTCTCGAGCCAGGCGCTCACCGACCTGTACGGCGAGATCGAGGCACAGGAAGATCCGTCGATCGCCGAAGTCGCGGTTGCCCGCGATCTGCGCGCCGCCTTCACCGCCGCCACCGCCGCCGAGCGGGTCGAGCGGATGCGCCAGCTATGGGACGAGGCGCAGGGGCCGCGCGCCACCTATAGCCGGTTGATCCTCACCGCCCGCGCCGCCGCGCGCCTGACGCCGTCGGCCGAACATGCTGCCGACGCCGATCGCCTGATCGCATCGATGCTCAGCGCCGGGCTCGACCGCGCCGCGCTGCGCTGGAAACAGATCGTCCCGCGCGGCAGCGACGGCTGGGGCATGCTGCTGCTCGCCGAACCGGGCCGCGCAGTCGCGGTCGGCGATGTCGAGGCGTATCGCAACAGCGCCGATGCCACCAATGGCGCGATGCTGATCGCGGCGATGGCCGGGATGGGCCGCATATCCAACGGAGATGCCGAACGGCTGATGCGCGCATCGGGCGTGGAGTTCGACGCCGCCAACGCCTGGACCCGCGCGATCGCGCAGGCGGCGGACGCGAACCAGCCGGGAACGGTGGTGCTGCTCGCGGCGGTCGGCATGCAGAGCCGGGTGTGGGAAGGCGTATCGCCCGAGGCGCTGTATCACATCACCCGCGCGCTGACTCAGGTCGGGCTCGATGGCTATGCGCGGATGATCGCCGTCGAGGCGATCACGCGGCTTTGAGCCAGATCCGCCCCGGGGACGACCCGGCGCTGATCGAGCGCTTCCTCGAGATGCTGGCCGCCGAGGCGGGCGCGTCGACGAACACGCTTGCGGCTTATGGCACCGATCTGCGGCTGGCGTCGCAGGCGCTCGAGGGCGCGCTGGCGGTCGCCGATCGCCCGGCAATCGAGCGGCTGGCGGAGGAATGGCGCGACCTCGCCCGCGCCACCGTCGCGCGCAAATCGGCGGCACTGCGCCGCTTCTATGGCTTTCTGGTCGACGAGAAATTGCGCGCCGATGATCCCGGCAGCGCGCTGCCCCGGCCCGGCAACGGACGGGGCCTGCCAAAAACGCTGTCGAACGCCGATGTCGAGGCGATCTTTACCGCGATTCAGGCGCGGATTGATCGCGTGCCCCCCGATCCGCGCGACCTGCGCCTGCTCGCGCTGATCGAACTCCTCTACGGCTCCGGCCTGCGTGCAAGCGAACTGGTGTCGCTCCCGCGCGGCGCGGTGCAGCCCGACAAGCCCTATCTGATCCTGCGCGGTAAGGGCGGGAAGGAGCGGCTGGTGCCGCTGTCCGATCGCGCCCGCGCGGCGGTGGCGGTATGGCGCGAGCATGTCGATCCGGCACGGCCGTGGCTGTTTCCGTCGGGCAAGGGGCATCTCAGCCGCATCCGCCTGTATCAGATGGTTCGGGACATTGCGGGGCTGGCGGGCATCCCGCCCGACCGCATCAGCCCGCACGTCCTGCGCCACGCGTTCGCCACGCATCTGCTGGAGGGTGGGGCCGATTTGCGCGCGCTGCAAGCGATGCTGGGCCATGCCGATATCGCGACCACCGAAATCTACACCCATGTCGACAGCGCCCGGCTGATCAGCCTTGTCAACGAACGCCACCCGCTCGCCGATACGCCCCGAATTGACGCGAAGCGCGACGGGGCATAGGTGCGCGCGATGGCCAGTTTTCTTGAATTTGAAAAGCCGATCGCCGAGCTTCAGGCCCGGATCGACGAATTGCGCGACACCGCTGCGGGTGGCGAGGTGGATATCGAGTCCGAAGTCGCCAAGCTTCAGGGCAAGTCCGACCGCTTCCTCAAGGACGCCTATTCCAAGCTGACCCCGTGGCAGAAGACGCTGGTTGCGCGCCATCCGGAGCGGCCGCACTTCAAACATTATGTCGCGCGGCTGATCACCGATTTCATGCCGCTCGGCGGCGACCGCGCGTTTGCTGACGATCAGGCGATTCTGGGCGGCCTTGGACGTTTCCGGGGACAGCGCGTGATGGTCATCGGCCATGAAAAGGGCGACGACACCACCAGCCGCCTCCGCCACAATTTCGGGATGGGCAAGCCCGAGGGCTATCGCAAGGCGATCCGTCTGGTCGAGCTCGCCGACAAGTTCGGCATCCCCGTCGTGACGCTGGTCGACACCTCCGGCGCCTTCCCCGGCATGGAGGCCGAAGAGCGCGGGCAGGCCGAAGCCATCGCCCGCTCAACCGAGGCGTGCCTCAACCTCGGCGTGCCGATGGTCGCATCGATTCTGGGCGAGGGCGGTTCGGGCGGCGCCGTCGCGCTCGCCGCGGGCAACCGCGTGCTCATGATGGAACACGCCGTCTATTCGGTGATCTCGCCCGAAGGCTGCGCCTCGATCCTGTGGCGCACCGCCGACAAGGCCGCCGACGCCGCTGAGGCGATGAAGGTCACCGCGCAGCACCTCAAGGAACTCGGCGTCATCGACACGATCGTGACCGAGCCGTTGGGTGGCGCGCACCGCGACCATGCCAAGGCGATCGATTCGCTGGGCGATGCGATCGAATCGGCACTCAAGGATCTGTCCGGCCAGAGCGCAACCGCGCTGCGCCAGGCCCGCCGCGCCAAGTTCCTGGCGATGGGCCGGGCGTAATCCATAAATCCTCCCCGGAACGGGGAGGGGGACCAGCGAAGCTGGAGGAGGGGGCCCGAGGCAAGGGTTTCCGGTGCGTCGGGCCCCCTCCGTCAGCGCTGCGCGCTGCCACCTCCCCGTTCCGGGGAGGAATAGAAAAAGGGCGGCGGACCCATTGGTCCGCCGCCCCCTGTTCAGTCGTTTCGAAACGAAGAGGTCTTACGACGCCTTCATGTTCGACGAAACGTTGGTGAAGGTCGTCTTGAGCTGGTTGCCCAGGCCCTGCATCGCGGCAATCGCGGCGACGGCGATCAGAGCGGCGATGAGGCCGTACTCGATTGCGGTGGCGCCCTTCTTGTTGCCAAAAATCTTGCGGATCGTGTTCATACCGGTCTCCATCCTGTTCGAAGCTTCAGTTCCCGGCTGTTCCCGGGGTAAACCGGTCTCAGCAGCTTCGAAATTAAGTGACGGAAGTTAACAAACGCCTTAGGCGCGCCACCGGATTGGTCGAAAATCAACCGGGGTTCTGGACCTTGTTGCTGACATTGTTCCACATGCCGGTCGTGCTGCCGGCAAGTTCGGTCAGTGCGCCAATCAGGACGAGGACGATCAGCGCGAGGATAAAGCCATATTCGACCGCAGTCGCGCCGCGGGTGCAGCGTGACAGCCGGGTCAGAAATGGCTTGAGTGCACGCATCATTGCCCTTTCGGCTTGGCTCTACCGGAAAACTACGGAAACAAGATTAACGAAATGCTGAAATCGGATGCTGGGATTCCAACAGGGCGTATCCTCACGGTCGTGGCGGCGGCGCTGGTCGATGGTGACGGGCGCGTGCTGGTGCAGCAGCGCCCGCCGGGCAAGCCGATGGCCGGATTGTGGGAGTTTCCGGGCGGCAAGGTCGAGCCCGGCGAACTGCCCGAACCGGCTTTGTGTCGCGAGCTGGGGGAGGAACTCGGCATCAACGTCGAGCAGGCGTGCCTTGCCCCTGCGACCTTCGCCAGCGAAACGCTGGGCGACCGCCACCTGCTCCTGCTGCTTTACGCGGTCCGCAAATGGAGCGGGGTCCCCCAGGCGCGACACGCGACCGCGCTGCGCTGGGTTCGCCCGCTCGAATTGCACCGCCTCGATATGCCGCCCGCGGACAAGCCGCTGATCGGACTGCTCGAGGCGCTGATTTAGGTCGCGCGCGCCACCTGCTGGTCGCGGGTGCGCCACAGCGAATAGGCAACGCCCGTGGCAAGGATCGCAACCGTGATCCCGAGCGAGACCAGCGGCGGCACCTTGGCCAGCCCCAGCGCATCGGCGACGAAGATCTTCGACCCGATGAACACCAGCAGCACGGCCAGCGCATACTTCAGATAGTGGAACCGCTCGACCAGTGCCGACAGCGCGAAGTACAGCGCGCGCAGGCCCAGGATCGCGAAGATGTTCGACGTGTAGACGATGAACGGATCGGTGGTGATCGCGAAGATCGCCGGCACCGAATCGACCGCGAACACCAGATCGGCGAACTCGATCATTACCAGCGCGAGGAACAGCGGCGTCGCATGCCGCACCACAATGCCCGTCTTCGCATCGGCCTCCCGCACAAAGAACGCCGATCCGCGCAGCCCGTCGGTCACCCGCATATGCCGCCGCAACCAGCCGAGCAGCGGCGATCCGGACACGTCATACGGCGTGTCGACCATTCGCCACATCTTGATGCCGGTGAAGATCAGGAACGCTGCGAAGATGTACAGCACCCATCCGAATTCGGACACGATCGTCGCACCCAACGCAATCATGATCGCGCGCAGCACGATGACGCCGAGGATACCCCAGAACAGCACCCGGTGCTGATACTGACGCGGCACAGCGAAATAGGTGAAGATCATCGCGATGACGAAGACGTTGTCCATCGCCAGGCTTTTCTCGACGACGAATCCGGTGACGTAATTGATCGCTGCGGTCTCACCGAGCTGCCACCAGACAAAGCCGCTGAACGCGAGGCCCAGCACGATATAAAAGGCCGAGAGCATCAGGCTCTCCTTCACGCCGATCTCGCGCGCCTTGCGATGCAGCACGCCAAGGTCGAGCGCGAGCAGAACGGCGACCAGCCCCATAAAGGCAAGCCACATCCACACCGGCTTGCCCAGCCAGAGTAACGTCAGAAATTCCATTGTAAGTCAGCCCCTGTTGGGTGACGCGCTTCGTGCGCCATCATGGCGGCCCGACATCATGCGCATCGGCGCATCAGAGGGGCCCGGGCCGCCGGTCGTGGTGGTTGGGTTAGTTACCGGTCGCGATTGCGCGCTTCCAGTGGCCGGCCAGACGGTCCTTGACCGCCAGCTTCAGCTTCTTGAGCCGCAGCAGCCGAAACCCGTCCGGATTGCGTCGCCGCGCTTCACGGCGAATCTCCTCGTCCAGCTTCCGGTGGACGACGCTCAGACGGTACAACATGCCACTCATCATAATGCCTCCTGTCGATGTGAAATCGATCGGATGGCCGTCAGCGGGGGGATACGGTTACAAAAAGCCCAGCCTGCATCGGATCATCCGATGCGGTCCGACATCGCGATCACATTGATCGCCAGAGGGGCCCGGTCCGCACGCCATTTATGGCTGCAACGCGCCATTTTGTCAAGATATCAGGGCTTGGGCCGCAGTGCATCGGCCAGCGACGCGCTCGCGGAACCGCGTCGCGCGGGCTTGGGCTGCGACGGATCGGGGGCCCAGCCGGTGACGAAAATCGCGTCGAATCGCTCGCTGGTCCGCCCCTCGGCATCGGCGCGTGTGGCGAAGGATTCGGCGGCGCGCGCCACTGCACCGCGCGTCAGCGGGGCGGGGTCGCGCAGCAGGCTGGTCGCCCCCATGCCGCGCAAATCGCGGACCAGATCGAACAGGTTGGAGTAGCGCACCTCCAGCGTCTCGACATCCGCCACCGGCAGCGCAAAGCCGGCGCGGACCAGCAGGTCACCCGCCGCGCGCACATCGACCTGCGGATGCACCCGCGCCGCCGGTCGGTCACCCTCCGCCTCCAGCATCACGCTGCGCAGCGTCGCCAGCGTCGATCCACCAAGAAATGCGCCCATGAACAGGCCATCGGGCCGCAGCGATCGACGGACCAGCGCTAGCGCGCCGGGCAGGTCGTTGACGCTGTCGAGCACTCCGGCCGACACGACGAGGTCATAGGCACCCTCCGGCGAATGCGGCCGGTCCTCGTCCGCCTGACTGCCGCCCGACAGCGCGGCGAAGCGCGCACCGGCGTCGATCCGCGTGACGGTCGCACCCGGCGGCGGCACGAACGCACCGTCGAAACTGCCCAGATCCAGCACATCGCGAAACTCGCGCCGCACCGCGTCCAGCCGCTCGGCAATCCCGTCGAGCATCCAGGCGCGGATGAAGTCGAACCCGGCAAAGCCCGGCGCGGCGCGATCCCGGCGCAGGCGGCGGCGGTTGCGGTCGAAAATCTCGGGCGGGGTGGGGGCGGGGGTCACGGCGCGGCTTGTGCCGCGTCACGCGTCGCGCGACAAGCTCTGCATGGGGCTGCGTCAACCGTTGCTCGACCTGATCGGCCTGGCGCTGCCCCCGCGCTGCCCGGGCTGTGGCGACGTGGTCGATGCCGATCACCGCTTTTGCGCCACCTGCTGGAGCGGAATGCGCCTGATCGCGCCACCCTGGTGCGCCAGTTGCAACCTCCCGTTCGAGCATGATCGCGGCGACGCGGCGCAGTGCGGCGCGTGCCTCGCCGATCCGCCGGTGCATAACGGCGTACGCGCGGCGGTCGCCTATGGTCCGGCGGCGCGGACGCTGGCGCTGCGCCTCAAATATGGCGGGCGCACCGGCTTCGCCGTCACCGCCGCACGGCTGATGACGCGACTGATCCCAGAAGATGCCGCGCTGCTCGTCCCGGTCCCGCTGCATCGCTGGCGAATCTGGGGGCGCGGGTTCAATCAGGCGCTGCTGATCGCCCGCGAACTCGGCGCTGCGTCAGGCATCCCCGTCGCGCCCGACCTGCTCCGCCGGGTCAAGGCGACCCCGGTGCTGCGCGGCCTCGGCCCACGCGGGCGGGCGAAGGCGGTCGCCGGCGCCTTTGCGCTCGCCCCCGACGCCCGCGATGCGGTACGCGGCAAGTCCATCATCCTGGTCGACGACGTCCACACCAGCGGCGCGACGACCACCGCCTGCGCGCGCCTCCTCAAGCGTGCCGGCGCGGCCAAAGTGACGATCCTGTGCTGGGCGCGGGTGATCGACGATGCGGAGGCGGATTGACAAGCGGCACCGCGAACCACACCTCGGAACCATGGCCAAGATCGAAATCTACACCAAGGCATTTTGCGGATATTGCCACCGCGCCAAGACCTTGCTCGACAGCAAGGGCGCCGATTACGAGGAATTCGACCTCACCATGGGCGGCCCGAAGCGGCAGGAGATGCTCGAGCGCGCCAATGGCCGCAGCACGGTGCCCCAGATCTTCATCGACGGCGCGCATATCGGCGGCTCCGACGATCTGATGGCGCTGGAGCGTGAGGGCAAGCTGGACGCATTGCTCGGCGCGTGACCCGCGCCGCTGTCCTTCAGATGACCAGCGGCATCGACCCGCTCGCCAATGCGCGCACGCTGGTCGAGGCTGTCGCCTCCTCGGCGGGGGAGGGCGCGGCGATGCTGTTCACTCCCGAAATGTCGGGCCTGCTCGACCGGGATCGAAAACGTGGCGCCGCGTCAATCGTGGCGCAGGAAGACGATCCCGTTCTCGCCGCCGTCCGCGAAGCAGCGGCGCGCCATGGCGTCTGGGTTCAACTCGGCTCGCTCGCCTTGCGCGGCGATGACGGCCGCTTCGTCAATCGCGGCTTCGTGATCGACAGCGATGGTGCGATCCGCGCCTCCTATGACAAGCTGCATCTGTTCGACGTCGACCTGCCGACCGGCGAGCGTTGGCGCGAATCCGACGCCTATGCCCCCGGCGACCGCGCAATGGTGGTGGACACTCCACTCGGCGCGCTGGGCCTGTCGATCTGCTACGACATCCGCTTCCCCGATCTCTATCGCGCGCTGACCGATGCCGGCGCGACCCTGCTCGCCGTCCCCGCCGCCTTCACCCGACCCACCGGCGCCGCGCATTGGCACACGCTGCTGCGCGCCCGCGCGATCGAGGCCGGGGTTCATGTCATCGCCGCCGCCCAGACCGGCGCGCACGCGGACGGTCGCACCACCTACGGCCACAGCCTCGCGATCGACCCATGGGGCGAAATCCTGCTCGATATGGGCGAGCCCGCCGGGCTCGGTTTCGCCGAAATCGACCCTGCGCGCGTCACCGATATCCGCAGCCGCGTCCCCGCCATCGCGCATCGCCGACCAATCCCGCCGGTCACCCGCGCATGATCGTCTTCGACCTCAAATGCACCCAGACCCATGTGTTCGAGGCGTGGTTCGGATCGAGCTCCGATTATGAGGACCAGCGCGCCCGCGGCCTCCTGTCCTGCCCGATCTGCGGCGACGCCGACATCGCCAAGGCAGTGATGGCCCCCAACATCCCCGCCAAGGGCAACCGCGCTCCCGCCACACCCGCCGCGACGCCGGACCCCAAGGCACTGATGGCCGCGCTCGCCCAAGTTCAGGCAAAGATGCTGGAGGGCTCGCAATGGGTCGGCATGTCCTTCGCGGACAAGGCGCGCGCGATGCATGCGGGCGAGGAAAGCACTGCTCCGATCCACGGCCAGGCCAGCCTCGCCGAGGCCAAGGCGCTGATCGAAGACGGCGTCCCCGTCGCGCCCTTGCCCCTGCCCGTGATCCCGCCCGACCAGCGCAATTGACCACGCCGCCGCGTGCTTCTAACCAGCCGCCGAGTGTCCCGGTAGCTCAGCAGGATAGAGCAACGGTTTCCTAAACTGTAGGTCGGAGGTTCGAATCCTCTCCGGGACACCAGCCCTGAAAATCAGCGGCAACTGCTGCCCGCGCTCGCGTCGAGGTCCAGGCACCGACCATCGATGCTCGCCGGATCGATCGGCAGCCCGATGACGCTGGCGAGCGTCGGCAGGATGTCGACCGTCTCCACCCCATTGGGCTGGTCGAACGGCGTCACGCCCTTGCGCCAGAACAGGATCGGCACGCGCCGGTCATAGTCCCAGATGCTGCCATGCGTCGCGACCGCGCCACCCGGGACCGGGATCGGCGTGATCCGCGGCTTCAGCGACACATAGAAATCGCCCGACCGCCCCGGATAATAGGACGCACGCACGCGCTGGATCAGCGTCCAGCTCTCCGGCGGCCCGCTCGGGCTCGGCGTCGCCATGATCTCTTCGCCGGTGAACACCGCCGCGACCTGCGGATGCGCGCGATACTGCGCGATCGCCTCGGCCATCACCTTGGCGCGCAGCTTGGGCTTGAGCGCGGGGTCGACATAGATGTCGCCGAAATTCCCGCCCCACAGCAGCCGCTTCTCGCCCAGCTTCAGCTTCGCTGCAACCTTGTCGCTCATCGGCTTGGACGACAGCCCGGTCTGCGCGCGCGCGGCATCGGTGATCCCGTGCATCACATTGCGCTCGGGCAGGTCATGCCCGCCATGATCGGCGGTCAGCACCACCTGATAATCCACCCCGCTCCGGTCGAGCACGTCGAAGAACGCCCCCAGATCGCGGTCTAGGCTGGTCAGCTGCAGGCACATTTCGGTGCCCTCGGTGCCATAGCCATGGCCGACATAGTCGGTCGCCGACGCGCCCACGATCAGCACATCGGTCGCCTCGCCGAGGCCGAGCTTCATCTCCTCAAAGAACGCCGCCGCCAGCGCCAGCGTCGCGCCGTCCATCTCGGGCGACGCGCGGAACGCACGGGCATCGCCCGCCTCACGCGCGAACCGCCCGGTGCCGACCGTGCGGCTGCCCGCCGTCACCGCAACATCGCGCGGCTTGCAATAATCGGGCAGCGCCAGCGCGGGCTGCGGCTTGGCGAGCTGCGCGGTGATCGCGGCATTGGCGCGCGCAACGATCGGCGCCTCGGCCGTGCCGGTGTAGCTGACAAAGCCCTTGCCGCCCCACCACCAGATCTGATCGGCACTCTTGCCGCCCATCATCACCGCCGCGCGATCCTTGCCCGACACCGACACGACGCGCGTTGCCGGGGTCGCCGCCTTCATCCGGTCGCCCAGCGTCGGCACCAGCAGGTGCAGCGGCGATACTGTGTACTTGTCCGACGTGCTGCCCGGAACGCGCTCGTCCTCGGCGCAATAGACCGTCTTGTCCTCACGCGCGGTCTTGAGGTCGACCCAGTCATTGGCGACGATGCCACTGCGCGCCGGGCGGCTGCCGGTCAGGATCGTCGAATGGCCGGGGCAGGTCTCGGTCGCCGCGTGGCTCTGATAGCCCGATGAAAACACCACGCCGCGCGCCATCCGCGCCAGCCCGCCGGTGAAATAGGGGCGATAGGCCGCAAACAGGTCCGCCGAAAACTGGTCCACCGAAATGGTGACGATCAGCTTGGGTGGCGCCGCCGGGGCCGGGGCCGGGGCAGCTTCCTGTGCCGCAACCGGAACGGCAATCAGCATGGCAGTGGCGAGCAATCGAGCGAGCATATACCCTCCGGCATGGCAAAAATGGCGGCGCCCGCTATGTTCCCAAGACTTAGGTTCGGCAAGGGCGGGCAATGCGCAGATTCGGTTTCGTTTTCCTGACTTTCCTGCTGGCACTGGTCGCGCTTCCCGCCGCTGCGCAGCCGGCCGGGCAGAACAATCTGACCGTCGATCTGGTCGCGGAAAGCGATACTCCCGCGGCCGGGAGCGAGGTCACGATCGCCTTCGTCGCCAAACCCGATCCGGGCTGGCACGGCTATTGGAAGAACCCGGGCGACGCAGGCCTCGACACGCGGCTTGACTGGACGCTGCCACAGGGCGTGACCGCGGGCGAGCTGCGTTATCCTGTGCCGACGCGGCTGATGATCGCCGGCATCATGAACTATATCTACAAGGGCAATTACACCCAGTTCGCGACGCTCAAGATCCCCGCCGGCCTCGCCCCCGGCACCGCGCTCCCGATCGCGGTGCGCGCCGATTACCTGATCTGCACGGACGAAATCTGCGTCCCGGAAACCGAAAACCTGACGATCAACCTGACCGTCGGCGACGGCACCATCACCCCCGAACGCCGCGCACAGTTCGACCAGTGGCGCCGCCTTTTGCCCAAGCCGCTCGGCAGCGAAGCGAAGTTCCAGGTCACCGATGGCACGCTGCGCATCGCAATCCCGTTCCCCGCATCGGTCGATCTGTGGAAGGACGCCTATTTCTTCGCCCAGACCCCCGACGCCGTCACCTATTCCGCGCCGCAGAGCGTCACCCGCGACGGCGACACGCTGATCCTGTCGGTCAAGGCCGGGTCGAAAGTCCCCGAACGCCTCGACGGCATCCTCGCCACCGGCGAGCGCGATGGCTTCGCACTCACCGCCGTCCCCGGCACAGTCGCCGCCGTGGCCGCAGCGCCAGCCGCAATCGACTGGAGCGCAGCCTTGCTCGCGCTCGGCGGCGCACTGCTCGGCGGGCTGATCCTCAACATCATGCCGTGCGTCTTTCCGATCCTCAGCCTCAAGGCGCTGAGCCTGGCCAAGAGCGGCACCAGCGAAAGCGCCGCCCGCGCCGAAGGGCTCGCCTACACCGCAGGCGTCGTCCTCGTCGTCCTCGCGCTCGGCGGCCTCATGCTTGGGCTGCGTGCGGCGGGGGCGAGCGTCGGCTGGGCATTCCAGCTCACCGACCCGCGCGTCATCCTGCTGCTCCTCCTCCTCGTGCTCGGCATCGCGCTCAACCTCGCCGGCCTGTTCGAACTGATGACCCCGAAGTTCGCCGGACGCCTCGCGGGCGGAGGTTCGGGCGGCGCATTCATGACCGGCGCGCTCGCCGCGTTCATCGCCACCCCCTGCACCGGACCGTTCATGGGTGCAGCGCTCGGCGCAGCGCTCGTCCTGCCCTGGTACATCGCGCTCATCATCTTCCTCGGCCTCGGCCTCGGCCTCGCGCTGCCGTTCCTGCTGCTCGGCTTCGTCCCCGCACTGCGCCGGATGCTGCCCAAGCCCGGCGCGTGGATGGACAGTTTCCGCAAGATCCTGTCGGTCCCGATGTTCCTCACCGCGATCGCGCTCGCCTGGGTGCTCGGCGGCCTCACCGGGGTCAACGGCATGGCGACCGGCCTGATCGTCGCGCTCGCGCTTGGCGTGGTGCTGTGGGTGCTCGGCCGGCGACAGATCCGCGGAGCCGGCAACGGCATCGCCTGGGCGCTCAGCCTCGCCATCGTGATCGGCGGCATGTGGCTGGTCGGCGGCATCGAGAAGCCCGCCGCCGCTGCAGCCAGTGCCTCCGGCGCACAACCGTTCACCGAAGCCAAGCTCGCTGACCTGCGCGCCCAGAACAAACCCGTCTTCGCCTATTTCACCGCCGACTGGTGCGTGACCTGCAAGGTCAATGAAAAGGCCGCGATCGAAACCGATGCGGTGCGCGACGCCTTCGCCAAGGGCGGCGTCACCGTCCTCGTCGGCGACTGGACCGACGGCGACCCCGCGCTCGGCCGCTTCATCGAACGCCACAACCGCGCCGGCGTGCCGCTCTACCTCTGGTACCCGGCCGGCGCGAGCGAACCTCAGGTCTTGCCGCAGCTTCTCACCCAAGGCATGTTGACCGAGCTAACCGGGGGCAAATGAACCGCAGATCAAGGAGATGAGCCGATGCACCGACTGATCCCATTTGCCGCAGCGACCCTCGCGGCCCTCGCACTCCCCGCCGCCGCGCAACAGAGCAACGGCGCCAAGGCGACCGATTTCAAACTGACCGACGCCAGCGGCAAGACCGTCCAGCTCAGCGACTTCAAGGGCAAGACCGTGGTGCTGGAGTGGAACAACCCCGGCTGCCCGTTCGTGCAGCGCCATTACGAAGGCAATATGCAAAAGACCCAGGCCGCGGCCAAGGCCGGCGGCGTGGTGTGGCTGACGATCAACTCGGGCGCACCGGGCAAACAGGGCTATATGCAGGGTGCCGAGGCGCAAAAATGGGTCGGCGACAAGAAGGCGACCCCCGCCCATTACCTGCTCGACCCCAAGGGCGTGGTCGGCAAGGGCTACGCCGCCAAGACCACCCCGCACATGTACATCATCGACGGCGCGGGCACGCTACGCTTCCAAGGCGGCATCGACGACAAACCCGCCGCCCGCGTCGAGGAAATGGGGTCGGCACGCAACCACGTGCTCGCCGCGCTGAACGAGATCAAGGCCGGCAAGCCCGTCTCGGTCGCCCAGACCACGCCCTATGGCTGCTCGGTCAAATACGCCGAGTGATGGGCTTTCCTTCCCTGTGATAGGGGGCAGGGAAGGAGAGAAGGCCGGGGGAAACCCCGGCCTTTTTGCGTGGGGGGAGGTGAGTCCCTCAATTCCTCCCCTGCGAAGCAGGGGAGGGGGACCGCCCGCGCAGCGGGTGGTGGAGGGGCCGCCCCGCAGAGGGCGGAATTTTGCCGAGCTGTTCACGGCCGTCTGCGCGGCCGCCCCTCCGTCAGCGCTACGCGCTTCCACCTCCCCTGCGGCGCCGGGGAGGAATAGCGGCCCCGCCCGCTACCTTCTTCGCCCCTCCCGCTTGCGGGAGGGGTTGGGGAGGGTCTTCTTCTTCTTCTTCTTCTTCTTCTTCTGCTGCGTCTTCCCCCTCCACACCCAACCCAAAACCCGGCGCCCGCCTCAGCTCCCCACCAACGTATAAACATCCACAGCCGCAGACGCCGACGGCGCCCGGATCAGTGCAATCTCACCACCCATATCATGCGCCCAATCCCCGGCATCGACCGCGACATAGCGCACCGTTGCGGGAAGGCTGACGATTTCCGCCTCCGCTCCGCCCCGCCCCGAACGGACCCGCAGATAGAACCCCTGCGTCCCACGATACAGCGCCACGCAACTGCCATGCGGACCATAGGTGCTGCTATCGATCGCCTGCGGGTCACAGCGCCGCTTTCCCTTCAGTCTGGTCGCGGGATCATACGTGATCCCTTTCTCCACGAACGACAGATCGGGAGTAATGCGGACGGGTGCGGCGCCGCCCCGATTCCAGAAATAGCCGCCGCCCTTGAGCCGAGCCACGGCGCTATTGGGATCGAACCCCTCAACATGCACCGAGCAGGACGGCGCGCTGGCCGCAAAATGGAACGTCGTGCGATATTTCAGCCGCGCTGAAAGCGACCGAAACGCCGCATCCGTTTCAGGAGCCTCCTTTGCTTCCATCACCGTCCCGACCGGGCATGGCTGCGGTTCGGATGGAGCAGCGATTGCCGCCGGCAGCGCCATCATGCTTCCCAGACTGAACCCTATCGTCAGCACCGCTATCTCCCGTCGAGCGCAACCCGCACCGTTCTAGGTCGCCGAACGACCGTGATCCACCAGCGATTGTCCGCCGCCGGGAGGCGGTCCCAACGCCCAACCAAATCGTCACCCCGGCCCCGTGCCGGGTCCACCCCACCCAACGCGCAACGATCGAGCCTCAACTCCCACGCCAGCCTCCCGGTGGACCCCGGCACAAGGCCGGGGTGACAGAGGGGGCAATTGTGAGGAGCCTCTTCTCAGGTCTCGTTCTGCAACGCCCCCGCTTCGCCCTCCCAAAACCGATCTAGCTTTATCCACCAACGGCGCGTTTCAGTGCCAAGCCATCGCTCCACGGTGACGCCATTCCTGTTGTTGCCACCCGATTGATTTTGAATAGACTCAAGAAATCCGATGCTCGCGGCTTCGGCGACGTACTCATCGCCTTCCACGTGCCAGCGCTCGACGACCGCGAATATGTCTTCGAAGTTTTGAGTGTCCTTGTTCTTCAAACGATCAAGCACATGCTCGGCGAGCGAACTCAGCGCGATATAGAGCGGCGGGTCCGGGTCATCTTCCCATTCTGCCAAGAACGCTGCCCAGCGAGGTTGAAATGAGGGGTCAGCCGCGAGGAGCGGCTCGAACATGTTCGCGCGGGTAAGCAAAGGGCGATGCATTCCGCATAATCGCGCGCCGGACCACGGTCCGCAATGGCCCTAAGCTGCCCTGCGCCGCAAACTCCTCCCACACACTTTGTTGGATACAAGTTGGAAATTTCCTGATCTGCTCCCCCCATGCCGCCGACCCTTCGCCCTAGCACCACGCCCAGCCTGACACCCCGGTCGCGCGCCCGTCGCGCACCTGTCGCGTCACCGTCGCCTAACAGTCGCCTCCCAGTCCCAAACCCGTCCGCTCCCAGTCGCCTCACCCCAAAACACCCCCATGATCGTCAGCTTCGTCGGACACCCCCACACCCCCTTGTGCGACGCAACAAAGCATTGCAGCATGGAACCGTAACGGGGTTCGGGACTTTGGAGGCCTGATGGGGGTAAGCCGCGCGTTCGACGAGATCTGGGGTCATGGTGGGCCGGCAAAGCCGCGACCACAATTCAACGAACTCGCGCGCTGGATGGCTGACACCCCGCACGCCGAACTCCACCGCCGCCAGCAATCGGCCGAAGCGACCTTCCGCCAGCTTGGCATCACCTTCGCCGTCTATGGCGACACCGATGCCAGCGAACGGATCATCCCGTTCGACATCGTGCCGCGCATCTTCATGCACGACGAATGGACCCGCCTGTCCGAAGGGTTGGTTCAGCGGGTCGAGGCGATCAACGCCTTCCTTCAGGACATTTACGGCGAGCGCCGCATCCTCAAGGAAGGGGTGCTGCCGCCCGAACTGGTGCTGCTCAACCCGCAATTCCGCCCCGAAGTGGTGGGCATCCGCCCGCCGCACGATGTCTGGGCGCATATCTGTGGCATCGATCTGGTCCGCACCGGCCCCGACGAATTTTTCGTGCTTGAGGACAATGCCCGCACCCCGTCGGGCGTGTCCTACATGCTCGAAAACCGCGAGGCGATGATCCGCCTCTGCCCCGAATTGTTCCGCAGCTTCCGCGTCGCCGCGGTCGACAGCTACAGCGACATGCTGCGCGAAACGATGCGATCGGTGGCGCCGGAGCGCAGCGGCGCGAACCCGGTGTCGGTCGTGCTGACCCCGGGCCATTTCAACTCGGCCTATTACGAACACAGCTTCCTCGCCGACACGATGGGGGTGGAACTGGTCGAGGCGGCGGACCTGCTGGTCGATGACGACATCGTCTATATGCAGACGATCGCCGGGCGCGTCCGCGTCGATGTCATCTATCGCCGCATCGACGATGATTTCCTCGACCCGCTCGTCTTTCGGCCGGATTCGATGCTCGGCGTCCCCGGCATCATGGCCGCCTACCGCGCCGGCAATGTCACGCTGATCAACGCCCCGGGCAATGGCATTGCCGATGACAAGGCGATCTACAGCTACATGCCGGAGATCGTGAAATTCTACTCCGGCGGCGAGGCCAAGCTGCCCAATGTCGAAACCTGGCGTTGCCGCGAGCCCGATGCGCTGAAGTACACGCTCGACAACCTCAAGGATCTGGTGGTCAAGCTGGTCGATGGCTCGGGCGGCTATGGCATGCTGGTCGGCCCGACCGCGACCAAGGCGGAAATTGAGGCATTCCGCGCCGCGCTGATCGCCGAACCGCATCGCTATATTGCTCAGCCAACGCTGGCGCTGTCGACTGTGCCGACCGTCACCGAAACCGGCCTTGCCCCGCGCCATGTCGATTTCCGCCCGTTCGTCCTCAGCGGCTCCGACGGCGTCCGCGTCGTCCCCGGCGGCCTGACCCGCGTCGCGCTGAAGGAAGGGTCGCTGGTCGTCAATTCCAGCCAGGGCGGCGGGACCAAGGACAGTTTCGTGCTGATGCCCGACGGCCCGGTACAGGGGCAGGAACAGACGCAGGTGGTGTCGTGATGGGCGCTCTCAAAATCCTCTCCGGAATGGGGAGGGGGACCGTCGCGAAGCGGTGGTGGAGGGGGCCCGAGGCAAGCGAGTCGGTTCGCGGAGGGCCCCCTCCGTCAGCGCTACGCGCTGCCACCTCCCCGTGCCGGGGAGGATTTTAGGATGCGCATGCTCTCCCGCACCGCGTCGTCGCTCTACTGGCTCGGCCGCTATGTCGAGCGCGCCGACTTCATCGCCCGGCTGGTCGAAGCGACCGTCCGCCTCGACGCCCTGTCCGCCCGTCCGGCGGGGGAGGCGGCCTGGGCCAGCGCGCTCAGCGTCACCTATACCGAAGAGGCCTATGCCGCCGCGCACCAGACGATCAGCCAGCAGCCGGTGGCGCATTTCCTGACGCTCGACATGAGCCACCCCGGGTCGATCGTCCGCTGCCTTGAACAGGCGCGCAACAATGGCCGCGCCGTCCGCACCGCCCTGACCCGCGAAGCCTGGACCGCGATCAACCGCCTCTGGCTGCTGTTCGCCAAGCGCGTCAGCCCCGGCGGAGCGGCGACCACGCTCGCTTTGGTCGAAGGTGTGATGGCCGAAGCGCGCGGGTTCGAAGGCGCGATCCACCGCATGATGGGCAATGAAGCGACGATGCTGATCCAGCTCGGCGCCGCGATCGAGCGTGCGGACAACACCGCGCGCCTGCTCGACGTCAAATACCATCTGTTGCTGCCAGAGGGCGAGCGGGTAGGGGGGCTGGTCGACCGAGACCAGTGGACGACGATCCTCCAGACCGTCTCGGCGGTCACCGCCTATCGCTGGCTGTATAGCGACGGGCTGCGGCCATCGAACGTCATCGACCTGCTGATCACCCGCTCCGAACTGCCCCGCAGCCTCGCCGGATGCGTCGAGGAGGTGGTCGAGCAGCTCAACGCCCTCGCCAAGCGCACCGGGCTTCAGGGTGAAGCCGACCGCATGGCCCGCGCCCGCATCGCCCGCATGCAAAAGACCCGCGCGCACGAAGTGATCGTCCGTGGCCTGCACGAGTATCTTCAGGCCTTCATCCGCGAAAATGCGCTGCTCGACGCCGCCATTGCGCGCCAGTTCAGGTTTATCTGATGCGCTTGGCCATCGACCACCAGACCCGTTACCGCTTCAGCGAACCGCAACAGCGGCTGGTCCAGACATTGCGCCTGACTCCGGGCGATACGCATGACCAGACCGTCGTGGACTGGCGCATCGACGTCGATTGCGACGTCCGGCTGCGCGATTCAATCGACGGCTTCGGCAACCGCGTGACGATGCTCTATGCCGAAGGGCCGATCGACCGGATCGAGATTACCGTGGCGGGGCAGGTGCTGACGACCGAAGCCGATGGTCTGGTCCGCGGCAGCAACGAGCTGCTCCCGCCGCCGATGTTCCGCCGCATCACCGCCCGCACGACGCCCGACGCGACGCTGGCCGAATGGGCGCGCGACGCGGCGGGAGGCGGGGAGGTGCTTGCTCAGCTGCACAGCTGGAACCTCGCGCTCTGCCAGCGTTTCCCCGACGCCGCCGACCGCCCCGACCACGGCGCGACCGCCATGGAAGCGTTCGAGGGGGGCGATCCCGACTCCCGCGATCTCGCCCATATCTTCATCGCCGGCGCATCGGCGCTTGGCCTGCCGGCGCGCTTCGTCTCGGGATATCGCAATTGCGGCGAGGGGACATGCCTCCCGCATGGCTGGGCCGAGGCATGGGTCGATCGGCTGGGCTGGATCGGCTTCGATCCCTCCGCCGGGATCAGCCCCGACGCGAACTATGTCCGCATGGCCACCGCGCTCGACTTCAACGGCGCCGCCCCGATCGTCGGCATCCGCCAGGGCGAAGGCGTCGAGGAATTGTCAGTGGAGCTTCAGGTCGAACGAATGAACGGCGACGCTTGATTACGCGAAAGCGCGCAGCTTGACCGGCTGCGGCGCTGCCTCGGTCACCGTGGCATCGGCATCGTCCGGCATCCGCGACCAGCCATTGGGGCCAAGCACTTCCATCGGCCGGTACCGCGTCTTGTACGCCATCCGGTCGCTGCCCTTCACCCAATAGCCCATATAGACATAGGGCAGGCCGGCGCTGCGGGCCCGGACGATATGGTCCATGATGATGAGGTTGCCGAGGCCCTGTCGCTCGGGATGGTCGGCGGCAAAGAAGCTGTAGATCATCGACAGCCCATCGGCCTGCTGATCGGTGATGCAGGCCCCGACCAGCGCTCCGCCCAGTTCCTCAGGCTCGCGATATTCGATGACATAGGTGCTGACCGGCGACTGCTCGACCATGTCGGCATAGTCGGTCTCATCCATCATCGTCATGCCCCCGCCCGGATGCCGCGCCGACAGGTAGCGGCGCAGCAGCGCATATTGCTCCTCGGTCGCCCAGGGGCGGCACGCGGTGACCGACAGGTCCGAATGGCGGCGGATCAGCTTGCGCTGGGTAGCGTTGGGGCGGAACTCGTCATTGACGACGCGGACCGACAGGCACGCGTTGCACCCGACACAGCTCGGCCGATAGGCGACCGACTGGCTGCGGCGAAACCCGATCCGGCCGAGCGCGTCGTTGAGCTCGCCGGCATGGGGGCCGTTCAGCTCGGTGAAGATCTTCCGCTCCTGCCGCCCGGGCAGATACGGACAGGTCGAAGGGCTGGTCACGAAAAATCGTGGAAAGCGCGTCAGTGCCGTCACCCGTTCGCCCCTTTCAAACCACGCATTGTGCGTCGAACGCGATCCTTATGAAGCGGCGAAATCACGATGAAAAGGCGATTTACCATGAAAATGGGTTAACGCCGGACCAGTCATTATTCGGGATTGCGCGACCGCAAGGCACGTCAAGCCGTAGTCATACCGTAGTGCTGATTCGGTGGGGAGGGCGCGACGACTCGGCTCGTCGCACGCGCGATTCGCTTCGTCCCTCAGCTGTGGACAAGTTGAGCCTTAGTCGGGCGGATGCCGCTACGGCAGAGCTGACTTAGTCCAGCTCTACCATGCTCACCGAATATCCCGCCGCCCGCAGCGCCGCCATCAGCCGGTCGAGATGCGCGCCATCGCGGGTCTCGCACTCGATGTCGGTGATGAGGCCCTTGGCCGGGAGCGAGGTGAACACGCGCTGGTGATACACCTCGATGATGTTGACGCCCTGTTCGTGGAAGATACGGCTGACATGGAACAGCGCGCCGGGGCGATCCTGCAAGCGGATGCGCAGCCGCGCGAGGCGGCCCGATCGGGCCAGATCGCGCAGCAGCACATTGGCGAGCAGTCGCGTGTCGATATTGCCGCCACACAGCACGATGCCGACCGTCTTGCCCGCGAACCGCTCGGGGTTCGACAGCAGCGCGGCAAGTCCCGCCGCGCCCGCGCCCTCGACCACGGTCTTTTCGATCTGCAGCAACAGGCTGACCGATTCCTCCAGCTTGCGCTCGCTGACCAGCACGATGTCGTCGACCAGCGCCTCGATCACCCGCGACGTGATCGCGCCGGGATCACGAACCGCGATGCCCTCGGCCAGCGTATCGCCGCCGATCGGCAGATCGGTGCCCTTGATGCGGTTGTACATCGACGGGAACAGCTCGGCCTCGACCCCGACCACTTCGATCGGACGGTCTGCGGCCTTGGCCACCGTCGCCATGCCCGACGCCAGCCCGCCGCCGCCGATCGGGACGATCAGCGTGTCGATTTCGGGCACATCGGCGAGCATCTCGAGCGCGACGGTGCCCTGGCCGGCCATGATCCGCGGATCGTCGAACGGATGGACGAAGGTATAGCCGTTCTTCGCTTCCAGCTGGCGGGCATGGGCATAGGCTTCGTCAAACGTCTCGCCCTCCAGGATCACGCTCGCGCGATGCCCCTCGGTCTGGGTGACCTTTACCGTTGGGGTCGGCTTGGGCATCACGATCGTGACCGGGATGCCGAGGCGATTGCCGTGATACGCCAGCCCCTGCGCATGGTTGCCGGCGGAGGCGGCGATCACGCCCTTCGCGCGCGCGGCATCGTCGAGCTGCAGCAGCGTGTTGAGCGCCCCGCGCTCCTTATAAGCTGCGGTGAACTGAAGGTTCTCGAACTTCAGATAGACGGTCGCGCCGGTCAGGTCGGACAGCGTCTTGCTGTGCAACGTCGGCGTGCGCACGATCGACCCGCCAATCCGCTCCGCCGCCATCTGCACATCGGCGAGGTCGAGGGGGAGGTCGGTGGGTGCGGGCACAGCCTGAGTTGCCATTGTCGATACTTTCCTGGCTCCCGGTAACGCCGCCGGGCCGGTGGGCGCGCCCTAGACCATCTGGCGCGACGGGGGAACACCGCCTATTCGAATGTCCCGCCAAGGTCAGGTTTCCGCCCGGCCGTCGCTTTCGGAGACCATTGTGCGCCTTCCCGTCTCGCTTGCCCTGATCGCCACGCTGTTGCTTCCCGTTCCTGCCCTCGCCGATGCGCTGGTCGACAATGTCGATGGCATGACGCTGGACGAACAGGGGGAGGTGGTGCGCTTCACCGGCATCGTGCTGTCGCCCGACGGCAAGGTCGTGAAGCTGCTCAAGCGCGGTGACAAGCGTCCCGAACGCCCCGACTGGCGCGCCGACCTTAAGGGGCGGGTGGTCATCCCCGGCATGGTCGATGCGCACGGCCATGTCATGAACCTCGGCTTCCGCGCGCTCGCGCTCGACCTGTCGGCGACCCGTTCGCTGGCGGAGGCGCAGGATGCGATCCGCCGCTATGCCGCCGAGAATGCGACGCGGCGCTGGATCACCGGTGGCGGCTGGAACCAGGAAGTGTGGGGCCTTGGCCGCTTCCCGACGGCTGCGGAACTGGATGCTGCGACCGGTGACACCCCAACCTGGCTGGTCCGCGCCGATGGTCATGCCGGCTGGGCCAACAGCGCTGCGCTGAAAGCGGCGGGGATCACCGCCGCCACCAAGTCTCCGAGCGGCGGCCGGATCGAACTGGTCGCGGGCAAGCCCGGCGGCGTGTTCGTCGATGCCGCGATGGAGCTGATCGAAAAGGCGCTGCCCCAGCCCACCCCGCGCGACCGCAACGCGGCCTTCGTCAAGGCGCAGGACATCCTGTTGTCGATGGGGGTCACCGCCAGCGCGGACATGGGCACCAGCGTCGATGACTGGCTGACCTATCGCCGCATGGGCGACCTTGGCCTGCTCCGTATGCGCATCATGAGCTACTCGGACGGCGTCGAATCCGCGCTGCGCATCGGCGGCGGCGGCCCGACGCCGTGGCTCTATGGCGACAAGCTGCGGATGGGCGGGATCAAGCTCTACACCGATGGCGCGCTCGGCTCGCGCGGGGCGTGGCTAAAGGCCCCGTATAGCGACGCGCCCGGCAATCGCGGGTTGCCGTTCCTCACCGACACGCAATTGTCCAATTTGATCGTGCGCGGCGCGATGGACGGGTTCCAGTTCGCGATCCACGCGATCGGCGACCGCGCAAACCAGCAGGTACTCGATGCGATCGCCGAGGTCAGCGACACCTATAAGGGCGATCGTCGCTGGCGGATCGAGCATGCCCAGGTCATCGATCCCGCCGACCTCGCCCGCTTCGGCAAGCTCGGCGTGATCGCGTCGATGCAGCCGGTCCATCAAAGCAGCGACCGCACGATGGCCGAAGCGCGCGTCGGCGCGGCGCGGCTCGCGGGTGCCTATGCGTGGAAATCGATGCTGACCAACGGCACGCGGATCGCGTTCGGATCGGACTATCCGGTCGAAAGCCCCAATCCGTTCGAGGGCTGGGCGACGGGTTTCACGCGGCAGGACGCGCAGGGTCAGCCCTATGGCGGCTGGCGACCGGAGGAAGCGCTTACCCGCGAACGCACCTGGCGCGCCTTTACGATCGATGGCGCATATGCCGGCTTTGCCGAAACCCGGTTCGGCCATCTGGCACCGGGCATGCGCGCGGACTTCATCGTCGTCGACCGCGATCCGCTGCTCGCGTCGCCGAGCGAGTTGCGCGCGACGGTGGTGATCGAAACCTGGGTCGGCGGCGAGCAGGTCTATCGCCGCGCGGGCAGCGACGCTTCAGGCGGGCGATAAGCTAACCCGCGAAAACCCTTTCGGCCCGCCCATCCGGACCGCCACCACGAGGGAGTGGGTGGCGGGCCGGGGAGCGGGCCGTTCGCGCTCCGGGAAGGACGCGCGAAGGGGGTTTGTTGCTATGCCGCCAGATTCAGCGGCGCCGCTGCGTGGCGTGCGCCAGTGACCGGCTGGAATGCGCTGGCATGTTCGGCGAGGCGATCGGCTTCGGTGCTCAGCGTCTGTGCGGCGGCGGAGGTCTGTTCGACCATTGCCGCATTCTGCTGGGTCGCGCTGTCGAGCGACTGGATCGCACCGGACACTTCGCTGATGGCATTCGCCTGTGATCGGCTGCCTTCCGCGACCGTGTTGAGCAGGCTGTTCACCTCGTCCACATCGGTGGCGATCCCGACCAGCGCGGCGTCGACGCGGCGCACGGCCTGGACCGCGCCTTCGATGTCGACCTGCGTTGCCGTCAGCTGCTCACGCGCCTGCTTGGATTCCTCCTCGGCGCGCATGGCGAGTGCGGACACGAGGTCGGCGACGACCGCGAACCCGCGCCCCGCTTCACCCGCACGGCCGGCTTCGACAGCGGCGTTCATGGCGAGAACGCGGGTCTGGAACGCGATCTTGTCGAGGCCCTCGATGACATCGTCGATGCCCTTGGCGCTGTCGGACACGCGGGTCATCGCCTGCATCGCCTCTTCAGCGACCGAGCGGCCCGACACGACGGCACCATGGGCGCGGTCGGCGCGGGTCACGGTGTCGCCCGCAGCGGCCGAGCTTGCCCGGACGCTGCCGTCGATCTGGGTGACGGCGGCGGCAGTTTCCTCGATCGACGCGGCGTTGCTTTCGGTGCGACGCGCGAGGTCGTTGGTGGCGCTCGCAATTTCATTGGTGCCGGTGCGGATCGCATCGACGCTCTGGCTGACCGCATAGACCAGGTTGCGCAGGCCAGCGACGGCGGAGTTATAGTCGTCGCGCAGTCCCCGATAGGCCGGCGCGACATCACTATCGATGCTGTGCGAGACATCACCGGCCGACAGGCGCTTCAGCGCGCCGCTCAGCAGGTCGACGATCTTCTTCTGCTCGGCCTCGGATGCCTGCTTTGCGATTTCGGCCTGATCCTTGGCGATCGCAGCGTCGCGGAAGACGTGGAGCGCGCGGCCCATGTCGCCGATTTCGTCGCGGCGCTCACCGGTCTCGGCCTCGACCGCATGGTCGCCTGCGGCAAGGCGGCCCATCTTGCCGACCATGTCAGCGACCGGCTTGGCGATCGAGCGGTTGAGCAGGAAGGCAAGGCCCGCCGAAAGCGCCAGCATGATCGCGATGCCTAGGCCGAGCGTCCAACGCACGCCAGAGCGCAGCCGGCTCTCTTCGGCATCAGCCGCCTGGACGCGGGCCTCCTGCGCGGCGTCGAGCGCCTTGATCGCGTCGCGGATGCGACCGAGCTGCTTCTTGCCTGCCATTTCCTGAGCTTCCAGGCGGGTGGCCGGATTGCGAGCCAGCGCGATCGTTGGCTCCAGCTTGTCCTTCTGCCATTCGGCGGTCGCTGCGGAGTATTCGTCGATCAATGCGCCGAAATCATGCCCCTGCGAAACCGTGCGGATCTCCTCCACTGCGGCGCTGACCTTGTCGCGGTTTTCGACATAGGTCTCGAAGAACGCTTCCTGCCCCAGGATGGTGAAGCCGCGCACGGCATTCATCTGTTCGAGCGTCAGATAGAGCAACGTCTGGCTTTCGCTCGCGCCGGTATGGGCATTCGTCTTTTCGATCTGCGCCTTTTCAAGTCCACCGAGAGCACTGAAGATCAGCGCGCTCACACCGGCAAAGGTGAGGAGAAGGACAAGGAAAGAGGCGGCAAGTTTGCGCCAGATTGGCCAGTTCTGCATCGGGTTCGAGCCTTTGATTGTCACGGGCGGGGGCGCGGCACCGCGCGCTCCCTGGTCCAGCCACTATAGACCCGCT
This sequence comes from Sphingomonas sp., assembly GCF_035998645.1. Lineage (GTDB taxonomy): Bacteria > Pseudomonadota > Alphaproteobacteria > Sphingomonadales > Sphingomonadaceae > Sphingomonas. The sequence goes on from NZ_DASYHL010000004.1 coordinate 874,377, forward strand.
GCAGTCGTTCCGGTCGGGCAAGGGCATGGAATCGCGCTGCTACCGCGCGGCGAAACGGCCCGGACCCAGCTTAATTCCTTGCTAACCATCAATATTGCCCGGTCGCGACCGGATCGGTCTTCGGCCTACCAAAATGCAAGGGCGGGACGCGCTGTGCAACCCGTCGCTGGGCCTGCGTCTAGGACCTGGCTGCAGAAGCGGCCACTCTTTCCAGAAGGAATATGATCATGGGTTTTTCCGTTAACACGAACATGGGCGCGATGGCGGCTCTTCAGAGCCTCAATCAGACCAACAAGTCCCTGGCTACTACCCAGAGCCGCATCAACACCGGTATGAACGTCGCGTCGACCAAGGACGATTCGGCTGCCTTCGCGGTTGCACAGACGCTTCGCGGCGATCTGGGCGGCCTGAAGTCGGTCGGCTCGTCGCTCAGCCGTGCAAAGAGCACGGTTGACGTCGCGGTTGCCGGCGCCGAGCAGATCTCCGACATCGTCAATCAGATGAAGGCGAAGGCGATCGAAGCTTCGGACGCGGGTCTGGACGCAGCAAGCCGTACCTCGCTTGCAGCAGATTTCGATGGCTTCAAGGAGCAGATCGAAACCGTCATTGAATCGAGCGAATTCAATGGCACCAATCTGCTGAAGGCGGCAAGCGGCTCGGTGAGCGCGCTTCAGTCGACCGATATGGCGGCTGACACGCTCGACGTGGCGAACCAGGACTTCACTGCGATCGTGACCGCGATCGGCACCACCTTCACCGACGCCGCTACGGCGGAGACGATGGTGGGCACTCTCGAAACCCAGGCCACTGCCATCAACACCAAGATGAGCACCCTGGGCGCTGCCTCGCGTAAGATCGAGGGCCAGCAGTCGTTCGTCAGCAAGCTGTCGGACGTGATCGAGAGCGGCATCGGCAACCTTGTCGACGCCGACCTGGCGAAGGAATCGGCCAAGCTCCAGGCACTGCAGGTCAAGCAGCAGCTGGGCGTGCAGGCGCTGTCGATTGCCAACCAGGCGCCGCAGACGATCACGTCGCTGTTCCGTTAATATCATCTACCCTGACAAAGGCGGGTCGGGACGCGCAAGCGTTCCGGCCCGTTTTTTTGCGCTCTTCTGTTCGGCTTCGCCGAATTGCGGCACCGGCCCGCTCCCCCACCCGGCCACCCACAAGGTATCTTCGATGGGTGGCCGGGTGGGGGAGCGGGCGGAGCAGCCCAAGGCTCTGGCGATGCGGAGCATCGACGGACAGGCTGCGGAGGGAGGTGCCGCCAGCGCGTAAGCGCCAAAAAATGCTGTGAAATTTACCGTAGCCGCACCCGTGGAACGGTTGACGTTTCTATAACAATGGCATGGTAACCAGCGCCCCCCGCATAAGAGAGATCATCGACGCCACCGGCATCCGATTGCGCGTCGCGATCGAGGCCGGCGCGCGCGGCACATCGGTCTGGCTCAGCCGACCCGACATCGACGCCGAAGTGCGGCTCGACGTACATGGCGCGGACTTGCTCTGCGGCTATCTCGTCGCGGCCCGGCTGGCGGGGCGGCAGCAGCTTCCCGACGAAACCTCGCTCGGCCCGCTCGCCGCGATCTTCAGCCTCTCCCACGATCCGGTCGTGCGGATCGAGGTACGCCGCCATCTTCTCGACGACGCGATGCTCACAATTCCCGCGACGATGTGGGACCGGCTCTATGCCGAATTGTGCATCGTCGGGGCGCATGCCCGCGCCTTGGGAGGCATCTCCGCGGCCAGTGCCGCCGCCTAGTAGAACTACAATAGGTAATCGCGCAGTATTTCGCTTCTCCAATGAAACCGTCATTTGATGAAGCAACAAATGGGCGCTCGAAGACAGGGACCGAGCAGGATGGATCCACGCGAAACACATATGCTGAAGAACGACCCGGACCGTCGCGTCTGGGGGATGGGACCTCAGCCCGAGTTCCGCGTGAGCGTCACGCTGACCCTCGCCGACGCGGATCGACTGTGGAACGCAGCGCGCGATCGGTTGCTGGCCGCACCGGGCGCCAGCGAAGAGATGATCGAGGAAACGATCGGCCCGGCCGAAGCGCCGCAGCTCGCCGATTGCGTTGCCTTGCTGTGCGCGCCGGCGCTGGTGCCGGGCTGCTCGGTCGATGACTTTTGGGTCGATGCCATGCCCGGCCTGCCCAGCCAGGACGCCATCGCGGCCTGACATGAAATAAGGGGCGCGCCACTGGCACGCCCCTCACGAGATCCCCCGAAGAAGGGGCCGGCGCGATCCCTCCCGCCGGCCCCTTCGACGTTTTGGGCCTTATCCCGCCACCGGGCCGTCATAGGGCCGGCGCGCATAATAGCCGAAGCCGGCGATAACTGCGTAGCACAGCGCCGGAAGCGCGAACGCGATCGCGAGGCTGCCGGTCGAGTCCGCGATCGCGCCGGTGGCGAGCGGAATGACCGCGCCGCCAAAGATCGCGATGTTGATGATCCCCGATCCATCCGCCGCCCGGCTACCCAGCCGCTCCGACGCCAGCGCGAAGATCGTCGGGAACATGATCGAGTTCATCAGGCCGATCGCGAGCAGCGAATAGGCAGCGACCGTGCCGCTGGTGTTCGCCGAGATGATGATCAGCGCAACCGCACCGACCGCAACGCAGCCGAGCAGCTTGCCCGGGCTGACCACCCGCATCAGTGCCGAGCCGATGAAGCGCCCGACCATCGCGCCACCCCAATAGAGTGCGATCATCCAGCCCACGACCGATTCCGGCTGCCCCAGCACCCGATCGAGCGCGAGATAGTTGATGATCAGCGACCCGATCGACACTTCCGCGCCGACATACAGGAAGATACACAGCGCGCCGAAACCGAAGCGCGGGCGCTTGACCAGATCGAGCCCGGCAAAGCCCTTGCTCGCCTCATGCCGCTCGCCCTTCAGACGGTTGCGGAACAGCCACACCGCCATCGCGACCACTGCGAGCGCGGCGGCGATGCCCAGATAGCCGTTGACGATCGCCTGGCTCTCCGCGCTGCGATAGGCGGCGAGTTCGGCGCCCGACAGGTCGGCGGCCGTGACGCCGGCGATGCTGCCGAGGATCAGCGCGGCACCAACCAGCGGGAAGATCGTCGTGCCGAGCGAGTTGAACGCCTGCGCAAAGGTCAGGCGGCTATGCGCCGTCTGCGGCTTGCCGAGCAGCGAGATCAGCGGGTTGGCGACGACCTGAACGATCACCACACCGCTCGCCAGCACGAACAGCGCGCCGAGGAACAGGCCGTAGGTCGCGGTCTGCGCGGCCGGGATGAACAACAGGCAGCCGACGATCATCGTGGCGAGACCCGCCACCGCGCCGCGCATATAGCCGAGCTTCTTGACCAGCTTTGCGCCCGGAATGCCGACCACCAGATAGGCGGTGAAAAAGCAGAACTGGATCAGCATCGCCTGGGTGTAGTTGAGCGTGAACAGCTCTTTCAGCTTCGGGATCAGCACGTCGTTGAGCGACGTGATCCCGCCAAAGATGAAGAACAGGGCGAAGACGAAAACCTGAAGGTCGGGGGCGTTGACCCCTTGTGCGCCCGGATCGCCCGATGTCGGGTCGCTCGAGCTCATGTCCATGATGGGTGCGGCCAAGGCCCCTCTCCTGATAACGTTGTCAGCTGCGGGGGATGTTTAACGCCGCATGCGCGAAAGGCGAGGGGGAAAGTGCGCAGGACCTATCATGGGGAAATGGGCGGCGTGAGAGACTGTGTGCCCGACAGGCAAAGGCAGGTTGCGCCCAAAGGGTTCCGGTTGCGATCCGCCGGCGATGTTGGTAATGCCGTGACAGAGTATAGCGGTCCCGCATCCACCCTCGGCTAGCGCGGGACGGGTGTCGCGTTAGACGCAATCTGGAGCGACCTGAATGGAAAAGCAGCACGCTGAGCCTGAAGCCGTGACGGACCCGGTATCGTCGGACGCACTCGCACCGCGCTGGGTTGCGCCGCTTCAGTCGATGACGGTGTATTCGATCAACGAGTTCACCCAGCTTGACGCGTTTCCGGGCGACGACGGTTTGGGCGCATTCACCCAGTCCTGAGCTCGGGCGATAGCTTGGCCCAGGGGGCATGAGCGATTTTCGCGGTTATGTTGCGTACACGGCAGAAGCGCTAACCGAGCAAGACCGGGCGCGCGTCGGTGCGGCCTTTTTTGCCACTGGCCTCGCCAAGACCCGGATGTGGCGTGATGATGTCGCCACGTTCGCGCATGTTCAACGAACGGCCACCGCCGAAGACCGCGCCGAGCGCCAGCCGATCGAGGATGGGGCGGGGCGCGTTATCTTGTTCGACGGATATCTGTTCGATCCCGTCGCGCTGCGCGCCGACCTGAGCCTCCCCCCGCGCACCCCGGACTCCCAAATCGCTGCGGCGTGGCTGGACCGGTACGGGTTCGATTCACTGCACCGGCTGCAGGGCGATTTTAGTTGCGCGCTATGGGATCCGCGCGCGCGTCGGTTGCACCTTATCGTCGCCCCCATGGCGATGCGGACCATCTATTGGCATGCGCGTCCGTCCGGGTTCTGGTTCGCAACGACGCTGAGCGCGCTTCACCAGTTTCCGAGCGTTCCCAAGCTGCTCGACCCGCTCCAGCTCGCGCTTCAGTTCACCGTGGCAGTCGGCGACCCGGCCGATACGCTGTACAAGGATATCCGGCTTGTCCCGCCGGGCACCCATCTCACATCCGATGCCCGCGGCGTGCGGCAACAGACCTTTTGGCGTCTCGACACCCGCCGCCGCGTGACGATGAAATCGCCGGAAGCCTATGTCGAGGCGGCGCGCGCGCTGCTCGATCAGGCGGTTCGGCGAACCTTGCGCACGGCCGACGCGCCCGGCGTGATGATGTCGGGTGGGCTGGATAGCTCGGCGGTTGCGGCGTCGGCGGCGCGCATGCTCGATCCTGATCCGCTCGACACCTATACGTCCGAGCCCCCGCCGGACCGGGAACTCGCCGCGCGGGGCGGGTGGTATGATCGTGAGCGGCCCTATGTCGATGCACTCGCGGCGCGCTATCCCAATATGCGGCCGCATTTTTGCCATTCGACCGAGCTCGCTGCATTTGAGGACGATCCTACCCCCTTTTTCCTTGCCGGGGGGCGACCCCAGATCAATGCCGCTCACATCGGCTGGTTCGACCCGATCTATCGCGCCGCCCAACGCAATGGGCACACGGTCCTGTTGACCGGCCAGTCGGGCAATTTGACGCTCAGCTATAGCGGATTGCGCGGCCTGGCTGACCTCGCCCGCACTGGCCGGTTCGATAAGCTCGTCCGATTGCTTCCCGGGGCTGCCCGGTTTCGACAGAACACTTTGTGGCGCACGCTGAAGGGAGAGGTCCTGATGCCCGCATTGCCGCCGAAGCTGCGCGCAGCGCTGTGGCGATGGCGGCATGGCGATGCAGCGCCCTCGACCAAATATGCCGCGATCCGATCGGATTTCGCCGCAAAGGTCGGTCTGGATGCGACGCTGCGGGAACAGGGCAACGATGGCCTTGCATTCTATGGCACCGACAGCCGAAAACTCGTCGCGCATCTGCTAGACGGACAGCGTGTGCGGATGCTCGAGACCATTCGCACGATCCGGGCCTATTACGGTCTTGAACTGCGCGACCCGCTCGCCGACCCGGATCTTGTCGAATTCTGTCTGGCGATCCCGCGCGACCAATATCTGTTGGGCGGTGTCCAGCGCAGCATGGCGCGCCGGGTGCTCGCCGATCGTCTGCCTGACCCGCTGCTCGCCGAGCGGGGTTTCGGGCGGCAGAACCCCGAATGGTTCGCCCGCATCACCGCCCAGCGCGAGAGTTTTGCCGCGGAGATCGAGCAACTGGCCAATGTCCCGCTCGCGGCGGAGATGCTCGACCTGCCACGCCTGCGCCGGCTGATCGACAGCTGGCCTGCGGATGCCGCTGAGGCCGAAACACGTCGCTTCGAATTTGCGCAGCTACTGCCGCGCGCGATTCAGACCGGCCGGTTCATTCGCTGGAGCGAGCGGGGCAATCAATAACCGGCACTTCGCCCAGCGCGCGGACGCGATCGACCAGTGCGGGCAGGTCGGAGAGATGTTCGCTGCGCGCCACCTCCACCATCGGCACCGCATCGGCGAGACGCGCCATGGCGTTGAATATCAACGCCTGATAGCCGAGCGCAGCGCCGAGCTGCCAGCGATGGACCAGATCATAACGGCGCATCGCCTCGACTCCGACCAGACGGCGCATAGGCGGCCGCCCGGCGTCGCGATCGGTCTTGAGAAAGACGATAGGCGCCGGGGGCAGGGCCTCCGGCTGGAAAAGCGCCTCCTGCAGCGGAAGGTTGTACTTCTCCAAACCCTCCCGGCTGCGTTCAAGGTCGTCGGTCGGCACCCCGAGCTGCCGCGCCGAATCCTCCCATAGCCTGACCCGTGGAAACGCCGAAAGGATCCGCAGCGGCTGCCCCTCGATCAGCTGGAGCGCGCAGAGATCGTCGCTCAGCAACCGGTATCCGCTCATCGAAAATGCTGTGGCCAGCGTCGATTTCCCCGCGCCGGAAACGCCCGAGATCAACAAGGCCCGGCCATGGATATCGACCGCGCTTGCGTGCAGCGGCACCAATCCGCGTTGAAAGCACAGGATCGCCAGCACCGTTCCCAGCAAGAAAACGCGGATCATCGGCGCGTCCGGCGGGAGCAGCGGCGCGATGATCACATGCCGACCCGCCTCCACCCAATAGGTCGCGACGTCCGGTACCGCCAGCCGCACACCGGGCGGAGTGAGCTGAACGCCAGGAACCACGCTCGCGAGATCGGGATCGAGCGGCGGCACTGCGCCAATCTCGATCCGCAGGTCTGGCGCGCGGTCATCACCGTGCCACGGCCGAAGGTCCGGCAGCGGGAGTGCGCTCTGCACGCGCCAACCGAAAAGGGTGTAGTGGCTCATAGGATATAGTCAGCTTCCACCGCGCCGCAGCGGGAATTGCAGGGTGCGCGCGGCTTGGATGATGGTCCCGCCGCGCGACTTGGGTATAGGTGGCGCGCGTGATGAAAGGGTAGGGGAATCATGGTCGGTCTGGAGACGGTTGTTGTGCGGAGCGCCGCCATCCTCGACGCCAGTGTCGGCGAGGAAACCGTGCTGATGAGCGTGGAAACCGGCCAATACTACACGCTGAAGGTCACCAGCCGCGCGATCTGGGAACGGTTACGCGAACCTGTGCGGGTGCGCGACCTCTGCGCTGACCTCGCGAACGCCTACCAGGCGCCATTGGACGCGGTCGAAAGCGATACGCTGGCGTTCCTCAACCACCTCGAAGCGCAGAACATGATCGAGCATTGCACGGGCTAACAACGCCGCTCATTCGGCGATTCGGCGTGTGATTCGGTCATGGAATGGCTATGGCAGGTAGGTGTTGCTGTGTCGTAAACCGCAGTTTTCTGCGGGTTTGGTGTGATGCGCAACAAAAATGCAAAAACCCTGTTGACCGAATCCGAAGCCGGGCATAGAAGCCACTCCACCGACGCGGTGCTCCTTACCGGAACGCTTCGACGGTCACCAAAAACCAGACGCACAGGTCGTCCCGAGAAAAAGGGATTAGACGGTGCGTCGGTCTTTGTCGCTATTTGACATTGTGATTTTGATGAAGGGACATGTGGGCGGCGGCCCCGGGTCTTG
>NZ_DASYHL010000001.1:0-27465 GCF_035998645.1 Sphingomonas sp.
AACGACAGTGTATTCTATGGGTGGCCGGGTGGGGGAGCGGGCCGGCACCGCACGGATAAAGAGCCCCCGGAGCAGCGGCGGAAGGGTTGGGAGGCCACCGCCACTGCACCACGGGAGCGGCAGCTGCAGACGCCGCTCCCACCTTTAGCCCGCCGAGCGAGTCGCTTCATGCTTCGACAAGCTCAGCACAAACGGAGCGAGGTGCTCAAACCTCTGTCTGCCCTGAGCTTGTCGAAGGGCCAGCCCCCCGCCCCATTGGGTGCGGCGAACCAATCACTCGATCACGCGGTGACGCTTCAGAAAGGTCACCGCATCGGCCAGCAGGCGATCCTGCACGAGCGGTTCGAACTTTCCATGCACCCCGCCGGGGACGACATGGAGTTCGGTCGGCACCTTCGCCCGCTCGAGCGCGGCTTTCAGCGCGATCGATGCGGCGACCGGGACCACCGGGTCGGCATCGCCATGGACGATGAAGACCGGCGGCTGGCCCGGCTTGATGCGGGTGATCGGCGACATGCGGGCGGCCATCGCGGCGCCCGCCTCCCCCTCCCCGACCCATTTGCCGATCGAAGAACTGTTCCACGCGCCGAGCGATTGCGGGCGCAGATCGGTCGGTCCGTAAAAGTCGATCACCGCAGCGGCGCGCGGCGCGGGTCCGCACTCGGTCGGGTCGAGCCCCTCGCTTGCGTCGATAGTGGCGGCCATCAGCGCGAGGTGCGCGCCCGCCGATGTGCCCATCAGCACGATCCGTTTCGGGTCCAGCCCCTCGCGCTCTGCCGAACGCGCGATCCAGCCCATCACGCAGCGGACATCCTCGACCGCAGCGGGTGCGCGGGCCTGTCCCGACAGGCGATATTGCATGCTGACCACCGCAAACCCCGCATCGACAAAACGGCTATAGCCGGTCCAGCCCTTGGGCCGCTCGCCCCGCGCCCATGCCCCGCCATGGATCACCACCAGCACGGGGGTGCGTTTGCCCTTCGCGGTGTTTGGACGGTGAAGGTCGAGGTGCAGCGGGCCGGCTTCGGGAGTGCGATAGACGATCTCGCGCTGGCTGGAGACGGCGGCTGACGACGAAGGCGCGGACTGCGCGCTTGCCACGCTCGGCGCAGCGAGAAGGGACAGGGCGATACTGAACGTGGCAAAGCGTGACATGGACATTCCCGGACTGGAGACGAACATGTTGTGCCGTGCCGACCACCCTGCGCGCAAGACCAGGTGACGGTGCGCGACGACGGCGATAAACGCCCGGCCATGACCAGCCTGTCCGACCTGACCGACGAGTATGAATTCCTCGATGCCGACGACCGCTATCGGCTGTTGATCGACCTCGGCAAGGCGCTGGAGCCGATGCCGGATGCACTGAAGACCGATGCGACATTGGTGCGCGGATGTTCGGCAGCAGTGTGGGTCTATCCGACGGTGCGCGACGACGGTGCGCTCCACTTCCTTGCCGACAGCAATGCCGCGATCACCAAGGGGATCATCGCACTCGTGCTGCTGACGGTGCAGGATCGCAGCCCGGCGGACATCCTCTCGACCGATATCGAAGGGGCACTGGCGCCGTTCGACTTGCGCAACCAGCTGAGTTCCAACCGGACGCAGGGCATTCCGAATATGATCGCGCTGATCCGCTCGACGGCGGAGCGCTACGCCGCGTGAGCCACGGCCAATGGCGGGTCGGTCAAACGACCGTACCCGCCCGGCCTGAGAGACAGTGGCCGGGCGGGCGGTAGTCCCGCCGATGGTTAAAGAGGGAAACAACACCGGCGGGGTGTCGCGCGGGGCCGGGTAAAAACCCGCGCGACGGGGGTCAGATCAGGGCAGCAGCACCGAGTCGACGACGTGGATCACGCCGTTCTTCTGCGCGACATCGGCGATGGTGATGTTGGACGTGCCGCCCTTGGCATCGGTGACGATCCAGCCCGAACCGCGCATCGACAGGGTGATCTTCTCACCCTGGACCGTGGTCAGCTCCAGCTTGCCGCCATTGGCCTTGGCCTTGGCCGCGATATCGCCAGCCATCATCTTGCCGGGCACGACGTGGTAGGTGAGCACTGCGGTCAGCGTGCCCTTGTTCTCCGGCTTCAGCAGCGTGTCGACGGTGCCGGCGGGGAGCTTGGCGAACGCCGCGTTGGTCGGGGCGAACACGGTGAACGGTCCGGGCGACTTGAGCGTGTCGACGAGGCCCGCAGCCTTCACCGCCGCGACCAGCGTGGTGTGATCCTTCGAATTCACGGCGTTATCGACGATATCCTTGGTCGGATACATCGCGGCACCGCCGACCATCTTGTTCTGTCCGGCGATCGCGACCGAACCAGTGGCCAGCGCGGCACCGGCAAGCGCCAGTGCGAAATGCGAGGTACGAAACTTCATAAATCCTCCTGCTTTCGTGGCAGTGCCCGGACCGCTTGGGACCGGGTTGCGCAGGAGATACGGCGGCGGATGCGCGCCGGATGTCAGATGCCGAAAATTTTTCCTGCAGCCACACGCGGGCCGGTCGGCGCGGGGTGCGGCGCGGTCGCACGCGGCTCCATGGTGATGGCCAGCGTCGCGCCATCATGCAGCATCGAGCGATGCCCTTCGGCCACGGTAAGCTGGGTGTCGCCCGCCGGCTGAATCACGCCGAGCGAGCGCGGGATGCCGTCCTCCGGAATGATCCACAGCTCCGGCACGCGCGGGTCGTCGCCCATGTCCTGCGCGACCAGCCGAAGCTGTGCCGTTGATGGATCATAGCGCGCGGCGACCAGTGGCCCCTCCCCCTCACCGCGCAATTGCGCGACGATTGCGGGCTGGGCCGCGATCTGAGTCGGCGGCGGGATGATCGACGGCTCGGGGCCCGGGATGACCAGCATGACCGCGAGCGCGGCAGCGACCGCTCCGGCTGCTGCGGTGCCGAACTGCCACCGCCGCAACTGGCGACGCGGCACCAGGTCGACGACCGGCGCAGGGCCAGTGCCGTCGATCGCGCGCTCGATGCGGCTCCATAATTCGTCCGGGGGCGTTTCTTCGGGCACGTCGAGCGCCATGCCCGCCAGCCGGTCGCGCCATGCCTCAACCTCTTCGGCGAACGCCGCGTCGGTCAGCAGGCGACGGTTGGCCGCAGCCAGCGCGTCGCCCTCCAGCACGCCCAGCGCAAGCTCGGCGGCGAGCAGTTCGCGTTCGTCGGGAAGGTCCATCGGGTCAACCATCGCCCAGGCACGTCCTCAGCTGAAGCAGGCCACGGCGGATCCACGTCTTCATCGTGCCAAGCGGCACCCGGTCCCGCTCCGCCAGCTCGGCATAGGTCAGCCCGCCGAAAAAGGCGGCGCGGATCGCGGAGGAGGCGCGCGCCTCAAGCGCGTCGAGACAGGCGCGCATGCGGCCCTGCTCCTGCGCATCCTCGATCGCGGTATCGGCGGCGGGGGCGTCGTCGGCGATATAGGCCGCGGCCTCGATCGGCGCGGCGGCAGTCGCGGGCCGCGCGCGCAGCCGGTCGATCGCGCTGTTGCGGGCGATGGCGGCAAGCCAGGTGATCGGGCTGGCGCGTTCAGGGTCGAACCGCCCCGCCCGCTGCCACACCTTCACATAGACTTCCTGCACCACGTCCTCCGCTTCCTCCCGGCTTCCGCAGATACGCAGGCAAATGCCGAATAGCTTCGCGCTGGTGAGATTATAGACCTCTGCCAGCGCGGCGCGGTCGCCGCGGCCGACGCAAATCAGCGCATCGGCCAACCGCTTGCGCGCGAGAATTGCGGAGGGCGATGACGGCGTCACGCGGCGAACCGTAGCGAAGCTGTGGTCCGGCGCAAGCGACGACGATCAGGCAAGGCCAAGTTCGTCGGCCACGGCGTCGAGATCGGCCCCGGCCTGCACCAGCAGCCACTCCCGGCTGGCCGCGCCATTGACCACCGTGACCGCACCGCGCGGGCACACGCCGAGGCATTTGACGTCGACGATTCCCGCCGCAGCCTTGCGCCCCTTTTTGAGATGCAGCTGTTTGCGCAGCGCCTTGCCCAGCGACTGCTTGCCCTTTGGCCCGAACCCGCCATCCAGCTTTTTCGAGCATTTGGCGCAGACCAGCACGGCATTCGACCAGTTGGACTGGACGCGCGTCTTCAATCAGGCCGCCATTGCCGCCGCTCTTCGGCAGCGCGCAGCACTTCATAGGCGGTCTGGATCGCCTGAAACCGCTTCGCCGCATCGGCATCGCCGGGGCGGACATCAGGGTGGTTTTCCTTGGCGAGCTTGCGCCACGCCGCGCGCACCGTCTCGAACTCCGCATCTGGATCGAGCTTGAGCACGTCGAGCGCGCGCATCTCGTCGCGCGAGCGGCTGCCATCGCCGGGCCCGGCCCATTCATTGTGGCGGCTTTCGGAGAAATCGCCGGCGTCGCGGCGCTCCTGCGTTTCACGCTCGGCCGCTTCTTCCGCGGTCAGCCCCTCGAAATAATTCCAGTTGCGGTTGTATTCGCCGGCATGCGTTTCGCAAAAATACCAGCGCTCGGGGCTGTTGGGCGATTTGGGCGCGGGGCGGTCGCCCGGCAGCTCGCAGCCATGCCGGTCGCACAGGCGCACCTTCACTGTCTCGCGCTCGCTGCCATAGGCACGCCAGCGGGGGAAGCCCCAGTCCATCGATCGGGTAGAACGCGCCATTCGACGCCAGATAGGGCGCGAATGGCGCGAACGCCACCCCGCCATTTGTTTTCACGCCCCCCGCTTGACGCCCCGCCCGCCCCCCGATAAAGGCGCCGGTTCCGCTCATATGGCCCCTTCGTCTAGCGGTTAGGACGTCGCCCTCTCACGGCGAAAACACGAGTTCGATTCTCGTAGGGGTCACCATCGTCAAGCGAGAAATGGCGAAATTGCGCCATTTCGGACGATCTGGTGAAAGCGGCTCCCACTTTTTGTCCCACACTTTTTCGTAGCTCTAGTGGCATCCATTGGAATGCCCTCGGAACTCGTTGCGATTTCTCGCGGGAATAGGCCTCAGAATAGAAGGCCGTGCGACCGCCTGTGGGCCGGTTGCAGACTGGCGGCTTTGAATCGAACCATAAGGATAGCTGACATTTGCTGCTCAAGTTTGCGAACGAACCAGCGCATTAGGGTTGGACGAACCTTAACATTCTGTCCAAGCAGCGGTAGCAGGTTTCCGCCCGGCAGCTTGGAGACACGTATCGGGCGCCTTCACAAAGTCTCGTCGAGAAGTGAGGTGTGGGCGCTTGAGGGGCATGGGCACGGTGCGCATCTTTGATATCTTTCCCTTCGACCGTGAGCTGGACATGCTCGAGCACAGGCTTCGGGAAACGGTTCATCTGGTCGATGCAGTCATCCTGATCGAAGCGTCGCAGACTTATCGCGGTGAGTCCAAGCCGCTGCATTTTGAGGCAGCCGCCGAACGGTTTAGCTGGGCAAATTCGAAAATTCGCCACTTACGCTTGGGCGACCTTGGCGGGCCGGCAACTACTCCAAAGGAGCGCGCGGCAAGACAGCGCAATGCAGCGGTGCTGGCGCTGCGAGACGCATCTCCCGATGATGTTGTTCTTCTGCTGGATGTGGATGAAATTCCGGATCCTGCGCTGCTCACGCGACTGCGCCGTGAAGGGCTGGCGCGGCCACGTCGGCTGGCGATGACCCGCCATTATGGTTTTGCCGATCGGCTTGCGCCGCGCTCGCCCTGCTGCCCCGATCCGCAGGATCCGTTCCCGCTCGCCACCGGCTTTCTGACCCCAGGAACATGGGATACGCTGGACCATCCATGGTATGGCTATTCTGGCGTAGCGGCCCCCATGAGCGCGCTGAGTAAGGCCTCGCCCTTCGATATCCGCTACGGCACGCCGCTCGATGACCCCATTCTCGCGGCCGGCAGGCATTTCAATGCCGTGGACCCTAGCGCACGCTTGGAAGACAAGCTCGGACGCATGTTCCATGAGGAATTTGACGGGCCGCGAGAGCGATCGCCACACGCGCTTGCGCTCTGCCGTGGGGCAGGCGTGCATCACCGGGGGTGGTGGTACGCGGCAAAACCAAAGGGACCGATACCCAAGGATGTGGCGCGCTTGATCGAACGATTTCCTCAGACCCGCGCGCCCGAACTGCCAGGACGGCTAGAGCGTCGTCTGGTCCGCAGCTGGGCCTGGCTCCGACTACGGAAGTTCGTTCCGGATCTGATCGTGCGGAGGGTGGACGACAGTTTCTCACGAGCCAAAATGGCCATGACCGTGCCTCTGCTTGCGCTGGATGCAGGACGCGCACTCGTCGCCGCGACAATGCGGCTTTGCGGCGCGCGCGTTTCGCTGCGCGTCCGGCCACATCACTGACCGGGGCGCGAGATGTTCGCACTGCTCGTCGGTCCACATGCCGCCGACATGGCCAGCGCCATGGTCGAAGGGATGGAGGGGTTTAGACGTTCAAAGGAAGCACGGGGCCACGCAGCGGCGCTCGTCCGCCCGCCTGATCTGTTGCCCGAAGACCGGTTCGACCCGCAGCCTATCGTTGACGATGGCAGCATCTTTGTTTGCAAAGCGCGGATCGACAGGCGGGCCGATCTCGCCGGGAGGCTGAACCTTGCACCGCAGCGCGCGCGCGTCATGGCAGACTCGCAGCTATTGCATCTCGGCTGGCGTCGTTGGTTCGAAACGTGTGCACAGGAGGTTTCGGGCGACTATTCCTATGCCGCATATGATCCGATCAAAGAATGCGTGCATGCGGCTGTCGATCATTGGGGCGGGGCGGCGGGGCTATTCTGGGCGCGGACGCCTGCCGGTTTGGTCCTGGCGGACAATCTCGCCCTGCTGCTTCGACATCCGGAGGTGGACCGCACCCTAGGCCGCGCCGAACTGGTAGGCTTCACCCAGTCGGGCATCGATCGGGAGTCGACCCCATATCCGGCGATCCGCGCGGTACCCGGCGGACATCGACTGTTTTGGGCAGGCGGCCAGGTCAAGGTCGAGCGTTGGTGGAAGCCGGTCACCACCCCTCGGTTCGGGCAAGACCCGCTTTCCGTGGTCGAGGAAGCGCGCGCGCTTCTCCGCCAAGCGACATGCGAGCGCATGCGGTCGAGCGGCAAGGTCGCCGCCACGCTGAGCGGCGGAATGGACTCGGGGATTGTGACTGCACTGGCCGCATCCGCGCACCCCGATACGCCGATGCTCGCCTATACTGGGGTGCCTGAACCGGGGCTGGAAGTGATCTGCCGTGCTGGCTGGGAAGCGAATGATGGACCTGCCGCCGCGCAGACTGCCGCGCTCTACCCCAATATCGTTCATCGTCTCACCAGCGTCGGCAGCCGCTCCTGGCCTCAGCTGATCAGCCGTATCAATCGCGATAGTGCCCTGCCCGTGCGCGGGTCAGCCAATCTGCTCTGGCTCGATGAAATCTCGCGTCAGGCGCGTGCGGACGGGGCACGCGTCTTGCTGACCGGTCAGCACGGCAACTTCTCACTCAGCCATAGTGGGGATGGTGCTCTTCTGGAGCTTGCCGCGAGGCGCCAGTGGCGGTCCGCGCTTCGCTTGCTGGGCGCCGGGGGCAGCCCGTGGGCACAGGCTAGGATGCTCAAGCGCTACGCGGCGGCGCAATGGCGCCACCGTCCCGGCCGTCCCCCCGCGGCTCCGTCTCAGGACTTTCTGCTGCCGGAAGCACGGGCACTCGCGCAGCCTTCGTTTCTGTTTCGGGATCGCCCGTTCACCCGCGCGAACTGGTTACGCTTCGCGACCGCCGCTCCTCATTACTGGCGCTGCGACGCTGCCGAACGTTGGGGTCTGGACTGGCGAGACCCGACTGCGGACCGACGCTTTCTCGAATGGATATTACAGCTGCCGCTTGCTGCTTTTCGCATGGATGGAAGGGATCGTGGCCTGGCCCGCGAAATTGGTCGCGGCCTCCTGCCCGAACCGGTGCGACTGCGCACGGCACGCGGCGCACAGAGCGCCGATGCTGCTGCATGGATCCGGCGCGATCGCATCGCGTTCGGTCAGCTGCTGGCGGTGATCGCCGGATCTGAGACGGCACGGGCCATGCTGAACCTGCCGCACCTGCAACACTGCTTCGCCCGAATTCTCAGTGACGACGCAGGAGCCAGCGACGTTGCACAGTGGCTGCAGGCACTGACCCTCGGCGATTTTCTTGCGCAGACGGAGCATATCCAATGAAGCTTGTTCCGGCTGCACTACCGGATGCCGACGTGATCCAGGTCGATCATCTGCCCCACGCACTGGACCAGTCCACCCGCGTCGGCCCCTATTCTCAAGTCCGTACTGGAGAGCTGCTGCGCGTGGTTCCCGGCGTAGCGCGTTTCCATGTTCTCGGCGGCGCTCTCAGGATCGCGATCGAGGACGGAGCCGATCTCGAGGCGGTCGATGCACTTCTCCACGGCCCGGTAACCGCGGCGCTGATTTACCAGAAAGGGGACATGCCGCTGCACGGTGCCGCGCTGGTGCCACCGGGGGCGAATTACGCGGTCATCTTCGTGGGCGACAAGGGCGCCGGCAAATCGACGCTCAGCTATGCACTGGTTCAGCAAGGCTGGCAGCTGATCAACGATGACCTCAGCCGGATCGGTTACCCGGATGACCTGCCGATCGTGTACCCGGGGCGTGCGGCAACGCGCTTGTGCGAGGATGCGTGCGAACGTTTCGGGATCTCGACTGCCGCATTGCCGCGTCTGGAAGGCCCCCCGGTGAAATTCCGGCTCCCGGAACCTGCCGGGGCGCGGCTACCGGTTCGGGTTGGCGCGATCGTCGAGATCGCGAGGTCGAGCCTGGTCGGCGCGCTGGAGCCGCTGCACCCGGTCGCCGCCGTCGCGCTGGTGATGCGGCACAGCTATCGACCCGCCTATCTTCAGCCCATGGGGGTTGCGCCGCGACAATTTGAGCTGGCAGCATCGCTGGCACGCGACTGCGCGATCGCGCGCCTCACGCTCGCGGCACCCCCGGAGCAGCTGTCCAACCTATTGACAAAGCGCTATATCCCATGAATTGGATAAGCGTATTACTGTAAGAGGGTTCCACCATGTCGAAGCCGGACAATTGCCGCCGCGTAAAGAAGGTTTGGGTAAAGCCTGTTGTCGAAAAGTCTGATGCGGCAGTCGTCACGCAGAACACCTTCTTCACCGGCTTCAATAACGACGGCACATCGTCTTGCAGTTCCTGAAGACGCGGTAAAGTTCTCGATTCGATCCGGGCTGGCTGGATTTCACGGAAGCTGTGATCGCGATGAGCGTCACAGCTTCGATGTATGATCGCCATCTTCCATGGCGCAGAGCGAATAGCTCAAACTTTTGGTGATATAGTAGACGCCGCCAAGAATGTGGGCGGCGAGTACGGCGACGCGTCCAGCGCGGATCGCGGCCGCGCGCTTTACTATGCGTTTCCGCAGAACGGATAGGTCGTGCCGCAACAGCTCAATACATGTGACGCGTTTTGCCTTGAGGCCGTCATAATAGCGCGCGTCCTTGCCTGCGAACCAGGCGCGGCGCAGAAACGCCCGCAGACCCTGTGGCGGGGGATGGATCGCGCGGGCGCCGGTCGCCTCCAGCAGTTGCACTCCGAATTGCGCCAGGCGCCAGCCCAGCTCGCCGCACTGGCCGCGATAGGTGGGCCGGTCCGGGAACGGCATGGCAGCAAACAGCTTGCTCCGGAACGCGATGTTGTTGGACACGAGCCGGTCGGTTGGCCGCACGACGGACGCGTCCTCCCGTGTATCGAAAATCCAGAACAACGCCATCGCGCGCTCGTAGAAGCGCGTGGTCTCGAAGTGGGTACGGCCGACAACGGCGAGGATTGCAGGATCGGCGAACGGTTCGAGCAGTGCACGCAGCCAGCCCCGCTCCAGCCGGAGATCGGAGTCGACGAAAATCACGATGTCGCGCGTCGATTGGAGAAATCCGAAGTTCTTCTGCTGATAATAGTTCAGGCCGGGCGCAGCTGGCATCAGCCGAACCGCCGCGGACACCTCGCGACCGCCCTGGGTCGAATTGATCAGATCAGCAAGATCGCCTTCGGAAACGTCGGCAGCATCATACGGGATGATGAGCTCAGGCGTGGTCGACCCGAACCATCTCGCGCAATCATCTAGCTCGCACATAATATCCGAGAGAGATTGACGAATGCGCGCTACGGAGGCCTCTCCTCCCGTTTCGAGATCGAGGACGATCGCCGGGGAGATTAATGCCCCCTCCGCTGCCTCAAGCGTCGTGACGCTATAGGCCGGCGGGGTGTTCATGTCGGTTCCAGGCTCACAAGCCCATCGCTTTCCAACTGGCGCAGCAGACCGAGCACTTCGGCCGCGCAGGAATCTGGCTCCACGTCGAACTCTTCGCGAAGCTCATCGCAGATCGATGTGAGTGAGCGCGGCTGCTCGATAAGCGCCCAGACGCGCCGTGCCGTCGGGTTGAAGCTAAAGTAAGCGCCGGCATCGAGATCCAGCCCAACCAAGTCCTCATTCACCATGGCGGTCAGCAATTCGCCGCGCCGCGTCACCAAAAAGTTGGTCATCCGGGTCTCCTGGGGCCCCAATAGCCCTCCTGAAGACTAGAGAAAAGCGCTGGTAGAAGCTTTCATCGTTTCTCGTCAGAGGGAGGGCGAATGCCGGGGCAGCGGGAATGTGCCTCACAATCGAAGGTCATCGACAGCTAGTCAGCCGAAAGCTGAATGACAGCTCGGATCTCGGGCAGAGCGACAGCTGCCATTCGCCTCGCAATCTCCAGCGGCATCCGCAGGCAGCGACGTCGTCCTGGAGTGAGCGAGGAAAGCTTCAGCGCGCTTCAATCGTGTCCACGCAGCAGATAGCGTCGGTGATTCCAGATTCCTGAGCCGCGATTGTTGGTCCAGATTGGTTGGGCCTGAATGGTCGGGTCAGGGACGGGCAAAGTTGTGGGGACGATATATATTTGCTCGACGCGATAGCCGGGAGCGAAGTCGCTGTCCGGTTGATCCATGGCGATTTCGCGCAGAGGCTTGCGAGCTGCCGGCGAGAAGACAACCAGTTTCGGGTAGTCTCGCGGCGCCAAAGTGACTCGCGCGTTCGAGGTCTCAATGGCCTCCCACAGTGGCCTGGTCTCACCTCGGGTAAAGGTCCGCGATAGCGCCGGATTGACCGTTCCGTGTCTGGCTCCGAACCATGGCAGTCCGAACTGTGTCGCTTCGTCGACAAGGAGGACGTACAAGACACGATCGTCGCCCAACGGGAGAGCAACCGCCTCCCCGCGCGTCTGGAAATAGACCGGTGACGTTCCCATCATCGGTAGCTTCCTCCCCATGATGGTCTCGATCACCGTACTCGATGAGCGCCGCCCCGTCGGCGTATCTACGTCGACCACTAATCGGTATCGACGAACTTCGGGCCGAAAGTGCCAGACGCTGACCAGAAGTATCAGCACGGCGGCGACCGCTATGAAGCTCCACATCTTTCGCACGGGTTCCCTCGGATCAAATTGGATGATCACATCCGCGATGATGTGCCATTATATATATAACCGGGCGCAGTTCCATTAACGAGCAAGGCCGTAATCCGCTGATCTTCCTGTCGCCTTTTCTTGGCGCGGCCTCGATACCGATCGACTCTCTTTCCTCCGGGCGACCATTTCGAGATCGCTACGGCCGCGGCCAGTTCCAAGATTAGCCATGGAACGCCCGATTGCAGGTGGCCGATCCGGTTTCTCGAGGAAATAGGCCCTCTGTATCGGATCCATGTGACGCGCCACGCCTGCGATCTGGCACTGTGTCGATATAAATGGTCCCGAGCTGAACGTCCGCATTCGGAAGCGGTGTCGATAGCGCTGAACGACCAAATTTGGGGCGCTTTGCAGACTGGCGGCTTTAAGTCGCGCGAATGCGAATGGCCGCCGTTTTAGTGTATACGAACAACCAGTCGCTAGCGACCCCATTGCGGACGTTTCTGTGCACGTCCCCAGCACGTACGCGGGCGGGAACTGCTATGTGGCACCACCCGTTGCCGTGGTCGCGGTCTACCGAGTGAACGCCCAACGCTTCGCACCATCTGACAGCGCGATGCCGTTGGAGAGCTTCTGGACCGTGTAGGTCTCCGTAGACGAACCCAGTTTCGTCTCACCACTGCGGCCGCAGCTTGTCGTGAAGCGCTCGATGCCGCCGCTGATCGCGAGACTGAGGTTTGCGCCGGTCTGATCCACGCGCCCGTGCTTCTCCTGGGTCGTCGTGATCGTGCAGCCCTGCTTCTCCGCATGGCGTCGCGTGATCGTCCATGCGAACCGGCCATTGGGTTCGATGGCCAGCGTCATGCTTCTGGCGACGGCCATCATCACCGGCTCAGTGACGATCGTGGTGCGCGTCATCGAACCATAGCCGACAGTGCCACCCAGGCTGGTACCGGCGGTCACCCCGACGTTGGGAACGAGCTTGATGCGTGGGACAAGCACCAGTTCCTTGCCGTTGCTCTTCTGCGCCCAACGGCCGGCGATGCCGAGCGTGGGTGGCGACGAGAGCAAGGCGGCCCCGGAAAGCGCGACGAGACAAAGGAGTTTCATCGAGATATCTCCTGCTGGGTCAGAACACGCCGACCCAGCTGTCGCTGGCGGCAAACTGGTTGGACTTGCCCCAGCACATCAGGCCGGGTCGCTCGGCGCTCTTGCCGTCCTTGACGAGGCGATAGGTCATCTTACGACAGCGAAAGCCGTTGACCGCTTCTTCGCTGTCGATGCTCAGCGATCCGGCGAAGCCGTTGGCGGTCCAGCGATGGACATGTCCGATCGGCAGGCGCGACAGGCGGGTCTCGGCACCATTATGCTTGCCGTCAAATTCATCGCGCGGCCAGCTTGGCCAGCCGGAATAGGCAAAGCCGCCCTCGCATCCGGTGCAGCGGACCTTGCCGAACTCGGTATAGGCGTCCTTGGCGGTGCGCCATTCCGCCGGGATTTCCATGCGGCTGGGATATTGTTTGTCGCTCTCCGCCTGCTGGCGCGCGGCGCGCTGAGTCGCGGTTTCAGGTGCCGGGCGTGCCGCGCTCGCCGGCTGGGATGGCGCAGCAACCGCTTGGGGCTCAGGCTTTTCGGAAGCCTTGCACCCGGCGACCGTGGCCGCCTCTTTTGCGCGCTGCTCGGCACCCGTTTGGGCGGTGTCCTTGATATCCGTGCCGAGGTTGCGCTGGCCGCGCGCCGCACCCTGAAGACGCGTGAGCAGGCCCCCGGCGCCCTCGGCACCGAACAGGCTGGGTCGCCGCTTCTTGGCCCGTGCGGCGCAATCGGACTGGGCCTGTGCAGGCTGGGGCATAGCGAGGCCCGTCGCGAGCAACAGGCCGACGGCGAACGGCATCGGAAAAGCGGTTTTCATGATCGTCTCCTGAAATCAAATGACGGGGATCAGCGGGCGTCGGACCAGCTCGACAACAGCACATTGCGTTCGCTCTCGCCGCTGTTGTGCAGCCTGAGCGTCCAGCTGCCGCGCGCGACGGGGCGGTCGACGAACAGCGACCGGAAGGGCTGGCTGGCTTCGGGCGTCGCGGTCAGATTGGTGGCCGCGACGGCACCCGTGTCGTCGACCAGCGTCGCCGACACGGCGCTCGCTGCGACCAGGGTAATGCCGAGGTTGCGGGCCTCTTTCACCGGCATCGCGATGTCGATCGTCTGGCGCGGCGCGAGCGTCACCATCTTGGCGAAATCGGGCTTGTCCGCAGCCTCAGGCGCGTCGTCGAGGGTCAGCATGATCCGATCAGGCGTTCGCGCCCTGCCGCCCTCCGCACCCTGTGCCTTCGGCCCCTTCGCAAGCCGCGGCTTGACAAAGGACGAGAAAGGCCCGGTATCGGTAAGATCGGTGTGGATCAGCTTCTGCTCTTCGGCGTCGGCGATCTCCCAGCGGGCGGACGGCACCGTCACCACACCGTCATTCCAACCGATCGTCTTGCACATCGTCGGCAGCGGACTGCCGGCGAGAACCGAGAATTCGACGCCCTTGCGTTCGACATGTTCGGCGTTGAATTTCGCGACCGAATCCTGCCGCAACTCGCGCAAGGCATCCATCTGCTCGCCCAGCAGATCCAGCGTACCGCTGAGGACATCGGCGCAGGGGCTGCCCATATTGGGCGTACCAAGCATGATCAGGCGCGACACCTGCGGCTTGCCATCGGCATAGCTCGGCATCATCGCATGGATGTAGCGGCGGCTGATCAGCCCGCCCATCGAATGCGCGACGAGGTCGATGTGCCAGGCGTTGCGATCCTTCTGCGCATATTCGACATATTTGGCGAGCTCGAACGCGTTCTGCGCGATCGTGTTTGTCGGGCCGAAATTGCCGGGCTCCTCGCCGGTGTTCATCCGGCCATGCTCCGGCTTTTCCCCGACCGGGAACGCCCTCCAGTCATAGCTGTGGGTGGTGGTCAGCATGTTCTGCCACGACGCCCAGGCACCCCAGTTCGACCACAGGCCATGGACGAGGACGAGCGGCCGCGGCGCGACCTTCAGATTCTTCGTCTGCTCGTCGACCTTCTTGCCCTTGTCCTCCAGCTCGGCGCGGATACGCTGGAGCAGGCGCGGGCGGCCATCGTCGTACCAGGCATAACCGGAGCTATCCCAGTCGAACCTGACCTCGCGCTCTTGCCCGGCGGGAATGACGACCGACAGTTCGTCCATCGCACTGTCCGGCTTCGCGCCATCCCATTTGTCGCCCTTGTAGGTTTCCTTCAGCTTGACCGTCGCCGACTGTTCCTGGTCGCCGTCATTGGCGACAATCGCGGTGATCCGGACGCGGTTGCCGTCGATCGTTCCGCGCTGATCGCTGATCTCCTGCCAGTCGTTCCAGCGCGGGAATTTCATGTCTTCGAACTTCAGGTCGACCAGCCGCAGTTTCGGGCCGCAGCGGCGCAGGTTCCAGCTCAGCCGTTCGGTGACGCCCAGCCAGGTCTTCACGAAACTGCCAGTCAGACGATTGGGGTCTGACGGATGAATCCGGTCACTTCCCTCCGATCCGAAGCTGACCGGATCGATCGAATACGGCGTTTTGGGCAGCGTATCGCTGGACCCCGGCTTGGTAACGCACTGTCCGCTGAAGCTCGACGATTGCGAGCCCGACGCGGTGCCATCCAGCTGCGGCAAACGCACGCTGACCGTATAGCTATCGTCGGAATCGAGCGTGACGTTGACCTCGGCCTCCAGTCCGCTGCCGTTGGCGCTGATGACGCTTTTCGACACGGACGTGCCCGACACCTGCCGCCGTTCATAGGTGTGCCGACACACATCCTCGTCCGTCGTCCTGACCGTTTCGGACGCTGTCTGGGACATGCTGATATTCGCCCTTGCCGCACTGCTGCCTGGGTCGGCGGTCGGGCGCACGGCGACCTGCGCGGCGTAGTCGTACGTCATCGACGCGGTGGTGGTTGCGTTGCCCTTGCCCGACAGCTTCGGGACGGTCTTGCTGTCATTGGTTTGCTGGGTACGCGAATAGTGAACCGACCCGGCCCAGCCGCTGGCGCACTGCGCCGCAATCGCCGGAGTCGCTGCACCCGAGAGAATGACCCCCAGCGTCAGAGCCGGGCAACTGCGCAGCGCGATCATGCGGTCCTCCACTTGCGGCAAATGCCGTGGAGGCAGGGGTTACCGATCGGGCCCGGCGTCGGCAGCGCGGGTGCTTCGGAGGCCGCCCTTGCCGCGACCGGTCAGGCGGGGGACGACGAAACCCGATCTGCCGTCGACAAATCGCGACGCTGGCGGTGCTTCAGGACAGGTCTAGGCGGGCGAGCACCGCCTTCACGTAACTCGGTCCGACCTGCACCACCGCGCCGTCGCGCATTTCGAGCGCAATCAGCCCCTTGCCGAGCCTCTGAACACCCTGAACCAGCGCCGCACGGATGAAGGTCGACCGGTGCACCCGCATCAGGTCCTTGGGGTCGAAGAGCTTTTCCAGCGCCGCCATCGAGATGCGGTGGATGTAGCTGCGCGTCGCGGTATGAAAAAGCACATAGTCGCGCGCCGCTTCGACCCATTCGATCTGCGCGATGGGGAGGCGCAGATTGCCGCTTGCGACCTGTACCCAGATCGCATCCTCGCGCGTTTCTGGCTCCGGCAGGGCCGCCAGACGATCGGCGGCATCGCGCATCGCACGTCGCCGCCGCGCCCGTTCGACCGCCTGGCGCAGCCGATCGAACCGCACCGGCTTTAGCAGATAGTCTGCGGCGTCCACCTCGAAGGCATCGGGCGCATATTGTTCGAACGCGGTGACAAAGATGATCTCCGGCCGTGGCTCGACCGCCAGATCCGCGGCGACGCGGATTCCGCTCTTTTTGGGCATCGAGATGTCGAGGATGACCAACTCAGGCGCCAGTGCCGCAATCCGCTCCTCCGCTTGCTCGCCGGTCGTGGCGGTGCCGACGACCTCAACGGCGTCGATATCGCCGAACAGCGACTCCAGCCGCCGCAGCGCCAGCGGCTCGTCATCAACGAGCAGGACCCTTAGCGACGTCATGCATCATCCTCCCCATTGCGGAGAACCAGCGGCAGGCGCACCCGCGCAATGAACCCGCGCGTACCAGGTCCAGCGTCGAGGCGGCCCGTTGCGCCGAACAGCGTGTCGAGGCGTCGGCGGATATTGGCGAGCCCAACCCCCGTGCCGGGACGCACATCGCTTCCACCCGTGCCATCATCCTCGACCGACAGGATAAGCGTGCCGCCCTGCGTTTCCGCCGCCACCCGGATGGTCACCGGCTCCGCTGACGGGGCGAGCGCGTATTTGATCGCATTCTCGACCAGGGGCTGAAGCACAAATCCCGGCACCAGCGCGCGGTTGAGTTCGGGGGGACATTCAAACTCGACGGCGAGTCGATCGCCGAAGCGTGCGCTCTCGATCTCCAGATAATGCTGCAGCGTGGCCAGCTCATCCTCCAGCGGAAGCATCGCGTCGGGCTCCGACGACAGCGTCGCGCGAAGGAAGTCGGACAGGCGCGTCAGCATGATATCGGCCGCATCGTAATCGCGCGTCACGATCAGCGACGAGATTGCGTTGAGAGTGTTGAACAGGAAATGCGGGTTGAGCTGATAGCGCAATGCGGCAAGGCTGGCGGCATTGGCCGCGGCCTCGGCGCGACTGGTCGCCTCGCGCGCGACCGCCAGCTCCAGCTCACGCTCGCGGGTCAGTTTGTTCGCCTCGATCACTGTAAACGCCGCGCCGAGCAGCGCGAACTGCCAAACCAGCGCGACAAAATTATTGGTCGCGCGCAACGCGAACGGCGCCGAGGGCATCGGCGACACAACCAACCGCCCCATCCATTCGCCAGTCGCCGCGTCGATCAGCGCGAGCACGCCCGATGCGAGGAATGCCGACGCGATCATCGCGGTCAGCCGGATCACCGTGTTGCGATGGCGGGTCGCGCGCACGGCCCAATAGACGCCAGCCGAAAACAGGATTCCCATGGCGCAGATGTTGATCACCGAGACCACGACGTAGAGGCTGGCGCCGCTGAAGATGTGATACGGGATCAAATAGAGGATCGCCGACAGGATCCACGTCGCGAGGACCAGCGAGAGCGTCTGGCGATGTTCGGTGTTCAGCTTCATCCTGGCCCCACGGATAATCCGTCGGGACATTAGCCGAAACGGGCACGCGATGCGCCGGCCTTCGTCGCACGCTGATCGGCCTTCGTCGACCGTTCCAGGCCCCGCCGTACGACGATCGATGCTGGTCGCGAAGTCGTGGCGGCATCGATCCATCGATCCTAGCCCGGCTCCTGTTCGCGGCATCTCGCCGCCAGGAGGATTGATGATGGCACATCCTGTTCGCCGCATCCGCGTGGCGTCGCTGGGCCTGTTCGGCCTGCTCGCTGCCGCCCAAGCCTATGCCTATGCGAATGAAGCCCCCACTTCGGTGGCGTTCGCGGCGCAGCGTACACTTGAGGTCCTACCCTCGGGGCACCCGGTGGTTCTGGTCGGACTCAATGACTTGGCGCCAAAGCGGTTCGTGCTCGATACGGCCGCAAGCATCACCACGATCATGCCAAAGCTGCGCGCGGACATGCCCGACATGGTGGCCAAGTCGGACGGTCCACCGCTTCAGGCGGCGGGCGGATCGACCGCCGTCGAGACGACGATCATCGATCGCCTCCACGTCGCGGGTCGAACCTTCCGCAAACGCGAATTGCTGCTGCTCCCGCCCGGGCCGACCGACAAGCTCGGCACCGATGGCATTCTCGGCGCGGACATCGTCGCGAATTTCGTGGTCGAGATGGACATGCCCGCCGGCCGGTGGCGGATGACCGACAGGATCGAACCGAGCATGCTCGATGGGATCGCTGGATCGGTACCCTTTGTCCTGGACGACCAGCGCGCACCGCGGCTGAGCGTGCGCGTCAACGGAGTGGACATGCCCGCAATTCTCGACACGGGCGCACGCGGCACGATCCTCAACTGGGCGGCCGCCCGGGCGATCGGCGTGTCGCCGGACAGCCCAGGCGTGGTCAAGGCGAGCGACATCAAGGGTGCCAGCAGCCACGCCACCGCAAGCGTCGAGACACCGCTGGCCGAACTCGCCATCGGCCCGGTCAACATCGCGTCCCCAAAGGTCCGTGTCGCCGATCTCTCGGTCTTCAAGGTGCTCGGCTTCACGCTGGAACAGCCCGCGGTGATCCTCGGCATCGATATGTTCGCCGACCGCCGTTTCGTGATCGATCACCTCGGCCTGTGCCTGCACATCGCGCCGCCCGCGCGCGTCACGGCTTCCTGACACCAGAATAGGCAGACCCGACATGAAGATCATTCTGACCACCGGCACCGCGCTGGGCGCGGCCGCGATCGCCTGCACCGCTGTCGCGCAACAGGCCCCAAAGCCCAAGATCGAGGCAGTCTATTGGCTGTCCGCCGAAACCACCTCCGGCATGGCGACCGGCCAGCCGAACGGCGTCGAGAAGAATCTCACGCTCCAGCTCGGCTCCAGCCGCAGCCAGCCCGCACCGAGCGCCGCGCACCTGCCGCCTCAGGCACTGAAGGCAGGCGACCGGCTGCCGCTGATCACGCCCAAGGGCGTCGCGGAGAAGCCGGACGCTCCAACCGACTTTCGCCCCGGCATGGGTGACGGTCCCAAGGGTCGTATCGAACTCTATTGGGGATGCGGTGAGGCTGCCCCGGCGGGGCAGCCCTTCGTGGTCGATCTGTCCAAAATCCGTCCCGGTGGCCCTTCGCCGTTCGGTGCAGTCCCGCAAGTCAACGCGATGACCTCGCCGTCGCAGGGGCGGCACGCCACCTATGGCGAGTGGCCCAACGGGCGCAAGGGAACGCGGGTGCCGCGCGATGCCTCGCTTGCCGGCGCACATGTCGTTCAGGGGAATTACGCGCCCGAGATGCGCTTCACCATCGGTAACGGCGCGGACTTCCTTGGCCCGTTGACGCCCAAGCACAGCGCGCAGTCCTCGGGCGCGGTGCTGGTCAGTTGGCCCGCCCTCGCCAATGCACGCGGCACGATCCTGACGGTAGTCGCGGCGCGCGAGGACGGAACGACGGTGATGTGGTCGTCGAGCGCGGTGCGGATGCCCGGCATGTCGCTCCCCGATTATCTGGCGGAGGGTGAGGCGGCACGGCTCGTGCAGCAACGCATTCTGCTCGCGCCGCAGACGACCCAATGCGCGGTCCCCGCAGCAGTGGCGAAGGCGTCCGAGTCCGCCATGCTGATGATGACCACCTATGGCGCGGAGGCGAACTATGGCTCGCCCAAGGACGCGCCGCAAGGCTGGGCAGTCAAGCTGCGGACCAAGGCAACGCATATGAGCATGCTGGGCGTCGATATCGCCGCGATGATGCGCGGCGACGCTGACGACGCAGATTCCCCCGACCCAGCACCCGAGGAAGAAGCCAGGCCAAAGAAGAAGCGCGGACTGCTGCGTGGCGTCATCGGCGGCGCGCTCGGCATTCCGGGCTGAAGCCCGCCCCAACGCATCACATCAGGAGTTCATCATGTACGGTTCATCACTCATCGCGACCATCGGCCTCGGGCTGCTCGCGCTTTCCGCCTCCAGCCATGCCAGCGCGAGCGACCCCGTCCGCTATGTCAGCAGTCTCAAGCCGCCCGCCGAGGCGCAGGCGCAGAAGGACGCGTTCCGCAAATTCGGTGAAGTCTCGTGCAACGACTGCGAAGGTGGCATCGACTTTGATAGCAAGCCCAAGGCCGAATACGACCAGTATAGCGGCAATTATGCCGAATGGCCCCGCCGCGCGGGCAACTGGCCGGTCGGCCATGTCCATCGCTGGAAGGGCAAGGCGTCTGTCGGCACGATCACAGTGATCACGGAGGAGCAGGTCGACGGTTTCAAATGCCGCCGCCTGGAATACAAGCTCGTCCGTGGCGGCGCCTCTGCGGTGCGTCCCAGCTTGATCTGCTTCGGCCTCGCCAATCGCGATTCTTCCGTCGAGAACTGGCACGAAGTTTACTGACCGGGCAGGCGCGTGCCGCGTGACTGACGTACGGCGCCCGCAGCTTTCCCGAGACTTATCGACGAAGCGCTGACGACCGATCCGGGCAACGCGCATGTGTCTTTCGACCATGGAGAATGAAGATGCCGACCCGTAACCGGGTGATGGGATTTGCAGCTGCGATCCTCGCCATCCCCGCACCGGCGCTTGCCCAGCGCACCGAGGAGAATGCGACCACCAGAGCAGAGGACGCATTCGGCACCTCTGTCGGCGGAGAACAGATCGGCATCTACAATCCCAACTATGTACGCGGCTTCTCCGCCGCAGAAGCGGGGAACATCCGTGTGGAGGACCTGTATTTCGATCAGCAGGCGAACTTTACCGAACGGCTGATCGGCGGGCTCAAGATGCGCGTCGGGCTGTCGGCGCAAAGCTATCCCTTTCCCGCGCCGACCGGCATTGCGGATTATGGATTGCGCAAGCCGGGCGCCAAGCCCCTGCTAAGCCTTGGCGGGCGCGTGGGCCCGTTCGGGACCACCGCGATCGAACTCGATGCCCAGTTGCCTGTCACCGCCCGACTGTCGGTCGGCGCGGGCATCGGCGTGATTGCAGACCGGACTCACACGGGCGGTGCGGGGGACTACCGGACCGCCGCGCTCGTTGCGAACTGGCAGCCCGCGGACGGACTGCAGCTCTTGCCGTTCTGGAGCCGCACGCAGATCGACCGCGAGGACGCCGCCCCGATCCTGCTGACTGCAGGCGACTATCTCCCGCCAGAGATCGAGCGCGTCCGGCAGCTCGGCCAGCCCTGGGCGATCAACCGGGGTCGTGCCGACAATTTCGGACTCGTGACCGCACTGGTCCGGGGTGACTGGGCCGTCAAGGCGGGCCTGTTCCGGTCCGAACTCAATCTCGACAAGTCCCATACCCAACTGTTTCTGAATGTCGGTCCTGATGGCGTCGCAGACGAGGTGGTGATCGCCGAGCCCGGTCGAATTCAGGAGTCCACTAGCGGGGAGATGCGCATCACGCGCCGTTTCGCGGAGGGTCCGCGCCTGCACAGCGTGCATGCTTCCTTGCGCGGCCGACAGCGGGAGAGGGAATATGGCGGGGATCAGGCCGTCTTCATCGGCACCCATCATATCGAGGAACCCGTCCGCCTCCCCGAACCCAATCTCACCTTCGGTTTGCGGACTCTGGAAAGCGTGCGCCAATGGACCGTGGGGCTCGCCTATGAGGGCCGATGGCGCGATGTCGGCGAACTCAGCCTTGGCCTGCAGAAAACCGACTATCGCAAGCAGACAAGCGCACCGGGAAGCTCGCCCGTGATCAGCCATGACGCGCCCCTGCTGTTCAATGCCACGGCTGCGCTTCATGCGTCGCGCGATCTGGCGATCTATGGCGGGTTTACCCAGGGTCTCGAGGAAAGCCCGATCGCCCCGGGTGTCGCGGTGAACCGCGACGAAGCGCCTCCAGCGCTGCGCACCCGGCAGTTCGACGCCGGCGCTCGCTGGGCGATCACGCCGACGATGCGGCTGGTGGCGGGCGTGTTTGAGGTGACCAAGCCGTTCTTCTCGCTCGACGCGTCGCGGACTTTCAAGCAGCTGGGTGTGGTCCACCATCGCGGTGCGGAGTTCTCGCTGTCAGGCCAGCTGGCGCCGGGTCTCACCACAGTGGTCGGAACGGCGCTGATCGACGCCCGCTTGTCCGGTGAGGCTGTCGATGCCGGGCTGGTCGGGTCCAAACCGCTCGCGAGCTTTGGTCGACTGTCGACGGCGGTGATCGACTATCGCCCGCCATTTGCTCCGGATGTGTCGGTCGACCTCGTTGTCGAGAGCACCTCCGACCGCATCGCCAGCGCGGATGGGAAGCTCGTCATCCCCGCCCGCGCGATCGCGTCACTCGGTGCGCGCTACCGGTTCAGCATCGGCAAGGCCCCGGTAACGCTCCGCGCGCAGGTCGCGAACATTGGCGACAAATTCGGCTGGGCCAACGGTCCGAGCGGTATCTACGTCTACAACTACCCACGCCGCTTCACGGTCTCGTTCACCAGCGACATCGGGTAAGAAAAGGGCAACCAATTTCGATAGGCGGAATATGCGCGATGTCGGAACCTGGCGGGGCGAGAGCGAACGTCGGCTTTTATGTTCGAAACCAAGCAAGCCGAACGACAGAAATGAGGGCGCTTTGCCGACTGGCTGATTTTGGCGATAGCAGACAGGCCGCTCATGGGCCGCAAGCGGACGGTCGGGATCAGAACTCAGAACGTGCGGAAGCGGACACTCGCGGATTCTTGGATAAAGGACGGCATTACAGGCCAAGCTCCTTAAGGATGGCCTCGCGCAGCCCCTGGGCGGTGGGGTGCGACAATTTCCGCGGGTGCGGCATGTCTACCTGGAAGCTGGCCTGGATCGTCGTCGGGCGTGGTGACAGCACTAGAATGCGGTCGGCGAGGTATATCGCTTCCTCAACGTCATGGGTGATCAACAGGACGGTGTGACGCTCTTCGTCGAGGATTCGGCGCAACTCGGTCTGCATCCTGAGGCTCATCAGCGCGTCGAGCGCCGAAAAGGGCTCGTCCATGTACAGGATTTCAGGCTTTACGACGAGCGCGCGGGCGATCTCAGCGCGTTTGAGCATGCCGCCGGACAGTTCGTGTGGATAGGATTTTTCGAACCCGGCGAGTCCGACCATCTCGATATAACGTGCGGCGCGGGCTTCGGGTTGGTCATGCTTGGTAGCCGACAACGCGAACATCAGGTTCTCGTACACGGTCAGCCAGGGAAAGACCGATCCGTGTTGTGAGATCATGATCCCATTCTTGTTCGGTCCTTTGCGCTCCACCCGGTCGATCCGCACCGTGCCGCTATCGGCCCGATCGAACCCGGCGATGATGTTGAGCAAAGTCGATTTCCCGCAACCCGATGGGCCGACGATCGCGACGAACTCGCCATCGGCCACCTCGATGCTGACTTGGTCGACTACCTTGAGCGCGCCAAAGCCCTTACTGACGCGATCGACCACGATTTTCTTATCGGACATAGCGCCACTTCACGATGCTGAGCTGCTCGAGCAGGCGGGTCAGACCGTCGAGCAACAGGCCGATCACGCCGATGATAATCATGCTGGCGATGACTAGGTCATAACGATTGCCGGCGTTGCGCGAATCCATGATCAGATATCCCAGGCCCGAATTGAGCGCGATCATTTCTGCCGCAACCACCACGAGCCAGGCGACTCCGAGGCCGATGCGCATGCCGATGATGATCTCCGGCAGCACTGCGGGAATGACAACACGGGTGAACAGCACCCAGCGCGACACGCCGAAATTGGCGGCAGCACGCAGATAGCGGCGGTCGATCGTGCGCACGCCCATCGTCGTCTGTACCATCATTGGAAAGACCGAGGAGACGAAGATCAGGAAGATTGGCGAGAAATCGCCCACGCCGAACCACAGAATCGCGACCGGAATCCACGCGATCGGCGAGATCGGCCGCAGCATCTGGAACAGCGGATTGAGGGTGAAATAGGCGCCGGAGACCCAGCCCATCCACAGGCCTAGCGGAACGGCAACGAGAAACGCCAGACCGAAACCCATCTCCACGCGCAGCAACGATGCCTCGATATGCTGCAGCAGGGTTCCGTCCTGCAGTAGCGCCCAGGCACCCGAGGCGACCTCAGGTGGAGTTGGGAAAATATGGTTTTCGCTACGGGCGATGGCGACCCACCAAATCGCGATCAGCGCCACGATCAGCAGCACCGGCGGCACGATCCGCATCAATTTGCTGTTGGATTGCTGCATTGCCCCTCTTCAGTGTGGATTTCTGGACTGCCCGACCGGGTGCCACAAGTGCGAATGCCGCTTGAGAAGTGAAGTCGCGCATATTTTCGAGGATGCGGGACGGAGTGTTGTCGGATGGCCATAAGGTAGCAACGTACCGATAGCGGCCGCATCGTCAGCGGGAGCCAGTTAGGCTTCTCCAGCGCGCGCGTAGCCTGTGCCACCCGGCGGTTGGGGCCGGGGCGACGATGACGTTGAGCTGGCCATTGGTATGTGCGGTGCACTGAAAGCTGTAGGTCGATGCACTGGAAAAGGGCAGGCGAAAGCTCTGCCCGGGCATGATCAGCGTCGGTCCGAAGATATGCGGTGCGCTGTCAGCGTTGCGGAATACTAGCACATCGTTGCGGCCGAGGGTGAGGTGGATCGTCTGGGGCAGGATGTCGATCTGCTCCCCCGCCATGCGCCGGGCATGGGTGCCATTCGGGATCTCGAACACCTCCTCGCGCGCGACCGGGCTGAGCGGCGCAAACGCGGCCCATGCGGGAACGCCCATCGCCAAGGCGAGGATCAGGAGGCCGATCCAGCGTTTGCGCATGCCGGCTATTCCCTCAGCAGCAGTTGGATGTCGTTCACGAAGTCGGCGGCATCGTGCCCGAACGGCATCATGCCGCGCAGCCTGCCCGCACGGTCGATCAGAAAGATCGAGGAGGTGTGCGCCATCGCGTAATCGGCCCCGGTGCCTTGCTTCGATGCGGTCACGCCATATTTCGCGCATACCGCCGCCAAGGCGTCGGGCGTGCCAGCCGCTCCGACAAAGCCGGGGCCGAATACCGCGAGATAGTTCCGCATTTGAGGGATGGTGTCGCGGTCGGGATCGACTGTGACAAAGATCACCTGAACCGCGTCTGCCTGCGCGCCAAGCGCCTTGCGGGCTTGCGATAGCGTCGAGAGGGTGGTGGGACAGACGGCAGCGCAATAGGTGAAGCCGAACGTCATCAGTACGATCTTGCCGCGATAGCGCGCGAGCGTGATCTGGGACCCGTCGGACCCCGGCAGTGCGAAGTCCGGTGCGTCACGCGGCGGATTGAACGCCCCGGCCCGCATGACCGTCGAACTCGACGGCGCGGGATTGGCCGGACCAGCTGAGGTGGTGGGTCGGTCGAGCAAGGCCAACGCCAGCCCGGCGATGAGCAGGAGCGCTGCGAGGCCGAGCAGCACGCGGCGCGAGCGACGGGTCAAAGCGCAATCGACGCGGGGCGGGCGGCGCGCGCGAAGCTCTCATCAACATAGCTGGCATAGGGCACGGCTTGCTTCAGCGTGCCCGCATCGACTGCCTGATGCATCAGATCGTCGAACTCGCCGGGAACCATACGCAGGTCGCCATAGGTCACCCGGTCCTCGGGGTTGTCCATCACGAAGCGCAGGATGTTAGGATCCTGATTGAAATATTCGGTCTTCGCTGCCAGTTGCACCGCCGTCTCGCGGTTCTTGCGCTGCCCGTCGAGCCAAGCGCCCGCAGCGAGCACATAATTGACCATATTTTGCACCAGCGGCCGGTTCGACGCGATCAGTTCCTCACGCACGGTGAGCACGCAGCACATGTAGCGCGGCCATTCGTCGCGCGTCATCCTGAGCGGTCGAGCATAGCCCGCGCGCTGCGCGGCGGCACCGAACGGCTCACCGGTGCAATAGGCATCCACCCCCTTCACATAGAGTGCGGCGGGCATGTCGGCGGGCGCCATCTCGACGATCTCGACATCCGCAGGTGTCATTCCCTCATTCGCCAGCATCTTGCGCAGGAACAGGAAATCGACCGCAAAGCGGCTCGGGATGGCGATGCGCTTGCCGGCGAGGCTGCGGAAGCTGCGATAGGAAGAGTCGGTACGGACCATGATCACCGCGCCCGACCGATGACCGATCGACACGATCTTTACCGGCACCTTCTTGTCGGCAAGGTCCATCACCAGCGGCGCGAGCATATAGGCCGCCTCGACATCGCCGGACATCAGCGACTCCTTGAGCTCGGGCCAGCCGCCAAATTTTGCGAATTTGAAGGCGAGCTGTGCCGCGTCCTGGGTGCCGAAAGGGTTGGCAGCCTGGTTCGCGGCGCACGCGACGGGCAGGGTCAGGTTGCACGTAACCGCAAGACCACCCACGGCGATCGGCTCGGCAACCGCTTCGGGGATCAGCCACCGTCGCGCGGGAAGCGCCACAGCCGCCGCGGCACCCGCCCCCAACGCGCCGCGCACCAACCAGCGTCGACCGACCTCGCGGCCCAAGCCCGTGGCTGGAGGTTCCAATGACGGCTCATGTTCCATCACGCACCTCGCTAGCGGGAGAGCCGGGGGCAGACAAGTTCGCCGCGAACCGGCGGGGTCGAGGACAATTCGCGCTCGTCATTTCGGTCAAGTTGGTGGAAGCTCGGCGATACGCGGCGGAGTGGGCCGCTGTACGTCCGGGGGAGACTTGCCGTGATCCGACCAGCATTCGCGCTACTTCTGTCGATGCCGCTTATCGCCTGCACGCAACAACCCACTGTCGAGGTCAAAGAAGTTTGGGCGCGTGACTCCATTGGCCGCACCGCGAATGCCGCGGTCTATATGACGATTCGGTCGGCGACTGCGGATCGCCTGATCGGCGCATCGACGCCGGCAGCCAAAAAGACCGACCTGATGACGATGGGCGGCGGGTCCGGCGCGATGGCCATGTCCTATGTCGATGCCATCGACATTTCCGCCGGCAAGCCGGTCAGCTTGAATCCGAAAGGCCTCCACGTCTGGCTAGCCGGATTGAACCAGCCGCTCAAGGCGGGGCAGAGCGTGCCTCTGACGCTTAAATTCGAAAAGGCGGGCGAGCGCCAGGTCACGGTGTCGATCATCGCAGCGACCGCCGCACCCACCGGCCCTGGAATGACGATGTAGCGCAACCGCTCTATTCTCCCCCCGTCCCTTCGCTATCCCGCTTGCATGGCGGGAAAACGCAGCATCGTAATCGTCGGCGGAGGTGCCGCTGGGTGGCTCACCGCCGCCGATGATCACAATACTTCGCTGGACTTTCATAGGCCCAGAATAGCGCGCTGCGCCGCTCGCGAACAGTCATGACTGAGATACTGTCGTGCGATTGGCTTCTTGTACCGCGCGTCGGTATGACCGCTTTCAGGACGGTCGAGACCATATGCGAACGGCCGAAGTTGGGGCGCCTAGCTGCCGTCAGCTTCCACATTCTCACGAGAAGTAGCAATCATCCGCTCGCCCGCCGCTCGCTGGTCCAGCCCGATCGTACGCGCCGCCATCCATTCGGGCACATGCCAGCTCTCCGGAAGCGATCGAGCGATCGCACCTGGCAAGATC